>JACNKX010000139.1 GCA_014381825.1 Planctomycetota bacterium
CTCTACGCGACCGTATTTGGCAAGCAGGGTTTCGCTCGCTATGAGGGAAAATCCGACTGGACGCCTCTGGGAACGGTCCCGAATACGGGCCAGACCTATTCGGCGGCGATCTATCAGGGACGGATTTGCCTTGGCACGTGGCCGACCGGCACGGTTTTCCAGTTTGATGGTCCCAATCGATTCTCCAGTCTCGGTCGTCTCGGCGACGAACAAGAAGTGATGGCAATGGCCGTCTACAACGGCAAACTCTACAGTGGCACGTTACCGTTGGGCAAAGTCTTTCGGTATGACGGTGCGAAAGGTTGGTCCGATACCGGACAACTCGACACGACACCCGACGTTCTCTATCGTCGCGTATGGTCGATGGCGGTCTATCAGGGCAAGTTGTTCGCCGGAACCTTGCCGTCAGGTCACGTCTATTCCCTTGAATCGGGCAGATGTGTCAGCCACGATCGCTCACTACCGCCAGGATGGCAACATCTGGCGGTCGTCAAGTCGGGTGAGATGATCAAGCTGTACATCAACGGAGGTCTCGTTGCCACATCGACCCGCTTCGATCGGTCTGATTATGATCTTACGAATCGAGAGCCACTATTGGTCGGGTTTGGCCAACACGACCACTTTAATGGAAAAATGCGCGACCTGCGAATCTATCGCCGGGCGCTGGCTGCGACCGAACTTCGTACGCTCGCCTCTGGGCCTCGCTAGGCTTACTAGGCTTGCTAGGTACAAACCACAAACCGTCGGGACGAGTCACGAAAACGCTTCGCGGCGAAGACGCCCGGAGAAAACATTGACCCCGCCTCGGTACAATCCGAAACCGCGGAGACGTGATTAGCAAAAGTGTCTCAACAGCGATTCGGCCAGCAGGTCGCTCGAAATGTTTGAAACACAGCTGGTTGAGAGCATCTGCCCAAACAGAGTTGGATTTGAGCGGTATTTCTGTGATAGAATAGAATTATGGGTACGAGATCAATCAACGAAGTCGACATCTGGACCGGCATTATCAGCCCGGACAGAGACGACATGCCCGCTCCCGAAGCCAGCGCAGTCCTGCGTTGGGCGTTCAACGACGACGCCAAGTCCCGAATGGAAGAACTTGCCAACCGAAACGGTCAGGGCGAGTTGTCTGATTCAGAACGCGAAGAATTGGAAGCGTACGTCAACGTAGGCCAAGTCATTGGCATCCTGCAGGCAAAGGCCCGTCTTTCGCTAAAGCATTCCAACGGAAACGGCACCACCTAGAGTGTGCCGATTTCGCTACGCCAGTTGGTCATTGAACGAGCGGATTCATGCTGCGAATACTGCCAGCTTCCGCAAAACCACGACCGGCGCCCGTTTCATCTTGACCACATCCGGCCGCAAAAGCACGACGGCCCAACTGTCGAGGAGAACCTCGCATGGTGTTGCGCCGCGTGCAGCCTATTCAAAGGCCCAAACCCTGCCGGCTACGATCCCGAATCGGATGAACTCCAACCGCTGTTCAATCCACGACAGCAGAATTGGGCCGAGCATTTTGAATGGAACGGGGCAACGCTCAACGGGCAGACCGCCGTTGGTCGAACTACGATCGCCGTATTGCGCATCAACGAGCTGTTGCGAGTACGTCATCGTGAACTGCTGATCGAGCTAGAAGTCTTTCCGCCGAAGCGGTCTGGTGAATAACGCCGTGCCGATTTGTTGACGGATCGAGAACTCTGCGGCACTCTGGTGACCCACCATGGCCAAAGAAAGTGTGTCCGAATCGGCCGAACTGAGATCGCATCAGGGTTTGTTCGCGTCGCGAACCAGATGCAGCTTGTTCGTGAAGTTCTGGACGAAATTCGTCAGAACTTCAAGGGGCCGTGCAGAACGGACGAATTGCTGTCCGTGCGGAGCGAGCCGAGACTCACGAGCGGGTTCAATCCCTCGAACTGTTCGATGAAGGTGGCGCTGTGGAGCTAAACAGCTACAGTTCGATGACGGCTACAGTTCGATCGGGCTCGACGCACCTTCGATGAACAATAACTGCGTGTCCGCGGTCAATCCGCGATGGGTCTCTTCGACGCCCGAGGGCCAGCTGATCTTCACTTCATCGACCTCGGCGGCTGACCCCAGTCCGAAAATAAGCTGCCGCTGGTTGCTTGCCTGATAACCGTCGCCCGCCACGAGCTGTTTTGACCAAGATTGTCCGCCGGCGCGGATCGACACCGTGGCCCCAATGGCGTCTCGCGCGGACTGCACGCCGCAAAGTCGGACGGCCAGAAAATGGCCTGTATCCTCTGTCTGGTTGGTTAGCAGGGCGGTCGGGACATGTACATGCGTCACCAATATGTCGGGTCTACCGTCCCGGTTCCAATCGAGTCGAGCGACGGCTCGCCCCAGATACTTCCTCTCAAAAAACCCCCCAAGGTCATTCGACGGGACCTCGACAAATTGACGGTCACCCGAATTGCGAAACACCTGAGTCGGCATGAGCGGGGTCCCCGTTGTGTGCGGGTAAGCGTCCAAATGCCCGTTGGCCACCACCAGATCGACAAGCCCATCCAAGTCCGCATCAAGAAGTTGAGCCCCCCATCCTTCGAGCATATAACCGGGGGCATGTAAGCGGGATTCTCGGACTTCATCGTTGAACAGCCCGGATTCCGTCTGAACGAACAAGTTGTTGGGTTCGTCGAAGAAGTTGGTAACGAACAGGTCCAGGCGATTGTCCCGATTTACATCGCCAACGGCGATGCCCATGCAGGAGGCGCTGCGACCAGATAGCGACAACGCCAAGCCGGAAACGAGGGCCCGCTCGGCGAACAACAGGTCCGCTCCAGGGTTCGTTTGATTAAGAAAGAAGAAGTTGTTGGTCGTATCGTTGGCGATGAAGAGGCTGAGACGGTGAGAGCCGTCGAAATCGGCCGCAACGATTCCCATTCCCTTGCCATTGGCGACGATATTCGGATTGAGGATCCCGGATTGCTGGCTGTCGTCGCGGAAACGACCATCTCCCAAATTCTTGAAGAGCCTGTCGTTCTCGGCTGGAAAAAAGAGCGGCGAGCACTGAACAGGTGGCGAGTTGAAAGCGCACACTTTGGTGAAGACGTCGTCCCCACCCAGGTAGTTGACCTCATACAGCTCGGGCAACCCGTCGCCGCTGAGATCCGCGATGAGCGTGCTAATGGTCCAGCGTTTTCCACCTAGCCCCGCTTCCGTCGTCATGTCGCTGAACGTCCCATCGCCATTGTTTCGATAGAGCTGGTTCTCGCCGATATTGGCGACAAACAAGTCCGGAAAACCGTCGTTGTCGAAGTCGCCAGCTGCCACACCTTGGCCAAATCCCTTATCGACCAGTTGCGCGGCCTCCGTCACATCTTCGAAGCTTCCGTTACCCAGGTTTCGATACAGGCGATCCCTGTATTGGTCCTGGCTTGGGTCGACCGGCCAGGGGCAACCTTGCGTCAGATAGATGTCCGGCCAACCATCACCGTCATAGTCCAACACCGCGACGCCTGCGCCACTAAATTCGAACATATATGCGTGAGCGGCGTCGGCGCCATTGAAATACGAAAAAGAGATCCCAGCTGACTCGGAGGTGTCGACGAACGTCAAATCGCCCGAAACCGCCTCGCGGCTCGATGGCAATCCAGCGTTCCAGTCCGGCAACGGCCAATCGGAGAGGTCGAGACTCAGGGCAAGTTGGTCGGGGACCAAAGGCGTGTCCGCTGTGACAGTCTGACGCAGACGAGAAACTCGCTGGTGCGCCCAGATGACATCGTCTTTGGGGCGAGCGTATTGGATGGCGACTTGCGCCCACCCTAACGACTCCCATTCGCGGCCGAGGTTTTCGAGGATGTCTGATACCAGTCGGAATTCGAGCGCATAGACCTGATGCTCCAAGCTCGACAACAAATCGGCTCGGTCTGCGAATACCTTCGCATCCGCCGTTCGCTCTTGTGCC
>JACNKX010000152.1:0-4858 GCA_014381825.1 Planctomycetota bacterium
CGGCTCAGGGATCACCGCTTCGGCGCGTCGTTGTTCCGCCACCGCGCGATCGGCGCGAGTGTCCGCTTCGGCCTGATCCGCTTGTAAACGATCTCCGATTTGATCACCGCCATCGATATCCGCGATATCGATCGAAACGATCTCGAATGCCGTCTGAGCGTCAAGCCCACGATCTAATACAGCTCGCGAAATGCGATCCGGATTCTCCAGGACTTCGAGATGCGTCGCCGAAGATCCGATAGACGTGATGATTCCCTCACCGACGCGAGCGATCACGGTATCTTCTGTCGCTCCACCGATCAGCTGTTCCAAGTTGGTACGAACCGTCACTCGAGTGCGAGTCCGTAGCTCGACGCCATCTTTCGCGATTGCACTCAGAACGGTTTTGCCGCTTCGCCGAGGATCGGGACAGTCAATTACTTTTGGTTGAACGCTTGTTCGGACGGCGTCCAGGACGTCGCGGCCCGCCAGGTCGATCGCCGCCGCACGATCAAAATCAAGATCGATCCCGGCGCGATGGGCGGCGATGATCGCGTTAATGACATTCATCACGTTGCCGCCGGCAAGAAAGTGAGCTTCTACGCGCGCGGTGCTGATACCGTCCCGGCGCCCGATGTCGAGACCTGCTTGCGCGGCCATAATCTTTGCCGCCACAACAATCCGTGGATTCACTTGGCGAAAACCCATCCCGATTAGGGCGAAAAGACTGACATCTGCACTCGACATGTATGCCTGGATCCACATGTTCCCGTAGACCATTGCGGCGATACCGAAGATGCCGAAAAAAATGACGCCAAAGATCCCAGCGCCAACCAGAACTGGCATGACCCATTCAGCAGCCAACAACAGAGGCAACATGTCTGACATATTAAGTCCTTTCTCTATCACGCAGTCTTGGGCAACTATCACTAGTGATATCGTCGCTGCAAAAAATCATATCCGATTCGTCAACAGGAATACAGCAGCCGAGCGACTTGGCTGAGAACCGGTGGGGGATTTGCGTGTTACGATAGGTCCATGCGAGGCGGTTGTTAGAAAGAAACGGAATATCGGCCACCATCGAGACTGATTAGATGATCAACGCGCAAACAACACGGTTTCTATTCGTTTGCTTTGCCATTCTCTTGGTTCGGGATAACGTTTCCGCCGAGGACCGAGAGCAATCGAAGACCGATCCAGAGAAACAACCGGCCCCGTTTAGCTGGGTGAATCCGCTGCCCGATGGCAAGTATCCGCTAGTGCAACATGCCACTTTCGAGAGTCCATCAATGGCGATTGATGTTGGATATTGCATCTATTTGCCACCACAATATGGTGACCGCGACCGACCGGAGCGAAGATTTCCAGTCGTGTACTACCTGCATGGCGGTCGCCCTGGCAGCGAGATCAAGAGTGTTGGATTGTCTTCTTACGTTCATGAAGCTGTTGCGTCGGGAAAGGTTCCGCCAGCAATTTACGTCTTCGTGAACGGTGGCGAAGTGAGTCACTACGACTATCCCGAAAAGAAATCATTGGGGGAAGATGTTTTCACTAGTGAGCTGATTCCTCACGTCGACCGGACGTATCGAACGATCGCGGATCGGAGCGGACGAGGGTTAGAAGGTTTCTCGCAGGGTGGTCGAGGCACCACGCGAATCATGTTCAAACATCCGCAGCTCTTCTGCTCAGCGGCACCTGGTGGAGCCGGGCATGCGACCGAGAAGAGCATCTCGGAAAACGATGGTCGCGAGAACGAAAGTCTGAAATTCGCTCCAGGCTACAACACGTATGACTTGGCTCGGCAGTACGCCAAGCACCCCGAGCCCCCTCTTAACTTTCTGAATCACGTTGGAACAGCTGGCTTCAACTACGAGAACAATCTTGCGTACTTGAAATTCCTACGCACGCTCAAGATCCCTTTCGACGCGCTGTTCGTTCCTGACGCCACGCATAGCGCACGGGAAATCTACGAAGCTGCGGGACTGGAGATTATGCGTTTCCACGCGAAGAACTTCGCGGCGGCAAAGCGTTAAGATCTCGCGCTCAGATCAACTCGGGCATCGCTTCGAAATCATCAACCAGATAACGAGGTCGGCCCGAAAGGTCGCGAACTGTGGTACGAAGCGCGTCGATACCGAGGAAGCGGTAGAGGGATGCGTGGACTTCGCCAAAATGGACGGGACGATCGGCAATGGAACCGCCCAGCCGGTCCGTTGCTCCGATGACCTGTCCGGTGCGGAAACCGCCGCCGGCGACTAACCCACCACCGACTTGCGGCCAGTGGTCGCGGCCAGCATTTGCATTAATTCGCGGAGTGCGACCGAACTCGCCCCACGCGACAACCGCGACGTCCTTGTCCATGCCGCGAGCATGCAAATCCTCGATCAACGCGGACAATCCCTGGTCGAACATCGGGAGGTGCGTGTTCTTCGCCTCGCTGAAGTTGCTGCTGTGGAAATCCCAGCGACCAAAATTCAAAGTGACAACGCGGGCACCAGCCTCGACCAAGCGTCGGGCCATGAGGAAATGTTCTAAATTGCGAGGTGCTCCGTCGCCGTACCGTTTCGGATCGCCCTTACCGTACCGCGCGAGAACGGCTGGAGCTTCTCTCGAAATGTCGAGTGCTTCAGCCAGTTTCGTTGAAGTCAAGATATTAAAGGCCTGCTCGTTGATCGCATCGAGTCCGGCAAGGTCGCCACTTGCATCCACTTCGCGCCGCAGTTGATCGAAGCTGCCGAGCAACGTCTTTCGATCGGCAAGTCGATCACCCGACAGATCCTTCAAAGTCATATCGTTTTGTGCCGGGCCGGACGGGCGAAACGCTGCGTTTCCGATTCCCAGGAAGCCGGGAAGCCCAGGGGATCCGTAGGGCGGATGGCCAGCGTCTGGAGCGAGTCCAACGAACGGAGGCACTTCTGGGCTAGTCGGCCCTTTGAGTTCGGCGACCGTCGAACCGATCGATGGCCAGCCGCCTCGAGGCTCGTTCTGTTTGGCTCGACCCGTGTAGCAGATATGCGAATCGTGAGCCCCGCTTGGCGAGCCGTAAACAGATCGCAACGGTACGCACTTGTCCATGATCGCCGCGAGTCGAGGCATGTGCTCGCAGATCTGAATGCCGGGAACCGGCGTCGTGATAGGTTGAAACTCGCCGCGGATCTCAGCCGGCGCGTCGAGCTTCAAGTCATACATGTCCTGATGCGGCGGAGCACCCACCATGTAGATCATGATGACCGATTTGTGCGAGTTCCGAATTCCCGCGGCAGCCTCGGCGCGGAGCAGCCCGGGAAGCGTCAAACCGCCCAGACCGAGGGCTCCGACTCTGAGCACGTCTCGCCGAGTCAGATCGTCACACAATCGATAGCGGTCACCGGTAACTCGAAGCATCGTCGTCTCCAATTGCGGGAGCGGGTAGGCCAGGGGGGATGGAGGGTAGGTAGGCCCCGAAAGTGACATCAGTCAACGCAGTTCATTGTATCGGAAGAAAAGAAGTCAATCCAACCTCAATTCTCGCTTCATCCAAAGACAACTGATCCGGCTTCTCGCGGATTATCCGGCGAACGCAGCCAACGCTTCGACCGGCGTCGCATAGACTTCAAAGACTGTGTTTTCTAGGTTTAACGCCTTAAAGGCATCATGCACATGCTTCGTCAACCCGCACATTTTAAATGCACCACCGTTCGCGACGACCCGTTTTTTTGTCGTTAGTAGGCTATTGATAATGCCGGTTGTGCAATATTGAACTGCGCTGAAATCGATCAGCAATTTTTGTGGATTGTCAGCTTCGATTAGCGCAATCAGCTCGTCATAGACTGCATCTTGCAACACCAAATCGGATAGTTCCGCGTCGACGAGTCGAAGGACCGTGACATCATCTTGATTCGTGACCTCGAACCGTTTGTACTCAGCCATGATGAGGCTCCTTTGCGGGTTCGCTCGAATGCGACGGCATTGCGAAGTTCTAGGCTCGCGTTGAATGCGCCGTGTACTGGGTGGAATTCAGCAATCCGATGAATTCAACGCATTTAGCCTAGCGAGCTTAGGGCCCCATGAAAAGGCATTGCGGGGCAATCGCCGAGAATCGGCAGGACGTCCGGAGGCGTGGACGGTAGAAATATAAAGAGAGGTGGCTGGCTCTTCCCAGGACCAACCACCCCTCAAGCCTCAGGCATCGGCTCTCGCTTCGTAGATTAATGACTAGAGTTGGCCGGCGGGTCGTCGGATCACCTCGTTGTTTTGGAAGCGCCCGAGACTCGCTCCCGCCGGAGCCAACTCTAGTTTCGGTTCGTTTATAGTTCGTCCTCACAGCCAAATTCGTCATCCAAGTCTGACGAGACGATGTCCAGTTCGTCGATGCACAATAGATCAACGTATCCATCTTGCGCCAGAATGAAGTCCGCCGCGGCTCCGCCATCGAAGTAGTCGTTGCCTGGGCCTCCGATCAGCACGTCAACGTCATCACCACCGAACAGCCGGTCGTTGTCCGCACCGCCGTCCAGCAGATCCATTCCCGCACCGCCTCGCAGCTCGTCATCACCGAGTCCACCAAACAGCTGGTCCGCACCTGCGCCACCCAGCAAACGATCATTGCCTCGCCCACCTCGCAATTCATCGTCGCCTTCGTTGCCGCTGATGTCGTCGTTACCAAGTTGACCAAAGACGACGTCGTTACCGGCTCCGGCAGCAATCGTGTCGTTGAATGTGACCACAGGCTGTGGATCAACGATGCCCGGATCGACAATACCGGGATCAATCATGGTAGGCTCAATCATGCCATGCTCAACGGTTACCGCATCGACCAATTCGGCTTCCACATCGCGGACGAGTAACGATTCAGCGATGGCGCTCGTCGCCAGGACTTTGTCGCGTGTCTCGTCGTCGA
>JACNKX010000152.1:5348-71344 GCA_014381825.1 Planctomycetota bacterium
CTTCCATCCAATCGCTGCCGGAACCACCGCTGAGCGAGTCGTTCCCGCCATTGCCAAAGACTTGATCATGGCCTTGCTCGCCATGCAGTTCGTCGTCGCCGCTACCGCCCAAGATCACATCATTGAAGCTTGGCTCGGGTAGTGGAACTGGTACTGCTAAAGCCGTCGCGGTAAAGCCGACTGCTGACGTCGCATCGAGCGTTGTATCTTCACCTCTCTCGGCGTCCGCTAAGTTGCCGCCTGCCGTCGAGGTAATGATGTCAGCGTCGCCATAGATCGAGTCGGAGCCCTGCATGCCGAGTAACAGATCGTCGCCAGCTCCGCCGTAGATATTGTCGTTAAACGTTGGCTGCGCTACATCGACCGGCTCGACGTCGTGTCCGCGAAGTTGCGCGTCGATGACATCGCGAACGGGTGCGGCAAGTCGTTCGAGTCGATCGGTGACGCGAGGATCAGTTCCATCCGTCGCGAAACGCCAGTCGCCGAGAACGACGTCGTCGCCGTTGGCACCGGCCAGGGTATCGTCGCCGGCTCCGCCAACAATCGCGTCGTTACCGTCGTCGCCGCGAATGAAATCGTTGCCGTTACCACCAAGCATGATGTCGGTACCCTGGCCGCCGTACATGACGTCGTGACCGCGATTTGTGTTCACGAATTCAAGTGTGTATCGAACGGGATCGGTATAGCCGTCGGGATAGCTATTCGTGGCGTCGCCCCACAACCAGTCGTTCTCGTCGCCTCCGTCCATGAAGTCATTGCCGCTTCCGCCGACCAGATAGTCGTCGCCACCTTCGCCGAACATCGTGTCGTCACCAGCTCCACCAAACATCACGTCGCCCGATTCGCCGCCGTTCAATTGATCGTTGCCGTCACCACCTTCCAGGTAGTCCGAGCCGCGATCGCCACGGATAATGTCGTTGCCGCCACTGCCATGAATGACATCGTTATCGGCACCACCTCGCAGTCGATCTGCCTTCGGGCCGCCATGAATGGTGTCGACGCCTGAGCCGCCGAGCGCGCTGGTAGCTCCCGATCCGGCAATAATCGTGTCGCTACCGCGACCGCCCAGCAACAGGGCCCGTTGTTGGACGCTTGGCTTGAGTTCGATATGGTCATCGCCGCCAAGTCCGGAGATGCGGATGTTGCGAACGCTGGCGTTGTCGTAACAGACTTCCGCGCCGTTGATGTTGAAGCAGAGTTCTGCGTCGCGGACGAAGCCGACGATTCGGTCGGCGTCTTCGGTCCCTTCGACCGATACCGTTCCCGTTGGGCTGAGCAGCGCACTCGCGTCTAGCACTCGGCGAATTTCGAGGCTCTCGAAAAACAGTGATCGCCGATTGGGCTTTCGGGCTTTTGGTGTTCGGTGGCGCAATCTTTGGCTTTTTTTAGTCGACATGGCATTGATTCCCTGTTCCGGTTCCGGTTCCAAGACGTGCGGTTCCTACCGCGCTGTGTTACTACAGCACTGCGTCATTCCCCCGAATGACACAGCCGCCGATATGCCTGATGCCGTATCTGTAAAGCATTGACCGTGCCAATCAGTTATTTCTTCTTCCTATTGGAGTTGTAAGTGTCTATGCAGAAAGTTGTTGCGTCATATATGAAGTCGATCGTCGTTCCCGAGACAAGACACGTTGCGCCTTACATCCATACAACATGGTTGTTTAGAGCGCTCGGTATCCGTACGATAAAGCGGCAGTTCACAAAACGTGGATTCGGCCGCTTTCCAGCTTTTAATGCTCTACGAGAATGGGCTCGAATCAATGTCGTATTCGATCGTTGTATTGAACGGACCGAATTCTGGAGTGACACTCTCTCTGGAAGGGGCGGCGGAGGGCGTCACGATCGGACGACACATCTCGAATGACCTTCAGCTCGATGACGATAAAGCCAGCCGTATGCACTCGCGGATTTCGCAACGTGGAGACCGGTGGCACATCGAGGACTGCGACAGCTTGAACGGCACTCAAGTCAATTCGCAGCCGATCGAGCAGAGTCTGCTTGAGCCTGGCGACTTGATTCGCATTGGCGATCGTTTGCTTCTGTTTGTCGATGACGCATCCGAAGCGGAGTCGGCCGATGTTCAAACATCAGTCTTCCGCGCGACGACAATGGCAGGCCGAGACAAAGATCTCCAATCGGGCGGCGGGCTCGTGGAGGAGAGTGTTAGCGATTCGATGTCTCGGATCGTTCGTAATTCTGCCGTGCTATGTCGTTTAGCAAACTTACTGCATCAGCACTCCGATGTTGACGTCTTGATCCGTTCGGCGATTGATGCGTTGGTCGATGGAATCGACGCCGATGCCGTCTCGGTTTGGCTGGTGGCAGCCGACGGACGATTGCGATGTGCCGGACGTTGGGGTGACGTGGAAGAGAAGCATCTGCTCAGCAGCCTCGCCGTCGAGAAAAGCAAAGCGATTCTCATCGATCATCCCGATAACTCGGACGACGATTCTGTAACCGATTCACCGGCCACCGTCGGTTTGGCGCTCGGCGTGCCGATTCCGGGTCCGCAGAGTTGTCGCGGTGCCATCGAATGTCATCGCGCCGAAAAGCGCGGCCCGTTCTCGCGTAGCGACCTTGATTTCTCAGTGGTCGTTGCGCACCAAGCGGGATTGGCACTGGAGAATCTCGAACATCGCGAACGTTTGGAATTGGCGAACGCCGAGTTGCGGCGACGGCTGTCGAGCCAGAACAAACTGGTCGGATCGAGTGCGGCGATGAAGTGCGTGGTCGACCAGATTGGCCGCGTTGGGCCGGCCAGTTCGACGGTGCTGATTCTTGGCGAGAGTGGGACCGGCAAGGAGTTGGTCGCGCGCTCGGTCCATGATATGAGTCGATACAGCGCAGGTCCGTACGTGACGGTCAATTGCGCCGCGTTCAGCGAGTCGTTGCTGGAAAGCGAGCTGTTTGGCCACGAGGTGGGTGCCTTCACGGGAGCGGATCGACGCTACATTGGCCAGTTCGAGCGAGCGAACCGTGGAACTATTTTCTTGGACGAAGTTGGCGAGATGAGTCTTGCTTGCCAAGCCAAGTTATTACGAGTCCTCGAAGGTCATCCGTTCCAGCGACTTGGAGGAGACGAAGAGATCAGCGTTGACGTGCGCATGCTCGCCGCGACGCATCGCAATTTGCCCGAGATGATCGAACAGCAGCAATTCCGCGAAGACCTGTACTATCGGCTTCGAGTGATTGATATCAAGATGCCACCGCTGAGAGATCGTGAAGATGATGTCATCGAACTCGCCGCGTTGTTTGTCGAATCGTTCCGCAGCCAGATGGGTCGCGGTCCACTGCGACTTTCCAACGACGCGATGGACGCTCTTCGTGGGCATCGCTGGCCTGGTAACGTGCGTGAATTGAAGAACGCCGTGGAACGCGCGGTTGTTCTTGGCCAAGGCGAGGAAATGGATGCCGTTGATCTCGGTCTGCCCAATTTAACAGCGACAAGTGCGACGGCTCCGGCGATGATGACGCTCAAGGAAGCCGAGGAACGACACATAAGATTTGTGCTTGAACGTTGCGGTGGGAACAAAACGAAAGCGTGCAAAGTACTCGGTATTGGCCGCGCTACATTGTATAGCAAACTCGAATCGGAATAACGGCTCGCCAAGCCATCACCATTTTCTACACTTGGATTCGCTGCGTTGTCGAAGCGAAAGATACTCTTTGTGCTTGGTTCACTTGGTGCTGGCGGTGCCGAGCGTCAGGTCTTACGAATCTTGACGCATCTCAACCGCGAGCAATTCGCGCCGTTGCTGTATTTGGTCAATCGCGAAGGCGAATTGCTGGATCAAGTCCCGAGCGATGTACGCGTCATTGTCTACTGGGATGAACGCACTTATCCGCGTTTGAATTTCCCTGGGCGTATTCTATGTTCTCAAGCTCGCGATCTCGTGCGAGTGATCGATCGCGAGCAGGTCGATCTGGTCTATGATCGTGCGTCGCAAATGACGCTGACCACATCGCTCGCGATGAAGCGAAAGGCAGTTCCACGCATTTCGGTCGCGGTCGGTGATCCGAGTCGTGATTTTGCGCTGCTCCATTCACGCTTTGCCTTTGCAAAACGATACTTGCTACGCCGCGCTTATCAGACCGCCGATCGAGTTGTCGCGGTGTCCGATGGCGTGCGACAAGGATTGCTCGACTTCTTTGCGTTGCGTCCATCGCAAGTTGTCACATGCCCTAATCTGTTTGACATTGACCAGATCGACGAAGCCTCGAACGAGTCGTTTGATCAGTACGAAGATGATCGCTTTGAGATCGTTTCCGTTGGACGGTTAAGTCAAGAGAAAGGCCACATTCACCTGCTGGGAGCAATGGACCGGCTCGTCAATTCTGACGGCCTTAAACAGATTCGCTTGCGGCTGGTTGGCAATGGGCCGGCGGAGCAAGAGCTTCGTGAGTTTGTCGACGAACACGATCTTGATGAGTTCGTTTGTTTCGCGGGATATCAGGCGAACCCGCTCCCATTCGTTAAGCACGCGCAACTTTTCTGTTTGCCGTCGCTATCTGAAGGTATGCCGAATGCCTTAATCGAGGCGATGGTTTGCGGGACCCCTGTACTCGCCGCCGATTGCCCGAGCGGGCCGCGCGAGATTCTGGGCGACGAAAGCCAGTTTGGCAGCCTCGTTCCCGCCGGAGACGCGAACGCACTGGCCGACGCAATCCAAGCCGCCATCGCCGATCACTCTTCGTGGCAAGCAAAGACGAGTTCGGCCAGACAGCATGTTATCAAGCACTATTCTCTGGATGTCGGGCTACAACATTTAGAAGCGTTGTTTGATGAGTTACTCGATAGCCGACAGTAGCTCGGCGACGATCTCCTTTTCTTCCTGCTCAATCGTGCCGTCAGCCCTAGCGACGATTGCGAGTGCTCGCTTGACTGTTCTCTTGTTGGCCGACTCGCTAGATTGTTCCCTTAAATCTTCGACGCATGCATCCACTACCTTGCGAACGCCATTCTCTCTCACCCTCGCCACGAAAGCGGTCATGGCTTCGTCGAGTTCCTCCGAAGCCAGTGGCGATCCGATTTTGGAAAGTATATTCGCGATCGCCGCGCGTTCTGTCTTTGTGGCTTTGCGATCGGATGCCATCACGCAAAAGAGAGCTTCCAGCAACGTGTGGTCGACTGACGTCGTCTCGGTTAGTTGCGGTTGCGATGTCTGACGCGCGCGAGCTTCGCGATGGCGTTCAGCACGACGTTTGTTGACCAGTAAGTTGACATCGATACCGGTCAAGCCAGCCTTCTTACCTAGTCCGACCAAGGTCGCTCGCTCGTCCGGCTGCACGACGCCATCCAGGAGAGCCACGTCCGCCATCTGCTCCATCCAGACCTTTCCGATTTCTCTAGTTGGCGGGGCTGGAGTATCGAGTTCGCCTGCTAACGCCGATTCGATGAGACCGCTGACCATTGGTTCGGTCATGCGTTGATCGCTGGCTAAGCGCTGAATCACCTGCCGTTCGCGATCGTCAATCACTTTGTCAGCCGCTAAGACGCCAATCGTCCAGGCGAGCACATCGGCGTGGCTCAATGCAAAGTCTCGATGGCGGTCGAGAGGAGTTTCGCGTGGGGATGTCGGCTGTGTTGGTCTCGAAATTCTTGCTTTCGTCAGCCACGCCTGTGCTGCATCCGAGTTTCTCATGTGGCACTCCGATAGGACCCAATCGTGACGTCCGTCGTTGAGAACGGTCTCGCAAAACTCGCAAGCATGCGAGGCCAAATCGGATTCAGGCGCGCCGCAAGTTGGACAGTGCGCCGAATCGATCGTTCGCTCGATGTTCGTCTGGACTCCACCTCGCCGCATCAGCACAAAGAGACTGCGGAACCGTCGCCAACGTCCGTGATCTTTGACGGTGTTGTTAGCGCTAACGCCATAGGCATTGGCGGACCAGTGAACTTCCACGAGAGCGTAATCGACCTTGTCCGCCTCGACGATTCCACACAGTTCAACCGATCCCACGGAACATCCGCCGAAATAGAGTCGTTCGTCGCTTGCGGCGTCCTTCTTGTACGCGGCATCGTACTCGCCACAAATCTCGGCCGTCGCCATCTTCATCAAGGGCTGTGTGTTTCCCAGTCGGTCGGCCATCGCCTTTCGCCAAAAGATCACCGATGCGCGGTCTTCAAGATGCTGGACGTTGAATCCCGGATCACTGTGTTCGCGATAGCGAAGCGCCATCTCGAATTCCTCAGTACCACGCTCTCGCCACACACTGGCTTGCGTGATTTCGGACAAGACCCAGTCGTATTCGCCGCTTCTCAGCATTGCATCGCAGGATGCACACTTCTCAACTTGGTTGATAGTGATCGAGTCGCCACAGTTTGGACAATAGCCTTCGATCAATCCCAGTTTGTCTGCATCCGTCTGCGTTCCGCGACGGCGCACGAACGACCAATACTCGGTGAATCGTTCCGGCGATAGGCTGCCCGACACGTGCTTGCCTGTCTCAATCGACACGCGGTAATCAATGGCGGATACAGTGACTTGCACGGTCAGGACGTCAAACACTTGCGAGGCGATTGCTTCTGCGAGGAGCGAGCTACGAATTTGAATTTGATCCATCTGATCCCGGTAGCCCATGTCTTGCTGCTCTTGGAGCTGGAGCGTGAATCGCTCGAAGATGCTGTCCGAGACAAAGTGCCGAACGGGCTTCATATCCTGAAGCTGCCAAGCGTTTTGGATTTGAAGGAACGCCGCGCGAAAGCGGCTCAAGAAGCTAGCTGTCTCGAAATCGGGATCACTGGCTTGTATCGTCGCTTGAGCGGTTGCTTCGTCCTTGCGCGTGGACCTTTCGCCATCGTAATCGCTGATCCGAAAGGGCCCGCTCGTTCTGGCTGACGCTTTACGCTTCTCGATGACGATCGCGATGATGACGATGGCGACAATGATCAGCATGATCGATACATCGACAGGTCCACTGCTACCGCCGCTTCCACTACTAAAACCGCCGCCACCAAAACCACCACCGCCCCCAAATCCACCTCCGCCACCGCTAAAACCACCACCGCCTCCGCCACTGAATCCGCCACCACCACCAGCACGCCCGGAAGCAAAGTCGCAATCTAGCAGGCAACTCACGAGGATAAGCAAAAAGCAGATCGTCTTGAGACACGGAACTATCGAGCGCACAGTCTTCTACCTTTGAATGATTGAGGCCAACAACATCGCTGCCGCCAGCGTAGCAGTTGCGGTCACGGAACTCACGGCGACGTTGCCGTGCATTTCGACTTCGTCTTCATAGTTCAACTTGGCGGTTAACATTCGTGTGGCCATCGCACTCGTTGCGAGTACGCCGAGTGTGCCGACGAATGCCAGCAGCAAGGCACGCAGTAACTCCGTGCTTAATGGCTCTAACCCGGCACCAATTATCGAGGCTCGAACGACGAGACCGAGGCTAACAAGGAACGCACCAAAGCCGATCCCAACCGCAACATTGTCGTCGTACTCGATCAACTCATGAACGTCATACCGGGCGATGCGATGGTATGCATACGCGGCAACGACAAACACGACTTGGCCCAGCAGCCAAAAGATCGCGATGTCTCGCAGCCCGTATCCGAAGTTGCTGCTATACCCCGTTATCGCTCCGTTCAAAATCAAACCACTAGCGATGCATGAACCTGCCACACAAAAACCGACGCCAAGGTTCTTGTCGTCGCGAAGCTCCTTCACGATGCAAAAGCGATGAAGGATAAAGCGATCGTTCACCCAAATGCTGATTCGCAGCAGAGCGATTGCCATCGTGCCTTCGACGAGAATCTTTGCCATCGCAACGAGCGTGTCGTCCTGGCCTCGACCAAACATTGTTCCGATCAAGGCGAGTGCAACACTGAACAAGTATGCTGCGAAGACCACGCCTGCGGCCGGATTCTCCGCGTCGATAAGGTCTTCGCCTACTTGGAACGGAGTACTCAGCACGAACAGAAACCGAGCGGCAATCAAAATCACGATGGCGGCCCCGAACAACGGTACGCCGCTCGAGAGGTGAGCGCTAACTTCGGTAATGATCGACCAATCCATACTTGCTCCGTGAAACGTGTCGCGACCGCTTGCTTGTGATCGCACGCATTGTACACCGCGACGCGACAAATCTTCGCTCGTCGAGACACGCTCTTGGCGCAGATTTCCCACAGTATCCCGCTCATGATACAACTTGAGAAACCCTTTGACCTCCGCGAGCGAGCCTTTCCCCTTTTCGGCGAGTGACGAACGATGTTGAAATCAATCCAGATAATGTTTGTGATGGGATGCTGTGTTGCGTCAGCGATCGGTGCCGATTGGCCGACTTGGCGAGGCGATGCAGCTCGGCGCGGCTACACCACCGACTCTCTTCCGAAGGAGATGTCACGTCATTGGTCTTGGCAGCCTGCTCATCCGCCTCAATCGGCTTGGCCTCGAGACGAGCGCATGAGCTTTGATCGGACGAATCATGTCGTAGTCGCACATGACATGGTCTACTTCGGCAGCTCGACCGATTGCAAGGTGTACGCGATCGACGCGGCAACTGGCGAATTGAAGTGGTCTTTCTTCACCGATGGCCCGATTCGATTTGCACCCGTCGTGTGGAAGGATCACATCTTCGTTGTCAGCGACGACGGCTATCTCTATTGTCTGGATGCGGTTCGTGGTTTGTTGATCGATCGCTGGCGCGGCGGCGCGAGGGACGATCGAGTACTCGGCAACGGTCGCATCGTTTCGCGTTGGCCAGCGCGTGGTGGCCCTGTGGTGTATGACGGCGTCCTCTACTGGGGAGCGGGGATCTGGCAATCGGAACAGGTTTTCATTCATGCGATGAATCTGGAGACCCGAGAAATCATCTGGCGGAACGATAGCTCCGGCGGTATCGACATGCCGCAACCGCATGGCGGAGCCCAGGCGAAGAGCGGTGTATCGGCTCAGGGTTATCTGTTGGCAAACAAAGAACGTCTGTTCGTTCCAACGGGTCGCGCCGTGCCAGCGGCGTTCACGCGTGCCAGTGGCGAGTTCGAGTACTATCGCCTTCAAGAGAACACACGTCGCGGAGGCACGGTCGCGTTGCTCGAAGGATCGCTGCTGTACAACGGCGGGTACACCTATCGGACCGACAATGGCGAACTCGTGTCTGACCCAATCAATGGTGCGGTCGCCGTCTATTCGGATGGCATCGTACACGGAGCGGCTGGACAGTTGAGAGCGCTGAAACCGACCGTCAAGGAAGTGGCTGATCGCAAAGGCGAGTTGGTCAAGGTGCCAACGCACGAAGTTTTGTGGCAGTTGAAGGGCGTTCCATCAGGCACCGCGCTGATAGGAGCGGGCAACACGATCGTCACGAGCCAAGAGAACAAGCTCGCTGCAATCGACGTTAAATCACAAAAGGTGATCTGGACAGACGAAGTCGATGATATCGCGTATGGCCTTGCCGCGGCGGACGGTCGGTTGTATGTCAGCACCGCAAGTGGAACGATCCATTGCTATGCCGCCAGCGGTAACGCGAAGCCTGTCGAACATCGAGCAGCAACCGAAAGTCATCCGTACGGCTTAAACGCTGTGTTTGCGGCGGCGGCGGTGGAGATCGTCGAGCGAACCGGTGTTACGGAAGGATACTGCGTCGATCTGGGGTGTGGCGATGGGGCTTTGGCGTACGAACTCGCAAAGCGGACGAAGCTGCATATCGTTGCTCTCGATCCTGACCCGAAGAACGTCGCCCAGGCGAGGCGGAAGCTCGATGCTTGTGGTCTCTATGGCAGTCGCGTAACTGTGCAGCAGGGCGATCTGGCGAAGACGAGTTATCCCAAGTATTTCGCGAACCTCGTCGTCTCGGCTCGCGCGCTGAGCGAAGGAGCGGGAGTCGTTGATCCAGAGGAAGCGTTTCGTCTGCAGCGGCCCTACGGCGGAATCGCCTGCATCGGCGGAATCGATTCCATGAAGGTCGCGACGCGAGGACCGTTGGCAGGTGCAGGACAGTGGACACATCTCTACTCCAATGCCGCGAACACGCTGTGCTCGACCGACGATATCAAAGGCCCACTCTCGATGCTCTGGTTCAGAGATGTCGATCTCGAACTACCGCAACGACATGGCCGCGGCCCTTCACCGCTGTTTCACGATGGCCGATTGTTCGCTGAAGGGCTCGATGGGTTACGCGCCGTCGACGCCTACAACGGTCGTTCGCTATGGCACTTCGAGCAAGAGGGAATCCTGGACGCTTACAACGCAGACCATCTTGCTGGCACGGCCGTCACGGGCAGCAACATGTGCATTGCCGGCGATAGTGTGTTCTTGCGTAACAAAGATCGCTGTTACCGGATCGACGCAGCCACTGGTTCGGTGAAGCAGACCTATGTCGCGCCGAAGCAGAAGAACGACGAACCAGGCACGTGGGGTTACATCGCTTGCGAAGATGGCATCCTGTTCGGCTCGCTCTCGAATACCGAGCACGTTGTGCGTCATGCCTATATCCGCGCTGATGCCCAAATGAAGCAGCAGTATTCCGAATCGACGTTGCTGTTCGCGATGGACGTTGAATCCGGCGAAGTTCTGTGGCGGCATGATGCGCAGAATTCACTTCGCAACAACACGATCGCCATTGGCGGAGGCAAGTTGTTCGTGATCGATCGGGAGCTGGCGCTGGACGATTTGCTGTCTCGCGCGCCGGCACGTCGCGGCGAGAAGCCGAAACTGCCTCCGATAGAACATCGTACGGGTGAGCTGATCGCGCTGGACGCCAAGACCGGCAAGCAATCGTGGTACAGCATCGACAATATCTTCGGTACGACGGTGGCCTATAGCGCCGAACATGATGTCGTGCTGATGTGTTATCAACCAACCAGCTTCCGTTTGCCGTCGGAAGTCGGCGGCAAGATGACGGCATTTCGCGCCAGCACGGGCGAGCGCCTGTGGGACAGCAAAGCAAACTACAAAACTCGTCCTTTGATCAACGATCGTACAATTATTGCTTGGCCCTCGTCGATCGATCTGTTAACAGGCGAAGCGAGTACTTTCAGTTTGGCCAAGTCTTACGGTTGCGGGCAGTTGTCTGGCTCGAAGAATCTGCTGATGTTTCGATCGGGAACGCTTGGTTACCTCGATACGACTCGCGCCGCCGGCACCGAGAATTTCGGAGGTCTCCGTCCCGGTTGCTGGATCAACGCCTTTCCCGTTGGTGGACTGGTACTCGTTCCCGATGCGTCGGCCGGTTGCAAGTGCAGCTACCAAAATCGATCATGGGTCGCGCTGCAAGGTTCCGATTGACGCGTGTCTACCGCTCACGGAGTCTTCGCTTCGGCTAGAATCCGCTTGGGTACTCGGCGAGTCTCACTCAGCGGGTCTCAAAACAAAACAGAAAACGTTCTGTTTGCGGTGGAACGGTGTCTCGTCAGGTGGTTCTGCGTTACCAACGACGAATCCTCCCCAATCGGACGCGTCGTTTCCCCAATGCGCGATCTTCACCTGTCTGATCGCGGCGTCACGCAGATCGCGGAAGCTGTTTTCGCCGAGCGAAAGCAGTGGGCCGCTGAGATTCAGACCGTCACCGGACTGAACGAATCGAAACGATAGAGTATTGGCGTTCTGCAAAATCGAGGCGGGGATATTGAACAAGTAGTCCCTGCTGACTTCGGGTTCGAGCAAGCCGACGACTTTGCCGTTGAACAGAACGTCCACCTTGTCGGCGGGCGCACGAGAGGTTGTCCAACTGGTGGCGGCCCCGACGCTAAACGCCAAGGTAGCGTCGGCCTTGAATCGCAAAGAATCGGCACCGTTTGTAATCACAAATTCGCGTGAGCGCACCTCGCCGCCGGTGCTTCTTACCGCGAACTTCAGAAGGCCGTCCGGGAGATTCGTGGAGTCGATCTCGGCTGAGTAAAGTACGCGATAGAATGGCCGACCGATCTCGCGCATCGCATGCCAGTCCTTGCCGTTCAATGTGTACTCCAAGGCTTCATCAGGCTCAGGTTGAACCAGATGTGCCTGTACCTCGACGCGGCCCTGCCATGCCGCACCCATTCGATGCGACACGATTTCGACGCGACGACCGAGGCCCTTGTAAAAGTAGTCCAGCCGCTCGCCCTTCACGCGATAGATCAGATAGCCTTGAGGTGAAAGATCCGGACACAGTTGGTTGGCTTTGGGATTCCACCAACAACCAGCTAAAGCTCCGCCAGACCGATACGGAACTGGTCGCGCTTTGTGCGAGACGACGTGGGTGTCGCCGACCAGTTGAAGTCGTACGTCGTGCTGGCGAGCCATCTCGAGAAAGCCGGGACAGAATTTCGTTAAATCGTGTTCTGCCGTGGTGACGACGAACGTCTCCGGCGTCCGACGAGCCATGTCCTGTTTCAGCCACTCGACATGCACCGACTGGACTTCGAGCGTGGGGTATTCCAGGCTCTCGCCGTTGACCAGAATCTGTCGCTGGCCGAGGTGATAACCAAAATCCACAGACGCAAAGTGAATCTTGCCGTACTCGAACGAAAAGAAGTGCGGACCCAGGTGCTCCCAATACAACGGCTTGCCACAGTGCAGGTGTCCGCGAGGAAACTCGTCAAGTCGATAAGAGGAATCGGTGTGATCTCCAGCGACGTTATAGTGCGATATCGTCAAATGGTTCATGATCCCCACGTAGTTGCGAAAATCAGCGCGACCAGCGTCAGGAGAACTGACAAGGGCTTTGTGCAGGTTCAAAAGATCGCCGCTGTTGACGACGAATCGCGGCAATGGTGTTAGCGCGTTGATTTCGTTAACGAAACGACTTAGTCCAACCAACGATCGTCGGTTCTGCGAAACGTGCGTGTCGGTGACATGAACAAAAATGTATTCATCCTCGTCACGGGTTGCAGGCTTGATTGTGAAGTCGACTTCGTCAGAGAGTGATTTGTACCAGTCGCCCTGCACGTCATATCCAGAGGGCCGCGTGATGTAGACGAAAACTGCGCGGGGATCGGGCTTGAGTGCGTAAGCTCCGCTTGCATCTGTCTTGACGACCGAGAATCCGTCCGTCACCGACACACCTTCCGCGCCCGGGGAGTTGCCCGGTGGAAGCAAGACGACGCGCCCAGATATCTGAGAGGGAACTGGCTTTCCGTAGTTTGGCTTAGGCGATTCTTTTAGGCGCAATTCAAGAATCTCCGGTTGAGCCTCTGCATTGGCTGTCTGTTTGGCCCGGGAGCCTTGTCGCCGTGATGCCTGTTCCTCCGCCCCGCGCGTCGTCTCAACTGCTAAAGCAACGACCAGACCACTCATCAGGAAACAGAGAACAGCAACCAATCGCATCTTGTCATCCTTTTCTAATCGAGAGGGGCGGGCGATTCTCTTGCTCGAATACCGTCCGCCACACAGCGGGCAACGCCACACTTGCTGGGTCACAGAATACCCGGGCGAACAAGCGAGTTGCAAGTAAAACTCGTTTCACCGAGCGTCGCCGCGGCTACTTTCGTGGGAGCTAGGCCGTTGATACGCAGGATCTGGATTGAACGAACGGTACTCGCACGTCTTGCCGTGGGATATCGTTGCGGAACTTGCGATCATAACACGAGGAATGCAGCGAGAGGTGTGCCATGCCGATTTCTTTACTCAGGTTATCATTCTCATGTTGGTTACTTGTCGCAATGTTCGCCGCGCGCGTCAGTGATGCACAATGGGTCAAACCACCTTCGAAAGACTTGCTCGCCCAGACGCCTGGCTTGATCCACGAAACGTTCGAAAGCGACGCGATGAAGACCGCCGTTGGATACTCGGTCGTGTTGCCGCCGAGTTACGCGAACGGTGACCGGCGCTATCCCGTGGTTTAGTTGGTTGCACGGCGGTGGCGGTAACGAATGTTCGAGCTTGTTTACGGCAGATTCCTGGCACGACCTCTATCGGACGGAGCGGGTTAGTGAAGTGATACTCGTTTATCCGAACGGGTTTCATTCGGGATACATGGATCACCATGACGGCAAGATCATGATCGAATCGATGATCATCAAGGAATTGATTCCTCGCGTCGATGAACGTTATCGAACGGTCGCATTGCGTGGCGGCCGCGCCGTCCATGGGTTCTCGATGGGAGCCAGCGGGTCGCTGAAGTTCGCGATCAAGTATCCAGACTTGTTTTGTGCCGCCGTTGCCTACGGAGGCGGTGCCGTCGACTTGGAGTACAGTACGAGTTCGTTCATTTTGAACATCCTAGAACGGAATCTAAAGTCCGATCCCGACCTGATTCGTCAAAACAACACGTATCACTTTCTCGAAGAGAACCATGCACGCGTTCGGCAAAACGCCATCCCGTTTCTGCTGATCTGCGGCGAAGATGATTCGTGGAAGAACTCGGCAGTTACGTTTCAAGCGGCGCTGCAAGAGAAGAATATCGCATGCCAGTTGACACTCGTCCCAAAGACGGGACATAGCTTACGAGGTCTGTCCAAATCAGCGGTCTCAGCCGCTGCGATCTTCCAAGATCAAGTGTTTCAAAGGGGTCGCAAAGAATAACTTCGGCAGCTTCGTTACGCCCGGATACTTCGCGAGCCTGTTCGGTTGCACATTGGCAATTCGACGGAGAACCGTGTAAGTTCAGCGCATAACAGAATTTGAACGTTCCTAATCAATAAGCTAGACGGTATGAGTTGTCGATGATCAACGATCAAGCGAAGCAGTTGTTCAACGAAGGCGTCACTGCATCCCTCACCGTCGGCGAACTAATTGCCGCGAGTGACGTCGAGGGAGCGAGGACACAATCCGAGCTCGCGATCGATCGATTTCGCGGTGCGGTCGAGATCGATCCAGAGTCGTCGACCTTCACGGGAGCGCTTGGCCACGAACTATACGTGCATGCGTCCATGTTCGGAGCAGGGGACTTCGGCGAAGCGGCCGATTGCCTCCTTGAGGCGATTCAGACCGAACCTGACAATGTTCCTTTATCTGCGAGCTCGGTCTGTGTCGAGCAAACGTGGGCAATCTGTCTGCAGCCAAAGAAGACTTTGACCGCGTGTTTAAGCTCGACGATTCGGATGAAACCAGGGATTACATTGCAACGGAAATGGGGGATATCGGACAGCGTGCTTTTGAATACGGGACATCACTTCAGACGGAGGGGAAGGAGCAGGAGAGTATCTCCTACAAGAGATTTGCAATCGGAGCATTGATGATCGCCTATCGTACGCATGAAGTGCGACGCGATTTGGCGCGACAATTGAGCCTTGTCGCAAGAGATATCGGCGACATTGAAACGGCCGACCAATACGCTGCACTTGCTTCAGAATGAGAGTGCCTTCTTGGACTCTTACGGATTGCATCGATGATCGGAAGTTTGTAGTGCCAAGAGCTCCTGACACTCGCCATCTCCGACTGTACCGGGAACGATCATCGTCGGTACTGATCGTCGCAAATGCACACGGACGTAGCAGCCTGGAACCTGGATGGCGATTCTCAGATCGGGAAGCCATCCTGCGTTAGACAAGGAGCCAGCTTTTTGGATGCGAGTGGATAACGCCTGATAACTCGCCATTTTGTGCGGTTGAGGCGGGGTTCGTTTCCGCTGGGATGACCGAACACGCGGCCTCTTATCGGACGTTGGGATGGGATAACCGCTATAGTGTCACCAGAGTGGATCATCAACCCAAGCCCATCGACACCGTGAGCATTGAATTGCCACCACGGATCGAGTAGGAACTCACGTAGCTCTCGAATCGTACGCCGGTTCATTCATGAAAAGCTCCGCCCTCTTGGACGAAATGGAATTGTTTTCCCACGTTCTGCGGGAAACGGCTGATGGCGAGACTCGAGCTGTATGGTTGCCTCTTAATCGTGGCGACCGAGATTGGGAGCGCTTTCCGATCGTTTCGCGCGATTCCATCAATGTTGGAACGTTGCATGTGATTTCAGCGGCACTCGATACCATTCGAGAGCAGGTCCCCGGTGGCTGGCTGTCCACTATCTTGGGTCGATGGCGACACCGACATGACGACGATCCCCGTTTCATTCCCAATGGAGCAACCGGAACTCGAGTGGGGAAAAGACGACGCGATGCCGTCTTAGTAGTGGCGACTGATGACACCGAAGTCACCGAAGAGTTGCTGAAGCGGCACTGGCCCGTTGCCGAGCGATTCGAGCAGATCGGTCGCAACCTCTGGATCGTTCTGGGTGTTGTTGTCTCGCCGGACGGCAAGAGCTTCAGTCCGACAACGAGCGCAGAGGTCATCGGCACGGCCGACGCTACTTCTAGGGCGAAGCCCACCATGACGACTAGCACAACAACCAGTCACCCGGTAGCACCCGCGACCCAGCCTGACTCAGACTCGACTTTGCCAAACGCGGAAGCTCCTTTAGATAGACCGTTGGTAATACTGCCTGGCGCGGCTCAGCAATCGCCCGAGAGCCAGCAAGATTCGCAAGCGGAAGTTGCTCCGTCTCGTGTTGTTCGGGTCTTCGTCTCTTCCACGTTTCGCGACATGCAGGCCGAGCGGGATGAGTTGGTGCTGCGGGTCTTTCCACAACTGCGTAAGCTGTGCGACGAGCGGAGCGTGGTTTTTACCGACGTTGATCTGCGGTGGGGCATCACTGAGGAGCAGAGCGCCGAGGGGCAGGTGCTGCCGATCTGTCTGGCCGAGATCGATCGCTGCCGCCCCTTCTTCATCGGCCTGCTGGGAAATCGCTACGGCTGGGTGCCCGAGAGCTTCCCGCCGGAACTGCTTAAGGAGCAGTCCTGGCTGGCCGAAGTCCAAGACAAAAAGAAGAGTGTCACGGAATTGGAAATTCTGCATGGCGTATTGAACAACCCGGACATGTCGAATCGGGCCTGCTTCTATTTCCGCGACCCCAGTTCGACAGTGGCTGCCGACGTTGAAGGGGTAACGGACGACAGGGAGAAGCTGGACGCGCTCAAACAACTGATTCGTAATAGCAAGTTGGCGGTGCGCGAAAACTATGCCGACGCCGAAGCGGTGGGACAGATGATTCTGGCGGATCTGACGCGGGTCATCAATCAGGAATTTCCGCCCGGTTCTCAGCCAACGGCGCTCCAGCGGCAGGCGGCCGAGCACGAGTCGTTCGCCCGCAGCCGCACGGTTAGGCAAGTTGGCGAGCGGCAGGTTGGCTGTTACATCGGTCGGCAGGAGTATTTCGACCGCATCGACGCGCACGTCTCTGCTGACGGTCCGCCGCTGGTTGTGCTGGGTGAATCGGGAATGGGCAAGTCGGCCCTGTTGGCCAACTGGGCCGAACGGTATCGGCAGTCGCATCCCGGGGATCAGGTGTTGTTGCACTTCGTCGGTGCCACGGCCGACAGCGCCGATTGGGCGGCCATGCTTAGGCGGATTCTGGGCGAACTGCAGCGGCGGTTCGGCAGCGAGTTGGAGATCCCCGACAATGCCGATGCCCTCCGCGCGGCGTTTGCCAACGCGCTGCACATGACGGCCGCCCGTGGCCGGCTGGTGCTGGTCATCGACGCCCTGAACCAACTCGACGACCGCGACGGTGCGCCCGATCTGGTCTGGCTGCCACCGGGCATCCCGCAGAACGTGCGGCTGATCGTCTCGACGCTCGCCGGCCGACCGCTGGTAGACCTTGAGAAACGCGCCTGGCCGATGCTGAAGATCGAGCCGCTGACGGCCGACGAACGCCGACGGCTCATCTGCGAGTACTTCAGTCAGTACGCCAAACAGTTGAGCGACGAGCGGATCGAACGCATCGTCGGCTGCCGACAGGCGGCCAACCCGCTTTTTCTACGGGCGCTGTTGGAAGAGCTGCGAGTGTTTGGCACCTACGAACAGCTGGATGAGCGGATCGATTATTACCTGGACGCGGCGACCGTCGGTGACCTGTACGAGCGGATTCTGCAGCGGTGGGAAGATGACTACGAGCGGGACCGCCCGGGACTGGTGCGGGAGGCGATGTCCCTGTTATGGGCGGCCCGTCGCGGACTTTCGGAAATGGAGCTGCTCGATCGTTTGGGCGAGAATGGTCAGCCGCTGCCGCGCGCCCACTGGTCGCCGCTGCTGCTGGCGGCCGAGCAATCACTGACCAGCCGTGGCGGGCTGATCGGCTTCTTCCACGACTACCTGCGGCAGGCGGTGCGGGACCGGTACTTGGCCAGCGAATCCGATCGCCGCCGAGCTCACCTGCGTCTGGCCGACTGCTTCGCGTCCGACCACACCGACCCGCGTAGCATCGAGGAACTCCCCTGGCAGTTGTGCGAGGCCCGCTCGTGGCAGCGGCTGTCCGAACTGCTTGCTGACCTACCGTTCTTTGCCGTTCTCTGGAAAGCCGGCCAGTTCGACCTCAAGGCGTACTGGTCGCAGATTGAAGCCGACTCGCCGCTGCGGATGGTGGATACCTATCGGCCGGTACTGGACGACCCGGCTCAGTCGGAAGGGTCAATCTGCCATTCGATTTCGACACTTCTTCTTGACACCGGCCATCCGACAGAATCGCTCCAGTTGTTCGAGTACCTTGTCAAGCATTACCGTGAGACGGCTGACCACAACAACCTGCCAGCCTCCCTCAGCGGTCAGGCAGCGATCCTCCGAGCCTGTGGCGACCTAGACGGGGCGATGACGCTGCACAAAGAAGCGGAGCAAATCTGCCGCGAGCTGGGGAACAAGTATGGGCTGCAAGCCATCCTCGGCAGCCAGGCGATGATCCTCCATACCCGCGGCGACCTGGACGGGGCGATGACGCTGCACAAAGAAGCGGAGCAAATCTGCCGCGAGCTGGGGAACAAGTATGGGCTGCAAGCCATCCTCGGCAGCCAGGCGATGATCCTCCATACCCGCGGCGACCTGGACGGGGCGATGACGCTGCACAAAGAAGCGGAGCAAATCTGCCGCGAGCTGGGGAACAAGTATGGGCTGCAAGCCATCCTCGGCAGCCAGGCGATGATCCTCCATACCCGCGGCGACCTGGACGGGGCGATGACGCTGCACAAAGAAGCGGAGCAAATCTGCCGCGAGCTGGGGAACAAGTATGGGCTGCAAGCCATCCTCGGCAGCCAGGCGATGATCCTCCATACCCGCGGCGACCTGGACGGGGCGATGACGCTGCACAAAGAAGCGGAGCAAATCTGCCGCGAGCTGGGGAACAAGGACGCGCTGTCAAACTCCCTCTGCAACCAGGCGCTGATCCTCTACGCCCGCGGCGACATGGACGGGGCGATGACGCTGTACAAACAGCAAGAGCGAATCTGCCGCGAGCTGGGGAACAAGCAGGGGCTGTCAATATCACTGGCTAGCCAGGCGAATATCCTCTACGTCCGCGGCGACCTGGACGGGGCGATGACGCTGTACAAACAACATGAGCAAACCTGCCGCGAGCTGGGGAACAAGCAGGGGCTGTCAAACTCACTGGGTGGCCAGGCGCTGATCCTCCATGCCTGCGGCGACCTGGACGGGGCGATGACGCTGCAAAAACAAGAAGAGCAAATCTGTCGCGAGCTGGGGGACAAGGACGGGCTGCAGGGCACCCTCGGCAACCAGGCGAATATCCTCCTAGCCCGCGGCGACCTGGACGGGGCGATGACGCTGCAAAAACAAAATGAGCAAATCTGTCGCGAGCTGGGGAACAAGGACGCGCTGTCAAACTCACTCTGCAACCAGGCGCTGATCCTCCATGCCAGCGGCGACCTGGACGGGGCGATGACGCTGCACAAACAACAAGAGCGAATCTGCCGCGAGCTGGGGAACAAGAAGGGGCTGCATCACACCCTCGGCAACCAGGCGGTGATCCTCAATGCCCGCGGCGACCTGGACGGGGCGATGACGCTGCACAAACAAGAAGAGCAAATCTGTCGCGTGCTGGAGGACAAGAACGGGCTGCAGAGAACCCTCTGCAACCAGGGGGCGATCCTCATCGTCCGCGGCGACCTGGACGGGGCGATGACGCTACACAAAGAAGCGGAGCAAATCTGCCGCGAGCTGGGGAACGTAAACGGCCTGGCAAGTTCCCTTGTCAATCAGGCAGCGGTATTGAAACAGATGAACGAGTTTGATGCGGCCGTTTTGCGTGCTGAAGAGAGCTACAACATCGCCACCCAACATGGCCTGACCGCCCTGGCGGAGCAGATCAAACCGATCCTCAATCAGGTCCGACAAGCATCCGGCAAGGGCTGACCGCATCCATTTGCCTGCCGCGCTGTAATCACTATTCCAGTCGATGTCGTGCCGTGATGCTCGCGACTCATTTCTTATCTGGGATCCGAAGAAATAAACCGTTTGGCGGAAGCCGAGCCGCTGATGCGACCGCATGTCGTGATCTTTCGCATGTTTAGTGTCTCCATACACGGCTTCATAGTCGACCGTTTGATGAGATACCAGGTTGAAGCCACCATTGGCTTCTGATCCGGCATCTCGGTACAACGAAGAGTACTTATCTGACGCTCGATCGAAAACTCTCTTGCCTATTTCGATCAGCTATTTCAATGCGAATTCCGTCTCGCTTCGCTGATCTTGCTTATGCGTGATAAAGTCTGTTATCGCTCGCAAGTACTCGAGACTGAATCGGCGGTACTTCGGATTACCATCGACGTCGTGTCAACAACGACGCAATCTTTTCAAACATCCCGCTGCGTCGGACGATGCACTGGTCGATTCGCTAAATCGCTTTCCGTAGACTTCGATTCCAGAATCATCCGGGATCAGAATGATGTTACCAGTGCGATCGAGTGCTAGGCACGAATAAGTGAACGTAATTCGGGACCATTCGGAGACAAGGCCTCTCCACGTTGGGCTAGGCGAAGGCTTGTCACGGAAATTCAAATCCCTATCAGTCGCTGACGTCACTCACTAGAATTCTAGCGGTGAACGAAGCACCGGGACATTTTCTACAAGAACCCAACGTATGAAACATATTCGAAACTTTTGCATTATCGCCCATATTGATCACGGCAAGTCGACGCTGGCCGATCGACTGATCCAGGCTTGCGGCGGCGTGACGCAACGTGAGTTCCACGACCAGATGCTCGACTCGATGGATATCGAACGCGAACGGGGCATTACCATCAAGAGCAACACGATTACGCTCAACTACCACGCCCCGGACGGTCAAGACTATCTACTGAACCTTATCGACACGCCTGGCCACGTTGATTTTTCGCACGAAGTACGGCGGTCTCTGATGGCCTGTGAAGGTGCATTGATTGTTGTCGATGCATCGCAAGGCGTCGAGGCGCAGACGGTTGCCAACCTCTATCTGGCTCTGGAATATGATCTGGAGCTTCTTCCGGTAATTAATAAGATCGATCTCCCTGCGGCGAATGTCGATCGTGTGCGCGAAGAGATTGATGCGGATCTGGGGCTCGATCCGTTCGCGGCGATCCCCGTTTCGGCGAAGACGGGTGTCGGAATCGAAGACGTACTTGCGGGGATCGTCGAGCATCTGCCATGTCCCAAGGGCGTCCCCGACGCGCCGCTGAAAGCCTTGGTCTTCGACGCCCATTTCGATAAGTATCGAGGCGTGATTCTCCAGTGTGCCGTGATGGAAGGCACGCTGAAGACTCGCGACGTGATCCATTTCATGCACTCAGGTCGCGACTATAAGGTGGATGAACTGGGCTACAATCAGTTCAAGCTCAATCCAAGAGAACTACTCAGCGCCGGCGAGGTCGGCTATATCGTCGCCGGGGTGAAGAGTGTTCAAGACATTGAGATCGGCGATACGATCACACACCTCGATCGTCCTGCAGCGGAGCCGATTCCTGGCTATCAAGAAGCCAAGCAGGTCGTCTTTTCCTCCGTCTATCCAATGAGTACGGACGAGTATCAAGATCTTACGAAGGCACTGGACAAACTGGCGATCAACGACGCCGCGCTCACCTACGAGAAAGATAGTTCTGCGGCTCTCGGCTTCGGATTTCGCTGTGGGTTCCTCGGACTTCTTCACTTGGATGTGATTCAGGAGCGCCTGCAGCGAGAATTCGACATCGGCTTGGTCATCTCGGCACCCTCGGTGAAGTATGAACTGGCGTTGAAAGACGGCACGACGAGCAATATCGACAACCCCACCTATTGGCCCGATCCATCCAATATCGACTCGGTCAGCGAACCTTACATCAAAGCATCAATTCTTACGCCCGAGGAGTTCGTCGGTCCTGTCATGGAGTTGTGCCGCGAACATCGTTCGGATAGCCAGACGATGAATTATCTCTCCGCGGGTCGGGTTGAAGTGATGAGCGAGATGCCGCTAGGAGAGGTGCTCTTCGATTTCTACGGCAAGCTCAAGATGATCACGCGAGGTTACGGATCGTTTGACTATGTTCAGATCGAATACCGAGCTACCGACATCGTGAAGGTAGATATCCTGGTCAACAAGGAGCCGGTCGACGCGCTTTCCTACCTGGTTCATCGTGACAAGTCGCGAGCCCGGGCGCTGCACTATTGTGAACAACTTGCCGAAGCGATTCCCCGTCACCAGTTCAAGATCCCGATCCAAGGTGCGATTGGTGGCACTATCATCGCGCGAGCAACGATCCAGGCTTACCGAAAAGATGTGACCGCGAAGCTTTATGGAGGCGACGTAACGCGCAAGAAAAAGCTGCTTGAAAAACAGAAGAAGGGCAAAGCGAAAATGAAGCAGTTCGGTAACGTCAACATACCCCAGAAAGCCTTCGTCTCGGTGCTTCGCGCCGATAAAGACTAAGGCGTGCATCCGACAAAATCTCGAAGACGCCACTCAGAATGCTAAAGTTAGCTGGCGATACGGCTCACAAAAAGGCAACGGCTGTGCGGTAAAGCGGGCGCCGTTACTGATCGCCGTAGAGGGCCGCGTTGACACGTTCTGCGATTCCCTCGCACCTATCACGACCATCGAATTGTCGGTCGCATCATAGACAGCCATCGCTCCGTGTCCTTCATTTCCCCCAACGTCGTAAGCGATTCGCGTGCACTTTCCGGAATCGAGATCGAGCCACATGACCTGCGCTTCCTTGTCGTACAGTTCTTCGGGGCAAACCCGCATGTAAATCAACCACGGCTTCCGATTCGCCCAGCGTGGCAGCAGCCCCTGATCAACTTTGACGTCCTTGTCCTCCTGCAAGTCGAACAGATGAACCTCGGCGACGGTTCGCGTACCGAACTCCTTTTCATCCGCGGCGTATTGCGTGTAGCAAATGTAGCGACCGTCGTGACTCCAGCACTGCGTGTTGTGGTAGTTCCCCGTGTCGCGGACCGTGGCATCATGCGTAATTCGCCACGCTTCAATCGCGGTATCTTCTAACGGCTTGAAGTGAACCATCTGAGCGACGACGTCCGCCGAACCGAGGACTAACATCATGGAAATCAAGTTGAGTGTCGATTTCAGTGTTGAGTGTTTCATCGTCGATTCCATTGTTGAGACGATGTGAGCGAGGAGTTAAGTGTTATAAAACAACATTGTTCACGGGAGACTACCGCTCGCTCGCTATATTTTGCCTCGGCACGCACAAATGGGACGCAAACCCACTGGTCGTCATTTCACAACTTCATCCTCGTAAGCTGTGGGAGAATTGCCCATGAAATATGAAGTATTGAACTTTGAGAAGAAGCTGGCACTCTTCGACGAACATTGGGCACCGAAAGTGATCGCCGAGATGAACAATTACCAGTTCAAGATAGTCAAGTTCGAAGGCGACTTTGTTTGGCACAATCACAAATAAACGGACGAGACGTTCGTCGTGCTGGAAGGAAACCTAAGAATCGATTTCCGGGATGGCCATATGAATTTGGTAACATATGAATTTGGTAAAAGGCGAAATGTACGTTGTTTCGAAGGGCGTGGAGCACAAACCCTTCGCAGAAAACGAGGTCCAACTGCTCCTCATAGAGCCTCGCGGTGTTCTAACTACGGGGCGCGAGGGTGGTGAACGTACGGCCAAAATGACGTTTGGATTTAGAACTCTCGAGTCACGTGAAATCCGCCACGCTTCAATCGCCGTGCGCTCGCGCGATTGGCAGAGCGATTCCGCCTTCACCACCGCCGGATACTTTTTTTGCGCAAGCGCGTGCAAACTCCCCGGCATGCGACGGAGTGTAAGGCGGCCCCCATGCCACCGATTGGCACGACCGACGCAGCCAGAACGATCTGCGTCTGCCGTACGATTGGAACAATAGGACAACTCGGCGACCTGCTCCAGTGGTCCAGGCGCAGAACCGATGAAATGGATACTCTCCGTCGTCCCTCCTCCCCTCCAGGAGCAACTCTGTGAGCACACTCTCCAAATCACTAAGCGTCGTTGTACCAGTCCATGATGCCGAACGGAATCTGAGGCAGCAAATAGGTCATTTACTGGAGGTGCTGCCCGATATCGCGCCCAAGTTTGAAGTGCTGATCGTTGATGATGGTTCGATCGATCAGACGGAAGACGTCGCGTTGGAATTGTCGCACGAGTATCCACAGGTACGCGTAGTTCGCCATTCGGAACAACGTGGCATTCAAGCCAGTGCTCAGACAGGCGCAGCTCACACGACGGGCGACATCGTGATCGTCCATGCCGGTCAGCAGCCGGTCAACGCTTCGCAGCTCCAAAGAGCGTGGCGACATCGCGAAGATGAGGAATTGATAGTCGCCCCAGTCGGAAGCAGTGTTGGTGGCATTAGCTCCGAAGTTCTTCGGCAGCTTGAGGATTGGGGACAGTGCGTCGCCGACGAATACGGGGACGCTGACGAACGAAGCGACACCTCCGATCAACCGGAATCCGCGAATCGCCGTACCGGCGGTCGACCTGCAGCCCGAATCGCTCGCGGACCAAAAAAGGCATCAATTCCTGCCCCAATGTTTCGATTTTCTTCATCCGACAGCCATTCGTCGATGCACCAGTAGGGAGGAGGCGGCAATTGCCGCAAGTTGAAGTAGTCGCTAAGTATCTACTGTATTGATGTTTACGATCCGTATCGAGATAGATCCATCTGCCGAGTTGCCGCTCCCCGTCGTTCGTTCCTCGCAAGCTCCAAAAAAGTTGCACTTTTTGCGGAACTCCTATAACCGGCCCGACGTCAAAGGTGCGGTTTGGGAGGAAGCGACGATTCTCGAAGCTTCTCCAAACCGGAACAGAGCCCCGGAACGAGGAGATCCAGAGCATGGCAACAGCAGAATTCGGCACCTTCGGCGCAGTTTCGACACCGGTCGTTCCCTCTCATTCTTCAGAGAAAGCTGAAGCCAAGAAAGAGCCTCGCCAACTTCATCGCGTCCGCACGGTGCGACTGCAGCAAGGCGTTTCGCTCCGCAGTGCGGCCCGTCAAATGGGCAGCGACATCCGCAGCCTCCGGCTTCAAGAACAAGAATCGACTGACCTGCGAATTAGCGACTTGCACAAATGGCAGAAGGCTCTCGACGTTCCGCTCACCGATCTCGTCGAGGAAACGGACGAGCCGCTTTCGCGTCCCGTCATGGAACGTGCTCGCATGATCCGACTGATGAAGACGGCTGCCGCGATTCACGAGCGTGCTCCCGTCGCGATCCAACGAATGTCACAAATGCTCGTCGATCAACTTGTCGAAGTCATGCCCGAATTGAAAGACGTTAGCCCCTGGCACCAGTTTGGCCAACGAAGAAGCCTCGACGACTTTGGCCGAGTTGTCGAACGACGTCTGTCCGAAGATGCCATCTATGACATCATGGACGACGACTAATTCCGCCGACTCAATTACCTCCCTCCACAACGGCCCGCGGCGTTTACTCGTTGCGGGCCGTGTTTCGTTGCGGCTTCGCTACGCTCGATCGATAGGAAACGCTATCACCTCGCTCAGGCAACTCGCACCCACGGCGAGCATGACGAGCCGATCAAACCCGAGGGCGACGCCGACGCAGTCTGGCAGTCCATGCTCCATCGCCGCAAGCAGTCGCGTTTCTTCCGGGAGCGTATATCGACCGTCGGCTTCTCGATGGCGATTCGTGTGCCGATTTCGTTCGCGAAGAACGCTCGCATCCTGCAACTCGTGATAGCCATTCGCCAATTCGACACCATTGACGTACAGCTCGAATCGTTCGGCTACGGGCGGTTGGTCGTTGCGCACCTGAGCTAGAGCCGCCTGAGATGCCGGATAGTCGTAAAGAATTTCTGGGCCTTCGACGCCAAGTTTCGGTTCGACGAGCGTCGCGAGTAGAAAATTCAGCCACTGGTCGCGATCGTCAATCGGCATCTTGTCCGGGATCGTGATGCCGTGCGACACCGCTGCGTTCTGAAGGTCGGTTGCTGTCGCCGAATGCGGATTGATATCAACGCATCGTTGAAACGCTTCGGCGTAGCTAACTTGAGACATGCGGTCAGCATCGAGCAATTCGCATGCAAGCTCACCGAGCAACTTCATACCCGTCATCATCGAGTCGCCAACGCGATACCACTCGACAATCGTAAACTCAGGATTGTGTTGTTCGCCGCTCTCGCCTCCTCGAAACGCTCGTGTGACTTGGTAGATGCGTTCGGCCCCGGAGGCCAACAGTCGCTTCATCGCGAATTCAGGTGACGTCTGAAGCCACATCCTTTTCCCAGCGTCGGGCGAACGCGCGTCGTCAAAAAGATTTACCTGCAATGGATCGAGATGACGATCGATAACCGTATCGGCGGAGAGTAGTGGGGTTTCTACTTCGAGAAAGTCCCGTTGCGCGAAAAACGAACGAAGTCGCGATAGCAGCCCGGCGCGAAGACGCAGACTCTCCCACGATGCAGTCGGTTGAAAGTCGGCTTTGTTGAGATCAGACAAGTCAGCACAACAATTCAGTTGCTAACACGTTCAACATACGCCCCGGTTCGTGTGTCGATCTTTACCACGTTGCCTTCCTTGATGAAGATCGGAACCCCGAATTCGCCTCCCGTTTCCATCTTGGCAGGCTTGCTGACATTCGTTGCAGTGTCGCCTTTGGCACCAGGTTCGCATTCAACGACGGTCAACTCGACGTGATTCGGAGGAGTCATCGCGATCGGGTTGTTGTTGTACAGAAGCATTGAGCAAGGCAAGCCTTCCTTTAAGAACTTCCAGTTTTCTTCCACCTGCTCTGTTGTCAGCTCGTATTGCTCATACGTTTTGTTGTCCATAAAGACGAACGTATCCGCTTGTCGGTACAGATACTGAGCGTCGATCTCTTCGATATCCGCAGATTCCAATGTTTCGCCGCCACGATAGGTCTTGGAGATGATCGTGTTGCGGACAAGGTTACGGAGCTTGCATTCGTAGAGGGCGGCACCTTTGCCTGGCTTGCGAAAGTTCATTTCGATCATGGCGTACGGTTCACCTTCGATTTGAACTTTGAGACCCTTTTTGAATTCGCTGGTTTTATAAGTCGCCACGTCTATGGTCCCTATGTTTCTGCAATGAGTTATTTCTGCAATGAGTGAATTCGCGTCATTAACGCACGAATCAGAGCCCAACGGGTGCGGGGCATGCCGAGTCGAGCGTATGCTCGCATAGGTCGGTAGTTCTACCGCCTACTTCGTTTTGGATGCTCGGAGAGTTATTCTGATTGCCGAATTGCAAGTCGCATCGGCGTTTGCATGACTGAGACCTGCTTACGAAGAAACGAGTCATGGCAATTGTAGCTTCCGATCTCAGTTCTGTCCGCGCCACTGCCTGCAGGCCTCAATCTTGGCAGGCGGCCATGAAATCTGCGATTCGCGACGCGGGTGAGCTTTGTCGCGAATTAGAATTACCCGCCGATTTGGCCAGCATGGCGGCCGCCGCTTCGTTTCGGGTTTTTGCGCCACGCGGGTACGTCGCCAAGATGGTTCCCGGTGATCCAGACGACCCGCTCTTGCTTCAAGTACTCCCGCGCGTCGCGGAGACAAGCGACGCCTCCGGCTTCGTGCAGGATCCGGTCGGCGATTTGGATGCCTCCCGTGCGCCGGGACTGATCCAAAAGTATCGGGGGCGAGTCTTGCTCATCGCAACCGGTGCCTGTGCGGTCCATTGTCGATACTGTTTCCGGCGACACTTTCCTTACGAAGCCACACCGCGAACGCTTGAAGCATGGCGACCGGCTATTGACCAGATTTCCAAGGACAACTCTATCGAAGAAGTCATTTTGAGCGGTGGTGATCCGTTGACCCTTGTCGATAGCTTGCTCGAACAACTCGTCGGCGAGTTAGAACGGATTCCTCATCTCAAGAGACTACGAATTCACTCACGGCTGCCGGTTGTGATCCCGGAGCGAGTGTCGGACGAGTTGCTCGCGTGGTTGACTGGCTCGCGGCTAACTCCGTTCGTGGTAATCCACTCGAATCACGCCCGTGAGATTCAAGGCGACGTTGCCACAGCCCTGTCGAAGCTGATACACGCCGGTATCCCGGTGCTTAATCAATCGGTCCTACTTCGTGGTGTCAACGACGATGTCGAGTCGCTTGTCGAGTTGTCTCGAGCTTTGGTGAATCTTCGCGTAGTCCCCTACTATCTGCATCAGCTAGATCGGGTCGCAGGAGCTACACACTTCGAAGTACCAGTCGATCGTGGACTTCAATTAATCGAACAACTTCGTTCACAACTACCCGGTTATGCGGTGCCTCGCTATGTCCAGGAGATCGCCGGTGAACTGAGTAAACGAGTCTTGGCGTGAACGTAGTTGCACTAGCAATCAGGGAGTCGTTCAGCGACGCAGCTTTACTCCGGGTCGACCATGACGATAGGATTACGCCTATCAATGGACTTAATACTCCCGCGCCCAAAGTCATCGGACACCACAATCGGAATGGAACATGCCTCCCCGTAATCTGACGATCATCTTCTTTGCCGCGATCCTATCACTGATCTGCTATCACAAGGCCGAACGCAATCGCTACGCGTCGGGCATCGCGGATGCGATGGATTTAGTCTCGGAGTATTACGTCGAAGACGTCGATTCACGAACCCTCTTCGAGGACGCAATGGCAGGAATGGTGTCGGGGCTGGATCAATATTCGGCGTACATCGGTCCGGATTCGTTAAACCAAATGAACGCCAGTCTCGACCAAGAGTTCGGTGGGGTCGGGGTGGAAGTTGAAAAGAAGGAAACCGATCAGCCGTTGCTCGTGCTGAGCCCCCTCGTTGGCACGCCCGCCTATCGCGCTGGTATCCACGCAGGTGATCGTGTGATCGCTGTCGACGGCGAAGGCATGATCGGACTTCACTTGAACGATGCGGTGAAGCTAATGCGAGGCAAACCGGGATCTGAGATTATTTTGACGATCGAGCGCAACGGGCGCGATGAACCATTCGACGTGAAGATCGTTCGCGAAGTGATTTTGGTCGATTCGGTGCTTGGTGATACGCGGCGAGCCGATGGTTCGTGGGACTTTCACTTAGAAGAGAACCCGCGCATCGGCTATTTGAGATTGACGACGTTTGGCCAACACACCGTTGAAGAAGTTGCCGGTGTCTTGGAGTCGACTAACGAGCGAAGTGGCTTTGAAGCGATCATCATGGACCTGCGTGGCAACGCCGGAGGGTTACTCGACGCAGCCGTTGATATGTGCGATCTGTTCGTCGAAGATGGACGAATTGTCAGCACGAACGGACGACACGGCAAGTTGCGAAGCAGTTACGATGCAACTCCCAATATTGTCGTTCCTAAAGACATTCCGATGGTGGTGTTGGTGAATAACTTTTCGGCCAGCGCCAGCGAGATTGTCGCCGCCTGCCTGCAGGACCATCAACGAGCGATCGTCGTCGGCGAACGCACTTGGGGTAAAGGAACCGTGCAAAACATCCTTGACCTCGAAGGTGGACAGAGTGCGTTGAAGCTGACAACCGCCACTTACTGGCGCCCCAGTGGGAAGAACATCCACCGCCGTAAAGACGCCGCGGAAGAAGAAGCTTGGGGCGTACGACCGAACGAAAACTACGAAGTGGCCATTCCGGAAGAAATCGTCGAGAAGGTCTATCTGCACCGCCGACAACGCGACCGCTACCAGCTGGCACCAGAGGAATCAGAAGCCGAAGTCGATCTCGACGATGCAACGACGCCCGAAGACGAAGTTGCCGACGATCCTCAACTTCGTCGCGCGATCGACTACCTCAATGAACGCCTACGAAACAAGGACGCCGCCACGCAAACAGCTTCAAGGCAAATTCGAAAGCTCCTCGATCTTCGTGTCAAAGCTTAACCGAACAACGAACCAATCAACACGTTCAGCCGCTTCGATTGGCGGGCGGTAGAAGGCAATTCGCCAGACGATCGGAAATCGCTCCGTCTCGTATAAGAACGTTAGAAACGTCAAGTCGTCGCCGACTTGTTTAACGTGAACTTGCTTGGCAACCAGAAAGCGACCGTAAGACGCTTCAATCATCTTGTAGCTTTCCACAAAAGTATCCAGTTGCTCGGGCCGCTTGACGAGAAGCGGGCTGTCGTTCAACAAATCGTTAAACGCCGCCTCGGCATTGACGCTTGGATCTTCCAGGTTGTTAAAAAAGCTTTGAACTCGCACAACGAGATCACTCGTAGCAGTTGCCTCACTGTCGGCAGACGTTTGAGCCGAGACCTGTGAGATCGCGCCGCTCACGATGAGGAATAACAACAAGAAGATGAATTTCGGATAGGACATCGTAGGGGCCTCGACACTGTAGAATGTTGAACTTGGAAATTGACTCCCGACAGAATGACTCACCCGACTCCAATCGGTTGATTGCCTACGACGATGGGTCGCATTTCGGCGGCAAGGAAGAACGATCCCGTTACACAAATAAGTTGCTCAGGCGTCATGTCAGCTTGACACTTTTGCCATGCCGCGACAGGCGACTCACACATAAACACTTCCGGCATGGGGCTTGACTCGTCTCGTAGTTTCTCAACCAACTCCAGAAGTCTTTCCGGCGTGACGCTCCGTGGATTATCAACGTAACGCGTCAGGACGATCCTTTCGAATCGTGGCAGTAGTCGTCGTAACATGCCAGTTACATCTTTGTCACGCGTTGCAGCAAAGATCAAGGTTCGCCGCGCGTTGCCAAAAGATTCGTCAAGTACCGCCAGCATCGCATCGATCGAAGCGACGTTGTGGGCGGTATCGAGAATGACGACCGGATTACGCGACACGACTTCGATTCGCGCGCGACAGCGAGCCGTCGCAATACCTTGCCGAATCGCTGACTCCGGGACGTTCCAGCCATCTGCCTGCAAGCGACGCAGCGCTGCAATCGCAATGGCAGCGTTCGTCGCTTGATGCGAACCAAGCATCCCGACCGAAACCGCGTCCAAACGCGTCTCGTCTCGCGACAAAAAGTCGCGGTAGTTTATCGAGCCGCCGGACTCACCAAGTGAATCTCGAGGCGGTGCGGTGTATTGGAAATCGAAGTCTTCGCCAATCCGATGCAGCGGGGCACTGCGTTCGATCGCGATATCTCGGATGGCGTTCAACGGTTCATCGTCCGTCACGCCACAAATGAGTGGGACGCCGGGCTTAATGATTCCGGCTTTCTCGCGAGCGATTTCCCCTAGCGTACGCCCAAGTTGCTGAACGTGATCAAAGCTGATCGACGTTATTACAGTGACGACTGGCCGACAGATATTTGTTGAATCGAGGCGACCTCCGAGGCCGACCTCGAGGACTGCGGCATCAACGTCGCGGCGGGAAAAGTGGAGCATCGCCATCGCAGTCGTGATCTCGAAGAAGGTGGCGTCCCCAAACAGATCATTCTGTGGAGTCTCGTCATCGAGCTTTGCGACGATCGGGCGGAGGGCGTCGACCAACTCAACCAGTTCGGCGGCCGTACAACGGACGCCGTCGATGCTAATTCGCTCCTCCAGTCGCTCCAGATGCGGCGACGTGTAAACTCCGGTTCGATAACCAGCGGCAGTCAGCGCGGCTGCGATCATTGCGGCCGTCGAGCCCTTGCCCTTGGTGCCGGCAATATGAACGGCCTGCAGCGAGTCTTGGGGATTCCCCAAGCCGTTGAGAAGCAAGCGCATTCGATCCAGGTTCAAATGCGAGGGAACAGGAACACCTCGCGCCGTCCGTTCGTAATTGATTCGTCCGTAAAGGAATTCCAGAGCAGACCGGTATTTCTCATCACGAACGCTCGCGGATCCATCCATTCGTAAGGCCTGAACGGGAAAGAGAGAGTAAAGAGGCAGTTTATCCGGAACTTCCCAAGTTGTCAGCGAACCGAGCGGTCAATCGCTGTCGTGAATCGAGTCCGCGATCCTTGCGACAGCGCGACGGCCAATTTATAGTGGAACTAGAGGCATCGCCCGCCGCCAGTTCAATCGAACCGAAACTCTGGCGTACTGGCTCTGGTCGGGACCGGCTGCTCGCCGCACGCGCGATTTTCCGCTCCCGGATTGAACCCTTCTGACAGCACGTTCGTACACACAAAACCTGTTTATATAGACAAATACGACGGATCGCTGTCATTCTCGTAATATCTTGTTCCTCCCAGTACAAAGTGGATTCTCATGGCAGATCAAGTCGCTGAGGCAGCTCCGTCTTCGGCGGACGACAAGCCTCAGGCCGAGTCGGACGTCGTCATCGAAACCCGAAACCTCAGCAAGGTTTATCGCGATTTCTGGGGCCGCCAGAAAGTACAGGCTCTAAAGGCTCTTGACCTGGAAGTCCGAAAGGGCGAAATCTTTGGCCTGCTCGGCCCGAACGGCTCTGGCAAGTCCACCACGATCAAGCTGCTACTTGGTTTGCTATTTCCCACCAGCGGCGAAGCGCTGATTTTCGGGAGAGACTCAAGTGACGTCGGCAAGAACGAGCGAATCGGCTACCTGCCCGAAGAGTCTTATTTGTACAAATTCCTGAACGCGGTCGAGACGCTCGACTTCTATGGTCGCTTGTTTGATATGCCAGCCGACGTGCGAGCCGATCGTGTGAACGAGCTGATCACCATGGTCGGGCTCGACTGGGCGAAACGACGCCAATTGAAGGAATACTCGAAAGGCATGACTCGGCGTATCGGCTTGGCTCAAGCCTTGATCAACGATCCCGAGCTGGTGCTGCTCGACGAACCAACCTCTGGCCTCGATCCGCTCGGTACTCGAGAGATGAAGGATCTGATTCTACGGCTTCGAGACGAAGGAAAGACTGTCGTGATGTGCAGCCACCTGTTAGCGGACGTCCAGGATGTCTGCGACCGCATTGCGATTCTGCATCAAGGCGAACTGAAAGAACTTGGCCGCGTCGACACTCTGCTCACCGTAAAGGATATGACGCAAGTACGAGCCGAGAGTCTCACAAAAGAAGCCGAAGAGGAAATTCGCGCGGTGATCGAGAAGCACGGCGGCAATCTCGTGGCCATGGAAAACCCAACCACGACGCTGGAGGAGCTATTCCTCAATATCGTCCGTGACAGCGACGAAAAGCCTGGCCGTCGTTCGACGCAGGACGGTTAACGACATCCTCGCCAACGGCATCGCAGCCTAGGCGTTCATCTATTCTTTCTCTATGAGATTGCTTCGAGGCACCGTCAGACGTCATGACATTTGATCAAGGTATTCCAGATTTCGGTGAGTGGTTGTTCGGAGGATTCGTCGTCTCGTTAATCCGCGTGGCGCTGTTGATTGTCGGCGGTTTTCTCATCGGGTTCCTAATTTCTTCAGCTCGTCGCGGGCCGGTTGAAGGTTTTTACTCAGTTTCGAAGGTGATCGCCAGCAGCGTTGTCGACCTCATCAACTGGTCAGTGCCACGAACAATCGCGATGGCAATGCTCGCCGTTCAAGAGGCGATACGACGTCGCGTGTTAATCGCGTTTGTTGTCTTCGTCGTGATCATTCTGTTTGCGGGGTGGTACCTCGACGTTCAAAGCGACAATCCCGCGCGACTGTACCTGAGCTTTGTGTTAACCGCTTCCAACTACTTAGTGGTCTTGTTGGCTCTGTTTCTCAGCACATTTAGTTTGCCGGCTGACATCAAGAACCGCACGATCTATACGGTGGTGACTAAACCAGTTCGTTCTTGGGAGATCGTGCTCGGACGTATCTTGGGATTCGTGACCGTCGGAACAATGCTGCTGGTGCCGATGGCAATCGTCAGTTACTTCTTCGTGGCACGGGGGTTGAGTCACGACCATACGGTCGCACAAGTCGAAGCCGCCAGCGCTGGTGACGTGACGCATGAAGGCGAAACATCTTTCGACAGCCATCATCGTCACACTTTCAAAATGTATAGCGATGGTACGGGCGAAACGGATGTTGTCACGAGCCATTGGCACCAAGTCACGAAAAGCGGTGATGGTGATTCCGCGGCTTACGAATTTGGGCCGCCGATCGGTTTGCTTCAAGCACGTGTGCCAGTCTTTGGCAGTCTAAGATTCAAAGACCGCGCAGGTGCCGATACTGCCAAGGGTATCAACGTCGGACACGAGTGGTCCTATCGAAGTTACATTGAAGGCGGCACGCTGGCCGCGGCGATTTGGACCTTTGAAGGAGTCACTCCGCAACGTTATCCCGACGGATTCGACTTAGAAATGAATTTGCGTGTCTTCCGGACTTTCAAGGGTGACATGGAGAAAGGCATTCTCGGTTCGATCGTCCTTCGAAACCCCGACCCAAGTGCAAAAGTTCGTCGCAGTGAAGCAATCAACTTTACGGCGAAAGAGTTTTCCTCCGACAAGCAGACCATTCCCAAGAGTATTCGCGTCGTCGACAACCAAGACGGCAGCATACGAGACGGAGACTTATTCGATTTGGTTGACAGCGAAGGTCAAATCGAAGTTTGGGTTCAGTGCGGCGAACGGGCCCAGTATTACGGCATGGCCGAACGAGACGTCTATATCCTTGATCACGACGCACCGTTTATCGCGAATCTCGCCAAGGGATACGTCGGAATTTGGCTCCAAATGGTCATGGTGACTGCTTTCGGTGTAATGTTCAGCACGTTTCTCAGCGGTGCTGTTGCGATGATGGCAACTTTGTCGAGCATCGTCATCGGTTATTTTTCCACATTCATATTGGACGTCGCTACCGGTACTCAACAGGGTGGCGGTCCGCTCGAAGCCCTATACCGCATCCTCACTCAATCAAACGTTCAAGTGGATTTGGAGATCGGTCAGGCACCGACTTCAGTCATCCAAGGCTTCGATATGGTGTTCATGATGTTCATGCGAGCCATGGCCGGCCTTCTGCCTAACTACAGCAAATTCAGCACGACACAGTACGTTGCCTACGGATACAATATCGATGGGACGCTGTTGAGCATCCAGCTCATCACCGCGTTCTGTTATGTCTTCGGTGTATCTCTCATCGCGTATTATCTTCTCAAAAATCGGGAAATCGCGGCATGATTCAGAACGCATCTTTCCAGCGCAAGGTTCTGTATCTCGGTCTCATTGCGTTGCTGTTAATTCCGCTCTACATGATCGGACATCCGGCAACAGGTGATCCGACTCAGTTGAGCGCAAGCCCCGGCGGGCAGTTAGCACAACTTCGCACCGAGTATGATCTCGCTCCGACCGAACTTGGCGAGATAGATCCCGCTAGCGAGTCGATGAAGTTGGCAACGCTCGGCATGAAGGGTGTCGCGGCGAATATCCTGTGGACAAAGGCCAACTACTACAAGAAGACGGAAGACTGGGAGAAGCTGGTCGCCGCGGTCAATCAAATGGCCAAGCTGCAACCGAACTTTGTCTCGGTTTGGGAATTTCAATCGCACAACTTGTCGTACAACATCTCCGTCGAGCATGACGACTACCGCTTTCGATACCTCTGGGTAAAGAAAGGTATTGAGTTCCTCATCAAGGGAACGCGATATAACCGAAACGAGCCGAGACTTTTCTGGACCGTCGGATGGTATACGGGCCAAAAGTTTGGTCGCGCGGACGAACACAAACAGTTCCGTCGCCTATTTCAGGACGACAAAGACTTTCATGCAATGCTCAGTCAGCACATACCGATCGACACGGAGGCACGTGGGGCCGATCAACGACCCGATAACTGGCTGACAAGTCGACTATGGTATGAGAGTGCGTACGACATTGTCGATACGGGGCGAGGGCCAATCCGAGGTAAGTCCCCACACATTTTCTATTCGGACGGATCGAAAGCGTTAATGAACTATGCGAACGAGATCGAAACCGAAGGCGTTCTCGACGAAAAAGCTCAATACGCTTGGCGGCGTGCTGGTGAGAGCTGGGCCCTATACGGCAATCGTATTGTGCCGTCGTCCTGGGGCATCCGCTTTCGCTTGAACGACGAAGAAGCCGCAATAGCTGAAGCCCAACGACTTTCCGACGAACTTGACAAACTTGTTCCAGGCCTCCGTGAAAAGATTAAGTTAGAAAAGATCGCTGCTTTAGCAGAGCCCGATCGAGTTGCGCTCGCCAAGGAATGGGACGAAATCTCGGGGGAGCTTGAAGGAACTCGCAAGTACCAAGCCGAACAAAACACTCAAGTCTCGTTCAGGGAAGTTGCCGAGGCATCTCCTACCGAACTTCGCGCTCGCGCATTTCGGTTAGCCAAGCAGGCCGCCGAGAAGGAAACGGAGGCAATACGCATCGCGTCCTACCGCAGCAATGTGAACTTCAAATACTGGAGAGCGCGCTGCGCCGTCGAGCAGTTGCCCAAGACCGTGAATGCGCGACGTCATATTTTCAAGGCCAAGGAATTGATGGAAGGCGCGTACCTTGATGAGGCCAAGATAGAATTCGAACTCGCTTGGCAAGATTGGGGCGCAACGTTCAACGAACATCGTGCACTGGTCAGCGAGTTGGCCGAAGACGACTTGGCCGAGGATATTCAGGAGTATATGAAGCTGCTCGGCCAACTGGACGAAGAGCTACCTCCGAATTTCGCTCTGCGAGAAATTTTGGCCAAGTTCATGCCGATGCCAGAACCTTACCTAGGGACCGAAGGGAATTCGCCCGCTCCGGACGGTTCCGAGCCGACGGACGCAACACCATCGACACCGGAGGCCGCGACGGAAGGCAATGAGTCGAACGATGATCCTGCTGCCGCAGCTCCTGCAAAGCCCGCTGCGACCGAGACTGAATCTACGCCAGCCGCTGAGTCAACCGAGGCATCAGACAAAGCCAAAGCCTCCGAACCTGCTTTGGAATCCGATCCCGCAAAATCGACGAGCGACAGTTCGGAAGAAGACTCCTCAAGTGCCGAGTCGGCGGATAGCGACAGCGACGAGTAGTGAGTCGCCAATACTGGCATGGTCGTTCGTTCCGCGAGCGAGGTCGCGTTTTTGTACAGCAAAGAGTCGCTTACGACCTTGTGACAAACGTCGGTCGAACCTGTCATGCCGTTTGTCGCCCGCACCTTGACCTCTCGCGAGGCAGCACGTAAACCAATGGCTTATCAAGCGCGTTTGTCGCTTGTCTCGAATGTTTTCAGCTTGCGAGAGTTTTCGAAATGGATAGTCCAAGGGTCCGTCGAGCGTTGATCAGCGTCAGCGATAAGCTTGGCCTAGCTGGTTTTGCGCACGGTTTGGCGAACGCCGGCGTCGAGATTTACAGCACCGGTGGAACTCGGCGACACCTCGAAGGCCAAGGGATTCGTGTGCTCGACGTCTCTGCGTACACCGGCTTCCCAGAGATGATGGACGGACGGTTGAAGACACTTCATCCCAAGGTCTTTGGTGGAATTCTGTGCCGGCATGATCGCCCGGACGATATGCAGTCGATTGAAGAACACGAGATCGTGCCGTTCGAGCTGATCGTTGTTAGTCTTTATCCCTTCGAAGCTACAATCGCTCGCGAGGGTGTCACCACAGCCGAAGCGATCGAACAAATTGACATCGGCGGGCCGAGTCTCGTAAGAGCGGCGGCAAAGAATCATAGATTTGCCGCCATCGCGACACACCCGGAACAGTATTCGTCCATTCTCGAAGAAATTTCGAATGACGGCTGCACTTCGTTTGAGTTGCGAAAACGCCTGGCCGCAGAAGCCTTCGCCCGCACGGCCGCGTACGATCGAGCGATTGCTGATTTCTTCTGCGGCAAAACGAACGAGGGGCCGTTCGCTCCCACAACGAACATCACACTCCACCGCAAGGCCGTGCTTCGCTACGGCGAGAACCCGCACCAACAGGCGGCCGTGTACAGCGAAGTTGGATCCCAAGGCGCAAGTTTAGTGACGGCTCGTCAGTTGAACGGCAAGGAGCTGTCGTACAACAATCTTCTCGATCTCGACAGCGCGCTTTCGATCGCTCGGTCTCTGCCGGGAACGGCATGTTCGGTGATTAAGCACAACAATCCCTGTGGAGCAGCGTCGGCCGACACGATCAGCCAAGCTGCCCAAAAGGCGATGGAAGGTGATCCGGTCAGCGCGTTCGGATCCGTGATTGGTTTCAACCGTATTGTCGACGTCGCCACTGCCGAGTTCCTCGCCACGCCTGGTTTGTTCGTCGAAGCGATTGTCGCACCGGACTTCGAGGCGGCGGCCGTCGGTATTCTGACGAGCAAACCGAAGTGGCGCAGCAATGTTCGTCTAATGCAAGTTGGGCGTTTAGACGAAGCCAGGGCACACCGTCAGTATCGCTACATCGAGGGCGGAATGCTCGTACAAGATGCAGACACGCAGCCCGATCCCGATGAAGACTGGAAAGTAGTCACTGACAACCAACCAACCGACGAACAACTTGCCGAGTTGCAATTTGGCTGGGCCGTTTGCCGCCACGTCAAATCAAACGCAATCGCATTATCAAAAGACCAAGCCTTGTGTGGGGTGGGCGCAGGGCAAATGAGCCGTGTCGACTCGGTCGAGATCGCAATTCGCAAAGCGGGTGACCGCGTCGCTGGATCGGTCCTCTCGTCCGACGCGTTCTTCCCGTTCCCGGATTCCATCTACAAAGCCGCGGAGGCTGGCGTCGCCGCGATCATCCAACCCGGTGGCTCGAAGAAAGACGACGAAGTCATCGCCGCGTGCAACGAAGTCGGAATTCCAATGATCTTTACGGGACGTCGACACTTTAAGCACTAAGTAATCGCCCGTCACTTCGTTGAACCCTGTCGCATCGCGAAGGTTAGCAGTTCAACCGTCGCGATGCGACAGGGTTAAACGACAAACGCGCAGGAATAACACTTGCCTACCATCCTCGACAAGATCGTTGCCACGAAACGAGAAGAGATTCTTCGTGCCAAAGAGCTTTGCCCGGAGGCTGAACTTCGCACGAGGATCGCGGACGCGCCGCCACCTCGAGATTTCTTCAATGCATTGGCGGCCAGCGGGCCAATTAAGCTGATCGCCGAAGTGAAGAAGGCAAGCCCGTCGAAAGGGTTGATCCGCGAGGACTTTCATCCAGTCGAGATCGCAAAGACGTACGAAGAAAACGGTGCTTCATGCATTAGCGTCTTGACCGACGAGCAATACTTCCAAGGCCGTCTTGAGTACCTGCGAGACATTCGCGCTGCCGTCAGTTTGCCAGTCCTCCGCAAAGACTTCATTCTCGACACACATCAATTGCTCGAAGCTCGTGTCGCCGGAGCGGATGCAGTCCTGCTGATCGCCGAGTGCCTCGACGACTGCAATCTTAGAAAGCTTCATAACGAAGCGATTGAACTGGGAATGACCCCTCTCGTCGAATTGTACGAGCCGGCGAATCTAACTCGTGTGTTTGACGCCGGCGCGACACTGATCGGAGTCAACAATCGCGACCTTCGAACGTTCGAAGTTGATCTGCATCACACGATTCGAATGCGTGAGAAGGTTTCCGACGAGTGTGTTCTCGTTGGCGAGAGCGGAATTCACAGTCGCGAGGACGCTGTAATGCTCGAAGCCGCAGGCGTCGACGCCATTTTGGTCGGCGAGCACTTGATGTCCCAGCCAGATATTGGTGCAGCGGTTCGCACGTTGCTGGGCCGATAATTGCTATAGACGGTACGCTCTGTCGAATCGCTAAGCTTTCTCGAATCCAATTCGTCTTCGGCCCAGGATCGTGTTGAGATAGAATTGTGAACGCCGAATGAAAAGTGTAGGCGGTGGCGGTTCAAACGATTCTCTGGCGTTCTTAGGAAGCGAAACGATGGCCAACACGACGTTGATCGAAAAGGTGTCAATCGTCACGAGCGCGGTACGCACCCTGCTCGCCACCCTACTTGTTGGCGGCGTAGGGGTCGGAGGTTGGTACGGGTACAACACGTACAACGCAACGGAACTGGAAGCGAAGCGAGCCGCCGAGGCATTAACTCAAGCACGCGCGGACATCGAAGCGAAAGATGCCGTGATCCGCGTCAAGGAGCAAGAGATCGGAGCGTTAAGCGATGAAGTCGCTGAACAACAAATGGAAATCGAGCGACTCGATGCCGCAATGCGGCTGTTAAAGGTCGATCATCGTATGGCGCTGATCAGCGTCGTCGATCAAACGAAGGACGAAGCAACCGACACCACGCTCACCCAGATCGACTTTCAAGAGATCAACGGCAATGGCGACCCCATTGGCATGCCCAAACACTTTGAAATCAAAGGTGAAATCCTGTACGTCGACAGCTGGGTCGTCAAGTTTGATGACAAATATGTCGAGCAAGCGGACATCGATCGCGCGACTTCGCTTGTTCTTTTCCGTCGAGTCTTCGGAGAAATGCAAGAGCCTCGCGATGGCTTCGCGTTGGACGAAGCTGGTGCGCGTCCAGCAGTCTACGGTCGAGGCGGTGAGATGTCAGACTTCGAGAAGAAGATCTGGGGCGACTTTTGGGAAGTCGCCAACGACGACGCGATGCAAAGTGAACTGGGCATTCGCGCCGTACACGGCGAAGCCCCCTCGATCAAAGTGAAAAAGGGAAAGGCCTATCGCGTCGATCTGCGAGCTTCCGGGGGCCTCTCGATCACCACGGCAGGCGACGTCGCTATTCCGGCTCCACCAGCAGCATAGTGGCGATCCGCTCGCTCACTTTTCGCCCCGTGACACTGAGGGCATAGTCTTCAATTTGAGCTGGTCGAATCCAGACAAATTCACCCTTCGTTTCGCGCCCCGATAAATGCTCGGCATGATGACAACTCAGCGTAATGCGGAAACGTGTGACGCCATGTTTGATCGTTGTGAGTCGCTCGCCGATGGCGACTTCGTAGCCGGTAAGCCGTCGAACACTCTCGCCTAGCTCGCGATGCAACTTGGCACCCCGCTTTGCTTTGATTGCAAAACGTGGGAAGTCCCACAACCCAGCCCATCGCTCCCCCTCGCGGCATCTTCGAAGTAATACCTTGCCGTTTCGCCAGACGACGACACAAGCTTCAAAGGCATCTTCGTAGTCGGTCTTCTTCTTGGGGGCCGGAATTACATCTTGTAAGCCCTTTGCCCGGGTCGGACAAAGCATTGCTACGGGGCATACCTCACAGCTTGGCTCACGAGGAGTACACACTTCACTGCCCAGCTCCATCATTGCTTGATTGAAATCGCCGACATGTTTCCTAGGCAAGAAATCTCCGGCTGCTCCCCACAGAACTCGCTGGCCTTCGCTGCTTGTTGTGTCGTGTTGATATGCGATCAAACGACTGAAAACACGGATGGTGTTCGCTTCCAAGATCGGTTCACGGGCATCAAACGCGATCGAAAGAATGGCCCCAGCAGTGTAGCGCCCAACACCGGGAAGCGCCTTCACAGATTCCGCGTCGCGAGGAAAGGTCCCGCCATGCTCGTCGACAATCGCTCGTGCCGCCTTGTGAAGTTGCCGCGCGCGACGATAGTAACCCAGTCCCTCCCACAACCTGAGTACTCGATCTTCATCGGCCGAGGCGAGATCCGTGATCGTTGGAAGCTCGGCGATGAACCGTTCGAAGTACGGGATCACGGTGACAACTTGCGTCTGCTGAAGCATGATCTCGCTGATCCACACGTGATACGGATCGCGAGTGCGTCGCCAAGGTAAATCACGGGCGTTCGCACGAAACCACGCCAATACGCGGCGCCGCAGAGCTTGCTTCCACTTGCTATCTGGTTTCGCCATCCTAGCCGACACGTTGCGAGTAACTGTTCGAGCCGTTAAGTTCAGAGAATCGTCTATTAGAGACGCTCAGGCACGACGATCACAGTGGTGGCGATGCGGAGACTACGGATCTCGATCTGTCGCGTGCCTCTGGATATCCCGGCGAATCGGATTGAATCTCCGCAATAAGATCGTCGCATCGGATGCGAATCGACCTTGTCCGTGGACGTAGAACGATACTTCCACTAATCCATGTGGTTCCAGTGAAAACTCTTCGTCAGGATGCTTGCCGCGGAAAGGCAATCGATAGAGCGCACCATACGCACCAAAGTCGCTCGTGTCCGCCCGTATCGACCATCGTCCGAGTTTTGGGAACGCATTTCTATCGTGTGCCGGGAGTTGATTACGAGCCAGTAGCTGTGCGGTGACTTGACCTGAGACCGGAATGATTTCACCAAATGTGTTTCTCGGAAAGACACGGATTTCGACGCCATCGATCGCCGCATCTTGATCCCAGTTCGCGACGCGAGCTTCGACATCCAGCGAGGCAACTCGTGTAGCGGCATTGCGCTGTAAAGTCGGGCGAGTTACGACCGTCGTTTCGTTCACGTTCGTCGTACGAGCCGGTACTGGCAACACATTCGCAGCGGGCTGCTTCGGGCGGAACTCATCAACTCGTTGCGAAAATGCTTCGACGGGCAATCGCTCGCCGTTCGCGTTTACTGCCTTGATGTGCTCCCAGTCGGCTGACGTCGCAACAACGAATGTCGGTGACTTTGATCGCAACCACAACCGTTCGGCGTCCGTTCGAGGATCGACTTCACCGGCGAGCATACGCCCGTCGTTCAGCCAAACAACGACCAGATCGCTTGCCTCCGCGAATAGCGGTGATGCGAGCGTACCAAATAGGACGAGACTGAACGGCAAAGATTTTGCGCGCGGCATGACGAGATCTCCTGGATCGGACGAGATCTCTCAGAGAAGGCAATTCGAATGCCAACGCGTGTTTGCGAGCGGGTTGCGCAGACGTAAGTGCAGGTACACGCGGTAGTTCGTGAGGGTAAGCCGACGACATACGCTTGCGCGATTCTGCGTGGCACAATGTCAACATGTTGCCAAGAATCAACCGCGCGGCCCGCGATAGGTATCTCGCGAGTTCGCCAGCGATTAGCTCGCGAAGCGTCTTACAACATTTGCCGTAATCTTTGAGACCTGCTCATCAACAAGCAGTGAGCTGGGCCAGTTGATCGAACCAGCGGAGAACACTGCGGCACCATTGCCCGGTTCGTGAATCACCATGTGGGCACCACCCTCGCCCGGATTGAGCCCTCGCGCGAGAAGCTTGGTATCAGGCGGCGAGGAGGGCGAGATCTTGTCAGTTTCGTGACCGGACGCACCACCCGGAATGCGCTGGTGTTGGCTCTCATGGCCGAACGTATCGCCATTGGCCAGCCCTGTTCCTTCGAACACCCAATGAGAATCGTCGACGACTTCGTACGGTGCGGCCGTCATGATGCCGCGTTCGTCGTAAACCACGCCGAGCAAGTTCGCCTCGGATTCCTGTCGCAGGTGGAAGCGGCTCTCGTACTTACTGCCTTCTGCGGTCAGCTTTCGGGAATCGTCATTGCGATAGATGCAGGTCTGTGAGTCGATAAACTCGACGTCACAATTCAAACCGTTCCCGCCCAAGTACATCAAGCGACCACCTCGCTCAAAGACCCAAGCCTTCAGCTTAAAATACATCTCGCTCGACCAATACTCGGGATGCGTGCTGATAATCAACAGCTTGTAGTTATCGAGGTTTAACGTATCGAAGTGCAACTGTGTTTCCGCATAAACGTCGTGGGCAAGCCCTTCCCGTTCCAGCCAACCTAGCAATCTCCATTCGGTGGGCGCGATGTGGCATGGGGCGCGGCCTTCGATGGGGCCAGTTATTTCTTCATCTTCTGGAATGTGATTAATCGGTTCGGGACGGTCAAAAGACAACGGATCGTAGTCGGTAGTGTCGTAGTTGAGATGATCTGGGTCGGTGTATCGCCGCAGTTCCATCCGCGCGTTTACCGTCGGCGTTGGCGGAAACGTGTCCGGATGGATGTAGTTGCTGCGGCCGCCGAAATTGTTGTATGCGTTCCAGTTGATGTTCGACAGCAATACGGCCGTCGATGCGTTTGGCTGGGCAGGGGCGACAATCCAAGGGAACGAAAAGAACTTGCCCGATTCGCCTTTCGCATGGAAGTAATACAAGCCACTTCGCTCGGGAGCCTCGATGTATTGCTTGTGGTGCGGGCAACTGTAACCGAACTTATTCCACTGCACACCGGTCTGCGTATAATCGCCATCGGGTGTGATCTGGACGGTGGCTCGAGGTCCATGTTCGTCGAACCAACCGATCGGTTGCACCAACTCTTTCTTCCAGCCATAGCGCCAGAGCGACAACTTGTATTGTTCATCGGAGTGGACACGAAACTCTGCCTTCTCACCGGATTGCACCCACTTCGGCCACGCATAGCCCAGCAACGAATCTTTAAGCAGTCGAAACTGGTGGGGAGTCTCCGGGGACACGACGATCTTGCCTCGTTTCGAGCCGTAGCCGCTCTTCGCCAAGGTCACTAAGTATTCGCCGGGCTCGATATCCGCGTAGACAGCTCCCGAAGCTCGTGAACGAACTTCAAGGTTCTGCGAGTCGCTCTCGAACTCGACTAGCACGTCGGGCAATGCGACATAGCGTTCATCACTAACGTATCCGACTAACATGGCTCGCTCCTCGTAGCGATTATTGCGAGAGTTTCGGACGCTTAAGTCTCACGACATCAGCGATCCGTCCGCTCTGGCACGGGCAATCCCATTTCACCCAGCAACAGCTGAATGTCATCCCACGTGAACTTCTTGGCACTTGGGTTTCGGAGCAAGTACGACGGATGGTAAGTCACGACAACCTTGGCGCCTCGATACTCGTGAACCTTCCCGCGAAGCTTGCCCACGGCGATGTTCGTCTCGAGCAAGTTTTGTGCGGCGACCGTTCCGAGACAACAGATAAACTTAGGGTTGATGATTTCAAGTTGTCTTTCAAAGAACTCACGACAATTCGCGGATTCTTCGGGACTGGGATTGCGATTCCCTGGCGGGCGACATTTGAGGACGTTCAAGATGTAAACGTCCGATCGCTCCAGCCCCATTCCCTTTTGAATAATATCGTTCAGCATCTTTCCCGCACGGCCAACGAAAGGTTCACCAAGGCGATCCTCGTCGGCTCCGGGAGCTTCGCCGAAGAAGCAGAGCTTCGCCTTCGGATCGCCAACGCCAAAGACAGTTTGCGTGCGCGAGCAGGCCAACTCTTCGCAACGGGTACACGCGGCGACTTCCTTCTGGACGACGGCCAATCCTGTAGCTTTGTCCTTCGAGCGTCCTGTCTTCATATCGTCGGTACTTTCCTGTTTGACAGCGCGAGTCGGCTCGGCTGTTGTAGGTTTTGGTTGCGGCGACGAAGCTTCGATCGCGGTCGCCGCTCGACGCGGCAATTGTGTTACGCCCGCGCGACCGAGCGACTCCAGTCGCTGGACAACAATTCGCTTGATTCGGTCAATCGAAGTATCCGTCTCGTCCATCGGCTGCTCCGTAACGCCACGATGTACATAGCCACATTAAAGGGGCGACGGCACAGTATAAGGTCCTGGGTAACGCCTAGCGATGAGGGGCATCGTGACGCCTGTCGCAATGGCGAATGCCTAACTATGATGAAAGGCTCGCGTTCCTTTCAACTTCCTACAACCTCCAGCGCTACGATTCCAACACTACGATGAGCGTACCACAAGTCGTCATTGTCGGTCGTCCTAACGTCGGTAAGTCCAGTGTATTTAACTGGCTAGCCGGGAAGCGATTGTCCATCGTTGATGATGTTGCAGGAGTGACACGTGATCGCGTGACCTACTTAATGGAGGAGGACGAACGGTACTTCGAGCTGGTTGATACCGGGGGAATCGGCATCAATGACGTCGATAATCTGACCAAAGAGATCGACGACCAAATCGAACTCGCTCTGGAAGTCGCTGATGTCATTCTGTTCGTCGTCGATGCGCGATCCGGATTAATGCCGCTGGATAAGGACGTCGCGAAGCGATTGCGTTACGTCGATAAACCTATCATCTGCGTCGCCAACAAGACTGACGACGCGACGTTCGACGCACAGGCCTATGAGTTTTACAAGCTCGGTCGAGGCAAGCTGGTGCGAGTCAGCGCCAAGGAAAATCGCAATCGCGACGAATTGCTCGACATGATTCTCGATCGCCTGCCGGAACCAGAGCATGTTGATCCACTCGCCGACGAAGATCCGCCGATTAAAGTCGCCATTGTTGGGCGCAGGAACGTTGGTAAGAGCACGTTCGTCAATACGCTGTCGCAAGCCGAGCGGATGATCGTTAGTGAGATTCCCGGCACGACGCGCGACAGTGTCGACGTTCGATTCGACATGGATGGCAAAGTCATCATCGCGATTGATACTCCAGGCTTGCGACGCGGCAAGAGTGTTCGAACGGACATCGAGTTCTACAGCGCTCATCGCGCTCAACGCAGCATTCGCCGCGCGGATGTCGTCTTGATGTTCTTCGATTGCACCGAGCGAATCAGCAAGGTCGACAAACAACTCATCAAATACATCGCGGACAACTACAAACCGTGTGTGTTTGTCGTCAACAAATGGGACCTCATGCAAGGGAAAATGCCGACCGAGAAATGGGTCAGCTACTTGCGCGACACCTTCAGAACGATGTGGCACGTTCCCATCGCGTTTGTGACCGGCGAAACGGGCAAGAACGTGAAGGCACTCGTCAATCACACGCAGATGCTGTTCAAACAGTCTCGGCAGCGAGTCAAAACAGGCGAGTTGAATCGGCTCGTGCATCGCGCTCTAGAGCACAATCCACCGCCGATGTTACATCAACACCCTCCGAAGGTTTATTACGCGACGCAAGTCAGTACGGAGCCGCCAACGATCGTGTTAATCTGCAACAATCCGGCAGGATTCACTGCAACTTACCAACGCTACTTGCTTGGTGTCTTCCGCGATCAACTCAGCTTTGGCGAAGTTCCGATCAAGCTCTACTTACATCGCCGTCGTAAAGAAGACGACCGTGATGAACTTCGCTTGAGCGACGACTACAGCAACGAAGGCGACGCGAGTTAACGACTGTTCGGGTTTCCAGCTGGGGCACGATGCGAACCGCGGTGAACGTGTCATGAGTTTGCAACAAGATATCGTTCCTGAACTTGTCAAGGATATCAACTCGTATCACGATGAATGTGCAATCGTATTGATCGGTAGCGTGGCGTGGGGTAGCGAGCGTCCTGAGTCAGACATCGACTTCAATATCTTCTTTCCAAATGATCACGACGATTGCCGCGAGAGCCCCTACATTGACAGCGACAATAGATGGCAGCTCAAGGTAAAGGGCGAACTACATGGCATACGAATCGACATTGCTTGGGAAACGTACGATGGACTTGAAGGACACCTTCTCGGCGATGGTCCAATTAACTGTTGGCCATTCTCGAACGGAAAGATTCTTCATGACCCCAGCGGAACGGTAGCCCCCTGCTTGACCAGAGCCCAAAGGTGGTTCGCCAAGCATGCGGACATCGCGAGTAGGATCGAGGCGGAATATGTCAGGTCAAAACGGACGCAGATTCGCGAGCGAGAACGACCCTGAGTGATGGGTCATCCTGAGCCGCACCGACAAACAACTTGCGAGAGACGGAGGGCTTTCCCTTGTCGTCAGGCAGCCGAAGTTCAATAATAGAACTTATCGCTGGACGCTGGCTGTTTCCGATCTTGAGTGAATTCTCTCGACCCGCGAATGGTTGACGGTCAGACAACTGCTCCTCGGGAATCACTCATGAGATCGTACGCCTTAGCGCTGCTCTTAGTATTCGGCGGATCGATCTATGCCGACGACAAAGGAGGAAGGACCGCCGAGGCAGAAAGCGAATTGACCGAGGCGCATCAGGCAAGCATTGCGGCTCTGAAAACTCTCGGAGTGAAGGTCTCATCCGCTTCGCTCTTCTTTCAAAATTCGACAACGGTCGAACTCGAAGATCGTGATATTACGGAAGAGATCATTGGGCACTTGTCCAACTTGAATCATCTGACGATCAGCGTGACAGTTCCGAGTGCCAATTTGGATCGGCTCGATCACTTGCCGAACCTCCAGTCACTGAGCATTGGACACCCGACGATCACAGACGCTGAACTGCAATTGCTCAACGGAATCACCAACCTTCGCAAACTAAACCTCACTCGATCAAAGGTCACCGATTCCGGACTGGCTGGACTAAATGGCCTCACGGGTCTCCGAGAGCTCTTCCTGAACCACACACACATTACGGACAAAGGTCTCGTCGCCTTAGAGCGCATGCCGGACCTGGAATCGCTGCATTTAGGCAGCGTGTATGAGCCTAGCCAGGGAGCTGTCACGGGCTCTGGGCTGAAGCATCTTGCCAAGTTGAGGCGACTCGGGGCACTAGATCTGACCGGGATGCCAATCACGGATGCTGGGCTGCGGCACTTGCCTGCTCTCGCCGGGCTGAGTTGGCTTGCGCTGAACAACACGAAAATCGGAGACGACAGCTTGAGTCACTTGGCCCAGCTCAAGCATCTGACCAACCTGCACCTCGAGAACACGAAAGTCGGCGATACGGGACTCGAACACCTGAAAGAGTGCCCGCTCCGCAGGCTGGATCTAAGCGGCACTCGCATAACCGATGCGGGCGTGAAAACTCTGAGGGGAATGGCCCATTTGTCGTGGCTCGATCTAGGTTATACCGATGTCAGCGACGCAAGCCTGTCCACCGTTGAGGGATTTCACAGCCTCGATGTGTTGAAGCTATCAGGGACGAACGTCACCGACCACGAACTGAAGAGACTACGCGGGTTGCCAAAGCTGCGAGTATTGACGCTCAGTGATACGATTATCTCGGACACCGCCATGCAAGATATCCGTCATGTACCTTATCTGTATCTTGAGCGAACCCAAATCACAGACAAGGGGCTAGAGGCACTGGCCAGGTCCACCCAGCTTGAGTGGTTAAACGTCTGCGGGACGGATGTTTCCGACGAGGGAGTGAGGCACTTGAAGAATATGCCGACGCTTCGGTGGTTGTTCGCGGTCGACACGAAAGTTACAGAGAACGGGATCAGCGAATTGAAAATGGCTATCCCAAATCTGACCGCCTTGCGTAAGTTCAGCGAGTGAACTCGTTAAGCTGGTCGTCCGACACATAGTCGACATCCACGACTGCTCCGACTTAGCGACGCGGCCTCGCAGGATAAACAAAGCAAAATCCCTCCTGTCGATTATGAATCGTTGGACGCTCTATCTGGCAACAACTACACTGACCTCTGATCTCCCTCTTGGAGTGAGTAGAACGCGTCCGTGGAGTACAAGAATGGTCAGACACCTAACAATTACCGTAAGCCTGATACTACTTGCCAGCGGCTGCAAGAATCTTCTAGCGGCGGAGACAAAGTCGGGCGATGCCCGCGACATCAAGCCGAACATCCTCATTATCTTCACCGACGATCAAGGCTATGGCGACTTGGAATGTTACGGTTCGAAGACAAACAAGACGCCACGAATGGACCAACTCGCCAGCGAGGGAACACGGTTCACCAACTTCTATTCCCAGCATGTTTGTGGGCCATCCCGCTCCGCGTTGCTTACGGGACGATATCCAGTCCGAAGCAAGGGCTGGGGAATGCCTGCCGACGAGATTACTTTCGCCGAACTGATTCGCCCTATCGGTTATCAAACCGCTTGCATCGGGAAGTGGGATGTGTCGAATCGCAAGCCAATCATCGATCGAATGCCGAACGCACAGGGCTTTGATTATTACTTCGGCACGCTTGGTGCGAACGATGGCGGGCGCGTTGCTTTTCATGAGAACAACGAACCGGCCGGCACGACGCAAGACATGGGTAGCCTGATTCGACTGTACACCGACAAGGCGATCGAGTATTTGAAAAGCGGTCGCGACGAGAAGAAGCCATTCGTTTTGTACGTCGCCCACACGATGATGCATACCATTATCGACGCTTCCGACAAATTCAAAGGAACGTCCAAAGGTGGTTTGTACGGTGACGTCGTGGAGGAGTTCGACTACGAAACCGGTCGATTGCTCGATACCGTCGATGAACTTGGTTTACGCGACAACACGCTGGTCATCTACACGACGGACAACGGTCCCTGGAATCAGCCAGCCTATACCAACAGAAAGAAGGGGCATCCCCAAGGCTCGATCTTTTGGGGTGACTCAGGCCCACTTCGAGAAGGGAAGGGATCATGCTACGAGGGCGGATCGCGAGCACCTTGCATTGCACGTTGGCCGGGGAAGGTTCCCGCCGCGCGAGTCTCCGACGCAATCTTCGCCACGATTGACTTCATGCCTACGTTCGCGGCCCTCGGTGGTTACAAAGTGCCCGACGACCGCGTGATCGATGGAGTCGATCAGACGGAACTTTTGCTCGGCGGCAGCGAACAAGGCAATCGCAATACGTACTTCTATCAGGGCAACGGTGTACGCAGCGGCAAGTGGAAGTACCTTCAATCAAAGCATCAAGTTCCCGGCTACGCTCAAGATAAGGGGCGTAAAGAGGTCGACGAACTTTACGATCTGGAAGCGGATCTCGGCGAGCAGACCAACTTGGCTGAAAAGCATCCGGCAATCGTTGCTGAACTCAAGGCACTTACGAAATCGATCAGCGACGGTCGTTAGGCGTGTGCTCTTGGCAATCGGGCGATGCGGAAAGAAGCATGTCCGCGCAAAAAGTCGGCCAGCGCGAAACAAACATCTCACACTGGCCGACATCGGATAGTTGTGCTAGTTGCCTTATTCAGGCGATGCTGGGGCCGGCTTGCCGTTGTCGGAGGCAGGATCGCCGGCGAACCGGATCATCGACTCGGGCAACTCAATGCCGCCGATGTCTTTCATGACTTGCATCATGGGGGGCAAGGTCTTGGCCATCCCACTGATGAAGTCAGCGGTATTTGTCCGACCGTCCTTGCCACCGTTCTCCCAAACAACGATCTTGTCGAACTTGATATTCGAGATTGCCTTGGATGATGCTTCGGCGAGATTGTCTAGATGTTCCAACATCAACATCTGGAAGGCTTCCTTCGAGCCACCACAAGCACTGACGATCTGCTGCAATCCCTGGCCCTTCTTGGCCAAGATCTCGAACTGACCGCGAGCTTCCGCGTCCAGCTTCGCGAACACCGCATCGGCTTCGGCTTGAGCATTGATTCGGATGCGCTCGGCTCCCGCCTCGGCATCGACAATCATCTTTGCCTTTTCGGCCTTGGCCGTCGCTTCCAGTTGAGCTCGTTGTTCGGCTTCGATCCGCTCGGCCTCGGCGACAGCTGCTTTGGCCATTGCGCGGTTCTGGACTTCCAGAACTGCAGCTTCCGCTTCCTTCTTCCGACCTTCACCCAGTTGAAACGCTTCAGCCCGCTTTACGGCAAGTTCCGCTTGCGAGGCAGCGATCTTCGCCTGCGATTCGTTTTCTCCCTCGATGGCTACGGCATCGGCATCGGCGACACTAATACGCATCTGTCGTTCGGCATCCTTAACGGCGGCCTCACGTTCAAAGGCCGCTTCCTTCTCGCCAACGACCTGTTCCTTTTCCAAGTCGGCAACTCGAACGGCCTCATCGCGTTGAGCCTCGCGGGTACCAATGGATTGATCGCGGACGGAGTTAGCAACTTGAATCGACTTGTCACGCTCAGCCGACGCTACACGCGTCTCGCCCATCCGCAGGTTATCGGCGACGTCACCGCGAGCTTTCTGGATCGCTTCGGAAGCTGCTTTCTGACCAATCGCGTCGATATAGCCCGATTCGTCGGTGATGTCGGTGATGTTCACGTTGATCAGCTGCAATCCGATCTTGCTCAATTCCGGTTCGAGCGAATTCTGAATGTGTTGCAGGAACGTATCGCGATCGCGGTTAATTTCTTCGATTCCCATCGACGCGAGAACTTGACGCAGTTGGCCGAATATGATTTCTTCCGCCTGCTTGCGGATCTCGCCAACCGACAGTCCGAGCAAGCGTATTGCAGCGTTTTGCATCACTTCGGACTTTGTGTCGATGGCGACCGTGAAAACACTCGGTACATTAACCCGGATGTTTTCTGCCGACAGAGCGCCTCGTAGAGGCACTTCGATTTGAATCGGTTCCAGGCTGAGGTAGGCATAGTCTTGGATCAGCGGAACTACGAATGCAGCGCCACCGTGAATCGTCCGTGATGCTTTGCCCTTGCCCGTCCGTCCATAAATTACTAACACGCGATTACTTGGACAGCGCTTGTAGAATCGCGCGATCAGCATCACAACCATGACACCAATAGCCATGAGCGCAAATACACCGCCAGCAACCCACGGAACCCAAGGGTCATTCAGCGAAACGCCTAAGAGGGTAATTGATTGCATGTTGTGATCTCCTGATCCAGTGATGACACTCTATGGCGATGTACGTTAACCATTCAGACAGTCGCTTCTGCCTCTTCGACCAGCGGTTCGACTTCAAGCGTGTTTCCGCTGACAACACTTACTACAACAACCTTAGCTCCCGAACTAAGTTTTTCCGCCGCAGTTGTCACTGCGGCAAACTCTTCCAATCGATCTTGGATTTTCACTTGGACTTTGCCCTGCCCATCGTTGGCGGCTGGAATGGCAATATTGACCGTAGCGGTTCGACCAATTGCATTGGAAATGCGGAGGTTGCCAGATTGAGCGAGTCGATAGACGCTTCGCAGTAAGTAGTAAACGCCGTATAAGGCACCAAATCCGGCAACGATCGCGATCGTTAATTGACTCGGGCGCGACATTCCGCCAGTTTCGGCGGCCATTCCGGCAATTCCAAAGAAAGTCATCGCAGCGACTACCGTCTTGAACGACAGAACGCCAAACATCGTTGTCGACCCGTGAGAGTCGCTCACATTGAGGTCGCCGTCAAACGCGTCGGTATCCAGCGCCGTATCAAACGAATCTGGAAGATCGTCACCGATGTCAAATTCGCTATCACCGAACCCAGCGAACGTCATCACAAATTGAAACGCCAATATCGTTCCGCCAACGACGGCACAGACCAGAAAGATCGTGGTCATTTAATACTCCCCTACTCAGTAACAAAGTTGAGTCAAGCGTTATTCGTTACCAGGTCGTCAATCTTGACATCGTAGCGCACTGCGCATCATGGGACACAAAGCGTTGGCAGTCAAACAGCTTACGAACGGAAAGCGAATCTTTCGAAGCAACGGTGGGTGAGAATTCGCCGTGAACGAGACACTTACTCCAATCAGCGGGCCACCGATCTCGTGAACTCGCTCACTCGTCATAGCCGAACGCGTATTTCACATCGAAGCAGTCGTAACCGCATAACCAGTTCGCGATCGCGACCGCACCGTCATCGGGCTGGTTGAAGTTGATCCAAAACCGCAGCATCAAACCAGTTCGTTCTACGCCACCACCGCCAATAATGCCGCACGCTGACGGAGCGGGGCTATCGCCCTCCAACGGCAACTGACCCATGTGTGATCCCAGTTCGATTTGCCACGAGCGAAGCGAATCGCGCCACTCGGCTTGCGCAGCGAGCAGTTTGGCCTTACCGTCGTTCGTCGATTCGGTCTCGTCATCTACGAACTCTTCGAACGCCCTGTCTAAATCAAATACGTCGGGTGCGAACTCACTCCAATCTGGCTTCTGCGGTTGTCGTGAGTAGACTTCGATCACTGCTTTATCAAGGTCGTCGCGCAGGAGCAGACTCTCGTGGTACTTTTGTTTCAACTCCTGTACGAGCGCTCGTTGTTCTTGGAGGATCGTTTGCGTCTTTGCCTGGTCCTTCTGCTTGATTGATTCCGTCATCCGCGAGGAGATCTCGGCGTATCTCTCGTCGTCAAACGGGCTGAAGCCCACTAGCTCTTTATAGGTTCGCCGCGCAAGTTCTTGTTGCGCGCTCAGTTGTCCCGCGGCGCCCCAAGGAGGGATTGCCGCCATTTCGATCGGCAAGGAGAAGTACTCATTCGCCTTCTGTTCTAACGCGATGGCCTGCTTGCCGGTGGGCAACGTGGTATCCACCGTGATCAAGAGCGATTCAGACGCTGTCGCCATCTGGACTTCAGCCCCCGTCGATTTGAACTGTGCAACAAACGCATCGATCTGTTCGCTCTCTGCGTCGAGAGTCACGAGCACAGACGGGCCGAAATGTGTAACAAGGACTCCTTCGTGCCCAGCCGCTTTCGTTTCTCCAAATGCTGCTTCGGCCTCGTCGACTGACGGAAATGTTGCAACGACCGTCGAGGCGGTTCCCACTGGCAATCGATCTGCCGCGGGCGGCCATTGTTTGGCTGTACCACATTCGTAGAGGTTCTGCGGCGCGGTGGCTGCGGCGCGCATGAAGTCGCCCAGATCTGCATGCTGTGCAATAGTAAAAGTGGCAATGAAGACGATCGCGACTACCAAAGAGCCGACATGAACGCCGGTCAATGCCAACGTGCCGAGGACACCAGGTGGACGGGCGTTAACCGACTCGAAAACTTGCAATGTCTGTTGAGCCTTGAGGGGATCGAGAACGGGAAGCGAAGCTGCTGCATCGAGACGACTGATGATCTCGTCCGCCGTTTCGATCGGGATGGTCTGACCATCGGGCGATGAAGTGTCGATTCCGGCGTTCCGAACCTCCGAGGAAACGCGAGCCACGCGATAGGCGCTTTTCAGACCGATCAGCATCATGACGCCCATGAACATCAAGATCCTGAAGCCGAGCAAGCCCGACAAGATCAAAGCGATAGCCGCAAGGAGCCGAAAGGTCGTGTCGAGAACATGGTGGCGAGAGAATAACAGGACATGCACGATCCAGCCGCCGTCGAGTGGCAAGAATGGCAACAGGTTAAAGGCGTTGAGGAATACGGTCAGAGCAGCTGCTTCGAGCAGCAACTCCTGGTCGCCAAGGACGAGTGCAACGACTCCGAGTACACTGCCGACGAAGATTCCCGGAACGGGACCGGCGAGCGAAACAATCGCCTTCTTCCAGCCAGCGACATTGTAGTTCTGACCCGTGACTGCCGCTCCGAGCAAAGGAATAAAGAACATTTTCATGTTGCGATACTTGAACAACCGCATCGCAACGAAATGTCCCATTTCGTGAAACAGCAAGATCGGAATCAACAGCAAAGCAAATTTCCAATCCCACCGAGCTGCACCTGCTCCCAGAAAGAGCGCTATCGAAACGCCAAGGATCACGGCACCCGAGAGCCAACTTCCTTTCTTGTTTCTGATCTTTTCCAACTCGGCAATGACACCGGGATAACGAGAGACCGGAACGTCCAGCGAGCCATCGGCAAGTGTTGCGTCGATCACATGTTCGTCCGACAAACCGACGATCTCGGTGTCGCTGTAGACAGGCGTTGCTGGCGATTCTGGCACCGACGGCGACGGTGAAGTCGTGCTAGTCGTCTGCTCCGATTGAGCTTGATAGCGTTCGACTTGTTCGGCACTCAAGGGTGCAAGCATCCCACGTTCGAGATAGCGCTGAAACAGCCGCTGTTCGATATCGAGGACGCGCCGTTCTACTTCATAATCATCACGCAGCGAAATCGGATATGCAGGTGATACTTCGGTGATCCGTTCAATATGCCGTTGAGCGAGACGCGACGCCGAGAATCTCTTGTGGCGTTCTCCCAGAAACTCGGGTGGCATGATGTCTTGGCGATCACAAGTCGTTAAGAAGTTGCCGTTGGAGAGTTCTGAGATGATCGTTGTCGTAATCACCGAGTTGACGAACGTTCCGGACTGATGCCGCTCGTGCTTTACTGAAACGTTGCTGTTCCCATCGCCAGACAGTAAAACCATCTCCGTCGCCGTCATCGAGCCAAGCGTCGGATAACAGTAGCAGAAACAGTAGCGGAACCCCGCCGTCTCAAACTCGGAACGGATCGCCAGGAGAGAGGCTTGCACATCGTCAAGCAGTTCGTCCCAATCGAGTCGCTTGAATCCCTCGTTCGTAACTGCGTACGTTGCCAAGAATGACAGGCGAAACGTCTTGATGATGCAGAATAATGCAAACTCGAATAGATTTCCGGCGACTCGCCAACCTTCGACGAACGTCGCCTTCGAGGCAATGATTCGATAATACGTGGGTTCCATGGAGCAATCGCTGAGAAGGGGACACGAGGAGAACGGAAGTGTCGCATCCAAGTGTATCCGAGCCAAGTCCGCGCGACCAACCCGCCAACGTAACTCAACGCCCGCCTCGACCGTTCCTTGCATTGCAAGGTTGGGTACTCGATATTGGAGCGATCAGCGTGCCCCTTCCCGCCTTGTCGCTACCTCAATGAAACGTTTGGAGCTTTTGATGATTCGCGTGTTGATTGTGACTTTAGTCTCGATGTTCACAATTCCTTTCGCGGCGGTGGCTGGTTCCGCCGATACATCCCCGCAACGCATCTCGCTCTGGAATAACCACGCACCGATCGATAGCGAGAAGTTTGAGGAAGCCGACTCGTGGATCACGTTACATCGTGCTGACAAAGGCAACGGTACGGCAGTCGTGATTTGCCCCGGTGGTGGTTACGGTGGTTTGGTGACCGGCGGCGAAGGGCATGGGATCGCGAAGTGGTTGAATCAGCATGAAATCACCGGCGTCGTGTTGGAATATCGACTGCCCGCTGGTCGCCCGTTCGTGCCGCTTCTCGATGCACAGCGAGCGATCCGAACCGTACGAGCGAATGCGAAAGATTGGAATGTTAACCCTTCGCGCGTTGGCATCATGGGTTTCTCAGCTGGCGGACACCTCGCATCAACAGCAGGAACTCATTTTGACACAGGCGATGCCGATGCAGCCGACCCGGTGAGCCGACTCGGTTGTCGCCCGGACTTCACGATCCTCGTTTATCCCGTGATCACGATGGGCGGGACGACGCATCGTGGATCGCGGACCAATCTGTTAGGTGCGATGCCGAGCGACGCCCTGATCGAGTTGTTCTCTAATGAGAAACAAGTCACTTCGAAGACGCCGCCGACATTCCTCGCTCATGCATTGGATGACAAGCCCGTTCCGATCGAAAATAGTCGACTTTTCCACAAAGCGTTGCGAACACACAAAGTCTCCTCGAAGTTATTAGAATTGCCTTCGGGTGGTCACGGGCTGAACGGTTATAAAGGTCCGATGTGGGACGCGTGGCAAAAGCAATCGCTGGAGTGGCTCGAGCAACTCGATCAGAAGTCCGCTCGCTCAACAAAGCGTCCCGATCCTCTCAGAAAGATTGCAGCTACACTCGAACCGACTCGTAAAGTCGTCTACAAAAAGATCGGCGAGCGGGATCTTCATTTGCACATTTTCGATCCAGCGGGACTCCAACCGAAAGACCGTCGACCGTGCTTCATCACTATTCACGGTGGAGGCTGGTCAGGCGGCGAGCCGCGGCGGATGTACCCATTCGCTGACCACTACGCTCAGCTGGGAATGGTTGGAATCAGTCTCGAATACCGTTTGTTGAGTCAGAAGCGAGGAACAACAGTATTTGATTGCGTGAAGGATGGTCGGTCCGCGCTTCGGTACGTGCGGTCGCATGCTGGCGCGCTGGGTATCGATCCTGACAAGATCGTGGTGAGTGGCGCGTCGGCTGGAGGACATGTTGCCCTTGCAACCGCCCTATTTGATGGCGTCGATGAAGCTGGCGAATCAGTCAACATCTCCTGCGTTCCCAACGCGATGATTCCGCTTTTTCCAGTGATCGATACGTCAGAGGCAGGTTACGGCAACGCGAAAATCGGTGATCGCTGGCAAGAGTTGTCACCGGTCGATCATGTCCGTTCCAACCTTCCGCCAACCCTGCTATTCCACGGAACTGGCGACACGGTCACGCCGTTTCCAGGTGCACTATCCTTTCGCAACGCGATGCTGAAGGCTGGCAACGAATGCGAGTTGGACGTTCATCCAGATGGAAAACATGGCTACCTGATGTTCGATCACGATCTCTACTTGGACACGCTTCGCAAGACGGACGCCTTCCTGAAGGCCCACGGTTTGCTGCAGTAACCCTTCTCACTCCGTCACCTCTTTCCTATGAAGCAATTCCGATGCGTGAGAATGAGTTTCAAGCCACCGGCGTCATACCGGCGTGTTTAATGCCCTTCGACGCGGACTTGGAGATCGATGAATCGGCGTACCGTCGTCATCTGCGCGATCTTGCCGGCGTCGATGGAGTGTCTGCGATTGCGGTGAACGGCCACGCGGCCGAAGTCCACGCTTTGACGAATGACGAACAAAAGCGGTCGTTGGAGATCGCTTACGACGAAATAGGTACGGGGACATCGCTTGTGGCTGGCATCAGCACAACGAGCTGTCGCGACGCAGCTCGGCTTGCCAAAATGGCAACGGCTGCAGGGGCGAGCGCTCTGTTGGTGTTTCCTTCCGAAGTTCTTTCGTTTGGCGGACAGCTATGCCCCAAGATGGCACTTGCGCACGTGTCAAGCATCGCGGAAGCGTCGGCGCTTCCTTTGATTCTATTTCAATATCCGCTGGCTGGCGGCTTGGGCTATCCGATTGCGACGTTGCGGAGGCTGTGCATAAGAATCCCAACAATCTGCGCGATTAAAGATTGGTGCAATGACCCGCCGCTTCATGAACGACACATCCGCGAGCTGCATTCGCTCGATCGCCGAGTCAACGTTCTTTCAACGCACAGCGCTTGGTTGCTTGGCTCGTTGGCGATGGGCTGCGACGGTCTTCTGTCGGGCGCTGGCAGCGTCATTGCGAACTTGCAAGTTGGCCTCTGGAGGGCGGTGCAACGAGGCGACTTACACGCCGCCCAGGCGATCAACGATCGCATCTACCCTACCGTGCTAGCCTTCTATCGCGCGCCACTGGTCAATATGCACAATCGCATGAAGGAAGCTCTCGTGTTGCTCGGGCGGCTCGACGCGGCACACGTGCGACCCCCATTGGTCAAGCTGCAACGACACCGAATCAAACGAATTGGCAGGTTACTCGATGAAGCCGGAATCAACCCACAGACGGTCTACAAACCGATCGCTTAGATTGGAGCTATCACTCTCTAGGTGATAAGCGCCACACGGACAATGCGGAGTTTCCGTGCATGCGGGCCACAACATTCAACAACACCATATTCCCTAGTTACATAACAAAACAAAGGCACCAAAATGCGTATCGCCATCGGTGGGATTTCGCACGAAACGAGTACGTTCGTGAAGACGCCCACAACACGGAACGACTTCGAGTCGGGATTCGGGCTCTTTCGAGGGCAGCAAATCATCGAACGTTTCACCGGCGCAAACATTTGCGTGGGTGGGTTTATCGAAGGTGCGAAGAAACACGGATTTGAAGTCGTACCGCTGTTGTGGACGTTTGCTTACCCGAGCGGCTTGATCGTTCGGGAAGTCTACGAATCGCTAAAGAACGAATTCCTTCAGCGATTGAAAGATGAAGAGTCGGCTAATGGTGCAGTCGATGGAGTGTTGCTCGACTTGCACGGAGCGATGGTTGTCGAAGGGATTGATGACGGCGATGGCGACATCATCGCATCGGTTCGCGAAGTCGTGGGTCCTGATCGTCCGATCATCGTAACTCAGGATCTACACGGGAATCATTCGCAATTTCGCGTCGACCAAGCCGATGCGATCATCGGCTTTGATACGTATCCGCATATTGACATGGCCGAACGCGGGCGCGAGGCAGCCGATTTAATCGTGGCGACGTTGAGCGGTGACGTAAATCCGGTGATGGCACTCCGCCAGTTGCCGTTGTTCTGGAATGTGCCCTGCCAAGTAACGGCTCTCCCGCCCATGGACGAATTGATCCGTCGCGTTCACGACTTGGAGTTGCGCGAGGGAATTCTCTCAGTGACCGTTGCGACAGGCTTCCCCTGGGCTGATGTTCCCGACATGGGTGCGAGTGTCATTGTTGTTGCCGACGACGACTCGACATTAGCTCGCGCGGCGGCCGACGAGTTGGGCGATTGGATCTGGGAGAATCGTCATCGCTGGTCATGTCCTCCAACATCGGTGCGCGAAGCGATTGAGAAAGGCGTGGCCGGTGGTGAGTATCCAATTGTGCTTGCCGATCACGCCGACAACACGGGCGGCGGCTCTCCTGGCGACTCGACGGAGATACTCCGAACGTTTCTCGATCTGCAGCTCACAGACGCCGTCGTTCTGTACGTCGTCGATCCAGAAGTAATCGAACAAGCCCATGCGGCAGGCGTTGGAAAACGAATCGCCGCATCGGTCGGCGGAAAGTCGGATCCGATTCAGGGGCCGCCGGTCGACATGAACGCCCAAGTCATGTCCCTTTCCGATGGTGATTTCACCTATGACGGCCCGATGTATGCCGGACTGACTGGCAACATGGGACGTTCCGCTTGGCTGCAGCAGGATGATGTGTCCGTCGTCGTTGTTACCGCGCACGAGCAACCGCTTGGCCCCGCATTCGCACGCACGCTTGGGATCGAATGCGAGAAGATGAAGTACATCGCCGTAAAGTCTGCCGCCCACTTCCGAGCCAGTTTTGAAAAGTTCGCCGGAGTGATCATCAACGTCGACGCAGAGGCGATTCAAACACACGATTTCGCAAAACTGAAGTATCGGAAACGCCAGCGCGAGTTCTACCCGGTTGAGATCAAATCATAAAGTCGCACGCGAAGACCGCCCGGAAGCTCCCGTTGTCGAGGCGCGTCAGTTGTTGATTGGCGCGCGGTCAGTCACAGGCGAGCGGATAGGCGCGCCTTGGTATTCAGATTGTCCGCGAGTTTCGTGGGAATCTACTTGCTGAATACGCTACTAGATCAACTCGACTTGATTCGCGCCGAGCGTGGCATGCAATATGCACTACCCCGTAAGTCGTAAGCCCTGCCCGACCTCATGCCCATCCAGAAAGGAGGCGCATCATGGTCGCCACCTTCTCGCCAAGTTCAGCCACGCGGAGCCCGTCATCTCACGCTTCGAGATATGCTTGGTTGCCCGGTCTTGCACATCGTCTGCAAGATTTCTGGGCTGTTCGCGTGCCAGTCAAATTGAGTTCATTGCGAGCCGCGGCGCAGTCGGTTCAAGGTAACTATCGGTCGTCTAATCAAGATCGGTGCATGGCGGATGTTGACCACGGCGTGTTCATGGTGGCGGACGGCGTGGGCGGGCATCCCGGTGGTGCCGAAGCGGCAGAAATCCTAGTTCGTGCGGTTGCTCCAAAGGTCGCGGAGATTAGTCAGACAGTTGGCTTCGACGTTCCTTCCATTCAAACAATCACTGGAAATGCAATCCAAACCGCTCGACGTGAAATGGTCGAACTCGCGGGATTCGCTCCCGACTATCGCCAAATGGGGGCGACCGTGGCATTGGCCTTCGTTGTCGAAGGTAGATTATGCATCTCGCATGTTGGAGACTGTCGAGTCTATCTCTTGCACGATGATACGCTCACGCAGCTGACTGTCGACCAAACCTTTGTCCAAGTTGCGATCGACGCAGGTATGTTAACGCCGGAGCAAGCTCGCCAGCACCCGTGGCGTCATATCGTGACGAACGCGGTCGGAGTAAAACCGCTGGATCAACTGCCTGATTTGACGATCATCGATCTTGCTCCCGGGGACCGGGTTTTGTTGTGCAGTGACGGATTGACCGGAGTCGTTGACGATCAACGGCTTCGTGATCTGCTGCTCGTCGGCGACAGTCCACAAATGACGGTTGCGAGTTTAATCGAGGAAGCGCTTAAGAACGACTCGCACGATAACGTCACGTGCGTCGTCTTCGATATTGCGACGGTCGACGAGGAAGCGGAGGCCGATGAAGCGCAGCTGGCACTAACGCCGTGCGCGGCATGAAGATAACCGCGACTCTCATTGCTCGGCAGGACTGGGTAGCGTCGTAGCGTGATCTTCCTTTACCTCGAAGTGTTCCAGGAGCATCGAAGGGCATACATCTTTAACGCCGCATTGCTCGCAAACGATGTGGACCAAATCGGCTCCGCTGATCTTAACGCTCTCGTCCTGACAGAGCTGATACAGCTTCTTTAAATGAACGCATGGCATCGCACGTCTCCTTACCGGTGTCCCCGATCGTCTGCAATTCTGACGATATTGACGCCAGATCGCAATCCATGCGCTGGGAGATGTGTCGATGACCGGTTGCACACTTTCGCACGAGTGGGCGCGCGGGCGCGCAATTTGACGCGCGCGGCGTGGACAAAGTTGCGAGGCCAAAGTCCGGTAGCGCGACCAGAGCGCGATATGCAGATTGGCCGAAGTGCCTACGGCACCACGATCTACGAAATATCATCGCCTGTCCAACAATTTTTGGGTATCGCCCGCCGACTCATCGGTACGGGATTTGCGAATTCACTGATATGGTCTTAACACCTCGTACTTCGAAACGAGAAGTAAAAGGCTGAGAGATCGGTGTTCTGGGAGCTTCCCGCTCCTTGAGTAAGTCGCCGTCGGATATTGTCGGATTTGTTGCCGCGTACCACCTCGCTTGGATCGCCTACTGCGGCACGTTCTTTTTCCGGCTACCGGCGGCGACTTGTTTTCGAATGTGTCAGGCGCGACTCGACTGATACCATATCCAAGGTGGAATGGTTCACTGTTCCGCCTTTTGGGTCGCGGTCGTTGAAGAAGAATCATGTTTCTGCCGCCTCTGGAATCCAATACAACATCGTCCCTTGCTGCATAATCCACGCGCTAGTTCGGTCCTACCTCTTCCCTGCGTTACAGGAAGAAGTCCGGTACCAGCGATTCACCCGGCGTGACGGCGTACTGTTCCAAGTCGGTGACGCCCTCTTCGGCAAGCACTTCTTCGTCCACGAAAAAGTTGCCGCTGCATTCGCGACTGTTGCGAGTGAGAATTGCGTGGGCCGCATCAGCGACGATAGTGGGTTTGCGACTGTGACGAATCATTTCATCACCGCCCAACAGATTCTGAACGGCAGCGGTTGCGATAACAGTCTTAGGCCAAAGAGCGTTCACCGCGACACATTGCCCTCGCAACTCTTCGGCCATCCCCAACACGCACATGCTCATACCGAACTTCGACATAGTGTAGGCAACATGCGGAGCGAACCATTTTGCTTCCATGTTCAGTGGAGGCGACATATTCAGAATGTGCGGGTTCGCTACCTTCAGGAGATGCGGCAGGCAGTGCTGCGATGCCATAAATGTCGCTCGCACATTGACAGAGTGCATCAGGTCGAATCGCTTCGCCGGCGTGCCTGCTGTCCCGGCGAGAAATATCGCGCTGGCGTTGTTCACCAGGATATCGATCTGTCCGAATGCCTCGATGGTTTTCTTGACGGCGGAGGCAATTTGATCTTCTTCCCGAACATCGGTCACGCATGGCAGCGCTTTGCCTCCGGCGGCTTCGATCTCTTCTGCAGCCGTAAAGACGGTTCCCGCCAACTTTGGGTGAGGCTCAGCTGTTTTGCCAATGATAGTTATGTTCGCTCCGTCGGCTGCCGCTCGCAACGCGATTGCCTTGCCGATACCACGGGACGAGCCCGTGATGAACAACGTCTTGCCTGCGAGTGTAGTCATACCATTCCCTAACTGCTCGAATTTCCGACGGCATGGATCATGCGGGCCATTTGAAAAGCGCGGCCGCGTGCCGTAGTCTGGGTGCATCCGTGAACCGACAGCATCCGTGATGCACCGCATCGCGTCAACAAAGGAGTGATTAAATCCATGACACATCGGCCCATCCATTCAGAACGCGGAAGTATATTTCCAGTCGATTGCCGAAGAACGATCTCGGTTCTGATTGCGTTTACACTGTTGAGCTCGTCGCTTTTTGCGGGCGAGCCAGTTCAGCCGGTCGGTTTTAAGCAAGCAGGAATCATTGCGGCGTGGGAAACCTATGGTGATCGCTTGACTTTCGGAAAGGGACAGACGCTGGCGTTGGTCGACGACGGTTGCAAGCTGTCGATGCCAGAGTGGTCAAAGTCGGATGGCGATCAGCCTAAGGTGCTGGTCACCTACGACAGTGTCGATGGCGATGATGATCCAAAGCACGAAGGCCGCGGCTATCACGGATCGACGATCGGCATTCCTTCGTCACTCAACTATGGCGGCAAGCGGGGCGTTGCTTTCAACGATCAACTCGCAGTAATTCGAGGGCTGGAATGCTGCCACTGCAAGACGAGCGATGGTGATACGCTGGCCGGAGCGCTTCAATGGATCGTCGAACATCACGAGCAATATCGGATCACCACCGTCAATTTCGCTCCGGTTGATGATCAGGCTCACGACAAACCAGTGGCAACTGCAATCGACGAGAAGCTGACAAAACTCCGAGAACTTGGCATCTGGGTAAGCGCTCCAACTGGGAACCATAACTACACGACCGGAATCTCTTGGCCCTCGAGCCAACCGAATTGCTTCGCGATCGGGGCCGTCCGCCAAGGTAAAGACGTCGTCTACCTTGATCGCCATGCTAAAGTGGACCTCGTCGTCCCTGCCGCAGCGACTTCGTCGTCGAATGCGGTCGCGTGTGGAGCCGCGATCGTGCTTCGCGAGGCCATCGCCAAAAGCGGCTACAGCTGGAAAGCCGACGGATCGAACATCGCAGAAGCCATGCTCGCGATCCTGCAAAAGACGGGTGTGAAGGTCGATGACCCGGCGACAAAACGGAGCTATCAGCGGCTCGATCTCGCGAGTGCGCTGGACCACGTGTTTGCCGAGCCCGGTAACGCTGGTTCGTCTGAGACGAGCCGGTGATCCTAGCGGATGTTGACGAATAGCATCTTCGGTGACGCTCGGCACGAGGTCGATTCGCCACGAGTTGCGTTTCGGCAACAAACCCCGTTCCGCACGCCATGCGCGTAATTGCTTCCCAGTACACGAGTTGCATCCTGTTGTGGAGGTGTGCTGTTACGGAGTGCCGAATTGGCGTTCGGTTTGCGTTCTCTCAGTTCGCATCCTCCGTGTGAAAACGTGGAAGTTGTCTTCAAATCATGATCTGCAACATTGAATCGGACTGAAAACGTATGCACGCCCGCGAACTTGTTGAATTCGCCGCCATACTGGCATCGAACGGCCCGGCCATCATCGGGCACGCCGAACGTCTTTCGGATAGCGGGCTAGAACAGTACTGGTCGGCTTCGCGTTGCCGGCAGGAACGCTGGGCGCGAAGCTTGAAAACGTTCTCGTACGAATTGCAATACACAAAGACGACCGACATGGCTGCGCGGTGGGAAGAAATCCGCGAGGTGCTGGAAGAGATATTGACTACCGAAGTGTTGACTCGCGTTTGGGGCGCTGTCTGTTGCGGCTACGAGCAACAACGCGGGTTGGACGAAGCGAGTCCAGTTGTTCGTAATGTTCTTGCCGGTCATCTTGAGGCTCGGAACCGGGCATTGAACTTAATGGTGTACGGACACGGCCTGCGAGTCGAGGAGGCTGTCATTCTGAACCGGATGCGCCGTAGAAATGAACGTTGGAACGACATGTTGCTCGGCTACTTGCCTGAAAGGGTCGACGCCGCTGAGTTTGGGTTCTCGATGGCGCGTGTCAGAGAATTCACCGCGGATACACAGAACTCTCCACACCCAGAGACCGCGTGGTCGTTGCTGCTGGCCTCATTGCGAATCGCGTATCAACGGCACGCGCATTCAAGTTCGCCGAACGAAGATCTCAATTGCCGAGTGGCCGCAGGAATTCTAGCATGCTTGCCGGGTGAGTTATTCGAGTCGACCGGCACGATGAAATCGCTTTGGCTGCTTCGCATGCAACACGCCGCGAGCGACACACAAGGAATGATCGACCAACTGATCGCCCTCGACGACTCGTCTGGCAAGGACCTCTTGTGGGAAAGCCGCGCGGTGGATTTACCAGGAACACGTAGGCCACTCTAGCACGCGAAGCGGGCTCAGTTTGCAACTAAGGAAGGTTGCGATTCGCATCGATTTCGGCGTCTGTGCCCCGACGCACGTTCATTTGTCCGATGCAGGCCCAAGTCAGTAGGTAAACGACTCCCATGAGAGCGTGGATGACATCAACGGGCATAGGATGCTCCCGGCGTGCAGAGTAAGTATCCCTCCTGGGTGTGAACGCCATCCATGGTTCTCGTTTAGCATCGGCATCCAGTCTCGAGTGGCTCAACTTTGATTTGTCGCGAGCGGCTAGACTTGGTAATCGCCAAGCATTCGCTGTCTCGAACAGCTTTCCCAGACGGATCGAATCGCGGTAGGGACCGCCGTTGCCAGCGGCCCCCCGCACAGATCCGTACGTGAGTGTTTACCTCATACGGCTCCTACCTTGAGTCGAGCGCGAAA
>JACNKX010000086.1 GCA_014381825.1 Planctomycetota bacterium
GTTGGCCAGAAACGCGTCTGCATTTCCTGCTCGTCTATATCGGCCTACCAGCGCTGCCCGTTGTTTTTTCGTTTCAAATACGTCGATTGTCTGCCCGAGGCGGTCGTAAATTCCAGCCTGATCTTCGGCGGAGCCATCCACTCAGCACTGGAGTTCCACTTCAACGAATTGCTGTGTGGAAACGAGCCACCATCGCTTGATCTGCTGTTAGATGTTTTTCAGGAAGCGTGGGAGATTCGGTCAGCGGAACAGGCAGAAGTTCGATTCGCCAAGGGCGAGGATCACAACTCGCTAAGTGCGCTCGCCGATCGAATGCTGACTTCCTTCCGCGCCAGCCCCGCCGCTGAGTCAAACGAAACAGTGATCGGAATCGAAGAATCGTTGAGAGGAGAATTGATTCCGGGAGTACCTGACCTGGTGGCCCGAATAGACCTGCTTTCGACCACCGAAAACGAGCTGCTGATCACGGATTTCAAAACTTCCCGGAGTCGCTGGTCTCAGGGACAGGCCGAGAACTCCGCCGACCAACTTCTACTTTACTCTGAACTCGCACGGCGCATGATGCCGGACAGAACGGTCCGCTTGCGGTTTCTCGTGTTGACCAAGACCAAGGCACCGACAGTCGAGGCATTCGACGTCGATGTCAGCCAACGTCGTGTTCAGCGAACGATCAAAGCGGTAGAGCACACTTGGCGGGCGATCGAAGCCGGACACTTCTACCCAGCTCCAAGTCCGATGAACTGTCCGTCATGCCCGTACCGCGATGCCTGCCGAGCGTGGACGGGCGACGAATGACCAACCAACACTTAACCAAGGAACCCAGTAAACATGGAATCCACTCTGACTCTGATCATATTGGCCGGTCTCGCCATCTGGTGTTACCGTGACGGCAAACGCATCGGGAGTCGACTCGGCTTCCGAGCCGGCAGGAATAATTCTCGCAGAAAAACTCGGCGACGTTGATGCTCCTTGAGTGTCTCCGCCTTGGAGCTGCCAATCCGTTCGGCCCTGTTGCTCCGTTCTTCCGAGCGACAGGGACCGAGCGGGTTGCCAATGTTCCCAAGGTCTCAGCGTCGGTGTTTTTTTTAGCACTCAGCGTCTTTACACGACACGATCGACAAACCTCTTACCTGGAGAACGAAAAGTCGCGAGTCGGATACCGTTCACCGAGGCGACCTTTCATTACCTGGCACCTCAATCGGACTCCATCAACCAAGTCACGACTCGCTTCTGTGCTTCCCCTGATACCGAGAGCCTCAACACAATCTTGTGCGAGTGTGACCAGCTCTCGATCGACGTTGTGAATGTCGGCTATGTGCAATCGGACGTTGGCCAAGCGACTCGCTCTTTCTCGATCAACGTATTCTGTAATCGTATCTGCCAGACTCGCATGTGCCTTTGGCAAATTCGGTGTCGATGAAGCCGGCGGCGGTTTCTCTGTGGATGATGAAGCGAATCTGCCCGCCTCCCCTCTTGAATCACCGAGTAGCGGATACAGGACACAAATTGTCGATGTCCAATACTGCTGATTTCGATCGCCCGTCTCTGGCTGACTCAAGTTGTCGATTACGTGTTGGCGGGGCAGGGCGAACGGCAAATGCTGGGGCCGGAGGTTTTCATTGTGCTCATTCATGGCGTGCCCCATCCCGATTACCAGTCCGATCGTGACGACCCACGTTCCGGCGATGGCTCCGCCGCCGATGATCCCCTTGAGGAACGAGCGGGTGCCACGAATGACGGTTGGCCACTTCGTCGTCTGCGATGCGACGATTACGTCGATGACGACGAGACAGAAGGCCGCTCCGAAGCCGGTCAATACGGGATAGGGCCAGTCTGCTGGCAATACAACGGCGCAGACCGGGACCAGCACGAGGACGCCACCAAGATAGACGCCAATCACGGCAAGCAGCCTTCGTCCCGGCGTCAACGGAGTACGCGCATCCTGTTCTTCAATCCAGGTCGCGACTTGTTGCCGGGCATCCTTCAAGCGTTGGGGGACCTCAGGATTCAGGTTTCCGTCCTGGCCAACGAGCCAGAAATCGGGGTCGCGTGAAAGAAGCCAGACGGCGATCGTCACGAAAACAATTGCGACGGCATAACTTGCCCCGAACCACGGATTGCCAGACTGCTGAAGCACGGCACCGATAACAGCGGCCACTCCAGCGATTGCGAACAGCCAAAAGTACGGATACTTCGGCTCTTTCGGATTCTGTTCCGAGTTTGATGGGGCGACTTCCGTGTCGTCACTCGTGTCTGAATCGTTTGGTTGTGTCGTCATTCTACTTTTGCCTTGGGACTAATTCGTGTGAGCCGATCAGTCGATTTTACGGAAACTTTTCCATCGGCATCTCGGACCACCATCGTGCTTTCAATGGCATCGGAACTTTGAAAGTGCTCTGTCATTGGAGCCGCCTCGTCGCCACCACCAATCGGCACCCAACTCATCGTCTTTGCGGAATCATTCCAGGTCCCGACCATATCGAGCAACTTTCCCTGATTGCTGATCGCCTGGCGTCGGAATTCTGTGGGGCTCTGTACTGACACGACAAATAAACTCTTGAGCGTGCCGTCAGAATTGAGCATGCGTTCGACATTGATTCCTTGACCGTCCACTCGCGTGACGAGCAACCGTCCTCTTGACGTCCTTGGTGGCTGTCCGGGAATTTCTGTCGTGCTTTCGATCATCCAGAGTCCAAGGTAACTGTTTAGCAATTCGGACTTGGCAATCGCTTTTCTCGATGGTGGTGAAACTCTCTCCAATCGTAAAGTCGATTCGTGAACCGTGTCTGCCTGCTTGAGCCATGTCATTCGATTCGTGATTGAGTCGGGTGTGACTCTTTCTTCCATACGGTGTTGAAAACCGTTGGGTAATTCCGCATGCCAACGAATGAATCCTTCCTTGGCGATCCATTTGCCTGTGTACTCTATGCGTCGTTCTTTTTGCTCGACCGAGTCATGGATGAATTGCTTTGAACTCTGGTCGTAACCGAGGAGTGCCAATCCATGCAGATGGCCAGAGCGCGTGTAGGTGCGCCAAAGAATCCATAGCTCATCTTTCAACGGTGAAGCCACCGCTCGCACTGGTGCATTCTTGTCATCGGTAACGATCCGCCACTCGCCTACGAATGCCCGAAGTATCTCTTTGGGCCGCACATCGCTTGCAGTTCGCTGGTTTTGGAGCAAATCCACGGAAGGCTTGAGCAAATCCAGTGACGGGTTGACGTGCTCGCGATCAAGACGCCTCGGATCGTCAGTGGGTGAATCGTTGTTGGACCGTTCGGAACTCGGCTGACTCAACGTGCTGCTTGGTGCTGGACCGGGCTGCGGATCGGTGAGTGTCGAATCACCAGCGACGAGCAGGTAGATTCCGAACGCCAGGGCGATGATCCCGGCGATCACGTAGCCACCGATCTCGTTGACGCAGGTACCAACAGTGGGGCTGGCCTCGACAGCGAGTTTCTTGCGGAGGCGAGCGACTGCGGCGAGGGCGATCCCCCCCGCGACTATGAACGGGGCGGCGTAGATCAGGAGTTCTTGTGTTCCAGGCATGGCGGTTTCCTTGGCATCGTGGCTGACGACGTCGTCAAGGCTCGGCTACATGCGCACAAAAAAGGAGCGCCGAACCGAGCCCGCTCCTCTCCAGCCCTGCCAAGGGCCATGCCAGAACAGAACACCGGCCGACGCCCCCGTCTCGGGGGCGCGGCTTCGTGTTCTGCCTCTGACAAGTGAGCCTTGCGGCTCGATTGGCGGGATTTGAGAGGAAGCAGAGCGACGCACACGCGGCATTTCTAAAGGTCAGCCAGGAGCGACGGTCACTCCCGTTTTTGTTCGTTGTATCTCCTGAGTTCGTACGCGAGCGAGCCGCCGT
>JACNKX010000206.1 GCA_014381825.1 Planctomycetota bacterium
GTAGCTGGGCAGAGGAGGAGATGGGCGAGCAGTGGGCTTTAGGGCGACTCGCCGATGAACGCTGTCACCCTCGGTCGTTTACGCGTTATGAGCGCACTGACCTTCTACGTGAATCCAGTCGAACAGGCGTGGACAGTAGACGACTTCCTTGATCATCCGTGCCTGGAGATAGCGGACTTCCTGTTCATTCTCGGCTGGTTGCGCGTAATTGTCGGGGGCAGGCGCTGGGATAATCATGATGCGACTCCAAGGTTCAGCAGACGAAGATAGTCGCCTTTTGCTCCGCAAAAGAGCGTGCTTTCGCGGAGCGAAAGCCGACATTCACACTCAGACAATCAGGCAGGGACTAGCCACCGATACATAAGGCTGGCCGAGCGCTTCGATCACCCGATCACCTCGCCCAGCGGCGGGCCCGAGATCGACAAACAGGACTTGGTCGTGGGCTGCATTAATGATCTCCTTCAGCTCGGCTTTCAGCTTCAGCAGATCGACCGGATTCAACTGGCACTCGAAGACCGAGTACTGGAGATGATCGCCCCAGTTGCGCATCGTCTTGAAGACTTTACGCAATCGCTTGTCATCGCGAATGTCGTAGGTCACCAAATAGATCTTCCGCATGGCTGAACCTCCGAGTGTGGAGAAAGTGTTCGAGCCATCCATGATCCGCAGTCGGCGATTCCTCGACGCCGAACACCCCCTAAAGCGAGTGACCATCAGTCTAGTTCGCAAGTCTGTAAAAGCAAGGATAAACAATGTGCAGCTTCTACCCCTGGGCAACAGGCAAGAGTAAAGCCGCTCTCGCCTGTTGCCTTTTGGCAAGCCCTTTGTCTTGTTTACCGAATTGCCAAAGAACAAATCATTGACCGCCGAGAGGAGGCGGCTAGTCGCCTGCCCGAAACAGGCCGAGCCCAAAGTGGCTTGCGTAGCCGAGGCTGATCGGGTGGCTCGAAACAGGTTCCGCGAAGTGGATTGTGACGCCCCAGCTTCGTTCGCACGGCGGCTGCTGCTTACCAGGTTTGCGACGCAATACGAACCCTTTCAGCTTCCGCTCGACGAGTGTTTGCGGCTGCCAGATTTCGATTTGTATCGGTTCAGGATATCCGCGTTCCAGCAGTTCTTCTCGTATCTGTCCTTCTACCGTCTTCTTACCTCTTCGGTGCAAGTACTTTCGCAACACGAGCGGCGTAGCCGACTCCCAGACGGCCGAGGTCTCGAAAACGCGAAGGGCGGCTATGTCCACTTGGCCGGAACTACCGAGTTGCTGCGACAACTCTGCAATCGTTCCTTGGCCCACCATGTTGACCGACAACGCGCGAATGCCTTTGGCGTAAGCCCAACGAATCGCGGAGATCGCTTCGACACTCGCTTGTGAAAGCCTGCCAGGCGAGTAGACGAGTACGTGGTCAATCGCGTCATCATTCTTGAATGACAAGGGAAGCCAATGCGCGTGCGAGTGATCGCCTCGCAGCGGTGTTCCGTCGGAGTTGGTGCCAGTCAACTCCGGCAAGTGTCCAAGTTCCAATTGGTCTGCGTGTCGAATGGCCTCGGAGTGCAACAGTTCCATCAGAGGCAGGGCACGCCGCATTCGTGGTCGCAAGGTGCCTCGCTTGCCCTCGCCATCGATCGAAAGCAAGATCGCCTGAGGCTTTGTGAAATGAGGACTCCTGGCTAACGTCGTTAACGGCTTCCGGTCGAAGGCGTCCGGTGGCAGTTCGTAATCCACCCAACGACTCCCCGGCGGCCTGGGCCATCCTTCGGATTGCCACTTCGATGTGTCTTGCTGGAATGCGGCCATCAAGTCGGCTGGGTAAGGTCTCTCGGCACTAGCCCGCGCCTTCTTCTTAGCTGCAGGAGTCAGGTTCTTCCCCTTGGCTTCGGCGGCAGCCAATACAACCGCTTCCGCTTCGTTAGCCGCCTGGGAAACACTCTCAGTTCGCCACTGATGGTAGGTGTCGTCGTGCAGCGGAGCCAGCAGCCTGACACGCTGTCTTGAGTGACTGCCAGCGACGCCGTGCCACTCTCGATTCGTGGCCACATCGTTGGCTTCGTCCTTGCCCAGCAGCTCTGCATCAACCCAGCTCTCGGCGCGCCCAAGATATGCGAGGCCACGGACAAGTTGTTCGAGTTCTTCGCCTTGGTCGGCCTCAAGACGAACGTCGAAGCGAACCAGTAGGCGATCGTCAGGGTCGCTGAAACGCAAGAATGTATCGAACACTTTGACGGACTTTTCCTTGCTACCCTCGCGCGATGGCATGTAATGCCGCGTGTGAGCATCGGTAGCCTTGGGTAGCGAGAACTCTGGCACGCACGCTGCCAGATTTTTGAACAATGAAGCCGCTGTGTCTGGCGGTCCGTCTATCCAGCCACACTTGTTGTAGCCGACCGCGATCAACGCCCGAAGCAAACGCCACGGGCAGGGCGGCCATTCAATGCGGCCTTCGTTGACATGGGCATCCCACGGCGTGGCGTGATAGCGCCGAGCCGTGAATTCAATCGCTATGATTTGCATCGAATGGCTCACTTCTCGAACGTTACCGTGGTGACTTCCATTTTGTGCTTGCAGTTGCCGATGGCATCTTGCAACTCGGCGCTTAGATCAGGCGCACTGGGCAACTCGAATCCGCTCGGCTTGCGCGCCACGACCGTGTCGTCCTTCAATTCCAGATCGCACGCCGTTCGCAGACGAAGATCTCCGTCTAAGAGCGCGCGAATCTTGTAGAGTGCCAACACAGTCAGCAAGTGCGTGACGTCTTCACCCAAGCCATACGCGCGGATTTGTTGCAGATCGACGCTGAAGTAGGCCGTGATCTTTTCCGCAGTGAACTCTTCGCGGTGGAACGGTACGTTGCCAAATCCCTTTGCGGTATCGCCTTGTGGATCGACATGATCGTTCTTTACGCCACCGGAAGCTGCAGTTTGAATGCACTCTGCCTCGATAAAGCTTGAGATGACGCGAGCCAGCCGTAGACGCCCACCCGCCAACTCCTTCTTCGCCAGGAAGACGCCATGCAACAGGCTGTTGACGTCGTAGGTTAGCAACGTTTCCGCGAAGGCGCTGCGATCGATCGGTCCTGTATCCATGACGCCAAGACTGTTCTTCAGCTTGTCGAAAAACGTCTTATCCTTGCTCTCGAGGATATAGGGGCTGTTTAGCCGATGCGATTCGACGATTGAACTGGTGAGATAGTTGTCGGCCTCATCGTCAATTGCGACGTAGCTGATTCCCGCTGCATCACCGATCGGTCGATTGGAGCCTTCATCCCATATCGTCGCTTCCAGACGATTTGCCATACTTTGAGCGCTTTCGAGCAACAAGCAAGCGGTCTCGCCTGCCTGATACGTCGCGGGGCCAAGGTCGGGGAAGCCAGTTGGCTGAAAACGTTTTCCTTGAACGGGTTGGAGGTCGGCTTCGATTAGGAGCCGGCGCGTTGAGTCGAGTTGTGTGAGATCAATTCCCATAGTTTTCCTTTCGTCAATACAAAATGTGAATGGTTGGCCGACATCATCAGGTTGCGTCCGACGCTAGGCTTCGCTCGCTGCTTCAAGCTTTCGGCGCTCGTCTCCGCCGAGTTCAGGCTGCGTCAACCCAAGTGCAAGTCGAGTTGTCATCGCCGAAGAGATTCCAAACGCCATCGATGCGGCCAGTCGTCGTGCCAGTGGCGGTGAGCCCACCCCGATTCTGAGTCTTGGCCTCAGCCCTGCAGCAGCCAATTGGCGCGTCGCGACTTCGACTGCCCCACCGAGGCTTCCGTTCTTGAGTCGATAGAAGGTCGTCGGGTTGCATCGAACCTGCTTGTCCGTTTGATCCGGCAACCAGATGGGCGCTACAGGCATGGCAAGTCGCAGCAAGCCATACATGGCCAAACCGCCTAACGATTGGCGGGCCTGAGCGGTTGCGGACGTAGTTTGCGGTGAGGCGAACTTCACTGACATCAACCCGCGTGCGATCGCAAGGATCTTTGCATCATCAACCCGCTGTTCCAGGAAAGCTTGAATGTCGCCTTCCGCGGCACCACAATTGTTACGCGAAATCCGGAGCGGAATAAAGTCGCCCCCAGCACCTCGCTCATACGCAAGCAAGCGGCGATGCATCATCGAAATCAACGCTCGCTGTAAGTCCATCCCAGATGAAGACTGCTCAGGCCCGATGCTGAGGCCACTCTCGCCTTTGGCAAAGTAGCTGCCATCGAGCGGCAACCAATGGATGCGAACGCTTTGTGAACGTTCGTTGGATTCCAGCTTCCCACGTTGTGAGGCGAGTGCAATGGCAAGTCGCAACTCCGCACTGTTCTCTTCTTCGCGAATCACATCCAACCATTGCTCACTCAGCGTGGGGATCGGGCGAGCGTACTTCTCCGCAGCGAACCTAGGGCTCTTGAGAAACTGGTCTTCCGCTTTTCCCAATGTCACCAGCAAAGGAAGGAAGCGGCTTCCACGACCGCCGCGTGTGCAATTGAAAACCGCTTCTTCGCACGCTCGATGGGCGCGGTCGAATGGTGCGGGAGCGTTCTTGTCGGAGGCGATCCTTCGCAATTGATCGACCCAGGGCATGATTTCAGCAAGCAAATCCTGATTGGGCCTGGGAGTCACGTCAAAGGAACCTAACGGGACAGCAAGATTCGAAAGCCCGTTGCGCTCAATGTATCCGTATCTTTCAAGCCGATTAATCCCGCGTGCGACTCCCATTCGTGCGATCGAGCGTGCCATGTCACTTCCTCGCTCCGCCGACTTGCCATCGATCTGGCTGCGCCCTTCACGGAAGAGACTGACCACTTCCGCAACCCGCGACGGCTGATTCCATAATGGCATCCACTGTTCACCGCGAGCCCCTTCGTCGGCCGAATCGGAGGAGCCATATCCAGCCCCACTTCCGCGAACAGCAAACGGCGCGGCTGCCTGCGGTAGACGTTTGGATTGACATCGACGAGCGAGACCAGAACGAAACAAGATCGCGCCTTCAAGCATCAAGACGTAGTCCCAAGGATTCACCCGGACACGGCCTTCAAACCCGCTACCACCGTTCGGGCCGCCTGCGGCGCTCGGAAAGAACTGGCCGATTGCGCTGGACTCAAGTGTCGGACTGGTAGCACTCCACAAAGCCGTGCAAAGCCGCGGATACGATTCCGGAAACGCTGGTGCATTCGGATCGTCCATGTCAAACAATGACACTAGTCGTTGCATCAAGTTGGATGTGAAGTCAAGTCGACCGTCATTGCCACCCGTGCCAAGCATTGCCGGAAAGGTTGATTCTCCGTCAGCGCCCAATGCGAGCGCGGCGTCGATCCAAGCTTGAGAGCCAGTGCGCCATGCTTGTCGACATTCGGCGATTACGCCGTTCTTCTCCGCGCCTTTGTTTGGCTTTTCATTGAGATGTTGTACGACTTGCTTGCTAATCACGATCGTTGTGCGGAACCGCTCTAACCGAGGTGCCACACTCGCTTCGATTGGTCCTATTCCCGATTTGTTGTCTTTTGGAAAGAAGCCGCTTCCACCATTCCAAGGTGCGACCATCGGAGTAGGCTGATAGTCCGTCAAGAAAAACGCCTCCAGTTCGTCGCGATCTAGCCGCGATGCCAAACGGAATTGGCCATCCCTCCACCAGCCTCGTGCTGCGGGATCTCTCTGTTCGGCGACTAGCCGCAAAATGCCTAGGGCTTTTAGATAGTGCGCCAAGGGTGTCGGACGACAGCCTTCGAGCTTGTGAACGTGAATCGTGCTGGAGTCAGGCATGTTCAACCTCCGTTTCACGTTCGGTAGCCGCAACAGCGGACTCCCGTTCGCTTGCTTCATAGTCAATCGATAGATCTACGTCGCCGAGCAGCCGGTCAGGATCTCGGCCAGGTGATTGTGAATCGTCGGATGCCCGCCCATCGACCGTTCGTACGATGGCTTCGAGATACCCCAGCGTGAAAGGTCCGAACACCGACATCAACGAGTGAACGCGTTCAGACCAGCTCGCACCGTATCGAGAAGAAAGGCCCATCGCCGCAGGTGCGAGGCTGAGTGTTAGATTGGGCATCTCGACTTCGCCGTTTCTGGCGGGCAAGAGTTCGCTTGGCACGTCATCTTCCTCGCGAACGCCACGGATCGGCATGCCCGTGCCGACAAAACGATCATCATCAAAAGGAAACTCTTGATCTTTGGGAGACGCCTGCAAGCTGACGCGCACCTTGCCATGATGGCTGACGATCAGATAGAGCAGCAGATTGAAATCAACCTCTGACAATTGATTCAACTCGGCGGCGATGGGATGCTCTTCCCAGCCGGACGCCTTCAGTTCCGCGTCGATTCCACAAGCAATCAGCATTTCGTGGTACTTACCCAGAATCGCTGGGTGATCGGGGTTGGCACCGCGGAGCAATTCCAGCACGGCGAGACACGACGCCAGTTCGTGCCGAAATCCCCGGCGAGGTCCGTGCGAAGGTGTGTCGTACAGTCTATTTCTCGGTCGCCAAGCCGCGTCTGGAGCTTTCGCCAAATCGGTCCTCTCGGGAGTAACGCGATAAGTACCGGAAGCGAAGGCAGTGTGTGCCTTGCCCCAATCGTGCAGCCGCAGTGCCAGAGCGGTCAGGCCGGTGAAACGTGAGGGAAGACCAAGGTCTTTCGCAACTGCGTTGGCGAGCTGCTCCGCCTCACGGCAATGCGTTGCGATCGTCTTCCAGACATCGACGGAACTTCCCTGTTCATTCTCGTCCGATTCGTCGGCAAGTTCGTACGTGGCCACTTCGGTAGTTCGTTCGATTTCGGCGACCGCTTCGTTCTTCTTTGGCTTGTCGCCGGTAAAACCGGTCTTGGCGTCGTAGCCTCCAGATGTTGGTCCCACGAGAATGATCAACCCCGGACGCAGTTTGTCTGCATCAACCTTCAGCCACTCCCCTTGCAAGTAGTCCCAGAACCATACGGGTTCTTTTCGGCCTTGCACTTTCTTGATCCACGCTTTTGCCTCACCGATCGGTACAGCACACAACTCGCGACGATCCGGCTGGAGCAGCGGAGCAGGGCGATCGCCTTGCCAGTTTCGCCAGAAGACCTGCAGGTCGCGTGTCTCGTCACCCTCGCGGACAAAACGGCTGATATCCATGTCCGCCCCCGACAGGTCGGGGCTTGTGTCGAACAACTCTTCAAATTCGTCTCGCAATAATACGTGAAGCGGATTGTACGGATAGAGCTGTGCAATCTCTGATTCGCCTAGGTTCGCTTCAAAGTCTTCAAGATGGCCGATCGACACATCATGGTTTCGGTCGACCGCATTCCGCGCCGCATCCAAATCGGCCATTGCATAGGGCAACGCCTTCTTGTCATCAGTATGCTCTTGATCCAATACAACGATTTCCGCCGTTCCACCGTAGCGCGCCGCACGCCCGAACCGCTGAACCAAACTGGGCCAAGGCGCTAGTTCCGTAATCAAACAACTCGCCGAGATGTCAACGCCGGCCTCAACAACTTGCGTGGCGATCAAGATCCGATTGACATCCGGTCCTAACGTCTCGCGTGAAAGGAACTCGCCGATCCACGACTCGCGATCCGCCGGGCGAAACCTGCTGTGGATGAGATGCAGCAGGGTCTCCGGAGTCTCTTTAGCAACGTGTTTCGCCACCTTGCTGTACAATTCGCGAGCCTGCTTGACTGTGTTTACGACAACCAGTGTTTGACGCCCGGTTTTCGGATCGGGTGAGTGGCTTTGATGGCGATCCACAATTAGGTCCGGCCAAGCAGCAAGCTCCTTAGCGACTCGCTCGACCGGTTTTGTAGATTCCCACTGCGGACCGTTTCGGTCCTCAGAATCGACCGTCAGAATACCCTTCGTCAACTCTGGCAGCAGCGCTTCTGTTTCCGGTGACTCAAGCCATTGTGGCTGGAGCGTGGCACTCATCCACCAAGTGCAACGCGGCTTTTTGACGGTCTCTTTTCCGGCTCGGTCTTGTACACTGAACGCTTGCAGCTGCGCGCTCGTCGCCAAGCCAACCCCCATTAACTGCACTTCGTCCATGACCCAGAGCGCATCGGTATTCAGGAGGCCGAATGCTCGTGGCCAGGCGGCTCGTCCCATCGCGTACCCACGATTGAGGGCACGCGAGAGAAGCATGTCTTGCGTTCCGATCAAGATGGCCGGCATCTCTGGTTCGTCATACCAACGCTTTGCAGCAACACCGCCCATCAGTAAGTGAACATCGACGCGATCGTCAAGTTTTAACTCGGCCAGCAGCTTGCGCGATTCTGACTCCGTTTGCTCGACAAGCGTTCGCATGGGCAAGCACCAAACAAGCCGTGTCGGCCAATCGCGATCGCTGCCCACAACCCGGTGCAACAACCACGTCGTAAGCACGCCAAGCGTCTTTCCCATTCCTGTTGGTATACGAATCAGGCGATTTTGCAGCTGTCCCTCATCTGCAAGTTTGCGCTGCCAAGGATGCGGCTGCGATCCGTTGGTAGCCGAATTGAAGAGGTTCGTAATCATTGGCATTGACCGTGCGTCCAGTTCAGGGTTTGCATGTGACCTTATCTAGCCTTGCGATAATGAGGCGACGGTCTCTGCGTGACGCGGACACCGGACCCTTCATAGAATTCCAGTGTTGCTTGCAGTTCCGCTTGGATCTCTGCGCGCAACGACACCGGCTTCAGTACTTCCGCATGTTGTCCAAAGCCCAGGACCCAGCTCTTGAGTTCAGTCGTGCCAGAGAGATCGAGTCTCACAAGCAGGCTGCCGTCTGGCTGGTATTCGCACTGTTGGCTGGAGTGCCACCGCGATTCTTCCACGTAACGGGCGACTTCGGAGGAGAAGCGGATCGTCACGTTAACGTCACCGGTTTCGTGGCAGATGCCAAGCGAGCGGGCAAGAGCCGCGATCGACTTCCAAACGCTCGCAGCGCAGAATCTCTCGAGCAGCAGCCACTGCCGCAGCAGTTGTGCAGAGCCTGGAGTCATGAAAGCCCCACTGGTGGTACTACTCGGACGATCGATGAATCAAACGTCCAGAACGGTAATCGATCCCTCAGACAAAGGTGCGTCCAAGCTGCTGCCAGAAAAGTGAAAGCCGGAAGTTTATAGCCCAACCGCAGGGCTGAGTAAATCAGGCACTCACAATTTCCTAGTTACCAAACTCGCCACTTCGCCTCTCGCCAGCCAAGCCCAAAACCGTTCGCAACTCGCCCCTCAAAGTCCGCCAAGTCGCCGCAGTTTCAGGGGCCATTCATTTCGACCGCCGTACCCCCGCCAAATCGCCGCGCAAATTCTCCGCCAACGACTCGCAATGCGACTGTTAGCCACGTACAATGCGAGAACCTCGGACAGGTTTCTGCCCCACCTGCCGAGTCAGGCCCTCCGAGGTTTCTGCCCCACCTCGTCGGGCCGACATTATTTCTTGGTGTTAGTTGTGAGCATTCGGTACACTGCGTGCCGTACTGAGGCAGTTCTTTACCACATGGCAAATTGGGGGCTCGGATGATTGCTTTGCTTTGTGCTATTGCCATCGGACAAGTTGACGTTGCCGAACTTCGTGAGCGTTACGAAATTGCGGAGTCGCTGTTCAACGACGAGCTAAGCCGCTACGCAAAATCTTGCCGGGAGCAATACGAAGCGATCCAACGCGAGCCAGACGAGGCACGCAAACGCGAGTTGTCCGAAGAGTTGGAAGCGTACAAACGGGAAATGTCGCCGCTGTTATCGGGTGGTCGTTGGGTGATCGTTAGTGTCGTATTCTACCGGTACTGTCGCTCATTTCGCGCAGCTTCGAGGTTCGTGGCAACGAGCTGACTTCCGATGATCGTTTCGACTCGGACGACGAGCGTCGTGTGGTTTTGGCGTCGTTGCCGCGATGTGGTACGCGAAGCGGACGTTGCCTCGGACCTTGATCGTCTTCTTGGAGCGGATGTCGCGGAGCATTTGTTCGGCGGACTCTACTAGATTCGGTGAAACATCCGCCCACTTACCTTCTTCGGCGAACTGACGTGGGAGGTCGGCGAGGATCTTATCGCGTGTGGCCTCGTTTAACTTTGACAAGATCAAGGCAACCAGCGTCGCTTGGTTTGGAGTCGCACTCACGGCTCGTTCCTGGTCGGCACCGACCATTAAAGTGCCGTGTAAGGAACGATGGACCGTGAGGCCATCAATCTCGCCCGTGATCATCAATCGAACTTGGCGCGAGTCGTTCGCAGGTAAGACATCGCGGTCCGCTTCTTTGCTGGCCGCTTTGTCGGTTGCGGCCCATAGTACGGCTGCCAATTCTTGCTCTGTCAGTTGTGGTTGTAACGTCGTCGTAGCCATCTTTCTTCCTCCTCAACACAGATACTCAATCACATTCAATTCGTTTCTTACTTCTATCAATTACTATGCTTTTACCCGTCGCTTCTCACCGCATTTTCCTCTCCAAACGGACATTTGCTCGATGAATTATGCGGTACGCGGTACTGAGACTGACATCGAGCAATTCGGCAATCTCGTTCGCGTCACAACCTTGTAGCTGAAGCAGCAGAACGGATGAGTCGTCGGCATCAAGTTGCGACAACGCCTGCTGTAGATCCATGCGATCGTCAAGCAACTCGCGCGTATCATTGTCTGCGTTATCCACCAACAGCGGCGCTGTCCGAAAGTGCAAACGCCGCAGGGTACGGATCGCCATTCGGCACTCGTGTGACAGGATAGTGTGCATCCAGCCAGCGAAGTGAATCTCGGCGCGATCACGGTCGAGACAGAGATCCGGAGTTCGTCGCAGCTTGGCCGCGAATCGCAGAATAACTTCGTGTTTGACGTCGTCTACCAACTGGTCTGGCAAGTGTGACGATCGCAATGCCGTTCGCGAACATTGTTCCAGACGACGGACGAACCACGGGTGGGTGATCATCAGCTCCCAAAGCTCGCGCCACGGGGCTGCTTTGGAGTCGTTGAGTATCGCCAAGTAGTGAGTGCAGAGATCCGCCGCGTCCGGCACATCACTGCGGCAATGTGACTTGGGGCGACACTTGGCAGGCAGTTCACAGCTCTTACGTTTCGGCTTGCATGTGGTCTCTGCATTCGCATCGTGACGTGCGTGTTGTTTCGGTCGATTCGGGCGGCGGGAACGAGAGGGACGAGCCATCTTGGCGTCCTTTCATAGTGAGTGCGCATACGCCAACGCATTACTGCCAGACGTATGCAGAAACAGACGAGGTCGGTGAGAACTACCGAAGAACCGAGAGGTGGGTCGCCTCTCGTACTACTCGTCTGCCCGCCAGACGATCGCGGTCGGCACCTGCCGAACGAGGATTCTGCTTGAAGACATTACGGGTGAATCCATGACCCGTATTACATCCTTGATGTGTCATGAATATATACCGCTGTACACTAATGTCAAGCAGCAATTGCGAGCCGAATCACAACTATTTGTGGATGCCAATTTCCCCCCGCTAATGCCCGTAAATCGACGCCGATTTCGAGCCCGATGTTTGCCGCTTCCGACGACTTGAAACTGCTCTCTGGACACATGCGCGGGAGAGATTTCGGCACGGCCAATTGCGAGCAGGAGACGCGCAGTTCGCTGGCGAATTATCCGCTTCGGAATACCTGTGTCCCAGGTTAGGTACTCAGAGTCGCGTAGCGGCCAGCATGGTTAATGCGGCCGAATACGTCATCCAGCACCCAATGGAAGAGGCAGAGATGAATGCTCTCGACCATTCCCATGTCGTCCAGTGGAATGTGGATACCGTCTTGTTGCACCTGTTTCAGTTTCCCGCCATTGAAGCCAGTGAGTCCGAAGGTCGTTGATCCGTGTCGGTTCGCCCAGTCCACTGCGTTCAACACGTTGGGGCTGTTCCCGGAACCACTGATGGCAATGACCAAATCGCCTTCGGTGCCATAGTTCATCAACTGTTGGACAAAGATTTGGTCGTAATCGAGATCGTTTCCGATGGCCATAATCCAACCGGCGTTGTCAGTCAGGCTGAGAACCTTCAGCCGCTGCTTCGACTCGTCATGTAGATCGTCCTGTCGCAGCAAACTTTTGCCGAGATCCTCGCTCATGTGGCTGGCCGTTGTTCCAGAGCCGCCATTACCGAAGATGAAGACGAACCGACCATCCTGCCAGGCTTCGTAGATGAGATCCGCCCAGCGACTTAGTTCGGCGGGTGAGACACGCTCCACTGCTGCCGCTAATCGATGTAGATACTCAGCCGCATCGATTTTGGAGCCAAGCATTAGTCGTCTCCTCAAGCGGTGGGATTCGTGTCATTGCAGGAACCCAGCCGATAGCCAAGTTAAGTCACAGCTTCTTGCTCTAGCCTTTCTATGCTTTCAGGGTCAGTTCTTTTCAACAGTTCACACCAAAGAGTTGGAATCGTTTGTTGATGGTCGCCTTGGAAGTAGTAGCTGCTGCCTCCGTCGGCGATCGTGCGGCAAAGGATCGTCTTCCAGGGACGGTAGTAGTACAGCGGATGCATTTTACCAGGAGGGCCATCACGAAAGTTGTCGGGTAGGTTGACTAGGTCAAAAACTGCAGTTGTGAAACGCCGAGGGAGTGGGCTTGTTCCATTGTCACGAACTCCGTTGTCACTTTCCTCTTGGCGATGGACGTTCCGCGCCATCGAGAGTGCCTTGAGGTAAACCTCGGGGCCAGTCACTGCGCTGCCGACGTTTAGAAAGACGCCGCCTTCGAGATCCTGGATGGCACGGGCAAAGATCAGGAAGTCGGTATAGCTGGCTTTACCGAGGGCCGCTCCGTCGCAGTTTTGCGTTGCGTGGATGATGTCGCTGCCGATGCTAACGTGCGAAGTGACCGGTATGCCAAGTCGATAGCCCGTCGCTGCGATGCTTACGCGTCGATTAGGGAGCTGTTCCTCCTCAATCACGCGCCCCACCGCTTCGCCGAGCCCTTCGTCTCGCTTGGCAGCTTCGACGATGATGTCGTTTAAGCGACTTGTCTCCTGCCACAATCCGAACTGCCCGGCTTGAATCCACTTGGCGACGTTCTCGCTGGTTCCGCCAGCCGTCGCTAGTTCAAAGTCATGAATGATGCCAGCGCCGTTGGTCGCGAGGTGCGTAATCAGCTCGCGTTCCATTAAGTCGACGAGAAATCGCGACAAACCGAGCTTGATTGGATGCCCGCCCATCATGACGATCACGGGGCGATCGGCTCTGCGAGCTGTCACAATGGCTCGCAGCAGTTCATCCCACTCAGGATGCTCAGACGATGACGTCGGCGGCGCCAGCGGCATCAATCTCTCAATCGTCATGTCGCTACCACGGTCTGACAAACACCGAAGCTGCAATTGACCACGATCAAACAGAGGATATCGACTCATCGTGGATGCCTCGACGCCTCCCAAAAAGCGAGTCTTAACGTCAGGTCAGTCAACAATCGGTCCCTGCCACCTCTTCTTCTCTATGATGGTTTCCACGTCGGTTGCTGCCGACGAAAATCGGAAAATCGCGAAGGGCAGATTCTGCCCTTGGGGAGACCACCTTTCTACTTTCGAGAATTAAGGGGACGCTTCCCCTCCACTCGAAGGGGACACCATCTCCCCTGCAACAATCACACGGGCTCTAACTGTGTACCCGCCAACAGTCAAAGGTGGAGTCGTGACTCTGAAGGTCGTCTGCGTGTTCCGCTCGTTGAACTCCAACTTTTTTACGTGACACCCATCGAAGGAGATTACGTCTCGATTGACACTAAATACGCTGCCCACGTCCGACTGGAACTGCAAAGTGTGCACTACTTCTCCGGTGGACTTGCTTAAGAAAACAAGTGTGCGTTCCCCCGTCGGAATAACAATTACGTTTCCGTGTATGCATGAAGCACCACTAATCGACTTCGTGTCGTACTCAACAGACCAAACCGCTTGCCCAGTCAGACCATCGAACGACTCAATTCTTCCATCGCGATAAAGCACGACGCTAGATCCAGTCGAAATCGAATGGCAATAATCAACTCCACGTACTGCCCACTTTTGCAATCCAGTCTCCGCGCTCAAAACCATACACTGTGTAGCACTTACAACGGCGAGCGATTCGTCGAGGACACAGATCTTTCTAGGGGCACCAAAATCCATTGGAAGTCGACGAATCCAGTCGTAGTGCCTAGTGCGAACATCAACCGAATAAAGTGATCCTCGAGTGACCAGGACAATGTTGTCGCGACGCGCCGCGGTTGTAGAGGCAATGCTCCCCAACGCCTCTTGAGACTCGGCATCGCGAATACCGTTCAGCGGGAGCTTGAAGGAAGAAAGTAACGCTCCGGAAGCACCATCGAGCGTTCGATGTTCTATGTAGTCTCGAAATACTGACAGCAGCTCTAGTTCATTGCGGCCAACCCGCCCGAACAAGAAGTCATCTGACGAGAGCGTACTCTCAACAGTACGTTGCCAAATTAGTCGCCCAGACAAGTTCACGTCAAATGCGGAGAGACGCGTGTTATCCCTTTCGTAATATGCCACAAATGACCGTCCGATCAAGGCCGATCGGACTTGATTTGACGTCCCTTGCTTACGGTCTATTCCAATTTCTAGACTGCTCCTATCGATTGGACTTTCCCAGATTCTCTTTCCAGTCATGTAATTGACGGCCACCGTTTTGCCATGCGGGCAAGTACAGACCAAAGTAGACTTGACAAATAACGGAGCTAAGGTCGCTCCGTCTGCTTTACAAGAAGTTGTTGCATCATGTTTATCGCAGACCGTAGCAGACCAAATGAATCGCCGGTCGGTCGCAAAAACAATATCTAAACTCAATAGAAAAATGACGCCTGCCATGGTCGCAATCTTCAACTTCGCAATCAGATCGCCTCTACCTAAGCATTTGCTCGCCGCAAAAACGAAACTGGTTGAAGTACCGGCTGCCTTGTTCATTTCGTCACGCACTTTCGCTTAAATAAATTGAGCATAGCTCCCATGAAGATCCTTCCCTGAAATATCGAAATACCATTTTACAACTTACCTTCTTTTATGGAGCTCGTATTCACAGATCAAGATATTCTTGTCATTCTAATTCGGAAAATGGGTCAAATGGTCTTGGCACGCACTTTCCCTTGAATAGAGTCAGCTTCGCTGTCATAAAGATCCTTCCCTGAATTTTCGCTGTGCACATTGAGAACGTACCTTCTTTCGGAGGAATTAGAGTCGAAGGATCGTCTGGCCACGTCTCGATCGATTTTTCTGCCTCCGATCGAAAACGCCACCAAAAATCAAAACTAATTGGGTCCGTAGTTTTTTCGTTGTCCCACCAATACTTCACATGAATTGGCTTCTTGTCCGTGCATTGGCAGGCCGTGTTACAACCATATGGCCCCCTCCCAAGATGAAAAAACTCTGCAATCTTCCTCTCCATTTTCCTTGTCAAAGGTTTCCCCGTCGTTACTTCAAAGGCCTTATTGCAAATAGACACTTGAATGGCGTTTTCAAGGGTATTATCAAGACTCTTTAATTGTGCCTCGATTTCTGCGGTTAATGGAGGACAATCGCCCTCAAGCGAAATGTGGAAAACGCTGGGAATTCCCTTTCCACCGCCATTATTCTCAATCTTTCCATCGCATTCGATATGATAACACTCGGGACGGCAGGCGCAGGTACCCATTGGATCCAACAGAGATGTTGGTGCATTGCCAACGTATAAGAGCTGGTTGACGGAGCCACTGCCAAATCCAATAGGATCCCGCCGGAGAAAGCTTCCGAGGTGCGCGTCGTAGTACCGATTTCGGTAGTAGTAAAGCTCTGTTTCAGAATCGTGCCGTCTGCCAGTGAAAGTGTACGGATTGCCGATGGTACTTGTTGAGCCGACGAAGCTCGCATTCAGGAATGACAACTCCCCATACGGCTCATACAGATACCGCTCGACAATGGAGGTTTCGCTATCGACCATCGCAGTCAGATTCCAATTTGCATCCTGTACGGCATACGATCGCTCATCGAGGGTCCCGTTAGCGTCGGTGTCACGATCGCGAATTATAAGTTGATCGACATACTGAGGTCCCCATATGTGTTGGCGCTCTGCGGTGGTTGAAGAGTCAATACGTTCTTCCAAACATTGCCAGTTGTTTGAATACAGGCAGAGGAGGACGGTAGAGTCGACATCCTTAGTCACACGACGTTGGAAGGTGTCGTAAACATACTCAGCAACGGTCGTCGCTCCTTCCTCTACCTTGACCATGCGATTCCACGCATCGTACGTGCAGGTGAAGCCGACGGTTGGGTCTGCTGGCTTCGGAACTGTTGTCATGTTTCCGTTGCGGTCGAACGCGGGAACGATCCAGGAAGGACCAGTCGTCTCCGTGATGTCAGTGATCTCGTTGCATTCGTTCACCGATCGAGATTGATTGAGGTCGGAGGTGCCGCTGGTTTTTTGAACGAAGTTTGACCAATTGCCGAGCGGATCGAGCGTCCAATCCTCCTCGTTGCCGGGTATGCCGGTAATGGCGGTCTTGCCAGCGTTGAGATCGCCGCGGTCAAAGTTTTGCAAACGATGGAGACCGTCGTACGTGTAGAACTCGTCGAAGTCCTTGCTGTTGTTCGCGGCAACGACGTTTTCTTTCCAGGTGCGGTTGCTGGCGCGATCGTAACCGTACTTGTAGCGATCTACATCGACTGACGAACCGTAGTCGTACCAGCGGTGATCGATGATTCGATCAAAGCGGTCGAAGCCAGCGTAGGTACCGCTGGTACCTCCGAAGAGGTCCAGCTTTACATCGGGTTCTTCGTAGTCTTGGATGACCACCGTGCCGAGTCCCAGATAAGTGTACGAAGCCAACACGTCGCCGGGTGAGCCGCTGTTGTCGTCGTTGATGGCGTCGAGGCGATTCACCACATCCGCGGCGCTATCGGTTGTGCCATATGTGTAGTGTACCAAACGTCCATTGGGATAGCGAAGTGAAGTTGGCCGCAAGCCGTTTTCAAGTTCGCCGTTCGTGGCGATTTCCTCGTAATTGTAACCAACATACGGTGTGTTGCCGTCTTTGGCACCGCTGTGCTCTTGGTACTCCCGGTCGAGCAGGCCGAAGTCGTTGTATTCGCGGAGCACCTCGTTGATGACATTGCCACTGCCAACAGCTACGTTGTCGTACGAAGTCGCCTTTTCGACCTGACCACGAACTTTATAAGTGGTGCTGAGGCGACGAACTGCACCGTCCACTCCGGATGCCAAGGTCGTGATGCGATCATGTGTTTGTCGCCCTAGATCGTCGTAATCGTACTCGTGGATTGAGCCGTTTTGATCTTTGAGCGCCAGGCGTTGGCGTTGGCGATTGTAAGTGTACTCGATGCGGTCGTACGTGCCGTCTGTGCCGTTGCCGAGCGGATCGCTTGTGTCGTCCGAGTCGGGATGAATCTCGGCGCAGAGCAGGTCCGAACGGGCAATATCGGAATCGGCGAGCGTCGTGCCGTAGACATACTTCGTTGTTTGATCGTCGGAGGCACTTTGTTGCTTCGCCGTGATCGTCGCTTGTTGGCCGTCGGCCGTGTAGGTGAACTCAACTGTGCGATCTTCGTCCGCATTGCCGGTCGTCGGATCGCCGTCGGTGTAGTTCTCGATCGTCTTGGTGACTCGGCCTGCATCGTCGAAGAACGTGCGGACTTCTGTGCCGGACGGATCGATCGTTTTGTAGGCTTGACCAGCATCATCGTGATCGACGGTCGTGACGAGGGTCGTGTCACTACGAGTTGGAACCGTGTTGGATCGAGTTAAGACAACATCCGCGTTGGTGCCGTAGTTGGAGGTTGCTTGCTTTCGGCCCGCTGCATCGACGTAAGTCGCAGCGTAGCTGACGCGGGCTCTAGGTTGCGAGCCCGCAGGGGTCGTCAGCTCGCCGGTGCCCGTTGCGTCGTGATGTCGACGACGCAGGCGTGTTTCGGTCACGTTACTTGCATCATCGTAATCGGTTTCGGTTTGTTCAAGGATGGTATCGTCGGTGACGTTGGTGGCGGCGCTGTAGTCGCTACACGATGTGGAGGAACTGCTACTGGAAGAACTTGAGCCTGCGATTTCGACGCAGGGAGTTTCGTTCAAGTCGTAGCCGACGTACTGCTTGATACTTCGACCTAGACTGTCAAAATTGGTCTTGGTGAACGATCGCTGACCTTCGCGTTGTTGTTTGATCGTGTTGCCGGCGGCGTCGAACCAGGTGTAGCTGGCGAGATAGTGTCCGACCGTACCGGTCGACGGATTCACTCCAAAACGACGCGTGTGATAGGTTTGGCCGCGATCATCAGAGTAGCTTTCGCTACGAGAGATCAAGATGTCGGGGCCGACGGCTTGCTCGTGATACCGTTCGGACTTGGTGACTTGATCGAGATTGTCGTAGTGACTCTGACTGTAGACCGTGCGGCCTTCGTCGTCGGCAGGTGGAATCACGAACTCTTGACGTCCTCGCCAATCGTACTGGAACTCGGTGATGCGCGTTGTGCTTGCGTCGACGTATTGAATGTCGAGCGTCAGTTGTCCGCCGCCGCTGCCACAACTGCTGCAACTGCCGTCGCCGTATTGTTGCTGGCGGACCAGGACCATGTTGTTGCCCGCAGCCCCCGACGCGGAACTGCTGGAACTACTGGAACTACTGGAGGAACTCCCGCTGAGCGAGCACTGTTCGCGACCGGCGCTGGGGTCATCTTCTGTCGCACCCGTATCGTTCGTGCCGACGTAAGTACAGACACCACGATCCAGTTTATCGAAGATAGTCGATGTGATGGTTCCGCCCGGACTAGTAACCGTGTTCTGCCGTCCTAACGAATCGTAGTCGAACGTGGCCTTGTCGTAGTTCGTGCCACTCACCCCATCTCCCGACGTGGGAATCGTGTGGTAGGTGCGCGACGCGGTGCTCTGGCCGATGTTGTTCGATAACTCGACCGACCAACGGACGTAGGACGATTGAGCGAACGAATCCGACACGGACAGTTTGCCGCTGGTCGAGGCGCGAGTCGCTTGAATTGATTCGCTGCGCGTTCCGGTGGCGTTACGTTTCTGAATTGAGACCGGATTGACTAGCGTATAAGTCGCGGCCGTCACGGCGTAGTAGCCCTGTGCAGTTCGTGTCTCGCGATTCACCTCGTCATAGACCGTCCAATTGGCTTGGCGAATGTCCGTGGCCGTGCCACTGAGGTCAACCGAGTGCTGTGGGCCAAGCATTTGCGTTTGGCGCCCGAAGTCGTCGTATTCATAATCGCTCACAATGTGCTTACCGCCATCGGACGGTGTGCTCCAACCGGTGGGAACGGTCAACACTCCGTCATCAACGTCTTGAATCGTCTGAGTGACTTGGCCGATCGCAATGTCGTACGCGTGGTACGTGATGTAGCCTCGCTCATCTTTCAGCCAGATCAGGTTGCCGTACTGGTCGAAGCGTTCAGTGCGCGTGGCCGCAACTCCCGATCCGTTTTGTGTGACGGGGACGACTGGCAGCGTAGTCACTCGCTGCTGCACTTCGAGCGTGCCCAGATGCCATTGGTAGGCATAGCTAGTTTCGATTTGACCAGTGCCGTCTTCGTTTCGATATTGAATTCCTTTGGCGATCGGGTGAATGGTGACTGTAAAGCTGCTGCTCAACCCGCTGGAACTGGACGAACTAGACGAACTGCCGACGCTAGTATCGGGCGGCGTGATCACGGCGCTATGTTCGGTATATTCGTAAGTTTGCACCTTGATCGGTGTGCCGTCGCGGCCTTGGCGAATCTTGTCTCGTTGCTTGAAACCTGCAACGGCCACGCCGCCGGTGTCGGTCGTGGTCGAAGAGTAGTAGTCGTACAGATGCACCAAGCCAATGTTGAACTCGCCACCTTCCGATTGATAGGTCAGTGTGATGACGTAGTTACTGATGGAGTAACTGTCCAAAGCCGACGACGTGGCATGCAACGTCAAGTTGCCGTTCGCATCGTACTCGCGGAACTCAAACGTGCTTTCCGTTGCTGATGCGCTCTCTTGGAACTCTTCCAACAACGGTTGGCCACGGAAGTTCTCGTAGCTCGTGCGAACACCGCCATCGCCGCGTGTTTCGACCGTCTTGTACTGCCATGAGTTGCGGCTCGTTCCTTCGTAGGCGCTGGTTTCACTTTGGAATGTGGTTGCCAAGCTGCCTGCCTCTTTGCGCAACGAGACTTCGCCATTGGCATCGTATTCTAAATACGTCGCCGCGTACTCGGCCACCTTCGCCTCGCTGGCATCCAACGGTTCGCTGACTGCGGGGTCAGCCGCCAGTCGCTCGTATTGCTCTGGGCCCAGGATGTACTTCACCTGGTGTGCATTTCCACCAGAACTGCCGCCAAGGTGGTAACGGTAATACGACACACGATCGCCAGTCCACTGGCCGCCCGAGTAGACTTGTTGGGTGATGGTCTGCAAGTCGTCGGCCAGACCACCTTCGGGGTCTCCGCCCCCGGAGCTCGACGAACTGGAACTGCTAGACGAAGCGCTGTAGTACGTGAACAGTACGCGGTGCAGATTCTCCCAAGCACCGCTATCTTCCTTTCTCTTCACCGTAGCAATAGTCATATTGGCATCGGCGTTGTACTCGAACACGTAGGCGTAGGTGATCTCGACACCGCCGACAGTTTCCACGGAGCGCAAACCCTTGAGACGATGGTCGGCAGTGTACGGATCTGCCGATGGATCGTCAGGATCGAAGGCTTCAAGACTATTGCGACTTCCGTTGGCAGCCGGTCCCTTGATGAAGCGCCCCGGATGACTCTCTTCCGGCTCGAAGCCACGAAAGAACCAGCGTTCTCCGTCGTTGTTCACCAAGGTGAAGCCGTTGTTTCGATAAACCAAACAGTTTCCAGATTCTCCCCCATAAGTTTCGGTCACTTCGTCGTAGTCAAATCGCAGAATCTCGCAGGCCGGGCGCACAACGTAAACCTCGTTTCCACAACCGCTCGTCATAAATGGCTCTAGCGATGACAGCCGATTCATGCCCAGACCGAAGTTCTTGTTCGGGTTGCCTCCGGAACAGGGAGTCGATTCCAAGAAACGGTGTGCCGAAATGCACATCGTCGGCAGCCCACCGATAAACGACGGCAGCCCACCAGCTAACTCCGGTACACAAAATGTTTCCAAGTCCTGGCATTTGCATCGGGGATAAGCACATTGGCAACTGTTGCTGTTCGTAGTCATCTTGGATTACTCCTGTATTCAGTCGTTTCGCGTTATTGGAACGCTAGGGTGGTACTTTCGTTATTGTGTTCTGTTGTTTCGCAACGCTTAGGAGCGCGCGAAGAATAGCTTCGCTGTCTCTGTCGGCCATCATCTTTCGGAGCGCGATGGCTACCATGAATTCGTCGTCGATCTTCCTCCCACGTTTCTAACTATCTGTGTCCTTGCGATTTATGTGTGGCCATTTATTCAGGGGACATTGAAACGCTCTTCCGCGTGCCTTTAGCGAAAGGCTGCAACCGCATTTCAGGCAGAGGTTACGGTGCCTCTGGTCGCAGGGATCGCAGATTTCCAAACGCGCTTGATACTCTTGCTCCGTGACCGTCTTGCAGCCGTCCGCGACGAAACTGGCGAGCGACGCAGCCAGGTTCCAAGCTTGTCGAGCCAAGCCGGGCGGTCGTTGTGATTTAGGAGCATTTGTGTTTTGTTTTTCAGCGTTCATCGCCAGTGCTCCAGGCTCTGTTGTTGTGATTCGTGTTGTTCATGTTGCTTGCGTTGTTGGTTACTAGTCTCTATGCACCGACTGCCGAAGTTGTGCCAGACATTCGCTGCAATGATCTCCAATTAGTGAACGACATCGAAAAGTGCGCCTCTGACAACGAGAAAGAAAAATACTCATGTTGATTCCCTCTACCTGTAAGCGCAGACCTTCAGCGCAGACGGAGTTTGTAGGATTAAGTAAGCACGTCTCGTGCTTGTGGTTCGTCGCTTTAACAACGACGAAGTCAAATCAGCCACGTCCCGATAGACGCAACGTCAAGGCGAAGCTTCTTCGATCGTGATGTGGAACGTGTAGGGGCCGTTTTCGTTGTCCGTATCTGCGCACGCAAATTCGTGATGAACGACGAGTTCGAACACGAGCTTGAGTGGATTGCATTGAGCGGAAATCAGTACGTCCGGCGTACCCAATGAGCCTTCATTCTCCCAGATTCTTTGTAAGTCACTCAGATCCCACGACGTCGCAGAGTCGCACTTCAACTCCATCTCGACATCTTCGCCGTTCGGTAGTCTCTTTGGACCTGCCGACCATTCTTGCGGACAGTCGCCATCATCGAGTTGCGAGAAGTCGATTGTGAAACCGTCGAGGTTAGAACAGGGATTTCCGGCCACTTGTGTAAAGGTCGCCGTTAGGTTCTTGGGCGTCGGGCAGGGGCAACACGCGCAACAATTGGGCGCCTGTTCGGAAGTAGCACAACTCATATCTCTCTCCCTTCGAGTTTGGGTATAGCGTTCATCAGTGTTCAAGCGACTATTCAGTCGATCGCTTGAAAGGTCGTTCTACTAATGTCTATGCAGTCAGCGGTTGGATCTTCTCAGTGATTCCGCTCGTTTCGCGAATTTCAGAGACAATCTGAGTCGTCGAAGTCTTCGTGGACCCTTCCGTCGTACAGACGCGTCCGCCATACGCTTCCACTACTTCGCGACCGACCACCTCGCTGGTCGTGCCACCTTTCACAAGTACATCGGGGCGCAGGCATTCGAGCAGGTGATGGGGAGTCTCTTCTCCGAAGATCAAGACGTGATCGACACATGCCAACGAAGCCAGCATCACAGCCCGATCCGACTCGCTGATCACGGGTCGGCTGGAGCCTTTGAGACGAGTTGTTCCGGCGTCGTTGTTAATCGCGACGATCAAAACGTCACCCAGCTCTGACGCTTGTTGAAGGTATGTCACATGGCCGACGTGCAGCAGGTCGAAGCAACCGTTCGTGAAGACGATCGAATTGCCCGACGCTCGATACTCAGTCACACGTGATGCGAGTTGCGAGATTGTCAGGATCTTGTCGTCCGCGACGATCGGTCGTCGATGTTTTGCGGAGCGTTGTGTTGCTGTCGTTGAGCCTTCAGCCTCATCAGCGTATCGATTGACAATTTGATTCCAGGTGACGGGCGCGATGCCAAGCTGTTCAATTTCCAGACCAGCCGCCGTATTCGACAGCTCCGCAGTTTCAGCGAGCGGCCAAGCAGCGGCTTGGCACAATCCGGCGATGGCGATGACCATGTCACCAGCTCCCGTGATGTCATAGACATCGCGCCCAGCGCTAGGGGCAACATGTTGACTACACTCTGACCTAGCACCTCCGATCACCGCAATCCCATCTCGGTCGATCGTGATGAAGGCGGCACCGAGTGAAGCCTGCTCGACGAGCTGCCGTCCAGCGTCCAATGCCTCCTCGGGTGTTTCAATGCGGATACCAGTGGCGAGTTCTGCTTCGCCCCGATTCGGCGTCACGAGCGATGCGCGCCGGTATCGGCTGTAGTCGCTGATTCGTGCCGGATCGACAACGACGGGAATGCGACAGTTGTGCGCAAAGTAGATCACAGCGTTTAACAACCCGGGAGTACAAACTCCTTTGGCATAGTCCGAGATGATGACTGCGCGATGCCCGGCAATGTGTCGCAGAATTCCGTCTCGAATGTAGGAGACTGTGTCGGCATTGATTGCCTCACGCGTTTCCTGATCGACTCGCAATATCTGATGCGGATGCCGGTTTGCCGCGCGGCCCACAAATCGTTCTTTCGTCGTAGTCGGCCTGTCTGGAATGCTACGAACCAAGTCTCGGTTGATCTGTTCGTCGTCCAGTATTTTCAAGAGCGATCGACCCGCAGCGTCGTCACCGACAACTCCAGCCAGGGTTACTTTGGCTTCGAGATGCCGAAGTAGCACTGCAACGCTGGCCGCACCGCCGGGACGCAGTTCGTGCTCGTCGGCACGCAGGACGAGAACGGGTGCTTCTGGACTAACTCGCTCGGCGTTGCCCCAGGTGTAGCGATCCAGGATCAAGTCACCGAGGACAAGCACGTGTCTACCACGCAGTTCGCCGATTCGTGTTCGCAAGTCATGAATCATGATTGTTCACTCCCGATCAATTCTCAGGATCTTGGACCTCTGCTTTTCGCTTACTCAAACCAAGCCAGATCCGAGTACTCCAGCGACTCGTAGAACTCTTGTAGACCGGCCTGACGCAGTCGCTGCGCCCAGGACTCGACGATCGGATGCACTTGCCGCTCTTCTAAGGCGAGCCTTCGAGCTTCGGCCAGTTCCGATGACTGATCCAGCATTAAGTGTTCATGCGCTTCGGCCGCGTTCGGTGATGGCCACCGCGCGATGTAGTCGTAAATCTCTTGGGTCGGCTCTAGGTCGAGATAGGACATCAACTCTAAAGCACGTTCACGGTGTTGCTCCCATTGGTCGACGCAGAACAGAAAGCACTGCTTGCGTTTGTCGGCCAGAAACTTGACGCCAGCGAAAATGCTCTCCGCTCTATCGGTGCCTTCTCGTCGTAGTCCCGAGATGATTGCCAACAGCGGATCACGAACCGTGACGACCGTAGGAAGCGATGGATACCAGGGCGTGGTTTCCTGGGCGTGAGCTTGGACCAGGTCGTGCTCCACATGCTTGTCCGGAACTCGCAGGCCGAGCTTCTTTACTTCTTGCTCGGTCCAGGCTGGCAAATCGGAATCGCAGCGAGTGCCCAATCGCAGCAACTCTCGCAGGCTGATCGCACCTTCGGCATGTAAGCGATGCCACTCACTCAACGTGCGACCAGCGACTTCCGTTCGACCACACTTCCAGAACGATACTTTCGGATGCAGTTCAAGCAGGACTCGTAAGAAATGAGTGCCTGTGTGCCGAGGCGTGCAGAGATAGATCCACGGAGCAACGGCTTGCTTCACACACCGCCTTGTGCAGCGTTTGGTCGGAGCCGACTGTTTATCGGTATGCACGGCATGATCGGGGCGTGGCCGTTCCAGCCAAAACGTTCCCAGCTCTCCGTCCTTGAGAATCCGCAGCTTCCAATCCGAGAACTTGCGTTGAACGAGTTCGTGAAAGCGTTCCTTCCCGTGATATTCGCCGACAATGCGATCAATTCGATCCAGCGACGTTGAGTTCTCCAGGATGGAGAACTCGCTCCCTTCACAGTCCAGCTTCAGCACATCGATACGATCGATGTTGTGTTGTTCGATGATCTGTTCAAGCGTCACTGCCATCATGGGGCGCGAGTCGGCCCAGTACTGGGATGTAGCAGCGTCCTTGGGGTCGGCTCCGACTCCCGCATTGCCACTCGCCTGAAGAAGCTGCTCTCGGGAAACGACGCAGCTGCCGCCAGTTGTCTCACAGTTCGGGAAAACGGCATTGAGTAACGCGATGTCCTTCTCGTAGGTCAGCGCGCCTTGAATGACCGTTGCGAAACCACCAACGTTCTTTCGGAGTGCCGTCAGATTCTCAGGACAACACTCCACGGCAAAGATTCGAGCGAGCGGGTTGCGAGAGTGGATCGCTTGGCTGAAGCAGCCGATATGGGCACCCACATCGACGATAACCGGCCCGGGCATCGGCAGTTCGTCAATTCGATACGAATCGTTCTCCGCGATATCTTGAACAACGACCAAATCTTGTGCGGTGTTGTTCGAGCGAATCCAGAAGTTTCGTGTGTAGACGAGACCCGCTTCGCGATCCTGGAGCTGCTCATCGACCATCGTCAATAGCTCGTTCTCCAAAACGTCATACGGACGATATTGGTAATGCGACTGGAAGTACGCATCTCCCGCTTCGCGATCGCCACGGAGTAATTCGTCATGCCGTTTCGGCACAAGGTGCGTCACGTTATCGGCATGATCGAAGTAGTGGAGCGGATGATGCTTGGTCCAGACGGCAAGCGTTGGAGTCGAAGTAGCTCCTGCAACGTGTAGCGGTCCGCTATCGACACCAATCATGAGCGACGACAATTCGATCAGCGCCGCCAGGACTTCAGCATCACCGGTCCCCAAGCCCCCCCATATATCAAGATCAACGTGTGGATTGTGAATTCGTTTGCCGTCCGGCAGCGGGCTGCGGTTATCCCAATCCAGAATCACCGGCACAGAGCCAGACTTGATGACTTGTTCGCAGATCTTGCGAGCCGTGTCGTGAGGAAGGTCCTTGTATTCGACGGACGTATTTCCTTGGTAATGAATCAGCACCACCGGGTAGCGTCCGTCCTCACCAGGATGAACCTTGCACACCTGACGTAGATATCGCTTGGCCTTTGCAATCGCTTCCTCGCGTGGCTGCATCTCATAGCGACACAGATCAGGAATGGGAGCCACGTCGAAGTTCTCGACCAAGCAGCGTTCCACTTTGGTGCTCGGACAATCGGCGAAGCATGTCGCGCACTCTTCCCAAGCCAAGTCAAATACACGGTCGTAACCGTCCGTTGCCACTGGTTTTCCATTGAGCGATAAAGCCTTGTCACACAAACCAACGAATGCACTATGCTTGCCCGGCAAGGCCGCAACTTCGATGTTCCAGCGAGGATGATAGTGCCGAAGATGACGCAGTACGGCCGTTAGTTGCACCGCATCACCAAGGCCATGCTGAAATTTGATCAACACGTTCTGCTGGTCGTCAGTTGCCGTGTTGCCTATTGTCGGAGTTGGTGCTGAGTCAGCGTTGGGAGAAGCAGTCGTTGTCGTCATCTGGGTGTCCTTTCGTGGTTCATCGTTCGTCGTGTATCGATGTGGGTCGCCTTGGTGATACAACTCGATCCGCCTAATCACTTCTTCTGGCGTGATCATGTCCATGCATTTGGGAATGCGCAGGTCGTCCGCAACTTGGACCGGCTGCTCACAGAGTTCTCGCCGATCTTTCGAGTCACCATCGCCAACCAACTGGCAACGAGATCTCCAACAGCCACCGCTCTGGCAACACGACAAAGTGCCGGTCGTGCTGATGTACTGGTGGTCGGGATACGCTTCCCAATGTGCTGGCTCGCGTCCGCCCGCTACGACGACACATGGTCGCCCATAGCGGTCTGCGGACTTTGATTCGACGGCCGCCGCCAAGTGCATGGCAAGTGTCACGGGGCAGACAACGCCTTGTGCGTGGTACATCAGTCGGATGAACTCACGTAGCGAGGTCTTGCCAACGAGATCGGTCACTCCATTGAGTCGCGGATGCCAGTGCCCTTGCTCACCACACTGCACAAACGCAATGCGATCTTGGAAGTGATCGACGACCGCTTGATAGCTCGCCGGATTCCACCACTTGGCCGTAAAGTCATACTTGCCACCGGCGATGATGATCCAAAAGCGTTTCGGTAGTCCCAATTCTTGATGGGGTAGCGGAGCATTCTTCTCTGTTTCCGATAGGTGGATGTCACCTTGAAACTTCGTGACCGGAATCTGCAGACTCAGTTGTTGCTCCAAGTACTGCGTATAGCCATGAATAAAGTGATAAGGCCGCTGGTTGCTCTGGTGAATTAGCGGGTAGTGCATATCGAGCGAGACAACACCCGGTTGATGCTCGTCGAGCGGCGTGAGATGCGGGTTGTTCTCCCACATGGCATCCGCCGAGGTTCGCACGTCCGTCTGAAATCTTCCCGGGTGGGCCGCGTGCAAGTCTCGCACGGCGGCTGACAACATGACAATGTCGCCGGGGCTCTGAAACGATTTCAAGATCAGACGATTGTTCACCTTCGATTTCCTCCACTTCGATTCGTGTTTGTTCCTACATCAATCTCTATGCGGCGACTCCGATTGTTTTGTCACAAAAAAAAGTAAGCCGCTCGCTCGTGTTCTCTTAAACAGATCGAAAGCGAAAACAGGTCTTCTGACATGGCGCGGATATTTTTGTTTTCGTGTGAGCGTTATCTGCATGGCTTCATTCGTGTTGCGACGGAAATAAATTTGTGTGAGTGGGATGGAACAGCCACTAGCGACGACCGCGAAGCTTCACTATCACGCCAGTCGGTTCGCAGAAACGAGGATCGCGCAGCGCCGAGGATTGGTGACCACGGGGCGCAAGACCATTACGTGGCAGCGTGATTGGAGTTAGCGGTCGTTCGATTCGACCGCGTCCAGTTGCCGACGCATGGAATCCAACTCATCGGCGACGTTGATTTCTAGGCGAGCTGATTACGGTTGCCTCGGGCCACATTCCGTACTTGCAGATATCGCGAGGGGCGGCTGGATCAATCGCTGCGAACTGATCTCACTTCCCATGCTCCAGCTTCCTAACACGTTCTTCGAGTCGCTGGATTTCAATTTCTGCGCGAGGCAGAATTTGCTTTTGTTCAAGCACTTGTATGCGACCTTTCAAGTCGCCAACATCCTCGCTCAGCACCTCGTGCAATGCGCTCGATACCTTCCCGATGTTGTCGTTCAAGTCTTTGAGTTGCTCAGAATGCGACGTGATAGCCACTTCGGTCGCCGACAACTTCGAGACGATGAACACAGTCGCCGTTCCCACCGCGCTGCTGATCGCGATCGTAACCGAGATAATCAGCCCCACCATCCACTTTGCTGTGCTACCCAAACGATCGCCCTCTTCAGCGTTGCTTGAAGTATTTTTCATGACTCTCAAGTCCGAACCCCCTTTCTGCTGGGATTCGCCTTAAATATTCCTAGAGGGACCTTCGTTTTTCTCGCTATAGGTGACGGCAGAAACGATTCTCACTCTCCGCGTTTGCACTCGTTCATTTCTCTCTATGCAGCGTGAACGATGTTTGTGTCACGTTTTCTGGCCAAATAGTTATCGGGGACGAAGAGTCCCGTTTTGACAAATGGGCGTCGCTGGAATGAATTTCGATTCAGCTTGTCAAAACCGCCGTTTTCGAACACGATCTTCTATGCAGGCGCGTTCTCTTACAGGGACAGAGCCGCATGGAGGTGACTATGGGGGCAGGACACGCCCAGGAATGTCAAGAACACGGTCGGCGGATTCGTGCTTTATGTCGTCAGCTGCTAGCTGACGAAGAGTCTCGCCGTCTGTCAGCTTACGATGGTCTGATCACGCTTGCGCCCAGTGAGCGTGACCTCATGGAGTTTCTTCGATTGAAGCGGCAGGCAGATATGTCGGATCAGTTCGTCTACTCGTTGAGGCTCGATACGGCAGTACATGCCGCACGCGAACTAGCTGCTAACATATCGCGTGATCAAGGTTCGATCTGGACCGGGGGAAACGTCTTCACACTCCTAAATCGACTGATCTTTGGTGGGGGGCAGGATGACGGTGGTATTGCTGGTCGATTGTACGACAGTGACCGATATCGTCGATCAAAGCGATCTCGGACCGCAGGTGATTTGATTACTTTGCTGGATGAAGCGCTACAACGAAGAGACGACTCTCTTCGAGGCGAGGCGTTCCGTCAGCTCTGGAACTGGGCAGCCGAGTTGTGCCATATGCGTTGTAACGACGCCGAGGCCGCACAGGACTTGGCTTCCGAAGCGATCGTACAACTACTCAAGACGGCACGTCCTTCTGTTGGCGCTTCTCGGGATCAGGCAATTCGGACGTCTCTTCCTCCGCCAGCGAACTTCTTGCTCTTATCTGGCGTCGAAACATTGAGCCGGATACACGTCGCCTTGTTCGGATATCGGAAAGGAAGAGGAGGCTGGCCGGGACTGTTCGACAAGCACTTCGCCGATCGAGCAGCTCTCAAAGAAGTTTCGTGGGACCAATCGAGCGGTGACCTACTTCATGCACCACTCAGTGAGGTCGCGGATCGCGCGCCGGTCGAGATGCCACCGCAGGAAGTCCGTGGTGCGCTGGCCATCTTTCGTGAGGAACTGAATTCCAAAGAGTCCGATGGGTTGGTAGGACCAAAGAGCGCACAAGCCTTGAGCGTCATCCTCAACCACGTTCAGACAAACATACTTGACGGGCAGAAGGATAACGACGGTGCAATGACGGTCGCCAGCATCCGCCTTCGCGCGTCGGTCGAAGCTCAGACGATGCGTCCTTATTTGGCGAAGACGCTCGGCATTACACGTCCACACAGCCTATTGCGGCGCGTACTGGCCATCAAAGACATACTAGTCGCCGCACAGCTTTACGATCGTGATTTGACGCCGCTCGCAATCAACGAACAGGACTTGCCAACCATCCTCATTCGACTACGAATTCAAGCAGCGGATTCGCAGTTCCGCAAGACGCCACGCCAACGGCGCACGCTGGAAGCATTGATCGACTTTTGGGAAGAACTCGTATCGACCAGAGCTGCTGGAGAAGCGGATTGCACGACGATATACTTACCTCCCTTGGTGAGTTGGAGTCGGCGAGTCCGTGTGCAAACTGATGTGCTTCAGCTTCTTAAGGATCAACTCGGAATGGGTGGTACGGCGGCTCACAATTGCGTGAAGAGACAGCTTCAGTTGCTGGAATCCTGGGGTTTTGTAAAGGAAGACTCAGATGGATAAGGCAAGTGAGTACGTCTGTGCAGATGCGAGGGAAGCGATTCCTCGTTGGTTGTGCGAGGAAGCCTCTTCCGAAGAGGTGCATGCACTCCAACAGCACTTGCGTGAGTGTCCTGACTGCCACGCTTCTTTTCTAGCCAGTAGCGCGTCGCAGTTCTTTGGAACACAAGACGCCAAGCGACAAGCGGCACATCACGCCGCTCGAATTTCGGTCGACGATGTTGGTGTGGCGCGGATTGCGTAGGCATCACTAGTGGAAACATGTGCGAGTGATTACTCAACAAGTGTCGCCTATGCGAGATGATGATTGGTGACGTTTTGGTGACACGATTGCCCACTCAAGACCACATTGAGTACAATGTCGCACCAACGTTGGTTGCGACCTAAAGTCAGACAACAACACGAGATCAACACCAAAGCAAAACAAGTCCAATGCTACGACGCGGGCTTGAGGGCCTAGCGCGAGTCCGCCCGCCAACATCCTTGCTGCTCGAATCCCATCAGTCTCTCGGATCTCTTCATCTGCAGTTTCAACCTCGGCGATCTGAGCCCAAAATCGTGTATCCCTCAAGATCGCGACCATTGGATCTAAAGGCAGGTGCATCTGAGCGCATCGGTGTCTGGCGAAGTCCGTCAAGCCGCCAAGACCGTTAACAGCTTCGGTCGAAAAGACCGGAGTCGCGATCGGGTGTTGCCAAACGACCTCGGTTTCGCGACCGACGAGCGCAACGAAATTCGCCACAACTGCTCATGAGGGCGTATTCGGAACTCGCAAGCGGTCTCCGGCTGCGCGCCGTAGTCGCCCCTTAAGTCGAGACTCGACTTGCCCATCTTGACGGCGCATTTTTCGGTCGCGTTCTCGGGAGGGAACGTAACAGTAACGTGCGGCCACGAATGGGGCCCCCGCCGGCGGGCCACCCACTTACCCGAAAAAACGACGGTCCAAAAAACTCCAATGGGGGTAATGTAACAGTCGTGTCGGGGCGAATGGGGTCGGCACCGGGTCGCGCGCGCTGGCATTCTGTCCGCGTTGTCTCGCGCGAGTCTGCGGCGCATCGCATGCGAACCGATCCGCGCGACAGGCTACCGCCTATCGTCGCGACAAACCGTTGAACCTTCGTTGAAGCGTTCGTCGCGACCGTAGTCTATGCCATTGCCGATAGTCTGCGCTGGACATTGTCAGCGCGCCGTTTCCGCTTTCCTATGTGACAAGCGACATACGATAGAGCGACGTCGGTTCATCGTGAACGGCGCAAAAGTGAAACCCGGTCGGATGGTACCCAACCGGGCTTCGGTTACCAACGCTTCCCCGTTACAGGAGTTTGCTGGCATGTTTGATTCTACCGTTTCCCAACTCGCTGCCCAATGGTTTGACGAATATCATCGGCTCGCCTATTGGCTTGCAAGACGCTGGGCGCAACGCTCGCTTGACTATCGGGCGCGGAACTATTCGGCCAACGAGCTGGAAGAGCTGGCGCAAGACGCTGTCTGTCGCGGCTTCGATCGGTTTGTTAAGCGTTGCTGTCGTGAAGTCTGCGGCGCATCGGATCGCAAGCGTTGGGTTTGCCAATGCGTTACCAAGGGCGCATTCGATGCGGTGCGTTGCAAGTCGCGTTTCGGCTCGATTAGTTCATCCGTTGCGGTTCGCGATGACGTCATGAACCGTTGCCAGCGCGTTGACACTGGCTTCACGCATGGCAACGACAACGAGAAGCAAAACGCGCTGGCACAAGTGAGCTACGCGCCGATAGACCATCCGGTTCAACGCTGGGAACTTGAGCAACTCATTGACCGTGAGTTGCCCGCGCACTTGCGAGCTACCGCGATCTATTCCGCATGCGGTCTGACTCAAGAGCAATCGGCAATTCTGCAAGGCATCACGGATCGTACGATCCGAACTCGCTTGGCAGAGATTCGTGATTTGCTTTGCCCGCAAGATGATGTCTGCGCGGTGATCTGCGAAGCGTTGCAAGAGTGTCTCGACAAGCCGCGCAAACCGCAAACGCTGTTGGCGCTTCTGGCGGGCTGATTTCCGGTTTTCGTCGCCACCTTCGACTTGTACCGGTGACGACGTTTTCACTTTCCAATCGATAGGAGTTTCAATCATGACAACGCAAGAGATTCTAGCCAAAGTCGCAAGCGGTGAAGTTCAACCGGGTGAAGCAGCAACGCTGATCGCTGCCATGAACGCCAACGGCAAGAGCAACAACCAACTCACTTACAAAGTCTCACCGAAAGGCGCAATGAGCGTTTACGGCATGGGGCGCTTTCCGGTTACACTCTATGCCGAACAATGGGAGCGGATCGACAGCGATGCCGAACGCAAGCGACGCGCTGAGTTCATGAAGAGCAACGCGCAGCAATTGACTCGCAAGAGCTGAGTCTCATTTACCAAACTGTCCAGCCCGGTTTATCCGGGCTTCTTTTATGCGCTGAGTTAACCCGTTGGCGGATCGCTGGCGGGTTTGTTTATGCGCGGGCCAGCGTCGCTTATCGGTCGCAAGACGACGCGTTCAACGCGCGCGGTTCATCGCTCTTGCCGATCGGATCGTTCGTTACAGCGTGAATCTCGCATCGTCCAACGGTAAGCGGTTCGCGCGATTGCGATGCCGAAAGGCACGTTCTGCCTCGTAACGCGTGCCGCCAGACGGCTGTTGTAATCCAACGAGTGCCGCCAGACGTTGCGCCAACCTGCGCGCGTGCCGCCAGACGGCTCGTGTTGCGCAATGAGTGCCGCCAGACGATGTGGTGCGCGCGGTGTGAATCGGGTGCCGCCGGGGATCACAACAGTGCGCGCTGACTAGTGCCGCCAGATCGCTCGTTTCCGGATTTTTCGTCGCATCTGCGACTTGTAACGAAACGGCGCAAACGAGTGCCGCCAGACGTCTCTTTGCAATCGAAAGGATATGAACCATGAAACCTCTGTACGAAGCCCATCGTCCAGCGTCTTGGAGAGACCTAGTCGGACAGGACAAGCTGGTCCGGCGTCTATCGATCTTGCGCCGTCGCGGTCTAGTCGGTCGTGTGTTCTGGGTCACCGGCGACAGTGGAACGGGTAAGACAACGGTTGCCAAACTGATCGCTGACGAGATCGCCGATGACTATGCGGTGATCGAGATCGACGCACAAGACTTGGGTATCGACCGGCTTCGCGACTTTGAACGGATGTGCCAGTTCAAACCCATTGGCAAGGGCTGTCACGTCTTCATCGTCAACGAAGCGCATGGGTTGTCATCCAAGGTTGTCAGCAAGTTGCAGACTGTACTTGAGCAAAGCCATGTCCAGCGCAACTCGACTTGGATCTTCACCACAACCTTCCAAGGTCAGAAGCGTTTGTTCGATGGAGTGATGGACGCTTGCCCGTTCATGAGCCGAGCCATTGAACTGACATTGGAACATGGCGAAGACGTAGTCCTTGCCTTCGCTGTCCGTGCCCGTCAGATCGCTCAGCAAGAGCAACTCGATGGACAACCACTCGATGTTTATGTCCGCCTTGTTCGTGACTGTGGGTGCAACATGCGGAAAGTCCTTCAACGCATCGAGTCGGGTGAAATGCTCGTCGACTGAGCGATTGCCGGATTTTCGTGGCACCTGCGACTAGTAAGAGCGGCGATCGAATTCTCGACGTCGCAATTGCCTTACTAGCGTTCACCCTTACCTGGAGGAATCCCCATGAACACGTCCGCTTTCAACGTCTCCGCTGGCTCGATGAGCTGGTGGACTTTGGGACCGCAAACCGATCCCGCCATCCTGTCTAACGGGCTAAGTCAACTCGGACTTCCCGACTACGCTCCGCCGCCACGCACTTGGCTGATGTCTCTCAAGGCTGCATTGGCCGAGATGTTTGCCAAGCCCGAAGAACTCATCCGTCCGCTGCGTCACAAGCAAACCAACGGCTACACGGTGGTCATCGAATCCAAGGGCGAACATGACAACACCTATGACCGCTCCGTCAACGCTTCCGTCGACGAGGAAGGCCAAGTCTTCATCACAGCAGGCGAGGCGGATCGCGGCGAACTCCAACGACTGACCAATCACTATCGGCGAGTCCTACCAGCCGCTTCGGTCTCGGACATGCTGACCGACATCATCCACGGCCAACTGGATGGCATCGGGCTAAAGGCCAACGGTGGTTTGTACTTCATCCCTGAACAACACGTTAGCCGTTGGCTGGACGTTGTGATGGTGGTCGAAGCCGCCGCCGTCAGCCCCACGACGAACGATCTGTCGGCAGTGCCTTTGGAGATGAACGCGATGACCTTGCGGGACATCAAGCGGTCGATCACTCGTGAAATCGAATCAGCCTCCGAACGTCTGTGGAAGGACATTACCGAGAACCAACTAGGCGACGAAGCGCTGCTGAACCGGGCTGTTCGAGCCCGTGAACTTCGGGAACGCATTCGGCAGTACGAGTCGATCCTCGGCCAAGCGCTGGACGTTTGCCATCAGCATGTCGATATCGCAGTGCAAGCCTTCAGTGTCGCCTCCGCGGTGCAGGAAGACGACGAAGTCTACGAAGGCGTCTTCGGTTGATTTCCGCATTTCGACGCGACCTGCGACTTGTATCTGCGACGAGTCACACCGGCCACTTGCGAGTGGTCGGACTGATCCGCCGAGAAACTTTCCTGAAAGGAACCTCTTATGTCTACCAATTGGGCTCCGTTGATTGCCGGCCAAGCCGGTGTCGTACCGCTGTCGCTCGGGATTCCGGGCGTGGCCAAGACCGCGTTTTTTGAAGCCTTGTCGCAATCCACCCAGCGGCGCTTCATCCCCTACATGCTCGACCAGTCGTTGCCGGAGGACTTGAAGGGTTATCCCCTAGTCCAAGAGATCGAAGCGAACGGCCACACGATCCGTGCAATGGTTCACGTCCTGGAAGAGGCTCGCTTACGGGCCGAGTTGGAACCATCGGTTGTGCTGCTCGACGAATTGACCTGCGCTGGTCATTCGATCCAAGCCGCTGCGTTGCAGTGGGTGAACAATCCCAGCCCGAACTGCTGGATGTTCGCAGCCGCCAATCCACCTGACAAGGCAGCCGCCGGCGTGGATCTTACGCCGCCGATGGTCAATCGTCTGTGTGTGATCCCGTGGGAGACACCGGTCGAAGCCATTCGCCAAGGTTGGCGCAACGGTCTGGAGTTCCCCGCTCCCGAGATCCCGCTCGTGCCGTCGAACTGGCGAGACCATCTTCCCAAGTGGGGCCTGCTGGTCGATGACTTCATCCAACGCTTCCCCGATCGCATGGAAGCCTATCCAACTGATCCGGCGAAAGCATCCGAGCCTTACCCAACTCCCCGCAGTTGGACCAACGTCGTGAAGGTACTCGCCGCTGCCGAATCGGTATCAGCTAACAAGTCTGTCCGTCGATTGCTGGTTCATGGTTGTGTCGGCGATGGAGCGGGTGCCGAGTTCATGACCTTCCTTGACACTCAAGCGTTGCCTGACCCCGAAGACATCCTGTCCGACCCGCAAGCGCTCGTCTTGCCTCGGCGCGGTGATCTGGCGGTTGCCATCGTCCGTTCGGTACTGGCCCGCGTTGAATCCGATAACAGCATCCCACGTTGGGAGCGCTGCTGCGACGTGTTCGAGACCACCTACCAGCAGAACAAGGAAGTTGCGATGGCTGGTTACGGCAAGCTCTGGAAGCTCAAGCCCGAGTTGCATCAACCCGCCCAACGCAACGGCGCGTTCGCCGAGATGGACCGGCTACGTGGTTGATTTCCGGTTTTTTCGGGCACCTTCGACTAGTAGGTGAAACCGCTTTCACGATTGGAGTGAACCATGTCCACCTTACTTGCCCAAGCCCGACTGCGAGCCTGCCGCTACTGGCCCTTCGCTAGTCATGCCATCCTGTCGATGGTGCCGACGCCGCGTCCTGGACTCGGCACGCTGGCAGTCGATCAACATTGGCGACTGTACTACGACGAAGCCGCCTTGCAAATGATGAGCGCTGAACAAGCCGCGGGCGTCATCCTGCACGAACTCGACCACCTACTGAAACGCCACCACAAGCGCGCAAAGTCTCTTGTAGGCGAAGACCAGTGGGAGGCGTGGAATTACGCGACCGACGCCGCCATCAACGGTGATCTGAAGGCCCAAGACATTCCGTTGCCCGAGGGTGTGATTTATCCCGAGCGACTCGGTCTGCCGGACGGCTTGAGTGCCGAGGAATACTTCCGCAAGCTCACTGAGCAACCCGAGAGCCAAGAGGCGGGCGACGAGTCCCAAGACGACGGTTCGTGCCCCGAGCAACAACCCGACACTGGAGACAACGATGCCGACAACCAAACAGACGGCAGTCAGGACACTGAAGGCGAAGATCGCGATCCTGGAGACGACACTGGCGATCAAGGATCAAGTAATTCAGGACATGAAGGAGCATCAGAGCCAACTGCTGGAAGCGATGATCGAGTGGAACATCCATGCGGGAAGAATGAAGCCTCGCAACCAGTGGAACCGCAACCGGTAGGCGCAAGTGGTTCATGTTCCGATGGCCGCCAGCGTCCGTGGGAACTCGGTGCGCCCGATGATGATGACCCCGGCTTGGATGAAGCCGATCAAGAGCAACTCATCCACGTAACCGCCAAGAACGTCCTGGAACGCGAACACGGGGAGGAGTCAGCCAGCCATCGCCGCTGGGCCAACGACATCCTCAATCCGCCGATCGATCCCGCCGCCAGACTATTGAGCCTTGTTCGACGTTACTGTGATCTGACGTTCGGAATCGGTGAACGCAGCTACCGCCGTCCCAGTCGACGAAATAGCAACCCGCGCATGGCATTGCCGAGCAACGTGGCTCCACTGCCTCGCATCACGGTCATCGTCGATACCTCGGGCTCGATGAGTGCCGAAGACTTGGGCTTATCGCTGGGCATGGTCCGCAAGGTGCTGAACTCATTCCGCATCCGTGATGGAATCAAAGTCATCACTGGCGACACACAAGGTCAGACGAAGCAACTTTGTCTGTCCGATCCACGGCGCATCGAACTGACGGGCGGCGGCGGTACGAACATGGCCCGCATCGTCGCGGAAGTCCTGCAAACTAAACCACAACCACAGATGATCTTGATCTGCACCGACGGTCACACACCTTGGCCCGCACAAGACCCCGGTCTGCCCATCGTCGCCTGCCTCACGAATCGTCGGGCTACGTTGCCCGAAGTGTACCAACCACCTTCCTGGATTCCGATTGTCGAACTTTGCACAAAGGAACATTGACATGACCATGACCACCCTGGAACGCAAACTGTTTGAACGAGCAGTAACTGCACTGGTGTGCGCGCTAGGCCATGACGAGGCCGCTCAAAACAACGCCGACGCCGAGACACTAACGGAACTGCGCGGACACTGGGTTGGCGACGCCGAAGAGTGCGTCGACAAAGCCATGCGTCTTGGACTGTGGGGAGACAATGATGCCTAATCTGATCGCCTACTACCGCGTCTCAACCAGGCGGCAAGGTCGCTCTGGTCTTGGCCTCGAAGCCCAGCAAGCCGACGCCGCTGCTTATGCCCGCCAGCACGGCGGCAAGGTACTGGCTTCGTATACCGAAGTCGAAACCGGCAAGCGCGCCGATCGACCGGAATTAGCAAGAGCGATTGCCCATGCCAAAAGGGCCCGAGCGACTCTTGTGGTCGCCAAGCTGGATCGTCTCGCCCGAAATGTCGCGTTCACTTCCAAGCTAATGGACTCCGGCGTCGATTTCATCGCCTGTGACAACCCGCACGCCAACCGCCTGACGATTCACATTCTAGCCGCAGTTGCCGAGGACGAAGCGCGCCGAATCTCCGAGCGGACCAAGGCCGCGCTGGCTGCCGCTAAGCGACGCGGCACGAAGTTGGGTGCAGCCAGACCTGAATGCCGGAACTTGACCAAGGCCGCCAGGGAGCGAGGCTCGAAGGCTGGTGGCTTAGCCGTGACGCGACAAGCGGACACCGCCTACGCCGACCTGCGCGGCTTCTTCTCTGAAATGCGCCCGGCGTTCTCGTACCAGCAAATCGCGACGGTCCTGAACCTGAAAGGCGAGCGAACGAGGAGGGGAAAACCGTGGAGCGATGTGGCGGTCATGCGAGCCTGCAAACGACTGGAAATCGCCTAGAAAACAGGCGTTCTTGGGGCTCCTCGGGCGTCGAGCGGGGGTTCGTCGAATCCATCCACACACCGCCGCGCCACGCATTTAATATGCAGTGCGTCGCAAAGGGGTACCCCACCAAGTCGCGAGGAGCCAGCCCCACACGCTCGGAAGTGCGTCGGATTCAGCGGAAAGTCGCTAGAGAGATCGTCGTAACAATAGTAATGGAAATGGTTTGTGACGCATTATTTTTGTCTGTCTAGGACAATAGCGGCATGACACCCGCTCACGCCTGCGATACAAAGCGCCCTATTATGATGCGCTACGATGGCGACTAATACGCGTGTGCATCATAAATCGCCCTAAATCAATACTATCTCTATGCCCCCCAAAAAATACATGCAAATGGCAAAACTGCACTACGCGTCAGCATGAGTGCGGAGTTGTAGCTTGCCTAGTTTGGACTGCTCACTGGGCTCAATCTCTCCCGCGACATCACTAGATTTTAACACTAGCGCTGCCATCACTTTCCTTGACGACCGTAGCAAGGTGACGAATCAGCTAGAGTTTCCCGTAGACAACTTCGGGTACATCGAACTTGGGGCGAACTTCAAGTTCGATTTGGCTCAAATACCTCCGCCACCACCCGATCCGGTCCCCGAACCCTCCACTCTCGCGATCTGGTCGTTACTTGGCGGTATCGGATTGGTAGTTGGACACAGGCGACGAAGACGCAAAGCGGCATAACCACCCTCCTCGCCGGCTTGGAAACCGCGTTCGATTGTTGGTGCAATACCTCGTCGGACCAATTTTATTTCTTGGCATTCGCGTCTTCGGTTTGGTACGATTTTCTCCGCACAGAGAACTCTCACGGTTGGCGTCTCATTGTTCAACACACAGGGAGAAATCAAGAATGGCGCGCGGGACGACGAAACCGGACAGGAAGGCTCTTTTGGATCACCAAACGCTTACACGAATTGCTTATGTGGAGAAGTGGTCCGTTGAATATGACTGGTTAAATGACACTTTCGTCCTAACGGTTTATTGGGGGCAGAATGGCGCTTACTGTAAGCGAGTCATTCCGTCTTCGTCCGTGAATGCCGTCGTAGAAATCTTTGATTCGGCGGAGCGAACGGGTGGAAAGGTTAAATTCGACGCCCGAGAAGGACAACGCAAGCTGTACTTGAACTAACGAAAATGACATCGGGTACCGGGCGCAGAACGCTAACCTACGGACTCAATTGCTGCGGATCATCAAGCGAGCCAGCCTCACTCCCTGGCCGAAACTCTTTCATAACATGCGGGCCAGCCGCGAGACCGAATTGACGGGTCAGGTTCCCCTGCACGTCGTCTGTGTATGGATCGGCAATAGCCAGCCCATCGCGCAAAACACTACCTTCAAGTGACTGACGACCACTTCGCCGAGGCCGCCGAAGGTTCAGCACAAAGCGCAGCACATGTTAAGCATATTGCGCAGCAGCACGCTGCCGCATCAGTTTGCACCGACTCGCAAGAAAAAAACCCCCCGAGAGAATCGGGCTAATTGCGTGCCTGTGCAACATGCTGCGATGCTTTGCAATCAGGCGGAGTACCCCCAGTGGGAGTCGAACCCACTTGGAACTGCTTTGCAGGCCGCCGCCGTACCGTCTGGCTTCAGCGTCAGCTGTTAAAGTGCCCTCGCTGGGAATCGAACCCAGGCTTCGACCTTCGCAGGGTCCATTTCGCCATCAGGCTCACATCGGTTAAAATCTCTCGAACGGGTAGGCGGGTAGCTCCTGCCGCTTGGCCCCCGCGCGACCGTGGCTATCTCCAGTACGGCGCGCCGGGACCGGCCCGACTGGAGATTTGATTCATGCCGTCCGATGTTGGTTCACAATCGCACATTCAGTCTGAAGATTTGGGCGCAGCGTCACGATCGGTGTTCGTCGCTCGCGCATGCGACGCTTGGGAATCGGGGTGGTCGCTGGTCGTGGAGATAACTTGCCAGACACTTGCCCAGCGGGCTGCAGACGAAGACGAATTCGTGACGCTTTGCGCCGAGTTCGCGGAGTTGAAGAGGAAGAGCGATCAGCAGACTCGGGTGAGCGATATAGGAGCGGAGCTTGAAAATCTGCGCGCGCAATTTCGCCGTTACTATCGGGAGGTGCATAATTACGTCGACGGGTTGCCAGACGCAGAAGAGACAGAACCTTGGGATTGCGGTCGTGTGAAAGTATCTCCCGCGTCGTCAGACAGGTGGGGAAATATGGGGAATTGGGGAGTCAGGATTTGTCCCGAATTGGACTGGGGAGCTGAAGAGTGGCGAGAAAACGTGCTGCGATCGATGCAACAGCACGCAGCCGAATGGCGGTGGCGGTTTAATCGCCTAAAGCGTGTGGAAGAACCTCGGGTTGGCGGCGAAGAATCCGAGGCGGGGAAACTCACTGCGCCAACAAGCAAGGGCGAACGGCAGGCTACTGAAGTACTGACCGAGCCTATGACCATCCAAGATCTTGCCAAATACTTTGGAGTTCACAGAAACAAGATGACTGAAATACTGGCCACAATCGAGGGCGTTGCAAGGTCTGGCGGGCTCGTTCGGGTTCCAATCTCCCAGATGCCACCGAAGTATCACGTTGAAAAAGGATTGATGTAGCACGGATTTGCACTAGTTTGCACTAGTTTGCACTAGTTTGCACTAGTTTGCACTAGTTTGCGCGCAACTGCACTGCGGGGCCTAAGTCGCCATTTTCATGCCGAAAAAGGGCGATATGTTCGGGGGCATGGCCCAACTAAATCACCTGCTCACGAATCATGCTGCTGCCCACATTCTAGGGCTGACGGATCGGCAGCTAAAAGCGCTGGTGCGATCGTCTGACGTCCCTCGTGTCGAGCTTCCCAATGGCGAAACACGATTCGTGGAGCAGGATTTGTGGACGTGGATCGAAGCCCACAAACAGCGAGCGGGAGGCGCCGTGTCATGACCACGACTACCCGCACCCCCGGAGTTATTCGCGAGAGCGAGAGCTATACAGTTGCCGAGTTTCGGCGGCGCGCTGGTCTAGGCGATTTTGCGTTTCGCGAAGTTCGACGGGCGGGACTGCGGATCATCGCAATCGGCAAAAAACGCTACGTGTTGGGCAAAGACTGGCTCGAATTCTTGAACGATCACGCGGAAACCTAACCCCGAGAAACGGCAAACGAGTCTACCCCACCAAGAGCGGCTCGTCGCCAAAAACCAAAATGTCCCACCAGCATACTAAATCAAAAACGATGCAGCGTACAGCGAGCGTTGCGACGCCCGAGAACCGGCTCGACAAGGACGCCATCAAACAGGCCGCGAGTGGACGATGGTCGGAGATACTTTCCAACCTTGCCGGTATCTCGGCGGACGTGCTGGACGGAAAGCACCACCCCTGCCCAAAGTGCGATGGCGACGATCGCTTTCGCATGATCGATGAAGATGCAGGCGCGCTCTTTTGCAACCAGTGCTTCAGCACGGGCAATGGTGATGGCATCGCGGCGTTGGGATGGCTTACCGGCTGGGACTTTCCGACCACGTTACGCGAGGTCGCCGCCTACCTGGGTGTGGCTGAAGCCAACGGCACGGAACGCGGCGACCCGCTCGACAAGCTGGCTCGGATGAAGCGGGTGTCCGTCGAGTCACTCGTTGCTTATGGAGCGAAGATCAACAAACAAGCCGTGGTCTTCCCGGCATACGACGAAATGGGACAGCAATGTACGACATTCAAGATTATCCCGACCAGCAACATCGAAAAACTGCGCAAGGGCGTGTTCGAGAAAGATAAGCCCGCGGGATTGTTTCTTCCGCATGAACAAGGTGCGCCACGATTGCCGAAACCGGGCAAATTGTGGATTGCGGTCGAAGGGCTCAAGGATGCGGCCGCGTTAAGTGAATTGGAATTTCTTGCGGTCGGTCTCAATACAAATCAACTCGCGGCGAAGTTCGTTCGGCTGTTCCGTGAAGTTCGGATGCTTGTTATCCCGGATCGCGATACGAAAGGAATCGACGGTGCCGAAAACACGGCGCGACGGCTTTACGGAGCGGCTGAGTCCATCCGCATCGGTCACCTACCGTCCGCGATCAAACCCAAGAACGGCGACGACGTTCGCGACATATTGGCAACGAAGGATGGCGAGCAACTTGTTCGTCAAACGATCGACGATGCTCGTGAGTGGAGACCTCCGACGGATAATTCGGAATTGCCCAAGGTTGCGCTCCCAGGGGGCGATGATAAAGTTTGCACAACTAGCGCCGAGCTAGGTCGGTTGATGACGGAATCCGGTCGATACTTCGCACGCGGTGGAGCGCTGTGTCGATTGGACACAGACGACCACGGTGCGTCTGTCTTGACGCAACTCAAACCTGCCAGCTTGCCCGCAGCGTTTGAGGGCGTCGCGAAGTTAGTTAAACGCTCGACGGACGGAGAAGGCGGCATCGTCGAATCCCCGACAACTTGCAGTGAAAGCACGGCACGCCTGATCCTTCACTCGGAACCGTTCATTGCGGAGCTGCCTCCGATCCGCGTCCTAACACAATGTCCAGTGTTGATTGAACGCGATGGTGAACTGATCGAGGTGTCCGAATACGACCGTGAAAGTGGGGTTATGGCTGGAGGTTGGAGCGCCGAGGATGTTTCTCTGGAAGACGCCCGAAGACTGTTAGCTGAGTTGCTACAGGATTTTCGGTTTGCGAGCGCTTCTGATGCGTCCCGCGCGGCAGCGGCTTTTATTACTCCAGCGCTCGTGTTTGGCGGGCTGTTGGGCGGTCGCCCGCCGATCGACCTTGGTGAAGCTGACTTCAGTCAGAGCGGCAAGGGTTTTCGTAACAAGCTGACAACCGCGATCTACGGTCATTCGCCGCGAACGGTCACGCAACGCCGCGACAGGGGCGTCGGTAGCCTGGAGGAAAGTTTCGACACGGTGCTAATAAAGGGCGCTTCCTTCATTTCTCTCGACAATATGCGAGGGAAGATCGATTCACCGTCCATCGAAAGTTTCATGACGGAGGACCATTATCAAGCGCGTATGCCTTTCATGGCTCCCGTGGACATAGATCCTCGGCGTATTGTCGTCATGATGACATCGAATCGCGCCGAGATCACGATCGACCTTGCCAACCGCTCCAGTTGCACCCTCATCTTGAAGCAAGCAGACGGCTACAAGTTTGCGGAATATCAAATCGGAGACATTCTCGACCACGTTCAACGACATCGAGCCCGCTACCTGGGAGCAGTCTTTGCCATCATTCGCGAATGGCACTCGAAGGGTAAACCACAGACGGATGAAACGCGCCACGACTTCCGCAAATGGGCGAGGACGTTGGATTGGATTGTCCAGGAGGTGCTTGGATTCGCTCCACTTCTGGACGGTCACCGGATGACACAAGAGCGGATGTGTAGCCCCGCATTAAGTTGGCTGCGGGAAGTCGCTTTGTTGGTTCGACAGGCGAAGATGCTTGGGAAGTGGATGCGACCTTACGAAATCCTGGACCTACTTGAGGATCACTCTGCCGTCGAGATGCCCGGCTTGAAGGACGACGGAGACGACCTGTCAGACGAGAAAGTTCGGCAGCGAATCCTGCAAGCAATCGGCCGGCGGTTGAAGCAGTGTTTCAAGGACAAAGACCAGATCAGCATCGACGCGATCGACATTGAACGGCACGATGGCCAAGACGAACAATATCGAAAATACCACGAGTACAGGTTCTCGGAAATCGACCGCGAGAACGCGGACTCCGACAAACCCCGCTATGACCCCGCTATACCCGCAAGGAAATCATTTTTTTCAATTCAGGCTGATTCAACTGATACACACAATATAAATATTGTGGACCCCAGCGGGTATAGCGGGTATAGCGGGTATAGCGGGGTGGATTCTGCAGACGATAACTTGCCAGTCGAACCCGATGACATTCTTCCTGACGGTCGGGAGGTTTACACGATATGAACGTCTCTGACTTGGTTGCGAGCCTCAATTCCGAGGGATTGGTTTTGGCAGTCTCTGGTCGCGACCTACGGGTGCTGGCGCGTCCCGGCGTGGTTTCTGCCGATAAGCTGGATCAAGTTCGACAGCACAAGCTGGCGATCGTCGCTTACCTAAATGATCAAGACTCTGCGACAACGTACGAGGCGTCAGGCGATGACAGTCGAACTTCCCCCAAAACCGCCTCCAAGGTTCCTATCTGTCCAAATTCGGACACTGTCAATTGGGACTTACCTCCGACCACGAAACGGCTCAACGGTTGCGGATTCCCGTCGCGTGCGACCAAGCAGCCACCCGCGTGCATCTTGGCGGATCCCGTTGTCGTCTGTCCGCGATGCAACCAAAGTCGCGTGTTGCCGGAATTGACGACGATGACAGGCGGACTTTGCTGGGGGTGTCACTTATGAAACCGTCCATCATGTCCGACCGACTCGCCGAGACTCGAACGGCTGGCGTGTGCCAGCAGCCAAACCGCCAAAACAATATTCCGAAAACATTCGACAGCACTTGGCGGCTTCGCTATATTCAAAAGCGAACCGCCAAGGTGCGTCAACACCCCAGCGGCTCTAACCAATTCTGCAACCCTACCGAAGAGGGTCACATCATGGCTGCTTGCCATTCTAACGCCGATCGCACGTTGCGAAATCCGCGTTCTCTTTGCCGGGTTGTATTCACTCAATCCCCGGAAAGGGACACCCAATGGACGAAATCAAGGTCAAAGTAACGAAACACGGGACCAGAAAGTATCTGGTAATGTACTACGACGATCCGATCACCGGCACACGTGAACAGCGATCGACCAAGCAATCGAAACGACGTGAAGCCGACCGCGAAGCCGCAAAGTGGGAAGCTGAGTTACGTGAAGGCCGCTACAAGAGAGCGAGCATGATGACGTGGGCAGAGTTTCGAGAGCGGTACGAGGACGAGTGGCTGGTCAAGAAGTCTCTCAAAATGCAATCAGCGACGTCGGCTGCGTTCAATCACTTTGAAAAACTTGTTGGCGTTGAGCGATTGGCGAATGTGAAAACTGAGGCAATCAGCCGTTATCAAGTCGAACTGAGGAAGACAGGCATCAAGGAGACTTCGATTGCATGCTATCTGCGACACTTGCGTACCGCGTTGAATTGGGCCGTTCGGAAAGGGCTACTTCGCGAGCTACCTGACATCGACATTCCAAAGCAGATGACCGGCGTGAAGCTGATGCGTGGACGTCCAATCACGGCAGAGGAATTCGATCGAATGTTAATGAAGATCGAAGACGGCTTGCGAGTCGCCTTCAAACCGAGGGGAAAGCAACGCCCCCGTAAACGAAAGGCGAGCGAAGCAATGCTGCGATCGGCGAGAGAACAGCAGCAAGCCCGAATAGACATCGCGGCCCCAGTCTGGCATCACTATCTGAACGGCTTGTGGCTGTCCGGATTGCGGCTTGAGGAATCAGTTGCCTTGTCATGGGATCAAGACGAGCCGTTCTGCATCGATCTCACTGGAAGGCATCCTCGCTTCAGAATCTACGCTGAAGCTCAGAAGGGGCGTCGAGATCAATTCCTACCGATGACACCTGACTTCGCCGAGTTCATCCTGCAAACGCCCGTAGATGAGCGACATGGCTCGGTTTTCAAGCTCGGCAAGGAACCCAACGTCGTGAGCCGCGTAGTATCCGCGATCGGCAAGACGGCAGGTGTCATCGTGAACAAGGCTGATGGCAAGTTCGCCAGTGCCCACGACCTCCGCAGGGCCTTTGGCACCCGATGGTCATTCAAGGTGAAGCCCGCGACGTTGAAGTTGCTCATGCGTCACCAGCAGATCGAAACGACGATGCGATACTATGTCGACCAGGATGCTGATGACGTGGCGGACCAGCTATGGAAGCTGCACGGAGTTGGCACTTCTGTTGGCACTAGCCCAAATCGCCAAGCAGATGGCGCAGAAGAAAAGCCGCAAGTCCTTACCAGAGCGCGGCTTTCGTAGTGCCCCCACTAGGAATCGAACCTAGAACCTATTGATTAAGAGTCAATTGCTCTGCCAATTGAGCTATAGGGGCTAAGGGCGATATTCTAGCATCGCACTGGTTCGCATCAAGCCGTCCCCCGGCGCTTAAAGTCGCCAGTGGTAGGATGTTTGGGTCGTCGCCACAGTCGGCTAAGTTTGCCTGAGGGAGTCCTGGAAAACACGCTCAGTTGGAAGCAAACGGTTGAGATTCCATACCGTCTCCGGTGAGGTTGAAGAGTTGAAAGGCGGCGAATGGAAACCAGTGCCGTTGGCTAGCGTACCGGCCAAATTACTCAGCGAGATGGAATCCATGGGTGTCTTGATGTTGGAGAAGTTTGGTACGAGGTCTGTGCGCACGCGAATTGGTGGTGAGGAAATAAGATTCAATTCAATGACGGGTCAAGTGCTGCAGAAGAAAAACGGGGAGTGGGAATTCGCTGATGGACGCAAAGTTCCTGCTGTGCTGCGGAGTAGGATGCAAGACATGGGCCTCATCTATGTGTTCAAAGAATCGAGCAGTTCTACTTGGCGTTTTGCATACGTCGACAACGTCCTTTGGACATTTGACCTCGGTGCAGGAACTGTGTTCAAGTCGAACAAGAGGGAGTGGCTGAGTCCCAAGGAAACGGACATACCTGCGATTCTTCGTAAGCGAATGAAAGCAATGTCTATTGTGCCAAAAGTACAATGTCCGGAATGTGCTGGCAGGGGACTCGGTAATCAACTGGTGAATTGTCCGGAGTGCGACGGTTTCGGACGATTTCGTTGTAGCTATACGAATCCAATCAAAGGGATATTTGGACAAGTCACCACAGCCCAAGTGTGCGAAGGAGGCAGGCTTATCAGAGGCGAGCCAGGTCTTGGCCGAGTGGATGATGGAGCATGTCCGGTCTGCAACGGCAATGGCGATACGTCTTGCTTCAGGTGCCGAGGTCGAGGGGAAGTGCGTGTCTGCAAGAAGTGTTTAGGATCGGGGACCGCGCCGTAACGTCTGCCTCTACGTGCGCCGGTGGGCTCAACCGACGTTGTCTGGCCAATGTCGTTACGCGCTCATGACGGTGTGCCGTGAAAGGCGTGTGATTCTATCGAGTGCGAATCCCGCCCGGTAACTTGTCGGTCCAACCGGAGGCACCTGGAACGCTTCAAGGAGGTAACGATTTGGACAGAAGCACTCTTGGAGAAGGCTCCTTTAAGGGCTCGCATGCAGTGCCGACTTCAGCAGCGCGAGAACATCGCGTTTGGTATCGGCTGAGACGTTCGGCCATGCGTCGATGATCGCTTGCAGATCAGGGTCGATAGGAGTGTTTTCGGTTTCAACTGCTGCGCCTGTCTTAAGAATCGGCAAAGAACTCCCCAGACACCTCCTTGATGACGCGGTATCCGACTATTTCATTTGGGATGGTGGCTGTCTTCAGCGATTGCTCATCACAAAAGAAGACTTTAATACAAGGGGAGTCTTCTATCGATCCAACGCCTAGACCGACCACGCCGGGGAACTTCATCCACGAGCGGCTGATATCGTCAACCACTTGTTGAATTGTGTTCCTGTGTTCGTCGGAGGGCTCCATGGTTCTGTGGCACATGATGACAGCCGATTGAACATCATTGGCCGTCGTCAATCTCTGCAATGACGTTGCTGCCCACGTTGCTAAACGCATCCAGGACCGACCTGATGCGGTTGGCAATTGTTACTCTCTTGTTCCCAGCGAAGAGTAGCCCAACCGGGTATTTGCTCGGGTCGGATACAATAAGCGACCCAGAATCACCACCATCGGAGAATTTTCCCTTACTTCCCTTGATGATGATTTGATCTACGAACAAGCCAATTCCAGTTGAGTATTGGACTCTTACGGTGGCGTTGATTGCATCTACAGCTCCGCGAGTGTGGCGAGTCGTCCTGCCGTACTTTTGCAACTTCAGACCAACGAATGCCTCTAAAGGCTCAACCTGCGGTACACCGTACCCTTCTGGCGGCGTCGCAACTCCAGTTTCCCCGATCGTTGTAATCGCGATTGCAGCGTCAACGACGTTGTGGGAAGAATCGTCGAGTATTAACGGAACGTAGTCGAAGAGTAGACCGATCGAGTCCTCAGGACTCGTGCCACCGTCGAAAGGGCCCGGTTGCAATATGAGCGTGTCGACAGGAATGCCGAAGTTCTCATCAGCAAGGACATGATTGTTGCTGAGAATGAAATGTTCGACGGTTGGTTGTTCCTGTGAGAAATCGGTGATTGTGATGCGGCACCCGAGAGTACCTGCCGTAATACTGGGGCTCCCGACAGACACACCGATTGGAACGGGCCGCGCTAGCCGAGTAGTTGGATCAACTTCCCCGCCGCCGCCATCTCCGGGCTTACCCTTCCCGCCACCGTTACCACCTTTGGGGAACGCCTCGATGACGCCAGAGACTTCGGTCACAACATCCACGCCATTAAACTTGGCGGCTATTCCGCGTACGCCTGGTCGCGTTGTGTACACCTTGATGATGGCCTGGCCCTGATTGTCGCTACCGATTCCGGTGGCAGTAACTCCTTGGATTCGGAACAGGGCAGGGTTGTTCTGTTGTTGAGCCTGTATGGCACGGTTAATTCCACGCAACTGTGCGTGCAAATCAGCAGCTAAGATGCTGAACAGAACTAAGAACGTGCCTAACAGAGCCCCTTGCTTCCACCGCATGCCCGTGCTCTTACCTGTTGTCACTCAACTTTCTCCTTGGTTGAAGCTTTGAATTAACGACGTCCAGCACCGATAGTAACACTAAATCTGTCTGAACGCCAAAGGGATCTTCTTTGGGGGCTGGTCCGTTACTTCCCACCGGCCTTGGTCGGTCAGGCCGGCTCGGTAGTACTTCCGCCAGCCGCCCGGACTATCGCCACGATGCTCGCCTTCACGTCATCCGAAAGCGCCGGCCAGGAGTCGATGATCGCTTGCAACTTGGGGTCGATTGTGGCGTTTTCAAGTTCAACTGCTGCGCCTAGTGCTGCGCGGTGGAGTGACGCCGGGTCTAATGTATGACTCTGTAGCGGGTTAGAAGAATTCCCGAATTGATTAAGAGTCAATTGCTCTGCCAATTGAGCTATAGGGGCGTGGAGGCAGTTAATTGCTGCCTCGAAGTCGCTAGTTTAACAAGATCCGACACCGACGAAAGCCCTTCAACGCCAGCGCTCTTATCGCAATTTACTGGTCGTTTTCGGGAGTTCGTGAAGCGGAGTATTCTGAATTTTCGTTAAAATCAGAAAAACCCGCAAGTTCCTCCCAGATTGACACGATATAGAGGGCAGATACGAACAGCGGACGTCGGCGCGGCTGGCGTTCGAGCTCTCTCGATTGAGGAATGGTTGCATGGCTCATAAGTCGCTCTTTATCGCGTTGAACGTCTTGCTGGCTTGCACGGCATTGAGCAGCACAGGCTGCGTGGGCTTTAACCAGTCCGGGCTTGGCCTTTTGTCGATTCCGATTCCAGTGAGCCCTTACTTCCAAGACCGAAAAGAAGATGAGTTCTGGATTAAGGAGCGATACGATACGGTTCCGATCCTCGGTCCACTTTCGGAAGGCGGCCCGGCCGTCGCGCTTGATCCGCCTGCTGACGACGAAGTTTTGCGTGCGATGCAACGAGCCAGACCGATTGAAGGTGGCTTGCCATATTTGCATGAAACGCAATGGAACAATATGCGGATCGTCAAAGAGAAGATCGCCGACTATGTCGATCCTCCGCGATTCATCCCGACCATTGGCCCGGCCCAATTGCATCACGCTCACTACAAGTGCACGATCTACTTTACGGAAATTACGAACGTGGGCTGGCCAGTTCCGCATCAGCTGAAGAATGAAGATGCGGTCGAGGTGATCTACATTGACCACAATCACTTCCATATGGTTGGCAATGTTGATGCTGGCGTGAACACAAACTATTAAATCAGGCAAGGTGACCGCCGAAAGAATCTTGACCTCGCGAGCAGACATGCTGGCGAGGTCAAGTCATTTCTTGCGGATTCGATACCGTCGCTCAGCATGGGCAATCAGTGACGGTAACTGCTACGCGAACTCGAATATCGGTCAGCCAAACTACACGCGTCATTCGATCGAGTGCTCTATGCGATGGAAGCCAACTCTTGGCCTGTCGCAACTTGATCGCCGACAGCGACCGCAAGCTCTGCAATCGTGCCGTCAACCGGGGCGCTGATGTGGACTTCCATCTTCATGGCTTCGATCACGAGTACCGAGTCGCCAGCGCTGATCGAGTCGCCGGGGTTCGCAAGCACTCGCAAGACCACACCCGGCATCTCGGCAGTAACGGGCGTCTTCTTGCCACTCGGTGTGGCCGCCGGCGCGCCAGAAACCGCTTCGCCGGTCGCACGAATCCCGACTTTGTACGCCTTGCCGTTGACGGTCGCTTGGTCGCCATCGAACGACATTTTGTAGTCCTTGCCGTTCACACTTACGACATAGGAGCCCGTGCCTTCGGCTGCGTTCGGGGAGGCGGGTTGTTCCTTCTCCACCCTGCGCACACCAGTCGTCGCCTTGCCTTGGAGGAAGGCAAGTCCCTTGTCCTTACAAGCGGCGACGATGAAAATGTTTTCGTCGGTTTCGGGCAGCCCGTTGTCCTTCAAGACCTTCTTGGCCGGCTCGATTCCTTTGTCTGGATCTTCGTCGTTCATCTCCAGCGGTGCTCGAGTTGTCGGTTCCAGGCCAAGTTGTTTTGAGGCGATCTTGACCACTTCGTCATCGGGCTTCACGGGCGTTTTCCCGAAGTAGCCCAGGACCATCTTGCCGTACGGTTCGGCGATTTTTTCCCAGGGGCCGAACATGACGTTGTTCAACGCCTGTTGGACGTAGAACTGCGAAACGGGTGTCACCGACGTACCGTAGCCTCCGCGGCGAACAACGTCTCCCATCGCTTTGATCAGTTCGGGGTATTTGTCCATGATGCCATTGTCGCGCATCATCTGCGTGTTCGCCGTCAGCGCACCGCCCGGCATTGGGCTCCATGGGATCAAAGGCTCGACGGCAACGGCTTCCGGCGGCAAGAAGTAGTCTTTCATACAGTCTTTGAAGACTTCTTCTGCTTCGCGAACCTTTTCAATATCTACATCGAGCGTGTACTCGGAACCACGCAGCGCGTGCCACATGACCAGTACGTCCGGTTGGCACGTGCCGCCAGAGCAAGGAGCGAGCGAAAGGTCGATCGCGTCCGCGCCGGCATCCAACGCGGCCTTGTACGCCAAAACCGACGTTCCGGCTGTCTCGTGTGTGTGAAAGTGGATGACGGCATCGCCTGGCAGCATCTTTCGCGCACGTTTGATCGTCTCGTAGACGGTTGAAGGCACCGACGTTCCAGAAGCGTCCTTAAAGCAGACAGCGTCGAAAGGGATTCCGGCGTCGAGGATTTTTTGGAGTGTGGCTTCGTAGAAATCCGGGGTATGCGCGCCCTCGCAACCCGGCGGCAACTCCATCAGCGTGACGCAGACTTGATGTTTTAGGCCTGCGTCAACGATGCATTGCCCGCTGTAGATCAAGTTATCGACGTCGTTCAACGCATCGAAGTTGCGGATCGTCGTCATGCCATGTTTCTTGAACATCTGAGCATGCAATTTAACGATGTCACTCGACTGTGATTCGAGTCCGACAACATTCACACCTCGGGCAAGCGTTTGCAAGTTCGCGTCAGGACCCGCCGTCTCGCGAAAGGCATCCATCATGTCGAAAGCGTCTTCATTGCAATAGAAGTACAACGACTGGAATCTAGCTCCGCCACCAGCCTCGAAGTACTGAATGCCTGCGTCACGAGCAGCCTCCAACGCGGGCAGGAAGTCCTTGGTGAAAACACGCGCTCCGTAAACGGATTGGAATCCATCGCGGAACGCCGTACACATGAATCTGACTTTTTTGGCCATCTACTCGCTCAGTTTAGAATTGTTTCGTCTTCAACCTTCAGTTCCTCGCACTGAATGGCGAAAACATTTATCCGAATACTCACTTTGCTAATACGGACCACAAGACCCCCGCAGCGACGGCGGAACCGATCACTCCCGCGACGTTTGGCGCCATCGCGTGCATGAGGAGAAAATTGTGAGGGTCTTCTTGTTGTCCGACCATCTGGGCGACGCGTGCTGAATCGGGGACTGCCGAAACTCCAGCAGCGCCGATCAACGGATTGATCTTCTCCGTCAAAAACAAGTTCATCAGCTTGGCAAACAAGACGCCGGCCGCCGTCGCGACTGCGAACGCCGTTGCGCCCAGTCCAAAAATCAACAACGAGTTCGGTGTCAGAAAGTTCTGCGCCTTGGTGCTGGCGCCCACCGAGAAGCCTAGCAAAATCGTGACGATGTCGATCAACGAAGTGCGCGCCGTATTCGCAAGTCGTTCGGTGACGCCGCTCTCTTTCATCAAGTTGCCGAAGAACATCATGCCAAGCAGCACCATCGCGCCCGGCGCGATCAAGGCACAAATCAAAAAGGCAACAATTGGAAACAAAATGCGTTCGCGTTTGCTGACATGGCGCGGCGGCTTCATGCGGATCAATCGTTCTTCGCGAGTCGTCAGCAGCTTCATAATCGGTGGCTGAATGACGGGGACGAGTGCCATATACGAGTATGCCGCGATCGCGATCGGGCCTAGTAGTTCTGGTGCAAGTTTGGCGGCAAGGAAAATCGCGGTCGGGCCATCGGCACCGCCAATGATTCCGATCGCCCCCGCTGCTTCGGGCGTAAACCCTAAACACAGCGCTCCTAGAAACGTCGCGAAGACTCCGAATTGGGCCGCAGCGCCCAGCAGCACGAGTTTCGGATTAGACAACATCGTCGAGAAGTCGGTCATCGCGCCAATGCCGAGAAAGATCAACGGCGGAAAGATGCCGTAGCGAACTCCAAAATAGATGTAGGCGAGGACGCTTCCCGGGTTAGACTTGACCTGCTCTCCGATGACTTGTTGCTCGGCATTCGTAACTTCTTCAATAACGACGTCGCCATCGCTGACGACAATGCCTCCTGCGTCATAAACACCGAGCCCCATGTCATCAAGGTAAGGGATATTTCCAACGACGATTCCGAACCCGATCGGCAACAACAACAGCGGTTCATAATCTTTGATGATCGCCAACGCGATAAAGACGAGCCCAACAACGATCATGATTGCGTTGTACGGCGTCATTAAACTGAAGCCGGTGGTCTCTAAGAAATTGAGCAGGATGTCCATTCAAGCTTTCCGTCGCTACTTTTACTCAACTGAGATTGGGGGGATCGTGAACACAACGAAGCAGGAAATAGTTCAGTCGGTTTTATCGTTGGATTTCGTTCGCGTATGCAATGCATAGCCAACCGCCACGGCGAGAGCCTCGTCACTGGCCGGCTTGGCCGTTGGTGCCGCGTGATGCTCGTGTTCTGCAGGGAGAAATCCCTCAAGAGCATCGAGGACTTTCGGCATCGTCGCGATGGCGAGCGTAATGAGTGCCAGGGAAGTGAACACGATCGACAAGCCCGTTGCTGCGATTGCAATGCCGTCGTATTTCACGACGTTTTGGAGGCTGAATGTTAGTTCACCAAGCATGGATTTCCAAGTCTCGCACCGTTCATCGTCCCGAAGCCCAAGCCCGGCGACGTCGAGCCATAAAGCCGTTCAGTGAAACGCCTAGGTTAACTGCGGTTCGAGGAAGTGTCGAGGGTACGGGCCGGACGATTGGCGGCCGTGTTCAGCGAGATTTCGACTTCGTTTTCGGTCGCTCGCGGTAGCTCGCCCATTCAATCCGCTGCGACTCGTATCGAGGCCATTCCCAGGTAGGCCAAACGGCGCTCTCAGCTTGAACTTCCGCGTACGCAGCGCGCGACCGTGCCGACGAGCAGTTCGCGGCCGCCGCGTAGCAACTCGTCAATCGCAAGCCTTCGCGAGTGAGGCGATCGATGCTCGGCGTCTTTAGACAGATTTTTCAATTCGAAATGGATTGCAGACCGCGCGACACGGGTTATATTCGCTCTACGCCCGTCTACCGTTGGTACGAGGGGCGGCATCTCGACAGCTGTTACGAATTTTGAAAGAGGGAAGCGGTCAAATGCAAGCTGAAAATCCTTATGCATCACCCGAGTCAACGAACCCCGCTATCGATATCGCTCCGAATGTAAACGAACTTCGTATAGCGTCACAAGGGAAACGCTTTCTTAACCTGATTCTCGACGGCATCGTAACCAATGTCTTGTCGGGAGTTGCGGGGGTCGTTGTCGGTCTGGTCTATGGCATCTCGCGCGCCGCACAGGGGGCACCGATCACGCCCGAAGATGAAGCAACGTTGCAAGTTGTAGGAATGTTAATGGGGTTCGCAGTAATGATCGTCTATTTCGTTTTCACGGAACTCGTCTTTCAGCGATCGTTCGCAAAGTTTGTTACCGGGACGCGTGTGGTACGCGAGGATGGTGGAAGGCCCTCGTTTGGCCAAATTCTGGGTCGCACGTTAGCTCGCTTTATCCCCTTCGAGGCATTTTCGTTCTTTGGTGGTCAGGGCTTTCCAGTTGGTTGGCACGACTCCCTTTCGGGAACAAGAGTCATCAACACTCGCTAAAACGTTCGCGTTCTAGTTAACGGCTGCAAGCCTTTCGCACCAATGCAAGTTCGACCGGTCGATGAACGCTGCTTGGCAATCGAATCTCGGACAAGTTATCGATCCAACCCCGTTCGCACGAACGCCTCGGCTTCGTCGTAGTTCATTTCGACGTAGTAGCTGATTCGACCTCGATCTCGCTCTAACGCGTTCTTCTTCTGCTTATCGGTCTCGGCGGCGATCTGACGCGTCAGCCCCTCGAGCTTCTCGCGCACCGCAAAGTAACCGACTCGATAGGACTCCTTTGCCGAGTCACCTCGATCTGAGATCGATTTGCGAAGCTGTTGTAGGTCGTTCTGGCTGATCTCGCCTTTTACAAGCTCGGCGAACGCCGTCACGCGCCCAGCGAACTCAAGCGTGTGATTCGTATAACGCTGCTCGTCGGCATCTCCGCCTTGGGGCAGGTGCTTCGCCAACTGTTCGAGCTGTTGCAGGCCGTCCTTATAATCACTCTCCCAAAAAGATTTCCAAGCCAACGCGTGATACGCGACACACGCAGTGGGGTGATGCAGACGCACTTCATTTAGCGTCTGTAACGCAGCTCGCGTGCGATTTCCCTTCATCAACACAAGACCGAGCGCAACGTCCGCATCCGGCTGATTAGCAGCCAGTTGTTTGGCGCGGGCGTGATCGATCGTCAGCTGGTTGTCGATTCGCCCTTGCAGGGAGGCCAGCACACGAATGATCGCGGCCTTCGCATCGGACGACAGCCTGGGCGGCGTTGCATCGGGCAGGAACAGCTTTGGCGTTTGCGGCGAGTTCGCAGTGAGTTCGCTCAACCGGCGATCGGTAAAGCCAAACAACTCGTTGGCGTCGATTCGATGATCCCGATTGATATCGGCTTCGCCCGCAAAGGCGGCCTCCACGCAAACTGAAAATGCACCGCGCCCCCGATCTTCGAGCTTTACCGCTTGCTGCCCCCGATCCGAGCTCGCAATAACGATTGCTGAAGTCGAAACAGGACGTCGAGGCGTTTCTTTCACCGATTCAGCCAATTCAACCGCAGATGTTTGCTTGATGGTCGAGTCGGCGTCTGGACTTGCTCCCGTATCTAACAGAATTATCTTCTCGTTGGCGAGGCACCGCTCGACCTGTTCGATTAACCAGCGAACTGCCAATCCGGTCGAACCGATTCGACGCACATCGAATCCTTGTGGGACGAGATAGCCTACCTGTTGATCGTTGATATAGCCGTGGCCAAGGTAGTAAACCAGCAGCTGACTATCAGAGGGGACGCGTGTCAGAAAGCGGCTGACTGCACCTTCCAATCCGAGCCGCGTTGCGTCCTGTTGGTGAAGGATCTGCTCCTCTGGAACGCGGTAATGTGCACGCAGAGTATCGTGCAACGCTGTCGTGTCGGCTTCGCTGTAGCGGATCGGTGGCAGGTCGGGATTGTCGTACGTTTCGAAGTTGATCACGATCACCCAAGTCCGCGGGTCAGGTTGAGGAACGATTGCGACTTGCGCTGCTTCACGGTTGGCGGGGTCTGGTGACTTGCGTTGCACCGTGACACGGTCGCCGACCCGCAGGAAGTACAAGTTCACGGGACCGCTATCAATCAACAAGTTACAGCCAGCGCCTAACACGAACGTCCCGGTGTCGTTGCTTTCATCACGAGTCACCGCAAAGGTCCGCTCGTCGTAATCGATGCTCGTGACGACGCCGGACTCGGTAACATCGCGAAACGCTTCAATGCGATGGGCGGCAACGTCGTATTCTATCGTGACGCGATCGGTTGCTCGCAGATCGAAGGGCGACAGCGGACGGGCGTCTTGGTGCGTTTCCCCGTTGAGCGTGAGCGTGCAATCGCCAGCGATGTCGAAAGTCCTTTCCGTGCCAGCTGCTTGGGTATTGGCGGCGTCACTCTGTATCGAAAGTTTTGTATCGTCGGCCTCGACCAGCGATCCCGAGATCGATAGCGTTCGCAACGCAGTGACTCGAAGCGCCATGCGAGTGTCGTCGTCCGACGCTCGGTGTTCGACGGCGATGCGGTCTTCCGGACGTAGCGATGCGAGACGCGATGTTTTGGCGTTTAGCGTGTACTTCGTGATGTCGTTCGTTTGAAGAGTCAGCTCACCGCCATCGATCGGCTCGAATGTCAGCAAAAGGGAAGACGTATCGACTGAGCGAACGATGCCACCTGTCGTCGTTGCAAGTTCTCGACTGGCATAGATTTCCTTGAACGGGCCTGCGCCGCTGGTCAAGTAATCGATTTGAACTTGGTCATCCTTCAGGAGATCCGCAAGGGTCGCTCGCTCGCCGTTGATGAATAATCGATCAAGGCTCGAATCGACAATGATGCCTTGGGCATTTCCTCCGCTCGCTGAAGCAATGAAGAACTGATTCCGGTCTGGATCGAGTTCGACGATCAGCCCTTCGGTAGGCTGCAACACAGCAGCTTTCTCTGTGGGCGGCTTGGAAGGCTCGTGATTGGGAAGGAAGAACATTGCCATGCTCAAGACCACACTGCACGCGGCCGCCCCGATGGCGAGAGAGCGTTTTCGCTTCGCCTGCATTGCTTCGCGCGCTGCCTCTTCCTCCGCATCTGCTTGGTCGCTCGCTGGCGGAGCTTCGCCCTCGGTACTTAGATCGGCGAGCACTTCACTCGCCGTTCTATAACGCTTGGCAGGATCTTTCTCGACGAGCCGTTGAATGATGTGAGCCAGATCTGGCGGCACGCCGTCGAGTGTTCGAGAGATTTCCGGCAAACGACGATCGGGAGCAGAGTGCCACATCATCCAAGCAATTTGTTGATCCCGCCCATACATGTTCAGGCCAGGGAACAACGTCTCAAAGTGCTCGCCGCACATCAATTCGAACGCCGTGAAGCCCAGCGAGTACAAATCGCTATGCGGTCCAACAGCGCCGAATTGATCGGAGACAACCTCCGGAGCCATGTACTTTGTCGTTCCTTTGACAACACTCCCATCGTCGCCAGCAAGACGGCGGGCGATACCAAAGTCTCCGAGCTTGACGCGCGCGTTGCGGTCGACCAGCAGATTGCTCGGCTTCACGTCGCCGTGGACGATCCCGTGCTTATGCATGAACTTGAGTGCATGCAATGTGTAGTTCAATGCCAATCGCAGATCCTTGATGTCGATTCCGCGACCACCCAGCATTTGCGGCAGGCTTCCTTGAGCCAATTCGAGAATCAACCATCCACGCTCACGAACGACGTCGTAGATCGTCATGATGTTGGGATGTTCGAGCGACGCCAGCAGTTGTGCCTCTTGCCAATAACGATCTAGTTGTTGCGGGTCTTCCAGATACTGCTGATGGATTTGTTTGATCGCGACGTCGCGACCGAGTTCGTTATCACGACCACGATAGACGGTCGCGAAGTCTCCCTTCGCGATCGGGTCGGTGATTTGATATCGATCAGAAGGGTTCATAACACCTAACGCAGCAAGGTTCTGAGAAGTGAATCGAGGTGTTCATCGTTTGGCGGCTTCGGAGCGTTGACGCTGCCGGTTAAGCCTGTATAGATGTTTTTGTTCTCCTCGCGAAGCATCTTCGAAACTTGTTTGTAGTACTTCTGTTCCTCGCGAGAGTCGCCCTTATGTTGAGCTTGCAATGCCGCCGCGAGCAGATCCTGGTACGGTTCTCGAAGCGGATTCCCTCTGACGTAGTGAGCTTCGATCTGCGTCCGTGCTTCCTTCTTGCTGTCAGGTTCCTCGTAGTACGCCGTCGTATCGAGTAAGAGCATCGACAATGAAGCAAGTAAACTGAAGCACAGCACGCCCACCAGAATCAGCGGATTCGCCTTCTGGCCATCAGCTTCGACCGATTCCTTCGATATTCCTTCCGCGAGTACGAGCATCGGCAACTGGCCATCTTGACCGAGTTCGATTGACGTATCAGTTGCTTCGCCGGCAATGAACTTGGCCGGTTGAGCTGCTCTCGCTGTGGAGGCAGCTGGCGCTTGCGGCTGTTTGGGGCGCGCCGGTTGTTCGGCGGATTTTGGTGCCGGTGCCTTGCCGGGAGGAAAGTAGGCGTCTGTTGCCGGGAGTTCTCGCACCGATTCGCCCTGTACAGCAGGCGGGGCAGCATCCGATGTGTCGCGCGCTGCCTGAGAAGGCTGTTGTCCTGACGGTGGCGGTGGAGGTGGTTCCGCACGTTGGGCACCGTCATCAACGGAAATCGGGAACTGCGCATTGCAACCCGGACAGGCCGCAATTTGGCCGATCAACTCGTTTGGCGCGACAAGCTCTTGTCCGCAAGTTGGGCAATGGACAGCGACTGGCATTACTTCTTGGGAACCTCTCTAAAAATCAACGCCAAACATCAAGTAATTCAAGGCGAAGGGCCCCAGGATAATCAGCACGGCCGCCGCCATCACGAGGACACCTGGCAACAACATGTTCACACTCGCCTCACCGGCCAGCGTTTCAGCTCGTTGGCTTCGCTTCACACGTAATAAGTCTGCCTGTGTTCGGAAGATGTGCGATAACGGAGTGCCGAGCTCTTCGCTTTGGATAATCGAACCAACGATACCGCTGATTTCGTCATCGTTCAAACGCTTGCGTACGTTGTCAAATGCTTCGGTGCGAGCCTTCCCCATGTTCATGTCGGTGAGCACTCGACCAAACTCGACCGATACCGGATGTCCTTCGAACTCATGTACAGCTTGCTTCAGTGAGTCCAGGAAGCTCGCTCCGGCTTCCATTAGCAACGTCAAGAGATCGAGGAAAAACGGCAAGCGGCGTTTGATGACGACAAGACGATGCTGCGCCTGTTTCGATAGCCTTCGCCGCAGCATCCAGGCGGTGATTCCGGTCAGCATGAAAGCCGTGACGGTTCCTGCCATGCCCATGTAATTAGTGCATGCAAAGAGATACGCGGGAGCCATTAGCAGGGCGATCAATTGGCAACGCGCGAGGTACTCTTCCGGCAGCCAGAAGCGAGGCAAACCGGCCGCTTGGATCTCCCGATAGGTTTCCGGCAAGGAGTTCGAAAACGCGGCGCGGTTCAGTTTTGCGAAGACATGAATTAACGGCTGGAACAAGCGGTATATTGGGTCGAGTCGACGTAGCGCGTTGATGCGACTGACGTCGTATCGCCACTCGTTGTCCTGCTCCATGTCTTCGGTCGTAAGCGCCGCAAAGATCCACCATGCCGTCATTGCGACAGAGGCTGCGACCACGAAAGCACTTGCAGCGGCTAATGGTTCTATTTCGGCAAGCAGCACAATCATCTCAGATATCCGCGTTAAGGATCTTTAACGCCCATAGGTAGGCAACCAAGTTCAGCACGAGCGACACAGACAAAATCAGCTGGCCTGGCAATGTTGTGAACAATCGCTCGGTGTTCACGGGATCAACGAAAGCATAGACCAGCAACAGCAGTGCTGGAACGATAGCCATATAGACCGCTGATTTGCGAGCTTGAGCCGTTTCGGAAACGACCTTTCGCTCCAATCGTTGCAATTCGACGACGGATTGCGAAATGCGCTCGACAGTTTCGTTCAATCGGCCGCCGCTCTCGCGGCTCGCCAGTAAAGCCGCTGCGAACAAGATGAAGTTCTCGCTGCGTAATCGCTCCTTGGCTTCCGTTAACGTGCGCTCTAGCGGCTTACCGAGCTTGTACTCGCCAACGATCTGATGAAACTCTTGGCTAATTGGCTTTGGGCACTCGACCGCTAAAAGTTCGATCGATTGCGGAATTGATAGACCCGCGCGAATTGCACTGGAAAACATCACCATCGCATCCGCAAGCTGATCCTCAAGCTTCTGCTTTCGCGCTTGCGCCGCGCGACGTACAATGTACCATGGCCCAGCGCACATGATGATCGCAATCGGGGCAGCGAGCGCAACCGCGTCGAGCCCGATCCACAGCACCAAAAAGACGGTGGCAACAATTCCCAGCCACGTATTGACCCAATGACGAACGTGTTTGGACGAGAATCGTAGCGCGCGAAGTCGCTCTTTCAAATCCGCCTCAACAAAGTCAATCGCCGCCGAATAATTACTGATGTTTGCGTACGCTATCCCAGCGACACATATTCCGGTAATCGAGCTAAGGAATATCGAATTCATTGACTGAAGTGTTTAGTTCTACTTCCGGATCAAGTGCAATCAATTGCCATACAAGAACTCCATCTCCAACAGATTCTTTTCGACCAACGAATCAGCGAAAGAAGGCATGTAACCAGTTGGGCGAAGGGCGACTCCGTCACGACGATTGAAGATGTCGGTGATCATGACGTCGGTCGTTTGTGGATGGACGCCGGTGACCTCGGACACTTGGCTGACGATGCGTTTGCCAGTCGGGAGACGGTCGATGTGGACGATGATATCGACTGCCGATGCAATCTGCCGATGGATGGAACTCATCGGTAGCTCAGCTCCCATGAGCATCAACAGCTCGAGACGTTCAATGACTTCTTCGGCGCTGTTGGCGTGGACGGTTGTCATGGAACCTGCGTGTCCCGTGTTCATGGCTTGTACCATATCAAGCGCCTCGCCACCTCGGCATTCGCCGACCACGATTCGATCGGGTCGCATTCGTAACGCGTTACGAACTAAGTCACGAATTAAATAGGCCCCGACGCCCTCGACATTGGCCGGCTTGCTTTCCAACGCAACGACGTGCTCTTGATGCAGACGCAATTCGCACGTGTCTTCGATGGTAACGACACGTTCCTTGTAGGGGATGAAGCTGCTGAGGACGTTCAACATCGTCGTCTTGCCCGACCCAGTGCCACCGCTGATTAAGACGCTGCGATGATCGATCACGCATGCTCGGATGAACGTTGCCGCAGCCTTCGTAATGCTCTGGAAATCGATCAAGTCGTCCATTTTCAAACGCTGGATCGGAAACTTGCGAATCGTCAAGCACGGCCCAAATACGGCAAGCGGCGGAATGATCGCGTTGACCCGCGAACCGTCTGGCAGCCGCGCGTCGACCAGCGGCTGGCTCTTGTCGATCCGTCGACCGACTTGGGCCACGATGCGCTCGATAATTGATTCAGTGACTTTCTCAGAGATAAAGCGCCGCCCCGATTTCTCAATGACGCCGTCTCGTTCGACGTAGATTTGGTCGCTGCGAACCACCATCACTTCGGAGATTGTTGGCGCACGAAGTAAGTCCTGCAGCGGACCGAATCCAAACACAATATCTTTCAAGTCCTTCTTCAGCGTACGAAGGACAATGTATTTGCGAAGCTCGTGATGCAAGTGCGGTCGCAGATGATGAAAGACGTCGTTGAATTTATCTTCGACGCAATGAATCTTGCTGCTGATGTCCGGCAAGCCTTCCAGTTCGAGCTTCTCTCTAGCGAATTGCAGCAAGCTGTGTAGTTCGGTTTCGCGTTCGGGAACGAGCGTCGCCGGTACGTCGAACTCATTCATGGTCAGCGCTGCCAAATCGAAAATCTCTTCATCGCCCGTCTCCATGATCAATTGGTTGATCGCGTGATCGCGCAGGCTGAGGCCGGTGATTTCTTCGATTAAAGCGTTGTTCTCGTCGCCGAAGACGTTTAACTCGCGACAGACATCCTCGATGTTGTTCTCCAGAAGCAGGATATTGTCCGTGTTGTCGCCATGAGCTGTCTCCATGTCATACAGATCCAGACGTTCCAGTAACTTTTTGTGGATCCGCAACTCAAGATCCGCAACGATAGAACGCAGATGAGCTTCGAGTTCGGCGCGGCCGATCGCAGTGACTTGATCCGTATCGAAGCTCAGTGTGTACGGCCAGATGCGTACCTTCACCGACGGCTCAAAGGCAACTCGCTCGCCGCCAAGCACTTCGGTCTCGCCGACGACGCAGCTGTTAACGCCAACGTTTTCGAGTTCCAGTTGCCCGTCGCCGTTCACTCGCCGCACCACTGCATGGCGTCGAGAAACTAGTGGGCTCTTCAACACCACGTCGTTCGAAGCATCTCGCCCGATTTGTAGCTCGTCGGCGTCGAGTTCGACGACGCTGCGGCGGCTTTCATTAACTTTGTTGAACCAGATTTTCATAGCAGACAGTATCGTCGTTCGCGTAGGTCTTTAGTTGCTCGAGTGCAAAATGATCCCAATGTTGCGATAGTCGCCCGATGCCAACAGATCCCGCAACCGCTTCGCCCGTTCCAGTTCCTCGGGCTTGGTCGTGTCGACCACAATTCCGATTTGACGTTCCTGGATGGGAGCTCGGCGAGATGCTTTCATGACGTCGAGCGTGCCAAGACGATCACCGAGCGACTTCACGCGAAATTTGCCGATTTCGACCGTCGGTCCTGCGACGGCATCGGCGACGTCGGCAGAAACATCTTCACCCGGTGTGTCGGTTGGCAAACGAGACTGTTGATTCGCATAAACAGGAACGATGAACGTAATCTGATCTCCTGGGTTGACGAGCGATGGAACAAACGAACGGCTGTCCACAGGTACCCAAAACATCTCTTCATCGTCATCCAGCTTCAATTCCGCAGGCGGTGTACGGTGGTCGGCTCGAAAGACCAATTCGCCACCTGCGTAATCGCGAGTGGCCGGCGAGCCTTCGAGCGTCGTCCGATCGTCGTACAAATAGACGAAGTCTTGTAGCTTCTTCGCATGACGTTCTGGGATTCTAACTTCGACGAAGTGCCGACCGCTCATCGGTTGGCCGGGCGCGATGATCGTGCCCTCGCTGATCCCGAGGAACGAAATGCTGGCCACATCCCGTGTCTTGTTTTCGAGATAGATCCAGTTCAATACTCCGCCAAGCAATCCCAGAAACACGGCGAAGATTAATCCGTAGGCACCCTTCATTAGTTATCTTTCTTGTCAGGTCAGTCGTGAGTGGTGGGCTCAAGGGGCGATGTGATGACGAGGCTGCGAAGTGTCTTGTCTCGACCGAGACGAATTACAACATCCACTGTTTCCGAATCTGCTCTCGTGAATTGGCGTCTCCAAGTTCCAAAGTCGACTTGCCAATTGCTATTGGGTCGCGAAGCGGATTCTCCGAATAGACGATCATAAAAAATGGTCCAACTCTCAACCGTGCCGACTCCGGCGTAGCCGACGATGGCACTGCTACGATCGGTCCGCAATGACAAGGTTCGCTGTCCGCCGGGCGGCGCAGGCGAAATCAAGTTCTCAGATGTTAGCTCCGTCGAGGCGTCTGACGAGTAGGTGAAGAGCGTCCATTCGGATTGCTGCTCCCCCTCGGGTGTCACGCTGGGCACGGCAAGCCCCCAGGATACCACGCGCTGATCCGGGGTAGCAACTTGCGGATCGAAAGATCGGACACCGACAACCATCGGCAACGGAGCGTCAATTTGATAGATGGACCATAAGTTCGCCTGCTGTTCTACGGGGGCGAGTCGCTTTGCAGCAGATAGCATTCGTTGTTCGGCGGCTCCGAAATCGTGAGTCAATGGTTTCGACGTGGTGACCGCGGAACGGCTTGCGGCACGAAGTTGTTCGAGGACTTCAGCGACCGTGCCTACTAGCTCTTGACGGTTCAAGGCAAATGGAAAATCGCCGAACTCCAAGAGATGATGGCTGGCATTTGCGGCCGGAAGCTGGTTACCAACGACGGCGGTAAGTGGAGACGGCTCGGCAGGGGACGATTTGCTGCGCCACCAAGAGATCACTTCGCGACTGAACGCGATGCCGACAATTAATATCACTCCAGTAACCAACAAGTTCGTCGCTAGGTTACCGAATCGCGTGGCGATCGATCGGTAGCTCGCTGGTTCGGCGACGACGTTTCGATCCTGCATTGATGTGCGATCGTTCTTGCGGCTCATGGAAGGATCATATTGGCCGCGGCTCGCAAGTCGTCTTCGATCTGAGGCAAGCGAGCTTCATACTGTTCGAGTTGATCGATCTTGGGCAGGATGATCGCGATCTCGGCTTCGAGTGCTTCGATTTCGGCGAGTATCTCTGCGATGCGCTGCGGCGTAGGAGGTGGAGTGCCGTTCAACTCGTCTTGTAACTGTTCGATACGGTCTTCCATTCGTTGGACCGCTGCTCGATACATGCCGAGGAAGTAGTTAGTCATCGTGCGTGGCAGCCGACTGATTTGGCCTAATCGGATATCGCCCTCGTCATCGCGAATGTCGATCAGACGCTCCACTTGATGATCGTAAACGACCTGTGGGTCAAGCTCGCACCGGCGACCAACGCGAGGATGAAAGTCGACATAGCCGCCCGTGTATTTGCGAATGTCGGCGTCGCGATCCAAAACGGCGAGGTCGTCATAGTGAGGAATCGACAGAACGCTGTTGATGGCCTGTCCGAAGGCTTGCGATAAACTCGGATCGGTTTTCGGGAATTTGTACAACGCCAAGGTTCGGCGGTGCCAATTGCTGAATCCCATTTCCGGCGCACTCCACTTTCGGTCGATCAGCGGAGTATCTACATCGCCACTCTCGAAACTTCCCATCCGCGGCAGCAGCGGATACTCGCGGTTGACTTCCGAGACGCCTTTGATGGCTCCTTGCGTCGGCTCGAGCAGCGGTCGTACAACAAACCCATTTGGGATTGGCCCACGAACGACCGCGTGATCGATCTCGGAAATGTCGAGTATGACAGGAGTCGTGCCTGACGCGGTCGTCATCACCGCATCGTGCGGCCAGTAGGGACGCGTTGGTGCCGATTCGTTCCCACCATTACGAGGCCAACGTGTGCGCCACACGGCATGACGCGAGACGACCTCGCTGCGAACTCGCCATGTTGCGACGGTGCCATAGTTGACCATCAACGCCATGACGAACAGCAAGACGGGCAGCCAGAGAACGAACTCCAGCGGCGCGAGGCCAGCTCGCTTTCGGTTCCGAAAATCTGAACTCACATATCGCAAATCTTGAATTCCTAGTGGTGGCTGAGCCAACGAAGATCTTCTTGAGTCAGAGAAAGCAAATCAGGGGTCTCGAATCCTGTCACGCCATTGATTTCCGGCGGTGTGCTGAGTATCACGGGCAGCGTCAAGGTCGTCGCTGGCACAAGCTGCATCGTCCAACTCTGATTGACTAGATTCCAGCGGTGTGGATGCCAACTGCCATTTTGATAACCGATCGTCCATGGAATTGGTTCACCCTCGGCATCAGGTGAAGGTGGAGTATCGGGTGGAGGAGGAGCTGGACGCGGTATGCCTTCGCCTGGAATGCCGCCGATCGTTTTGTCAGGGCTGCCGATGCCTGGATAAATTTTGATCAGCCGTCGCCGTGGAATGAACATCATGATCTGTGAGTAGGCTTGCGTATCCGTGCCGATCGGGTTGCTGAATACACCCGGCACGAGATTGGGCAGCTGCTTTCGGTAGACGACACCGACAAACGTAAAGTCACCTTCGAGATGTGCATTTGCATCGGAGATATCGCCTTTTTCGTGGCGTATCTGAAACGGCAGATTCGTATCGGGGTATTCTTCTGTCAGCAGCCGCCTGAGCTGGCCGCATGTAAAGGTCCACCACAAATCGCTGAACTGCGACATCTTTCCAAGCTCGTCAAACGCTTCCAGAGTATCGCGGTTCCAAGCGCGAAGGTAACGATGCGCGAGCCAGTCGCGTTGTTTGCGCGCTGTACTCATGTATTGGTCTTGTTCGAGCGTGGCGTCCATCACCGGATCGACGACGGGCAACGTACGCCGCGACATCTCGCTAATGCCGCCCACCGGATCGACGTTCGTGCGCCACATCACGGCTCGCAGTTCGGTGCCCATTGGCCAGGCTTGTCCATGCCGTCGAGCAACTTCATCAGCGGCATATTGAGTCAGCACGGGCGTCGCCTCCGTCAGCGCTCGCTGGAACTCTGGAATCATTCGCTGCGCGAGTATCTCTTCGAACACGGGCAGCATCATTTCGGCAGCCGCGTAGGACCACTCGCTGAACGTGAAGACCATGTCTCGTTCGCCTGGTACTTTCTCCTCGATCGCGTAGCCAAGCTGGTCGAATCTCGGGAACTCTGAACCTTGAAACGCAGGAGCAACTCGCTCCCAATTGTTGAGAATCTCCGGGGCCAAGCTCTCGGAGCTGCGATCACGGGCCTCGCGGAAGTACGCCGTTAGTGCGAACACATCGGAGAGGAGGTTGTTTGTAAATGCCAACGTATTCATGTTCCGCGACAAAACGACTCCGCCTGCATAGGTCGCTGAATCAGCGGCATTCTGAAGCTTGACCTTCTGGTCGACTTGCCGCGCCGAGTTCATCACCATACCTAGAAGCAAGACCAACATCATCAACGCAAAGACGGACACGATACTGAGCGATCCGCCTTCGTCACGGTGCAACCTCTGTGTCCAGCCAACAACTCTTTCCCAGATTGCAGGCTGCGAGCGCCGCCGCTCCGCGATTTTGTGATGACCGTTTGGCATTAGTAATCGTCCGATTCTTCAGGCTCCGGCGGACTCGTCAGCGGCAGTTCGCCGTTGAGCGATTGAACATAGGGCAGTACCGACTTTTGTCCTTCGTTGTTTAATCGTACGGTTGCCGACATTGGATAGACGTAGATGCCGTTCTCGCGGCGAATCCTTTCCGCGACGGCGTCGCGCGGTGTCACGACATCCGTATCTTGCCGTGGTGCCGGTTTCGCCAGGAAGCGGCCCGGCCCTGGGAGTAAGGCAAAGTTGTGGTTGACCGTCACAATCAATTGATCTTGCCAACCGATCTCGTTGTCCTCGAACTCGCTCGCTGCGGGCCACGGTCGGATGAGCGGCGGCTCGGAGTTCTTGTGTCGGACCTCGATTTCGACGTTTGTGTTGTGCAACGCGTACGCCAGTTTGTTTTGCAGTCGTGTAGGAATTCGCGTGTTGTTCTCCGCTGCGGGAGACATCGCCATGTAAGTCCGATCAAGAGCGGCCGCTGCGGCAGCTCCGTTGCCGTCCATCGTGATACCCGTATCGCGTGACGGACAGATCGACATGAGAGCGGATGCGGCGGCGAGTCGAATCTTTTCGAATTTGGGACTGTCTGGCGCGATCTGGTAGACCGCAAAGACGTTGCCTGCCTCGTCCGTCGCATCCGGAGATTGAAGGCGATAGCTGATTCGATTCTCCGTCTCGAAGTCATCACCTAAGGAAGCAGGAATCCAGACCATCGCCGACCGCGCCGCTGCGAACGCCGAGTACTCGACCATTAACCTGCCAAGCGTTAACTGGCTGAGCTGAATGATGAACAGCATGATCATCACAAACAGAGGAAGCGTCAGCACGAAGCTGAGACTCTGAACTGCTCCTTGTTCGTCGCGGTGCAAGCGTTGAATTGCTTGCAGTTGCATGCGAGCTCCACTGAGCCCGATCAACAATCGCAATGCCATCACCGAGACGACGATCCCGGCGAGAAAAGGCAAGCATGCGATGATCAATTCACGACTCATGGCAGATTCGGTGCGGCTTGCGCCGACACTGTACGTTTAAAGGTTCATGGGCTTAGCTTAGTAACTCCACTAGCTGAAATCGTACGATGATCACACCCAGCAATGCGCTGGGTGCAAGAAATAATTCAGTCTTCAACGGCTCTCGCTCTTTCTCATTTAACTCGAACGCTGAGCCAAGTCGCAATCGATACCACGCGACTTGGACCGAACGTACGACAAGAGTCCAAACGCCGAATTGCCAAACGAGCGAGATGAGCGCCGAACATCCACCTATCACGAACGTCCAAAGCATTGCTTCCAATCCGGACATGACTCCCAGGAACGCGCCGATCATCGCTACGAGCTTTACATCACCGCCGCCAACGCCGCCGGGAAAGAAGACGTAACAAACGATCATCATCGCACCGCACGCGAGAAGGCCGAATAAGCTGTCAGGCCAATTGCTGACTCCGAAGGTTTCGACTTGTGGTTCAGATCCGTTTATGACGTCAGCCCCAAGCCACGTCGCGACGCCGCTAATCGCAAGGGCCGCAATGATGCCGGGGTAGGTTGTCCAGTTATAGATCTTATGCTGGCGGATGTCGGTGAATGCTGACACGAGCAGCAGACCGACGAGCACCACCGTTATTACCATGCTCGACTTTCGCTAAGCACCCGCCGCATCGTCCATCCCGCCTTCAAGTTCTTCCATTCCATCGTTAAACCAAGTCTTAATCCGCGGCCAACCGAACTTGATGATGAAGATGAGAATCGGAATGGCTATGGCGGCGACGATCAGAATTGTCTCGATGCTCACCGCACCTTTTTCGTCGCGATGGATTTGCCGGAACAGCCTCCAGATCGACGGAGTGCCGCGGCGCGGAGTGTCCAGTCTGTTCAAGTCTTGTGAGTTCATTGTTGAATTGGTCGGTTTTTGTAAGGGCGATGTCACCGTTATGTGCCTCGATCTTCAACTACATAAAGGGCCAGGAAACGAGCACGCAAGTCATTTCATAGACCAAGTTCATTATGCGCGGACTTGCCCATAAAACAAAAGCCGCCGCTGGTAACATTATCGCCAGCAACAACACATAGTCTAACGTTGCCGCGCCACGTCGCGCGCGCTTCATTCGCCGAGACTGCCTGGATTTCCAGATCCACAGTTGCCAAGATTTCAGTAATCCGGCACTTGACATGATCGCTCTGTTCCGAAAAGTGACTGGTCTTGCCGCTAAAAGATGATTGTACAACACCTTGCGTTGAAGTCAAAACATCACAACTCTGCCCGCAACTACTGTCCGTTGTCTTCGTACGAGGCTAAGATACCCTCGCGTTTCTGGGAAACTTTGGTGAGTGAGCCACGCGATGGACTTGGGACTGAAAGACAAGGTCGCAGTTGTGACTGGCGGCTCGAAAGGGATTGGCGAAGGAATTGTACGTTCGTTACTCGGCGAAGGAGCCAAAATCGCCAACGTCAACCGTAGCACTGCCGAAGGTGAAGCTCTGCAAAACGAGTACGAAATGCTCGGGCAAGAGTGTTTCTTCATTCAGGGCGATCTTTGCGATATCGAGGCTTGTCGCGCTGCGGTCGAGAAAACGATTGATCGATTCGGCCGCATCGACATCTTGATTAATAACGCGGGAGTCAACGACGGTGTTGGCATTGATGCAGGCCCCGGAGCATTCGTCGGTTCGCTAGAGAAGAACCTCATTCATTACTATGCTCTGGTGTACTATGCCTTAGACGAGTTGAAGAAGTCGCAAGGGGTGATCATCAATATCGGTTCCAAGGTAAGCGTGACCGGCCAAGGAGGAACATCTGGCTACGCGGCTTCGAAGGGCGCAATCAACGGATTGACGCGCGAGTGGGCACTCGATTTAGCAGAATTCGGAATTCGGGTGAACGCTGTCCTGCCCGCCGAGACTTGGACGCCACTGTACAGCCAGATCATCGATACGATGCCAGATCCAACCGCCGCGAAACGCGACATCGAAAACCTGATCCCACTCGGTCGCCGCTTCACCACCAAGGAAGAACTCGCCGATATGGTCGTCTTCCTCGCCTCGCCCCGATCCAGCCACACGACGGGTCAAATCATCTTCGTCGATGGCGGGTACACGCACTTCGATCGAAAGTACACGGCGGGCTGAACGAGGTGCCAAAACGCCGAACCGACACGATTGCTTCGGGTTACGCCATCCTTGACACTTGAGTAACCCATTGATAGTTTTGCTAGGAGTGAACTTCGATTTGTGCCCAGGGTCAATTCGGCTAACGAACGATACGAGATTCGCCGAGACTAATTGAAAGAAGAAGCCCAACGGGGGATTAGCTCAGTTGGGAGAGCGTCTGGCTGGCAGCCAGAAGGTCAGGGGTTCAAGTCCCCTATCCTCCACTTTTGACAGTCATCGCCAAGCGATGACAAACACAGCAGATCGGCGTCACAAACCCCAGCCTCGCTGGGGTTTGTGCTTTCTTGGAAGTGCTCTTCCGCGTCATTCGTTGACAAGTCGTGACAGGCCGAGAAGTCCCGTTCGCTGACCAAATCACTGACTAGATCACTGACTGGATTCTGAGACGATTCATCGTCGTCGTTATCCGGCGACAGGGGTTTTGGAGCTGGCAACGACGCGAGTGCTTTGGCTTGATCGTTGATGCCTATATGTGTGTACCGCAAGGGCAGTGCTGAACTGTCTGCGGAGCCGGGCGAGGAAAGCGGTTCAACCAAG
>JACNKX010000042.1 GCA_014381825.1 Planctomycetota bacterium
CAACAAGAAACACTCTCAAATCAAAAACTATTTACAGAACAACGGTTGCTCAATCCATTTCCGATTCTGACCAGACTTCTCCAATCCCATTATTGTCTCGCACGTCATCATCATCTTCGTATGTGAAATATGTTGTGATTGTTCGACGTGTCGCGCTTTCGAGTACAGTCGTAGTTCGAGGATCGTTCTCCGTTCCGCTACCAGCAATCGTCGTCACCGGGTAGGCAATACCAACTTCTCCACCACCTAGACCATCGATTGGAAATTCCTCTTCCGGGTCAGGGGGAACTTCTACCTCCATCGCGTTCACATGTACTGAGGTGCAGATACTTGTAACAAGCCAAATATACATTGAAATGCGCCAAATCATCGTGAATCTCCCCACTTGCCAAGACGAAAAAGAAAAGCTGCCTACTGATCGTTGTATAACACGCCGAAGAAAGCTCGTCAATCAAGTCAGAGCGGCTAGCTTAAACGGATGTAGAATGTACGTCAGAAGAGGACTCACGATTCGTTTTCCGATGCTTGTTTGGGACGAACACCGATGATGGCCGAAAGCATGAAGTCATGTCATGCACTTTTCTCGCAATTGGCTCAAAACCGTGAATCCCAAATGGTTCTAAGTCTGTCTTGTGCCGGCAACTAGATGTAATACATGTTGTCGGACTGCTCTGCGGCGCGTTCCACGAGATCAGCGAACGTGACCGCTTCGAGCATCTCGCGTTGAACCTCGGCAACGTTCTGCCACGAAGCCATTAGTGTTCGTGAGGCACCGGACTCGCGTTCGACACTCGTTACGGGCTTCGAGGACTGGCCGTCACTGACAGACATGACTTCCGCCAGGGTGATCTCTCCAGGTGGCTTCACCAGTTGATACCCACCAGAGGCTCCACGCGTACTGCCGACGATTCCCGCTGACTTCAGCTGCAGCAAGATCTGAACGAGGAAGCGGGAGGGAATGCCATTCGTTTCGGCGATGTCACGAATCCGAACCGGCTTGCCTCGGTCGTAACGTGCCGCGAGTTCTAGCACCGCGATGCAGGCGTACTCGATCTTTGCAGAGATATTCACGAGACGTCGCTCTCAATCATCAAGCGAGTGCAAGCCGCACTCCGTTTTTTGAAAGCCGCTCCAACGCCCTGCCCTCTCGTCTTCACCGAATAGCAAGGCTCGTGTGCATGGAAAACAGCCGACGCTGGTGTAGCCTTGATCGTGCAGCGGATTATACGGGATATCGTGGTCGGCGATTAATTTCCAGACTTCCTTCTTTGTCCAGTTCGCGAGGGGGCTGATCTTCGCCAAACCGAACTTCTTGTCCCAGCCAACGATGGGTGCCTTCGCGCGATCAGGACTTTGGTCGCGCCGAATTGCACTCGCCCACGCATGTTTGCCGACGACCGCGTCGTGAAGTAGCTTAATCTTCCGATCTCCACAGCACTGATCTGGCTTTGTCTTGTATAGCGGTCCGCCGTGAAGCGTTTCGTATTGTTCGACGGTTAACTCAGGTCGTTTGTACTCGACTTCGATTCCGTAACGATCTTTTACCCGCTCGCGCAACTCCATCGTCTCTTTGAATTGATAGCCGGTTTCCAGATTGAAGATCGGCGTGTCTGGAGCGATCTCCGCGAGCATATGAATGATCGTCATGCCCTCCGGTCCAAAGGCCGTAGCCATCGTGAAGTTGGGGGCAAAGCGTGCGACCGTCCACTGAAGAATTTCCTGCGGCGAGGCAGATTCTAGTTCCAGGCTCTTCGTGGCGAGTTCGCTCAGGAGTTCCTCAGTCGCTTCGAGCGAACTCGGAGATTCGGCGTCAGCAGACTCTTCTGGTTGTTCGCTCATGATTAAGGTGAGATTCATTGTGCCGCTGCTGTATACGTTTGAGAGAGGCGCGATTGTTACTCGCGCTGCGTTGAATGTTACTTATGTTGACTAACAAAGTCAACTATGTGACTTCTCTCTAGTCTTCATCGGTGCAGATTGGGCTAGCTCTGAAAGTTCTTCCGGATATTTCGTCCTGGTGACGGACTCTTGACGGTTGCCGTTTGGCCCGTAACATGCGCTCTAGTTGGCAAGCAATGGAACTGCGTTTCGGGTGAGAAGAGAGATATGACAGATAGTTCTAACGTCTACTTGGCAGTCGATTTAGGGGCGTCGAGCGGTCGAATTGTCGCGGGCGTTTTCGACGGCAGTCGGTTGAAGCTCGAGGAGGTTCACCGCTTTGAGAATGGTGGAACTACGGCTAACGACCGAATGTATTGGAACTTGCTTGAGCAGTGGCAAGACATCAGCGATGGCTTGCGGGTCGCGAGTGACAAGTATGGCGATTGCGTTACAAGCGTCGGGGTCGATACCTGGGGAGTGGATTACGGGCTGCTAGGTGCGGGCGACGAGCTGCTTGGGAATCCGTACCACTATCGAGACCGCCGAACGAATGGCGTGATGGAGCAAGCGCTGGAAGTTGTCAGTCGCGAAGAGATCTTTGCGGAGACAGGCCTTCAGTTCATGCAGTTCAACACGCTCTTTCAGCTTTATGCGATGAAGCGGCAAAACCCGAGGCTGCTCGACGCGGCAGAGTCATTTTTGATGATGCCCGATCTGTTCCACTGGCTGCTGACCGGCGAGAAGGCGAACGAGTTCACGAACGCTTCCACGACCCAGTTCCACAATCCCTCGACGAATCGTTGGTCCGATGTGCTGTTTGATCGGTTTGGGTTGCCGAAGAAGATGCTTGGCAACGTACTCACACCTGGAACGCGACTTGGTGCAATTCGTCAATCCGTCGCGGAAGCAACCGGATTGCGTGACGTAGATGTCGTCTTGCCGGGAACGCACGATACGGCCAGCGCTGTGATGGCAGTTCCGGCAGTGAGTTCTCCCGACGAGCATCCAAACTGGTGCTACATCAGCAGCGGGACTTGGTCTTTGATGGGAGCTGAGATTCCATCTCCAGTGATCTCGGACAAGTGTCGCGAGTTCAATTTCACGAACGAAGGTGGTGTCGGCGGAACGACACGGTTGTTGAAGAACATCGGCGGTTTGTGGCTGGTGCAAGAGTGTCGACGGATCTGGAAGCAGGAAGGTCATGAACTCGGCTGGAGCGAGTTGGTCGATCGGGCGTCGGCGTCACCTGCTCTGATTAGCTTGATCAATCCCGACGCTTCCGAGTTTGTTGCACCAGGCAATATGCCGCAAGCGATTCGGGACTATTGCGGTGCATCGGGCCAAGAAACGCCGGAGAGTGTCGGAGCGGTGATCCGCTGTGCGCTGGAAAGTCTGGCGCTGCGTTACCGCATGGTACTCAACTGGATGCAAGAAGTGACGGGTTCAAGCATTGACACGATCCACATCGTTGGAGGCGGAACGCAGAATCGTTTGTTGTGCCAAATGGCCGCGGATGCGTGTGATTGCCGAGTGATCGCGGGGCCAATCGAAGCAACCGCCATCGGAAACGTGATGATGCAGGTCGTCGCGTCAGGTGAAGTGAGTTCGATCGAGCAGGCTCGGGAAGTCATTCGAAACAGTTTCTCCGTCGAAGAATACCTTCCTGAACACACGCAACCTTGGGACGATGCATTCGCTCGTTTCGAGAAGTTGGTATAAACGCGCTCGTATGCAGTACCGACCCGAAATCGATGGACTCCGAGCGTTCGCCGTCGTTCCAGTCATCTTGTTTCACATGGAACTGGACTGGCTCGCTGGCGGCTATATCGGCGTGGATGTCTTCTTTGTCATTTCCGGGTTTCTCATCTCCTCGATATTGATCAGGGACATGGAGGAAGACGATTTTTCGTTTCGGGAATTCTGGGCTCGGCGCGTACGGCGAATTCTGCCCGCGATGCTCTTTGTAACGGCGGTGACGCTGGCAGTGACTTATCTGTTCGTGTTTAAGGGCGATCATCGTCCCATTGGCCGACAGGCCGTGTCCGCGATGGTCTCCGTCGCCAACGTCTATTTCTGGAGAAACACCGGAGACTATTGGGGCGCGGAGGCGGAGAACTCGCCGTTTCTTCACACTTGGTCTCTGTCAGTTGAGGAGCAGTTCTATCTCTTCTTTCCGATTGTCGTCTGGCTCGTCTTCAGATATCGACCGCAGTGGCTCCGCAGTCTGATGCTGGTTGTGATTCTTTCGAGTCTGGGAATGTTTCTGTACGGGGCGTCATATTATCCAGACGCCACGTTTTACCTACTGCCGACACGGGCATGGGAGCTCGGGACAGGATGCTACCTGGCGATCGTCCTTTGTGGTCGAACGGTCGAGGACGAGAAGTCCAAGTCGCTCGCACTGCTCGCCCTCGCGGGACTAGGTATGGTGGTCGCGTCGTATTTTTTCATACCACGTCTAAATGGCGGGCTAGTGATTGCAGTGCTCGGCACGGCGCTCGTCATCGCGTTCGGTGGAACTGGGCTATGTAAATCCATCCTTGCCCAACGCCATGTCGTACAGGTTGGGAAGATGTCGTACTCGCTTTACCTGTGGCATTGGCCTGTCATCGTCTTCGCGGGCTACTTCGAAATTGAAGCATACAGGTGGGTCTTGTTGGGTCCGATTATCGTCTTCTCGCTTGCATCGTATTACCTTGTCGAAAGGCCAACCCGTCGCGCGGCTGGCATCGTGCCAGTCATCGGCGTGTGCTACGTGGTGACGCTAGGCGGTGCCGCCGCCTTGATGTTGTCGCCATCGGAGTATGACACGACAAGTTTTGCACAGCCCACGTGGTACGGCGCTTACTACGATTTGAAGCCCCGTGCGGTGGAAGGTGAGTTCACACGGATCGCAGCTGGCGTCACGCTTCCCCAGCGAGAGGCGTCGCCAAACGCGTTTCTAACCGGCGGGATCATCGTGGGGAGCGGCGAGGACGTTCCGAAGCTTGTTGTTTTGGGAGACTCGCATGGTGTCATGTGGTCGGAAGCGATTCGATCCGTTGCGGAGAAACTTGCGATCAAGGCTTCGTTCTATTCAATCAATGGAGTGTCGCCTTTTATTGACCTCCCGCTGAGCAAACAACAGCGAGTGCGATTCCTCTCGGCCGAGGAAAAGTATCTGTACGACAAAAAGCGACTGGACTTCCTTCGAGATTGGCAGCCATCGATCGTGATCGTTTGTGCTCGTTGGTCGGAACAGACGGAAGCGTCGACTGGCGATTTGCTCGAGTTTCTAGAAGAACACGCTTCGCGAGTCGTGCTCATGGAACAGCCGCCGGAACTTACGATTGGCGACCGCAATGTATTGCAGGACTTGTGTTTCAAGGGCGTGACACCTGAACTCGCGGACCAGCAGTACTATCTGAAGGGCAACCTCGAGGCGTATCAAAAGGGCCGATCGCTTGTGAGGACGCTCTCCGAGAAGTATCGAAATTGCGATTTTCTTCCGACGTTCGATCTGTATAGCCAGGGTTCTGAGGCTCTCGTGCTGGATGGTAAGAACGTCGTGTATCTGGATGATGATCACCTCACTGACTACGGCACCCAACTTTGCATCGATCGAATTGAACAAATCGTCACCGAAGCGGTAACTGTAAGTGCAGAAACGAAGTCGTCTGACTGAGCGTGTCGAGGCTGCACGCTTGGAGCGAAATTACGAGGATCTAAGAAGACGCACACCTACGTTGGTAAAATCCGTTAAACTGGACGCCTAGAGATCACAGAATTGTATTGAGCGGAGTAACAGAATGATCAAAGTCGGTGTAGCGGGTGTTGGGTTTATGAGTTGGATTCATTATCTCGCGTATCAAAAGGTGCGAGGTGTGAAGCTGGCCGCGATCTGCTCGCGCGATGCGAAGAAGCGATCCGGCGACTGGCGAGGCATTCAAGGAAACTTCGGCCCACCCGGCGAGCAGATCGATGCTTCCAAGATGCACGCCTATGCCACCATCGATGAGTTGATCAACGATCCCGACATCGACCTAATCGATAATTGTTTGCCTCCGCATATGCATGCCGAAGTGTCGATTCGTGCCCTCAAAGCAGGCAAACACGTATTCGTCGAGAAGCCGATGGCGTTGACTGCGGCGGAGTGCAACAGGATGGTTGCGGCGGCCGGCAATGCTCGTAGGCAAATCCTCGTCGGACATGTACTGCCGTACTTTCCAGAGTATGTGCACGCTCGGAAGATGATCGATAGTGGCAAGTACGGAAAGGTCGTTGGTGGAAACTTCAAGCGTGTGATTTCGGACCCGTTGTGGTTGAAAGACTTTTACGACCCGCAGCAAGTCGGCGGCCCGTTGATCGACTTGCACGTCCATGATGCTCATTTCATTCGCTTGCTCTTTGGGATGCCGTCCGCAGTCTTCAGCCAAGGCCGTATGCGTGGAGAAGTCGTTGAGTATTGCAACACATTGTTCCAGTTCGCTGATCCAAGCCTCGTCGTGAATGCGACCAGCGGCGTGATCAATCAGCAGGGACGTCCCTTCACGCATGCTTACGAGATTCATCTTGAGAAGGCGACGATGCACTTTGACTTCGCAGCATTCAGCGATGCGGCCGAGCTGATGCCTTTGAAGATCGTTACGGACACAGGCAAAGTGATTCGCCCCAATTTGGGAGACGGCGATCCGGTTCGCGGCTTCGAGGGCGAAATCAAGGAAGTGGTCCGCTCGATCCGATCAGGCCAGCGGTCTGAAATCCTCTCGGGAGAGCTGGCACGCGACGCGATTGTCTTGTGTCACAAGCAATCAGACTCAGTAAAACGAGGTAAAGTGGTCAAAGTGTGACGTTGGGAGAGGCGTTTTGTTGAGTGAAACGAGTGACATGCCAAAATAAGCATCAAGAAACATTGATACGTAAAGCCGATTCGATGTAAAACAGAGTCTTGAGGTCAAGGATGTTCAGCCGAATCTAGCACAATCTTGGAGAACGCGATGATTCCCATCTGGTCAACTAGCTCGAAGCCCTACTGCGACGGTGTTTCGAGGCGAAGCTTTCTCCAGGTCGGTGCTCTTGGCATTGGCAGTTTGACCTTCGCAGACCTCTTACGGGCCGAAGCGACGGCAGGTGTTGGCTCGTCCAATAAAGCGATCATCAACATTCACCTGTCCGGTGGCCCATCCCACCAGGACATGTTCGACTTGAAACCGGATGCTCCCAAGGAGTTTCGCGGCGAGTTCAATCCGATCCACACGAACGTCGATGGCTTCGACATTTGCGAACTTTTCCCTCAGCTCGCTCAAATGACGGACAAGTATGCAGTTATCCGTTCGCTCGTTGGAATGATCAGCGATCACTCTGACTTCCACACACAGACTGGTCACGGTCGAAGGGAACTTCAGAACGTTGGTGGTCGTCCGTCGATCGGGAGCGTCGCCGCGAAGTTGTTGGGTCCGTCTGGCAGCGGTGCTCCGCCTTTCATTGGTTATAACGGCAGTTATCCAGGGTTTCTCGGACCGGTTTACAAGCCTTATAAACCTCAGGGCGGTGATTTGCGGCTGAGTGGCGCAATGACGGCCGAGCGACTGCATTCTCGCACCGAGTTGCTCTCCTATCTAGATCGCGCGCGGCGAGATGCCGATCGATCGGGTCAGATGGACGCACTCGATTCCTACACGCAACGCGCGGTCGATGTCGTGACTTCCGGAGCGGTCGCAGACGCGCTGGATCTGAACAAAGAAGACGTGAAAATCCGAGAACGCTATGGCGACAAGGATGGCAAGATGTTCTTGACGGCGCGACGGCTGGTCGAAGCCGGTGTTCGAACGGTGAACTTTAACTGGGGAGGCTGGGACACGCACAGCAACAACTTCGTAACCTTGCGAAGGCAATTGCCCAAGTTAGACGTCGCGATGAGCGCGTTGTTGAGTGATCTCCACGAGCGAGGCATGGACAAGGATGTTTCCGTTGTCATGTGGGGCGAGTTTGGTCGAACACCGCGCGTTAATGCGAACGCAGGCCGCGATCACTGGCTACGTTTAGCGACATGTTTTCTGGCTGGCGGTGGAATGCGAACCGGTCAGGCGATCGGAAAGTCGACGCGCAACGCGGAAGACGCGATGGATCGTCCCGTCCATCTGCAAGAAGTCTTCGCGACGCTTTATCACAATCTTGGGATCGATGTCGACCGAGTCACCCTTCAGGATCCGAGCGGTCGGCCACAGTATCTCGTCGATCGTCGACCGCCGATTCACGAACTGATCTAGATGGTTCGTTAGCGAATCGTTTGCAGGATTCCGATTGCCAAGGGGAGTAACGAAACGGTGACCGCCAAGACGGTTACTATGGTCGGCGGTGGGCTACGTCGAAATCGATACACAAGTGGCGTCAGCAGCAAACACACGATGCCAGTGACGGCTGCCGTGAAGAGCATCAAATTGGGGAATGCAAGGGTGGAGACGGGGAGCGCGTCAGTCAGGCCGAACAGAATTCGCAGAACTCCACCGACGAGTTCCGCGCCCAGCGTGGTTATCGTGGCCAGCATCCATGCGACCGTGACGACTTCAGCTCGTCGGTCTTCAACCGGCGCTGAGTTTCGAGTTGGCTGACGTTTCTGTCTTCGCTTCTTTGCCACCGGGAGATTTGCTGACGAAGAGAAGGGAGTCGATAAAAAAACTCAGCCAAGCAAAGTTGCTTAGCTGAGCCATGATAATGCTCAGAATTGAATTGGGCGATACGGCGTGTTCTCGTTCTATACGCCGTAGTAGTGCACGGTGACATCACCGTGATGTCCAATGACAACACGAACGCTGTAACCGCAACACCAGCTGAACTTTGTAATGCCCCGTCCCAACAAGCCGTTGCGCCCTCTGCATAACGGGCTTTCGACGCAGCATGTAGGCACACAGACCGGGACGTCAACGGCACAGCAGGTTACGGGATCGATTACCGTCAGCACGGTTCGGTAGGACGAGCCACAGTCACAGCAGGTCTTTCGGTGCGGTCGATGTTGAACATAGCGAACACACGTCGCGACGGCGCCTTTTTGGTAGACGCCCTTTTGCACAGGCTGGTAGGGCATTTTTTGAACGGCTTGGTACGGTACCTTCTGAGAAGGGGAATACCGACCCTGCTGGGCAGGTGTACTCGGCACCGGCAACGCTTCGAGGCCTTCTGCGGGATCCGCTTGCCGATTGAAGAGGTTGCGTGCCTCGGCGCAATTCGTCGCCGTTGCGAGAATCGCCAGTGCCGTCGAAGTCAGGATGAGTCGGCGAATCATCGGGAAGCTCCTGTTCGTTCGTGGTTGTTTTTCTGGACTGCGGAAGCCAGATAATCTGACATGCCGTTAATATCCTCCTATGTTAACCAAAGTGCCACCAATTTGCACAGACACTCGATGGAGATCAGCAGATTTCGCGAAGCGGGATCGCTGGAATCTTCTGATTTGCTTCCGCGTGATTCGTGACCTAGATTTCAGATGGTCACGAAAAGACGACACATCTTCGACGAACAACTTCTGATTCTCTGCTTGTTGGCAATTTTCGCCGAGGTTCCCTTGCACGCACTTGCTGTATCGATTCAACAATCTGTCCGCGACTTTCGCTCGGAATCCTCCGAGTGGGAAGCGGAAATGTCGGCTCTGTTCGATGATGTCGACGGCTTCTTGTCGAACGAGGGGCGCGCCGTGGGCGAAGTGTCGAACGTGAACGTCGCGGAAGACGTTGCGGGATTAAAGGGGCTCGTCGAGCAGCAGACTGAGGTGCTGACGGCGCTGGTCAATGCGCTGACCGTGCAGCCACCTGCATCCGATTCTGTCGATGTGAGCGATGCACCTACGAGCAACGCGGCAACTGAAGAAGTCGATCCATTCGAGCGGCTTCAGCAGGCAGTCGCAGCGGCTTCGGAGTCGAGTTAAGCGAACGATCATCATCGCGAGGGCAGCGGGGATGCGACTAGGTCGGCAACGAGCTTCTGATTCGATGAGCCAACTGTTACCAGCAGGCACTCAGCCGATGCTGCCGGAGCTGCCGGGCACCGCGTACGAGCTGCAGGCTGGTCGTGCGGAAATCGCTGCTGACATGATCGGCAGTCACCGCAGCGCTCTCCTGCTGCGGGCTAAGCTCGCGTGCGACGTAGAGGATGATGCGTTACAAGCCGCCGCAGAGCGATTTCGCAAGGCTACCTGTGTTGTTGAGGCTGGTCCCGTGCGGCTGAGTCGATGGCAAGTCGAAGCGGGAGCAAACAGCGGTGAACTCAGTTCGGCGGATGATATCGACGTCGCTTCACTGTTCTTGGAGCGAAATGCGATTACCAACGAGCAGTTTCAATTGTTCTTGGATCGAGGTGGATACGAAAATAAGTCCTTGTGGCACGCATCGGTTTGGCCCTGCGTGAAAGAGTTCGTTGATCGAACGGGGTCGTCGGGACCTCGCTTCTGGTCTGATGGCCACCATTGCCTGAATAACGCCGACCACCCGGTCGTCGGCGTCAGTTGGTTTGAGGCGGAAGCCTACTCTCGCTGGATTGGAATGCGATTACCAACGGACGCCGAGTGGGTTCGGGCTGCCTGTTCTCCGATCGAGGTGGACGGGGCGATCGTCCAGCGGAAGTATCCCTGGGGCGAATCGTTCTCTAGCGATCGCGCCAATCTTCGGAGTAGCGGCGTGGGGCACACACTGCCAACTGGCGCGTATGCCGAAGGTGACAGTCTAGGCGGTGCGGGGCAGATGATCGGTAACGTTTGGGAGTGGACCGCCAGCAATCTGCGGCTTTGGAATGGCGAGCACATGCTGGAACTTGCTGAGCCGATGAAAAGCCTTCGTGGGTCGGCGTTTGACAGCTTTCTAGATGTTCGTGCAACCTGTCAGTGTCAAAGCGCGGACACTCCGCTTGCGCGCCGGCACAACATCGGCTTTCGGTGCGTCGTCAGTGCGTGCGACGTCGTCGAGGTTCTTGGTCAAATCGACGACGGAGTGGCGTTGGAACTCGGGAACGAAGGAATATTTTGAGCCGACTGACGCAAACGCCGCTCGAGTCTTACACACTAGCGCATTATGCGGTCGATGTGCCATGCTTTGTTTGTGAGGGTGGAAATCGACATGACGCCGAACGATGTCGTCACTGTTACGCGCCGATGGCTCTGACGTATCAAGTTACGGACAAGCGATCGACCAAGCCACAAGTGCTCGCTGTGATTGGGCCTCGCGGCGCGGGTAAGACCTCGTATCTGGGGATGCTGTGCGACAGCGTCTTGCGGCAACAAGATGTGTCGCAGACGGTGGCGCGCGGGGCGTTCTCAGTCTCTCTCCAACAGCAAGTCATCTCGCGATTGGTTCGCCAGAAATTTCCGATGGCAACGCCAGAGGACGCAGAGAGCTGGAATTGGAATCACCTGCAAGTTGTGGGATCGAATTGCAGGAGAACGCGGGAGCTGATCTTTCCCGATATATCCGGTGCAGTCATGGAGAGAGAGTTTGATGACGGAGCATCGCCAATCACCCGCGCCTTTCTGAAGCGATGCACCGGGGCGATTGTGCTACTAGATACGCAACGAATCGATCGAGGTGATCCAACTCCCGACTTCTTCGCCATGAAGCTCTTGAGCTACCTTTGCGAGTTCGGAACGAAACGAAGCGAATCGTGGCGTCACAAACCGATTGCGTTTCTGTTCACGAAGGCGGACCGATCACAAGTCTGTATGGAATCGCCGCGAGAGTACGCAGAGACCTATGCACAAGGCGCGTTCCGGCAAGCCACTTCATCGCTGAAGCGATTCAAGTTCTTCGCCTCGTCTGTTGCGGGCGCCTCAATCAACTTGGAGATCGACGGCGCGCCAGTATCGCTGCCGTTACGAGTTGAGCCACGCGGAATCCGCGAGCCATTCGATTGGATGCTCAACCAACTCGGTTGAGGCGGACTTACTTGGCACCGACCAATTGAGCCTGCCTGCGCTCGGCAACGATCTCTTCCTGGATGCTCTTGGGAGTTTGGCGATAACACGCCAGTTCCATCGAGAACACGCCCTGCCCTTGCGTCATGCTACGCAGGTCCGTCGCATAGCCGAACGTTTCGGCAAGCGGAACTTCTGCCGTGATGCGTGAGACGCCGTCTCGCATATCGGTTGAGGTCACAATGCCACGGCGTGAAGTGAGATCACCGACAATGGGGCCTTGGTAGGATTCTGGGGATTCGATCTCGAAATTCATGATGGGCTCAAGCAGAGCTGGCTTCGATTTCTGGAACGTTTCCCGGAAGCAGCCGCGAGCAGCAATCTGAAACGCTCGATCCGAGCTATCGACGTCGTGATAGGAACCGTCTTCAACCGTCATCTTCACCAACACGACAGGGAACTCAGCTACAGGTCCCTTCAGGAGTGATTCGCGGAATCCCTTCTCAATCGACGGGATGAACTGTTTGGGAATGCGACCGCCGACAACTTTCTCTTCGAACACAAAGTTCTCTTCGGCGTCCTCGGGCAGCGGCTCAAGCCTGCCAACCATGTGCGCGTATTGACCCGAACCGCCAGTTTGTTTCTTGTGCTTATAATTGAACTCGACCATTTTCGTCGGAGCTTCACGGTAGCTGACCTTCGGAGCACCGACCTCGCACGCAACACCGTACTCACGACGAATCCGCTCTGTGTAAATGTCTAGATGCAACTCGCCCATTCCCGCTATCAGAACTTCGTTGGTTTCGGGGTCGCTGGTAACTCGGAACGTGGGATCTTCTTTGCGGAATCGCTGAAGAGCTTTGGCGAGTTTGTCGCCATCGCCACGACTGAGTGGATTAATGGAAACTTTGAGAACAGGTTCGGGAACAAAGATACTTTCTAGCGAGCAGAAGCCTCTTTCGGCCGCGTAGGTATCACCGCTGGCACAGTCGATGCCCATGATCGCGACAATGTCACCGGCGGAAGCCGAATCGATTTCCGATCGCTTATCGGCGTGCATGCGAACGATGCGACTGAAGCGGTCTTTTCTCCCCGTCCGTTGGTTGTAGTACAAATTTCCCTTCTCGATCGTACCTTGGTAGATCCGCAGGAAGGTGAGCTGACCGTAGGGATCTTCGACGATCTTGAAGGCCATACCGACGAACGGTTGAGATGGATCGGGAGTCAGTTCAACTTTCTCTTCCGGGTTGTCGATCTTGCTTGCTTTGATCTCGCGATCCAATGGCGATGGCAAGTAACGTACGACGGCATCGAGCAATGGCTGAACGCCCTGATTGCGAAATGCCGTCCCCAGAAAAACAGGAGTGGCTTCTTGTTCTTGTACGGCGTGTTCAAGAACGTCGTGAATCATCTGTTCCGGAACTGCTTCTTCCGAAAGCAGTAATTCCATCAGGTCGTCGCTGTACATCGCCAGTTGCTCAAGCATCGTACCGCGAGCCGTCACCGATTCTTCCTGGTACTCGACCGGAATCTCTTCATACGTCACGACTTCACCTTCGTTCCCGTTGAAACGAATGGTCTGCATTTTAATGAGGTCGATCACGCCCTCGAAAGTCTCGCCGGCACCCATCGGCAACTGCATCAGAAGACAGTCACATCCCAGCTTCTCACGCATCTGCTCGCAAACGCGAAGCGGATCGGCACCAGTTCGGTCCATCTTGTTGATGAACGCGAGACGTGGCACATGATATCGCTTCATTTGTCGATCAACGGTCATCGATTGCGACTGCACACCGCCAACGGCACACAGTACTAATACGGCACCATCGAGAACGCGGAGACTGCGTTCGACCTCAACGGTAAAGTCGACGTGCCCTGGCGTATCAATCAGATTGATCGGGTAACCGTTCCACTCGACAGAGGTCGCGGCACTGGTAATCGTAATTCCACGTTCCTTCTCCAGGTCCATGTGATCCATGGTCGCGCCAGCACCACCACCTTTAACCTCTTCGATCTTGTGGATGCGCCCCGTGTAGAAGAGGATTCGCTCACTCAAGGTTGTTTTACCCGAGTCGATGTGAGCGGAAATGCCAATGTTGCGTAGTTTTTCGAGTTTCATCTTCTGGTCACCACTAACAATTGCAGGTTCTAATTGACCGCCCATGGAACATACGAGTCCCACAGCGATTCAAATTGTAAATCTCACGATTCGCGGTTCCGCCTCGTGCGTTGACCGCTTCGGCTGGACTACCCGTTCACAGATCTCATTCCTTCACTAGCCAGTCGTCTCGTTTCTATTGCCGTGAAGAGACAAAAATCTGCTTAAATCGCCAGGAAATCAGCGACTTAGCACGTCGCTTTGGGGGGCTTTCAATCGGCCTCAGCGTTTGCCTAAACGACAACACTTTGCCAACACCAAAAGCTAATCTTACACGTAATCGACGAACCGGAAAGGCTAAATTAACCCGTTTGGCCTACCGAGAGCGAATTTTTGCTAAATATTAGCCAAGCCGTTCAAGTCGTAGGGCGGCATTCGGTTAGCGGCGTGTTGCCGATTCTGCGCGTGCCGTTTGAACATGCGCCTGGCGATAGGGCCGGTCGATGCTGTACAGTGCTAAGCGTTCGGCAAGCGGGCCAGAAGCGTTCGCCGGTGCTAGACCGATCGCTTTCGAGACTGTCGTGACGGCCTCTTCGAATCGGTTCGCGTTCGCTTGCGCGGCGGCCAGCGTATCCAGTAGTTCGAAGTTTTCATCGCTGCCGAGTTCAATCGCTCGTCGAGCAGCCTGAAGACCTAGTTCTGCATTGCGGAATTGCTCGTCGGGACAAGTCGCCATTAACCAAGCTGCGCTAGCATAAGCTCGCGGCAGTTGAGGGTCGATCTCAACCGCGCGTCGGAAGTCAGAAGCTGATTCCTTCCACTTTTCGAGCTTCTGATTGGCATCACCTCGATTGGCAAAGGCTGCCGCGTTGTCGCCGTCCAACTCGATGGCACTGGTGTAATCCTCTAATGCCTTGGCAAAGTTTTGAAGCCGGAAGTACGTGTGTCCTCGACTCGTGTACCCTCCGAAGTCGTTGGGGTTCAACGCCAGCATCTTCGTGTAATCGGGGATCGCTTGCTCGAAACGGCCAAGTTCATAGCGGATTTCGGCTCGATTGAACCATGCATTCGGATAGTCGGGGCGCAGCTCAATGACCCTAGTGAAATCAACGATCGCCTTGTCGTACTTTCCCCCGAGTGCATAGCTGACACCTCGGTTATGAACGGCCTTCCATCGTGTCGCGTCATTTTCTACAGCTTGTTCGAAGTTGGCTAAGGCTTTGGTATCGAGTTCGGTTGCCCGTGGTTTGTCACCAGACTCTAATGCTGTTGCTGCGTGATCGACATACGCTTCGCCGCGCCGATTGTACGCCCAGGACGCGAGTTGTCGGACGTATTTGCTTTGCGCAGGTGTAAGGTTGGTTGCTTCGGCTTGCTGGCAAAGGTCGATGACCGCGGTGTAATCGGTGACGGTCTTGGCAGACTGCGTTTGCTTATAAGCTGCGGACAGTAAGCTCTTCGAGTTTTCTTGTCCGAAACTTGAAACCGACGAGGCGACTAGAATCGCAAAACCAATACACAGCGATCTCTCAAAACGCTTCATGGCTTATCCTCCTTGATCCATGAGTTTTCGACGTAGGATGGGTACTCCTGCCCGTCCTGAAATTGTAGTTATTTCTTGAACGGTCCTATTCGTGCGGTTCGGTCATACTCATCGGATCCAAGGCTTCGTTGAGCGTATTCTCTGGCAGTACGCCTTCTTCGCGACACAGTTCGCGAATCGTCTTACCTTCCTTGAAAGCCTGCTTGGCGATGGCGGAGGCTTTCTCGTAACCGATGTGCGGATTTAAGCTGGTGACCATCGACAAACTCTGCTCGACTGCGGCTTCGCAGGCCCCTTCGTTGGCTTCCATCCCTTCGGCACAGAAATCGACGAATGCCCGCGTACACGAAGCAAGTAAGTGAACGCTCTCCAATACGGTTTGTCCCATCATCGGCATCATGATATTCAACTGAAACTGACCACCGCCTGAGCCTGCAACGGCAATCGCCTGATCGTTCCCCATCACTCGAGCTGCTACTTGCAACATGCTCTCGCACATGACTGGGTTCACCTTGCCCGGCATAATCGAACTGCCCGGTTGCAGATCTTGCAGTTTGACTTCGTTGAATCCGCATCGAGGTCCAGAGCTTAACCAGCGAATGTTATTCGCGACGTTGAACAAGGTCGATGCTATCGTCTTGAGCTGACCGTGGCATTCCACCAGACCATCGCGCTGGGCGTTGGCTTCGAAGTGATTCTCCGCCTCAACAAATGCAAGGCCGGTTTCGGTTGCGAGGTACTCGGCGACGCGCTTGCCGAATTCGGGATGCGTGTTGATTCCAGAGCCAACCGCCGTTCCGCCGGCGGGCAACTCCAAGACGGCTTCGAGTCCGCGCTCGGCTCGTGCGACGGACAACTGCAACTGGCGGGCGAATCCTCCGAACTCCTGCCCGAGCCGCAAAGGCGTTGCATCGGCCAAGTGAGTTCGCCCGATCTTAATGATTTGGTCCCACTCCTTGGCCTTCTGTGTCAATACGTCCGCGAAACGTTGGAGTGCCGGAACCAAGTCATTTCTGATTTTGCTGGCGGTTGCGACGTGGATCGACGTTGGGAAAATATCGTTTGTACTCTGCCCCATATTGACGTGATCGTTGGGGTGAATTGGTTTATCGGCTTCGAAGCGGTCACCCTCGGCCAGCTCGATCGCGCGGTTCGCGATCACTTCGTTAGTGTTCATATTGCTGGACGTCCCCGATCCCGTCTGAAACACATCGATCGGGAACTCTCCGTCGAGCTTGCCTTCGGCAACTTCGCGACAAGCAGCAAGCATCGCATCAACTTGTGCATCTTCGAGCGGTTTCTTGCCAGTGCCGGTCAACTTGCCGAGGTCGCGATTCGCGACGCCGCAGGCATACTTCACCAGTCCGAGGGCATGCACCAAATCTGGCGGCAAAGTCCAGCCAGAGATCGGGAAGTTCTCGACTGCTCGTTGCGTCTGGGCTCCGTAGTAGGCGTTGGCTGGGACTTGCACTTCGCCCATCGAGTCGCGTTCAGTTCGTAGCTCGCTCATGGTTCGTCCGTTTAGGGATTGCTAGCAGTGAGTCTAGGTATTCGGATGATGCGCGCGTCATGATAGCTGGAAGTCTCAAGACCTCCAAGGCGATTCGGTGGGAGTGTCAGGTCGACAAGATCCGCTTGCGGATCGAGTTAAATATCCGGTCGGACCAGGCGGAGAGCGCCATAGTACCAATTAACTCTCGCTAGGCCTTTGCGACATCAACATCGGTTGCAGTTCTTCGACGAAGTCCCGTACGTCTTTAAACTCGCGATAGACACTGGCGAAGCGGACAAACGCAACTTGGTCGAGATCGCCGAGATTTCGAATTACCAGTCCGCCGAGGTACTCGCTTTCCACCTCGGTGTCGAAATTCGCATAAACTTCGGTCTCGACTTGGGCGATCACCCCATCGATCTGCTCGTCGCTGATCGGGCGCTTCCAGCAGGCGCGAGCCAAGCCCTGTCGCATTTTGTCTCGGCTGAATGGTTCTCGCTCGCCGTTCTTCTTGATCACCTTGATTGCCATCTCTTCAAGACGCTCGTAAGTCGTATATCGACGTTTGCAATCCAGGCACTCCCGACGACGACGGATCGCGAACCCATCTTCGCTGCCGCGCGAGTCGATCACACGATCGTTATCAACCTGACAGAAGGGGCATCTCATCTGCGCGTTTACCGGAATTCTTGAGTGACTGCCTCGAATCACTATACTACAACTGACGATTAGCGGAATAGATGACAGGCGAGGTGTCCGTCGACGAGAATTGCTGCCCAAGAATGACTGCCTGCTAACGAATCCCCAAACGTGCCGTTATAATGAGACCGCATTTTTGAGTGAATTCGCCCCTCAAACCTCATCAGGAGCGCTCGGCCCATGAGTACCGACTCGCCTAGAGATCAATTCAAGGAATCCGCCGAAGCTCGCCAGGCAGACAATGCCGAAGACGAGGAGCAAGATCTTTGGGCAGGAGGCTATTCGGCGAAAGCCATGTACGGGACGTGGATTCTGGGCATCGCGATCACGATTGGTCTGGTCGCCGGCATGTTCGCGTTTCCGCCCGTCGGCATCGCCATTCCCGTACTTTTTCTCTTCTTGGCCGGGAGGCTGGCTTACAAAAAGCTGAGTGTGCATTACGAATTGACGACGCAGCGTTTTATTCACAAGACTGGTATCTTTAAACGCGTGACCGATCGCATCGAAGTCATCGACATCGACGACGTGACTTTCGAGCAAGGCATCGTACAGCGGATGCTTGGAGTCGGCACGATTCGTCTCAGTTCGAGTGATCGCACGCATCCCGAGCTGGTTCTGTCTGGCATCGATGGCGTCCAGAACATCGCTGATACGATCGACGACGTTCGCCGCAAGGAACGACGGAAACGCGGATTGCATATCGAGTCGATTTAGGCACCGCGGATGTTATGATGGCGCTGGCGCGGAGACGTCTTCGTTTAACCCAGTCGCATCGCGACGGTCGAAAGCGAGTAGCCGTCGCGATGCGACTGGGTTAAACGAGTGAAGAGTATTTGGGGCCACAAGCAGTACGTGCAAGTTCTTAGAACTTCAGCTTCACCTGTTCCAGCCGCTTCTTCGTTTCGGCCATCAACGCATCTTCTTCGGCTTCGTCGGCAGCTTCGTACGTGACCGAGAAGCGGAGGAATGGACCAGCATCGTCCCACGGGACCGTAACGATCGATTGCTGTGTGATCAGGTGCTGGCTGGCGGATTCGCCGTCCGCAAACGTATCGCCGCTGGTCGTGCCTACGGGCGACTTGGTGTAAAGGAAGTAACTGCCGCCGGGCATCTCGCATTGGAATCCGCAGCTCTGCAATGTTGCGACCAACTTGGTCAAGCGGCGACGATACTTCTCGCGTACTCGCTTCGGAATCGATTTATCATCCAACGCCGCTGCAGCCGCGTTCTGGATCGCGATGAACTGGCCGGAGTCGCTGTTGTCTTTGACGTCGGCAAAGGCTTGCACGAGTCTTTCGTGACCACAAACCCAACCGATACGCCAACCGATCATATCGAAGCCCTTTGAGAGCGAATGGACCTCGACGCCAACGTCCTTTGCGCCAGGGACGTTCAGGAAGCTCAACGGTTCGCCATCGAAAGTCAACATCATGTGAGCGGCATCTTGAATGACGACGATGTTGTTAGCTTTGGCGAACGCCACCACTTGCTCAAAGAATTCGCGCGTCGCGACTTTTCCCGTTGGGCTGTTGGGATAATTCAAAACGAGCAGTTTCGCCTTTGCCACGACGTCCGCCGGGATCGAATCGAGATCAGGTAGGAAATTGTTTTCAGCGAGCAACGGCAACTTGAAGACGCTGCCGCCGTAGTAAGCGGTATGCGTGCCGGCGACGGGGTAGCCCGGGACGGTCATCAGCGTGATGTCGCCCGGGTTGATGAAACACGCCGGGAGCATCGCGAGCGCCGGCTTGGAGCCGATGCAGTGATTGATCTCATTGGCGGGATCGAGTTCAACGCCGAATTCTCGCTTCATAAATCGAGCCACGGCTTCTTGGAATACAGCGACTCCGTTATCCGCGTAACCGCGATTCTCCGGCTTGCTGATCTCTTTGGCCATGACCTGACGGACGGATTCGGGAGCCATCTCGTCGTTTTCGCCGATTCCGAAGTTCAGCAGCGTGCGATCGGGATAGTCTTCCGCGGCCTTCCGTTTTGCTCGCTTGATCTTCTCGAACTTATAGATCGCTGTGCCCTTGCCATATTCAGCGCCGCCAATTCGGTCCGCGAACATCTGCTGGAAGTAAGGATCGCTCATTGCTATGTCTCACCTATTCGGGAGTTATTGGTTCCGACGAACCGATTAACGTACCCAAGCTCCGAAACCTGGACAACCGGGTCCGTCGAGTGGTTCGAATCACGCTCGTCAGGACTCGTCAGATTGGTAGGGCGTTGGTGTCGCCGCACCTCGTTCAAGCCAATCTTGGTGCGGCTGTCGCCGACACCCTGCGGTTTAAGCTGGATCTCTACTTGTGACTCAGACGTTGAGCCCGAACAGCCTTGTCGCGGTGCCCCCAAGGATTTTCGCCCGATCCGAACTCGTCAGATGTCCGAGAAAAGATTCGGCTCGGCCAAAGGCGGCGCGATAAGACTCGCCGGTCGCATCAGCATTGAATCCGCCGCCGTAGATCATGCGGTCTGCACCGTAGCTGTCGGTCAGCTGCGTGATGATCGGAGCGATGTCGCGATGCGGGTAGGTCCGGTTCGACGGAATCGACGACAGTTTCATAATGGTATTCGGAAAGTGCGCCCATTTCATGACGATCGAATGTTGTTCGGGCGTCGCTTGGAACGGACGGCCAAGGTGATCGATGATTACGCGAGTGTCTTTGAATTCGCGAATTAACGGTTCGAATCCGGCTGCGTACCGTGGCTCGAAGTGAAGTTGCACGGCAAGCCCAAGCTCCGTCGCCATCTGCCACAGCCGATGCAGTTCCGGCTTTCCGAACGGTGGCAAGCGATCAGGTGCATAGGCATGAACGCGGACTGCGACCAAGTTCGCTCGTCTTGCCAACGCGGGTAGCTTTTCAAGAGATCCCGCTCGATCCGAGAAGAATAACGCCGTTCCCTTCAACCGCTTCCCGCCGACGGCCAAGCAGTGTTCAAGGTAGCGATGGTCGTCCTGATATGGTTCGGGATGTACGACAACCGCATAATCCACACCCCCGTCATTCATGCATTTGAGAAGATGTTCTGGAGTTGCCGGCTGGTCAGGCGTGTAGGGAGCTCGTGTATGATAGGGAAATCTAGAGTCGTTGGTTCCTGCAAAGCAGTGCAAATGGGTATCGACGCGAGGTACGTCGCTCGTCGTAGCGAGCGTCTGCTGGCCTTGGTGGATCGTCGCCACGGTGGCAGCGGCTACGCCTCCGCAGAAATCTCTTCGGTTGAGTCGAGTCATGCGCGTGTCTTTCAATGCGGAACAGTGGCTGTCGAGCTTCTCAGCGTTTTGGTACGGCGTGAATTGCGATCGTCGTATTGCGGTGACCTATTTTTCGATCCGATACTTTTCAGATAGATAGCCTTCCACAGCCTCTCTCTCCGTATCGGCTAAGGCTCTGCCGTAAACGATTATCTCGGCGATATCTCCGTCCCAAGGGCTTCGCTTTTGGTAGGCACAGCCGACGAATGCTGCGATGGGACTGGTTGTATGGTATGGAAAGGCCGTTCCATCGTCGACTCGCGAGCCGTTGATTCGCAACGATGTCTCTCCTCGATTGTCGCCGGTACGAACAATGCTGCATATCACAGAACGATGGGGCGCGAGCGAGCCACTGCGTTCGGATTGCAGTTGCGGCCAGGACTGTGTTCCGTCGGTCGTGGCAAAGCTGGAAGAGTAAACTAGTCGGTTGGTTTGCCCCGTTAAGATCGTCAGATTGGCGTGGGCTTGACTGAGAAGCGTGCCACCGTTTCTGGGTTGCGCAACCGCGAAGATTGTGGATTGATAGTAGGTGTGAAATAGTCCAGGGTAGTGGTCGAGAAATAAATGGTCGTCGGTACCGTCGAAGCGAAGGGCTGGTGCGCCGCCAATGGCGTTCTTGATCCAGTGTGGGCGCTTTGCTTCGTCTTTCTGCTCGCAAGCCATGCCATTGCCCGATGAATCATTCCATCTCGTCACGAGTTCGCCATTGGCGACGCCTTCAACACTATCCGCTTTGAGCCACATGACGAGTTCTCTTTGCGGCGGAATGGCCGAGTCCCTGGGCGTTTCCGTTGATGGTCGTTTGGCGATGACCAAGGGCTTGTAAGTAGCGGGCTGACTTGCGTACGAGCCGATACCAACCGCGTCGTGATGAGCGGTGAAGCCCGGTCCGCCGCCGGCCACATAGCCTTGGCTGGCACCGCTCGTGCCAGGGCTGACCCAGAACGAGTACAGACTGCCGTTCGTCAAATGAAAACGGAATCGTACGGGTTGACCCGACAATTGCGACAAATCGTTGGCTCCGTCCCAGGTGATTGCTTGTAGAGTCTTGTTTGATTGAACCGAACGGCAACGCTCTTTGGTGAACGGCGAGATGACGTTTTCGTTTTCGTCTAGCACCTCGACTCGCAACTCTCCTTGCGCCGCGTCGACGTTGACAAACAAATGTGAACCGCTGAATTGCATCTTTCGGGTCGTGAGCGTTTTAAGGCGGCGAGCCGGATTGTCGGTTGATCCTTCTAGAGCGTCCATGGAAACGAATCCGTCACGTCGCAGCACAGCGAGGCCCGTCGAGCAGCCGGCGTAAGCCGGATGGAGCAACTCCGTATCCGCTGCCGTATTGCCACCTGCTCCCTTACGCCCCGACACGTAGAAGTAGAGGTAATCGCCGACGACGACAAAGCTGTTGCCTGTCGATTGAACGTTGCCCCAGTTCCAATCGCCCGGCGTATCCGAGATGCCCGCGAACGTGTCGTGAGTTGGGCGATGCCAGTTGAATCCATCTCGTGTGTAGCCGAGGCAGATCTCCGCACACTTTGGACGGCCGGGATAAGCGTCGCGACCTTCCCCGTCGTTCTCGTGGAAATCGCCGCGCAGAATGCTGAACATCCCCAGCATCAGACTTTCATAGGCCACGCAGTCCAAATGATACAGCTGCGGCGAGATGCCAACTTCAACGCGAGGCTTATCGAGTCCGCGGTCCGCCGAAACCCACAGCGGGGCCGCCGCCTCGAACTGTCCAGAATCATCCGCCGGCCATTGGACCGACGATTCATCGTTGATATCGCTCGTTTCCCAGTACTTCTTCGCCCGACCTTGGCGAAGGCCGGATCGATCACTGGTCCGCAACGCAAACACCCAACGCTTTCGAAAGGGATTGTACGAGACCGTCGTGCGATCACCGTGCGGGCCGCTGTACCATTCCGGCTCGCTCCAATGGATGCCGTCCGCCGAATGACGATACTCGGTTTTCCACCCTCTGCCGATGTTGGTCATGAAGTACTTGAAACGTCGCGCCGGGTCGCGTTCATTCAAATCCATCAGCAACGAATTCGACTCCGTCGCGCCTTTCCACAGCACGACATTCGTATCGCTCTTCACGTCCAACTTTGGTTTGACCCAATTCACTCCGTCGTCCGACTCGGCTAGGCAAAGATGCTCGATGTAGCCCCCCATGTACCACATGAGAAACTTTCGTCGCCCGGGGTCGTACCAAACTCCGCCGCTATAAGGCGAGGCTGTTGGCAAACCGCCCTGTGCCTTGCTCATTTCCCACGGTTGGTCAAATGTCAGGACGGGATTGGCTGGATGGTACACAGCGCGATGGAATTGGCGTGTCATGTCGGTGCGTTCAATCAGAAAGTCATCGACGAACAATTGACGACCAACGTCGATCGAAATCACTTCAGGTGGAGCGACTAAGTAGGACGGTGTCGGGAGTTGCTCCGGAAGTGCCTTCCTATTCGGAGGCCACTCGTCGGGCAATTCAATGCCGTTGTAAAGCACTTCGCCCGCTCGCGAATTCATGGCGGACAACACGGAGACAACGACGAGCGCTATGTAGAGTACGAGGCGAACTCGAGTAATGAGGTGTCTGGGGCTTCCAGCCGCAGTTCGGCACGTGTTCTTTAATTGCTGCGGCTGGAAGCCCCACCCACGATCAAGGCTTCCGACAAAACCGAATGTCTTGCTATGTCCTCGACGCGTTGTTTCACGCCGCGAAGGAATGCGGTCGGGGAACTGCATCGTGTTGTTCTCCAGGAAGTCGGGCGACACCAAGCTTTCCGCTGCGGATCTCGTCATCGCGAGTGAATTATAGTTACAATCGAGGCCTCGCCGCCAGCTAGCCAACAAGAGCCTAGCCAACAAGAGCAAAACATCATCACCGGAGTCGCCAACATGAGAAAATGTTTAATCATCGCACTGTCAGTCGTCGTTGTTGTGGCCTTGATCCCTAGGGGCCAAGGCAGCGCCGCGGAGCGACCGAACATCATTCTCGTCATGGCCGACGATCAAGGTTGGGGCGACATGGCTTACAACGGCCACCCAAACATCAAGACGCCCAATTTCGATTCGGCGGCGGCAACTGGCCTGCGGTTTGATCGTTTCTACGCAGCGGCTCCGGTCTGTTCGCCGACGCGAGCGAGTGTCATGACGGGGCGGCATCCGAACCGAATGGGAGTTTTCAAATGGGGCTACCCGATGCGACCACAAGAGACCACGATCGCTGAGGCACTGAAGACGGTCGGCTACACCACGGCACACTTCGGCAAGTGGCATTTGGGGTCGGTGCGAAACGACAGCCCCGCGAACCCCGGCCGCAATGGCTTCGACGAGTGGCTTAGTGCGCCGAATTTTTACGACAACGACGCCATCATGAGTCGCCAGGGTAAAGCCGTGCAAACGAAGGGCGAAAGCTCGATGATCGCGGTGGATGCGGCGCTGGATTGGATGACTGAGAACACGAAGAGTGACGATCCGTTTCTGGCGGTCGTTTGGTTTGGCTCACCGCACAGTCCACACGTGGCCGCCGAAGAAGATCGCAAACTGTATGCGGAGCATCCCAAAAACTTCCAGAATTTCTACGGCGAAGTCACCGGCATGGACCGAGCGTTTGGAAAGCTCCGCAACTCGCTCGACGGTCTCGGTATTCGCGACAATACCATCCTGTGGTACTGCAGCGATAATGGGGGGCTTCCGAAAGTTGGTTCGACTGGTGGTCGCGCGAACAAAGGCAAGGTCTACGATGGCGGCTTGCTGGTGCCCGCGATTCTTGAGTGGCCGGCACGCATTGCGAAGCCTCGGACAACGGACATTCGATGTAACACGTGTGATATCTATCCGACATTGTTGGAGATCACAGGGGTCAGTATCGAAGGGCAGGCACCGCTTGACGGCGTTAGCCTCGCCTCGCTGATTGATGGGAAAGATACCGAGCCCAACCGCACGATGGGTTTCTGGGACTACACGGCTAAAGGAATCAGCACTCCTTCCGCTTCATGGATGGCCGATCTGTTCAAGGCTCAGCAGGCGGGTAGTGACCTTGCGCCGCATGAATCCAGCCAGAAAGCCGCCGTGTTGCCGAGTCCAGCTTACTCAACGAGCAGCTTCCCAGGTCATTCCGCTTGGATCGATGGCGATTGGAAGCTGCATCGCATCCAAGGCAACAACGATAAAGTGAAATGGGAACTGTACAACTTGGCGACGGACGCTACCGAAGCGGACGACGTGTCCGAGGCCGAATCGAAACGCGTGGCGGCGATGCGCGGTAACCTCGACAAGTGGCTTGTGTCGGTTGTGAACAGCTTGAATGGAAAAGATTACGTTGATCAGTAGTTGAGAATCACTGCGGCTATCTCAGGTCACTCCACAATTGGTTGAATTCCTTCAGAAACCGGTTCACGATGCGCGCGTCGTGCGTTACGAGGATGTTCTCTTCGTTACGTTCTGCGGCGCTGCGAGTCCAATTGTAGCTGCCGGTCAGCGTGATGCGTTGATCGAAGATCGCGAACTTGTGATGCATGTGGTGCTCACTCTTGTCAATCGCGACTTCAATACCGGCCCGCTCGAATCGCTCGATGTCGGAGCCGCGATCTTCGGACTTGTCGTTATCCGAGATGATTCGAATGCTCACTCCCCGGTCAATGGTTTCGATGATGCAATCGCTGATTCGATTATCCGTGATCGTGAACACGCAGATGTCCACCGAGCGTTTCGCGCGTCGAAGTTGCCCGTTGATGGCGTTCCGACAATCATCGCCCGGACTAAAGAAGGCTTCCGCATGTTCGCGATGAGAACTTGAGTCGGTTGGCTCGTCGGCATCCAATATCTTGACGATCGATTCCAGCCAATCAAGCACACCATGCGCCTCTGGTCCTAGCACTTCGGCGCGTGCCAACTCGAACGCTCGGTGGCGAAAGAAAGCTCGTTGTTGATCATTGGCTCCGAGTTCGTCGAGAATTCGCTGAAGAACTCGCTTTTCGTTTCGTGAAACCTTGAAGTCTTCGAGCGTCTTCTTCAGTATTCGGTCGAGTGGCTCGTGAGTCATGATCGTCGAGATCCCGATATGAAAGAACGACGTAATTCAAGCGGTCAGCGATTATGAGGCACACGCGTGGCTCCAGCAATGATATCGGTCGATAGACGGGCGCAATTTGTGGAAGGTTGACTCCAATTCTGAAAGCGCGTGACACGAGAGGCTGGCACGTGTTAAAGTTGCACCTTGTCGCGAACTGACTCTGCGTTGACTTTCGGCGCTGGCGACGAGCGAATGCAAACTTCGACCACCCCGCAGTAGGATAGATGCTATGCCGATCGAGTTTCGTTGCCCTCAATGCGAGAAACTACTTCGCGTTCCCGACGAGTCTGCGGGGGCCAAGGCAAAATGCCCTCAGTGCGGAGCGATTGCAGATGTTCCACAATCCGAGGCTACGAACTCAGGCGACCAAGCCAGCCCATTTTCCGAGGGCACTCAGTCTCTCGAACCGACGGCGAGACCGACCGCCGACGAAGCTGGCAATCCATATCGTTCGCCCTCGAGCGGTTTCGCACCAGCTGCTGCCAAGCCATCAATCTCCGGCGAAATCGTGCCGACTCGTGCCGAAGTCGGCGATGTCATCAGCTATGCGTGGGAGGTGTGGAAATCGAACCTTGGAATACTTCTTGGCATCACAGTCATGGTGTTTGGCGTCAATATCTTATTTAGTATTGTTCAAAACGTCTTTGTGGCTGTGTTTGAACAGCAGGGCCAACCGGAACTTGGCGTATTGCTTAGCAGCCTTGTTGCGTTTTGTAGCAACTTCGCTCAGATCTATTTGGGAATTGGACAAGCCCACATCATTCTTAAACTGCTGCGTGGACAACGAGCTGAATTCGGTGAACTATTTGGTGGCGGCCCGTTATTCTTGCGAGTTCTCGGGGCCTCTATACTGGCGGGGCTGGCAGTGACTGTAGGAGTTCTTGCGTGTGTAGTTCCTGGAATCCTGCTCATGTTGTTCTTCTGGCCGTTCTACTACTTGATCGTTGATCAAAAGGCGAAGGCGATCGAATCGTTTGGAATGGCGCGTCCAATCGCGCAAGAGAACGTCGGGACGGCATTCGTTCTTTGGCTTGCGAGTATCGGTATTATGTTGGTCGGAATGTTGGCGCTGTGTTTTGGCGTTCTGTTTGCTGCCCCTTTAGTCAGTCTTATGTGGGGTACAGCCTACCTAATGATGTCCGGTCAACTTTCGACAAAGCCGCAAAATTGACGTCGCTTGCGTTCGGCTTGCTTGCCCTGTTCGTTCCACGCTTCGCATTTCTGTTGAGCCTAAACGCCAATGACGATACTCTAGCGGATGATGGATCGAAGACGATTGCAAACGCTTCGAGGTAATAATGACTTGGACTAGGCCAACGCACCCGCAATTTACTCGGCGCTCGATGCTCGAAGCGGGGTCGATCGGAATTCTTGGACTGGGGATGAATCACGTCTCGGCGCTGCACGCCGCCGATGTTGTCGCGGAAGTTCCGCCGCATGGCGGCGCAAAGTCGGTGATACTTATCTTCTTGTCGGGTGGCCTAACACAGCATGACAGTTTCGATCCGAAGCCGGATGCGCCAGATGATATTCGCGGAGAATTCAATCCGATAGCAACTCGCACCGCCGGCTTGCAGATTTGTGAGCACCTGCCGATGCTGGCCGAGCGGAGTCAGAAGTGGAGTGTCATTCGTTCATTGACGACGCCCTACAACGGGCATTCCGAAGGGCACATGGTGATTCAGTCGGGACGCACGCCGCTGCCGGTTGGCTTTAACGCCAGCAAGCCGCAGGCCAGCGATTGGCCATCGATCGCGTCCGTTGTCGGAGACGCGCTTCCCGCGAGGAATAACAATCTACCGCCAGCTGTTGCATTGCCGGAACGATTGATTCATCGCACCGGACGTGTGATCCCTGGTCAGTTTGGTGGCCAAATGGGCAGCCACCGTGATCCTTGGTTCGTCGAAGCGTCGCCCTTCAACGCCCTGTCTTATGGCGCGTATCCCGACTATGAGTTTCACTTTGTTCGCGGACGTGAGCGGAACGAGAATCTGAAGTTTCAAGCTCCCAATTTGACGCTCCCGGAGGGGCTTGGTGGTAAACGATTCTCTACTCGCTCAGAGTTGAGTAGCTTGTTGGACCAACAGCGGCGACAGCTTGGGCAGGCCGCTGATGTGCAAGCCTTCGATCAGTACCGACAGGCATCTATCTCGTTGCTGTCGAATCCAAAAGTTCAACAAGCATTCGACGTTCATAGTGCAGAGGCAAAAGTACTTGATCGCTACGGGCGCAATTCGTTTGGTTGGTCTTTGTTGATGGCACGGCGATTGGTTGAAGCCGGCGTTAATCTAATTCAAGTTAACCTCGGTAACAACGAAACCTGGGACACGCATGACAATAACTTTCCGCTGTTGCGAGATTGCCTGTTGCCGCCGACCGACCGTGGCGTGTCTGCATTGCTGGACGATCTTGCCGATCGGCGTCTGCTCGACGAGACGTTGATCGTGATGGTCGGTGAGATGGGCCGAACGCCTAAAATCAACACAAAGCTCCCGGGTCGAGATCACTGGGGCGCTGTGCAGTCAGTATTCATGGCCGGCGGTGGTGTCCAGGGCGGAGTTGTCGTTGGTGCTTCCGACAAAGATGGCGCGTACCCAGCCGCTGATGCGCAGACGCCAGAGAGTCTGGCTGCTACGATCTATCACGCCTTGGGAATTCCATCGAGCGCCGCGTGGAAGGACGAACTCGATCGTCCGCACCGCATCTACCACGGCGAGCCGATTCGCTTCGCGTGAAGCGGTTTAGGATCCCGTGTTCTCGACTTCGCCATCGGCTCCCTAAGCCGGCGCGTTTGCGAAGACTTGATCGTACGAAACCAACGCGATCCCGCCCAGACGCTCTGCTAGAGTTCGATACGCAGTGCGGCGATAGTCCCAATTGTCCGATCGCTCGACTTGTTCCAACCAGTCGCACATGTGAACGGTGCATAAGTCATCGAAATCCTGATCGGAAACATCGAGCTCGGTGCCGGTAAATCGATCTAGAATCGTGTTCGGTCCTGATTCTTTGATCTGCGCATCGAAATGAGTTCGGTCCATGGCGCAATTCAAATACGACAGCCACTCAGTGCGTTCACCGACCAGCGCTCGCACTTCGTCACGGCGATCGAGTGGCAGTGTGAATCCTTGGAATAGCTCGGTACCGTAAACCGAATGAAAGATTCCGACGCGAGCCACGTCTTCATGACATCCCCACTCCTTCAGGTCGTTGTAGACGCCGATCGCGTGGGCGAGGTAGGTCTTGTCGGAATGCGCAACTTCGTCCGCTCCGACTGAGCGAAAGAAGTCTGTCAGTTCCTTGAATGTTGCAGTCATGGATCACTCTCTCGAAAGGTTAGGGATATGGTTTTGTGATCGACGACCGCCTGTGATGCAACCCCTGACCGCGCCGCTCCCGCAAATCCTTCTAATCGTTTCTTGTCGATTCGATTGAAAACGGGGCCTCAACGCGGTACGGTACGTTCGGTGAACAATTTGCTTGCTTAGCTGAAGTAGCCGCGTAGTGCGGTTGCCATCCCTCCGAAAAGGAAACACCGTTCTAATGAGAAGAACATACATTGCGGCAGCGCTGATTTCGATGTTTGCCGTCGCCGCGAATGCAGCTGATTGGCCGCAACTTCAAGGAAACGCATTACGATCGGGCGATGTTCCCGAGGCCGTACTTTCCGACTCCATTGGATTGCTCGCAAGTGTGCCTTTGACCGACGGAATCTACGCTTCGCCCATTGTCAGCGACGGAATCGTGTATGTCATCGATGGCTCCGGCGTTGTTTTCGCCATCGACGCAGAGACGTTTGAGGTCCGATGGCGATTCAAGACTGCGGGAGACGCTGGGAATTGCAACAACGTCGCGGCACCGGCGGTTGTTGGTGACTACCTGCATGTCGGCACTGCGGCAGGGTATTACTACGTGATTAATCGCGACACGGGTGAGCTCGTTAAACAGATCGATTGCCAAGAGCCGATATTTTCGGCACCGGCGGTCGGCGTCGATCGAGTCTATTTCGCCACGCTTGGCGCTCGTGTGTATGCGGTTGAAACGGACGGGACCGAAGTGTGGACTTGGGACTTTGTAAAGGAAGTCGTCGAGTTTGAAGGTAATCGCTGGAGCGGCGAAGAATGGCTGGCCGCTCGTGGCGATCGTGTCACTTGGAAAGATCACTTCGTCTGCTCTCGCGACATCTGTTTGGTTGACCAGACCGTTGTCATGCCGGCCGGCGGGCGGACGGTGTTTCTTGAAGACGCTGGAACCGAACCGAAGCTCCGATCCGTCGCGGCAATTCCTTCTTATGCAGGCTCCGAGTATCCGGCAACATTCGGTCAGAGCGCCGACGAAGCCGGCAATGTTTATGTCCAGTGGCATCGTCGGGATAACGCCGGACGCGTTGAGATGTTGCGACTGGCTGGTGACGAACTGCAAACGAACTTCGTGGCGGGCACCGAGACGGCGATTCATTTGCGAGGCTTGCTCAGCTTCGCCTCGGTCAGTGTGCGCGGTCGCGACATCTACCGAGTTCGTCCGGAAGAAGGAATGGGATTGTGTCGTCACACACTTGGTAGCGACGAGCCAGACATTCTTTGTGCTGCTGCATCCATCTGTCCCCCCGTCGTGACTCGCGATCATGTCGTCTATGGCGGTTTGGACGGCAAGTTGTACGTCGTGCCGCTGGATGGCGGCGAACCCCGCGCGTTAGCAACAGCTTTCGATACACCAATTACAGCTCCGGTTGCTGTCAGTGATGGACGAGTTTATGCAGCCTGTGAAGATGGCTATTTGTATGTCTTTGGAGAAGGAGGAAATGCGACGCTGCCGAAGAAAAGTTTGCTAATAGAAAAACTTCGCAGCCCGTTGGCCGGACCCTTGGCGGATGGTCGCTACGATTGGTACACAAACTATGGCGACTTTGGCGGGACCAATGCGAATCAGCAAGGTCTGAGGCCACCGCTTCGAATGCGGTGGGCGCGTCGGTTGGAGGGCACCGTCAAGCATCTTCCCGTTTGTGGTGGAGGTCGACTCTACACGCATACCGCCGAAGGACAGATCATCGCCGTCGAACAGGACACGGGCCGCTTGCTATGGCGAAGACATTGGCCGGATGTTTATCTTTCTTTTACATCGCCGCTGTACGTAAAGGGAAAGCTGCTTGTACCACAAGCCGGAATCAAACGCTCGTTGATGCGATGCCTTGATGCGGCGACCGGCGAGTTGCTTTGGGAAGCACCCTTTACCGGTTCGCCGAGTTGGAGTCGGCAGTTCCCTCCGGTCGTTCACGACAACATCGCGATCTATGCATCTGGCTCGGGCGAGTACGCGGCGCAAGGAACGGAAAAACCGTTTACCTTTAAGGGACAGCCAGTTCCTCGGCCAAATGGGCGTGAAGTGATGAGTTGGATTTACTCAAACGACAATCCTTACTACCCGAAAGACCATCGACCGCGATTGTGGGCGTGGGATCTCGATACGGGCAAAGTCGTATGGGAGAAGGATTTCTCGGAGTATGGCCGCGGTGGGAATGATTGCGGCATCTGCATCCTCGATGGGAAACTATTCTATTCGACGTTCTTTGGCTACGCGGCCAGTCAACGTCGTCGCCGTGGTTTGCCGGCGGATAACAATGGGCTGACGGCTTGCATGGACCCGGCGAATGGCGAAGTCGTCTGGAAGACGACGGACTTCTATGTGACGTCGAAATGTACGCTCAGCGCACGTGACGGTCGTCTTTATATTGGCGGTTTCAATCGTGCAGTCGAAGGGACAGATGATCGCTTCGTCTGGTGTCTGGACGCAAAGGACGGTTCGCTCGTCTGGAAGTCTGACGCGGTAACTTCGGCCCTGAATGTCGTCACGGTCGGCGAGCAGTTCATCTTCTCGAATGCACTGCGAGGCAAGGGCAACGTCTTTGACCAAGAGAGTGGCAAAGTAGTAAGCAGCATTGGCCACAACTATGCCTGCTGCCGTTTCACTCTTTCGGAACCGTACGTGCTTGGTGCCAACATGGACATGATCGATTTGTCATCTGACGGCAAACTCGTCTCGACCGGGCCTGCGATTGATTCTCGCGAGTGTCTCGGTGCGGTCGTCTCGAACGGTCGCATTTTTTACACATCGCAGGCCAGTGGCTTTGTCGTGTCACAGACATACGGTGAAGACTCGCGAAAGCTCCCGGCTGTCTGGGAGCGCGAGTAGACGTGCTCGACCCAACGGTTGCGAACTTGTCTTTCGACGTATATCTGTCCCTATATCAATAGTCCATGAAAGCTTTGTTATTCCAGCATGATTCTAGCGACCAACGGGAGCGGGTTGTGACTAACCGAGCGATAGCTCGCATTGGCTGCGGCCCTGCCGTCCTATGAAGAAGCAGCGAGAACACGCCATGCGGAAGACGAGTGCGTTCGTGATCCTGGCTTTCTGTTCGGCATGTCCGTTGCTGGCCGACGAAAATCGCGAGCATTCTGTCGAAGTTCTTCGTCTTTCGTCGTCGCTGACGGAATCTGGAGACATCGACTACGCGGAACTGCCTCGCGTCGGCGGCTCGCATGCTGTCATCAGCGCTGCAGCTCTTGACTCAGCGGCGGCAGGGAAGCCTAGAATTGACTTGCACAACATTCGCTTTCAGCTCCACAACTACCTCGCGCATCATGCTGGTCGATTGTGGTGTATCTGGAGCGACGGGCCGCGAGTCGAAGATGAACCGACTCAACAAGTAAGCTATTCCACGAGTCTCGATGGGATCAGATGGAGCGAACCACAGACCGTGACTGGCAAGCCGGAAGCTCCGTACGCGTTCATTGCTCGTGGCTTGTGGGTGCGTGACGGCGAGCTACTGGCCTTAGCGGCGCACTTCAAAGGCAAGGGAGCATTCGGTGCCGATAAAGAGCTCGAGCTTCAAGCCTACGTTTGGCATGAGCAGGAAAAGGCTTGGAGATTCAAACAAAAACTGTACGACAACGCCATCAATAACTTTGCGCCGCAACGATTGTCCGGCGGTGATTGGATCATGACGCGACGCGATTCGAGGTTCAACGTCTCGGTGCTGATCGGTGGTCAGAAGTCGCTCGACGATTGGCAATCGTTTCCCGTCGTTGGTGTTCGTGACGTGCAAGGCTTTCGTCCTGATGAACCGATATTTTGGCCGCTCGCCGACAACACGCTCTTTGCGTTGTATCGTGACAATGGCGGCTCGCGACGCCTGTTTCATTCGGTGTCAATGGATCAAGGTCGAAACTGGGGCAAGCCACTTATTACAAACTTTCCGAACGCGACAAGTAAAGTGTTTTCGATTCGAACGAGGCGTGATTATCGAGTCCTGGTATTGAATGCCAATCCGAAAGTTGGCCGTCGTCAACTTCATCTCGCAGTCAGCAAGGATGATCGTCACTTCACTCGCATGGCCCTGCTCGATATTCCGTCTCCACCTTCGATCGACGACCGAGCATCCGAAGTCTGGCATAAATTCCGAACGGGCGTCGCGTCGCTTCAGTACCCTCACGTGATTGAATACGAAGAACACTTACTGATCGCCTTCTCGCGAAACAAGCATCAGACAGAGGTGCTGCGTGTGTCGTTGGACGACGTGGATCAGCTCGTGGAGCGATAATCTTTCTCGAGACACTAACATGATTGAGTGCAGTTCAGTAAAGCTATCCTTTATCGTCGTGCTGTTGTTATCTGTGGCTCCCTGGTGTGTCGCTGCAGGTTCAGGCGACCCCGTACCGAACATCCTGATCATCACGGCGGACAACCTTGGGTATGGGGATCTGCCCTGTTACAACTCGGCGTCACCGATCAAGGCTCCGAACTTGGATCGTTTTGCCGCTCAAGGAGCAAGACTGACGAGCTTTTATACTGCCTCGCCAACCTGCACCGTCTCGCGCGCTTGTTTGTTAACGGGTCGCATCCCGCAGAGGCATGGCTTGGACTACCAGTTGCCGGGGCTCGCAGGGAACTATGGCGTCGGATTGCATCACGACGAGATCTTGATTCCGCGGGTGTTAAAGAACGCGCCGACGCCTTACGAGACGGGCTGTTTCGGCAAATGGAACATCGGTTTCGCGAAGGGATCGCGACCGACCGAGCGCGGGTTCGACGAGTTTCTGGGACATGCTTCAGGGAATATCGACTACTATCACCACATCTATGGCGGTAAGCACGACTTGTTCAAGGGAACGGAAGCGTTTCACGCGGACGGTGAATACTCGACGGACTTGTTTGCGGACGCAGCGATAGATTTCATTCAGCGAAAGTCGGGGACGAAGCAGCCGTGGTTTTGCTACTTGCCGTTCAACGCGCCGCATTTTCCCAATGCCAAGAATAAACAGCTAGGTCAGCCAAACAACTGGCAAGCGCCGGATCGCGCTTTCGAGGCGTACGGTGCGTCGCCCAACGAGACCGACCCGAAACGACGGTACGATGCCGTCGTTACAGCGCTTGACGAAGCAATCGGTCGTGTATTGAATGCAGTTGATGAAGCAGATGTGAAGGAACAGACCTTTGTCTTTTTCTACTCCGATAACGGTGCCTTTCGACTGGGACGAAAAGGCCTTGACGTCGGTGTAAACGATCCGCTTCGTCAGGGTGGCGTCACGTGTTGGGAAGGTGGACTTCGCGTTGCAGCGATGGCTCGCTGGCCTGGAAAGATTAAAGCGGGTTCAGTCGTCTCAGAGCCGCTGTGGTCGCCGGACTTGATGACCGCTTGCGCCGAATTATCAGGCGCCCATTTGCCGGATGATCGTGTCCTTGATGGGAAGAATCCACTGCCGGTGCTCTTCGAGCAAGCTGATTCGCCGCATAATTCATTCTTCTTCATTTACAGAAACCACGCGGCGGTGCGCCAAGGCGATTGGAAGATCGTTCGTGAGAAGCCAGACCAACCGTGGCAGCTATTCAATCTAGTGTCGGATCTCAGCGAGAAGGACGACTTGGCAGATGAGAACGCAGACCGAGTTGCAGAATTGGAACGCGGGTTTAAGTCTTGGCAAGACTCATTCTGAGTGCTGTTTGAGGATGGAAAGAGTGAGGCAATGAGTTTACGTCTACCTTTTCTTTGTGCTTGCGTGATCAGTTGGTTCTTGGGCAATAACGCTCATGCCACCGACGCAACTGCTACTCGCCCGAACATCCTACTCATTCTCTGCGACGACTTGGGGTTTTCAGATTTAGGTTGCTACGGTGGCGAGATTCGCACGCCGAACTTAGATCGCATGGCGAGCGAAGGGATGCGATTCTCGCAGTTCTACAACTGTGCAGTCTGTGTTACGACGAGGGCAGCGCTCACGACCGGCTTGCATCCGCGTAAGGCATCTGGAACGTTGCGCGATGATATGGTGACGTTGGGGGAAGTGATGCAGGCCTCCGGTTACGCGACTGGCTACACGGGAAAGTGGCATTTGGGCAGTACTTCGCCAATGCGGCCGATCGATCGAGGGTTTCAGGAGTACTACGGCTTGCTGAGCGGTTGCTGCAACTTCTTTAATCCGGCAAAGCCAGATCCCGTCTTTTACAACGGTGGCAAAGTGCGTCCGTTCGCGCACAACGATCAGACGATTACCGAGTTTCCCGCTGACTACTACTCGACGGATGCCTTTACCGATCATGCGATCGAGACGATTCGAGAGTTTCAATCTGGCAATAAACCGTTTTTTCACTATCTTTGTTACACGGCACCTCATTTTCCGTTGCATGCGCCCGCGGAAGACGTCGCTCGATACCGTGGCAAGTATGAGGAAGGGTATTTCACGTTGCGAGAGAAGCGGCACCAGCGGTTGGTCGAACTGGGGCTTGTCGATCCGAAATGGAAGTTGTCCGGCGTTGATCTCAAGACTGGGGACTTTCGCTATGACTACGAAGTAACTCCCTGGAACGAATTGAAAGATCGACCTCGTGAAGAGCAACGGATGGAAGTGTATGCCGCGATGGTGGATCGCATGGACCAAAACATCGGTCGATTGTTTGCTGCGATTGACGAGATGGAGATTGCACAGGAAACAATCATCTTCTTCCTGTCCGACAACGGAGGCTGTGCGAGTTGGCCGACCAAAGAAGAGGACTTCCTTGAATACAACGAGGATATTCCCGTTGGTGATGCTCGCGGGTACGAGTTCGTCGGTAAGGGTTGGGGATGGGCACAGAACTCGCCATTTCGCCGACACAAGACGTGGACTTACGAAGGTGGCATCGCGACGCCGTTAATTGTTCGCTGGCCTGGAAATGTGGCGCCCGCTTCGATCACGGACCAGCCCGGTCATCTCGTCGACTTCATGCCAACCGTGCTTGAGCTCGCTGGCGGCACGTATCCGGCGGAGTTCAATGGGAAGAAGATCATCCCGACCGAGGGCAAGAGCCTGCTACCGATCCTGCACGGGAAGAATCGAGAGCCTCATAAGTCGCTCTGTTGGGCGTTGTTTGGAAATCGCGCGATCCGGCAAGGAGACTGGAAGCTGAATTGGGGTGCGAGTGACAAACGATGGGAACTCTATAATCTCGCTGAAGACCGCACTGAGACAAACGATGTGGTTGGACTGTACCCGGAACGGGTCGCGACGATGGTGACGGAGTGGAAACGCTGGGCCGAGCAATGCGAAGTTGCTTACTGAATATGAATGACATCATGAATCGAAATCAAATCATTGCGGCAGTTCTGCTGTCATTCGCCGCATCGACACACATCCAAGCGGCTGATCGGCCAAACATTTTGCTGATCGTTTCCGATGATCAAGGCTACAACGATCTTGGAACGCTCGGCAACGGAATTATCACGCCAACTCTGGACCGATTGGCGAAAGAAGGAACGCGGTTGACGAATTTCTATGTCGCTTGGCCGGCTTGCACACCGTCGCGAGCGGGGTTGCTGACGGGGCGTTATCCTCAGCGGAATGGAATCTATGACATGATCCGCAACGAGGCCCCGGACTATGGCCACAAATACTCGCCGGACGAGTACGAAGTCACTTTCGAACGCATTGGTGGAATGGATCGTCGCGAGATCATCATCCCACGAATGCTGAATTCAGCAGGTTATAGGAGCGGTATTTACGGGAAATGGGATCTTGGAACTTTGAAGCGTTTCCTGCCGACTTCGCGAGGCTTCGATGACTTCTATGGGCTTGTCAACACGGGAATCGATTACTACACACATGAACGGTACGGCGTCCCGAGCATGTATCGCAATCTGACGAAGACAGAGGAAGATAAAGGAACGTATTGCACTTATCTCTTCGAACGAGAAGCGATTCGCTTCTTGGAGCAACACGCAACGAACGATCCGTTCTTCCTTTATGTTCCATTTAACGCTCCGCATGGTTCGTCAGCGCTGGAACCAGAAATTCGATCGACGGTTCAGGCACCGGATCAGTTTAAGAAGATGTATCCGCCCGTCGAGAACGAATTGCGAGAAGTGTCGAAGTTCCGATATGCGTCGCCCGCGAAAGTCGTTACGTCGGAAGCACGTCGCCGAGACTATCGCGCTGCCGTCACGTGTATGGACGCGTCGATCAGCAAGATGCTTGCGTTGCTCGAAGAGAAACAAATCCTCGATAAAACAATCGTCATCTTTCTATCCGACAACGGCGGCAGCGGTGGCGCCGACAACTCGCCACTTCGCGGCCACAAGTCGCAGATGTGGGAGGGCGGTATTCGCGTTCCCTGTTTGATTCGATGGCCCGGCGGGAACGTGCCTGCTGATTCCGTCAATGATCAATTTCTGACGAGTTTGGAGTTGTTCCCGAGTCTTGCATCCGCGGCGAGAGCAACGTTGCCGGAGAACGTAGTACTCGATGGATACGACTGGTGGCCCACGATTCGAGGCAAGACGAAGTCACCCCGACAAGTCATGTTTTGGAAACGAAAGAATTTGATCGGCGCTCGAATCGGGAAGTGGAAGTGGGTCGACATGGGTGGTGAGAGCGGCGGTTTGTTCGATCTCGACGCCGACATCGGAGAAGAGAACGATCTATCGAAGAAGATGCCCAAAGTCTTGAAAATGGTAAAGGCACGCTACGTCAATTGGCTCGTTGAAATGGAAGCTGCCGAGCCCCGAGGGCCGTTCCGAGACTTTTGATTGCGTCGCTTGCACCAACGTAGAGATTAGATGAATATGGAGGCTCGATAAGCCGAATTGCGTCGGCTTGGCTTTGCACGTCAGTCGTTTGGAAGTTTCATGTATTTCAAGATTGCTTGCCCCAAATGTGATAAGTCGCTGAAGGTCCGAGACGAGCAGGCTGGCAAGAAGTGCCGTTGCCCTTATTGCAAACATGCGTTTGTTCTTCCCGTTCCGTCGGGGGTCGATCTCGGTCTTCCGGAAAATTCGACGACGGACCCTCTTGCAAACGAAGGCGGAGCGGCAACCGGAGGATTTCCGAACATTAACGTTGGCGGGGCGGCTTCCCAAGCTCCTGCTACACTAGCCAAACCACAAGCGAATGTCGGCAAGGCGAAAGCTTCCGTCCCAAAACCCACAACGACGAAGGGGGCATCGGCGCCAAGTCATGGCTCAAGCCACTCGTCGGACGGGAGCGATATTAGTCTCGTCAAGAGCGGCGTGATTGGATTGATTGGCGCGGTCGGGTTGTTCGCCCTACTGTATCCGCTGTGGCTGTCAGACATCCGCATTGGCAAGATGTTTTGGGACAGTGTAGGGATTAATTTTCCTACAACGCTGTTGATGTTCTGGTCGTTCGCCATCTTGTATCTCAAATCGAGACAGCTGGCTCGACAGAAGTCAGCGATGTTGATGGACCTGTTGCCGAACGAAGTTTCGCAGGAGATCACGATCTCGTCTCTTGATCGATTTGTCGCTCATATTCACGGTCTCCCTTCTGAATCTCGCGATAGCATTCTTGTAAATCGCGTGCTGCGAGGGATCGAACATTTCCGCGTTCGCAAGAGTGCGGCGGAAACAGTGACGATGATGGAATCGCAATCAGCAATCGATGCTAGCAACGTCGCGGGCAGTTTCACGATCATCAAAGTGTTCATTTGGGCGATGCCAATTCTCGGGTTTATCGGCACTGTGATGGGGGTTAGCAGTGCCGTCAGTGGTCTGTCGGCGACGCTCGAAAACGCGGCGGACGTCTCCGCCGTAACGGATTCGATGAAGGGTGTGTTCGGCGGTCTGGGAACGGCGTTTGACACAACGTTACTGGCGTTGATCATGAGTCTGATAGTCAAGATACCGCTGTCCGTCGTACAAAAAAGCGAAGACGGACTGGTTACGATCGCTGACGAATACTGTAACGAGAATCTATTGCGACGCTTAAACGATGGCCGCGAAGGCGGTGCCGAGCGTGGAGCCGGCGGCGGCTCGGGAGTTGATGCAAAGATTTTCCGAGAAGCCGTCGAAGCCGCGATGGGAACGCACCATGCGGAGCTTGAAAGTTGGCTACAGAAGCTCGATGCCATCGGATCGAAACTAACGACGCACGTTGCGAAGGGTTGGACCGACATTAATGCCAAGATGAAGGACCAGCAAGAGCAACAGCTCGCCACTTTCAAACAGCAATACGTCGAACACACGACACTCTTGCAGAAGCAGCTTCAGGAGATGAACGCGTCCGCCGTTGAGATTCAGAAGGCTTTGGCCGATCTCAGTGAGCAGGCAGCTTCGATGCAGAGCGATGTCACGAAGTCCGTCTCCGGTTCGACCGACGCGTTGCAAACGCACTTTGCTGGGTTGGAGCGAGGCCTCACGGGGTTGAGCGGCGTGTTGGAATCGTTAGGCGAGAAGCAAGTCGTTGTTCAACAGGTCGAATCTGAGCGACGTGGTTGGTTTGGTGGAAAGAAACGCAACGGACGTCGATAACGTAGCCATCACTCTCCCAGTGATCAGCCCATAAACTACAAGTCAATTTGTAATTCAACGAGCATCTATAACATTCACCATTTAGAGCGCTCATCACTCGGAGAGTGATGGCTACGATTGAAACATGGCTCGACGACCACCTGTCGAAGACGACGATGTCTCTCTGTTCCCGTTTCTCAGCATCATCTGCGCGATCATCGGTGTCCTTACGCTGATGATTGCGGCCGTCACACTGGGGCAGATGAACCAAGACGACGTCAAGGAAGCGGTCGAGAATGCGATCACGATGGATCAGATTCAAAAGGAACTGGCGGAAGCGGAGGACTCGGTCGAAGAGTTGTCAATTCAACTCGACAAAGAGAAGGCCAAATTGCTTGATAATGCCAGCAGTCGGCAGAACGAGTTGGTCAAGTCGCGTGGGGAACTAGAAGCATTGATGAAGAAGCTCGCTGATGCAAAGAAGAAGACCGAAGATCAGAAGAAGATCAAGATTGTCATTCCGGAAGTTCCTCCGGGGCAGCGCGAAACTGTTGCGGATATGCAAGGGCAGCTGAAGGAGATCAGGGATCGATTGGCGCTACTTCAACGTAATCTTGACGAGAAGAAGAAGCCGCCCGAGGAGGCTCAGGTTTCGATCCTTCCCGGGGGAACGGGCCTAAGCTTCACACCGAACTTTATCGAATGCACGGCCGGCGCAATTGTACTTCACACGGAAGAGCCACCGCTGCGAATACGAAATGCTGAAATTTCCGCCAATAAGATATTTGTTGCGTTGTTAGAGAAAGTGGCGAACAACAAGAGCCAAAGCGTCATCTTTCTTCTTCGTAGTGACAGCCTCGGAACTTATGGGTTGGTCAAGAAGCTTTGTGACGATAACGAGGTACGTAACGGCAAGTTGCCGGCTGTTGGCAACGGTCGACTGGACCTGAGACACTTTAGAAACAAGTAACGGCGACACCCTACCGCTACCTGTAAAACCACCTGACGTGAAACGATCATGAAGCGGCGACTGGCAACTGACGACGATGACGGTGGTGGACTTGATTCGCTGCTCGACACGATGACGAATGTGGTGGGGATTCTTGTAATGGTCCTTATTGCGACGCAGCTCGGTGTGAAGGATGCGGTCAGTCGTATCGCGGATTCAGACGTCGTTGATCCAGCGATGGTCGAGGAGGCTCGCGAGAAGCTGCTGCTTACGAAGAGTCAACGAGATGCGATCGAGTTGCAACTCGGCGATTTGGCACCCGTCGATGACGACGCCATCAAGGTCCAACTGGCCGATTTGCGACGTCAGATGAACGAGACTCGCGCCCGAGTGAATCAACAAAACGCCGTCGCGAATGAGTTCGCACTTAAGATCGAAACGGATACGAAGAAGGCGGACGCTGCGAAGAAAAAAATCAAAGATATGGCCGATGCGAAAGTAACTCGTGAGAAACTTCAAGTCGATCTCGACAAGGCTTTAGACGACGAAGCTAGGATGAAGGCGCTGCTCGCCGAGACGCCGGTCCAAGAAGCCCCGCCAGCGAAGGTTGTGACACTTCCCGATCCACGACCAGCGCCGGAAGGTGCTCGACAAGTTACTTTTCTCTGTGCGAATAATCGTGTCTATCCGATCGCTGCGGATGATTGGCGGGATACCATTCGTAAGAAGGCGGAGTTCATTGTTGGTGCCCGACGGCTTGATGGTGGCCCGGCAGTCGGCGTGAACGAAGAGAAGTTTATGAAAGAGTTCAAAAAAGCGAATCGCAGATTGAGCGACGACTTCTTCGAGATAGAAGTTTACGCCTCTGGCATCTATCCTCGCTTGAAATTCATCCCGAAGGAAAACGCAGGGGCCACCCAGGACGAAGTGCTAAAGCCGCGATCGCGTTTCCAGAGAATGCTATTCGTACTGGACAAGAGCAAGTACTATGCTCGGTTTATAGTGCTGCCCGACAGCTACGAAGTCTATCTCGCGGCCCGAGCCGTCTCGGCGCAGGCAGGATTACTAGCCGGTTGGGACCCGCAGGGCGAAGGCTGGCAGTACACGACATACTTGGGTGGCCCTACGCTCTTTGGTCCAAAGCCACCGCCGAATCCGAATGCCAAGCCTGCTCCACCTTCGAAACCAGCCAACGTGATTGATTGAGGTTGTAGGGTCCACCTTGCGGACCGGTACGGAACGACGATTGGCTCGTACAGCGGACCCTACATTTACTGCCACAAGTGAGACGAGTTCGTGAGCGAATCATCGATCGACTTTCCTCGTAGCTACTTGCGGTTCTATTTGGACTTCGAGAACCGGCAACCCATTTCGATTTCGCGCCCCTCGCCCGTGCGAAGCAACCGAGTCCGCGTCGCCTTGGAGGCGATGTGTAGCATCACACATCACGCAACTCGAACGAAAACCACTTATGTATTGTCTGCGGCATGCAAGACAGAAAACGTGGGCGGGACGGTCGGCGATTTGTGGATTCAACCAAATGCGGATTGCATCTTTATTGGGAGCGATGACGGTGAGTTCGCTGTTTATAAAAGTTGGAGTCGGAACGACATGGGTGTGATGCTTGAACCACCGACGCTAGGGCCGCAACCTGAGCGGCAAACGTTTCGGAGTGAGGAGAACTTCGATGATTGCCAGTACGAATTGTGCGAAGTGGCGGCTACAGTGCTGAACATCTACGAATCAGTTGCCACGGCAGTTCGGGGCGACCGCCCGCTCGTGGCACGAATCGAATACGAGGACGGTGACTACGAGGTCTGTATCGAACAGCCAGTTAAGACGATTAATCTTGCCGAACGCGACCAGCTATTTCAGATCGACACGGGCCCCATCATCGTTCCTGATCTCCGCCCGGAACGACTTGAAGCTGAAAGTCACTTCATTGGCGTCTTCGATCTCGCGTATTCGGCGTTTCACGAGCGCGATTGGGCCGAAGTCGTGTTAAGGAAACCAACATCGGTGTCTGGCGATGTCTCGGTGAACCACTACAGCGAGGCACGGCTAATACGCCCAACTCGCAATTCGCTTCTTGAGCTGTCATAGACAACAATGATCGGACGAGTGATGAATTCGATGTACCCCGGAACAAGTCCGCGCAGTTCCGACACGCGCACAATGACAATGCCGGAACGGCGCAGACTTGTTCCGGCCTACCTAAACTGACGAGGACGCAATGTATCTGCGTATTTGGATTTGTCACGTCGCCCAGTTGTTACTTCTCTGTTCGACCAGTGCTTCCTGTTGCGGGCGTCTCGTCGCAGCCGACGTCATCGAATCGTGGCCAGCGTTTGCGACGGATGAGCATCCTCGTAATTCCGAAGGCGACACGATCGTACTCAAAGACGGCAGCCTGTTGGTCGGATGGACCGAGTTTCAGAAGGCACACACCGATTTCACGGCAGCGCATATCGCTGGCCGCAAGTCGGTCGACGGAGGACGAACGTGGGGCGATCAGTTCGTGCTTCAAAAGAACATTGGCAAGATGAATACAATGTCGCTCAGCTTCTTGCGGCTGCGTGGTTCAGACGAGTTGCTGATGTTCGTCCTCATCAAAAACTCGAAGACGGATTTGGATCTAGTTGTTTGCCGATCGATTGACGAAGCGGCGACATGGAGTGAGCCACAGCTGATCACGACTGAAAGTGGCTACCACATCATGAATAATGCTCGAGCAATCCAGTTGAGCACTGGTCGAATTCTCTGTCCCGTCTCAACAACTCCGCTGATTCACAGCAGCGAACATCCGCTTAAAAATGTCTGCTACTACTCCGACGACGAGGGGAAGACATGGCAGCGCAGTCAAGACGCAGTATCCGTCCCAAAACGTGGCGCGATGGAGCCGGGACTGATCGAACGGCGTGATGGCTCGCTACTTCAAATCATTAGGACACAAATGGGAAAGGTATGGATCGCCGACTCTGCCGACGGTGGCGACACCTGGAGCGACGCTGGCGAGTGGAACGTCGAGTCGCCTGAAGCGCCAGCGACGTTGATTCCGCTGCCCGATGATCGAGGTTGGCTGATCATCCATAATCCGACCGTCGACCCTAAAGCCAAGAGTCATGGCGGTCGGCGGACGCCGCTCGTTGCACGAGTCTCGAAGGATGAGGGTAAGACATGGTCGAAGCCAATTGCAATCGAGAGCGATCTGCAAAGGACCTATTCGTATATTAGTGCTCGGGTTGCCGGTGAAAGAGTGATGCTCAGCTACTACGTCGAGAACGGCAGTCGCTACTCATTGAAGTTTAGGAGCATTGCCTTCGATCACTTCAAGACGCCGTAGGCCGGGCGGCGCCCACCATTCCGACATCGTGAGATCCACCGATGACTTATCGACGGCCGAACGAATTGAAGATCTTCGCTTACGCGCTGCTCGTTACATTTCTTACACACAGTGTTCGTGCGGCAGACTCGCCTAGCGGATTTCGCGTCTGGGCGACAAGCTGTTCACATGTTCCTGCGGACATCCGGCGTGGGCGCGAGAGTCTGGCGAAGGCAATTCGTCAATCGGAAGGACTTGAGGCGGGGGCACCGAGCTTCGACTGGGACATTATGATCGACGCAGGAGACTTGTCGGCGAATCAGACGCCTCCAGGTGACAAAGATGGCCAGGAGTTGATTCGTCAGTATGGGGCGATGACTAGGCATCGCCGAGAGGATGTCTACAACGTGCCGGGGAATCATGATGCTCCCTATTACGATCATGGTCCAGGATCGTGGTTTCAAAAGTGGGGCGATCCTTTGGGCGAGAATACAAAGTTCTCAGGCGTCGATCCGCTTCGCAGGCCGTTTCCAGTGGAAGGGACGTGGGAGCGATATCGCTTTCTGGCGGGAAACATCCTGTTTCTGATGCTGGCTGATCGCAACGATGCGCCAAACCCTGTCGGACGAGGCCATAGCAAAGACGCAAAATCTGGCGGCTATCCGCCGGGGGCGGTGACTCGCGAGACCTTTAACTGGTGGAAGCAAGAAGTTCTGGCGAACCAAGACAAGATCATCATCACAATGCATCACCATGTACTTCGCGACACAACGGTCGGCTCGGGGCGCGGCGAGGGCACGCCACGTTATCACGGCAGCACGGGCGGAGCCGAAGGCTCGTCGTACCTGTACTACATTATCGAGAAGGACGATCCCGACGACTTTCGATACACGAAAGATGCACATGTCTTTGAGGATTTTCTCGACGAGTTCCACGTCCGGCATGGGCACGGCGCGATAGACCTTTGGATCGGCGGGCATACACACGTGAAAGGGCCCGACGACAACTTTGGCGACAAAACGATCACGGAAACTCGATGGGGCGTCAGTTTTCTCCAAGTCGCAGCGCTCACTCGACACCATGGCGGTTCGCATCCGCTCAGCCGCGTGCTTACGTTTACGCAAGGGAGCAGTGAGATGCGGGCCGACGTGTACTTGCACGAGGCGTCTTACAAGAAGAATCCGATTGGTTGGTATGCACCGGCATCGAAGACGTTACGGTTGCGGCACGAGTTCTTGGTGCCCCGCGAATAGAACCGATTGCTTTGCGTTCGCTACAATCTCGCGAGTTCGTTCCCGCGAGCTTCGAGAGGAATCGCGACGGCCTTGCTGGACTCGCGATGCGACGCGAACGTGGCGCAGATCATCTCCACGGTCATCGCGCCGTCGTAGACGCTGCATAACGGTTGACGGTCACTGCGAATGGCGGCGACAAGATCGCGTGCGGGGCTGACGTGATGGCTGACCAGGTCTGCGAGGTCATCAATGGGTTCGGTCTCTCCGGGGCCTGCCGACGTGATCGGAATCCAAGGACGCGGATCGCCAGTTGGTTGGAATGGGTTACCGGGGACGAGATAGGCCAATGGCAACTTGTCGCAGTTGATATCGATCAGGCCTTCGCTCCCGATGATTTGCAGACCGAAGCCGGCGCTGCGAGTTCCATCATTAGCGATTGAATCGAAATACGCGATCAAGCCCCGCTCCATTTCGTAGCGAGCATGAATTTCGTTCCCGGCCAACAAGCCAAGTGCTTCGTTTCCCTCTCGAACGTCTGCCTTGGTAACTCGGCGACCGTCTTGTAGGAGTACCGCAGAGCACGACTTCGGGGCTCCACCAAAGTAATGAATCAGGTTCAGCACGTGCGAGCCAAGTACCCACAAATCTTCGGCACCGCCGCGTCGATCACCTTTGCCGCGTCCTCGGATCTCTAGCAGCTTGCCGATCGTGCCATCCGCGATCAGTTTGTCGATCGCTTGCAGCGTCGGGTGGTACCGATTTCGATGCGCGACGGCGAGCTTGGCGTTGTGCTTCTCGCACGCCGCAACAATCTCGTCGGCTTCAGCTGGTGTTCGGCAAAATGGCTTCTCGACGTAGATTCCGCTTGCCCCCGTTTCGATGGCGGCAAGTATCATATCGCGGTGTTGATCTGGTTGGCGAGGGCAGACGGCGACGATGTCAGGTTTCACCTCAGCGAGCATCTGGCGATAGTCAGCAAAGCCGTTGTTTATGTGCAGCTTCTCCTCTGCTGCAACAAGTCCAGCCTCGTTCGCGTCGGCAACGCTGACGATCGGCGTTTCGGTGAGCTGAAGCCAAACCGTATCCAAGCCGTGACCAAAGTTGCCGCGCCCTGTGTGACCGATCACCCCCACTCGCAGCTTCTCTAGCGATTGGCCGAAACTAAAAGTATGGAGCGCAAATGAACAAGCCGTTGTGGTGACGAAGGTTCGACGATCCATGATGAAATGGTTCCTTACTGGTACGTGATATGGATGCGACATGGGGAACACTAATCTCCGCTAATCGACGCTGATGAAAACAGTTGCAGTAAACTCTTCGATTAGTGTTCATTAGCGGAGACTAGTGTTCCTTCATTCCGCACGACGTTTGACCTCAAACTGCCGATGCTTTCGAGTGCCTCTGCTGACTTCAAAACCGAAGCGAGCAGCGAACGCCTTTTGCACGCGTTCTGCCTTGTCGTGATCGTAAGCACCTGAATGCGCGTGTAGCAAATAACGTAACGTGAGCGGGATGTCTTTCTCGAGTGTAACTCCTTCATGCATGCCGAACGACGCGCCCATCCAACCATCTTCGCGCACATGCCAATACGTGGGATAGCGAGGATTCTTCGGATGGTCGAAATAGGTGATGCCTTCAGTCACCGTTCTGCGAGCGCTACCCTGCCCTACAGCGACCGGACCGCTGTAGTCCATCCAACGCGATTGCTTGGCGAAAATGTTCTTCTCGTCAGCTTGCCCTTCGCTGTTCATCAGCGTTCCGCCGCCGAAGTGCGCCGACAGCGTTTTCGCAACCCGCACGGCAAGAAATCCGAAGTTAGTCTTCTCAAGCTCTACGGTTTCTACCTTCGTCGACGGACGCATCGTGATTTGTAGTTCTAGCGCATGTTCATTGTTAGCCAAGGGAAGGAGCGCCGCGACGATCTCCTGCTCCATGACTTCCTTGTCGGCCGGATCGTACCAACCACTGACCGATGCCATGATCGCTTCCGAATCGCCGTCTTCGTACGCGTACCACATCTTCTGACGAATCTGAGTGCCTTTGCCGTTGGCCCAAAAGTCGAGTCCGTTCACCTTGTTGTGAGCGAACCAAACAGATTGATGATGATCGTGGTTCTGGGCACCGGGATGTCCCATTCGTGTAAGTGATGTGCCCGACGGTCCATTAAAGGGAAAGAAGAATGGACGCGGGTATTGATCGCCATAATGCCAGCGAATCTTCTCGACGCCGTCGATCTGAAAGGACACTTGATGCCCCGCTTGAGGCACGATCTCACAACGATTGGGGCTGCGAGCGATGCTTGTTTCTTGCCCCGTCGCCAGAGAGGCGACAGTTGCAAGTATGAGTAACGATGTCGAGAGGTGGAGCGAGGATGATACGGATGACATGCTTAATGTCTTTCTCCAAGGGAGATCGATGAAATCAGGTCGTTGCCAGTGTACTCCAGCTCGCTTGAAAAGACCTTCTGAGAGTTCTGAATCACGAGGGTTTAAGGAGTTTTGGTAGCAATTATCGCTGGCTTGCGCCTCAATCATCGAGATGATATTATGATGCAGTCAGAAACGGAAATAATGAGGAAACAGGAGTCCTCCAGCATGGAAGACACTCTTAACACCATCGTCAGTGGTGATTGTATCGCGGGAATGAACGCTTTGCCTGAGGGCAGCGTCGACCTTGCCTTTGCCGATCCGCCGTTCAACATCGGTTACGAATACGACGTCTACGATGACAAGCTGGAACGTGACCAGTACCTGTCGTGGTCGCGTGACTGGATCTCGGCGGTTCATCGTATCCTGAAGAGTGACGGAGTGTTCTGGCTGGCGATCGGTGACGAATATGCAGCCCAGTTGAAATTGGCGAGTCAAGACATCGGTTTTCACTGTCGCAGCTGGGTTATCTGGTACTACACATTCGGCGTGAACTGTACGCAGAAGTTCAGCCGATCCCATGCCCACTTGTTCCACTTCGTGAAAGACCCACAGAACTTTACATTCCGCGCCGACGATATGGAAAACCGTATTCCTTCCGCGCGACAACTTGTCTACAACGACAAGCGAGCCAACTCGAAGGGCCGTCTGCCTGATGATACCTGGATCATCCGACCGGCTGATGTTGTCGGTGAGATGATCGATGACGAAGGTTTGTGGTCACCTGACGATCTCGCGCCACCGAGCGATAACGATCAAACCTGGACTCTCCGCCCACAAGATCTTGACGCTTGCTTCAAGCCAAGCGAAGACACGTGGTACTTCCCTCGCGTTGCGGGCACATTCAAGGAACGCGCCGGCTTTCATGGTTGTCAGATGCCAGAACAGTTACTCGGTCGCATCATTCGTTATTGCTCCAACGACGGTGAAGTTGTTCTCGATCCCTTCGCGGGCAGCGCGACCACACTTGCCGTTGCGAAGAAGCTTGGCCGGAAATACCTCGGATTTGATATCTCGGATGAGTATATCAAGCATGGTACTACTCGGTTGGAGTCGATACGAGTTGGTGATCCATTGGACGGCTCATCTGAACCGTTGGTAAGCGCTCCCAAGACGGGAGCGAAGTCTAAGTCAAAATTGAAGCAAATCGCTGCTGCAACAGCCGGTGACGATATTACGGAACGAAAGGTAACTGATCGGCGATTCACTGAAGCACAGTTGGAGCTAACGCTCCTAGGCGTGAAGGAAGCGTTTCGGCGGTCACACGAAGGCTTCTCTGCGGATTTCGTTGTCGCAGATCCGAATCTCAATTCTTCATTCTCGTCCGCATGTGATCGACTCGGAATCGTCGGTGGAATTCAAAGCTGGAACAAGTTGCTGTTTCGACTTCGGAAGTCTGGCAAGTTGGCTGACATCGAAACGACTCACAGATTCTCCGTCTCGTGGTCTGACTGCGACGATTACCTGTTCGCGAGCGAAATCGCGTTAGAGATCTTGTTGGAGAATGGTCAGGCAAAGAGCCTTGATGACATACTCTGTCAACCCGAAGTTGCTGGTGAGTTTGACGCGATTGCTAGCCGTTTTGCTCCGGGGTATAAGCCGGTTGAGTACCGCTGGGCTGCCTTGAAACTCAGAAAGCAGGCCAAGCTTGCCAGGAGTCGGGCGGGCGTATTCAAGAGTTTAAAGATCGAGCGTTTCGGGAAACGTGTTTCAATCGATGATCTTGACGAGTTGGACCTGCCGGAAGAACGTGGTGTCTATCTTGTTAGTGGTGGCAAGTCGAAGAATCTGTATGCTGGTGAAACGCTCAATCTTCGTACTCGGCTTTCGCGACAGTTTGGTGATCCTCAGCTTGAAGAGTGGCGTAAACAGTCCAAAAAGGTAAAGGTGCAAGCATTTCGTCTCGCTTCGCCGGCATCAGAGATGCTGGCAATGCAAAGCTGCTTAATCACGGAGTACCACCCAAAGCTAAACTTCCGGGAGCTCCGTTCTGCTATATGAGCCAGCCGCCGCTGGAAGCAGCGTACGACGCGTCACGGGTCGACTATCCTGCTGATCGCGTAGTTGCCGATCCAGATCTGAACGCTATCTTTCTGGCAGAGTGTCGGCGACGCGGATTGCAAGATCCGCCCGCATTGCTGAATCGGTCACTGCTCAACTTGCGAAAAGCTGGTCGCTTGAGTGGTCGGCCTCGATCAAAACGGACACACTTTAACAACGAAGACGAGTATCGCTTTGCCTCTGAAATGGCGGCACGGTTTCTCGAACGCCGAGAAGGGATAAGTCTCGACAATGTGTTGTGTGACCCTGGACTGGCGAGTGAGTTTGATCGACGAGCTGCGGACATTGCTCCGGGGTTTTCGTCATTGCAGTATCGTTGGGCAGCACTAAATCTCAGAAAGGCGAAGAAGTTTGCGCCGGAAGTAGCTTCTCGAATCGCACCACCAATTGCGGTCTATAAATATCGTGCCGCGACGCTTGAGCTAAGTGACTTGCCAACGGAACAAGGTTTGTACTTGTTGTTTGCAAACGCTCAATTGCTATACGTTGGGGAAGCTGAGAACTTGAGGATCCGGATCAAAAAGCACCTTGATCACTCCGACAACAAGGGGTTTGCTCGCTGGTTATGGGAGTTTGGGACCGATGAGTTGCACATTGAAGTGCAAGTCCTTGCGGCTGACACAGAGCGGAGAGTGCGAAAGGCATTGGAACTGGAATTGATTCGATCTCGTGAACCGATGTTCAACGTTAAGAGATAGACATGTCTTGTACTAGAGATAGCGAGGCTAACGCTGACACCCCACGTCGGCATCGTTTGCTCTGCTATCGTCGTTGCTGGTATCGGAACGACAGCGTTAGCTCAAGATGCCATGAACCGGCTCAACTTCTTCGACGCCGGTCAAACGTTGATCGAGACCTTGGTATCGATAAGTTAGTTGGCGATGGTCGATGCCGAGTGCGTGTAGGATGGTCGCATTTAATTCGTTGACGTGTACGCCATCGCGAGCAATGTTGTAGCAGAACTCGTCGGTCTCACCCCAGGTGGTACCGCCTTTCACTCCTCCGCCAGCCAGCCACATGCTGAAGCAACGCGGGTGATGATCGCGACCGTAGCCGTTGCCATTCAACGCTCCTTGCGAATAGACCGTTCGTCCGAATTCGCCGCCCCACACGATCAACGTGTCATCGAGCAAGCCACGTTGTTTGAGATCTTTCACCAACGCGGCTGAACCTTGATCGACTTCCTTACAGACCTTTGGGTGTTCCGTTGGCAATCGCGAATGATTATCCCACCCTCGGTGAAACAGTTGAATGAATCGAACGTCGCGTTCTGCGAGTCGACGAGCCAGCAAGCAGTTGGCGGCATGCGTTCCGGGCGTTCTTGCATCTTCCCCGTAGAGTGTGAACGTCGACTCCGGCTCATCCGAGAAGTCCGTCAGATCGGGTACCGACATCTGCATGCGATAAGACATTTCGTACGAGGCGATACGTGCTTCGATCTCGGGATCTCCGGCTGTCGCGAGTTGGATGCGATTCAGCTTTCCCAACGAATCAAGCAATCGACGCCTAGCTTCGGGCGTCGAGCCTGCGGGATCGTTCAGGTAGAGAACCGGATCGCCCGAAGAACGGAATTTGACGCCTTGATGGTTCGCGGGCAGGAAGCCGCTTCCCCAAAGGCGGGCGTACAACGGTTGGGCCGCCGCGTAGGTGTTCTTTGAAAGCAAGACAACGAACGCTGGGAGATTGTCGTTTTCCGAACCGACGCCGTAGCTGACCCACGAGCCAATGCTCGGTCGTCCAGGCTGCTGATTGCCGGTCATGAAGAACGTGATTGCGGGATCGTGATTGATGGCTTCGGTATGCACGGTCTTCACGACACAGATATCATCGGCAATGCTGCCGATATGGGGCAGCTGTTCGCTCAGCCAAGTACCCGACTCGCCGTACTGCTTGAAGTCCCAAACATTCTTCGCGATTGGCAATTGTTTCTGTCCGGCGGTCATGCCGGTTAAGCGTTGGCCCATCCGAATGGAAGCGGGAAGCTCCGTGCCATGCAATTTGGCGAGTTCCGGTTTGTAGTCGAACAAGTCCACCTGGGAAGGAGCACCAGACTGAAACATGTAGATGACACGTTTTGCGCGGGCAGGCAACGCGTTCGTTGCTGCATGGGCTGTTGAATTGCCGATCAGTTGCGCGAGGGCTGCGGCTCCAATGGAAGCTGCTGACCGTTTAAAAAAGTGACGACGAGTTTGGTGCAACATTGCGCGTCAGTTCTTTGTTAGTGTTTCGTCGAGATTTAACAGCAGTCGAGCCACACTTGTGTAGGCGGCATATTCAAGGACATCGAGCGCCTCGTCTCGCTGCGATTGTCCGACCGCCAACAGCTTCTTTGCTGCGTCATGATCACCTCGGAAGTATGCGAGTTCCGATTCGAGATAGCGACGCAATTCCGTCAATTCATCGGGACGTGGCCTTCTCGCCAGTGTCAATTGAACACTTCTCGTAAGGCGACCGTCGATGTTGTTTCCACCTTCGGACATGGCTCGTTGGGCTAAATGCCGTGCAGCTTCAACAAACTGTGGGTCGTTTAGGACGACGAGAGCTTGCAAGGGAGTATTCGTTCTGGAGCGACGAACGAGACAGAACTCGCGTTCAGGAGCATCGAATGCGGCCATTGACGGATGCGGAACAGTCCGCTTCCAGTACGTGTAGAAACTGCGGCGATAAAGGTCGTCGCCGCTGCCAGTCGGGTACGCCTTCGAGTAGTTGGGACGATTGTTGATTTCGAGCCACAGTCCAGGAGGTTGATATGGATAGACGCTCGGTCCACCGACTTTCTCGACGAGCAATCCACTTATTGTCAACGCGTTGTCGCGAATCATTTCGGCCGACATCCGATATCGCGGGCCTCGCGCCAGCAGTCGATTTTCGGGATCACGAGTGGCCATCTCGGCGCTGATGTCAGACGACTGGCGATAAGTTGAAGACATGACGATTGTTTTCACGAGATGTTTCACATCCCAGCCACTTTCCATAAACTCGACGGCCAGCCAATCGAGCAACTTTGGATGACTGGGCCATTCGCCTTGTGTCCCCAGATCTTCCGTCGTCCGTACGATGCCGATCCCGAAGATCTGCTGCCACAGCCGATTCGCAAAAACCCGCGCGGTTAACGGATGCTCGCGGCTGACTAGCCACTTAGCGAGCGCCAGGCGGTCCATTTTCGCGTCGTCACCTGGTTGCGGCAGGAATTCGGGTGTTCCTGACGTGACCTTGTCTCCCTTCTGATCGTATTGCCCACGAATCAGCATGAACGTGTCGCGAGGGTTCGGCATTTCCGTCATGACAAGCGATTCGGGATACGAAGATTCGATCGCCTTGCGACGAGTCCGAAGCGTCCGTAATTTATCGCCCAGCATCCCAATTTCTCCTCCCGCGACGCGAGATAAGAAGTGATCGGTCAGGAGTTGCTGTTGCGATTTGGTGCGTTTATCAGCTGCTGTCGCTAACGCCGTTCCTACATCCGGTGGAATTGCAAAGGCCGGATCGTTCGTGGCTGAGATCCGAAAGCGCCCTATCGTATGAGCGCTTCCGAAGCGATGTCGCATGGTGATGTGAAGTTTCGAGCCATCTGACAACTGAATCGGTTGATCCAACAGGTAAATCGCCGTCGAATTCGCCTTGCGCGTTGGTCCATCAACTGCCCAACCCGTGCCAAGATTGTCATCGAGGGATCGGGCAACCTCATAGCCCTTTTGCTCGTAGTCTGCCGAGACAGAAGCCAGCTTTACATTCACAATGTCCTTGCCGTTCGTCGCGACCTGAACCTCGAATGCACTGAGCACGAAATTGGAATTGAACGCGCGTCCCGCACCTTTGTGTGGAAGCGATTCGTGAGTGATGGCTTCGAGTCGAATCGCGGTAACCTCCGCAGGGACGTTCGCGAATGTCAGCTCATAGTCGTCGTTGCCTGGGCTGGCTCCCCCCGCAAGTACCGAAGAGTCGTCAAGCAAGCTTAACGTCGATCCCGCCGTCGAATTCATTTCACTAGGTGGAAGAACTCGCCATTGCTCTTTGACACGATCGCTGGCCTTGGCTTCCCACAAGGTTTGCTGTTGCGCGATCACTGTCGAAAATGGGACTAGCTGTTCTTCGGTGGTCGCGATGCTTTCAGCAATTATGTCGAGTTCTGATTGCTGCGACGGTGTTGGTGACTTCAGCTTCGGTGCGAAGCCGCTATTGCCTCGTTCTGGCACATTGTTAAAGAAGGCGAAGAAGCGATAAAAGTCGACACGAGTCAACGGATCGAACTTGTGATCGTGGCAGCGGGCGCAACCCAGCGTTAGACCCATCCACACTGTCGACGTCGTCGTGATTCGATCGATCACATATTCCGTGCGATACTCTTCGTCGATCACGCCGCCTTCGATCGTAATGGGATGATTGCGGTTAAAGCCCGTCGCGAGCCGTTGTTGCGTGGTTGCGTTTGGCAATAGGTCGCCAGCTAACTGTTCGATCGTGAATTGATCGAACGGCATGTTGTCATTGAACGCCGCTATCACCCATTCACGCCACGGCCACATGGTGCGCTCGGTGTCGTACTGATAGCCATTGCTGTCCGCATAGCGCGCCGCGTCGAGCCAGTATCGCGCCATGTGTTCGCCGTAGCGAGGCGAATTGAGCAAGCGATCGGCCAAGTCTTCATAGGCCGAGTCGGAGTTGTCATTGATAAACGCCTCGACTTCCTCGGGAGTCGGCGGCAGGCCGTTGAGGTCGAGCGATAGGCGACGGATTAGCGTCGTGCGTTCGGCTTCATGGCTTGACTCGATGCCTTCCTTAAGTAAGCGATCCAAAACGAAATGATCGATCGCACTGCTTGGCGTCTTCAATGCGGTCGTAGGGACGTTAGGCAAGGATGCTTTTACCGGAGGCACAAAGGACCAATGCTCTTCATACGTCGCCCCGTCGGCGATCCATTGCGTCAGCTTTGCCTTTTGCTCCGCATTCAACTCTTGACGAGTCTTTGGCGGAGGCATCACTTCTTCGGGATCGTCCGATAAGATGCGACGCAGTAACTCGCTTTCATCCGGCATGCCCGGCGCGATTGCTCCCGAGTCGATTGCGACTGATCGCTGGTCAAGTCGAAGGTCTGCTTGGCGTGCGGCGCTGTCTGCACCGTGACAGCGAAAGCAGTTATCGGCGAGGATCGGTCGGATATCGCGGTTGTATTGGAAATGAATTGGTGGTTCTACAGCGAACGTTGCTTGCGTTGCGAATCCAACGAGCAATCCGATCGAAAATAATTTGATCAAGGGATGATATTGTCCTTTGACGCCTCGCGCCATGTTAGTCCGTCTTACGGTCAACGTCGTTTGCCGTGCCGCCCTAGGCCAGGATGCCATGCACGACCTCCCCATGTACGTCCGTCAGGCGATAATCTCTGCCCTGGAAACGATATGTCAGCCGTTCGTGATCGAATCCGAGTAGGTGCATAATCGTCGCTTGCAAGTCGTGGATGTGAACCTTGTCTCGAGCGACGCGGAATCCAAGTTCGTCAGACTCGCCGTAATGAATGCCACCCTTGACTCCGCCGCCTGCTAACACCATCGAATAGCAGTCGGGATAGTGATCACGCCCAAGGACCGCGCTCTTGGCGGTGCGTCCTTCACGGAACGGCGTGCGACCGAACTCGCCACCGATGACGATCAGCGTCTCGTCAAACATGCCGCGTTGCTTCAGATCGTTGATCAAGGCCGTTATCGGTTTGTCCATCGTCGCGCATTTGTTGGTTAGGCCTGACTCCAAACCGGTTCCTTCACCCGTGCCGTGGAAATCCCAACCCCAATCAAAAAGCTGCACGTAACGAACGCCGTTCTCGACCAAGCGACGGGCCAATAGGCAGTTGTTGGCAAAGGTCGATTCGCCTGGTTTCGCGCCATACGCATCGACGGTGTGTTGCGGTTCGTCATTGATGTTCATTACTTCCGGAACAGAAGTCTGCATCCGGAATGCCAGTTCGTACTGGGCGATCCGTGTCAAAGTCTCCGGATGACCGAGTTCCTTCGCTTGCAGTTCGTTCAAATCGCGTAGTGCATCGAGGCTCTTACGACGCAACTCGCGATCCATTCCTTTTGGATCCGAGGCAAAGAGAACGGGATCGCCTTTCGATCGACACTGCACGCCCTGATAGACCGATGGCAGGAAACCACTTCCGAACGAGTTCTTTCCGCCATTCGGCTGAACGCCACTGGAGATCAACACAACGAAGCCAGGAAGGTTCGCGTTTTCGGTGCCTAGTCCGTATGTCGCCCACGCGCCGAGCGATGGTCGCCCGCTGCGTGGCGATCCTGTGTAGACAAGCAATTCAGCAGGTGCGTGATTGAACTGATCCGTGGTCATCGAATTGATCACACACAGTTCGTCCGCGATGCCATGGAAGTGCGGCACTGCATCAGAGAGCCAGACGCCGCCTTCACCGTGCTGCTCAAACTTCCGCGGTGTTCCCATTAGCTTCGGCACGCCCGAGGTAAACGCGAATCGTTGCCCTTCGAGGAACTCGTTCGGACAGTCCTCGTCGTTGTGCTTGACAAGTTCTGGCTTGTAATCGAACAAGTCCAAGTGCGGCGGCGAGCCTGTTAGATGCAGATAGATCACCTGCTTGGCCGTGGCCTCGAAGTGTGGTTTCCGAGGGGCGAGCGGATCGACAACGGCAGCCGAGGCCCCGTCGTTCATTAAGGCACTAAGTGCGATCCCGCCGAGACCAGCGGATGACTGCTGGAGGAAGTGCCGGCGCGTGTTTGCTTGAATCATCGCCAATTTAGGATTCATGGTGGACTCTCTCATTTCGTTTAACGGCAAGCCGCAGGCGACGGTGATAGCTGTCACGCAGTCGCCTGCGGCTTGCCGTTAAACGGGGAAACTTGTTTAACGTTTCAAAAACATCTCATCTAAATTCAGCAACACGTTTCCGACCACTGTCCAAGCAGCCAACTCGGCAACGTCACTTCCTTCTGGTATAGCTCCGAGTGGATCCGCCGCCATCTTCACTGCTTGCTCCGGTGATTCTTTGAATCCGGCGTATGTCGCATCGAAAAGGCTCTGCAGTCGGAGTAACTCTGGTGCGTTTGGTGGTCGAGCCAAGCAGAGGCGAAAGCCGTGGATGGCCTTATCTGCCGTCGTCTCGCCGCCGACGGCAATCCGCCGAGCAAGTGCCTGGGCGGCTTCGACATACACCGGATCGTTCAAAGTCACCAATGCTTGCAGTGGCGTATTCGTGCGGTCACGTTTGACCGTACAGACTTCTCGATTCGGCGCATCGAACGCCGCCATCGACGGATACGGATTGGATCGCCGCCAAGTTGTATACAAGCCGCGGCGGTAGCGATCATCACCTTCGCTCGTCGTCCAATCGATGCCACCTCCAAACGCCGCCGTCAAACCGATGTTGGGTTGTGGCGGTTTAGCCGGAGGGCCGTACATCTTGTCGCTCAGCAAACCACTCGCGAACAGAGCTTGATCGCGAATCATTTCCGCCGACAGTCTGAAGCGAGGACCACGAGCGAGCAGCTGATTATCGGGATCGAGTTCGACTAAATCCGCGGTGACGGCGGAGCTTTGTCGATACGCTGCGGAGGTGACGAGGAGTTTAACGAACGCCTTCATGTCCCAGTCCAGGCGGACTAGCTCGGTCGCTAACCAATCGAGCAATTCGGGATTCGTCGGCAAGTCGCCTTGTGAACCGAACTCTTCGCTCGTGCGAACAATGCCGATCCCAAAGATCGCTTCCCAGTAACGATTTGCGATGACTCGTGCTGTCAGGGGGTTCTGCTCATCGACCAACCACTTTGCCAAAGTCAGTCGATTCATCGGCTCGCCTTCCGGCACCGGATGGAACGCTGCCGGAACGCCTGCTGTTACCTCGTCGCTCGTCTGCAAAAAGTTGCCGCGCAGCTGAATCTTCGTCGTGCGATGCTTATCGGCTGGCAAGTCTCGCATCACGGGGACAGTTGTCGGCTTAATCGCGGCAAGTTGCTTCTCCGTCGCCGCCAATTCCGTTCGGGTAGCGTTCAGTTCTTCTGCGATCGATCGGTAGTAATCCGCGAGTTGTTTCGTTTGTGAGTCATCACGCTGGTCGACCGGCGTCTTGACGACTGCGAAGATGTTGGCAGGTACGGCTCCAATAGCGAGATCTTGATTTGTCGCGGGGGCCTGCGCGATGTCCTGCTTCCAAACAGGTTGTTGTTGCTCGTCGAGAATCGAAACACGGAAGCCATTTAGGCGACTGCCTACCTTATTGTCGGTCCGATTCCAAACAACGATGCGGTCAATTCCCACTTGTTCCGGCAGTTCGACGAGCCACCACGCGTTCTTGTCGTTCTTTGTGTGAGTCACTGACCCTTTACTGTGATCGCCGTTCGTATTGCCGTCGATCGCAAGTTTGGCGGGACTGTCATAGTCGACGCTGGATTGCGTTGCAGTGCCCTGGGTCGCAATGTTTTCGCCATTGCTAAAGACTTGGACTTCGGCCAGTGATAGATACTCCGCACGATCGACGATCTCGACTCGTACGAATCGACCGGTCACCGCCTGTTCGTCGTTCTTTGCGACTTCAGACTCCCATTGTACTTGAGCCACCGTTAGTTCAGGTGTTGTCGTGTTTAGCTTGGACTTCAATTCCGCAACTCGTCCGGTCAACTCTGCCTTTTTCTCCTCCTGTGACTCGCTAAACAGGTTTACCAGTGGGCTTTCGTCGCGACGATCTGCATCTTCCGAGTTGTTGAAGATGGCGAAGAAGCGAAAGTACTCTTCTTGGGTGATGGGATCGAACTTGTGGGTGTGGCACTGTGCACATGCCATCGTCGTCCCCATCCAGACGGCCATCGTTGTATTCACTCGATCGACGATCGCGACGTTTCGGAACTCTTCGTCGTTCGTGCCGCCTTCGTTGTTCGTCAACGTGTTGCGATGAAACGCAGTCGCTGTTAGCTGTTCATTGGTCGGGTTCGGGAGTAGGTCGCCGGCGATCTGTTCAATGGTGAACTGATCGAACGGTTTGTTGCTGTTCAGCGATCGTATCACGTAGTCGCGAAAGCCCCAGATCGTGCGAGCTGGGTCGTCCGCGTAGCCAGCTGAATCCGCGTAACGAGCCAAGTCAAGCCACATGCGCGCCCAATGTTCGCCATACGCTTGCTTCTCTAACAAACGATCGACCAGATGTTCGTAGGCTTTCGGGTCGGGATCGTTCACGAACTGATCGACTTCTTCAATAGTTGGCAAGAGGCCTGTCAGATCGAGAGCCAGTCGCCGGGCGACTGCATAGCGATCAGCTTCTGCCGAGGGCGTCAGTTGCTCACGCAGCAGTCGAGCCAGAACGAAGTGATCGATGGCGTTCTTGGGCCATTCCTGATGGGATGCGAGCGGCGGTAATTCCGGACGCATTGGTTTGACGTACGACCAATGAGCCGAAAGCTGCGCGCCTTGGGCGATCCAATCGGTCAGCAGTTGCACCTCCTCCGGCGACAGTTCCTTGCCCGAATCCGCGGGAGGCATGCGAACGCTATCGTCGTCGCTCGTAATACGCGCGATCAACTCGCTGGCGTCCGGCTTGCCAGGAACGATCGCGATTTCACCAGACTCGGCCGGGGAAGTGGCACCGGCCTGCGTATCAAGTCGTAAGCCAGCTTGACGCTCCTCCTGATCGGGACCGTGGCACGTGAAGCACTTGTTCGAGAGGATCGTGCGAATATCGCGAGTGAAGTCGATTGGCCGGGCCGTTTGGTCTTCTGCTCTCGCGCGGTGAGAAATGAATGTCGCGCCGAATGTCAAAACGAGGACAACTTGCAAGCGACTCATTTGGCTCAACCTTCGTATTGGCTGGGTTGTATGGCGGGCAGCGGGGTGGCGGGTTTGCGGTCGGGAGGCTCTCAGCTGAGGGATGCCTACTTCGCGGTGAACATTCCATCGTTCGGATTGCCGCGAGACAGCAGGTAGGCCAACAGGTCGAGAACCTCGTCTTGATTCAACGTTTTCAGTAAATCTTTCGGCATTAATGATACCTTCGAAGGCGTCACTTCGTCGACTTGATTTGCCTGCACTTCGACGACCTTGTTGATGTCTTCAGGGTCCGTGAGCACGGTTAGTGTGCCATTCTGCTCACTAGCGACACGACCTGTGTATATCTGGCCGTTTGTCGTCACCACAACAGATGCGCGGTATTGATCGGAAATAACTTTGCTCGGATCAACGATCGCTTCGCCGAGGTCTTTAAAGCTGAACCGCCCCGCGACGTTCGTTAGGTCCGGCCCGGTCGCTCCGCCGCTACCATCAAAGCGGTGACAGATAACGCAGCGAGCGGCGGCGTACGTCTTCTTGCCGCGTTCAAAATTGCGAGTACTTAAGCCGCTGTTGGTGAGCTGTACAAGTTCGTCAAGTTGCCAATCGTGGCCGGGGCCTGCTGGTTTTGGTAACTCGGCTGGCTTCGGCGGCGCGATAGCGACGGAAGATTCAATTGCCTTGCGTTCCGCTTCAGAAGTATTCGCCAAAGCCTCGTTGCGGATGTTGTCGATGAAGCCTTCATAGCTCGCACCACCGCTCTTCGTCCTCGCGTCTGCAAGCCACGCGAAGTACTGCTTCCGTTGATCGAGCGTCCAGCCGTAACGCAAGTTTCGCAAAGCAAACGCATAGTGCATCTTCTGCAAGTCAACTTGGTTCGACAGAATCTTGGCGATCGTGCCACCGTATCCTGCGTTCCGGGCGAGCAGATCCGCCATGTCAATTGTTGTGTCTTTCGAGGGCTTTTCGATCATTGCGAGCGTCTTCGTCGCGACGGTTGGTGAATTGAGATAGACCAACAAGTTGCAAAGCTCGCGATTCAGCGAATCGCTTGCCGCTGGATAGAACTCGTCGAGTCTCATTGCGAGTGTCGCAGCTTCCTGTTGGCTTGGTTGTCCCATGCGGATGAAGGCCAATTGGTAAACTCGCAGCAACTCAAGTTGTTGCGTTTCTGTCAGCTTGGAATAGTCGACTGTATCGAGCCGTCGAAGAAGCTCATCTTGAGATACTGCCTTACTTTGTCGTGCGAACGCGACTGCGGCGGTGATCAGCGATTGTGGATCATTCCCGGCGAGAACTCTGTCTTTCCACTGATCGACGTCGTGATGTTCAAGTGCAACCCGAGCTGCGTAGCGGATGTGTCGATCTGAATGCGCGAGACCTCGCGATACGTCGAGCGCTCGAAGACTGGCCAGGAGAATCTCCTTTTGACTCTTCTGATCTTCTGCCCGCCTTGGAGTATGATGTCGCTCCAATTTGTGTCGCAGGTCTCGTATTTCCGCGAACTTCTTATCTCTCGCATCGGCGGCCGCAGTCGGCTCGTCGCCAACGTACGTGACTCGGAACAATTTGGACTGAGCACCGCGTCCGCCGACTGTGAAGTATAACGCACCATCCGGCCCGATCGCGTTGTCAGTCAACGGTAGCGGCGTGCGCGACAAGAATTCTTCCTTGGTTGCCTTGTAACTCGCTCCGTCGGCTTTCGTGTGAACGGCATACATCGTGCCGAATGTCCAATCGCAAATGAAGAACGCTTTCTGATACTTCGCGGGAAACTTTGTGCCGTAACCGAACGTCGCACCGACGGGCGAACCGGGGCCGATGTCAACAAGTTGCGGCAGACTGTCGACGTAGTAGGCGGGCCATTTGCCGGTTCCACTCCGCCAACCGAACTCGCTGCCGCTAGTCGCATGTACCACGCGCGTCGGGCGATACCATGACGTTCCCAAGTCCCATTCCATGTCCGCATCGTACGCAAACAACTCGCCGTCTGCATTAAAATCCATGTCGTAGGGATTGCGGTAGCCAGTGCTTATGATCTCCCACGTCTTGCCATCGGGATCGGTCTTAGCGATCCAGCCGCCCGGCGCGAGCTTGCCTCGCGCGTGGCCTCGCGCGTCCCATTGGCGAGGCAACAGCAGATCTTCGCTCCAGTTCGATGGGACGGTGCTGTGATCGAAGTCCGTCGGCGGATCGGTATGATTGCCTGCGATCATGTAGATCGATTTACCATCTGGTGAAAGTCGCAACGCGTGTGGCCCATGCTCGCCGCCACCGCGAATCTCTTTCAGTTTGACCACTTCGTCATATTGGTCATCGCCGTTGGTGTCGCGAGCCCGATACAAGCCGCTGCCGGGGCCGCCGTTGACCGACAAATAAAGACTGCCGAACGCATACAGCATTCCGTGCGCGGAAGTGATTTTCACATCGAGCCGTTCAACCTTTGTTGGCTCCTTGCTTCCGATCGCTGGCGGAGTGATGCGGCAGATGCCTTTGTCACCTTGGTCGCTGGCGATTAGACGGCCTTTGTTGTCAAACGTGATCGAAACCCACGAACCGAGCGTCTCCTTGGGCACAGTGTAAAGCAACTCGACTTGAAAGCCCTCGGGGACGTTAAAGACATCACGATCCTTGGCGATCATTCCGGCTGGCTTACTAAAGACATCACCCCAGGGGCCAACTCCCATTTGGCCGAGCGTTTTCAACGCGACAGTTTCATTCGGTGAGCCAGATTCAACGGCATGCCAATCAGCGCTCGACACGATGTATTTCACGTCGCCATCGGACATCGTCAATGCAATCTTGCATGCGAAGGCGGCGACACTGCCTTCATTGTCAACTTCGGCTCGAAAGGTGTTCCTTCCAAGTCGCAAATGCTCTTGGATGTCGAGTTCGACAGGCTGGCCCCATTCGTCGCTTGACGCGATACGTTTGTCGTTTACAAACAACACCATTCGGTTGTCGCAAGTCGCCTCGACCCACGCGTTCTTCGTGCCGCCGGCGAACTCTTTCGTCAGCACATATTGTTTGCTCGGGTCCGGTCCCCAAATCCAACTCGGCTTGGGACCGCCGTCGAGACTCTTTCGAGCCTGCTGGATTTTGGGACCGCTCGGCTGGGAATCAACTTCGCCACGGACTTGCGAGGCGGCGATCGATGATTGTTGGGTATAAACTTCGCCTGCGAAAGCAAGCTGTGGGAGTGGTTGCAACAGCACCGCGATTAAAAGGAGTGACTCGGTAATACGCACGTTGGATCTCCGCGACGAGGGAATGATGTTGTTGGAGTCCAGGCTTTAGCCTGTTTTGGCAGCCTAGACGCCGTACTCCAGCAATTGACGACGTACTAACTCAATGATTGTGATGCTCCTGGCTGAACATCTTGTGTTCTTTATCGCCTTTGGCATAAACAAACGCGAGCAGATCGTAGATCTCTTCGCGTGTCAGTTTATTGAGCAAGCCCTTGGGCATTAGAGAAACGGTTGACTTCTTCTGATCCTCGATATCGTCCTTGTTGATGATCGTTGGTTTGCCTTTTGCAAGCGGATCGATAACGACATGCACTGTGTCGGCATTGTCTTCGACAATCATGCCGGTGATGATCTTTCCTGAGGCCAGTAGGAAGGTGTGCGATTGGAACTTCTCGTCGATGTCTTTCGAGGGATCGATGACCGATTGCAGAAGGAATTCCGTTGTTTGCTTCTTTGGATCAAGCTTCGCCAAGTCAGGCCCGAACACTTGTCCTTCCTTGTCCAGCTTGTGGCAGCCGACGCAGCTTGCGACTTTGAATAACTGCTTGCCAACCTCGAACGAGCGGCCCATCGGTAATTCCTTCACGTCGCTGGCCAACTCTTCATGTTTCCACTCGTGATTTCGAGTGTTGAACTTCAGCAATTCGTCTTTGATGGGCAGTGCGTTGGCGGCTAGATACGCTTCGGGGTTCGCCTGGTATTCTTCCAAGTTGCCCACGACATAGAGCGCGCCGTACATCCTACGCCAGTGACCGGGATAGGTGCAGACGTAAGGATAGACGCCGGGCTGCTTCGGAACTTCAAAGCTCAACGCTTGCGTTTTACCAGGCTGTAGCAGCTTGCTGGCGAGCATGATCTTGTTCGACTTAGGGATGTAATGGCGAGCCTCCGCGTCTGGACCGCGACCCGTTGCTTCACCCAGTTCACCGATTTCCTCCAGCGAGCCGGGTTGGGTGATGGCGAAGTTGTGAGGCATGGCGTCCGTGTTCGAGAAACGGAACTCGACCGGCTTGCCAGCTTGGACGGCAATCAACTCCTTGTCGAAGATCATTCGATGCGGCACCGTGCCGATGGCAATCAAGCGAACGTCGAGGTTTTGCAAACGATCCTCGATAGCTTTCGCGACGTCATCGGGCAGCTTCGACGATAGCGACTTGGCCAGAGCGACCGCATCTGTTGCCGCTGCGCCGGTCCGATAACGAGCGGGCATCGAGGTGAGGAAACCGATCAAGTTATCGACGAGCGGTCTGATCTGTTGCTGAGGCCAACTCTCGGCCTGAACTCCGCGCAGCGCCTTTATCGACGCAGGTTGATTCTTTCCTGCGGCGACGAGCGAGGCCAGCGCAGTGAACTTGGCCTCGTCATGTTCTGGGATCGATCCCAACGCACGAATCGCAACATCATGAAGCGTTTCGCCACCACTGATGCTGAGTGATTGGGGAGCGATTTTCTGCTTGTTGAAGCCTGGTCCTTGCCAATTGACATTCAAGCCGTCGCCGCCGCCATTGTCGAAGTAGGTAACAACCAGGTCATGGGCGCCGGCCGGCAACTCGATCGAAGCGTTCTTCTCGACCATCCCGTGCAAGCCATCGTTGTTCACGAGCAGTTTGTCGTTGAGATAAATCCGCGAACCGTCGTCCGAGGCGATGAAGAAAGTGTACTTCCCGGACTTTGGAGTGATGATCATCCCGGTAAACCGCAACGCGAACTTGTCTCGCTGCTTGAGCTGCGGCACATTCATCACGATCTCCGGCACAACACCGCTTGCTTGCGGTTTCATCTTGGCCAGAGTTTCCATCGCGACGTTGTTGCCGCTCGGATAAAAATAATCCACTTTGATACCTGCCTCCCGCAACAGGGAGCCGGTCTTTTCGGCCTGCAGATGCGACGGCAGCGCGGAGATTAGCGGTGCGACCTTGTCGTACAAAGCACCGCGAGCCGATGTTTGGACTGTGGGTACGGCGTCGAGGAAATCTTGCAGCCGTTCTTTGCTTTTCGAAGCCGCGAGGAATGCATCGTCGGGGCCAACTGCGGCGACCCATGCTGCATAGGCCACACGTTTGATTTCGGGCGTCGAGCCCTTGGTTGCGAGGTTCTCGATTTGATCGCGAACTCGCTGGAGATCGGAAGCAGGTTGCTTGGCGAGCAAGTTCCCCAAGCCAGCGAGGTTGCTATCTTTGTCCTGTTGAGCGGCATCGATCAGCGTCATCAAGAGATCAAGCTCGTTGCCGCTGGTCGTTTTGGCCAAGCCGGTGAGCGCATCTGAAAGATGAGTCGGCGTCGCTTGTTTGCGGCTTAGGATCGCGCGATAGACGGCCTCTGACTTCTCGAGCTTCAGCAAATCGCCGACGCTAGCATTTAGCAACACGTAGGCTTGCGCCGCCGGCGACAGTTTCTTTCCCGAGCTCACCGCGTCTTGCACGAGTGTGTCAACATTAATGCGGCCCTTGGCGTATTTCAGCACGACGTCCAATTCAGGATCCGTTGGTCGTGTTGCTGTTTCGAAGATGACTTCAGTCGCGGCGATGCCCTCCAAATCGACCGCAGCTTTGACAGCTTCGGCGCGAACGAGCGCCGATTCGTCACGCGATGCGGCGATCAATGTGTCCTCAAAGCCATCGACGCGACCCGCCCAGTGGCCAAGCGTGCGTATGGCAGCGGCTCGGACGCGAGGTTCGTTCGCTTGAAAGACTTTCGTAAGCAGGTCTAAGTCGACGAGCCGTTGTTCTTCGAATACCCACAAGCATTCGAGTAGCGCCTGCGCTTCATCGCGTCCCGCCGAAGCGTTCTTCGGATTCAAGCCCGCCGCGAAACCGCCGACCTGGGCGACGAGGTCGTCGGCCGCGCGACCGCTCAATTCGAGACGAGCGCGATATCGAGTGCTATTTTCTTTCGCGAAGAAATTATCACACACTTGGTCTATCGGCTTGCCCTTCATCTTGGCAGGCTTCAGCAAGTCACGGCCCTTGGATGTTACACGGTAGATGCGACCGTGATCGTGATCGCGATTTGGGTCACGCATGTTGTGCTGCATGTGGCCGATGATCGTGTTGTGCCAGTCTGTGATGTACAGGGCTCCGTCACCTCCGACTTCCATGTCGCTCGGTCGGAAGTTCGGATCGGACGAGAGCACGATGGGTTCGATTTCGGTTGCCTTGATGTCGGCACCGTCATAGGTCACTTCGTGTTGCAAGACGCCGAGTACACCGATCGCGTTAGCGATCAGGAAATTGCCGCTGTGCGTTTCAGGGAAATGGCTGCTCGAGAGAATCCCTGTTGAGGAGACGGGTCGGACTCGCTTGGTGTACCATTGTTTGTTGCCGATTCCCTTACCGATATTGGCGTAGCTGCCGGTGCCTCCCGTACCATCGCTGACAAACTGATAACCCCATTGATCGAACACGTCGCCGTGCGGATTCGGCCCGATCGGGAAGTGGAATTCGACCTCGAAGGTCCGTGGATTGAACCGATGCACTCCCGTGCTGCCGCTGCCAACGCGGTGCGTCTTGGTTGGCGTTTCAAAGTTGCCCGTATTAAAAATTCCTCGCGACCAGTACATCCAACCGTCCGGTCCGACGACAACCGCGTTTGCCGAGTGATGCGTGTCGGCACTGGTGACACCTTGCAACATGCGGATTTTGACGTCGGCTTTATCGTCGCCATCAGTGTCTTTCAAAAACCAAATCTCCGGCGGCGCTGCGACCAGCACACCGCCGCCCCAAAACTCGAAGCCCGTGATACTGTTCAGTTCGTCGGCGAAGACAATGCACTCATCCGCCTCGCCATTGCCGTCTTCGTCAGGGAAGATCAGTAGCGAGTCGTCGCGTCGCTGAACCGGATTCCAATGAGGATAGGATGGCCAGACAGAAACCCATACGCGGCTGTCGGTATCGACGGCCATTTGTACTGGGTTGATCAGACGCGGGAACTTTTCCTCCGACGCGAACAGATTGACTTCCATGCCCTTGTGGACCTGCATCTTCTTGATTGCATCCTTGCCACCTTCGTAGGGCCACTTGCCGCCTTCAAGCGGACCGGGCTTGTTCGTTTTAACCGCGAGTTGCTCAGGTATGTTCTTGTCGTCTACCTTCAAGTCGCCACCCTTGGCGACCGCCCAGATGCGCTTGTCGCGATTCGCGGTCATTACGTCGAAGATTTCCATCTCGCGTCGCATTACGTCCGCATTCGATTGTTCGTGCCAAGCCAGCTTCGACCGCCCGCCGTACACGTTGTAACCGTCCACGACGCGGTAGCGGTTGAACCAATAGTCGTTCTTCTGGAGGACTGCGCCTCGTAACGTTGCGACGTTTTCAAGTTGCGTTGGCGAAGCGTTCGGAAATAGCTTGCGAATCACAACCTGCGCGATCGCCTGGTTTCCGTGCTCCAGCAAGTGGACGCCGTTCAGCGTCAGACGAGTTTCGCTGTTGGTGTAGAGCTGTAGCGACGGCGCGAAGAGGTCGACGAACGGCACGTTCTTCACCGCACAAACCTTCTTCATCGTCTGAGTGTACATCGCGAGGTTCTTGTTGTTCGCGGAACCATCGGGCAGATGAGGGCTCTTGTGATCTTCGTGTGCGATAGGCGAGAACATGACAACTCGTGGTGCCGACTTGCCGTTGTACTTCTGTGCGAGCATGCCATCGATCGTCTCGGCTAGGTCCTTTTCAAAGCCAGCGAGTCCTGCTTCGCCTCGCATGGATTCGTTGTAGCCAAAGAAGCAGAAGATGACGTCCGCTTTGACCTTCGTGAGCCATTGATTTGGATCGCCAAAGTTGTCCGATCGCGGCCGCGTCTTCAACTCGTCACCTGGGAAGCCAAGGTTGCGAACCGTTAAGTGCAGATCTGGGTGCAATGCCTGCAGGTAGGTTTCGAGCCACCCGTGGTGCTGCATCCGGTCGGCGGTCGTATTGCCGATATAGGCAATGCTATCACCCTTGTTCAGATAGACGTCCGCCGCGGTTACGTGACTTGTGAAAGTGAGTATTCCCAGTATCAGTGTGAACAGGTCGCGTCGAATCATGGTTCTTCCTTGTAATTGGCCACGCGGTGACTTTTGGTGACGCGGGGCGGAACGGACGAGATCAAAGTTGCTTGTCCGAAGGTGGGTGTGGGGTTGTCGGTGGAATGCCCCCAGCGGGACAACGCATATTCTAGCTGGAGAGTTGCGTTCTGACAGCGATCTGTCCGATTTTTTGCCGGACGACGGTTGATGCTGGGAGATGGCCACGAAAATCACGAAAAGTCACAAAGAAGACTCGCCTAATATTTTGCGACTCTTTGCGATTTTCGTGGCTACCTCCTCCTTGGCTTGACAGTCATCAACGCTGTTCCGTCAGGTAAAACGAAGGCTGCCGTACGCTGCTTACTCAGACTGTTCAAGCAAGTTATTGAACACTTCGCGTGCCTCCGCAATCTGTGATTCGACATGGACTTGATGCCGACTAGGGATGCGATTGCGACGGCGGATGTCCGTGCGAAGTCGATCGATCCAGTTGACGAAGTATTCGGCATCTGTCTTGGCGTCGATAGGTTTGCCTGCGACTTCAACATAGACCGCACTCGTGTGCCCGAAGACGGAGCCGCCAGGTTGGTCGGGATGCGAGGGGCCACCGGCTCGCATGGCAATCCAACCGGATCGTGGAATCGAAATGAATCGCGTTGACTCCCTTCCATTGAAGCCGGCGGGGAAGGCACCACCGATTACCGTCTCGCCGTTGTAGATCACGTCGAACTGGTTGAGCAGATACTGTGATTTAATTGCAACTTTGACTTGTACCAAGCCGGGCTCTTCAAGTGTGATAACGTCACCGGGCTGGTGATCGTTGATCGTGAACTCAAACATCGGCCCGTTCGTGACAAACGTTCGCCCCTTCTTCAACGCTGCGATCCACTTTTCATAGCTGAAATCACCTTCGACTTTCACGTACGCGCGCGCTTGCCCAGGAAGGCGGCTGCGAACCCGATTTAAGAAGCAGTCGGTGCCAGCGGATGCAGGAACCTTGAAGCCGCAATTGAGCAGCCGATACCAGAGCGGTATCGTGGCGAGGTGGTTCGAGCCCATCACGTCAATCGAATCGACTTTGCCGAGCGCGACGTCCAGCGGCAAAGCTTTGGCCGCGTAGGCGCTCAAGTACGGATCTTGCACGTTGTGAGCCGGATGCGTGTAGTTCACATGTCCGTCTTGGTCGTGCGTGTGGTCGGCGATATCGGCATTCGTCGGGTGGTCATGCGGGTGCGTCGTGCGAGCAAACCCGGTGAAGATTGGTTCGACAAGTTGCTTCAAATTGAGAAGCGTCAGGTGGCCCCAGATTGTGCTGCGAAACTCTTGATTCCAATAGAGAATGTTTGCGTCGGTTGAAAGCGGGTCAGCGGCTCCGCGAAAGTACTCGCGATCAAACACTCCGTCGGCTTCCGAGTTGGCGACCATGAAGTTGCTGACGATCAGGTCTTCGCCGGCTGACTGTGCGAGCATCGTTCGCGGCGAGTTGTACCATTCGCCGTACCCGTAATTCGCGTGGATATGGCTCTCGCCGGAGTACCAACCCTTTTCTCGTTGGTTGGTCCAGCGTTCCAGTTCGATCGTCGTTTCCGTATCCCATTTGGTCGTGATCGAGAGGTTTCGATGAACCACTGGATATTCAGGTCCACGAGCAACCGTGATCACGTAGTGACCAGCGGGCACTTCGATCAAACATTCGTCGTCGCAGTAGAAATGCATGTGCTCGCCCAACATCCGGTAAAGCGATTCGGACGGAGCGTGGTACTTGCCGCCGAGTTTTTGCAACGTGACTCGTGCGGTCACGAAAGGTTCGGCATCCGAGTCGCGAATCGACAGCAACAACTTCCCTGTCGGTTGCTGATAATCTCTCGCGGAGAACGTAACCACCGAATCACGTCCGCTCTTTAAGTCACGCACGACCAGCGATGTTGGGCCACGGTGGTTGTCTGTGTATACCAGCCAACGCCCCTCGCGATCTGAACTCGGCGCATCTTCATCGGCTTGCCCAAACGTGAGCTTTCTGGTGCCTTGTACAGGATCGGCGATTGGCACTTGCCACAGATCATTGTGTACGCCACCAACGTTGCTAACGACGATCAGCGACTTGCCATCCGCGTTCCACGCTACGTCATAGACACGACCGGGAAACTCAAGGACTTTCTTTGGTTCGCCACCGCTTGTCGGCATCGTCCAAAGGTCGCATTGAGGCCCGTTGTTGCCTCCTTGCTCTTGGTTGATGTCGTGAGTAGTTGCGAGGGCGATGGATCGTCCGTCCGCTGACAAGGCATATCGAAGGCCTCGGACGTCCTTGTGCAACTCGTCGCCAAGCTCTCCACTTTCGATATCGAGCCAACAAAGCGAGTAGCCTTTTCCTTCGCGATGAAAGAGGCCAAGTAACTGTTTGCCGTCCGATGAGAATGCTAATTTGTCTTTCGTGCCGATCGGCTTCGGTGGGTTTCGCAGCGTCCGGTCGCTGATATCCATGATACGAACGGGCCCAGCGAACGCAGTTCGACCACGAATGTACGCAACGAGAGTTCCATCTGGCGACCAAGTTGGACGAACATCAAAGCCCTTCTCCTCCGTCAGTCGCTGCATTACTCCGCCCTCGCGTGGAACGTGCCAAATCGCGCCTTGATGCGAGAAGACGACTGACTCGCCGTCGGGAGATATCTGTGGAAAGATGCCGCCCAGTAGCGGCGGATCGTGACCTTCGTGGGGGAAGCACGGCGCGAGCGACGTGAAAATCGAGATGCCAGCAAGCAAAAACAGTTGGACGACGCGTCGAGGGTGCATTGTGCAGTCTCCATAATCGGTATGCGGGTCAGCCCGATTATCGCCTTTCGATCAACCAAATGCGACCATCTGATCAACCGTGTTTCCGCAAAATGAACACCGCGTCACCCAACTCGTTGCTCAGCCGCAATGGCTCGTCGATGTCGTACCAGAAGTCGTAGACGTCGCAGAGCTCGAACTCCGGTACGGAGCAAAGTAGCGTTTGAAACTGGGCGGCCGTGTAGATTCGGTATTTGTAATCTGATTGGAGCTTTATGTCGCGTTCTCCACTGCGCACTCGAAGCGAGAATCGAATCGTTTCCAGGCGTGTGCGTCGGTTGAAATCGAGCACTCGCAGCGTCACCGTGACTTTCGTTTTGCTA
>JACNKX010000073.1 GCA_014381825.1 Planctomycetota bacterium
TCATGACAAGCATGACATAAGATGACTCACTGTCTACTAACTTTGGGGAACCTCAAAAACTCCAAAGTGGATACCCGGCACGTTGAGACCAGTCAGGATGTTACCGAGTAGGAAGTCCCGTCCAGGATCATGCTCTATTCCCAGCGGGGCGAAAGGAAATGAAGCAGGCTGGCTACTCAGATGAGACGTCAAGGCAACAGAGTAGCGTGCTAGGACAAATTCGGAACAATACGAAAATGCAGGAAGCCTTGCCCAACAATAAGCATGCATCACGAACTGCTAATGGACATGAAGCATGGGGCAAAGTGCATTCGCTGCGAATAGGCAAATGAGGATGAGCTTTGCGAGCGATGTCGTGTGGCGTTTGAAATCGTTTGCCAATCAGCAATCTTCTGTGCTCGGTCAAATGCAGGCTTCACCGAGGGGAATCTATTTCAAACGGCATTGCCCCCCGATCGTGCTGGGTTTTCGGAATGAGAGAAAAAACATCCGCAATATGTCAAAAGACGACTTTTCGAACTCGATCTGTTTAAGAGAAGACGATTGAGATAGTTGAAGTTTTTTTGGCAAAACAATCGGACTCGCTGCATAGAGATTGATACAGGAACAATCACGCATCGAAACGGAGTAACTCGAACGTGAAGAATCGTCTGATATTGGAGTCGTTTCAGATTCCCCATGACACCCAGAGAGGGCAAGCCGTCGTGAGCGATTATCCAAAATCCGAGTTGGCTCATTCTTGCTGGGATCTCTGTTCAGCCTCGGATGACGTCCTAGCTGGCTATGATATCGTTGCTCTGAATCTTGCCGCGTCGCTCGGCCTTCCAGGTACTGAAGGGATCGACCCCGCGTCCTATTTCGACAAGCTGGATGACTGGGCTGACCGCGTAAAACACGAGACTCTTCGCCACATGTATCGGTTCGATCCGCAGTCGAATCAACCGCCGTCTGAGCAGAACTACGGTAATTCATTTGGCTGCTTCTGCTGCTACTTCCTGCTGCAAGTCCTTCAGCAAGACTGCGGTGTGATCTACAACCCCGCACGCAAATTCGATCCTGACTTTCACGATCCAGCGGATGTATTCGTCCATGGCATTCTTGATGAGAAAGGGCAAGGCGGAACATGTGCCTCGATGCCTGTCGTTTACGTGTCAGTTGCCCGTCGGCTCGGCTATCCCGTTAAGTTGGTACAGACCAAGGAGCATTTGTTCTTTCGCTGGGAAGATCCTTGCGGGACGCAAGTCGAATGGGATCATCCAAAGACAGAGTTTTGGATTCCACCCGATAGGTTCAATGTTGAAGGCTCTGGGGAGGGTATCGCTTTCTACGACGACTCACACTACACCCAGTGGCCGCACATTTGGAAGGAGTCCGATTTCGAACACAAACGATACTTACGTTCACTTACCGACAAGGAAGAACTTGCTGACTTCCTTGTGCAACGCGGGGAGTGTCAGTGGGAACTCGGGCAACGCGGAGAGTCACTCAAGGCATACTACTTTGCTCGCCAGCTGGCACCAGACGACCCGCGTTACGAGTGGTTGCATGCTTACCGATCACATCAACTCGATCGCCGCAACGCAGAACAGCGAGAGTGGTTACGCGAGATCAATGAGCAGAGCCGGCTTGCACATGCGCACCGAGAATCGAAGCAATTGTCGCTACCGACGATTCCACAACCTGTAAAGGTGGCATTAGGTACTGCGCCCCCGAAAGATCTGCCTCCCGGCACTCCAATTCAATACGTCTCACCGGAAGAGGCAGCTCCCACGTTGCCAGTTGGCAGGCCGTTACGGGTCGCCGCTGGGCAGCCACTTCCTACGCACCTTCCGCCGGGCACACCGGTGCAAGTGGTGCCACCCGAAATGGCCGATCCGCTCCCGCCAGTGTCGGTACAGCCACAGATGCATTTGCCTTTCACATCGGCAGAGCAAGCTGCTTCTGTTTCCGAACAAGCGATAAGGATTCAAGAAGGCAACAGGCGAATACGGGCTCAACAGTCGTTAATCCAAACCCTACGTCTCTCATAAAGGAAACTACGATGTATCAACCCAAACTCGGTCGATTCATGTCGCGAGACCCATTGCCTGCAAATGGTGTCGTACCGCTGAGCCCCGTTCCGGAGATGCGGCGGTACGTTGGCCAATATTCCAACGGGAACACGTACGCCTACGCGTTGAACGATCCAATCAATGGAGCAAAAACGCCCAGTCGCGTGAAAGTTCGGAGATCTGAGCCTGCAGCGAAGGAGAACGAATACTATGTTTGCGGCCGATTGGCGCAAGACTGCATTCCTCGTGCCTGCGGCTGGCTTCATGTTGATATTTGGACCACAAACGAGGGCATGATTCGCATTGGGGTTGGCGGTGAGGTCATTGAAGGCACGCCACGCGAGGTACCGCTCGATCGGGAGGGCTGGTGGTGTACGAAACTAACGCGTGCCAACTACTGTGTCGACTATCATGAAAGTCTGATCGCACTGTGCATCTTTGCGATATTCACGGACCTAGGGCATGACGATAGAATCGTTGCATCGGGCAGTGGAAAAGGGAAGAAGTGTGAAGACGCTACCGATGCTGAAATCGTCGATTGCCTGCGCAAGTTCCCAACGCCTACACAACCTGGGACAGTTCTACAGAATTGTCAGACAGACGTGGAAGCGGCAGCGAGAGGTTGCTGTCTCATGGGATACAAGGGAAAAAGTGCGGCTGGCCATCCCCCAGGAAAAGTGCCCGTCACCTACTGATGACGCGAGGGGCAATGGTTCGTGGCGGAGCGGCGATCGCTGTCCAGAACGAATACTCTGAAATCATCCCGCGTCCTGTCGATTGATCGACAGGACGTCGTGCCTAACATTGAATAGGCGACGAAAAACACCGTGGTGGTTTCTATTGTTCACGGCAGGTCGCGTGCGGTAAGCTGGCGTCGTAGTCAACGCCCTTGCAAGTCAACTCGACGGTAATATATGGCCCGTTTGGCAGAAGGCCCCCGTTCCCGACAATACACGTGGTATTCGTATGTTCGCTTCGTGATCGTTGCGTTGACTATCGCCATGCTGCTCGTCGGTGCGTGCATGCTCTACAGGGCCATATCGGATTCGCTCCAAGCCGAGAAGAATCTACACGCAACGCTCTTCACAATTTGTCTGGTCGAACAATTTGTCCACGAAAGCGGCCGATGGCCAGAGTCGTGGAGAGAACTCGAACGAATGTCGTTTCCGAATGACGCTCCATCGCCGCTGAATGGCGAACCGAGCTTGATTCGTATCGGCGGCTCACACGGTTATGACTGGCCTTCACAATCAAGGTATTTGCAGGGCCGTGTCACTATTGATTTTGGTGTAAATCCCGACACGATCATCAACCAAGATTCAATGGAATTCGAGGCGATAAAACCAAACGGTCCGTGTTATGACTACAGCGTCTACGGATTCGTGAGTTCGCTTCAGGAAACGCTCAAGCTGGCGGAATTGCGGCTTGCGGATTAGCGAGTGGGTTACAAGTGTCAAGTCGCAATACTTGCCGTAGTTGCTGGACTGGTGGCATCATTGCTCCCGCGTGAAACCCCTCAAGAAGCCAACGAAGGCAAAGAGCTGTCCGCATCGAAAGCGGTTCGAGGAAGTTGCCTGTGAAAAGATGCTCATACTTGGTTCCACTTCACTTTCCGATAGGCAATCTAGTAGTCGGCTGATTTCTCCTCCATTCGCTTCGCAGACGAAGCATGGCGCCCACCCGAGTCCAGGTAGCTGTTCCGTTTTCTCAAGTCTCTCGGGAGCGAAGAAGGATAGTGAAAGCTCAAGGTCGCAAGCATCCCCAGAGCGCTCGCCAATTTGATCCATTATCTCTCTCGCCAGTCGCTCGCACCATCGCGATGATGCCGGCCTTCATCGCATCGGGCAGGTCCGCCCACCGTTCGATAATCACCCGTAGATCGGGGTCGATCGCACCGTTTTCGAGTTCTACTGCTGCGCCAGCCGCTGCGCAATCACGAGAATGTGTGTTTTCCCTTGGGTTTCCGGGGGTAACTTGTTGACTCATAATCCCTTGGTCGCGGGTTCGAGTCCTGCCCGGCCTACTCTTTATTGTGAATAACTTCGAGTTGCTCGAAACCGCGGCGGTACCTACTGACGCAACCTAGGCAAGCTGTTCGCGACTTATTTTTCCGCGATGCAATACAGATATCGCTCGCCGCGCAAGAACAACTCGTTGTTAACAATTGCGGCCGAGGCGCTGAAGCTGTCATTGAGTTGATTGACTGCCAGGACGTCGGGGTGGTCGCTGTGGGTGATAACTTGGGTTCTGCCGTCTCGGTCAGTGATGTAGATGCGATTCGCAGCGGCGACGGGTGACGCGTAAACGTCGCGAATGGCGCCGAGTCGAAAGGGGCCACCATCGTCCTTGCCTGTCTTGCTATTTACACGCGAAAGGATTCCCTGGTAGTGACGCAGAAAATAGAGTGAGTTTCCGTATAGCAGCGGTGACGGGACGTAGGGCGTACCCGTCATTCGGGTCCATGCCACGTGCTTTGTTTCTGCGATATCGCCCTTTGCGCCCTCGTGGCGGATGGCCAACATTGCACGTTTCTCGTAGCTGCTGCCGGCAAACACCATCCCGTCCGCTGCTACGGGTGTGGCAACGATATTTGCCGAGAGCCCACCACATTCCCAGATGACTTTACCTGTCGACAAGTCGTAACCGCGTACGCGACCCGTTCCGCTAACGACGAGTTGTGGATCGCCGTTATGTTCGACGACGATTGGCGTCGCCCACGATGTGACTTCCTCGCGAGTCACTTTCCAACGCGGACGGCCAGTTCGTTTGTCGAATGCGACGAGAAACGATTGTTCTTCGTGATCCCAGTTGACGACGAGCGTGTCGCCGTGGAGTACCGGGGAACTTCCTTCACCGTGCCCGTGTTTCGAATGCATGTCGCCTAAATCGGCCTGCCACTGCACATTGCCGTTCATGTCGAGGCAAGAGAGCCCGTAAGATCCAAAGAAAGCGAAGACGGACCCACCGTCCGTGACGGGCGAGCTGGACGCCAAGCTCGCAGTGTAATGACCTCCCTCGTGTGGACGCGCCTCGCGCACCGTCTTCTGCCAGAGGATCTTTCCGGTGCGTCGATCAATCGCGAGGACTTCGAAACGATGATGTTGCTTCACCGGTAAATTGTCGTGAGCACCGGGGCGGCCACTGTACCTTGGTTCAAGCTCGTCCCCGTAGGGTATCGCCGCCGTGACAAACACGCGATCACCCCAGACGATCGGCGTCGAGTGGCCCTTGCCGGGTAATGCTACCTTCCAACGAATGTTCTTCGTCTCGTTCCATTCGATCGGCGGATCAGCGTTTAGGGCAACGCCAGTACCGAGAGGGCCTCGCCATTGAAACCAGTTCTGGTCTGTCAGTTCATCCGCGGTGACCAATGCGATGGGTGAGAGAAGTAGGGCATTCGCGAGGAGAACTAGCGGTACGTTCCGGAGTAACCTTGGATCTCGCGCGTTGAATGCTCGGCTCATGTTACTTTCGTCCTTGCAGATGCGAATTCACTGCACAAGCGTATGCAGAAGCGTGCGTTCCCCGGCGTTCAGCGCCTCGTGCGACCATAAAGGGAGGATCTTCAACGAGCAACCCTTTCGGGCGCTATCGCGAAGCTCATTCGACTAGGTCGCCAAGCGCGATCGAAGTTATCGAGTTGGATTGCCGTGACGGGGTCCTTTCGATGCCGCTATCGAACTGACGACACTTCGTGTCGATCCCGCGACAAGTCGAGAACAAGAATTCCCCACAAATGTAAGATTTTCAATCGCTCGTGGACTTTAGTCCATTTGGCACATTGATTGCGATTTACAAAATCAACGCACGTGGAGCGGTCCACGAGTGACCCAGTTGTGGATCGAAGATCAAGGAGAATTAGTCATGAAGAAAATCACATTAGCACTCGCAGTCATCGTTGGATTCGCCTTAGTCGGGATGGGTACTTCCGATGCCGAGGCAGCCAGCCCATTTGGCTTTCACTTTGGTAACAGTGGGTTCCACGTTAACATTGGAACTCCCCACCACCGAGGGCACACCTCTTACTATCGCAGAAGCAACTTAGGCCGCCACTACGGATCTAGCCACTATGGACGCGGCAACCGTGGCCATTATGACTACCACGACACAACTCATTACGACTACCACCCCGGCCAGTTTTATCGCCACGGCAACCACATCGACTATGTACCCGGTCACTACGACTTACATCGAAGCGGTCATTACGACTACCATCGCGGCAGCCACGGGTACCGCAGCCATCGATAACCGAAAACTGCCAGGTCGCTAAAACTCGCGACGCAATCGGGATCGCCCGATGGCATTTTTCAATCGGAGGAAGAGTGAGTGCCAAAGGTGACGAGCGGGCTCAATACGCTAAGTTCGCGTGCGCTCCGGGGCAGAACAGGAAACTTCTCTGACACTGCCTCAACCCGACGCAGCGTGTTTCGCCTCGATCTTGAGATGCTCGGGCGTGGGATGAACGACGTCCTTGGCGACACCTATTTTTTCAAGCAGCACGATGAAGGTGTACGTCAGATCCAACTCCCACCATTTGTGACCGTGGGCCGCACAACGTGGAAACGCATGATGGTTGTTGTGCCACCCTTCGCCGTTGTTGGTCAAGCCGATGATCCAGTTGTTGCGACTTTGGTCGGAGACTTCATAGTTTCGGTAGCCCCAAAGGTGCGTTACCGAGTTGACGGCCCATGTAATATGCCAAACGTACACGGTGCGGACGAAGACACCCCACACCAATATACTTGCGCCGAACTGAACTCCTCCCGACGGCGAGCCGGTCATCCACCAGCCCGCAGCAAACCCTGCGATGTAAAACACAACTGCATGCGCCAGATAGACCCACCAATGCATGAAATTTCGCTCCAAACGAAAGTAGAATGGGTCTTTCAGGATGTCACGGACGTAACGATCGTAAAAATCGGCCGTGCCGAAGTACTTGTTTTGATAGACAAGCCAACCCATGTGTCCCCAGAAGAACGTCACGAGTGGGCTGTGCGGATCGGGTTGCTGGTCGGAGTATTGATGGTGCATGCGGTGGATGGCGACCCATCGAGCCGGAGCATCCTGGAGGCAGCACACGCCGAGAATAGCGAGCGTGTGCTCGAACCATTTAGGCACCGTCAGACCCCTGTGAGTTAGCAGTCGGTGATACGCTAAATTAATTCCCAGCGATCCGAAAACGTAGTTACCGATAAATACGGCGGCCACTCCTGTCCAACTAAATAGCCAGGGGACGAACGCCAGCAGAGCCAGCAAATGCAGAGCGATGAATCCACCCAGGTACGCCCAGAAAAACTGTCGCGTGGCGGCGGGAGGCCTGTTCAGACGCACTGGCTTGCAAGACTCCGCATCTTTTGTTGGCGGACCAGTAACGACGTCAGACATACCAATGTTTCCGAAGAGTATTTGTTGGATTCAGCATCACCGCAGTCTGGATGCAACATCGTATCCATAACTCTATAAGATAATCTAAGCTCTTCCGCGAGGTCGTTCGGATTGCATTTCCGACGATTACGGGCCACGACGAATCTGGCAATTTACGATTATGCCTCGCGAATGCTCATTTTCGACCGGTTAATCGCACATTCAAGCACGCCACTTTAGATACGACTCTAGTTACGGCGTAACGCTTGTCGTCGACCAAACTGCTGGAACGAAGATGTTAGCATCCGCGGTTATCGCTGTTCTTGATTCGGTCGGCGATGGTTACACTCGGCGGCCCGTCGTTGCCAAATTCGCAAGAAAGAAGGTCCAGTGATGTCAGGAGACGATTTCGATCGCAGAAGACCGAGGCAGTTCCCCGCCGACAACGTACGCTGGGACGAGATCGGGAAGTTCATTCAGCTCACGGTGATCGGAGCGGTCGTACTCGGCCTGCTGCTGGGCGCGTGGTCCATGGTCTATCGTGTCGAAGCGAGCGACGAGGGCGTCGTACTTCGTTTCGGCAAGCAGGTGACGACGGTCCCGCCAGGCCTGCACGTGAAGCTGCCGTGGCCAGTCGACGCGGTCTATCAGGTTCCGGTTCAGCGAATCCAGAGCTTGGAGTTTGGATTCGAAACACAACAAGCGGGGCGTCAAACGCAGTATGCCCAGAAATCCACCGACGATCTTGCGGTCGCGGAAATGCTGACGGGCGACTTAAATCTGGGTCACGTCGAGTGGATTGTCCAATACCGCATCAAGGACCCGATGCAATACCTGTTTAAAGTCGGTAGTACAGAATCGATCAGCCGCCGCGCACTGCCGAGCGGATCTGGTGATGATGTGAACGCAGCCGTTCCCGACACAATTCGCGACGTTTCCGAGTCGGTGATGCGTAAGCTCGTCGGCGATTCGAGCATCGACTTTGTTTTGACAATGGGCCGAGAACAACTCGCGAAGGAAGCGGAAGAACTGATCCAAGCCGAATTGGATTCCTTCGAAACGGGCGTAGATATTGTGACGGTCAAGCTTCAAACGACTTCGCCTCCCACGGTGGCCGTCCAGGACGCCTTTCAAGCGGTCGACCGCGCTCGGCAAAAGAAGGAACAAGTCGTTAACGAGGCAAAGGGTGAACGCAACAGTAAGATTCCTGCGGCGCGTGGGGCCAAGGATCAAGCGATCGCGGAAGCGGAAGGATATGAAAGTCGAGTGATTCTCGAAACGACCGGTGAAGTAAACGCGTTCCTCTCAAAACTAGAGGAGTATGAAAAGGCACCCGAGATAACTCAAAAACGGCTGTACTTGGAAGCGATGGAAGAGATCCTGGTGACAACCGGTGGGAAGACGATCATCGACGAGTCGGTTCGAGGTGTTTTGCCGCTGTTGAATCTTGACCAAGACTCAGCATCACCCGTCGCGAACAAGAGTACGATTTTGAGGAAAGGATCGCTACGATGAAATCAGGAGCGGTCGTCATAGCTGTTGTTGTTGCCTCACTCGCGTTGCTTGTGTTGTTCGCCAGCGCCTACACGATTGAGGAAGGCAAGCAAGTCATTGTCACGCAATTCGGCAGGCCCGTCGCCGAAGTTCAAGACGCCGGGCTGCACTTCAAAACACCCTTTGTCCAAGAAGCCAACTACTTAGAAAAGCGTTGGCTCCCGTGGGACGGCGCGCCGGAGAGCATGCAGACGAAAGACAAGAAGCGAATCGACATCGATGTCTGGGCACGCTGGCGGATCGCCGATCCGATGACGTTCTTTGTGAAAGTCCGTTCGGAACAACGGGGGCAGAAGATCCTTGACGATTTGGTTGATTCAGCAGTCCGTGACACGGTTGCGAAACACAATTTGATAGATGTTGTCCGCAAGTCGAACGACGAATTGATCTATGAAACCGAAGAACTGGAACGCATGGAAGCCGATCGCGTCGAAGGCGCAGGCCGTGACGATGTTGAGAAGGAAATCCTGCAGGGCGTGGATCTGGCCGAGTATGGCATCGAGTTGGTTAAGGTCCGCATTAAACGAGTCAATTATGTCGCTTCGGTACGCGAGACAGTCTATGAGCGAATGATTTCCGAGCGGTTACGGATCGCCAGACTCTACGAGTCGGAAGCGATCGAGGAGCAAAACCGCATTTTGGGTCAGACTCAAAAGGAGCTTGACCTGATTGAGGGCGAGATGAAACAGAAATCGTCCGAAATTCGCGGTCAGGCCGATGCTCAAGTGATTCAGTTGACGGCAGAAGCGTACGGTAAGTCGACCGAGTTCTATGAGTTCACTCGCCAGCTAGAGGTTTTGAAAATGACGCTCGGCAGCGACACGCGTTTGATCATGTCCACCGAGAGCGACTTGTTCCGCATGCTCAAAGAGCCGGGAACAGTTAGTCCGTTGACTTCCGCACTTGAGTAAGTGCGGACGTGACTCCGTGCTTTCCCTCACGGCGAAAGGCGAGCGAAGCAGAAGATGATGGGTCACAAAGTGCCCGCTTCATTTTCGCGCTACGACGCGATGAAAGTGCAATTGCACTTCACGATCGACGACGCGGCGGACGCCTTCGACCAAGCAGCGGGGCTCGTTATCAGCTTGGCCAACTCGGATGATGTTGTCGAGTGATTCGCCAGGCGGGACCGTGAACGTCGCTTGGTTGATGATCTGGTTACCGGCGTCCAATTCGGGAACGATGAAGTGGCACGTTGCTCCGTAGGTCAGCATCCGATTTGCATAGGCGTCGTGATAAGGGCGAATGCCTGGGAAGCTGGGGAGCAGTCCGTGATGCAGGTTGATGATGCGTCCCCCGGCGTACTTCCAGCAAGCGGCCGCGGTCAGGACTCGCATGTATCGAGCCAAAATCACGTAGTCGACCTCGTATTGATCGAACAACGCAACAAGCTGATTATCGTCGACGCGCCCTTGCGAATCGCCGATGTTGTGCCACGGTACGTCGAACTGCTCAGCAATCCCATGGCACGCGTCGCGATTGCTGATCATGACCGTGGGATCGGCGTTGATGTGCCCGTCACGGATCGCACGGAGGAGGGCCAGCGGTGTCTCTTGCCTGTACGTTGTGCAAATCGCTAGTCGCGGGCGCGATGCTCGTTCGTCGGGTGACCAAACACGAACGGCGAGATTTTTCATCGAACCGATTTCGCTCATCGCATGGCGCAACGCGTCGAGCCGCTCGGCTGGCAGATCAATTCGCAACAACATCGCGAACAAAGCTTCCTCGTCATGGTCATACATCTGAACTTCGCCGATATTCGCCCCCTCGCCCGTGACGAAGTGGATGATGGGATCGACAAGACGGACGTTGTCGGGTCCGACGGCGGTGATGATGATCTGCATGAAAGGCGCGAGTGTATAAGGAGTTGGCGAGCCGAGTTATCAGCTCGAAGCTTAGCAAATGCGGGCTCGGGTGGGCAGTGGCAAATGTCGACTCGCGTACGTGATTTGGCAGGCCGTGCGTGTGCGATCTCCTGTTCATTCACGTATTGGTTTGTTACCTTTTAGGCGTTCGGGACTGACAATTCGGTAAGAAGGATTCATTGATGGAAGCGACGCTGACTCGAAAGCCAACCCGCGAAGAAATGAAGCCAGGCGAAGTATTGTGTGATCACTGTACGGCCAAGTGCTGTCGGTATTTCGCCTTGCCGATCGATACACCAAAGACACAACGCGATTTCGATTTCATCCGCTGGTACTTGCTGCACGACCGAGCAAGCGTCTTTACCGAGGACGAGACCTGGTACATCCTTGTCCAAACCGCCTGTAAGCATCTGCAAGCCGATCAGCGATGTGGCATCTACGAGACTCGGCCTCAGATCTGCCGTGATTACACAACCGACGATTGCGAATACGGCGACGATTGGGTTTACGATCGCTACTTTGAGACGCCCGAGCAAGTCGCCGAATATGCCGAGGCCGTCGTCCAGAAGCCGGGTGAATCGATCCGCGGACCTAAGCCATCGTTGTTGCCGATTATGTAGTGGGGCATCGTCGCAGTTCGCTAAGCGAACACCGCGTATTGTTCGCTCAGCGAACGACGAAAATTCTTGTCAAGCGGATTCTCTCGATGTCTTTGATTCAACCACGCACGCTGAAGGGATTTCGAGATTATCTCCCCGAGGCGATGATCCCGCGCGAAAAGCTGATCGCGACCGCGCAACGAGTCTACCGATCGTACGGCTTCAGCCCGATTGACACGCCGGCGCTGGAGTATCTCGAAATACTGACAGGCAAGGGCAGCGACGAGACAGATCGCCAGCTGTACAAGTTCCAAGATCACGGGGGACGCAATGTCGGGATGCGTTTTGACCTGACTGTGCCACTCGCACGGTTCGCCGCGCAACATGTGCCGAAACTGGGTACACCATTCAAACGCTACCACATCGCCAGCGTCTGGCGAGGTGAGAACACGCAACGAGGTCGCTACCGCGAGTTCATGCAGTGCGACTTCGATACGATCGGCACTAAGTCCGTCGCGGCCGATATCGAAACGGGGCTCGTCATTCACGATTTGCTCCAGGCAATCGGCTTCTCGAAGTTCACCATCCGCCTCAACAACCGGATGATACTGAACGGTTTACTGGACAAGCTTGGATTGACGGATAAATCGACGGAGGTGCTGCGATCGCTCGACAAACTTGCCAAAATCGGTCGAGAAAAAGTCGCCGAAGAGATGATGGCGACATCAGGTGCGACGGCTGAGCAAGCGAGCGAAGTACTGAAGCTTTCAGATCTGAGTGGTTCGAACGCCGAGATTCTCACACAGTTAGAGCCGCTTGTCGCGGGTAGCGCGACGGGCGAAGAAGGCATCGGTCGATTGCGCGAGGTACTCGCAGGGATCGACGCGGCCGGTGTTAACAAGGACCGGATTCAAGTCGATGTTTCGATCGCGCGTGGATTGGACTATTACACAGGCGTGATCTTCGAGACATTTCTGGACGATTTGCCGACGATCGGCAGCATTTGTTCCGGAGGTCGTTACGACAATCTCGCAGGTCTGTTCACGAAGCAGGAATTGCCCGGCATCGGTGCATCGCTTGGCTTAGATCGTTTGCTCGCCGCGATGGAGGAGTTGGAGATGTTGGCCAAGGTCCGTACGTCGGCTCCGGTCTTCATTCCCTATTTCGACCGGGAGCGACTCGGTGACTACTTGGCGCTTGCCGCTCAAATTCGCGCCGCGGGAATTGGCGTCGAAGTTTTTCCCGACCCTAAAAAACTCGGGCAACAGCTGAAGTACGCTGACAGCCGTGGCTTCTCGGTTGCGCTCATCGCGGGTGGCAACGAGTTTGCTGCGCAAACCACTCAGCTAAAGAATCTCCAAACAGGCGAAAGCGAAGAAATCTCCCTGGCCGAGGGGAGCGACGCACTGATTGCGAGGATTCGCTCGATCGTAACAATTGATTGACACGACCGCGAAGGGGTGCAAAGTCTTCAAATCGATCGCAGCCTGCAAAAATCGTTGCGTTTAACGCTTAGCGTGTTGGAGAAGCTATAGTTTTGTGTCCCAACGGGCGGCGGTAAGGGGTTTGCTGCGTTCCCGGGACGGAACGCTTTCGGACAGTTCGCACACCATGGCAGCGCCTGACATCAATCGCCGCGTTTTGATTATCGATGACAAAGAGTCGATTCATGACGACTTTCGAATGGTGTTGGCTCCCCCACGCGTATCCCGAGATTCGCTCGACGCCTTCAAGCAGTTGTTGATAGGCAAGGCACCGCTACCAGCGACATTTGAACCATTCGAAGTGGACGATGCATTTCAGGGCGAACAAGGGTTAGAACTCGTCAAGCTGGCAAGAGAGTCCGAACGACCGTACTCGCTCGCATTTGTCGATGTTCGGATGCCGCCAGGGTGGGACGGCATCGAGACGACACGAGCGTTGCTCGCCGCGGATGACGAATTGCAGGTCGTGATCTGCACGGCCCACTCCGACTACTCGCTCGAGGATATCTTGCGAGAATTCGCGGGCACCGGGCGCGTGATGTTGTTGAAGAAGCCATTCGATATTACTGAAACGTGTTTACTGGCGACGTCGCTAACCGACAAATGGCGGTTAACCCACGAGACAAATCAGCGTCTTCAACGGCAATGCGATCAAATCTCCGACACTCGCCGCGTGATGTCGATCATTGAAGGTTGCTTGGACGAACTCGAACACGCACACGACGAATTGCGAGGCCATGCTAGTCTGCTGACGCAACGCCTTGAGCAACGCCAAATGGAGATTGCGGGCACACGCGATCTGACGATGTTCGCACTGGCTCAGCTTGCGGATTCGCGCGATCCGGAAACGGGTGAGCACTTGTTGCGAATGCGAGCCTACGCCCAACTACTAGCGGAACATTTGTCGAAGCACGGCCCTTACGTCGGCGAGATCAGTCGACAATTCCTGGCCGAGTTTTATCGCTCGACACCTCTGCATGATATCGGCAAGGTCGGCGTTCCCGATCAGATTCTATTGAAGCCGGGCAAGTTGACGTATGACGAATTCGAGATCATGAAGCAGCATACGATTATTGGAGCCGAAGCGTTGGAGAACGCAGCGAAGCAGAGTAGCTTCGGCGATTTCCTGAAGATGGCGTCGGTCATCGCTCGTTCGCATCACGAGAAGTTCAACGGTTCTGGCTACCCTGACGGACTGACCGGGAAGCAGATTCCGCTCTCGGCACGGATTACCGCCGTCGCCGATGTCTTTGACGCGTTAACATCCGCTCGCGTGTATAAAGACGCGATGCCCTGCGACGAAGCCCACGCGTTTATCGTTGCTCAGTCGGGACAACACTTCGATCCGGTCGTCATTGACGCGTTCGTTGCGTGCTTCGACGAGTTCCTAAAAGTAAAAGCCGCCGTCGACGAAGGGCAGGTTGATCCAAGCACGCCCGTCGTCTGCTCGGACCAGCCGCTTCCGCTGATCGAATCAGAACCACTGCTCGACACAGATGCGTTGTCTAGCAGCACTTCTTTGATGCCGACGCTTTGACCTTATACGGTCGACTTACTGTTCGCTCGGTCCTCTGTCGAACGTCGAGAAATCTAGACCCTCGTCTCCAAGTCGTTGACCAACGGCCCGCTCGCTACGAAACTGGTGTCAGTGTCTCGTGTTGCTGACCTCATTTTGGTTCGTGATTTCTTATGGCTTTAAAGTGTCGTTGCATTTGTGGCTGCAAGTTGCTGGTCTCGTCGGGTTCGGCGGGGAAGCGAATCAAATGCCCCAAATGCGAACGGAAGCTGCGAGTTCCCGCCGACGTTGTCGAGAAACGTCGCGCACAGCTCGAGTCGCGCAAGACGGATCCGAAGCGGTCTCCGAAGCGGCCCAAGATCGAAACGCCTCTTTCATCGCTCGTCGATATTCCTGATCCTGATCCGCCGCCGATTCAGACCAACGAGGACGGTCTTTCCGCTGCGAAGATCCAGCCGGACGAAAACGCGGCATTACCAACCACGCCGGAGCTATCCGAATCGCTGCCAAACCAATCGCCGAGAAAACCGAGCATACCCAAAAAGCCGCCGCCGCTACCGAAGCAAGACGAAGTCCCAAAGAGTCCCCAAAGTGATCCTGTCGAAAGCAAGAAGAACTCTGATCTAGTCGACGCCAACGTCGCGCCCGCGCTTTTGGCAGCGACTAGTTCATCAAACTCATTCGACGATTCCGAACCGACAAGCACGGCAACCCGTAAGGCTCCGCCACTTGAGGCCGACGATGTCGAGATACCCGTTCGTGGCTATGAAGCGGATCGCGATAAAGTCGCAACGGTCCGGTGGTTGGCCGCAGCGATCTTGCTCACGGGACTTATCGGGATGGTCCCCGCGGTTATCGATATCGTCGAACACGCGCTGAGCTATTCGTCTGACGGACTGAGTCGCTGGGCGTGCGCTCTGCTCTTGGTTGGGCTGTTGCAGTGTGCGTATGCAGTTTATCTAGTTCAACTGCCGGACTGGAGTTCCGTGTGGGTCGTGACCTTCATTACGCTGGGGATTGCGGCGAGTTATGCGGCGATGTTTGGATTAACGTTGCTCTCGTCCGAGCAAAACCATTTCGTCCAAGCCCTCGACCTTGCCGATCGTCTTCGCGGTGGCAAAGCTACTGCGTGGTGCTTGATCATGCTCAGCCTCATGAGTCTGACGAGCTATTTCAGCGGTCGCGTGGGGGCGCGATGGCGAAGTTCATTCGTCGGTTGAGATTGCGACATTCACGAACTGAACATGAAAATGAATCCCAAATCAGTTAGCTCGATCCTGCCAGCATTTTGTGTACTGCTCTTGTGGATCAACTGCGCCGCTGCCGCCGAACGTCCGAACGTCCTTCTGCTTCTTGTTGATGATCTCAAGCCGGCCCTTGGTTGTTACGGCGATTCGATCGCGAAGACTCCAAACATCGACGTGTTGGCGGCGCGCGGGATGCGGTTTGATCTGGCTTACTGCAATCAAGCCGTTTGCGCTCCGTCGCCGTTCACGCTAATGCTGAGACTGATCACCGCGTCTGGCGTCACTCAGCCGAACTTGAAAGAAGCTTTCAAGGTATCCAATGCCGCGTACTCGAGTGAAGAGGGCAAACGCGTCGACTGATCCACCGAATTCTCTTCGTGGAACGGTTAAGCGATGCTTTACAAGCGTATCGCGGTCATCAATAATTGTTATATTCCGATCAGTAAGTGACTGGCGGCGAGCGATCCAACAATCAACTAAATCTCTCGATGACCTCTTCACCTGACAACCAACTCCGCCGGTGTGCCGCATGTGGCCAACCAATTTACTCCCGCGCTCGGGTTCATCCGGAATGCGGCGAGAAAGAGTTGGATAAACAACCGTCGAATGCACCGCTGAAGATTTGTTCTGACTGCGGAGAGAAGTCACACGTCCGCACGCTAGTCTGTAGGAATTGTGGCGCGATGTTCTGACAAGCACTGTCTTGGCTGCCGTGTGCTGTCGTCGTACCTTCGGTGCCCGCACTCCACGTCTGTGAATAGACTTTCACGCTTTCGACAAAATGGTTGGGAAACTAGAATGAAACACCCTTGTAATTTCAAACAAAACATTTGGTTGCTGTTCGCGTCGCTTCTCCTTTCAGTGCCAGTCATGGCGGCCGACAAACAAATCGGTTCACCGGCAGATTATGACGCGATCCTAAAGAAGTATGTCGTCGGGGATTACTTTCAGTACGGCGCGTTGAAAACGAATGCGGCCGACATGGCTCGATTCGAACAATTCCTAGCGTGGCAGGGTCGAGCAGACGTAAAGAAAATGCCTCGGGCCGGCCAGATCGCGTTTTACATCAACGCTTACAATTCCTGCTGCATCAAGGCGATTCTCGATAACTATCCGGTACACACCCCCAAGGATGTTGCCGGCTTCTTCGATAAGCTGAAGTTCGACGTTGCTGGCGAAAAGTTGACGGTCAACGAGATCGAATACGATCGACTGATCGCCAACTATAAGGACATGCGAGCCCATTTCGCGGTCGTGTGCGCCGATCGAGGTTGCCTACCGTTGATGCCAGCTGCTTACTCGGCAAAATCGCTCGACCAGGATCTAGAAGCCGCGGCAAAGAAGTTCGTCGGCGATGAACGTCATTTCAAAGTGGATAAGGAAAGCGGAGAAGTCCAAATATCCAAGATATTCGAATGGTACGGCCAAAAGTTCCTTGACGACCCGGATCGACCGGTCAGTGGGAACAAGCCGGAACTTTACCTAACCGGATGGGTCGATAAAGACGTTCGCAAACTCCTGGAGTCGGGCAAGTATAAGCTGAAAATCATCGAGTGGGATTGGACGCTGAACGAAAAGTAACAGTAGCTCCCAATTCGCAAGCACAAGCGGCGTCGAGGGTCACCTTCGACGCCCTTTTTACGCGCAACAAGATGCCGTCTGAATAGCGAATAGAGGCACTCCTAGGATTACATTCCATCAAATCGGGGTTACTTCGATGCGTATTAATGGATCAATTGCAGTTCTGATAGTCGCGGTAGTCTGTGTCACAAGCAACGCCGCTACGAACGATATCAACTTTGCAACGGGCTACGATTCCGCGGCGTCAGACATCGCAGTTGACTTGGCCTCGTTTGGCACGCAAGACGATTCCTGCAGTTGTTCCTGCTGCCCCGATCCTTGGGTCGTCTCGCGAGAGCCTATCTTTTGTCAATCGCATCTTGGTGGGCTGAAGAATCTCGCGACTTCGATCGACAACGGTTGCAATTTCAAAATGCCGTTCACCGGTGGTGCTTGGCACTGGTTCCATCAAAGCCTGATCGGCAATCCTGGTGGTTATGGCATCCCAGGTCTTCGCGATACTTACTTTTGGTATCTGTATGCCGACCCTGAGTACACAACCGCCGCAGGGAACAAGATCGGCGGCCATATGGAACTTCGACTACGCGAGACGGATACGTTCCGCACCTTTGTCGATGACCAAGTTTGGACCTGGGAACTGTACGGCTATGTTCAGAATGACGAACTTGGCACGTTCAAAGCTGGGCAGCTTTACAACCGCTTCGGGCTGTTCTGGGATGGAGTCTTTTTCGGCAACGCGCCTTACTTTGATGGCTTGAAGCTAGACGCCGATTACGGCGTGTCGTGGGAGAAGACGACGGAGATCAACGATTGCCTCGCGGTTGACAGCTACTTCCAGTACTTCTTCCACGAAGATCAAAGCAACGGCTCGTTCGGTGGGGCGGATGCCGAGAGCGTTGTTGGATATACCGAGAAGAACACTGGTGTTGTCCGACTGGTGCCGACTTGGACACGGAGCGATGGGTCGCAGGTCGCCGTCGGGGCATCGGCAATGGTTGGTCAGATTGACAGCAAGATCGCTCTGCCTGACGAAACGGTTTGGTCGTACGGAATGGATGTGACGTATACCAAGGGTCGGTGGAAAGCGTTTGCCGAAGGAATGCAAACATTCGGTGTAAGAAATCCGGTCAATTATGTTTCTGGCGGAGCCAGCGATGAACTCACCAACTTTCTGGCCGGAATTCACTACACACGCGGCGCTGTGACCTATCGCTGCTCCTACTCGAATTCGATCTACAAGAACCCGGATGCCGTCCAAAACATGGTTCTGGCGGGTACTACGATCACGTTGACTCCGGATGTCGATTTGTACATCGAGTACGTCAACGAGCGAGTCGACGGTGCGACGCTCCCTGGACGAAACGGTGCCTTCTTTAATAGTATCGAGTGGGTTATCAACTGGCACTTTTGATTGAAACGGCGAGATAGCTGACAAACATCATGGCAAACATCTACGGAATCGACGAAGTTGGAATCGAATTAGCCGCAAATACAAAGAAACTCGCCGAACAAATAAAACAGCGCGCGGTCGAAGTCGACGCCGAGGCCAAGTTCCCGGCGGAGTCCCTTGCGGAACTCGGCGCGGCGGGCTTTTTGGGGCTGTGCATGCCCACCGAAGCTGGTGGCAAGGGCCAACCGCCCGGCGTGTTCGCGGCCGTCGTCGAAGAGCTCGCACAGGCGTGTCCCTCGACGGCAATGGTTTACGTAATGCATGTATGTGCTTCGCAAACATTTGTAGCGTCGAAAACCCTGGCGGGTCGAGACTTGTTGTTACAACAGGTCGCTGCTGGAAAACATCTGACGACATTGGCCTTTTCCGAGCGAGGTTCGCGATCGCAGTTTTGGGCTCCCGTCTCGCAGATGCACACCAACGCAGATGGCGGCTTCGTCACGTGCGCAAGCAAGTCGTGGGTAACGTCCGCGAATCACGCAAATTCATACGTCTCGAGTACTCAGAAACCAGACGCCGTGTCACCTCTTGAATCGACCATCTACTTGGCTCGTCGCGATGCAGCTGGTGTGAAAATCGCGGGTAGCTTCGATGGCTTGGGCCTGCGCGGAAACGATTCGGCCCCAGTCGATATCACCGATCTTGCCGTTGCCGAGGGAGAATTGCTCACACCGCAAGGAGAGGGCGCGGGCATGATGCTCGAAGTCGTGCTTCCCTGGTTTTCTGTTGGCACTGCAGCAATGGGTCATGGCCTGTGCCTCGCCGCAATCGGCGCTACACAAGCACATTTAAAGAGCGCAGGATTTGAAACCGACGGCAGCAAACTTCGTGATCTTCCAAACCTCCGAGCACGCATAGCCGAGATGAGTTGTCGAACAGCGCAGAGTCGCGCGTTGCTAAGTGTCACTACTCAGATGATGCTCGCGCCGACTGAAGAAACGCCGCTGTACGTTCTCCAGTCACGCATGGCCGCTCTCGAAGCCGCCTTGCACGTAACCGACCTCGCCATGAAGGCTTGCGGAGGTGCAGCCTTCTCGCGGCATCTCGGCATCGAGCAAATGTTCCGCGACGCACGCGCCGGTTGGGTCATGGCACCCACCGTCGATCACCTGCAAGAGTTCGTCGGTCGGGCACTCACGGGATTACCGCTGTTCTAGCCGAGTTGTTGCGCGCAGGCCGTCTGATCCATACACAGGGAGTGCCCCGAACTTCGACTGGCTGGGACGCATCGCAACGACTTTCTGGTACACTCTCGGCATTGCCTGAAAGAACGACGCTCCTATGGCTCGCTTCTCTTGAATAAGGACGGAACGAACGTGAGTGATGAAACGATTCTGCTTGGCGCGGTAGCCTATGATGCCAAAGTCGTGACGATTTGGGAGGGCATTCGTGATCACTTCAATCAGAACGGTGCGCCGATGGACTTTGTGCTGTTCTCGAACTACGAACGGCAAGTCGAACTGCTGCTGAAGGGTCACATCGACGTCGCGTGGAACACGCCGCTGGCTCATGTCCGCGTGCAACAACAAACGGATAACCGTTCGATATCGCTGGGAACGCGTGACTCGGATCAAGATTTCCATTCGCGAGTCGTCGTGCGAAACGATTCGGGGATCGAGTCGATCAAGGATCTTGAGGGAAAGACGCTGGCCGTCGGCAGTCGCGATTCGACACAAGCTAGAATCCTGCCTCTGCACTTCCTTCGCGCCGAAGGCGTCGAATTGACGAAAGTCAACTTATTGAAGTTTGATACCGACGTTGGCAAGCACGGCGATACCGGTACCAGTGAAATCGACGTCCTCGAAGCGGTCGCCGACGGGCGAGCGCAGGCTGGAACGGTGGGCGATCTGATCTGGGTCAACGAGCAGTCCGCCGGCCACGTTGATGCAAACCTGATTCGTTCGCTGTGGACGACGCCGCCATTCGATCACTGTATGTTTGATGTTCTTCCCGATCTCGACGCTGGCAAGATCGAACGGTTCAAGAAGGCCTTGTTCGGGATGACGTGGGACGTTCCCGAACATCGAAGGCTGTTAGAGTTGGAAGGCTTGAAAGTCTGGATGCCGCCTCGTGAAGATGGATACAACAGCCTGCGAGATGCGCTGGCGAGTCCGACTCCTTAAGTAGCTGGATTCGCGAAAATTCAGCCGACGTTTGCCACGACAGAACTTTTGCAAGTTCAGCTACCTGGGGGAATTGTGCAAAACGAAAACGCAGCTTTGGCTATCGACGGAGGCGATCTTGCTCTTGGAGCTGGATTGCTTGCGCTCATTCGTCCGGCTCTCGACTTGTTGGAACCGGGTGGCGTGCTGGCCGTGAACTCCGTGAATCAGGCGCTGCGTGACGACTTGCCGCGCTGGTGTCAACTTCAGCACCACGAGTATCGAGAGCGGCAGAAGACGGACCAAGATTATGACCGGCATCTGATCGCACGTGGATCGCTATCTGTTCCTCTCGGCGAGCGCGAAAGCGGCATCACTTTGCCGCAACACGAAGGCCACATCTCGGCCGAAGATGTTCTCAATTCGATCCCCATGCCGGAGCATGCGGACCCGACTAGCGGTTTTGCGCCGCGTGGAGCGCGAGTCGAGCCAGGTGGCCCTCGCTATCCGTTCTCGCTCCTCGATCGCGAACACGTCGCGCCACCGGAAGTTGCCAAGCTGTACGATCAAGCGATCGCCGCGCAATGGAACGCGAACACGGACATCCCTTGGGACAAGACGCCGAAACTGCCGGACGCGATCGAACGCGCTCTCGGACAGGTCTTCACGTTCTTGGCCGAGAATGAGCTATCAGCTCTTTACTTGCCGTCGAAATTTATCTCACGCATTCATCCGTCGTATGTCGAGACAGCGATGTTCCTTTCGACCCAGATGGCTGATGAGGCTCGGCATATCGATGTGTTCCTAAAGCGAGCGCGAGCCGGCGGTGGAGGCTTAGGTGTCTCGTCGGCGACCACGTCACAATCATTGCTCTCGCTGCTTGAACTCGAAGACTTCACCGAAGCGGCGTTCCTACTTTCAGTGCTCGGTGAAGGAACGTTCCTTGACCTGCTCACGTTCATCGAAGACCATGCGCCGGACGAAGTAACTGCCGAGGTCGTTCGACGAGCGCGCAACGACGAGGCGCGGCACGTTCACTTCGGCCTAGTACACGTCCGTCATGCTTTGGTTCACGACGAGTCTCTCTATTCTCGGCTGGAAGCGGCTGTGCGAAGGCGAGCTGCGACGCTGTCCAATGTTGGCGGAGCCCCCGAGCCTCTGCAAGACGGACTGACTGTTCTTGCCGCTGGAAGCACGACGGCGAAAGCGATCGGTCGTGGACACGACGCGTTTCGCGAGTTGCTGCATACGATGCATGAAAGCCGCGTGAAACGATTGGAACATGCCGGCTTTACTGTCGAGCAGGCTCAGACCTTGTCGGATCTGCACACACCAAACTTCATGTAATCGCGAGGTATGGCAAGTGACGAGCTCGTACGACACGACAAATCGCCGCACAGCCGGTTATTCCTTTGGAGTGACCGATTTGGTAATGGCAACGTTTCAGCTATAATCGGATGTTTCAACCCGTTCTGAGTACCCCCGTTCCGAGTACCCTGGGGTGCATGCTTCTCGCCCGCCAGCTCGAACGAACCGCTCATTCTCGCAACATCCTGTCTGTTCCTCTTATGCAACCTAAAAAGTTCATCCTGAACCCCACCCGGACGGCCAAACAAGGGTCGCAGATCAATGTTGGAAAATTTGGCGACGAATACCAGAAGATTGTGACAACGTTAGAGATTAGCCCTGCCGATATGGAATCTCTGGGGGTTGCCACGGGTGATTCTGTCCGAGTCAGCACTGAGTTTGGCGAAGCGGTCTTTCAATGTACCGAAGCCAAAGTTCCAGACGGGTTGCTGTTCATTCCCTATGGTCCGCCGACGTGTCGGTTGATGAACGGAGATACGGATGGGACCGGAATGCCGACCTCCAAAGGTTGGGAAGTTGAAGTTGTGCGGGTCGACGCCCCCGAGTAAGAACGCGTCATAAGGAATGCTCCGATGAACAAACCACAATCTGAAGTTGATCTAACGGCGGTAGACAGCCCTCACTTCACGCTTCCTGTCAAGATGGAGGAAATCCCGGCGTGGGAAGAAGTGGCAGAAGGTCGATTCATGCCGCGTCGAGTGAGAGGGTCTTACCAAGGCCGTGCCCTTGGCTGAACGTTCCTCGTGCCGTCCAGTTCGGACGACTCGACCGAAGAAGAAACAAATTGATCCGACGGCGCTAGCCGCGGGCCCGTCACGTCCCACCGCTTGAATTGAACACTCGACGCTAGCGCATTCGGCTCAAAGATCGAAGGATCCAACAGGAGAACTCATGACTCTCACTGTCGTAAATAATGCGACGTGTACGTTCTGCGGATGTGTCTGCGATGATATCGAACTGCATGCGGACGAGATTAAAATCCACAAAGCAAAGAAAGCGTGCGTTTTGGGTACGGCATGGTTCTTGAACCACACCGCCGAACGAAAATATCCAGACGCCTTGATCGACGGCAAAGAAGCGACGCTCGATGAAGCGATCGAAGCCGCCGCGACATATTTACACGAAGCCGACATGCCGTTGGTTTACGGCATGAGCAATACAACCTGCGAAGCTCAACGCGAGTGTGTGGCACTGGCAGACCTCTTGGGAGGTTTGCTGGACAGTCACACATCCTTGTGACATGGTCCCACGGAAATCGCCGCCCAGTTGGGTGGCAAAGTCACTTGCACGCTCGGTGAAGTTAAGAACCGAGCTGATTTCATTGTGTACTGGGGAGGCAATCCAGCGGAGTGCCACCCAAGACATTTCACCAAATACGCCTTGATGCCAAAGAGCAAATTCCTGCCAAGAGGGCGGAAAGATCGGACGGCGGTCCTGGTCGACATTCGCCCGACGAAGAGCGCGAAAGCTTGCGACATTTTTCTTCAGGTGCGACCAGGCAAAGACTTTGAATTGATTACGATTCTGCGCGCACTGATTAAAGATCAAAAAGTCAGCGAAGAGGCCGTTGCCGAAACCGGTGTTTCGCTTGAGCAATGCAACGACCTTGTCGATCGCATGAAGAAAGCGAAGTTTGGGTGCATGTTCTTTGGCATGGGGCTGTCGATGACGCGCGGAAAACATATGAACTCGGCGGCGTTGTTAACGCTCGCCACCGAAATGAACGCTTTCACCAAGTTCGTCGCGATGCCGATGCGAGGCCATGGCAATGTCACGGGTGCCGATGTCGTGATGCGTTGGCAAACTGGATATCCGTTCGGCATTACGTTTAACCGAGGCTATCCTCGATATAACCCGGGCGAGTTCTCGACGGTCGATGTCCTCGTTCGTGGCGACACGGATGCGGCCTTCATCATCGGTGCGGATCCCGGCGCGACGATGCCTCAGCCGGCGATCGATCATCTCGCTCGTATCCCGACGATCGTACTGGACCCGCACATCACACATACCAGTAAGCTCTCTCGCGTACACATCACTACCTCCGTCGCCGGAATCTCGGCACCAGGGACGGCTTATCGGATGGACGAAATTCCTTTACCGTTAAAGCCAGCTCTCAAATCGCCCTACCCGACCGACGAAGAAGTCGTTCGCCGTATTAAGGACGCGATTGCCAAAAAGCGGTTCTGGATGCCCGAGGGCGAACAAATGATTACAGCGCAGATCTAGAAACACTAGTCGTTTAACGGCAAGCCGAAGGCGACTTCGTATTGCGGGCACGGTCGCCTTCGGCTTGCCGTTAAACGATGGGACAAAACAAGCAGAAAGCGACGCATGCTTCGAATTACGGGTGGAAAAATCTTCGATCCCGCGAATGGAATTGACGGCGAAGTACGGGAGCTTTGCGTCTCGGACGGGAAGTTCGCCGCATCGGTCGACGGCGGTCGGACAATTGACGCGGCCGGCATGATTGTCTTTCCTGGCGGCGTCGACGTACACACGCATGTCGCGGGCGGCGCGATCAATTTTGCGCGAGCGATGACTCCCGAAGATCATCGTCGGACACAAGCCTTCATTCGCTCTCAGAGTCGGCGCTCCGGACTCGGCGGGATGGCTCCGACGACCTTTGCGACGGGTTATCTGTATGCGGGGATGGGTTGGACGACCGTCAACGAAGCCGCGGTTCCTGTTCTCTCTGCGCGCCACACACACGAAGAACTGGGCGACATTCCGATCGTGGACAAGGCGACGTGCGTTTTGATGGCGAACAACGAGATCGTACTCGACCTGCTCGAAAACGGCGAGTATGAACGAGCCAAGAACGTCGTTGCCTGGTACATTTGGGCTGCCAAGTCCTACGGAGTGAAAGCCGTCAATCCTGGTGGAGTCGCAGCCTGGAAGTGGGGTAAAGACGCGAAGCAATTGACATCCGCAATCGAAGGCTACAGCAAGCTGACTCCCGGGGACATCGTTACTCAGTTAGCAATGATCTGCGACGATCTCGGCCTCCCGCATCCGATGCATCTGCACTGCAACAACCTCGGAGCGCCAGGCAACATTTCGACGACGCTCGACACGTTGCAGCATCTAGAAGGGCATCGAGCCCATATCGCTCACTCTCAGTATCACGCGTATGGGGGCGACGACTGGGACGAAATGCGATCCGAAACGGTACAACTAGCCGAGTACTTCAATACGCATCCCAACATCACGACGGATGCCGGTGCCGTTTTGTTTGGTGACACCGTTACGATAACCGCAGACGGCCCATGGCAGCATCTGCTGTATAAATTAACGGGACGCAAATGGGGCAACTTGGATATCGAGAACGAGACGGGCTGTGGCATCGTTCCGTACACTTACCGACCGAGCAACCTTGTCAACGCAATCCAGTGGGCGGTCGGGTTAGAGCTGTTGTTGTTGATCAAAAATCCGTGGCAAGTGTTTCTGTCGACCGATCATCCAAACGGTGGTTGCTTCTGGCGATATCCGGAAATCATACAGCTACTCATGTGCGCAGACTTCCGCAATGAATGTTTGACGAAACTTCCCGACAAGATCAAGGGGCGAATCACACTGCCAGAGCTAGATCGCGAGTACACGCTGTACGAGATCGCGACCGCGATGTCTGCTGGGCCAGCAAGGGCGCTCGGCTTGCACCAAAAGGGGAATCTTGGTGTCGGCTGCGACGCTGATATCGTGATCTACGAAGAGGATGACGATGTGGCTCGTATGTTCAGTCACCCAAGATACGTGATTAAAGGCGGTGAAATTGTCATCGAGGACGGTGATATTCGTGCCACTCCGGACGGACAAGAGTTTATCGTCAAACCGAGCTATGACCCCGGGACTGACGAGTTCTTGCAGCCGCTATTTGAAGACTGCTACACCATGGCGTTCGAGAACTACCCCGTCGAAATGGAGCGTATGGAGAACCCCGACATCCGTGACTGCGTGCCGAACTCATGAGTAAGATCACCCTCCGACTCAAAGAACAGCCCACTGTGCCGCTGGAAGCCGAGATTCTCTCGCCGGATACGTTCGCTGAGCTTTCGAATGACGAGATACGTTCAAAGATCGTTTACCACGGAAAACGGCAATGCCGATTGGACGACTTCTTCGACGTCGATGGTGAACGCAGCGACGAACTTGAGCTTCACGGCGACCTGCATCGCGTACGTTGGATTGGCCGCGAAATGTCGCGAGGTCGTATCACCGTACATGGTTCGGTTGGCATGCATCTCGGCGCGTACATGAAGGGCGGTGAGATCGAAGTCCATGGCAACGCCAGCGATTGGATCGGCGCTGAAATGCGGAGAGGTCTAATCCGCGTTCATGGCAATGGCGGCGGTCAGATCGGGGCAGGATATCGCGGCAGCCTGAAAGGCATGCGAAACGGAACTATAATTGTCGACGGTTCAGCAGGACTCGAAGTCGGCATGCGAATGCGACGTGGCACGATTGTGATTGGCGGCCCTGCCAAAGACTTTACGGGCCTGCAAATGAAGGGCGGGACAATCGTCTTGCTGTCTGGTGCCGAAATTCGCACCGGTGCCTGGATGATGCGAGGCACGATTATTTCTATGAAGCCGATTCCAATGTTGCCGACGTTTACCTATGCATGCCAGTACACGCCTGACTTCCTGAAGGTCTACTCGCGGCAACTGAAGCCGCTCGGCATCGACCTCCCGTGCGACTCGGGCGACGGGGCGTACGAACTGTATTCGGGCGATGCTTCGGTACCAGGCAAGGGTGAAATCCTGGTCCGACAAGCCGGCTGATTTCTTTTAAGTCGTTTTCACTCGTTCGTTTAACGGCAATCCGCAGGCGACTGCGTGGCTCGAAATACTGTCGTCTGCGAATTGCCGTTAAACGAACGCGACAGTGCCAGCCTAAAGACGTATATTCATTCACTGCGTCCTTCCAACATACTCGTATCGCATTAGAGTCGCATTATGAAAACTGCATCACGGTTCCAAGTATTGACATTAAGGCTGGCATTGGCCGCAGCGATTCTCTCGCCGCTCATCGACGGCTCATTACACGCTGAGCCGCAAGACTCGAAGCCTCCGGTAGGTGCCGCTCAATTCGTTGATCTATTCAACGGTCGCGATCTTTCGGGATGGGTGGACGTCAATACGTCGCCGGAGAATTGGAGGGTCGAGGACGGGCTCCTCGTTTGCACGGGCCTGCCAATTGGCGTCATGCGATCGGACAAGCAATACGAGAATTTCGTCCTGCATATCGAGTGGCGACATATGAAACCGGGCGGCAACTCGGGTGTGTTCGTGTGGAGTGAAGGGAGTGTGCCGGAGGGCCGGCGTCTTCCCAAGGGAATGGAAGTGCAGATGCTGGAGTTGGAATGGGTGAATCTGCATCGCAAAAAGAACGGCGAGCCGCAAGACATTGGCTATATTTCTGGTGAATTGTTTGGAGCCAACGGCCTTACCGCGACGCCGGACAATCCGAGAGGGTCTCGCAGCCAGTCGCGGGAGCTGCGTTGCAAAGGTGCCGGCGAGTGGAACGTCTACGATGTTGTGTGCGTCGACGGCACGGTAAAGCTGTCGATCAACGGCAAGTTCGTAAATTCCATACGAGATTCTTCAATGCGAAAAGGCTACCTGTGTCTCGAATCGGAAGGATCGGAGATTCACTTCCGCAACATCCGCATCCTCGAATTGCCGCCAGGCATCACTGCGCCTGAGCAAACAGCGACATTGCTCGAATAAGTTCCGCCATCGAAGCGCGAATACGGCAACAATCCTCTCCGCAACACGGATGCAACGACATGAAAGTTCTCAGCATACTGATCTTGTCCGCAGTTTACCTCGTGCCAAATGCGTTGGCCACAGGGACCTTGGATCAAGTTCCGAACCTAAGATCTCTGCCCGACTCGGCGGCTACGCTGCAACAGAAGATTGACGAGAACGACGGCAACCTCTTATTGGGCAGAGACGAGATTTTGCGTATCACGAAGCCGCTAGTGTTCGACCTTTCCAATCACGAGGCCGTCGCCGTGAAGGCTGCTGGTGGCGTCACGATCGTGATGGATGGGCCAGGGCCAGCGTTGCGATTCGTCGGGTCGCACGAAGGAACCGCCTCGCCAAAGTCTTTCAAGCCGACAACATGGAACGAACGAATGCCGATCGTTTCCGGAATCGAGATTCTTGGAAATCATGACGAAGCAGACGGGATCGAGTTGGTGCAGACGGTCGGCGCTATTATCACTGGCGTCTCCGTGCGGTGGTGTCGTCACGGCATTCATCTTGTCAATCGAAACCGGAATGTTCTCGTTTCCGATTGCCACTTGTACGAAAACTCGGGCGTCGGCATTTACTTGGATGATGTCAACTTGCATCAGATCAACGTCGGCACGTCGCACATTTCGTACAACCGCCAAGGTGGAATCGTGGTCCGTGACGGCAACGTGCGAAACTTACAGGTTTCAGGCTGCGACATCGAAGGCAATATGCCGAATGACGAAACACCAACAAGGACGGCCAACATTCTTATCGATGTTTCCGGTTCACCAGAAACCAAGGCCAAATCGATCGCCGAAATATCGATCACCGGTTGTACGATTCAGCACTCTGCGAACTACGGCGGAGCAAGCGGCAAGAAGGTGGCACCCGGCGGAGCCAACATTCGGTTGGCCGGCAAAGAAATCTACCCCATCGACTCCGTGACGATCTCGGGGAATGTGCTTAGCGACACAACGACGAACATAGACATCGACTACGCACACGACGTTGCGATCAATGCTAATAACTTCTTCGCGCCGCAACCTGCCAACTTGCACGTCCGAAATTCCCAGCGAGTCGTCGTATCGAGCAACACGTTTAACCCGCGTCAGTTCGTGCGACCTGGAACAATCTTGTTCGAAGATTGCTCAGAATGTATCATCGCGAGCTCGACGCTGCACCGATTCGCAACGGACGCTGGCGCGTTGATCCTCAATCGCTGCAACGGATTCACAATCAATGCACTAAACCTTAGTGATTGCGATTCAGGACTAGTACTCAATGAGACGACTGACACAACAATCTCCAGTTGCCGCGTCACGCGGACGACAGCTGGAGCGGCTGACGTTTCCATTAACGCTGGTAGCAAAAATATCTTGCTCGTCGGAAACGCGTTCGGCGGGTTAGTAAAGAACGATGCTAAGTCTCACTTGCAACGCTGAAGCGTCATCAGTGCGAAGGCAGTTCCATACTGCTGATGATAGTTATACAGCGGATAGTCCCACCAAGATCCGTTCTTTTCTTGTCGGTCCAACATCAGCTTCGCCAGTAGCGGTTTATAGGGCCCTTGCTCGGACTCTGGTAATTGCTCTAGCGACAGTGCGGCGTAGTAGTGGCCGTAGTAGTAGAAGTAGCCCGCGACTTGGAACCACGATTCATGAGGTATGGGCCGCTTGCGTCCGATATCAAGCCAGCCGTTTCTTACATACAGTCGATAGAGCCAATTCTTTGCGACGTTATCCGTGATCGATTCATCACCCCACATCCGCAACGCGCAATTACAGCACTGTGTACGACCGAGGCTGGCGGCGGGGCGGTTAATATCAAGCATCGGTCTGTACTTCAGATATTCGCCATAGACATAACTGAAGTCCTTTTTTTGCTGTCGTTTAGTCGCCGCGAGCGCGCGTCGGACAATGCGCTCTGGTGGTTCGATCCCGGCTGCTTTGGCCTCGGCAAGAGCGACCAACACGGTTCCGTTCACGAAGCTGATCGAGCTTGATGTTGGCCGCTGTGCCTGATAACGAAAGTCGTAATAGCCCCAGCCTCCATCCACCGATTCATAACGCCGCAGCATATCGAACTGCTCGCGAATCAAGGCGTCAAAGCGATCGCGCCGCACCGAATCATCGGAGTGCCTTTGTCGTAGCCGGATCATTGCTTGGATCGAGTACGCGTGTCCCCAGACGTTATAGATCGCGTCGCCAGTCGCACGACGCAAGCTAGACACGTGCTCCAACAACCAGTCTTCGGCGCGGTCGACTGACTCCATCGCCTCGGGTTCATCGGGCGAAACCTCTAGCAATGCTGAGATACACAACGAAGTTGTCGCGGCACGAAACGCGTGATGCGAGCCGGGAACTGGCGCGTAGACATTGAGCCCTTTGGTCTTTGTCGCGGAACCCCACGAACCATTAGCGTTCTGAATGCTCAAGAGAAACTGAACACCTCGATCGATCGACGCATCTATCTCGCCGACCGCCGGCGCGTCGATCTTCGGCAGGGAAGGTGGCTGACTGAAGTCGAGCGGATCGGCCAGAATTCCCGTTCGCGGACCATCATTTGGAATCTTCGGATCAGCTGCCCGAACAGCTCCCGTCGAGAGCAATATGATCGCAGCTTGAATCGCTACCAAGTTCCAATGTAGAAAATGTCGCATCACTCTGCCGTCTCCGATTCAAACTCGACAGAGCAAGTCATGCCGGGAGTGATCGCCGGTTCGTCGTTTCCAAGCTTTACCGTCATCAAGCCATCGAACTTGTTGTTTGCCAGCGGGATATACGAAAGAGATGTTATCTTGCCGATTAGCTTCCGATCGGGAAAGGCAGTTGGCGAGACGGTTCCCTTTGATCCAACTTTGATTTTCCCCAAGTCCTTCTCTTGCACGTCGAGACGAATCAAAAGGGGCTTGGGACGAACCAACGTTATAATCGCCTGTTCATTCGTAACCGTCGAGCCACCAGTCAAGGTATTTGTTTTATCACTGACGCGTCCGCGCGTGATCTTGCCGTGATAGACGATGCCGTCTTCGGGTGACTGAATTACGAGGTGCTTGCGATCTTCTCGGAGTTCTTTCAGATCGTTTCTTTGCTTCTCGAGTTTCTTCTTGGACTTGTCAAAGTCGATCGATCGTCGCTGACGGTCGAATTCCAATGATCGGATCGCTTTGTCGAAAGCCAGCTGCTGTCGCGCGAGAGATTCTTCCCGTTGTGCTTGCGATTGCGGGATCGTTTGAGCGAGTGTGCGTTTCGTCCTGATCTCGGAATCGCGCAGACGAAATTGAGAGCTCTCGACAGACTGTTTCGCGCGTTTCAACACGATCTCCTCCGACTCTTCGGTCAATTCATCTTCCTTGTACATCTTCTCGAGTTGCACCAGCTCTTCGAGTACGTTCGCGAGCGAAGCTCGGGAAGACTTTAAACTGAACTCTGCCGAAAGTTCTTGTCGTTCTCGGTCCGTCTGCACAAAGTTGTCAAAGTCCTGTTTGGCAATTTGGTAAGCCAGTTCGGCCTTTGCCTTGTCAAGCTTCTGAGTTTCCCCGAATTGTTCGAGACCGAACTCCGACTCTCGCATCGCGATCTCGGCAAGCCGCAGGTTATTCTCGGCTTCCGACAGCTGCTTTTCTGGCGCTGATGTTTCGAACCAGACGATCGACTGTCCTTTCCGAACAAGCGTTCCGTGAGGAGCGATGCGTTTGATGACCAACGACTTGATTTGCTTGGTCGCAGCGGACAATTCGGACACCTGTCGCGATTCAAACACACCCGTCACCTTCGTGGTCGGAGGCTTTGCTTCTGGTTTAGATTCCTTGGCTTCCTGAGAAAATCCCGCGACGGCCACGAAAAAAGTAGAGGCCAGGATAAGACTCGATAAAACTGTTTTCATAAGAAGACTCTCGCAAAGGATTCAATACACACGTTGCCGCGAACAGTTGTGATCTGCAATCATCCATCATGGCTAGGGCAGGGCAGCAAATCCAGTGTATGGAGCCTACGAACTGCAAGCGTCAAGCGAGATTCTTGGAAGAAGACGACGCCCTCAATCCTTCGTGCCGCTAGGCGGTATCGAGAGAGTCACTCCGCGTTGCTTGAGCGCGGCCTCCAGGCTTGCTCGATCCGTCTTCACTGGATCGATCCACGCGTTGGCGCGAGCGTCCTTGAAGTTGGCGGTGGCGCGTTCGACACCGTCGATTCGCGAGAGCGTCTCATGGACAGCCAAAGAACAGGCTTTGCAGTCCAGTCCAGTGATCGGAATTTCGATAAATTCCAGCTGTTCACGCCGGAGAGTGCTCAGTGGCTTCACGCCAATCGTGTGGTTGGAGAGTTGCCGAACGCGGTTGTTGATGCGCTCGATGATTTGCTCGTCATTCGCGTTACGAAACAGATCGCTGTCTGCGGCGTATCCAAACGTCGCTTCGGCGGACTCGTAGTCGACGTTCCGCAAGCGAGCTTCCTGAAACTGTTTCATCAGAGTTTGGAAGTCTTTGACGCGCTCAGGCATGAAGAGGCCGGTGACTTGCAGTTTGATTGTGTGTTCGTCATCGAACTGGAAGTCACCGGGTATCGCTTCTTCCGCGACCGTCGCAGCCGTCCTGATGACGGGAACTGCGACATCGGGAAGATTCGAGGACATCATCGTGCTTCTCGGTGGATCGATGGATGTGACGCTCTGTCGTAGCGTGACATCTTGCGGGCGCGAAATCGTCTGCGGGCCGCCGGTGAAAAGCGGACTGCCGATCAGTTCGTGCAGCAAAGTCCGGACCCCGCCAGCCTGCTTCAGAGTGCGCCCAACGATTTCATCCATCGCGGGCCGATCACTGAATCGGATCGCCCGCCCAGTTGCATAGACAGCAAGCTGTCGTGCAAGATTCCGCAACAGAGGATCAGAATCAGACGCGATCAGCGATTGATACTGTCGGATGCCGCCAAAGGCCCGACCGTCGGACAGTTCGCCGCTTGCGTCGACTGCCTGCCCCAATCGGAAGCTGATGCCGATAAACGGGTCTATCGAGCCTCGCTCGGCCGGATCGCCTTCGCCAATCGAGCGATAGCGGCTTCGGAAACCGCCGATCACATCGAACGCTTCCAAAGCAAAGCCCGGTGGATCGATCCGCTGATGACAGGAGGAGCAAACAGGATGCTCGCGATGCTTGGCCAATTGCTCGCGGACCGTCGTTGTGCCACGCACATCCGGTTCGATCGCGGACACGTTCGCAGGCGGCGGTTCCGGCGGGGTGCCGAGAATTCGGTCGATCACAAACGCACCACGCGGGACAGGTGACGTCGTTGTTCCGTTCGCGGTGAGCTTCAGAATCGATGCCTGTGTCAGAAAGCCGCCACGGGGACAACCTTCAGGGAGCGGGACTCGACGCACTTGCGACCCGGTCACCTCAGGGATGCCATAATGAGTCGCCAGTTTCTGATTGATCATCACGAAGTCTGACTTCACTAAGTGCTCGGCGTCGAGGTCTTTGTCGAGCAACTCCCGAAAGTACGCCCGCGTCTCGGCGATCATCGAGTCCTGCAAGTAGGGGCTGAATTCGGGGTACAGCTTCTTGTCGGGATCATTGGCCGCGATCTGACGCAGCTTCAGCCATTGGCCGAGAAAGTCTTCCACGAATCGGTTCGAGCGAGGATGTTGCAAGAGGCGTTCGACTTCTGAATGTAGAACGTGCGGCTGCCGTAATTCGCCTTTCGCGGCGTGCTTCATCAGTTGCTCGTCCGGCATCGAGTTCCACAGAAAGTAGGAAAGCCGACAGGCCAGCGCGTGGTCGTCGAGCGCATCGTCCTGTTCGACGTGGTAGAGAAAATCGGGCGCGACGAGGGCGTTGCGATACGCCGCTCGCATCGCGAGTTCAAAACAATCTCCCTCCTCAAGCCGATTTCGGACTATCGCAACGTACTGCTGTCGCACGTCGTCCGGCACGGGACGCCGGAAGAGTGTTGGAAGAAAGGAAGCGAGCAACCGGTCCGCATCCTGTAGTATTTCATCACTCTGGACAGTCCACAGGCCCGGTTCCGGATCTGGGCGGTTCTGGCCAGCGCCGAGTTGTCGTACTCGGATTCGTCGAGGCGGTTGAACATCAGGATGGTCGGCGGATTGGAACTCGGCGAGCGGCAGATCATCAAACAGAAGTTTGTGACTTTGCGGCGGCCAGGACTCGTAGAGCGGGCCTTCGACGTCGACCCAATCGACGGCGATTCCGGGGCCCGTGAACGCGAGTGCCCTTCCCTTTCGCGAGTAGTTCGCGACCGGAGCAAGCGATGCCGTGTTAAAGCCGATAATCTCGTTGTGATTCAACCAGACGACCACTTCGTGTTCAAACGCATTCGTATCCGTCGCATCGAAATAACCCAGCACGTAACTCGGATGTTGTCCACCACGACCATCACCGGTCAGTTGCACAACCGACAGGCGTCCTGCTTCCGGTCCTCGCCCGGGAAGCATTTTGCCTTTGTCCCACTGAAAGCTCCACAGCGACGTTCGCACTCGGTATCGCGCGGGGTAAATCGTGACATGCTCGATGAGATACGGATTGAACGATTCATCCTCGTGCCTAAACAGGCCGACCGTCGATCCGTTACGAAACGAACCCCAGCGTTCGTGAACGCCCTGATCCAAGTGATTCTGATCAGCGGCTGGTGGGAAGTCGGGATCGGGAAGTTTGTTCTGCAGCAACACGCCGTCGCCGTTCATTATCACATGAGCGACAAAGCCGCCTCGATTGGCCAGCGAGATACGTCGCCGCTGAATCGTCGGAGGCTCCGGGCGCGTAGCGATGGCGTAGTTCAAAATGTGATCGGCCGCTTCGAGGTACTTCGCTACGTTGACGTGTGAGATGTTGAGCGCCTCTGGATGCTTGTCAAATCCGTGTGCAGTGCCGTCGGCGGGAAGGTTTCCGGCCAGCGCGATCCCGGGCATGTCAAACAAATCGCGAATCGTGTTTTCGTACTCGCCCCGAGTTAGACGACGCAGTCGCGGCACGTCTTCTGACGTCGCCCTCTCGGCGGCAAGGAGTGACTCGCTAAGAGATTGCACAACTGCCCGTCGTTCCGTCACAGTGGGTTGATCGGCGTCTCGCGGAGGCATCTCGCCAGAAGCGATCCTGTCATGCACTTTCACCCAACGCCGGAAGTGATCCGGTTCATTGAAGTTTTGCGAGAGGGCGCTCAGGTCGAGCGTCGCCTCCTGCGTCGTCTGGCCATGACAATCGTTGCAGTAGCGAGCGAAGAACTCACCTGTCGTGTCTGCCGCGAATGCCGACGACGAAACCAAACCGATGGCGACTAGCATGGGAAGGAGATTTAGCCTACGCATTCTCGTTACGCCATCTCCAGTCCGCGCATCGTACCCTTGCCTGTCGAGAACTCGTCAACTTCGACTCCTAGTCGCTGCAGCATCGAGACGAACAAATTCGATAGTGGGTAATTGTTCTGCGTGTCAAACGCCAAGTGTTGCCCGTGCTTGAACCCGCCGCCGGCCAGTAACGCGGGCAGATTGACGTTCGAGTGTGAATTCGCGCTTCCCATGCATGTGCCGTACAGCACCATCGTGCGGTCCAGCAACGACGCGTCTTCTTCTTGTGTCTCGCTGAGCAATGTCAGGAATTCGTTGAGAGCGTCGAACTGGCGCTCCTCGTGTCCTCGCAATTCGGCGAGAACTTCTGGGCGATTGCCGTGATGCGTGATGTTGTGAATTACCGTCGTATCGATGAACAGCGACGCGATCCGAGACGAGTCGGTTTGCAGTGCCAACTTAATGACGTCAAACATCATGCGCGATCGCTCGACGAACTGCCGTGAGTCGTTGTTCTCCTCAGGAGTTTTCGCGTCGACTTTTGGCTTTGGACGATACTCCCATTCTTGAGCACTATGAAGCCGACGCTCTAGTTCTCGAACGGCGGTCAGGTACTGGTCCATCCGCTGGCGATCGACCGCTGACAGCGAACGGTTCAGCCGCGTCGACTGGTCGCCCACGAAATCGAGCGTGCTGCGTCCCTGTCGAAGTGCTTCAACACGAGCTTCGATCTCTTCTGGTCGTCCCTGAACGAACAGCGTTTCGAACAGTTTCCGCGGACTCTTCTCCGCCGGGATCGGCGCGCCACCTCGGGTATAGCTTAGCGTCGGGCTCTCGTTACTCATCGCGAGAACGAGTGACGGGAAACGCGTTTTGTTTCCAATTTGTTCGGCAGCGAACTGGTCGAGCGAAACCCAGTTGCGAAACCCGCCCCGCTCTGGATGTGGAGTCCCGGTTAGAAAACATCTCTCCGCAGCATGCGCGCCGGTAACTCCGGGCAGGCTCACTCCGGAAAACACCGTCATCTGCTGGCGATGCTTCGCCAGTCGTTCAAGATAGGGACTCAACGCGTATTCGCTTCCTGCGTTCTCCGGGAAGAAATACTGAGGCAGGATGCCCATGTTCGTTTCGATCGCCACCATCCGCCGTGGCGAAGCTGTCGACTCGCCGCCGAACGCGGGGCGCATCGCATCCAACAGTGGCAGAGCGAGAGTGACGCCTGACGCTCGCAAAAAAGTGCGTCGCGACAGCACGCGGCGCTTCGTTGACAACGGTGCATGCATTCTAGTTCTCTCTGAATGACGCATTAGGACGACGGGTCTGTTTGGCAATTCTACTCTACGTCGTCAAGTTTCGTGAACTACAAACCTGGTAAGTTAGCCGTACGGCTTCACGGGGCAAGAGCATCGATTGGCAAGACGGACAACCCGCAATCTTCTTTGCCGATCGAGTACACGACGTACAACTTGCCGTCGTGCTCGTAACCGTACGGATAAGACCATTGCTTGCCTTTTGCTTTGCCGGAGAATCGTGGTGGCGCGGATTTGCCATGGCGGAGCCGCCACATTTTGCTCAAAGTCAACTCGCCCGGGTTGCTGATGGAGATCACCAACGTATCGCGACTATTGATATTCGATACCAAGTAAAGTTGTCCCGTGCTCAGCTTGCCAAGATACGCCTTTGCGCGGGGCATTGGCAAGTTGCTCGGCCCGGCCTTTGACCAGGTACGACCACAATCGTTGCTGGTGGAAATCCACGCAACACCGCGTCCGCCACGAATGACGGCGATTACATGATTGCCTTCTGCCCAGACCGTTGTCTCCGCATAGCTTGGTTTGAGCCGTGGATCGAAAGGAATCAGTGTCGAGTCCCATCTTGTTAGATCCTCGCCATGACTGATCGCCACCACTGGCAATCCATCTTTATCCTGCCCTCCCGTGATCAAGTTTCCATCGGCCATCCGCACGGGCTCGTCATACGGCCAGCAGTTCTTCATGACGATGCCTCGTGATTCCCATCGATCTGATTGCTCGTTCAACACAAACGCTTCGGCCTTCAATCCGGGGAACCGTCGGCCCGGCGTGCCAACGCCAAAGCGGGCACAAATCGTCCATAACTCCTCGTTATGCACAAACAGTACACCATGGCTATGCCGTTCGGCTCCGTCAAAGCCCGGACCGATAACTTCGAGCTTAGACCAACTCTTTCCACCATCGTTGGATCGCCTCCCCTGCAGTGTTTCGTGCGGACCATTCTCGTTCACCGGGCTGTTCGCCCAGTTGGCATAAAAGACACCGTCATGATGAACGATCGCCGCGCCGTGTAGAAACTTGTAGCCATTGGCCATTGCTCGATGGATCGTATGATGCCGTACATTCGGCACGAAGGGAATTGTTTCTAAGGCACTTGTAATCGGTGCCCCGGTCCACAGAGTTATCGCTTCTCGCAACGGCTCAACTTTGTGTGGCTCTGGCAGATCTTGGCCAGCCGTCACAACGAGATCGTCGACAAGATACCATGCACCGGGAGCGATGCGTGTTCCGGAAACCAAGTCGATCGCTCCGATTGGCAAGTTGGTGCGATACGCTTGCCGGGTGACCGGGGCCGCGGGCAACTCGCGACTGTGCGGTGCGGAAATCCAATAATCTATGCCAGCATGTTTTGCGTCAACGATCGCTCGCAGGCGGTGCCAAATCGGTTTCAGGGGATCTAATGTGGGCTGAATCTTCCGAGTGATTTCTTCCCAGGTGCGGCTGCGACCATCAAATTGCATCAATGCCCCGTTCTGAATGCACAGATTGAACTGGCTCGCATCCTTTCCGCCCGGTTCATGCGTCCAGATGTTCAGCGACCGACCGCTCGTTTTCGAGAATGCGAACGAGAACTCGATCATCGCGCGCTGTTGCGGCGAGTCGAAGTCACGTGACAGAGCGGTCCAACCACCAGACTCCGATCGTTCGCCGCGCAGCGAGTGTCGCGATCCATCGACACCGCGCCTTACCACTTCGACGGAAGGGATTGCGGCGAGATGAAACGCCCGCCAGCCAACTGGCACTTGGTCGACAATATCATCTTCAAATCCGCCAACATCGAACACGACGTCAGCGGCAAGTAAATGTCTCGTGAACAGAATCGAAGCAGCAACAACGAGTAACATTTGTTTGGATGCCATGAGTTAACCTTTTCTTCGGGTATGTCCGACCCTAGTGTACTTGTCAGTTATCCTTGAGGATGGGTGGCTTGCAGTGCCAAGTGAGTCCGTGGCGGATTTGACTTGAGTGATACTTCATATCAAAATACCCCCATCTGCTGATTTTCGATGCACTTGACGCCCGCCGGAGCTGCTCGTGGGTAACGACAACTTACAGAATTCATGTGCGGGGCTACTCAAAGTGCTCGCCGATGAAACGCGACTTTCTGTTGTTCGACAGCTATTGGACGAACCGAAACACGTTAACGAAATCAACGAAGCGTTACAGTTGGAGCAAAGCTTGCTTTCGCACCACCTGCGATCCTTGCGAGATGCTGGCATCGTCTGCGCGGAGCGTGATGGCAAGGCGGTTTTGTATTCACTCGCTCCCGAGTATCGCGGGGACCCCAACGTCGAAGCGATCGATTTGGGATGTTGTCAGATTTCGTTTAATTCTTAGAACTTGCATCCCTGCGATCACTCGCGCCAAGAAAGTACACCATGAACAAATTGCTTAAAACCTGCGTCTGTGCGATCACCATCGGATCGAGCTTGCTGACATCCGCCGGTTCGATTCTTGCGGAAGACAATTCGTGTCGCTCACTCATTGAGACCGAAGGCGTTGCATCAATAGCGCTCACCGACGCGGTTACCTACGAAGTCGACTTCTCGGCGGTTGTGACGCCGCCCTATCACGCCGACATCTTGAAAGTATGGATGCCGATCCCACAGACAGACATCTTTCAACAGGTCACCGACAGTAAACTGACAACCTTCCCGGCAGCCGTTGTGCCGCAGATCGACGTCGAGCCGGTTCATGGAAACAAGTTCGCATACTTTGAGTTCCACAAACCGCTCGGCGCACAAATCATTCGCCACCGCTTCACCGCAACGGTGCGAAACGCCCGTTGGAATCTTGATCCTTCCCTGGTGCAGCTGCCCGAAAAATGGCCGCAAGACATGGTGGCGTATCTGAAACCAGACACTATCACTGAAGCAGCCGGTTTCCAAGCAGTGATTCAGGACATTGCTCCGCAGCGATCAACGTCGGTCAACAAGCTGTTCGCGGCGATGAGCTGGATTGATAAGAATCTAACGTACGGTCACAACGACTCCTCGTTAAGAGCAGATGCCGATCACGCGTTTACGAAGCGACACGGCAATTGCAGCGACTATCATGGGCTGTGCGCGACGATGGGCCGTACACTTGGTTTCCCCACGCGAGTAACTTACGGTCTTGCGCTGTTCCCAAAGAATTCGCCGTCGCACTGCAAGCTCGAAGCGTTCCTTCCACCGTACGGCTGGGTTAGCTTCGATCTTTCGGAAACTCAGAAGATGATCGCGGCCATCGGGAAGAACGAGTCACTCGGCGAAACGACCAAAGCGAAGCTGGCAACATCCGCGCGGCTGCGCCTGACAAAAGGCTTCCGCGAAAACAGTTGGTTGCTCGTCACAAAGGGGACAAATTATGAATTAGTGCCCAAAGCAAGCCAGCCCGTCCATGTCGTTCGTACAATCTACGCCGAAGCAGACGGCGAGGCACTTCCTGAGCCCGATCCAGCTAACAAAGACAAGCGTGAGTTCGGCTGGATGACGATCCATGCCTACAAATCAAACAAGCCTGTCTCCAAACCATTCAAGGATCTAACGTCACTGGAGTCGGAATAAACCCCGCGGAACGGAATTCACCAATATCCCGGTCGCCAAATTGCACGCTCGTCCAGGTTCGATAGAATACGGGTCATCATTGTGAACGTGACAGCTCCAACAACGGACCCAGCGTAACCAAGGACCAGGCAAACCACATGCACGCTTTCGACTATCAGTCCCCATCAACGGTGGCAGAAGCCATCGAATTGATGGCAAAACACAACGGCTCCGCCCGCCCGCTGGCCGGTGGTACAGATTTGATCGATCAAATGCGAGTCGGTCGGCTCGCGCCAGATGTCCTAATCGATGTCAAAAAACTCGACGAACTAAACGTATTGTCCGCTGATGCCGCCGGTCTGCACGTTGGTGCGGCGGTGCCCTGCTATCGCATCTATGGCGACGAGACTGTGAATTCGCAGTACACCGCCCTAGCCGATAGCTGCCATATCATTGGCGGGATCCAAATCCAGAGTCGTGCCAGCATCGGCGGAAACCTTTGTAACTCTGGTCCTGCCGCCGACTCAACTCCTAGCATGATTGCACTCGGTGGCGTCTGCGTGATTGCGGGGCCATCCGGCAGTCGCGAGATAGCAGTCGAGTCGTTCTGCACGGGGCCCGGCAAGAATGTACTCGAGCCCGGTGAGCTGTTGGTCGAAGTACGATTCCCAGCGAGACCCGCTAACAGCGGATCGCACTATCGCCGAATGATTCCTCGCAACGAAATGGATATCGCGGTCGTTGGCGTCGGAGCGAGCGTCACACTCGATGACAGCGGTCAGAATTTTGTGTCGGCCAGAATCGGCTTAGGTGCGATCGCGGCGACACCACTCTTTGCCGAAGCCGCTGGCGAGTCACTAGCGGGTCAGCCCGTGAACGACGAGAGCCTAGAAAAGGCCGCTGCAGCTGCTCGCGAGATCGCGTCGCCCATCACGGACATGCGGGGCACGCGCGAGTATCGAATCCATGTGACGGGTGTGCTGGTCAAACGAGTGTTGCAGGCCGCCATTGTCCGGGCACGCGGTGAACAGATTGACTACTGTCGAGGACACTAACGCGACGAGTCTGCCTGACGAACCATTGCTCGCTTACAACTCGCACAGCGAAATACGAATACAATCTTGGAGTCATTTATGTCAGCTAAACGCGTTGTCACTTTTACGGTCAACGGCGATCAAGTCGAGATTCTTTGCGAACCTCGGCAGTCGCTGCTAGAAGTCTTGCGGGACGATCTGGATCTCACTGGCACCAAGGAAGGGTGCTCGAATGGCAACTGTGGTGCTTGCACAGTCATCATGGATGGGCGACCGGTCGTAAGCTGCCTGGTACTGGCTGTCGAAGCCGAGGGAGCTGAGCTTCGTACGATCGAAGGTGTCGCCTGCGGTTCGACTTTGGACGAAGTCCAAGCTGCGTTCCTCGAAGGAGCAGCTTTGCAATGCGGCATTTGCACTCCTGGTATCATCGTGCAGACCGAGGCGTTGCTCGAAGAAAACCCAAATCCGACGGAAGACGACGTCCGATTCTATTTGGCGGGCAATCTGTGCCGCTGCACCGGCTACGACAAGATCGTACGCGCCGTCCAGGCTGCCGCCGAAAAGAGGCAGGTCGCCGCAAGTAACTAAATCATCGTTGAGCCTTCTCTCAACAATAAATGGAGTAGACAACCTATGGCGACCGCAGAAAACCCTAAATACAAGGTTATTGGTACTCGTCCTATTCGTCACGACGGTGCCGACAAGGTGACCGGACGCGCCAGGTACGGCGCAGACATCCAGCTGTCTGGCATGCTTTATGGCGCGATGCTTCGCAGCCCACATGCTCATGCCAACATTAAGAGCATCGATACGTCAAAGGCCGAGGCGCTGCCTGGTGTCCGAGCGGTTGCGACCTCGGCGGACTTGCCGGAGCAAGGCGATCGCGTCGTCGAGCTTGGCGAAGGTGCCGCCAATATGCGTCATCTGACCGCCAACGTCCTGGCACGTGGAAAGGTTCTCTACAGAGGCCATTCGATCGCCGCAGTGGCCGCCGATAATATCCACATCGCGGAAGAAGCCATCAAACTGATTGAAGTCGAGTACGAACTGTTACCGCCGGTCATGGATGTTGTCGGTGCGATGGCCGAAAATGCGCCGGTTCTTAACGACGACATTCGCACCGAGTCCGTCGGCTCGGCACCACCGGCAAAGGACTCGAAGCCGACCAATGTTGCGAAGCACTTCTTGTTTGAGAAAGGCGATGTCGCGGCAGGCTTCGCCGAAGCTGACATCATCGTCGAGCGTGAGTTCGATACGGCGATGGTGCATCAAGGATACATCGAGCCGCACAACGCAACCGTACTCTGGAATACCGACGGCAAGCTCACGGTATGGATCAGTACGCAAGGTTCATTCACCGTGCGACAGCAGACGGCAGAACTCTTAAAGATTCCGATCTCTAACGTGAAAGTAATTCCCACCGAAATCGGCGGCGGCTTTGGAGGCAAAATCTCCGTCTACCTGCCACCCGTGGCCGCGGTGTTGTCGAAGAAGACGGGCCGCCCTGTCAAGCTCGTCATGTCCCGAACCAATGTTTTTGAAGCGACTGGGCCCACTCCCGGTTCGCACATGAAAGTCAAACTCGGCGCCACCAAGGACGGAAAGCTGGTCGCGGGCGAGGCGTGGATTGCATTCGAGGCAGGAGCCTACACGGGATCACCCATCGGACCGGCATGTATGTGTGTGTTTGCATGCTACGATCTGCCGCATGGTCGTGTGGAGGGCTTTGACGTTTGTGTGAACAAGCCGCGGACGAACGCCTATCGAGCTCCTGGTTCAACGCACGTTGCATTCGCGACAGAAACGTTGGTGAACGAGATCTGCGAGAAGATCGACGTTGACCCAGCTGAATTCCGCATCAACAACGCAGCGAAAGAAGGAGTGCGCCGCGTTGATGGTCCGGTCTACGCCCGAGTCGGCATGGTCGAAACGGTCGAAGCGATTAAGAACAGTGAGCATTACAAGACAGCGCTCGAGGGAAAGTATCGTGGTCGCGGCATCGCTTCCGGCTTCTGGTTTAATTGTGGCCTCAAATCGGCTGCTTCGGCGACCGTGAATCCCGATGGAACCGTCTCGTTGCTTGAAGGCTCCACCGACATCGGTGGTTCGCGGACCGGCATCGCGATGCAGCTCGCCGAAGCGTTAGGCATCACGGCGGAAGAAGTGATTCCAGCGGTAGGTGACACGGATAGTGTTGGCTATTGCGATGTCACCGGCGGCAGCCGCGTGACGTTTGCCACTGGTATCGCCGCGATCGAAGCCGCGAAGGACATTCAACGTCAGTTAGTTGATCGCGCTGCAATGATCTGGGAAGTCGATTCGTCGCATGTATCGTACAGCGACGGCGGCGTTCATGGACCCGACGGAAAGCAACTGTCGTTCAAGGAGATGGCCGCAAAGCTGCACGGTACCGGTGGAGCCGTCATTGGTCGCGGTACTTCCAGCGAGGCGACGCAAGGCGGAGCGTTCGGAACACATTGCGTGGACGTCGAAGTTGATGTGGATCTCGGCAAAGTTCAGATACTTCGCTACACGGCAGCTCAAGACGCCGGGACTGCTATTCATCCCAGCTACGTCGAAGGCCAGATGCAAGGCGGTGCCGTGCAAGGGATTGGCTGGGCGTTGAACGAAGAGTATTGGTACGACGAGCAGGGCGAGATGCGAAACTCAACGTATCTCGACTATCGCATTCCAACTTGCTACGACGTTCCCATGATCGACACGATCATTGTCGAAGTGCCTGATCCACAGCACCCTTATGGCGTTCGTGGTGTTGGCGAAGTTCCGATTTGTCCGCCGCCCGCCGCGATCGCGAATGCGATCTATGACGCGGTCGGTGTGCGAATGCACGATTTGCCAATGTCGCCACCGAAATTGTTGGCCGAGATTTTGAAAAAGTAGACGTCACGCTCCGTCATGACGAGCCCTGGGATTAATGCCGATAGAAGTCGAGACTTGGTCAAATTGCTCTAACCCTGCGCTGAAGGGCTCATCACTCGGAGAGTGATGGCTACGAGGACTATGCCGCGCGTCTTCATTCCACCTCCGATGCGTTCTTTAACCGAGGGCGAGGAAGTTGTTGATGTCGGCGGGACAAACCTCGGACAAGTGATTGCTCATCTCGAGCGACGGTTTCCAGGAATGAAAGAACGACTCTGTCAGGATGATGATATTCGCCCTGGCTTGTCAGTGGCGGTCGCAGGCTCCGTCGCCACGTTAGGGATGTTGCAACGAACCAATCCCGAGGTTGAAATACACTTTCTGCCCGCAATTGGCGGTGGCTGAAAGCACAAGCTCACCATTTTCTGAAACAGGAGATACCGCTATGGCAACGGCACTCGAACCAACTACGTTCGCTGTCCCGGAAGTTCGTCAAACGCAAATGCTGATCGGCGGCAAGTGGCAAGATGCCGCGAGCGGCAAGACGTTCGCCACGGTTAACCCTGCAACCGAGGAGATAATCGCCGAGGTAGCGGAAGGCGACGCCGCTGATATCGATTTGGCCGCGCAGGCCGCGCGAGCTGCATTCGAGTCGGGACCCTGGGCCACCATGGATGCCCGCGACCGCGGCAAGTTGATGACCAAATTGGCAAATTTGATCGAGGATAACTTCGACGAACTTGCCGCGCTCGAATCGCTCGACAACGGAAAACCGATCAGCGATGCGCGGGCAGCCGATCTTCCTTTGGCCATCGATTGCCTACATTACTACGCTGGCTGGGCGGACAAAATTCACGGCGACACGATTCCAATTCGTGGCGATTACTTCTGTTACACGCGCCGCGAACCGCTTGGTGTTTGCGGCCAGATCATTCCTTGGAACTTTCCGATGTTGATGGCGGCATGGAAATGGGGGCCGGCGCTTGCTGCCGGTTGCACGATTGTCATGAAGCCCGCCGAGCAGACGCCGCTCACCTGCCTGCGTATGGGCGAACTCGCAATGGAAGCTGGCTTCCCACCAGGCGTCATCAATGTCGTCCCCGGATACGGTCCGACCGCGGGTGCAGCGATGGTCAAGCACCCGGGAGTCGACAAGATCGCCTTCACTGGTGAACATCGCACGGCTCAGATCATTATGGCCGACGCTGCTCAGACCTTGAAGCGTTTGACCTTTGAGCTGGGGGGCAAGAGTCCGAATATTGTCTTCGCTGATGCAGACCTCGACGCTGCCATCGCTGGTGCCGAGTTTGGTTTGTTCTTCAACCAAGGTCAGTGCTGTTGTGCAGGCAGTCGATTGTTCGTCGAAGAGTCGGTCCACGAGGAGTTCGTCGAGAGAATCGTCGAACGCGCGAGCAGCCGAGTTCTTGGCAATCCATTCGACGCTAAGACAACTCAAGGACCGCAAGTCGACCAAGATCAGTTCGAGAAGATCTTGGGTTACATCGAAAAGGGGAAGGAGCAAGGCGCGGCCTGCGTTACCGGCGGAAATCGATTCGGCGACAAGGGCTACTTTGTCGAGCCGACGATTTTCACCGGCGTTACCGACGACATGGCGATCGCGACCGACGAGATCTTCGGGCCCGTGATGAACATTCTCAGCTTCAAAGACTTTGACGAAGTTGTCGAACGCGCTAACAACACCCAGTTCGGCCTAGCGGCAGCTGTGTGGACTCGCGATGTCCAAAAGGCTCATCGCATCGCCAACTCCGTCCGAGCCGGAACCGTGTGGGTCAATTGCTACGACGTCTTTGACGCCGCAGCGCCGTTCGGCGGCTTCAAGATGAGCGGCATGGGCCGAGAACTCGGTGAAGCCGCGCTGGCTAACTATACCGAGTCGAAGACCGTCACGATGAGCCTTGGCTAGAAGCCGGCAGACGACCCAATTACTTCCATTTCAACTTTGCAACGAAGATGCTGTTGTCGGCACCATACTTGTTGTCGACGGGTAAGACGTAGTTTGGGCCCCAGGTCTGCATCCATTCAGTGACTGTTACCCAGATCTCGTTTGGTCCGACATTGGTCACGCCGAAGTTGCCTAGCCGAGCGCCGCGTTCTGGGACCAAGATCTGTTCTGTCGCGCGGATGATACTGACATGTTTTGGGTCGATGCGCGCGATGAATAACGGTGCCCGATGCCGAAAGACGTGGTCGTTGTCAGCTCCTTTGCGCGTGTAGACAAGGAAGAGTCCGCTGCTGTGCGTGACCCAATGCTGCTGTGTGTTGTAGTTACCGAGATCCTCGCCGTCGTCGAACGTCCAACGGCGTGGCTTGCCGAACCGCAATCCGTCTGAACTCGTCGCGACGTATCCATGATCGTCGTTTCGCATCGTCAAATAGAAGCGATCTCCGAATTGTGTGAGCGAAGGTTCGTACAGCCCGCGTTTGACGTCGACGGTCAGTTCATTTCCCTGCTCGACGAAGGTCAGTTCGCTGCCATCGAAGCGACATCGCAAAACAGTGACGCTGTACTGAGTCTTCTTGGGAACTTTCAGATACACAGGCAGGAGAATGTCGCCATTCGGCAAGTCGAATCGTTGCACGCTACCCGCGCCGCAGTTCTTAAAGCGAGGCTCGTCGGGCAAGGCTAACTCCTTCCACTTTGACCACATCTTCGAACTTTCGTCGAAGACTGAATATGCGGTCGCGCGAGGCCTGACCTTCATCACTTTATTCTCCTCGTACCAGACCGTATGTCCGGTACCCAGGAGCTTACCCGTGGCGGCGTGCCACTTGGGCGTAAAGTCACAAACCGTAACCTGCCTCTGCGCGTCGATCGTTTGCCTCGCGAACGGCTTCTGCGGTGACAGAGGTGCCCAGCTTACGCCACCATCTTTTGTCGTCGTACTATTGATCGCGTAAAACACGTCCGAGCCAGTAATTTGCAGCGGTTGTGTCGTCATCACGACGAGCGGGACGTCTCGTTCGGCGACAGGAGGAATAACGCCAGCCCGAGCGTGCACCCAACATTTCGTACCGTCATAGCCTTTGTAAACGACCGTCCGTTCGATCCGAGGTTCAACAGGCCCGTCCTCAGCAAAACCATGCGTCGAGGCGAAGGCAAGCAGAACGCATTTTGCAGCCGTAGCCGCACTCGCCAGAGCGTCGTTGAATGTCAGAACGATCCGAGTTCTGGCGAACGCAACTACAGTAGATGTAGAAATGCCGTGCGGCAAGCTACGAACACGCGACGATTTCATTTCGATCTCTTTGCGATATCTATTCTGTTTTAAAGACAACTCGCGGCAACTCGGTGTCGCCACTCATCGTCCTTGGTAATACGCGAACGTTTCCTTCGCGGTCAGCGAAGTAGAAATTCGACTCAGACGGCTTTCGACCGTGGCCATCCGCCCAAAAGGCGAAAAAGTCCGGATGCGCATTCAATGGCCTTCGGACATAAGTGTGGTTCATATCGCTCGATGACGTCAGTTGTCGGAGCTTCCGCCACGATTCTCCCTGATCACCACTTTGCCACATCGCCAACTCGCCACCCGGATTGAAGGGCTGCGGTCCAGTCTCCGTAGGTCCGATGATCCGCCAATCGTCCGGCGACACGATCCATAACTCACCAAAATCGTAATTGTTGTCCGAGGTTGTGACGGCGTGAATTGTCCATGTGCTGCCGGTCCAACGAGCGATCGTCCAAGTACGAGGATTGTTCTTCGGTCCCGATTGGTAACCCTTGCTTGTAATGTAAAGCAGTACTGGATGATCATGCTCGTCAAAGCGAAGGTCCTTCAAATAGACGTTCAGACCTTCTGCTTCATAATCGTGAACCAGCGCGTCGTTGCTGACGATCTTCAATGGCAGTTCCAAACGATTACCGTCGACCGTGTTCCAGGTTCTCCCCAAGTCCGACGTCTCGACGTAGTACAGATTCGTCCGCCAGTTCAAGCCCTTTCCCTTCGGGTGATAGTTGAACATGGAACCAACTCGCGATTTTCCGACGCCGCTGATTTGGTAATGCCCTTCGTCGATTGCGGCCAGCCTCTGCCACTCGCCCCAATTCACACCGTCGTCACTGTGCATAAAGCAAATCGTGCGTTTGGCCGGATAGCCATAGCGTGTGAAAAAACAGAGGAAGCCTTCGTCGGGCCGATGCCACGCCTGCATGTACGAGAAGTTCGTGATCGGAGCGCGACGATTGCCTTCGAGTCGCGTTGCTGGAACCAATTCGAACTCGGCGATGTCGTGTGGCCGCTGGCTGCGGTGAATGTAAGAGGGCCGCGACGTGCCATGCGAAGTTGAGAAGATCCAAATGAAGCCCTCGGCATCCATCGAGATTACCGGATTGTCGTGAGCGTCCTCCGTCATCTTGTTAAGCAGGACAGTCGGTCGCGGCACCATTTTCGTTTTGTGATCGAAGTACGACACCATATGCAGTAGTTGACGATTGCTGCTCTTTGTCGTGCCGCCATAGCAAAAGAACGTCTTATCAACCTCTTCGCAGTAGATCGCAAAGGGCCGATGCTTGGCACAGTAAGTGCCAAGCCCGCCGCTGTACTTGTAGACGTACTCGTCGTTGGACGGCTGGTTCATATACCAGACGCCACGATACCCATCGTCTTTGGAGTTGAGCGTCACAGGCTCATCAGCCTGGCTGAATGGCGATGAAGCAACGAACAAGCCGACGACCATCCACCGCATTGCATTGGAAGTCAAGCCATCTCTGAAGTGTTTGATCATCACGGTTGCTCGTATTCAATGGCGTTCTCAATCACAGCGCCAACGATAGGGCGGTCTTCACTTGTTGCATTCTAGCCAGTTCTGCGGCGCATTGAACTGTGTTATTCAAAACGTCACAGAGGTAGTAGGTCCGTATTTCGGTCCAAGCTATGATGGTTCAGAACGCTCTCACCGCTGCCACGATGTATCAACAAATGCGATAAATGCGATGAAAACACAAATGTTACTTTGCGTCGCGACATCGTTAACGTCACTTGTCGTTGCGACTTCAAACTTGACTGCGGCAGAAGCATGCAGAATCGAGGTCATTGACCAGCAATCGGGCTGGCCGGTCCCGCTGGTTGAACTGCGGACGGTCAGCGGATTGCGATTTGTCTCTGATAACGCTGGTGTCATCGCTTGCGACGCACCCGAGTTGATGGGTCGCGAGACGTGGTTTCATGTGCATGGCCAGGGCTATGGTGTCAAGAAGGATGGCTTCGGATACGAAGGTGTACGACTGACTCCGCAGCCGGGCAGCACGCTTCGCGTTGAAGTCGATCGGCGAATTATCGCGAAACGAATTGGACGAATTACCGGTGCGGGACTATATGGCGAGTCTGAAAAACTAGGAGATAGGTCGCCTCGGCCAGATTCCGGAATCGTCGGTTGTGACAGTGTGCAAACCGCCGTACATCGCGGCAAGCTGCATTGGATTTGGGGCGACTCGAATCTCGCGCACTATCCACTCGGCATCTTTCACGCCAGCGCAGCGACTTCGGCATTGCGGCCGCTTAAGTCGTTCGAGCCGCCGCTGGACATGCCGCTCGAATACTTTCGCGATCAACGCGGTCGACCTCGCGGCGTCGCGAATCTGCCAGGTCGCGGTCCGACGTGGTTGTTCGGAATGGTTAGCTTGGAGGATGCCAGCGGAAAGCCTCACTTGGTCTCAAGCTACATGAAGGTCGAACCTCCGCTTGCCGCTTGGCAACGAGGGTTATGCGAATGGAATGAGGCGACCCAAGAATTTGAGGTTAAACGCGTCCTCTGGGACAAGAACGACGCAACCGGCCCGGAGCCATCGATCCCGCAAGGTCATGCGGCCCACTGGGCGGACAGCACAGGGCAAAGATGGGTTCTCTTCGGCAACCCGTTTCCGGTACTCAAGATTCGAGCGACCTATGAGTCTTGGAATGATCCGACGAAGTGGGAATCGATCGGGGCTCCCGGGCAGTTGAAGTCAGCAATCGGCACGATCGTAAAACCTCACAGCGGAAGCATCGCGTGGAATGCTTTCCGAGAGCGGTGGGTGACGATTTTTATGGAAGCGTTTGGAGAACCATCCGGTTTCGGCGAGATCTGGTTTGCGGAATCGGAATCTCCTTTTGGCCCCTGGAGTACCGCAGTGAAAGTGCTATCGCACCAGAACTACTCGTTCTACAACCCGCAGATCCACGCCGAGTTTGCATCCGAAGGCTCAGCGCATCTTTTCTTCGAGGGAACTTACACAACGTTGTTTGCCGGCCCATCAAAGACAAAATCGCTTGCGCCTACCTATCCAAGAGCGACGCCGAGATACGACTACAACCAAATTCTGTATCGGTTGGATCTTGATGAAGAAGCCTTGGCGGCCACAAGAACTGAAGACTAGTCCAGTCTGGCCAACCTTGCGGCGCAGTGAAGACGGCCGTGACCGGCTACACAAGTTCACGAAGATGGAAATGAAACTTGCCGAGTTGTCCACCGTAGTTTCCGGCCGTAATGGCAATTATCCCTTCACCCGCTGCAGCGTGCAGCAGCGTCTTCATGCCGGTCGCGACCACACTTTCGTCGAGACCATCCAACACGATTTCGTAGACGCAGTTCACACCGTCGTGCAGCTTGGTTTCAACGCGGCCACGAAGCGTTGGGCAATAGGCATCCGCTGTCGAAGCTGGCAGTGCACTATACCGCGAGCCGACTTTACTGCCGCTTCGTGCGACGCCTCCTGGAAAAGGAGCAATCACACCTTTGCAGGCAGCAACGGCTTCGATCGCACGCCGCACTGCTGCAAGCCCAGTCGACATGTCGACAGACTGAATGATGACATTACCGCCGGCAACGCCCTTTTCAATCCCAACGCGATCTTCAACGAGAAACTCGCCATCCATCACGGGCACGCGCCAGTAGCGCCGACCTTCAAGGAGCTTGCTCTTTTGAAAACCGTCGCCAAAGAAACGAATGTTCTTACCGAGGCCAACGCGCGTTTCTGCATCGGGCAGTCCGTCGAATACAGCGGTCGTTGGACACGTCATCACGCATTGGCCAACTCGATTGACAAGGGCTTTCCCAACAGCCTTGGGCGAGAAGCCAAAGACTAGCACCGATGCGCCGACGCGTCCGTCAGGCGTTGACTCCGCATCGAGCATTCGTTCGATGCCGGTTTCCGCGTCGCAGGCGATGACCGACGAACTGTAACCTGTCAACTCTCGCAACGCAGCGTCAAGCCAATGCTCGTCATAAGCCGTTATGCACAGCCGTGCGTAGACCATACGAAAAGCTTCCGCAAACGTGTCTTCGATGAGTGTGTCGCCGATTTTCAACGAAAATCCTTCTGGAATCTTGTGGGTTTGGTTACAACGCGATCACCATCATGACCGCCGAGCCACAGATTGCCAAGGCACGGATGTGAGGTCGATCCGGAGTTTTGTCGGGTCTTGGTTTTCGCGTGGCTGGGGTCGAATCTTCATCCTACGGTTCGTTGTCCGACTCCACCTCACGAATCATCCGCACAAATTCACCGCCGGTCTGCGGGCGTTGGTTCGGGCTGGGTGACAAACACTGCATAATGGCTTGTGCTAGTGTGTTATTAAGTTGAGGAGCGTACCTCAGTAGATCCTCAGGGGGAGTCGCGCTATACGCCAACGCCGACATCGCAGGTTTATCCGAGACGGGCCAAGGCAGTTCGAATGCGCACAGTTGGTATGCCGTCATGCCAAACGAAAACATATCCAGTCGCTGATCTGTTTTTTGGCGACGGCTCACTTCAGGTGCCATATAGGCTGGAGTACCCGTTCGATTTCCGGGCATCATGAACGGTTCGGTGGCTGGCAGCGACAATCCGAAATCAATCAACTTCAACGATGAAGCGTCAGGCTCACAGATGAAGTTCCGCGGGCAGATATCGCGGTGAATGAAACCTTGCTCGTGGACGTAATCGATCGCCTCTGCCATCTCACGGATCAACTGCAGTCGCTTGCCCTCTAGAATCGTGTCTTCGTCGTTAATCAACGCGTGCAGACCCTGTCCTTCGAGAAACTCCATCACGAGAAAGCGGAGCCCGTTCTTCGTCGTGCCATAATCGAACGTCTCAACCACATGCGGATGTTTGAGGTTGATGGCGATCTCACCTTCGCTTGGCTTTTTCAATCCCTTAAAGCGAGCCTCGAATGCGGTTAGCTTCTCTTGATCGGCGATCTTGAGGCCAACGATCCGATCGGTCTCGCGATCACGTGCCATATAAAAACTGGACATCGTACCCGAGACGGCTTCGCGCAACAGCTCATAACGAGCGAGCACGTCAAGCGACTCTTTGCCCAGCAGGCCTTTCAACTTGTCGAGAAAGCTCATCGGGCTGCGCCTGTTCAGAGGGGCCTGTTCAGAGGGGCCTGTTCAGAGGGGCCTGTTCAGAGGGGCCTACTTGCCACAGTAGTCGATGGTCCGCGCAATCTCGCTCTTTAGCTTCTCGCGAGTGACGATCCGATCGATGAAGCCATGTTCCAGTAAGAACTCGCTTGTTTGAAAGCCTTTCGGCAACTCGATCTTGAGGGTCGCTTTTATCGTTCTCGGTCCAGCAAAACCAACGAGCGCTCGCGGCTCGGCAAACACAACATCTCCGAGTGAAGCAAAACTTGCAGCGACGCCCCCCATCGTTGGATTCGTCAGCACCGAGATGTACAGTCCACCAGTTTCGCTGAATCGCGCCAATGCAGCTGACACCTTTGCCATTTGCATCAACGAGAGGATGCCTTCATGCATTCGAGCGCCACCGCCGGAGCCGCTGATGATTATCAGCGGCAATTGCCGCGCGGTCGCTTGCTCGACTAGCCGCGTCAGGCGTTCGCCAACTACGGACCCCATACTTCCCATAAAGAAGGCGGAATCTGTGACTCCGAACGCAACCCGCCGAGCACGGATCATTCCCGTGCCGGTGACCGCTGCGTCGTTCAATCCAGTTCGCTTTTGTTCGGACTTCAATTTTTCGACGTAAGGCCGCTTGTCCGAGAATTCAAGAGGATCGGCGGGACGGAGGTTGGCATCCCATTCTTCGAAAGTGCCTTCATCCAATACTTGGAGGATTCGCTCTTTAGCAGACACGTAAAAATGATGATCACACTCGGGGCAGACATTCAATCGTTCTTCGGCGGTCTTGCGGAAGACGGTCGCCTGACAGCCTGGGCACTTTAGCCACAGCCCTTCGGGGACGCCTCGCTTTTGTCGCTTGGTCGCAGTTTGTACGGGATCGCTCATTATTCCATTTCGCCTCGGAAGACGTTCTTTTCTAATCGGCTACTTTTATGCGCAACAGAAGTCGTAAGACTTCTGGAACTCCGAACTCTCACGAATTCGGCTACGCGGTCGCTTTGCAATGCACTACGGTGCCGTCACCAAGCCTCCTGGTGCGAGCTGAAATGCCTCCCAACCGCCACCTCGGCATTCAGCTTTCCATAAGTCGTCGAGTTCGCATTCCTTTAGTAAACTCAAAATCACACTCGTGAGTGGCTCGGGAACGATCAGGGCAACGACGCCATCCTTATGCTTTCTTATCAGCTTGGCAAGCGCCGCTTCAACACGTTGCTTGACATCAGACAGCAGTTCACCCTCTGGCGGGCAAACCGTTTCCGGGTGCTCTTGCCACTGACGGTAGACTTTCGGCTGCTGTTGCTTTACTTCTTCGATCCGTTTGCCGTGCCAGAGGCCGTGATTCAAGTTCTTCAGCGCCTTTAGGGATTTAGCCTTCACTTCGTGATTCTTGCCGAGCAGTTCCGCCGTTTGCTGACAACACTGGCAGGGCGACATGTAAATCGCGTCAATCTCTTCATCGGCAAGTTCGTCGATCGTCTTCGCGACTTGCGCCGTGCCGTGATCGTTGAGCGGAATGTCGAGCGTACCTTTGATCCGACCTTGTTCATCAAAGTCAGTTACACCAGGTCGAATTAATAGGATTTTTAACATGTGTTATGGTCGACCTTTAAACTGGTAATGCCAAGTCGGTTAATTTCCGCACGGCGTCCCGATAACTTGCTTCGCGAAAAATCGCTGACCCGACAACCAGCAGCTGGGCTCCCGCTGCTTGGCAATCGTGAATCGTTCCGTCGTTGACACCACCGTCAACCGCTAAGAGCGTCTCTTCGCCGACAAGATCCTTCAGCTGCCGGAGCTTCTCTAACGCTACCGTTTGAAAACTCTGACCGCCGAATCCGGCCTTAACGCTCATCACGAGAACGAGGTCGCATAACGGCAGGCTGTCCTCGATCAACTCGACCGGCGTCTCCGGGTTGATGGCGAGACCTGCGCCGCAGTCGAGCTCGCGGATCTGCGATAAGACTCCGCTGGGCGAGTCAACTGCCTCAGCGTGCATCGTGATAATATCAGCTCCCGCATTATGGAACTGTTTGACGTAGTCTTGCGGTTGCTCGATCATCAGGTGTACGTCCAACGGCAAATCCGTCAGCCGGCGGCACGCTTCGACAATCGGCATTCCATACGTCAAGTTTTTCACAAATCGCCCGTCCATCACGTCCAGATGCAAGGCTCGCACGCCCGCCTCTTCGAGCTGTCTGATCTCACGCTCGAGATTCCCGAAATCGCAGAGTAACAACGACGGCAAGATCGCGGGTGGTCCCTGACGTAAATCAACTAGATGCCGGCGTCGTGACATAGTGGGAGTGGTCTGGGGTGATCGAGAAAGCTGTAGAGAGTTCTACTGCGAGCGACTCAGGTGATCATTAACACCGGATAAGTAAGGAGCTGGCTCTGGTTTTGTGATTTGGGTCTGTTCCGTTTCAGAGCTTTGCCGCGGGCGATCAAGAGATGGTTGCGAATTGTAACAAGGGCTTTATTGTACCAACGAGCCGAATCGACGCCAACGCGAGCGGGTCTCCTACACGACAACCTGTTGCGATTCAGTCACTTACGTCAAATTCCTGGCTCTGCGGAAGCTCGTTGATACTGGCCATGCCGAACAGATCGAGAAAGCGGGCTGTTGTGAAATAGAGCGGTGTGCGGGGGTTTTCCTGCGTTCGCTCGATCCGAAGCAGTTCTCGGCGAACTAGTTGCGATAAGACCGCGCCGCTGGATTGGCCACGTAATTCGTTCACCGCGTCACGCGTTATTGGCTGTCGGTACGCTACCATCGCCAAGACGTCGACGGCGGGTTGCGATAGTTTGGCCTCGCGAACTCGACCGTAGAACTTGTCGCGCAAACGTCCGAATTCAGGGCGGAGTTGCAACGTGTAGCCGGCACCTGCGGAAACGATGCGATAGGGACAAGCCTGCTCGTCGTATGCGGCGTTCAATTCCTGCACTAGTTCGTCGATCTCACGAGGACTTACCCCGCGCATCAATCCTGCGACAAGCCGCGCGGAAAGCGGTTCATTGTTCGAGCTGCCAACGAACAGCATTGCTTCCAGAATGCTGCGCGGCGTGACGTCGACTTCCTCCAAGTCATCGATCGGCTCGCCGGCGTCTTTCTCATCTGGCTCAACTTCCGCAACCTCTTCGCCCTGGTACGGGTCCACGCCGCCATCGACTAATTGAGCGTAGGCTTCACTGAGATCTTCAAGGGACAACCCCTGATCGTCGAGAGGATTGGAGACTCCATCCAACCCGAGATCTTCGGCGACCGGTTGATTTTCGGAATGTTCTCGATCCATTTCGGAACTATAGCGCGGTGAGCGAACGTTCGGCAATAGCAGACCGGCGTCGAGTTCTACCAGCGTTTGGCGTATTCAGCCTTCATGAACGCCAAACCGTCGCTGGCAAGTTGCTCTTCGCTTTCGTACATCCGTCGCCAGATCTTCGTCGCGGCGACGAGTTCCGGAAGTGCGAGCCCGAAGGCTTCGATCATCAACCATCCGTCATAGCCGACTTCTTTCAGCGTATCGAAGTTCTCCGCCCAGTTGACGTTACCCGTCCCTGGCGTACTGCGATCGTTCTCCGAGATATGAACGTGGCAGCAAACATCGGCACAACTGCGAATGGCATCCGCGATGTTTTTCTCTTCGATGTTGGCGTGAAACGTGTCGTACATCATACGGCAGTTCGGGTGGTCGACGTCCTTCACGAAACGGGCGGCATCGGCATGCGTGTTCAATAAGTATGTCTCGAACCGATTCAAACACTCGACGCCTAACGTAACGCCGACGCTGCCCGCGTGTTCGGCAACTTGACGCATGCTATCAACTCCCCACTTCCACTCGTCTTCGGTCGGTCCTTGGCCAGAGAACACGCCCAGCGCGGAATGGTAGGGACCGACAATGTGCGTCGCTCCCACGACAGCACAACAATCTAGCGCCTGCTTCGAGTTGGCGACGCCCGCAGCGCGAACCGCTGCATCGGGGCTGATTGGATTGTCTTCTTCGCCTCGCACCGTGACGGCGGTCCGTTCGAGCCCGAGTTCGTCCAGATGCTTGCCCCATGCGGCGTAATCGAGATCGGTATTGAACAGTGGCAGCTCGACCCCGTCGTAGCCCATGCTCTTCAGCGATGCGAGAACCGGTTTCAATCCTTCGTTAAGTTCGCCGCTCCAGAGCAGTAAGTTCATGCCAAACTTCATATCTCTGTTCCTTGTAAGTCAGATGTAAATGTAGGCCGGACCAAGTCTTCGCAGTTCCGGCGGCCTGTGTGTTGCAGCGTCAATTTTGCCTTCAACTGCCGGAACGGCACAAAGCCTTGATCCGGCCTACGTTGTTTCACCAACAAGCAATTCCGCGGATCGTTGTCGAACCAAACGGCGGGCTTCTGGAAACAACTCAGCGAGATTCTCGGGTAACGCGGGCAGCCGAACTCGTCGCATGACACCGTTCAGCCGAAACAGCAGTTTGCCATCCTCTGCGTAGTCGTACAAGAACCGCGCCGCCGAAAACCGAGGGATAAAGAAGGCCAGCATGCCCGTTTCACGTGTCGCCATGCGATTGACCGTTTGATTCACGACGTACGGATCCAAAGAATCCATGACTGCGTAGTAACGGTCCAACACTTCTGGATCATCTTCGATCAACGTCGCATCGAGCAGCAATTCGACGAGAATATGGCCGAGAAAACTGGGTCGAAATCCATCGTCGTTTGGCAAGCGGTCACGAATCTCCTTCGTGAAGTGCATGCTCAGCTCCGCGAACGCTCGGGTTTGATGGAACCACTCGTCATCATGATGATGTTGCATGATCCCTTTCGCGATCGCTGCAACTTGGGGATTCTCATCAGTGGTATGCGGAGCTGCCAGCTTCGACCTCGCTCGCATGCGCCGATTCACGACACTTAACCAATCCGGTACGGCAGTGCCAGCAACGAAATACGGATCGTCGAGGTAGTGACGTGCGTGAGCGAAATAGTTCATTCAACAACCATCTCGCCATTCATCACCAGCCAGTGCCCAGGGAACGTGCAAAGATAAGGATATCGACCTGGCTGCTCGGGCGCTCGGAAGTAGATGGTGAAGTCGGCGCGAGGTAGGACCACATCGGTGTAGAAAAGAATATCGCTCGTATCCGGAATGTATTGTCGGACCACTGCGTCGGGGTCGGCGATCAATCGATTTGCCAAGCCGCCGACGCGTTGCAGCGTTCCAGGTTTAATGAGCGCAAGATTATGCGGCACGACATCGGGGTTCGACAGCGTTAAGGCAATCGACTCGCCGGCGCGAACTCGAATCTCCCGGGTCTTGTAGGAGAGGTTGCTGCCGGTTTCGATCGTGATCGCTCGAGCGGGCTTTAACTTCTTTTGGTGCGGGTTGGGAATGTACTTGGTGGCCATCGCGAGATCGGCAAGGATTGGGTGCGGGTCAATTCGCTTGCTCGTTGGGCGATAGCCTTTGTAATCTTTAAACGGCTGAGCCAGTTTATGGACCGTCGCAAAAATGTCGTGAAACTGCTCCGACTTCGATTGAACTCGTAGATGCAACTGATTGACAGGCTGGAGATCTGGCAGCTCTAAGAACAAGGTCTTGCCGTCGGGACCTAGATGCGCACCCGCGATGCGAACTGTGTCATGCCCGCGGATTCCGAAGTGCTTGGGAGCAAATTCGGGCGAACCGTAGGCACTGCTGTAACGATAGTTCCAGCAGCTTGCAAAGTGACTTGACGCGTCGGCGGCGACTTTGCTATCCAAGGCGGAAGAAAACGTGATCGCTACGCCATTCTCATGGACGCGAATGTCGACCGGAAGCTGAACTTGATCGCCGGTATAGCGAACCCGTTGAAAACTACCATCCTCCGGCGTGTACGATCCCCAACCTTGCATCCCGGAAACGTAAAGTTGACCGTCTGCCGGACAGAAGCGACCGCGATGCGCACCCGAACGAAACTCGCCCGGAAGTGGGACGACGGCACCTTGCAGTTGGCCATCGACTTCGTCTCGCAACACGAGAAAGTGAGATCCCGTTCCAAACGAGAAGTGCAAGAGCTGTCCTTCAAGCGGTCCCCAGCGGTCGCTCGTGACTGTCGTCTGTCCGCCGGCAGAATTATCAAGACCGCGCGGCAAATACGCGAAAGGCAACTCAGGAACTTGATCGCCTTTGGGGCCCGGATAACCGAAGTAGGGCGCGTCTTTCACCGCGTCAGACAGCTTCGTCGCGCAAATCATTGATGCCGGAGTCCAACTGCCTTCTGAGCAAGGAACCGTCAAAAGACCGTCCGGTGAAACACCCAATCCGTCCGGATTGCGGAAGCCAGTTGCAACGACCTCGGCCCGTTTGCCGTCTGCTGAGATTCGCACGACACCCTGGTTGCCAGACGCGGTATAGAAGTTGCCATTGGCGTCTCGTTCCAAGCCACAGATAAAGTCGTGGCCGGCAGGAGACGTTTCGAATGCGTTGCTGAAACATTCGTAGAAGTCGGCAATGTCATCCCCATTCAAGTCGTGGAGCCGAGTGATCTGATCACGTCCGAGGACAAAGATGCCATCGTCATCAACGATAACACCCTGAGGTTGGTTCAAACCCGTAGCGAATCGTTGCCATGTCGCTTTGGTAGATGGATACTCCAAGTTCGAAACACGCCAAACATCCCCACGCATCGTGCAAACAATGGCTGATCCATCCGGCAAGAAGTCGTGACCGCTACAAAATAACGTAGCATTCCACGGGTTTTGATGCGGAAGATCAATCGTGTCGATGACGTAAGGCGAGCCGCTTCCATGATGAATCGGCGTTTCGATCACCACTGGCTCTCGTGTATTGGTGCGTAACGCCGTTTGAATCGAGTCAAATTCAACCCGCGAAACATCACGGACAAATCTCCCGTCGATCTCGTCAGGCATATCCAGATAGTCGAAGTCTCCAATCCGGTATGAAAACACCACGAGTTTCCCCATGCGATAGAAGCCCTTGTACTCCCGCTCTCCAGCGAGCTGCTCTTGTGTTGGCTTTGGTAGAGCCGTCCCGTCCATCATCGCGCCGTGCATAAAGCCGTGACGGACGGACGAGAACTTCAGAAATCCGTCCTTCCAAACCGCGTCATACGTCAGAGTCTCAGGATTGAAGCAGGCGGCCATTTCTCCGGCGTCACCCAACTGAACGCAAATGCCGCGCGGAACTGTCACGCCTGCGCCGCGAAAGATCGCACTTTGGACTGCCCCGAGTTTAACTTCATTCCAACGGTCGCTGGCCCATGTCTCTTCGTTCTGGTTGCCCCAATGACCAAGTTCTCCTCCGTCGAGTCCAGGAAATGCAGGCAGTAGCGAGAGAGTCGTTGGTTGCGCGCGGAAGTAGTCGGCTTCCTTCGCATAGTAGTCGTACAGACGATCTCGATTTACTTTCGCCTGCCAACTTGGCCAATCGTCTGGTCGAAGCGGCTTGCGATCATAGGGGAACGTGGCGGGGCCGTGGGAATGCACGCTCGCGTGCTCAAGCAGTGCATTCATCTCGTCAATCGGCACGCCGTCCGGTGTGCCCAAGACTGCCAGAAAGCGGAACAAATCATTTGCTTGCTCCCTCGACATGGCTGCGAGCAAGTTATCGGGCATCAAGGTGCCGATCGGCTGTTCAAAGTCGATCGATTTAATGTCGATCGTCTTCACAGCGGCTTGCGGGCGCGTAGGATCTCGCAAAACCAATTGCTTGTCGTCACGACGTACGACATAGCCACGATGCGTGTTACCTTCGTCGGTAACTACAAGATGAGCGACATACTCTGGCTTGATGTGGCGCTTCGGCCAGAGCACTGATTCGACAAGCTCATGCGCCTTTCGCTGAGGCTTTAGCTTTGTTAAGTCGGGCCCCACGCTTCCTCCGTGTTCGCCAATTTTGTGACACGATAGACACGCGGACTTTGCCGATGCGAAAACAACCAGCCCACGATGCGAGCTGCCCGATTCCATCGACTGAGCAACGAATTGGTCGACCAGTTCCTGTGAGTACTCAGACGGGACGGCAGCAGGTGACTGTTCGTTTTTCGCTGCGTCATCGGCACGCCATAGAAGCAAAGTTTCGTCGTCTTTCGTTACTTGGCCACTCGAATCGGCGTCAATCACTCTCGCGCCACGCGAGAGACGCACCCAGTCGATCGCTCCCGTGCATCCGAGTCCACCTTCGACCAATCGCCCAATTGCGAGATCGCCAGGAACGGCTACCCGTTCTGTTCGTTTGACTGGCTGCTCGGCAACCAGCTCACCATCTGAATACAGTCGCACGCGCTGTGGCTCGTAAATCATGGCGACGTCGTGCGGCTGGCCGTCACAGATCATGGCGTTGGAATTGACGTGATCCGGCTCGCACCCAGGAAGGTAGGCTGTCAACATGCCAGACCCGTTCATCGAGAAGAGTTCCCAATGCGCGGCAGATTGTTTCGTGTCACTTGCAACCAGGATGTTGTAGTTGTCTTTGCGCGGAAGCGTGACTCGACACTCAACGGTTATTGGCGGCTGCCGAAACTCTGGCTTCCCGACAAGCACGCTTCCGCGCAACCGCCCGGAGTTCTGCGGAGTTGCGGAAACCGGAGACCAAGTTCGAGGCTTCGGCTTTGCGCCCGCTGGCTTGCCGCTCAATTGCGGCAAAATCCAATCCAAGCCGTCTAAGTTGTCTTGAAGTCGCTCGGCAACGTCATCCTGCGTGTGTCCAATAATTCCAATTGGCCCGGAGTATCCTGAGTCCCGAATAGCCTTCAGCAACAACACATCGAACTCGCCTTCACCCAACGGAAGAATCTTCTGTCCCCTTTGTTCGCCGTCACGAGTCATTCCGTTCAGGTTCAGACAGAGCAGATACGGCTTCATCAGCTGCAAGACGTCTGCAAAATCGTCAATGTGCTCATGCGCATGATGCTGGTTGTAAACGATACCCACGTGGTCAGCATCGTGATGCTCGCGCAGGTACTCGCACACGGCCACCATGTTCGCCGGTTCGCCGTGCCACCCCCCGTGATTGTAAAGCCCGAGCTTACTGCCAAGCTTCCGCGTCCGTTCGACCACAGGCAAGATCTGCATCGCCGCCTGCCGAACCTTTTCTTCCTGCGTGTCTGCAGTTGGAGATGAAAGCATCAGCCAGATCTGTGGATGCAGACCGTGTTTCTCAAACAGTCTGAAGGCTTCGTCATGCAAGCCCCAAAAGGCAAAGTATTCAAGTCCGTGACGTTTGTACTCCAGGATCTCCTCCTCGAATGTCGCCACATGCTCCGCACGCCAGTCGTAAGCAACGCGCCGCAACCCCAAGTCCTTCAACATCGCTGCACGTTCTGCAGGTCCTCGCTTCTTGCCGTCAAACGGAACGATACACCAAGCGACGAGTCGGTCGCGCGCGAAGTTATCACGTTCGTTCGTTGCTTCGGCTCGAATCTCGCTGCTGCTTGATATAGCCAGAAGCACAGTCCAGCAAAACAAGCTCAGGCGAATACACTCATATTGGCTCATGGCGAATTGCAACTAAGAAGGGAAGGCGTTTGGAATTACTGACTTACGAATCGCAAGCGTGTAACTATCCTAGCTGAACCTAAACAGAATTTGGATGGCGAGGACGAGCCAGCGTGCAAATTAATTGGCAGGATTCGGTAGCCGAAGTCGTGGGACTACGGGAGCGCTCCGGATATCGTCCGAAGTGGCACAACTTCGGCTACGGTAGGTGCCATCCGGATAACCGGTACGACCGGACAATCCGGGTAATCGATCCTATCGGGGGTCTGCTACGACCGATTCAGATAGTACGGTCGTCTCTTTCATTAATTCCCCCATTATTGTTCGCGGTGTAGTGTGTCCCCTCGATTTCTAGCCTCCATCCTGAGCCTTGCGCTAGCGACCGGGTGCATCTCGCCGATGCATCATCTGCGTTGCCACGTTAGCGGAGACGTTCTCACACGGACGGGCTATGATCTCGGACCGCCGACACCCGCCAGCGATCTTGTGTTCGACGAGTGGGTGATCTGGGAAGATGGGATCTCGGAGGAGGAAGCGGTTGCCGTAGGCTTGTGGAATAATCCGGCCTATCAAGAGTTGCTTGCCGATCTCGATATCACGCAGGCCGACATCATTCAGGCGGCACAGTTACAGAACCCGCAAGTCACCACGATGTTTCCGATCAGTGCGAAACAGTGGGAGTTTGCTTTGCTGGTCCCGCTTGATGTACTGTACCTGCGACCGGTGCGAGTATCGGCCGCTGAACTGGAGTCACGCCGCGTTGCAGAAAGATTGGCGCAAGACGGCTTGAACGTTGTACGAGATATTCGTCTTGCCTACATCGATTGGCAACTTTCCATTCAGCGAGTACAACTCGCTGAGCAAGGAGCGGCATTACGGAACGAAGTTGCACGCATCGCCGAAGCGCGACTTGCGGCTGGCGACGTCGCGGAACTAGACGTATCGGCGGTCCGCTTGGACGCACTTGTGGGCACGGGAGAAGTCTCGCGAACCGCGCGCGATGCCGATCTGGCTCGCGAACGACTGCGATATATACTAGGTATTCAATTGTCGGACGTCTCTTTGATTTCCCCGTCTTCACCGCCAACGAGACGCGCTGCATACGCTGAAGATCTCGACCTGCCATCGCTCGTAAACGAAGCCGTTTCGTCGCGGCCTGATCTGCGAGCTGTCGAATTGGCAGTCTTTGCCGCGGAAGAACGTTCGGAACTCGCGAGGCGCAACATTTGGCAAGTTGCTGGAATCCTACCAGACATCAACTCACGTGGCTTCAAAGGTTTTGAAGCGGGACCTGGATTGCGATTTACTGTTCCTTTATTTCATCAGAACCAAGGCCAGATCGCGCAAGCTGAAGCGGATGCGGAACGCTTACGCCGTCAGTACGTGAATCGTCGTGACTTGGCCGCTTGGGAAGTGCGCCAAGCCTACATTCAATTTCTACAAGCCCAAACCGACCTGAAACTTTGGCGTGATCAAATCTTGCCGCAGGCAGATCAAGCCGTGACGAGTTCGCGCAGCGCACTTGAGGAAGATCGCGTGTCGCTGCTTCTCGTGTTGGAGACAACGCGGCAGTTGCTGAATGCTCAACAGCGTGAGCGAGAATCCGAAGCGCAACTCCGCCGGTCGATTGCAGAACTCGAACGTAGCGTCGGACGCCCTTTAACCGACACGATGGCCAACGCCCCAATGCACTCGGAAATGCTACCGATTCCGCAGGTAGATGTAAGGGAAGCCACACGATGAACGCTGGTGTTCCAATGCAAACTCCTACCCGTAGCGGAAGTCATGAGCCTTCCGGCGCGCAAACAGCACGACTCAAATTCTCACGAATTCGGCTACTATCGCTGCTCGTATCGTTGACACTGTTCATCGGATGCAACAAGTCGGCAAAACCTGATGTTTCCAAGAAAGAACCAGCACACGTCGACCATCACGTTGACGAACAAGACTTAAACAAGATTACTCTGACTGAGCAAGCAGAAAAGCGGCTGGGCATTCAATTGGTGGAGACCGCTTTGACAGAGATTCAGCGACGGCGGACAGTTGGCGGAGAAGTACTGCTTCCGCCAGGGAAAACGATTACGATCTCGGCACCGATTGCCGGCACACTCTCCCATCCGCCGGGCACGACCGCACCAGTTCCCGGCAACCGCCTTGAAGCTGGATCAACGGTATTCGCGTTCGCCCCTCTGCTCACTCCCGAACGCGATGTGCTGACGCCATCGGAGCGAGTTCGCGTTGCTCAAACGAAGGCCGATATAGCGACGGCTCAGATCGACGCCGAACGGCAAATCGAATCCGCTAAAATCTCCGTCCAAGCGGCCAAGATCGCTTACGATCGGGCAGCACAGCTACTTAATAACAAAGCGGGGAGTCAGAGAAACGTCGACGAGGCGTCAGCCAATCTAGAGCTCGCCCGCGAAGCGTTGATTACTGCTGAAACACGCCACAAATTCCTGTCTGCGATACGACTCGACGAACAGGCTGGCGAATTGGCAAGTCGGGAGATTGAATCACCAGTCGCCGGCGTACTGCAAACTCTGGACGCGGCGGTCGGTGAAACAGTTGTCGGGGGCGAGCCGTTGTTCAGTGTTATCACCACGAGCAGAGTCTGGATTCGCGTACCCATCTACGCCGGACAGTGGCGAGAAATCGACACAACACAACCGGCTACGATCGCCGAGTTTGGCCAGGCAAGCATCGCGAAACTGCGTCAAGCGAACTATGTATTGGCACCGCCCTCCGCAAATCCAACCGCAGCCACGATCGATGTTTATTATGAAGTTGAAAATGAAGACGAACTGTTGCATCCGGGCCAGCGGCTAGCGGTAACAGTTCCATTGCATATTCGAGCCGAGAGCCTCGTCGTCCCGTTCAAGTCGATCCTGTACGACATTCACGGAAATACATGGGTCTACGAAGAAACGGACGCTCATGTCTACGCTCGCCAGCGCGTATCCGTGGACTACGTGGATGGTGACAGTGCAGTCCTTGCATCGGGCCCAGAACCAGGAAGCAAAATCGTGACGGACGGTGCCGTCGAGTTGTTTGGAACGGAATTCGGAGTGGGGCACTAATCCTTTGAAGTACATCTCCTTTGAAGTACATCGTGTTTAGTAGCAGAAGTCGTGAGACTTCTGGCGGGTCCTATGCCGACTTCGCAAGACAAGGTTGGTTAGGTCAAAACTCTCACGCGTTCCGCTACGTGGAAACATTGAGTTAATAATAATGCTTCGAGTCATCGTCCAATCATCATTACGGCAGCCATTCTTGGTTCTCGCGCTCGCCGCTGCGATGTTAGTGATTGGCTATCGGAACTTGCGCAACGCGCCGCTCGACGTCTTTCCAGAGTTTGCTCCGCCACTCGTCGAGATTCAGACCGAAGCTCCTGGTTTGTCGACGGAAGAAGTTGAGAGCTTGGTGACTGTCCCGCTGGAAAATGCGCTCAACGGAACGCCTGATCTCAAAACGATCCGTTCAAAGTCCGTTCTGGGGTTGTCGTCAATTCGGCTGATCTTCCAAGAAGGCACGGACTTGATGCAGGCTCGGCAATTGGTCGGCGAAAGACTCTCCATCGAAGCCTCGCGTTTGCCGACGGTCGCAATGCCGCCAGTCATTTTGTCGCCTCTTTCGTCGACCAGTCGCGTGCTTAAGATCGGCATCTGGTCCGAGAAGGACGAGCAAGGCAACGATCTAGTATCGCAGATGGAGATGTCCGAGTTGGCGCGATGGACGATCCGACCCCGCCTGATGTCGGTGTCAGGAGTCGCGAACGTCGCGATTTGGGGGCAGCGTGATCGCCAGTACCAAGTCCTCGTCGATCCGGAACGATTGCGGTCTCACAATCTCTTGCTGGCTGATGTTGAACGAGCCGCTGGCGATGCAGCCCTCGTATCGGGCGGTGGCTTTATCGACACGCCGAATCAACGACTCGCCGTTCGTCACGTTTCGACAATTGTCACTGCCGAAGATCTTGCTCGATCGGTGGTCGCGTTTCGTGATGGCTCGCCACTCCGATTGGGCGACGTCGCTGAGATCAAAGAAGGTTTTCCGCCTCCGATTGGCGATGCGATCATCAATGACGTGCATGGTCTGTTACTGATCGTGGAAAAGCAACCGACTGGTAACACGCTCGACGTAACACGCGACGTGGAAGCTGCCTTGGAGGAGATGAAGCCGGGCCTGAAGGGAATTCAAGTCGATTCGACCATCTTTCGTCCGGCGACCTTCATCGAAATGTCGCTTGAAAATCTTGGCTGGGCGATGGCGATCGGCTGTGTACTGGTCGTCATCATTCTGATCGTCTTTTTGTGGGACTGGCGAACTGCGTTGATCAGCGTGACTGCGATTCCTCTGTCGCTCGTCGCTGCCGCACTCGTGCTACAGTGGGCTGGCGTAACCATCAACACGATGGTCCTTGCTGGCTTGATCATTGCGCTCGGCGAGGTCGTTGACGATGCCATCATTGATGTCGAAAACATCGTGCGGCGATTGCGGCTCAATCGCGAAGCAGGCAATCCACGTTCAGCGTTTCGCGTTGTACTCGATGCCTCGATCGAAGTTCGAAGTGCCGTAGTCTACGGGAGCTTCACCGTAATGCTGGTCATTATGCCGGTGTTCTTTCTGGAAGGGCTCGCGGGTTCGTTCTTCCGCCCATTAGCAATGGCCTATGTGCTGGCGATCTTTGCGTCGTTGATCGTAGCGCTTGTGATCACGCCTGCCATGTCCCTGCTGCTACTTCCAGGACGTTCCGATCGACATCACGACTCTTTGCTGATCAAGCTCTTGAAGAAGCCGTATCGGGCCGTTCTGCCACAGCTGATTAAGCGTCCAATTGTTTTGATCGTGGCGCTGATCGGACTGTTCGCTGGTACGATCTCGACAGTTCCTTATCTTGGTGAGGAGTTTCTACCGGACTTCCAAGAGTATGACTTCTTGATGCATTGGGTCGAGAAGCCGGGAACGTCGATCGAGGCCATGGATCGCATTACTGTCCAGGCAAGTCGCGAGTTGCGTGAAGTCCCCGGCGTGAGGAATTTTGGCTCTCACATCGGTCGGGCCGAAGTTGCTGACGAAGTCGTCGGCCCGAACTTCACCGAACTTTGGATCAGCTTGGATCGCGACGTCGACTATCCAAGCAAAGTGGCTGAGATCCAGGAAATTGTCGATGGCTATCCGGGACTGTATCGCGATCTTTTGACTTATTTGCGCGAACGAGTCAAAGAAGTTCTCACAGGTGCGAGCGCGAGTATTGTTGTACGTATCTATGGTGACGATATCGAAAAGCTCCGACAACACGCCAGCCGCGTGCGCGATTCTATCGCAAATGTTGATGGCGCCAGCGACCTCAAAGTCGAACAGCAAGTGCTTGTTCCGCAACTTGACATACGAATGAAACCAGCGGCAGGCGAGCAGTTCGGACTTACCCCAGGCGATGTGCGCCGCGCGGCGACGACGCTAATCAAAGGTCGAACGGTAGGCGAAGTTTATCGAAAGCAAAAGGTCTACGAAGTCGCTGTTTGGGGCGTCCCCGAGATTCGCAGCGATCTCTCTGCCGTTCGTGAGTGTCTGATCGAGACTCCATCCGGAGGGCATGTCCCGTTGGGTGACGTCGCCGAAATTTCCATCGTTCCCGCTCCCAACACAATCAAGCGTGAAAGCGCGTCGCGACGCATCGACGTTACCTGTAACGTTCGCGATCGAGATCTTGGCAGCGTTGCTCGTGATATCGAAACTGAGGTGAGGCAAGTCGACTTCGAGCGAGGTTATCACCCCGAGTTTCTCGGCGAGTACGCGGCTCAGCAGGCATCGCGCAGGCAAATGATCTTGATGGGAGTCCTTGCGATGGTCGGCATCGTCGTTCTCATTTATTCCGAGTTCCGCGCGTGGAATCTCGTCTCGCTCGTCATGCTCAGCTTCGTCTTCGCATTGATTGGCGGAGTTTTCGGTGTCTGGATCGGTGGCGGTAGCCTTTCACTCGGATCGCTCGTTGGCTTCGTCACCGTTGTCGGTATCGCGATACGCAATGGCATCATGATGGTCAGCCACTATCGGCATCTTGAAGCCGAAGAAGAAATGGAATTCGGAGTTCAACTCGCCATTCGTGGAGCGGAAGAACGCCTCACTCCTATTCTCATGACTGCGCTCACCGCCGCCCTTGCTCTGATGCCGCTCGTAGTCGCCGGCAACAAGCCTGGTCACGAAATTGAATACCCAATGGCGCTCGTCATCGTCGGCGGGCTCCTATCCTCGACATTAATGAATCTGTTCTTGATGCCAGCGTTGTACTGTCAATTTGGTAGAGTGAAACGCATCGAAACGTTGGAATAGCCACACAGCTCGTACGCGAACAACACGAAGCCGAACTCGTGAGAGTTCAGGCTGCCAGAAGTCTCACGACTTCTGCTGCAGATAACGCTAATCGGCGCTAGTAGCTAACCAACATCCGCCCATTGACCGGACTCGGCGCTGGAGAGGACTGCATCGCAGACCTTCTGCGTTTCCAAGGCGTCGCGGAACGTTGGGTTGGTCGGCTTGCCGGTTGAAAGTCCTTCGAGGAAGTCCGCGACTTGATGCACAAAGGTGTGTTCGTAGCCGATTTGCAGTCCCGGTACCCACCACTTGTCCATATACGGATGATCGCCATCGGTAACGTGAATCGAACGCCAACCGCGAAGACGTCCTTCATCTCCATGCTCAAAATAATCGAGCCGGTGGAGGTCATGCAGGTCCCACTTAAGCGACCCGTGTTCGCCGTTGATCTCGAACGTATAGAGCGCTTTGTGGCCGCGAGCGTACCGAGTCGACTCAAACAGGCCGAGCGATCCGTTACCGAAGTGACACAGAAACGCACAGGCATCGTCGATCCCAACCGGTTCCACCTGGCCGGTCAAGTTGTGCATGCGTTCTTTGACGAACGTTTCGGTCATTGCTGTCACGTTGGTCACGTTGCCATTCAACCAAATGGCTGTATCGATGCAGTGTGCCAATAGATCGCCCGTCACTCCCGAGCCAGCAGCGGCGGCGTCTAATCGCCAGAGCGCTGCACCACCCTGCGGCAAGTCATCGGCGATCGTCCAATCCTGCAGGAAGTTAGCGCGATAGTGGAAAATGCGTCCGAGCTTGCCTTCGTCGATCAGCTGCTTTGCAAGCGTCACGGCGGGAACGCGGCGGTAGTTGTACCACACGGTGTTAACGACGCCGGCTTTCTCGACTGCCTCGCACATCTCTTCGCCTTCAGCGACGTTCATCGCAAGAGGCTTCTCACACAAGATCATCTTGCCTGCTTCGGCGCAAGCAATCGCCATCTCTTTGTGCAAATTGTTCGGAACACAGATGTCGACCGCATCGATGTCGTCACGCGCGATCATCTTCCGCCAATCGGTCTCGATCGACTCGTAACCCCACGTCTCCGCGAACGCCTTTACATTGTCGGCATTTCGCGCACAGGCTGCCTTGAGCACGGGCTTGTATTCGGTGTCAAAGAAGTTGCTAACACGGTTATAAGCATTTGAATGCGTACGACCCATGAAGCCGTACCCGATCATGCCGATGTTGAGAGGTTTTGTCATCTGAGCTTTGGTCCTTTCTTAACATTAGAAACCACAGAGGACACGGAGTTCACGGAGGCGATTTTTTCTCCGTGGTCTCTGCGTCCTCTGTGGTAATATTCTTTCCTAGTTCCAGCCGTGGGCATCACGTACCTTGATCATCGAATCAAGGATCGTGTTCCACGTCTTGGGGTCTTCCAACATTGCATTCGGGAACATGCAGCCGTCCCAACAGATGTGTTGAATGCCTCGCGCTGTCGCGTCCTTGAGCCAGTAGCTTGCGCACTTGACGATATCGAGCTTGCCGTTCGGATCGTCGGCCGGACAATGCTTGCCCGTCTTGTCGTGCGATCCGGCTCCGTGAACTTGCCCGTCGTTCTGAGCGATGTGGAAGTCGATCGTCCAAGGACGAAGCTTGTCGACCATCTTCTCGTACGCCGCATAGAACTCGTCGTCCGTGTAGCCGTCGTGCAACAAGGCATGTTCCGGCGCGTTGTATCCCATGAGGTAGAGATACGTGTGCGCCATGTCGGCTTGGAAACCGAGCGTTTCCGGCATGCCGACTTCTTCGAGCAAGTCAAGCATGTCTTTCCAGCTGTGCATTCCGGCCCAGCAGATCTCACCTTCCGCCGCCAAACGCTCGCCGTGATCCGCGGCGATCTTGGCGGCTTCGCGAAACGTGTCTGCGATTCGACTGGTGTTCGCCTTAGCATCTTCTCGCCACTTCTCAACGCCAAACTCGGCCGAGTCGATGCGAATGACACCATACTTGCGAACGCCGTGCTCGTTGAAGATACCGGCAACTCGACAAGCCATCTTCACGGCCGACAGGAATTTTCCGCGAGCCTCATCGTCGCCCATTGCCGAATCGCCAACAGTTCCTGGCCAGACTGGCGCGACCAGCGAACCAACGTCAAACCCTTTGCCAGCGATCATGTCTGCGATGCCACGAAGCTCGTCGTCACTGGCCTCGGGATTCGTATGTGGCAAAAAGAGGAAGTAGTCGATTCCTTCAAACTTTTGCCCGTTGACGTCTGCAGCAGCCGTGAGATCAAGCATGTGCTCTAAACTAATCGGTGGCTCTTGACCTTCTTCGTCGCCTTTGCCTACCAGACCGGGCCACATGGCGTTGTGGAGTTTCGGGGAAGCGCTGCTCATGAGATATCTGCTTTCTGATTTGAACGATCTTTGGAATGAATGACCACATCCTAATGTCCGGTGACCAATGATTGACTCGTCAGCCCTCGGTCATTCTGGCTTGGACATTGGTCACTTCTTGTAGTCGCCTACGTTTGGCACACTATCGAAAGTATCGGGGCCAAAGTAGCGGAGCCCTTCGAGCGGCTCGCTGCCGGTATTCTCAATCTCTACACCGTTTGTCGCTG
>JACNKX010000162.1 GCA_014381825.1 Planctomycetota bacterium
TACTACTACTACTACTACTACTACTACTACTACTACTACTACTACTATTACTGCGCAGGTGCATTTTGGGTGCTTCGGGTGATTCGGTGTAGTGCCGCGCGGCGCGGCTTTTTGGTGTGAGCCGTTGAGTCTTTTTTGCTTCGTCGGATGAGGAAGTAAATGGAAGCCGTCCGGCCAAAAAACTCGAACGACGCGTCTGATCTTTGAAAATCTGCTTGTTGTGGTTGTCCGAATCCGAAATCTCGGCCGAGGGGCGAGCGACTGCGATGCTCCACGGGCCTTCCACACGCAGATCCTGGGTCTCGGCGCGCACCGCTCTCGTCCCGTTCCGTCGAATGTACTGCGTTCGGACGCTGTTACGCTGCCGAGCGGTGATAGTACTTCAGCAATCCGCCAAGGCGCTCACGAGTTTGAATCTCGCCCTCAGTCGCGCCTGTGAATTCGCGGGGCTCGATGAGCTCATTCGCCAGCCCTTGATGGTTTCGCTCAGCGTGATAATGCGGGAGGAATTCGCGGACAGCGTTTCGAAGGGCATTCTCGCCGAAGAGGATCATCCTATCGAGACTCTCGGATCTTAGTGATCCGAGAAATCGTTCGATGTATGCGTTGAGATTTGGGCTTCGCGGCGGTAAGCGGACGGGCTCTACGCCAGCGTCTTCGAGCAAAGATCGAAACGACTCGCAGAACGTGGTGTCTCGATCCATTATCACAAACCGTCTGCCGTTGAGGAATCCATCGCCGCACGCCGTCAACTCGCGGGTAGCCTGTTTCATCCAGGCTTGCTTGGGATTCGTGGCGCAGCCGACGAAATGAACGCGCCGCGTGTTGAGTTCCATTGCGAAGAGCAGATAGAATGTCGTCAGGCCGCCCTTGGTCCAGACTTCGACCGTCGTGAAATCAATCGCCGCTATCACATCCCAATGGGCTTTGAGGAACGCGGACCAAGACATGCTGCGTTGGCGGTCCGGAGCTGGTTCTATTCCATTCGCCTTGAGAATGTTGCCGACAGTCGTGTCGGTGATGTGGTAGCCGCCGTTGGCCAAGGCGCCTTGGATGCGATCGTAACCCCAGGTCGAATTCTCTTGGACGAATTTTAGAACCAAGTCGACGATGACCTGTCAAACTCGGGGCCGACCGACTGTGCTCTTGCGACGATCGCTGTGGTCCCACTTCTTGGCGACCAGTTGTCGGTGCCAGCGTAGAATGGTGTCTGGCGTGAACAACGTGCCGAACTCTCGAAGCAGTCTGCGTCCGAGTATTTTGCCTTTCACGGCCAACCGTCGGCGCTGACCATCGTTGAGCAGGATTCGTCCCTCTCCGAGTTCCTCTTTGAGGACTCGATTCTCGGTCATCAAATACTCGATGACGGCCTGCTGCTCGCGGTTGATCCAACTCGCGAGAATGACGAGACAGAGCTGCCACGGTTGAAGAACGAATGTCATGGTTGCGCACCAAGGAGTGAAATACGTCCTCAACGTGTACGCAAGAAGCGTTGCGGTCAATCAGAACGCCAGCGTGAGGCTCGGCTGCCTGAGTCTCAAGACCGGTTGTATCGGTTGCGCCAAATCTTCAGTGTGCCAGCTTGGCTGACTTCGCCCCGCGCTCGATCGAATTCCATCGCGTAAAATGGCGGGAAATCGCGTCGGCTGACTTTTTACACCACACGCCATCCGTATGGTTCAGGATCTTCTCCAGCGTTTGCCAATGTAACTTGTACTCCTGGCACGCGGCGCGTTTCCCCAGTTCGCCAGTCAACACGCGGCGCCGAACTTCCGTCCATAACTCCATATCGCATAACACTCCTGTGCGACCTCCAATTGCGATTCGAATCAGCCAAGCCAACAGTCCCAGAACTGCTCGCCAACGGCCTTTCAGTGTCGCAAATCAGAAGGTGAACACGTGTGCGCTGCACATTTATGGCGCCATTATAGAATGCCCAGGCGCTGCACTTTTGGAATGCCATTCACAGATAGCTTGGCGTGGTGCTGCGAGTGTGACGCATCGACCATCCGGCGATGGGCGAACAACGGCACAATGCCCAAGCCGCTAAAAGTGGGCGGTAGAACGCTGTGGGATGCCGAGGGAATCCGCGAATGGATACGGCAAGGTTGCCCCAAGTGCGATCCAGATCGCATCGACTAAAAGCCCTTCGAATAACTTGCCGCGAAAGCCCAGTCCGTTTCAAGTTGAACACCGCGCAGGTTTTGGACGATTGGATTGGTCACTTCCAGATTGAATCGTCCACCGCGCGGCAACATGTACATCAAGCCGTACCCGAAGTTCAGGAACTCGCCGCCTCGCATGTCGGGATCGGCCGTGCTGATGAGATTCGGGTTCAATTGCGGGTCTGCTCCCACAAAGTTGCTTCGCCACAGCCCTTCTACTCGGAATGTTGCTGCGAACTTCTTATCACAGTCAAGCAAGTAGCTGAACCATGCGTTGGCGCGATACTCGTTGCCCACTCGGTATTTTGAGTCGTTCGTCCCCATCGGCAGCATGAAGCTTCCCTGTAGCCCGAGGCTTGCCCGCTCCCAGTAGGAGCGGTATGTAATTGCCGGCAGAGCGTCCCACGAGCCATGACCTAGACGCATTGGATACGGAAACTCCGACGGAGTACCGGTGGGAATAGAGGTTTGATTGTCGATGTCGCCTGTTGGCGCGCTAAATCGCAGATTGAGAATCACCTCGTCGCTGCATCCGTTGTACACTCGCCACAAAGCACCGAAGTGCAGGTCGCTGAAGCCGCTGTTGCTCGTTCTGAACGTTGTGCCGTTGCGCCGGCGGTGGTCCATCGTGTTGACCATCCACATTGGCATGATGTAGGCCGTAACATCGTCGGTAACTCCGCGCATGATGTGCATCATGTGCATTTCCATTGCCATGCCCGTAGGAGTCGCCCCGTAGGCAGAAACGCCGGGAATGCCAGGTGGGACAGTTCCGATGAAATCGAGCGCTTGTTGATCTGTAAGACGAGTAGTGCCCGCGCGATTTCCATCCATGTACATGTTCGAGTATTTGTACTCCACCATCCAATCACCCGGCTTGTGAACATGGTCCCCCATCAGGAAAGCTGGAGCGTGCGTATCAACACGACCATGCTTAATATCATGGTGGTCATCGTGCGTGCTGTGCTCCGTAGCCTGGTCCTCAACCGTCGCAAAGGAAACCACCTCTTGCTGTTGACCATAAGACTGGCCGGCAAATACCAATAACAGCGAAGCACACGTGATGTAGAAGCGAGTTGACATGATGAATGTTCGATTTAGTGCAAGGTTAAGCGAAATCGACGTACAAAAGGTTCCATCGGACGGATACTGGCTCTTCTTGAAGATACTCTTGCATTTCCCACGCAACATGCAAGCTCAGGAAGTATCCGTCGATTGCCACTCATTCGGTATACTCGGCAAACTCAATCATTGTGAAAGTTGCTGCGGCTGCGGATCGATGAAGCGTTGTTTCAGCAGACCTCAACCGAATTCCAGCGGCAACCGGTGTGCGTCCAATCACCTGCCGCGTTGAACGAACCGCCCGCTCCAGGGGCATTGAAAGTCCCGCCGGAGATAATAAAATTCGAATTGACGTCCAGAGCGGCCGAATCACCATTAAAAGTGCCGCCCGCGACTTCCAGGGTTTGACTGGAAATCAGCGCTCCCGTTTGGCCGTTGATGGTGCCGCTTGACATTGTCAGCGAATTGCTTTGGAGGTAGGTTCCCCCTCCGAACGTCAGCGTGCCGCCATTGATCGTCGTTGTGCCCGACCCGGATATTGTCAGTTGGTTTCCATTGAGGATCAGTTCTCCGCCGGATAAAACGACGTCCTGGCTACCCTGGTCGAGTGTC
>JACNKX010000072.1 GCA_014381825.1 Planctomycetota bacterium
GGCAGTTCGCGATGTGGCCGGTGAGTAAATCTGGTCATCGGTTCCTCGCATCGGTCGACCACGGGTGGACGTTTCGCGCGTCTCCTCGCACCCTGGACAGATGCTCGGCCACATTTGGCACTCGTGGTCAGATCGAATTGTCAAAGATCGGTCGGGCTCACATCGAGCCAAGGTATCGGTACTCGTTTGCTTTGCGTTGTGCACGGTTGCCACTGCTGAGCTTCTTCAGGAGTCCCATGTTGCAGAAGTCTTGCAACCAGCGCCACGCCTGTACGTGAGTTACCCCAATGAGTTGGCCAGCTTCCCTAACTGCCAAGAAGAATTCGCCGCTGTCTCGCGCCAACTCTCGGCATAGTGATGCCAACAGCACGTATTTCTCCTTTGACGAGAATGATACTTCCGGTGGTGGTGGTCTCCGTTGTGCTGCCTCGAACGCAAGTGTCACGCGATTAGTGTCGGCACCATGTATCACAACTGACCACTGGCGGCAAAAGTCTCCCCACGTCACCTCGAAGTCCCTTGTACCGATGTAAGGCAGGGAGATTGTGTGCCACTCCTGAACGACTTCGAGCAACGCCATCGCTGGCAAGTCCCGGGTATCGGGAATCGACTTCAACTCTCGAGCCAGCGCGAATAGCTTCTGGTTGCGGTGACCCGGTTTTGGAGGAATCGTTCGCCTGATCGCCAGCTTCACGCTAGGCATGTAACACAGACACCTACGTCTAGCGTTGTCTTGTGTTGTCTGAGTTGTCTGCGCTGTCTGTGTTACATTGTTGCCAGAATCGGAATTCCAACTGTGACCAAGACCCGATTCGGGAAGGTCTATCACGGGAAAATCGCCCGGAATACCGTTGTGCCAGGAGTAGATTACGCCGGACTCGTGAACGGATTCGGGAGCAATCACGATTGCCTTGTCGCCGCGCAACTCGCCGTCGTCGAACGCGCGGGTCTTGATTGCGTCAGTTGATCGAGAGTAGACGTGATGCCCCCGGCTCGTGATTGACGTAGGAAGCCGTTTCGCGAGTCCAGGGTGTCGACTGGCCCACTGGCGATATGAGCTCGCATCGTCGAAGTCACGAACCACAAGACCATCCGACGCACTGCCACAAACGATGGCGATATTCTCGTGCTTTGGATCAGTGAACCACTCACGAACCTGCTGCTCACTCGGTCGTTGATCTTGATACTCGCGCCAACCGACGGCTGGTTTCTTTGATCTGCTTCGCGCTGGCAACACGCATAGGCCGGCCTCGTGGTACGCGATAGCAGTTTCTAGTTGGTTCATGACAGAGTGGTTTCCCTAGTTCGTGTTCTTGACGAACGTGCTCGACGTCGCTGCGAACACGTCGGATAGTCGCCCAGTGAGAACGAAGCGGGTAGTGTGAAGTACGGCGCGGATGTCATTCGCCCTGCTCCCAGTCCATCGACTTCAGTGCCTCATGCACTGTATTGCGAACGCCATCCAAGAACGCCGCGTCGTTCGCCTCAGCTTCGACTTCGGCGTTGTAGAGATCGATATCGATGACCGATTCAATCGCCTCGGTCAGAATAGTCTGCAAGTCGCTTGGATCGAGAGCCTCCAGCTCAAACACGGTGTCATCGCCGTGCTGCTCAACAAATCGGTCGTAGTTCACCGACGTGGTTTTCGCCGTCATCATCGGAGGCAGCTCATGCTCGGCAACCTGTTCCGCAGTGAGCGCTGCTTTGATCGGGTGGATGTTATCGATACCGAAATCGTCGCGCATCGATCTCGCGAACGAATGTGCAATTTGATCACCATCAGGATCAAAGTCGGATGCGATCAGCAAAATTAGCTTGTTTTTGCCGCTGCGACGATAACGCTGTGCGATCTCGTATCGAGGCGGCAGGCTGCAATACCCTCTACCGCTCGTGAGTGGCAATGTAAACTCTCCCGCGATCGGTCGGAGGATTGGCTCGACGGTATTCTTCTCGCAAATGATCTCAATGTGATGCGGCTGCGATTGCATCAGGTCGCGATAGTAGCCCTTCAAGAACGTGTCAATTTCTTGACGAATGAACCGCCGGGGATCTGGATAGACTTTCCAGGTGGTAACCGGGCGTGTTACATCAGCTATCGCATTCCATGGGATCTGTCCTGTCAGTCGTGCCCGCGTCAACAGGTCTACGAGAGACTTGTAGCTCTTTGTTGTGTTGTTATATCGCGAGTTGGGCTTGCTCGCGTGCTTCAACGGCGGATCGTTCAACAACCCGTAGTGAATTCCGCGATCAGACAGCGGCCAAAATTGTCGCCGATCGTTGATGACTTTTAGGACGGCTTCGAGCATTGGCAGTTTTGCCCCGCTGATCTGGCAGCGATGCTTGTAGCCGTCGATCACGAACGCGGCCGTATCGACGATTGAGAGGTCATCACGATACTGGCTCAACGCACGGTGAGATTCAGTTGGGTTCGCGTTGACCAACTCTTCACGTAGCTTGACGGATAGGCTCTTGTCACGCTGTCGGTTGTATTCGCGCAAAAGCAAAACAAATCGGTCGATGTCATCGGTTCTTCGGATCGACTCAACTCGACACGGAACATTATTCAGCCCCAACCGCGTCGCGGCTGCATAGCGACGATGTCCGGACAGAATGTACCCATCCTCGCTCACGACAATGGGCTCGCGTAGGCCATGTTCGGTGATGCTCTCGGCGAGTGCAATGATCTCGGGATCATCGGGATCGATAACGCCATAGATGTCGTCGTTTTCTGGTGCAGGGCGGATTTCGGAGAGCTTCTTCTCAAGAACTGGGACATGACCCGGTTTTGACTTTCGTCGTTGCGATTTTGGTCTCTTCGAGGTGGCTCTAGCCATTACCGCACCGCCTTTTTTGCTCGGCGTTGCGGGTGTCTATTCCCGGCAAACTATCGAGATATTGGTGAACGACCCACAAGTCAGCGTCCGACGCTTTGCGGCTGGAGAGCATCCAGCGGAGATGGGAAATCGGAACGTCACATACGGCACGGCCTGCGTATCTGCCTCCAGCGAGCGGAAATGATGCGAGAGATGAGCGGCGACGTTGTTTCTGCCGCTGCCGCCGCCCTTTGTTTTTCTTTAGCTTGCCTTGCGAAGTTGAACGAGGGTTGCTTGATGGCACTTCTGAATTGATAATAATCATGGATCTCCGATCTACTCCCCCTTTGTCCCCAGACGAGGAGGAGCATCAGAACTTGATTGATGCCCGGTGACGCTGGTGATGTTGCCGGGCATTTCTCATGCGCCGACCGAGTTGGTGAGGGGATTCATTCCGAGAACGCGCGAGCGATTGCCTCGAGCGAGGTGCGTCGCGAATTGCCCACCTTGATTGATGCGACCCGACCGGAAAGCAGCCAGCGCCAGACGGTAGGCGCACTTACGCCGTAATGTGTCGCGGCTTGCTTGACGTTTACGATCGTGTCGTTGATGGGGTCGATGTTAGACTTCGACTCGATGGTAGCTGACATTTTGCGCTCTCCTAGGGTTTGAAAAACCTGTGAGAGCACAAAAAAAGAGCTACACACAGGATGTGTGTAGCTCCCGTTTAAGCTACATGAGAAAAACGCAAATGGTGATCAGTTCATCGCGCGTCGACCGACAATTTATGACATTCGTCAAATACTGTCAACCAATTTCGCGTGCGATCATCGCTCCTTTGGCGTTATCAACTTCGGCGTAGACTTGTGTGACGTCTGCATGACTGTGACCGAGTAGCGTTTGAGCACCGTCTAACCCGAATCGCTTACGGACCTCGGTGCCTGCTGAATGCCTTAGCTGATTCGGGTTGAACTTCTCAACTTTTGCGTACTTACAGGCCAAGTGCACGGCCTCACGGTAGGCGTGACGGTCCCACGGTTTCCCACTTGGACGACGGAAGCAAAGTTCGTCCGCTGCTCGCAACAAATATGGCAAAAGCAACCGCTGCGCCTTCGGGCCAATCCAAATTACGCGCCGCTTACCGTGATGCTGTGTTTTGTGTGCTCGTGGCACGTACGTCCAAACGTCGCCGCTACGATCAATGTCACCGGGATGCATGATCCACAGTTCGCCAGGACGTGCGCCAGTTAAGCGTTGAATCCTTAGCATTGCCGCCAGGTCATTAGGCATGTGTTCCACGGCTGCGTCGACCACGGCATCTTCGACCGGCTGTATCGGATCGGGATCTCTTGCGTTTGTCCGACCAGCTTTCAAACCAGATATGGCAGTCAGTTTCTGCCAGACCTGCGGACTGACGAGTTCCTTCTCGACTCCCCACTTATACATGCGGGTGATTCGACCAGCGCTCTTGTTAATGAACTTGCGGGAGTTGCCAATGGCGATCCACTTCTGGCGCAACCCGTCAATGGCGGACGGCGTGAGTTTATCTGCTGGCAGGTTCGCGATGCTGCTGATCTTATTCCGTAAATAGACGTGAGACTGATACTCCTGCGTCGGCTCGCCGTTGCGTCGATAGTAGTTCTTGCAGTGCTCCAAGTAGCACGCAAACAACTGGTCGACGGTTAGAGTTGTCCCCGGTTTGGTGTCTTCCTCTTCCGAAAGTTGCCGATCATTAGCGAGCCAAGCACCGATTACCCTTTCATACTTCGCTCGGCTTTCGTCCGTGCCATACTTTCCAAGATAGACGAACTTACCGTTTAGTCGGACGTAGGCTTGGCCGGTGGCCTTGTGGTGAGAATACGACGGAAGTTTCATGGCGGTTGCTCCTATTTCCTGAAAGTCGGATGTGTAGTGACTACACACAAATTTCAGGCAACCGCCGCTCGTCGTGAGCAGGTTAAACACCGTAAGTGCTTATGCCTCAATAAGTACCAGAGGTGGGACTTGAACCCACACGACCTTGCGGTCACTGGATTTTGAATCCAGCGCGTCTGCCAATTCCGCCACTCTGGCTAATCGTTAACACCAAAGAGTTTAAGTGTGATAGCTACTCCATTCAAGGTCACCCCCGAACCAAAATTGGGCACAATTTGGCCACAGTCCAGGCTTTGCTTGGCGCTAGTACGCTGTGCTCAGAGTTTGTCGAAGGTATACGATTCAGCATGCCTCAATCAAACATTCTCATCTCGCGAGAGACCGGTGGCAAGCCTCTACAAGAACCCAAAGTCCTCACGATAACACTTGCGGTTTCGCTACGGCGGTGAGGGCGACCGAAAGCAGCTGGGAGGCGACGCGTCTTTTGGCCAGTCGTACAACGCTGCGGTGGGAGTCCTTGTATGGGCTTACCTGCACGAACTTCTTGCCGCATCAACTCGCTCACGGACAGCGTCGGCTTCATCCGCTCGCAATTCCTCCTCCAGCCAACGGACCAGATTCTCGTAGTTCCCTGCCATGTCTTTAATGGTGGCTGTTGCCGTTCGATTGTCTTCGTGAATCGCCAATGCCTTTTGCATATGTTCAATCGCCAGTTTGCGATTGTCGTTTTGCGCAAGGGCAACGGCGAAGTTGCGGTGCGACCAGAATTGCGATTGCTGGTCAACCATCGCGAAGGGCCGCGTGGAGTCTTCGAGCAGACGGAGCGCCGCATGTGAGGCTTGAAACGCGCTGATGCCATCGGTCAGTCGATCCTTCAGCGAAAACGTAAACAGGTTGCCGAGGTGCCCATTCGCGTAATAGAGCACTGTCACGATGGTCGTGTCCTGGGGAGCAACTTCGTTGCCAATCGCAACAACGCCCTTGAGCAGATCCTCCGCCGCTTGATACTGGCCTTCCTCTCGGAGCCGGTAGCCGACCTCGGACAGCAATTGCAATCGTCGTCCAATGGGCTCTTGGGCAACCATGGAGAAAGGCACACCGATTGGGTGGACGTGCGTTAACAGCCACCTTGCTTCCGATGACTCATCGTTTGTCGCCGCTTGACCGGTGCTGAGTCGGGCCAACAGGGCATCGCAGCGTGGACGCCAGTCGTTGTACGCGTCGCGCGATGAATCTCTGCTTAGCGTGATCAGCTGTCTCACGGATTCGAGCGGCTCCAACTTGTGAAACTCGTTTGACTGCCAATCCAAGTCGATGCTTGACAAACGTGCGTGTACCTGTTCGAGATCCCATACGACGACATCGCCGGCGTTTTGTGCAAACGCAATTGACTTTCCGTCGGGACTCCAATCGACCGACCAAAACTCGACGGCCCAAATTGGAAGACTGAAGACTTCCTGCATGTCGTCAATTCGAAATATCTTTTCGCGGCAAAGTAAAAATTCTTTGTTCGGTGAAAGCGTGACAGGGACACTCACAGGCGACTCGCTAACTCGATCGCAGCGGCGCTGCTCAAGGTCCCAGACTTCAAAGTGACCGTCAGCAATTCCAAGCCTCTCTTCCGAAAGAAAGACCACACTTCGGTAGCTGGCGGGCGTTGTAACGTCGATCAAGAAATCGTCATTCGGTTTATCGAAGTCGTGAACGCAAATCCTCGAACCCGACCGGTAAGCAAGTTGGCGTCCCGATGGGCTCCACGTTGCAACAACCGACCCAACTTCGTCGGCCAGGAGCAATCGAGCCGAAACGTTCGCAGGGGAACGGCCATGCGGCGTTGGCGGCCTCTTACGATCTAGTTGCCAGACCCAAAACTTCCCTCGATTCCAACCTGTCACCACCACCATGTCCGACTGCGGACTGAAACGAATCAAGTTAGGGAACTCGCAAGGATCCGTCTGGCCGACGAAGGATCCAGTCGCGACGTCCCAAAACTGGACACACCCCAAATCGTAGACCGCGAGCAGACTGCCGTCCGGACTCAAGTCGCCTTCAGAGCCAGGAATCTCCAACAATCGTTCCAACGTGCGCGCGTTCCACAAGCGAATCGTGTTGTCGCCCCCGCTGGACATGATTAGCTGTCCGTCTGGACTGAAGCGGACCGCCTTGGCAACATTGCGATGGGCAACGATGGCTCGGCGTGCGGTCCCGCGGACATTCGAGCAACGCAACTTGTCGGTCCCTAACCACAAAGCGTGATTGCCCGGCGTCGATACTTGTAGATATGCTCCATCATCACGTTTCTTGAAGCGAGCAAGCGACTGCCTTTGTCGGACGGAGTACCAGATGTACTCGCTCTCATTGCTTAGAATGACGTCGCTTGAGCCGACAAACGACTCAACACCACAACTTCCAATGTTATCGAGACGAACAACTAGTTCGCCTGAAGTGCGATCGATAATCGTAGCACCGATGTGGCCCGCACAGGCAATGAGCCGCCCATCTTGACTGAAGAGAACACTATTGAGCGCACCACAACTCGGATTGATGCTTGTTTCAAGTTCGCCCGTGTGAATGTCGTAGATTGAAATGGTATTACTCTGCGCCCCATGCTTCTCCCAGACTTCCCGATCCAACCAAGAATAGGCAACGACCAAATGGCTATTGGAGATATCAAACCGCATCGAAAACGGGATGTTAGCTAACGGAGCCATCAGTGCTTTCGCCGGATCGCCAGATCCGGTGGCGTCGATGGGACGGATGGAAAACCGAGTTGCCTCTGAGGTATCATCGTTCTTGAGCAGAGCGACCATGCCAGTCAGCGCCGGAGGCCCACTGGTCGTCCTCCACTCGGCATTCTCGATGACGGCTTCCGGCAACCCGGTGACACCAAGCATGATTGAGCCGTCTGGTGTCGACCGCAGGCCAAGAAAGTCGCGAGGCTCCGGCAGCTTCACTTGGGAAACTTGCGACAACGTGTCTTCCGCGAAATTCCAAATATTGAACGAGCGGCAGAATGGTCCGTGTGTTTGCACGCGGTCATGATCCAATTGCTGAATGGCAACAATCGCGTCGTCCTGGACTTTCCGGCGCAGCAGTTCCTGGTGCTTTTCCAGGTCGAAAATAATCAACTGTCCGTCACTGAACCCCGCAAACAAGAATCGTCCATCCGCGGTAACGTTCGCGGCCGTGACGATTGCACCACCCGTTGCCAAAATCATTGGGTCGCGTGCAGCCAAATGCCCCAAGCTGCTGACCGCCAGCTGGCGAAGACGAGACGGATCTCGTAACGGCGTGTCGAGGTCACGTGCCTGCTCAAGTGCCTGCCAAACTCGAGGCCCGTAGCCTTCTGGGCGTGTTTGATTCAGGTAATCTGCTTCGCCGGTCAACGATGTATAAAGTATGTTGGCGACTTCTTTTCGTGCTAGTTCTGTTGTATCGAGCGCCGCTGCTAACCTCATCTGATACCAGATTCCGCCTGCCAGCAGTGTGACGACTGCGATTGCCACAGACGCGGATAAAGTGGCGACCAGCGGACGACGTCGCGACCATTTCGCGAGACGTTCGACACGCCCAACAGGCCGAGCTTGGATTGGCTCGTTGTTGATGAAGCGTTTCAAGTCAGCGGCAAGATCCATGGCGCTCGTGTAGCGGCGCTGAGGATCCTTGTGGAGGCACTTCAGGCAGATCGTTGCAAGATCCACAGGAATCGTCGGGTTCAATTGTTGCGGTGAAACCGGTTCTTGCTCGATCACTAGACGGAGTGTGTCGATCGCATTCGCGGCTTGGAATGGTGGGCGACCGGTGAGCATGGAGTACAACGTCGCGCCCACGGCATACACATCGGCAATCGAACCGACACTCGTTGAATCGCCGACAGCTTGTTCGGGCGCCATGTAGCTTGGCGTGCCAAGGATCTGGCCGGTTCCAGTGAGTTCGCTACCGGTGTCGGTCCGCCGCGCGAGACCAAAGTCCGTGATGCGAGGCTGCCCCGTTCTGTCGATCAACACATTTAGAGGCTTGATGTCACGGTGGACGACGCCACGATCGTGGGCGTAGGCCAAAGCTTCGCACATGTGAGTTGTGATCTCGGCAGCGTCGAGTGGCTCGAGTGGCTTGCGTTGAATGCGAGCCCACAGACTTTCGCCATCCACGAAGCCCATTGTAAAATACGGCAAACTTTGGTACTCAGCTACATCGTAGACAGGCACGATGCCTGGATGATCAAGCTGTGCGGCGGCCTCTGCCTCGATTCGGAATCGTTCGCGCTCTTCTTTCTGTGCAAATGGTCCTGCCAACATCATCTTCAGTGCTACAACGCGGTCCAGTTTTTCATGCCGCGCACGAAAAACGATGCCCATGCCGCCACGGGCAATCTCTTCGAGGATTTCATAATCGTCGATGCGAGCAAGCGAGAGAGCATCGGGCAATGCACTGTTGCCGTGACTCGTATTACCAGCAGACGAGGATGCACCAGAGAGGTGAAGGGATTTGGCACGCGCGACGTTTTCATTGCGATCAGATGCGCCGACGCTTGCTTCAGCCCTTTGCCCTCCTGTCGTCTCTTGGTCCATTGCCTCTGGCAATCGTCGCACGCGCTCAAGCAATTCCAACGCCCGCTTCGCGCGGACAAGTTGAAGATCGTTCGATCGGTCATCGAGGACGGCTTCATCGGCTACGGAACCATCAACGAGGGCTTCGTGCATCGCCGCCAAACGCGAGGCAAACTCGTCACTGGGAAGATTGTGCATCGATTCCGAATTCGCTTCACGCTTACTCACTGCATCTTTCCAGTTCATCCTGGAGTCGAATAATGGCTCGCGACCACAGCTTTCTGGCGGCCTCTGTCGATCGCCCCATTCGTTTACCGATGTCGACAAATGAAAGCTGTTGCCAGTTCCTTAGCATGATTACTTCGCGGTCATCTGACGCCAAGCAATCCAATGCTGCTTGCAAGCGATCGGCCTCTTCATGAGCGATTGCATCGGTTGCTGGTGTTGCGTGTGCCGCGGCGACTTGTTCCGCTCGCAGCCGCACACTGCCTACATCGATCCCCTGTTCACGGAATACGTCACGGCCCGCGGTGCGAAATCGCCGCCGAGTCTCCTTGATGTCGTTGAGCAAGATGCCGCGCAGCCAAGCCAGCAACTCATCTCGGCTCTTGCCTCGAAAGTCGCCGATGCAACGTTGGGCCGAAAGCATCGATTCTTGAACAAGATCCGACGCCCCTGCCTTTGGTACGAGTCCCGACTCCAATTCCTGATTGGCGATGAGCAGCAAATAAGCGCGACAGTCCTGCAACAACTTACCCACCGCTTCTGCCGAGCCATCCTGGGCCTCAACGAGCAACACCTCAAACCAGTCGTGGTGTTGTTTATCTCGTTCAGACGCATTCGAGTCCATCGATGTCTGATCCTCAAGGCGCGACCCGGCCAAAAAAGTGGCTAGCTATTATCAATGCTGTCTCAGAAATCTTCAAGTTGCGTCCGCTTTTCTGCCTGTTTGGCACATAGCGGTGTAGCCAGTTCCGCGCAGGCCAATTGCTCGGTATGCGCCTTCCAACTTGGAGGAATCAACAAACATGTTCAAACGCATGCGTTTCAAGCCTTTGCGACCAAAACACAGACGCAAACGACGGCTCGTCGGTGAGAAGCTGGAAGATCGCCGCCTGTTGACCACTTTCGTCTTTGACAACGACAACCAGAACAACGCATGGATCCAGGCAGAAAACTGGAGTATTCGCGAAGCAGATGGCACGATCAGCAATCCGAATAACGCAGTACCTGGCTTGAACGATCAGGCAATCGTTCCAGCTGGCTTCACGGCATCGATGTGGTACCTACACACTGCCAAGCAGCATGTTGACACGCTCATCGTCGAAGATGGTGCACACTTGTCAATTAACGATTCAACGCTTGCTGTGGGGACGAACGCCACGATCGACGGCCGCTTTGATTTAGGCGTTCCATCACTGAATAACCCAGATTCGAGCAGGATCGAAGGGACCGGAACACTTTCAATTAACAACGAAATGCGATGGCGCGGTGGAAACCTCGCCATCACTACCGCTGTTAGCATCTCAGGAACGCTCGCTATCGACACGTTGGGAGACCGTGTGGGGTCGCTCAACAGCATCAGTCATACCCCAATCTTGACGGGAGAGATCAATAACTATGGCGTCATCAATGTAGTGGGACCAGAGATATTAACGGAGGCCGAAAGCCAGCAGTTCGAAGGGCGTGGTGTCGTCTATCACAACGCCGGTGGAACGATTTCCAATTATGGCGAGCTGCGCATCCCCGGCGAAGTGAATGTCTTAGGATTCGAGAGTTCCCAAGGTGTGCTGAATATGCCAGGCGGAGTTCTAACGAAGCACGGATCGGGTAATTCGTACATCGGAGTCAAATTCGAAAATGATGGTCTGCTCGATGTTCAGCAGGGCCAACTCGCTCTTGGCGTGGGTAGCGGCGGCATCGACGACGGAATCAGTTCCGGTGAGTTTCATGTTGGTGATGGCGGCAACTTAGCTTCCTATTACAGCTTGACCACGGATGTGAACTCGCAGTTCACTGGGGCCTCCAACAGCAGCGTTTCGATCGTGGGTGGTGACAATCGTATCGGCGGTGCTTACAACATCCCAACGACTTACATCGGCGCGAGCGGAGGCCAAGTCGGACGGCTGCTATTCGTCGGTGATGGATCCAACGTCCGAGTCAACGATGTGATTCTGGATGGAGGTGCGTTGGGAGGCACGGGCGTCACGCACGTTTACGGCGACTTTGAATGGCGTCGCGGTAACCTCGGCTATGCCGACACTCTTCAGATCGCTGGCACGATCAACCTTCATGGAAACACGACAATCGTTGGCGATGACTTCAAGGGACTCGGTAGCGGCAACTCCGGCGGTAACGTGGTTATCAACCACGGCACAATGACTTGGACGGGAGCAGGCGAGCTTCGGTCGGACCCAGGGGGCGAGTGGATCAACGAAGGCACAATTCACATTCAAACCGATGCTCAGCTCGGGCAATACGATGGCTTGCTCACATTACGCAACCGGGGCGAAATCATTAAGGAAGCCGATCCTGATGACCCTACACAAGGAATAGGCGCGCAGAACTTGTCTGTCGAGTACATCGAAAATGCTGGGACAATCGAACTCCGGTCCGGCGAGTTGCGTCACTCGACGCGTTTCGGGTGCACGAACAATCAATGTGGCCTGGCGGTCGAGGAAGGCGGACTCGTCAACCTCGCTGGCGGCAACCTTCGTTCGACTCGGCGGATCTTGCTCGACGGCGGCACTTTGGCAGGATCGGGTGACGTCTCTGCACAGGTCAATGCCAGCAGCGGCACCATCAGTCCGGGATCCTCGCCCGGAAATCTAGCGATCAACGGAAACCTCAATGCGACAGGAGGCTCTTTATTGATCGAAGTCGCCGGTCCACCGCGCGACAACGGCATCGATGCGGCGGGAGTCAACTTCGACCAGATTGTCGTGAGCGGTAACGCAGCGATTGCCGACCTGGACGTCGAGATCTTGGGTGACTACGAACCAATACTGGGCGATCAGTACACCGTGCTGACCGGAAGTTCGGTCAGTGGTCCTACGACCGATGATGCCGATTCGGTGGGCATGACCGTAACGTCTAGTGCAACGTCGATTGATCTAGAGGTTACATCGCTGTTGAACGCGCCGCCGAACGCAGATGCGGGTGGTCCATACTCGGCAACCGAAGGGGCTGACATCACGTTTGACGCGTCGGGCAGCAGCGATCCTGATCACGTGTTGTTGTCTCCGGAAGACGCGGAGTTTGCGAATCTGATCAATCAATTTCGCAATAGTAACGGGCTGCCGTCAATTCCCATTTCGGCGTCACTTACTCAGGTGGCTCAAATGCACGTACGCGACCTGCACGACCACCAGCCGAATACTGGTGAGTGCAACCTCCACAGTTGGTCCGCTAATGGTATTTGGACACCGGTGTGTTATACCGCTGACCATGCACAGGCCTCAGGAATGTGGGACAAGCCTCGCGAGATAACCAATGGTGTTTACGCATCAGCTGGCTATGAGATCGCATCACAGGGCTATGCCACGTCCCACGATGCGGTTCAAGCGTTGGCAAACAACCCCAGCCATAACGCCGTCATGCTTAATCAAGGAGGCTGGAGCAACCGCAGCTGGGAGGCGATCGGCGCAGCCAGTTATCAAGGATATCGAGTGGTCTGGTTCGGTGAATTAGTCGATCCGCAAGGGGAAGCAAGCACGCCTGACGTGCTCACGTACGAATGGGATTTTGACTACGACGGAACGACTTTCGATTCCAACGCGACTGGCATCGACCATACACAGTCATTCCTCAACCAGCTTGGTCCGCGAACCATGGCGCTACGCGTCACCGACGAGCGCGGTGCGTCTGACATTGCCACGACAGTGTTGCAGGTCGACAACGTGGCTCCCACGTTCGTGACAAGCGGCGGCAATGCGTTGGCGGTTGCACTCGACGAGAATGTTGCCACGGTGACCGGTAGTTTCGTTGATCCGGGTTTGGAAGATGTCCATTCGCTACAAATCGATTGGGGCGACGGATCGGACTTCACAAACCTCAGTCTTGCCGTCGGTGCGCGGACGCTTACGTCGTCGCACTCCTACGGAGAGAACATCACAGGCGCGGATCGAACATTTCAAATAGAGATTACCGTTCTGGATGACGGCAACGGCAGCGATACACAAACACTCACGCTGGTTCAACCGCCCGCTCATACTGCTGACGCCGGTGGACCATACGTCACAACCGAAGGTGCGTCGATTGAACTCGACGGCTCAGGCAGTTCCCCTGTGAGTCCCGCCTTATTCTACGAGTGGGATCTCGATTACGACGGACAGCAGTTTGATGTCGACGTCGTCGGTGTTCGGCCCACCGTGGTGTTTACTGATGATTTCGACGGCCAAGTGGCGCTTCGGATAACGTCCGATGCTGGCGAAGACATCGACGTCGCAAACGTAACAGTGAACAATGTTGCGCCTGCTCACACCATGGACGTCTCCATCGAGCAGCTTACCAGCAACACATCGGCATCCCTGGCACCACTTCATCCAACCATGACGCTCGACGGACGCCGTGTAGCCTACCGTAGCGCAGCCGAGGAGGTCTCGATCATCGATGAAGACTCCGGAATCACGACGCAAAGCGTACTGTCAGCGACCACGCAGCCGCTGTTGAGCGGAGACGGCACTCGACTATTCTACGAACGATTTTTTACGACATGCGTGTTGCCGAATATTTGTTCGGAACGCATTGATCACACGGGGATTTATTTAGCCGACAGCAGTGATCCTAACTCGCATCCGCGAGTGGATTTGGCAGAGTTTGCGCCATCGGGACGCGAGGTCGACGGATTTGGGGCATCCACGTCGGCGGATGGCACACGGATCGTCTATCAGGACGATTTTCGTGATGGTACGCGAATCGTTCTGGGCGATGTAACAGATCCCGCAAATATCGTGGCGACGCCGATCACGGCATTTTCGGATGCGGATCTGGAAGCCGGGCGTCGCAGCATTGAGCCAGCGATCTCCCACGACGGATTGTGGGTTGTCTTCGCTTCCAATCAAGACCTGACTGGATCGAACGCTGACCACAACGACGAGATCTTTATCTACGACGTCTCAAATGCTTTGCTGTCGCAAGTCACAGACACCAGCAACGCGGACAATCGGACTCCATCGATTAGTGAAGACGGCTCGCGGATCGTCTTTCGCTCGAACGGGGACTTTTCCGACGGCAATACGGACGGCAGCGACGAACTTTTTCTGTTTGAAGTGGACACTGCATCGTTTTCACAGTTGACCGATACGGCCGGTGAACTGTTTGACGCCCCACGAATCAGCGCCAACGGCGAGCGGATTGTCTTCTCATCAACTGCAGATCTAACCGGAGGTAATGATGACGGCAATCGCGAGCTGTTTCTGATCGATATCGACACACATGCAATAGCGCAAATCACGGACACAGCCGCAGTCGATCACCGCCACTATGCGATTGGCAGCGATGGAACGAGGTTGGCTTTCGAATCGACGGCAAATCTGACGGGGGAAAACTCAGGACTCGTCCAACAGGTTTTCGTCGCGGAAGTGCCATTCATAACACAATTGATAGCCACACGAATGAGCGACTTGGACGTAGAACTCCGCGGCGTGTTCGTTGACCCCGGAGTCATCGACTCGCATACCATCCAGATCGCTTGGGGAGATGGTTCGGATCCTGTAACCATCGTGCCCGACGTGGGCGCGCGAGGCTACGAGACGGTTCACCGTTACCCTACGAATGCAACGAACGAAACTGTTACCTACACGATCGCGGTGACAGTAACCGACAAAGACGGCGGGGTGGCGCATGCGACGACAACTGTCGACATCTTTCCCACGCCGACCGTGATCGAGGGCGTCAAGTTCAACGACATAAATGGGAACGGTGCCCGGGATGCGGGAGAACCAGGGCTCGCCGGTTGGGCGATCACTATTCAGAGAATGGGCCCCTACGCTCCCTTCACCGTCATCACGGACGAAAACGGCGAATATCGTGTGACCGTCGACTCCGCCACGTACCGCGTGTTCGAACAACCTCAGGTAGGCTGGTCACAGACATTGCCAGGACCATCGACCGAACGCGTCTCCGTCGCGTCGGACGGTACGGCAGGCGACCATCACAGTACGTCACCGTCCATCAGCGAGGATGGACGCTTCGTCGTCTTCGCTTCCTTGGCGAGTAATCTCGTCGATGAAGACAGTAACGGCGTCAGCGATGTCTTTCTGCACGATCGATGGCTGGGCGAAACAATTCGCGTCAGCAGTGATCCGACAGCGAGAGAGGGCGCGCTTCCCAGCTACGATCCCGTGATTAGTTCCGATGGCCGCTGGGTCGCATTCGTGTCGGAAGCGGACCTGATTCCCGATCGCCCCGCTCACGGCATCCCGCAGGTTTATCTGTACGATCGCTTTTCTCGCGACCTGACGTTGGCAAGCGTCGGTGCCGGCTGGAATCCCGCCAACGCCGCCGCCACCGCTCCTGCCATCTCAGCCGACAACCTCGACGTTGTGGTGGCCTTTCAATCTGCCGCGAATAACCTTGTGGCGAACGATCGCAATGAGGTCACTGACATCTTCTGGTACTCACACGCACGTGATCGCGTTCGCCGGGCGAGTGTCGACAACAACGGCAACGAAGCGAACGGCCCCAGTGCCGATCCTTCGATCTTGCTGACCCGCGGCGGCTTGGTTTCGGATGTGAAGGTCGCGTTCGAGTCGTTGGCAAGCAATTTGGTGGGCGGTGACACCAATCAAGCGACCGATGTTTTCATTCGGCATGCCCAAGCCTTCTCGGGGTCCACCGTTGAGTTCACCCGAACCGTCCAAGTTAGCCTCAACTCAGCCACGGGTGAGTTTGGGAACGGCCCGAGCTATGATCCGAGCCTTGAATTCGGCGGCGTGTCGTACGTTACAGCTGCAAACAACTTGACACTCGAAGGAGGAAACGGGACGAAGATTCTTCATCACGATTTCAGCATCCAAGGGTCTTTGGCTCTCTCTCTCCCAACATTGGTTGCCGACAATTCCGGATCGCCTGACACACGGCAAGGCCGTACCGTTTATCGAGCCCCGAGGATCTTTGTTGCCGGTGGATCGCGAAGTGCCGACGACGTTCTGCTGCACGATCCGGTGGCCGTTGCCACAACGGTGGTGAGCGTCGCCCACGACGGTGGGAAGGCGAATCGTGATTCATTTCAACCTCAGGTATCGGACGAAGGGGTATCCGTTGTGTTTGGGTCGTACGCCGACAATCTGCTCGACAACGATGATAACAACGCGGCCGACATCTTCGTTCGAGATCTAGGCACGCCGTACACGCTCTCGCTTGCCGAGGGCGACCAAGCATCTAACATCGACTTTGGTAATTACACAACGAACCCGCCACCTAGGATTGATCCGATTGACGATGTCACGCTGCCTGATACATCACTGGGCACGACCATTACGATGAGCGGAATTACAGATGGAGGCGACGGTGGCCAAAACATTTCGATCTCGATCGAGCATCCAACGCAATTGGACTTTGGCCCACCGTCCTACGACCCAACTGACGGAACGGCTGCCGTTTCCGTACGTCCTTACGTCAATTTGCCAGGAGACTTTGAAGTTTCAGTAACGCTGACTGACGATGGGTCACCCGGTCGCTCGACGACAACCGCATTCACGATACATGTCACAAGTGTTAATGATCCGCCCCAATTGAATCCAAATGGTGAGTTTCGACTTGACCAAATAACGCCTGGCGAAGTTGACAATGACGGTACGCTGATCGCAGACCTGCTGGGCAGCGCCGGCACGAACGCAGTTAGCGATCCGGACCCAGACGCTCTGCAAGGAATCGCAATCGTTTCGACCGATGGCGAAGATTGGCAGTACTCGGTCGACGATGGAACGAGCTGGTCGCCGGTTGGTTCATTATGTGGTTCACCCCCAATCGCAGGTACTTGCCTCTCGCCGCGCGTACGGCTGCTCGCCGCCGATTTAACAACACGGGTTCGTGTGATTCCAACTGGAAACGGAGCCGCTTCGTTCACCTTTACTGCCTGGGATCATACGCAAGGCACCAACGGTGAAAATGCGGACCCTGACAATCTCGGCAATTCGCGCAGCATCAACTCGGCCGCAGCTGTTCAATTCATCAGCGATCTCCCTGTCGCGACGAATCAACGCCCAATCCTCGACAACAGCGGCAACGTACTTGTGGAAATTGATGGCGGCTCGTCAGTCGCTGACCTGATTGCTAGTGCCCTCATCACCGATCCTGATCTCAATGCCAAGAAAGGTGTTGCAATCAACGAGCTCACTTTTCCCAGCTACACGACTATCGCTAGTGGCTCGAGCACGACTCGGCGTCTTGGAAATTGGCAATTCTCTACAAACGCTGGCGCGACCTGGAAAGATGTCTTCACGTGCGGAGACAGCCAGATCATGTGTGCCACAACACAACCGCGATTACTCGCCGCTGAATCGTCGAATTGGATTCGCTATGTTGGAGAGAACGTCTCTGTCGGCGTGGTGGGATCGACTTCAAGCACCATATCAGGTACGCCCTCTTTGCGATTCCGAGCATGGGACCGAGTACTTGGAAACGACGGTGCGACATTGCCGCTGGAGTTACTAGATCTTGCTAACTCGATCAGCCTGGAATCGGAAGACGCGGCACTCGCTGGTACGAGCCACCGTCCCGTGCTCGACGACTCGGAAGAGCTCAAGGTCGCTCCCGTGCTGCGCAATGAACAAGACGGTACGGGTACTCTAATTACAGACCTCCTAAACAGCGTTCTCGGATTTGACCCCATCATGGACGCAGACGAAGAAGCCGACGAGGGCATCGCTGTTGCAAGTTACGACGATGCAAACGGCAAATGGCAATACTCGCTGAACAGTGGTAACAGCTGGGATTTACTTGGCCCACCGACCGGCTCACCCTCTTCGCGTTTGCATTTACTTGCCGCTGATACAGCTACTCGCATTCGATTTACACCAAATTCGGGCTTTAAGGGTGAATCGACGATCAAGTTTCACGCGTGGGACCAAACGGTTGGCGTCAATGGCGACAACGTTCCAGCATCGTCGCTCTTTACAACAACAGCCATTAGCCATGATCTAGGATTGGCTCGCGTCGTAGTTAACAACAATCGGCCCGTTCTTGATTCCACCGGCGACATGATGCTGGATTCGATCTTTCAGAACGAGGCTGACAACGATGGCACTTCGGTCCACGATCTACTGGCCAGCGTTGCACCATTGGATCCGATTACAGATGTGGACGGGCCCCTTGAAGGCATCGCGATCGAAACGTTTGACGAATCCAACGGTACTTGGCAGTACTCTCTGAGCAATGGTTCCATCTGGCAACCACTCGGCCCCCTCGACTCGACAACGATTCTGGGACAAGTCGTCGATCAGGAAGCACGGCTTTTGAAGTCGAACGGTCCTTCGACGCGAGTTCGCTTCGTACCCAACGTTGACTTTGTGGGTACCGCGTCAATCACGTTTCGCGCGTGGGATCAAGAATCAGGCGTCAACGGCGGCACAACCTTCTCATCCAGTTACGACGGCGCCAGTTCTAGCCTGAGTGAAAACGTTGAAATGGCGATTATCGTCATTGAGCCAAGGGACACGGATGGCATCGCTCCTGACGTGGAGGACGGTGCACCGAACAGTGGGGATGGCAACAACGACGGGATTCCTGACAGCCAACAGCCGCACGTAGCTTCGTTACCAAACGCTTCCGATGGGACTTATGTGACGATTGTCGCCGAGGAGGGCACGACACTACACAACGTCCAAGCAGTCACCTCACCAGACCCTCGGAGACCCTCCGGCGGACGCAACTTCCCGGTCGGTTTTTTCGAGTACGAAGTTCATGGTGTGCCTTCGGGAGGCACAACAGAAGTCCGCCTCATCGGGTCAGGCGTCGAGGATCTGTTTACCTATTGGAAGTACGGTCCTGAACCTAACTTCACTAGGGATCACTACTACGTTTTCTATTGGGACGGCCAGATTGGAGCCAGGAATATTGGCGGTGAACTGGTCCTAAGTTTCGAAGATGGCAGGCGTGGCGATGACGATCTAACGAAGAACGGCATCATTGTCGATCCAGGCGGGCCGTTGAGCCATGACGTTTCGCCCTGGCAGAACCCGCTGCTCCCCTGGGATGTCAACAATGATGGCTTCGTGTCCCCGAAAGACGCTCTGACGATCATCAACGAATTAGGTGCCACGGGAACTTACAAACTGGGGACTGCCCCGACCGTCACTAGTCCACCGAGTCTGTTCGATGTAAACGGCGATAAGTATGTGGCCCCCAGCGATGCGTTGGCAGTGATCAACTACCTGAATGAAGCCCACATTAGCAGCACGGAGGGCGAAGCGCCCGCGTCTGCTTTCGCAATGTCCAGGTCGCCGAGTGGTTCAACCGGCGCGATTGCGATGCCAGAGGACGAGTCTGCAGCGATACACACGATTGCAATTTGGCGGCACCACCGAAAACTCCAAGAGCCTGACCAGGGCGCAGTTGCGGGGTCATCACGTTCTCGTTCTCTGCCCAGGCCAGAGCTTGAGGACATCTTGGATCTGCTAGCGGATGACCTTGCGAATAGTGCACTGGTCGACACCAAACCCTGAACTACGTCTCACTCAATCAGTACGAGCAAGGGTACAATTACCAGTTAGCTACCTGAAAGCACAACTCAGGAGTCCGATACAAGTGGGCCATCGCAAGGAGTGTCAGTTCGTGCACTCGCAGCATTCCTGTGTAAGCACTAAACGACGCACACAATTCGCGGCCGATCTGCCACTGGGATTACTGATGTTGACGCTCAGTTCGAACGTTACTAACATCCGCCCCCATTCGGGTCGAGGGATTTCGTGACGAAAGCTCGGTAAAGTTTTCGGATTAGCTGGACTTGTTCGGCGACTCAGGACGAATAATCCTCACAACGAACATTACTGCGCGCAGGCACGATTGCTTGCGTGATCCGTTTCAACAGTCTCAGGGAAGAGACTCGTCTGGCCGCGTTCGCGTTTTTGGCCATAACACTCTTCCCCGAACACGCGTAGAGGGCGATAGTGCCATGGGTGCGAATCACTCACGTTGGTCTTGGGTTGGAGTTACTGGTTGTTGTCTGGCATTGACTGCTTTGACCGGCTGCAAGAGCGGCTTCAAAGCTCCAAGTGCTGATTGGTTGAGCTGGACAAAACCAAAGCCGGCCGCAAATTCTCTGACAAGCGCGCCTAGGAAACCGTCTGTAGGCGCTTTACCGAATCCTTCAGCCACAACGGCAGGTGCTGCCTCGCCCTACGGCCAGACGGGATTCGCCCAAAACGCAACGGGTCAAAGTGGCTACGGCGGCCGTGGCACGACCGGTTACCAAACTGGGCCATATAATACGGGTTCCGCGGGAGGGTATCCTTCTGCGTCTTCGGGTATCGCTGGCGCGCAAGGCGCTGGTGCTGCCGGTCCTTACCGTTCGCCATATCAAGCGGCTCAGGACACATCACCCAGGTACAACACGGGAGCAGGCTACGGTGTGGCTGACACGCGTGGCGCGGCAGGCTATCAAGCAAGCCCGGCAGCCAGTGGCAGTGGCAACCAGTCTTGGAACTCCGACGCATACCGGCGTGGCGGTGATACCTACGGCGGTGGCCAAGCCGCAGCCTCGCCTTACGGTTCGACGCAAGCCACCAGCAGCGGCCAGACGTCGGGCAACACTGCAAACATGAGTTATCCGCAGGCGCGGGCCCCATACGCGTCCAGCGGCTATGATGCCAATGTCCAAAGCGGATATCAGCAACCAGCCGCGTATCAGCAAGCTCCTCAAGGTAGCAGTTCGACCGCAACTCATGCTTATGCCAGCGACACGGGGGATTCGGCTTACCCGACCACTTCGCCAAGCTCTTATGAATCTAGCTCGACGGGCACGTATCGCCCTGGCAGCACGAGCCGCGACACCGGGGCTCTATCCAGCCCGACTTCAGCTTCATCATCGGCCAACGCCTACCCAACGGCAGGCGGCGCAGCACCAGCGACCGCGAATCAATCGTGGAGCTATGGAGACGGAGGACAGTATCAGCCGACCGGTGGTCAATACTAAGCTGAGAGCTGTATCACAGACGAAACAACGCGAACGGGCGAGCAGCAATGCTCGCCCGTTCTTCGTTTCTTGATCGTCTGCAAACACTAAAACGAAGCGATCGGGTTCAGCGGCGAACCAGTTCCACCTTCAACGGGAATCGGCGCTGCCGTGATCAGAAAGTCCCAACGCTTGAGTTGCGCGCACGTCTGGCCCACTGATTCCAAGTCGCAATTGTCAAAGATATGAACTCCCATCGAGTTTAACGTCAGCAGGTGAATAGGATGCGTCATTCCGGGGATTCCCGACGGCATCACGTCCATCGCCGCATCGCTGCCAACCATCGCGACATCCCTCTGACGAATCCACTTTGCACACGAAGCGTGCAGCCCCGCAGCTCCCATGTCAGCGACGCTCCACGGACCTTTCGCGGCTCGCCTTGCCCAGCGACCGGTTCGAAAGAAAACCACATCCCCGCTGCTAACTTTCACTCCGGCTCGGTTCTCCCAAGCAGTGAGTTCTTCTGGATAGATCGGTGTGCCGGGTTCCAAGTACTCGACTCCACGAAGCGCAGGAATGTCGATCAACACACCGCGAGTGAAGACCCCGTTCTTGGCATTGTGGATACTCAGCTTCGCCGTTCCTTGCGCGGTAATCTCCGTCTTGGAGAAACCGTTAAACATCTTTCCTTGATAGAGAAGATGGCAAAGTGAATCCATGTGTGTGTGAGCGAATCCGTGGTACAAGACGCTGTAGTTGTCCACCGCCCATTGGTTACCTGGCTCGTTACCAGTCTTCAGCATCACTTGGATGAACGGATCAGGGTTGTCCGCCGCTTCAACTTCCTCGGCATTGCGTGCTAACGAAACAGAGATACCTTCTCTCACGAGCCTAGCCGCCTGCTTACGCTTCATTGGAGTAATCAAGTTCAAAGCTCCGAGCTGATCATCTTTGCCCCACCGACCCCAGTTCGATAGCTCCGAATGTAATCGCTCAACATCGGCCTTGGTCATCTCACGCGGTGATTGCGCGTAAAGAGTTCTCTGACACGCGGAGGCGGCTAAACTCGCGAGCAACAAGCACGGAACCATTGTGTTATAGATCTGACGTACCATTTGGCTTGGTCCTTTTCTCACTTGTACCGCTGAAACTCAGTTCGCGATCAGTCTAAACTGACGGACGACTGTAAACAACGGTTGACGCTGTCGGTAACACCAAGCCAGAATGCTCGGAGGTATCCGACGCACAACTAGAGAACAAATGATGCAGCTTACAAGACTCCTGCTTGCCCTACTCTTGGCGACGAGTACGCCAATAGTAGATGCTAAAGCTCCGATCGTGATCGCGCACCGTGGCGCTTCCGGATACTTGCCCGAGCATACCCTCGCGGCGAAAGCTCTCGCGCATGGCATGGGCGCTGATTATCTCGAACAAGACGTGGTTCTCACCAAAGACAGCATTCCAATCGTCTTGCACGACATTCATTTGGATACCGTGACGAATGTTACGGAACTATTCCCTGATCGACAGCGCGACGACGGACGATATTACGCGATTGACTTTACGGTTGCGGAAGTGAAACGGCTCCGAGCTACCGAGCGAGTCGATGCGAAAACCAACAAGACGGTCTTCCCACGACGGTTTCCGCCCCATGCGTCACATTTCACCGTGCCAACACTCGCAGAAGAGTTAGAGTTGATCCAGGGTTTAAACAAATCCTCCGGTCGCCAAGCTGGCATCTATACGGAGATCAAATCCCCGGCTTGGCATCGAAGCGAAGGCAAGGACATCAGCAAGATCGTACTCGAGGTACTAGGACGTTACGGCTATCGTGAAGCGAGCGACGCGGCGTATCTCCAGTGCTTCGATGTTGTCGAAACGAAACGACTTCGACAGGAGCTAAACTGTCGCCTGAAGCTCGTACAGCTGCTTGGTGCCAATAATTGGAAAGAAGTTGATTCTGACTTCGATCTCGAGGAATTAGCAAGGTCCATGCGCGAGATCGCGAAATACGCCGAGGGGATTGGGCCTCGCATGTCTGACGTCGTTCGTGGCCGGGGGACAGACGGCAACCTCATCGTCACTTCTCTAGTGGCTGTAGCTCACCAACATGGGCTCGTCGTCCATCCTTACACGCTACGTGCAGATGCGTTGCCAGGCTACAGCGAGAGTTTCGACGAACTTGTGAAACACTTTTCCGTGGATGCAAAAGTTGACGGACTCTTCACCGACTTCCCCGATCAAGCTTTGCGCGCCCGCAATCACCATTTGCCGGAGTCGAAAGCGACCGAAGACACGTCGGCCCCTAGATAATCGCCAGCGGATTGCGTCGTTCTTCAAGCGTGCCGCGAGTAACTCCAACGCGGTTGCTGGCTTGCAATTGCTTCCAGACATCTCCGGCCTTGACTCGATCGGCAAGTAGATCGCGGTATAGCGTAAAGATCTGACTAATTTGCTCCTCGTTATCGCTAAGTAGCTCGATGCGGAAGTCACGAATGCCCTTGGCAAGCAAAGTCGGCACAGCCTCAGCAGCACTCTGAGGTGTCGCGTTGAACAAGGTATTCCGACATCCGACATCCGCCGTGAGAAGATGTTCCTTGCCGATCCTGTCGCGCAGTTTTACTTCATGAAAATCGCAAGGTCTGCCGCAGTTCGTCTTGTTGGTTCCCGGAGACATCACCGCGCAGAAGACACAATGCTCCATGTGGAACATCGGCATATGTTGGTGGATGACAACCTCCAGCCATTGCGATGGTACCGCAGCCACGAGGTCCAGCAATTGGTCTCGATTCAGATCGTATGACGCAGTGAGACGTTGCGCACCGCGGTCAACCAAGAAATGTGCCGTTAACTCGTTCGCCACATTGAGCGAGGAGTCTGCGACAAACGGGACGCCTTGCTGTCGGTAGAACTCCATCCCCGCCAAATTTCGGACCAGAATGCCATCCGCGTCATGACGCATCAACACACGAAAGATACCTAGCTCGTCGGGCTTCTGAATGCGCGGCGTGGCCACATAAATCACGGTATTCGATGTGTGCGCGATCGATACTGCTTCGCCGTACTCACGAATATCTTGAAAATCGACGTAGACCTCGGCAACGTCATGTTTCAACACGCTTCTTAACTGATCGAGCGATCGACAGAGGACTCGCAATCGTGGCTCCGTATCGACCACGTTTTCGGACGCGCGAACGATGGCCAACTGCGGCAGCACATCTTCCGTCGCGATCTGATGAGTCGGCATCATCTCGGTCGTATCGAGCTGCTCAATCAGTTCGCGGCGCAGTTTGCCAAGCACGCTGAGGGGCACCATTGGGCTGCCCGCGATCTTGGCATCGAGCTGTCGCAGCTCATAGACCGTTCCGCCGAGCCGACTCAGTTGTTTCTGTAGAACCTCTTCCGTCAATGGATGACGCGTTGCGAGTTCGAGTGGCTCGGCAGAGACGACCTGACATTTCAAGCCGTTCGTCGTTCGACCTTGAATTCGAAGTGGTTGCCCGGCGCGGGCCGTTACTTGCAAATCCAAATCCACGCGTCGCACGGCATCTGCTTGCGTGTACGTTGCACGCAACCGCTTGGTAAGTTTGGGGTCATCCGTTTTCCAAACGCGCTGTCCGACATGAACTCGGCGAAGATCCATCGCTTCCCAATCGAACGTCAACTCCACGACGCCCGTGGTGACCGGATCATTTTGTTTCTGGCCATCCGCATAAACTTGATAGACTCGCCCACCTTGCTCGTCATTGTTTTCTCGGTCACCTTCGAACACGATTCCGTCGCCGCGCGAAATCGAACACTCAAGCTCAATACTCACACGATCGCCGTCGAGGCTCTGGACTGTTCCAAGCGGCACTCCGCGTTTCGCCGAACTCAGTCCTGGCACCAACATCTTATGATCGCAGCCCTGCAGCCATCCGGGCGAGAAGCCTCGGGAGAATGACAGCTCCATCTCTTGCACTTGTCGCATTGAAAAATGTACCGGTGTTCCTTCCATCGCATCATCAATGGCTTGCCGATAATGCCGGGTGATGTTCGCGACGTACTCCGGCGTTTTCAATCGCCCCTCGATCTTGAACGAACAAACGCCAGCATCGATCAACTCGGGAGTCAGCTCATACGCAGCGAGGTCTTGAGGACTGAGTAAGTAACGAACACGTTCGAGATCCACGTCCTCACCATCGCAAATCAGATCGTACGCCAACCGGCAGGCCTGAGCACACTGGCCGCGGTTCGCGCTTCGACCACCAAGCGATTCGCTCGTCAAGCATTGCCCAGAGTAAGCGACGCACAAAGCTCCATGGACAAAGACCTCCAGCGGCATCTCTGTCTGCGCATGAATCTTGCTAATCTCCTCGATCGAGAGCTCGCGGGCCAACACAACTCGCTCGATGCCAAGTTCCTCGGCAACCTGAATGCATTCCGAACTCGTGAGCGTCATTTGTGTCGAAGCATGGATGCCTAGGTCTGGACTGATACCACGCACCAGACGAGCAACTCCAACGTCCTGGACCAAAACCGCGTCCACACCCGCTGCGGCGATCTTACGGACTAGACCTTCCACTTCCGCAAGCTCACTGGGAAATGCCAAGGTGTTCAGCGTCACATAAGCCTTCACCCCCCTGCGATGAACGAATTCCATCAACTCGGGCAGATCGCCGATGGCGATATTCTTGGCTCGCTCGCGGGCGTTGAAGCCACAATCGAGTCCAAAATAGATGGCATCCGCCCCATTCTCGACCGCGGCACGGACACAGTCCCAATCGCCTGCTGGCGCAAGAAGTTCGGGAGGCTGCTGTAAAGGAGCCATGTCTTGATGCTCATGGATCGGTGAACGCGAATTCATCGAGTGTACCGCGAACCCGCGTTGGCGGGCAGTGGCGGCTAACTTGGTTCGAGACTAGCAGCAGTATGCGCAAGGGTGCGTCGTCGGTTGAATTCTCTCCGCGTTTGTCACATGCCAAGTAGCGATGTAGATGTTTTGGACGCTGAGGTGGCTGCCGACGGGTGTTTTCGGGTGATGAACCTAGGAGTTCTTGATTGTGTCACCAGCGGCACACTTGGGCAGCCATCGCCGCGCAGTCGTCTCATCTCCAACGCAGACCGAGGAAGTCTCACTCGGCTTCTCAGTGACCGCATCAAGTCACATTGAAATTGGGCCGCTCCCGCCATGACCGCCTCCGGCGCACCAACTCAACGACGATCATGCGACAGCCGGGCGACAGGGCGGTGAGCTGGTGCAAAACGAAGTGACGCTGCATACGAAAGGGTTGGTTAGGGTGCCTCCCAGTTTCCGGGATGGCGGCGAACATTGCTCACCATCTCATATTCGAGTTGAGCATCGTCGACCGCCAACCAATTTCCTTATCCACGCTTCGGGCCGCCAACTGGTCTCGAAATAGCAAGCATATCTCGCAGTCTCGTAATTGCGTCGTTTGATGACACAGCAACAGCAAAACCGATGTCAGATGGTGTTTAGACGGACCGATTTCCGGACTGCAGTGTTTCCAACGCACGATTTGTCTTCGGCAAAAAATAGATACAGCTTGCCACGAGCAAACCAGCGCCCAACAACGAAAACGCATAGGTGAAGCCATGAAAGAAGTCGAATCGGTTGATGTCGGATTGAAAGAGATCCTTGTAGACCTGTAAGGCGATTGAACCGGTGTAGCCAACTGAGTCGGCAATGTAGATCGCAAACACCGCGTTTCCACGAAAATGAGTTGAGGCGAGCAGTCGCTCAAACAGGGCCGTCCCGAAGGGAACGTACGCAAGGTACGAACCCAGCCCAACCAACACCATCCACCATAGCTCTCGTCCTCGAAGCAAACCAGCGTCAAGCGCGAGCGTGGCACCGGCCATCAACATTAAGCCGCACGTCATCACTGCGAAAACAGCGATGAGTCCGTGACGATGATTCCGGAATACGTTTAACACAGCAAGCGACAGCACGACTCCGATTGCAACCGGAAACTCGGTTCGTGTGAAAACTGCAGGCGTATCGGCATAGCCCAGTGTCTGGAAAATCTCGATCCCGTAGTTATCTCGAAAGTCCCGATACGCGGTCAAGAAGAAATAGACCATGAACAAGAGCAGCAAGCCTACCCAGAAGTGTCCCACGAACTTGGCGCGATCCGCACCGTTCATTCTCGGTCGTTCTGTTCTCGAATCCATGTCCGCCACAGAAGGTTCAGGGACCTGATTCAGTAGCCACACGGAGACAAGATATAATGGCAGAAAACAGAGCCCCGTCACTGCAGGCATCCAGACGTCCGACACTCCTGCGTCCATCCATATCCGACCAACGTCTTTAACGACGCCGCTCGCTATTATGTACGAACAACTCAGCCCCGCCAGCACCAACTCTGAAAGTCTTCTACCCTCCAAATACCGGACGACAAGCCCCCAGATCATGCCCAACGGCAAGCCGTTCAGCAGGATTGCGAGCACTCTCCATCCTGCTGGCCAACTCGATGGAACGACCGCGAAGACAATCAACGCTGATTGCGCCCAGATGATGAGAAGCACCAGGACCAATGCTCGATTGGCTCGGCCCAATTCCGAGCAGACTCTCATGCCGATTACCTTGGAGAGCGTGTAGCCGACAATCTGGCTAATGACGAGCGCCGTTTTCAGGTCCAGTCCAGCGAATGTCCCAAGCTCGTCGTATGTCGCAGCCGCAAACGGCTTGCGAAATGCGTACATACAGAAGTAGGTCGAGAAGGACGCAGCAATCGCGTAAGCGGCGAACAGCCAGTCCGGTGCGGTGGTGAGCCACCGAGTCACTAAGCTGTTTCGATTGGGCATCGCTTAGGCGATTCTCTCCGTAGCAACTTCCGAGATGCGACTGCTCGCCAGGGCGGCCTATTTGCGACCACAGACAAAGGTCGTTTGCCCGATGTTCGACCGCTTGCTCTCGCGTTCGTCGAGATAGGATTGCATCGTGCCTTCAGCATTCATTCGTCTGACTCGCTGCTGTGCTTCGGCAAGTTCCGCGTCGGAGGTCAATGACCAAGTCGAGTCTCCTGCTCGCCATGCTTCGCTAAGGGGTCCCTGGGGATCCAAATAGGATGGCCCTTGAAGTATTCCGTCTAGGTCCGCCGAAACTGCTTCGATGTCAAATCCCGCTGCCGTGAGGATCTGCCTCAGTTGATCGAGGTCAGGCATTCGGCAACTCAGCCGTGCAACGGCGACCGGAATCAAATCGGCCCACCAATAACCATCACGGAACTGTTTGTGTGATGTTGCGTTGATGACGAACGCGCCGCCCGGTTTCAAGACTCGATATGCCTCTTGAAAGAACTGTGTCACACTTGGAAAGCTGCACGGCTTCCAGGCCGCTGGATCATCCGACGCGCCCGGCCCTTCTTCGAGATGATGAATCACTTGATTGCAGGTGATGCCATCGAATCGCTCGTCTTCGTAGGGCATGTCGAGAATGCTGCCACAGGTCAACTCAACATCCTCACTGAGTTTGGTCCGAGCTTGTGCCAACATACCTTCGCTGAAGTCCATACCGGCAAGACATCCCAGGTGGGGACGCAATGCTTCCAAGTAGTTCCCCGTGCCGCAGCCGGCCTCTAGCACAGTCTGGTCGTCGAGCAGAACACCGGTTCGCGAAAGACAGCCCAAAATGCTTTCTACGCCAACGGCTGCGCGCGTTTTGTCGTAGTCTTCTGATGCAACGGTATAGTTGGCGTATTGTGACATCGCGTGTTTTTTCTCCAGCCATTCAAGACGTCCGCTCTGTTCGAGACAATCCACTTCCCAAACCAAGAATGCCACCCAGTGTCGCACATCGTGTCTTCCGGTGACAGAGTGTCGACTGTTGGCCTGCTATTGCAACCTCTCACTGCGCATCCGCTCGACGAAATAAGCCATGGTCGACGGGCTTGACGCCACTCCTTTCGTGATTCAGGAATCGTTCGACTCCTGCGACGAGGTGTTCGTTTTCCTGACTCGAGCAACAATTTCGACCGAGCACACCGAAGAAAGGCGTTTACCGCGTTGGAGTATTTCTGACCCTCCTACGCACACACCCGATTGCACGACTTGAAAGGCGCACTCGACGCCCTCTCAAACTTGACAGGTTACGTGCTTCAAGACGCCGAGCAGCAACGACAATCAACTGGGTAAAACGACAGAAAGCGTGGGCGCAATTTGGGGCGCAGTTGACAGGCTTCGGGTGCCCGGTAGCTATGCCCCGTGAGATTGGATGCCGAGAGTCCCGCGTCACGGACGCGGCGTTTGAACATGCGTAGCACCGTCTCACATCGCAGCGGTCTGTCACCGAGTAATCCGGTCTTGCCGTTGCTGGCACGGAAGAGGGGAGTGTCACTGTCCGCGTTTCTGATGCCGCTGGCATTCAGGTAGGCATCGATGGACTCTTGCAAATCGTGACGGACCGGAATGTGCCGCACCTTGCCATTTTTCTCCCGGAGTCGCAGCAAACATCGCGAGCCATCAGAGTAGAAATCACGGAGCCGGAGCTTGGCAACGGCACCGCTCCGGGCACCCGTGTACGCCAGCACGCCCAAGATTGCATTGTCACGAAGCCCGATGATGTTCGGCGATGTCTCTGTCCCCACGTTGATCGCCGCAAACACTCGTTGCACATCGACCGCAGTAATCGCGAGCGTTGCTCCTTCGGTCTCGCTGAGTCGCGGTCCCTTCTTCGTCTTGAGTGACCGCTTGAACTTCTGACCGCCGAACCGAAAGCTGATGTGATAGTTGCCCTTGATCTCTTGCAACCAAGCCATGACGTGCTCCTTGAATCGCTGTCGTGCGACGGAATCGTATTCCCCGCACTGGGATTTTGACCAGCGATGCAACCACAACGCAGGAGCAACGATGCCACCAATTTGCCACCAATAGCGATTGCAGCAACGTGTCAGAGCACGGCCCTTAATACTCTCAACTCCTTACGATAAAGGAGTTGCGGCGGGAAAGCGTCCCGCCTAGAAAGTACCCCCTAGGGGAGTCGAACCCCTGTTACCGGCGTGAGAGGCCAGCGTCCTAGGCCACTAGACGAAGGGGGCGTAGCCTTGATTGTCTTGGACGATCAACAAGCAACTAGTTTTGCCACGCCTTCGAATGTTGTCAACTCCCGGTCGACCTCGTACCGGTTGAAGTGCCTCGTTTATGCAGCTTCTGGCATCTAAAGCTGAAACTACAAACCTCATACCGCCAAATGACAAGTTACCACTACGAGTCGCGAAGTTGGAGGCGGAAATTGGCGAGGAGTTGGGGAGCGAGTGTGGTTTGGGCCTCGGTGCGAAGCGTCTGGCGTTGCCTGGGGGTTAGATTCTCGGTATCTTCGATCAGTTCGGCGAGGGCAAACGTCTTTTGGCTGGCTTCTGCAATCTGGCTGCGTTGGGCATGGATGTTGGCTTGCCGAATGAGACTCATTGCTCGCAGTTGCAGATCGGTCTGCTGATCGGACAACTCGGCAAGTAAACGCATCGCTTCATCGGTTCGCTCTTGATCTGAGTAGAGATAAGCGAGTTGTAGCTTGGCCTTGTTGACGTACGATTCGCTCGCTGCTGCTGCGTCTTCGCCAAAGTAGTCGAAGACACTTTGGAAGGCCGATTCGGTGCCATCTTGCATTGCATGGCTGAACTGTTCCGCGGCCGTGTCAAACCGTTCGACGCTAGGCACTTCACCATGAGCCAGCAGCGAATCGGGACGATTGATCCACGCCACCGCACACCCCAACAAAAACGCACCGAACGCCGCGACTGTGATCCAAAACGAAATCGGACGAGATTTCGTTGCTGCGGCTTCCGCGATCATCACGGTTTGCAACTGTTGAGTCGCCGCTGTCCTCGCGGCGGTCAGCGCCAACAGCTGCTGCGTTGTCCATTCACCAAGCTCAGTCGGCCACTCTTCGTGCGATGACTCGACTTGTAGTTCACGCAATTCTCGCAACAACTCCGCTGCGTTCTGATACCGATCATCGACCGACTTCGCAAGCAGCTTGCAAATTATGCGACCAAGTTCAGCGGGCAAGTCGGATCGCAACTCGCCGATCGGTCGCGGATCATTCTTCAAATGTTGAACGGCCACACTCAAGGCCGTGTCGCCTCGAAAGGGCGGATGACCAGTCAGCATCTGATAGCAACTGATGCCGAATGAATAGAGATCGCTGCGATGATCGATCTCATGACCTTCGACTTGCTCGGGACTCATGTAGAGCGGCGTTCCCATCGTGATACCGACTTGCGTGATGCCGACGCTAGTGTCATTGGTTAGATCAGCGATTCGAGCGAGTCCGAAGTCGGCGACTTTCGCCTCGCCGGTCGCGTTGAGCAAGATGTTCTCCGGCTTGATGTCTCGATGGACGATTCCGCGATCACTTGCTTTTTGAAGTGCTGCTGCGACTTGCCGCATTAGGTTGACTACTATCGCGATGCTGAGCGTGCCACGTTTCGATAGCAATTGCTGCAGGTTCTGGCCGGGCACGTATTCTTGAGCAATGAAATGAACTCCATCAATACAATCAACTCCATAGATTTGGACGATGTTTGCATGAACGAGCGCGGCAACGGCCTGTGCCTCGTTATGAAAGCGACGAACGTATATGTCGTCGTCGGCAAGTCGGGCGTGCAGGGCTTTAAAGGCGACTTGGCGATGCAGCGATTTCTGCTCGGCAAGATAAACGTCTGCCATCCCGCCACTCCCGAGACGGCGAAGTACGAGGTAGTCGCCAAACTGGCGTCCCGACAGATCAGTGTCGGGGGAAGGAGTTGCAGATGACGGAATCGAGGGCGACACAAGTTCGCTCCTTGCAGGTTGTTCGTGCTCGACTCAGCTCCAAAATCGTTCCTTTGAGGTGAGCAACGTCACTCCCCCTGGCTACCACTCGATCAGTTCCGCGTCAAAGACCGGGCCATCCACGCAAGTTCGCTTATAGTCCCATTCACCCGAATCGTCGCGGACCTTGGCAACGCACGTGAAGCAGATGCCGATGCCGCAGGCCATCGGAGTTTCTAACGAGACGCGACATGGTACATCGGCATTCGCCGTGACCTTGGCAACGGCTTCCATCATCGGTTCGGGGCCGCAGCAGACAACTTGACACTCTTGCTCAGACTCAGCCAGCACTCGAGATAATACATCCGTTACGAGGCCGTGGTGGCCGAGCGATCCATCGTCGGTTGCAATGCGAACGTCTACACCGAGTTGCTTGAAGTCCTCGACGCCCGCCAGCAATTCCGCTGAGCGACCGCCGTAGCACAAAGTTACTCGTTTACTTCGAGCCGGTTCGCGAGCCGGAGTGCCGAAGCTTTGCAGCCCCAGATACTCTTTCGCTAAGCAGACAAATGGCGTTTGGCCGATGCCGCCTGCGACCATCACTAGATGACTGGTAGCAATCGGTTCAAACCCGTTTCCGAGCGGACCCCAAACGTCGAGTCGCTGTCCCGGTTGAAAATTTACAAGCCGCGTCGTTAGCTTGCCTTTGACGAGGTATAGGACGTCAATCGATTCTGGTTCACCGGCTTGCGATTGGAGGACATCATAAACGGCTAACGGTCGACCGATCAGCGGGTCGTCGTAGTTGGCCAGTCGCAGCATGACAAACTGGCCGGGCAATGCTCTCGCCGCGATCTCCGGACATCGGAAACGCACACGGTATGTGTCGCGAGCCATCTCGAGGTTTTCGACAACTTCGACGGACGACTGAGTTGCTTGGTCAGCATAGAACTTTGCGTGGAGCGGATTGCTCATCGGCGTCCTTTCTTCGCTGGCTTGCTTCTAGTCGACTTCCTACCTCCCGGCTTATTGGCACTAGCTACTCTTGTGCTCGGCTTCTTCTTTCGCAGCTTCGCCGACGCCTTTTTCTGCTTTGGAGCTTCATCACCGCCAAGGATGGCGCCAGGCGTCGGTCGGTCCGACAGCGATAAGTCGCGACGCTTTGCCTTAGCCCGAGTTGCCGTAGCGGCAGACGATCCTAATGTCTTGGTATTTGGCTTGGATTTCGGCTTTGAGCTTGGTTTCGCTGCGGCGCGAGGCGACTTGCCGTATGCACTTGTGCGTTTCCGAGCCATCGGACGTTTAGGTGCTTCACTCGGCGATAGTACCGCGCTACGAAGTGATTTGACTTCTTCTCGGGTCAACGAGCGATGGGCACCACTCGGCAAGTCCGAAAGCCGCAACGGTCCCATCGCAATTCGCGTGAGGCTGAGGACTTTGTGCCCGATGCGAGCGAGCAACCGGCGAATCTCGCGGTTACGTCCTTCGTTCAGCACGATCTCCAAGTCAGTACTTTGCTTCAGCCGACTCTTAATTCGCACGTCCGATACCTTGGCAAACCCTTCGGCGAAATGAATCCCTCGCTTCAGCTTGCCGAGGACAGCCGCGTCGGGTTTGCCAGCAACACGAACGCGATATACCTTTTCAATTCCATAGCGGGGATGGGTTAGTTTATTGGAAAGTTCACCATCATTGGTGAGGATGATCAGCCCTTCGCTCGCTTGGTCAAGTCGCCCGACGGTGAATAGTCGTTCGTTGCTGCGAATCAAGTCGATCGCTAGAGACCGCCCACTTGGATCGTTGGCAGTACATAAGACGCCAGACGGCTTGTTGAGCATATAGTAAACGCGGCGCGGCGCGGGGAGCGTTGTTCCGTCGACTCGAATCCGTTGCGTCACTGGATCAACTCGCGTGCCGAGTGCCTGAATGATCTTGCCGTCAACTTCGACACGCCCCTCAAGGATCAACTCTTCGCAGTCTCGACGACTTCCGATGCCAGCGGCAGCAAGAACCTTTTGCAACCGCTCGACTCCAGCCGACTCGCTGTCCGTGGGTTTAGAACGACGACTTTTGGAACTGGCTTTCCCTTTGGAAGTGGTGTTCCCCTTGGAGACGCTGCTCGCTTTGGAAGCCGCGTTAGCTTTGGAGGGAGGACGACGAGCAGGCACGGGAATTCACCGACGGTGAGAGATTCGGACGTGTAAACGCCTTATCATAGCAGACGGCTATGGGGTGCAGCAGGCGGCTCGATCCACGTCCGCTGCATAGGAAGGCTCAGGCATCCGATTCGGGAGAGCCAAGACGTTGGCTACGGACCGTATAAGCTGTCGGCGTAGACGCGGTTGCGGACCGGCTCGGCGTTCGGCTTCTGAAAGTCGCGAGGTCGAGCCCCAACTACCTCGGGCCCTAGGTCTGCGTCTGCGTAAGGGTCATGATACGAGGCATTGTTCTGCTGGTAGCGGACTGGTCCAGGTGGGGCTAGTAACGGACGCGGCGTGTTACAGCCAGCCGAAATGACGACGAAACAACCGGCGATGGCTAGTTTGATGCAGTTCGTCACGTGCTTAGTCCGTTTGTTAGAGATCCAGTTCGGTACAGCGGGCCGCGGATTATAGAGACGTCGGCGAAGTTATTAAACGTCAATCTTTGGGGTATTCTCGCCTTACAGGTAACACATCGGCGCTTCGCGCCACTGCCTTGAGCCGCCACAACTCATTTAGACCTAGCCTCTTACGGTATTTCTGACTGTGAGGACTTTGTCTGACGACGACGACGGACGGGCAAGCTATTCCAGCTACGCCGAAGCCGTCAACAAGACGAATCAAACTCTATGGCAGGTACATATCGAGCATGATCGTCGGGTCTTTTGCGACGATGTCCCGTACACCAGCCGATGCGGGTAAGATCATCGTCTGTCCTCGCACTAGTGGTTCGCCCATTGGGTCGCCCGCAACGTGAACCGCCCCTTCGAGAACGGCGAGGATGTGAAAGCGATCGTCGCCGCCAAGCTTCTGAGAAGTATCAAACTCACAGCGATCGAGTACAAACTTGTCGCACGAGACGAGACGATGCACGTCGGTGACTTCAGTCGGTTGCGGAATTTGAACTGCGATCGGACCGGTGTCGTAATCGATGACGTCCAACGCCTGGTCGATGTGCAATGGACGAGGCTGGCCATTCGGTTCGACGCGATTCCAATCTGATACACGGAACGTCGTATCGCTCGCTTGCTGAATCTCGGCGATGATCAATCCCTCGCCAAGCGCGTGAATGGTCCCGGCCGGAATGAAGATACAGTCGCCGACTCGCGGCTCGAAGCGATGCAGGCATAACTCCGTCGTCCCGCGTCTTACTTCCCGCTCAAACGCCTGTCGATCAAAGCCTCGCTTGAGGCCTGCGTAGACCAAGCTGCCAGGCGCGGCATGCAACACCACCCAAGCTTCCGTCTTACCCAAGTCGGGCGAATCAAGGAGTCGCGCCTGCTCGTCGTTCGGATGAACTTGCACCGAGAGGCTGCGGTGCGCGTCCAGAAACTTAAACAAGAGCGGAAACTGCGGCTGGGGGTGATGGCGTCCGAACAGCTCTCTCCCGTGCTGCGTCACGAGATCGTGTAGTGTTTTACCTGCCATCTCTCCTGCGGAGACAACGCTTTGATCGGTGCCGTGATCGACGACCTCCCAACTCTCGGCATAGTCACTCCCTTTACCGATGGGCTTACCTAGGATTGCCTCAAGTCGGCGGCCACCCCAAAGATAACGGCGAAATAGTGGCTCGAAACGAAGCGGATAATCGGCTGGCATCGGGGGCATTCTTGCGTACTGAAATGGGAGCGTGCGATCGCGTATTTGCACGCTCGAAACGTTCTGCTATCATAGAAACCGGTCGTGTAACGCACTACCACCCTCCCCTGCTGGTACGGCAGCTTCAATCCGTACACGTTCGTCTCTTACCAAACAATCCGTCGTTGCGATCCGCGAAGGCATCGTTAGCGGCGTCTGTGCTTTGGCTTGCGAGAAGGCGAGTTCCTTAACAGCGTTCACACAATTTGATTGCGCGGGAGCACAGCCATGGCAAAGCATTCTAACGAAGACCTCTTCGAAGGCACCAAGATGACGTTCGGCGAACACCTGGAGGAACTCCGGGTCGTTCTTGTCCGAGGATTAACGGCACTCGTGGTCGGTGTTCTTGTCGGAATGTTGATCGCAAATTCAGTGGTCAAATTCGTTGAAGGACCACTCGTCGAAGCCTTGAAGAAACATTTTGGAGAAGTCGCGAAGGAAGAGTTGCACAGAGACTATCCGGGTGAAGTGCCAAAGGATTTGGATACCTTTGCGACGGAGCATGGCTTTATCTACGAAGAGATTTTTCTCGAACGAAACGAAATCCGACGAATTGGGGCTGCCATCGACGACACGGATGCGCCCGTTCAGGAGCTTGAAGCACTCCTGAAAAAGAAACTACCAGCCCCTTCCATTGATCTCGTCAAAACACGTATCTGGAGACCGGCGACAGCACGTCTGACGACGCTCAGTCCGCACGAGGCATTCATGATCTGGCTGAAGGCAGGCTTTGTCTCCGGCTTGCTCTTTGCCAGTCCGTACATCTTCTATCAGATCTGGGCCTTCGTTGCTGCTGGTTTATATCCACACGAACAAAAGTACGTCTATATATTCTTACCATTCAGCCTCGCTTTGTTCTTGGCCGGAGCAGCCTTGGCGTTCTTCTTTGTGTTTGGGCCGGTACTCGATTTCCTATTCAGCTTTAGCCGCTCCATGGGCATCGACCCTGACTTGCGAATTAGCGAAGTCATCAGCTTCGTGTTGTTCCTACCGCTAGGTTTCGGTATCGCATTTCAACTGCCGCTCGTCATGCTGCTGGTCAACCGCATCGGCATCGTCAGCATCGAAACGTATCTTGAGAAGTGGCGGATCGCGATCCTGGGAATCTTTGTCATTTCGATGTTGCTGACTCCCGCCGATCCGATCAGCATGATGTTAATGGCCGGACCGCTGACCGCGCTTTACTTCCTCGGCGTCGGGCTCTGCAAATGGATGCCGCGCGGGCGGAATCCATTTGACGAAGCCTATGAACCTTAATTAAGACGTGACCGAAGTCATTACAGGGAGCCATTTTGAACCGCGTTCACATCGTTGGTCGAAAGAACAGCGGCAAGACGACGCTGATCGTTGATCTCGTCAAGCAATTGACCGCCAGCGGTTACCGAGTTGGTACGATTAAGCACACGCATCACCACCACGAGTTGGACACGCCCGGCAAGGATTCGCACCGACATCGTGAAGCGGGAGCTGCAGCGGTGGGGATCCTCTCACCTGGCATGACGGCGGCTTTTCGCCCGACTGACGATCTAACGCGAGATGCGACCGATCGGTATGAAGATCTTGCACCGATGTTTGCGGACTGTGATATCGTCTTGGTAGAAGGCAATCTGCAAACGACCGCGTTCAAAGTAGAGGTATGGCGAGCCGCGATATCGGAGGGGCCAATCGCCCATCAAGATGCTTCGATCTCGGCACTGGTCACCGACGATACGACCGACGCGGAAATTCCAATATGGAGTCGATCGGACGTGAGCGGCATCGTGCGGCAACTGCTAGATGCAGCCGACTAACCATGTCGCAACATCTGACTCCCCGACCGCCCATGCCGAGCCATCAATAGCGAGTGGAATAACGAGTACTCCGACCACTAGTTCTGCGCGTCAGCCTTCTCGCCACTCGCTCCCTCGACAACCGCCGGCGCATCAATCTCTTCGTCTAAGTCGTCTTCGGTCCGCGCTACGGCTGGTGATGCTTCCGGTGGCGGCTCTGTCTCGGAGAGAAGCGCGGTTAGTAGCTCCTTCATCTCGCCAATTTGCTCGGAATTATTCCACGGGAAACTGCCTCGCGCTTTTCCCCACTTGTCGACGACGACAAAATCTTCACGATGGCCGCGTTCTGATAAGGGCGACCAATAAACCTCGGCCGCCACGCGACGGATATAGGCAAAATCGCCGGTAAGAAACAGCCAACGAACCGGATCGGCGTTGTACTTTTTTGCGTACTGTTGAAGCACAACCGGCGTGTCCGTATCGGGATCGCATGTAATGCTAAGGAAGTGAACGCCACGAGGGCCGAACTCGCGGTCGATCTCTCGTACTTTCTGGGTTTGAAGCGGACATGCAGTCGGACAAGCCGTAAAGAAAAAGTTGACGACCTGCACTTTACCGACAAGCGTTTCCGAATCGAACTTCTTTCCGCTGCGCTCGGTTAGCGTGTATCGAGTCAACCATTCCGCCGACGGCTGAAACGACGCATCTTTCTCGATGCGGAGTGTCTTTGTTTCTAAGGGGCGAACCGCTCGGTGCCGATCAGCGAGTCGCGGCCCAAGCAACAGTAGACCGCCGGCCAGGAGTAAGACCACCAATGCAAATAACTTTGTCCTGCTCACAACAGATCTCCAGTAGTTCGTTTGCCGGCAATCCAACACGCCGCGGCAAACATGATGCCAGCAAAGCACCCCGTCACCAACCAACACGTTTCAAGCTGCGGCGTCCAAATCCCTTGTAGCGCAACGTCGTCATAAACTAAACGTCGCACACCGGCGACACAGTACGTCACGGGATTTATACGCATACACCAGTGTAAAGCAACCTGACTCCACGCGATTGTCCCATCCAGCGGTGGCACAGGAAAGAAGGCTCCCGACAGAAGCCACATCGGCATTAACAACAGATTCATGATCGCATGAAACCCTTGTGTCGACTCCATCCGCCAGGCCAGCACAAAACCAAGCGAAGTTAGCGCCAATGCGGACACAAACAACAGCAACACAAGAAGCAATGCCGTCTGCACACCGATCGTCAATTGGAAGATCGCCGCAAGCAGTAGAAAGACGATCCCCTGCATCAAGGCAATCAACGAGCCGCCCATCACTTTGCCCAACACCATCGACCAGCGCGGTACTGGAGCAACGAGCACGGATTGCAGGAAGCCCTCGCGCCGGTCCTCGATGATCGAGATCGTTGCAAAGATCGCCGTAAAGAGCAGGATCAGAACAAGTGTTCCGGGGAAGTAGTACTCGAGAAATGACTGTCCACCCTCAGCATCGGGCGACATTCTGAACGAACGAGACAGCCCCATTCCGAAAAGAAGCCAGAATAGAATCGGCTGGCCCAACGCACCAATCACGCGATTCCGCTGGCGAAAGAAGCGAACGATCTCACGCCAGCAAAGCGTTTTGGCGGCAAGCCAAGGAGAGGTCGCAGTCGCACAGCCGTCTGCGTCGGTCATGCCACTTTCTCCTTCTCGTGCCAGAAACGATGGCCCGTCTTTCGGATGAATACATCCTCTAGCGTAGGTTTGGCTAACGTGACCGATTGAATCTGATCGGAGAACTGTTCGACAAGTGTCGCAACCCAAGTACCCGCCTCGGGCAGCTCCAAACGAATCCGCCCTGCAACCACGGCCGCCTTGATACTGAAATGCTGCTGAATCGCGAACGCAAGCGCGTCAGCATCCTCGGCTTCGATCGTGATCATGTCGCCTCCGATCGAAGCTCGCAGTTCGTCTGGCTGGCCCAGCGCAACGATCGTCCCTTCGTCGAGAATCGCAATCCGATCCGCTCGTTCCGCCTCGTCCAAGAGATGCGTGGTCAAAATAATCGTGACGCCCGATTCGTCGCGCAGCCGCACGAGGTACTGCCACAAGTCGGCCCGCGCGCCGGGATCAAGCCCCGTGCTTGGCTCGTCCAGAAGCAGCAGGCGCGGTTGGTGAATCATTCCCTTCGCCAACTCGACACGCCGACGCAAGCCACCGGACAGAGTTTCCGTCAACTCGTTCGCGCGATCAGTAATTCCTAGCTGTTCCATCATCGCGCGCTGACGATCGCGTAGCTGTTTACCGGTCACGCCGTACAGCGCCGCTTGGTGCCGGATGTTCTCGGCAACGGTCAGCTTCTTGTCGAGGCTGGGGGCTTGGAACACAACGCCGATACGCCGTCGCACCTCAGGCGCTTGCGTTCGCAAGTCGAATCCGAGAAGTTTCACATCGCCCTGTTGGCACGGAATCAACGTCGACAACACTCGAAACAGTGTTGTCTTTCCTCCACCGTTCGGGCCGAGCAGCGCGAACACTTCGCCTTCACGAATCTGAAAATCGAGATCACGCACCGCCTGCCGTTCGCCATAGAAATGCGAAAGTCCCGAGACGCGAATGGCGTACGGAACATCGGTGGTTGCTTCGGTCATTGCTGCAACTCTCTGTCGTTTGCTCGACAGGGAGCAAGCTTGGAAGAAACTAATCGTGCTTCATTGGATCGACCTGCGCGTCGTCGTCGTCCACCGCAACTTGCTCCAGCGGTGATTGAGAATCTGGACCATCTGCGGCCCGCAGCAATCGCTCTTCAGAGTAATTGCGAGTTCGCAAGCCAATATCGGGCACTAACATCAACATCAGGAACAGGCTCATGATACTGGCAGGAACCGTTAGCACATACTTCCAATTGGCCTCCCAGATTAAGTGCATAAAGACCAGCATGACCAGCATCGCTTTTGCGCAGGAGACAGCGATCATGATCGTCCAGCCGAGTTGAGGTGTGCTCATAATCGTCTGGCTACTTCCCGCCGCGAACGAGATTGCCGTGAGTACGGCTAGCGCGGCACCAACGGCGAGATACTTTCCCAGGCCGCCGTGGTCGTGATCTGAGTTAGCGTCTTTATCATGCGACATTCGATGACTCCGAAGCCGATGTAGTTACAAGGGCCGATGGTGCGGCTTATGCCAACACTCTACAGTTGGATTGGGCGTGTCTTAAAACAAGTACAGCAGCGGAAACAGGAAAATCCACACGAGGTCAACAAAGTGCCAGTACAGCCCCGTATTCTCGATCATGTTTGCACGGGACGAGTCGAGCTTTAAAGGCATGATACAAGCAAACACAATCAAGCCGACGACCACATGTAAGGCGTGGAAGCCCGTGAGCAAGAAGTAGGTGCTGGCCCACATGTTCCCGCTGGGAATCTTCATCGGCAACTTGAGCCAGTCGTGGTTATCATTCAGTCCATGCCATTTGCCAGCATGACCATCGTGGCCTGTGTGCATGAAGCTATGGTCGGCGTCATTATATTCAACCGCAAAGAAATCCTCGAGCGCGTCTTCGCGGCCCGTGATCTGATCCATCCGAGCATTGATCGCGAGGACACGTTCAAAGGCGACCAGTTCATCGGGCGACAGGTTTGCAGGTGGTGGCAACGGCGCGCCGTCCTCTGATGTGTTACTTGTATCTACCGCGTCGATAGCTTCGTCAATTGATGGGAACGTGGCCTTCAACTCGGCACGTTCTGCGGCGAGTGAGACTGTCTCAGCATCTCGATCTTTCTTCTCCCAGCGAAGGTATTCGTGAACGGCATGGGCATCACGGTGCAGTGGATAGATCTGATATGCCAAAATCTCCATCGCTGCCTGCCGCTTCGGCCAGTCATCGGTCTTCGCAGCAGTGAGTTCCGTCCACGTCACGAAATCGTTCAGAATGCGTTCCGCGGTTGGGAGTCGAACTTTGCGATCAGCGCTGCCTGCCTCAAGACTCTTCGTTTTTGAAGCGAGATCGCGGAGTTCGACTTTGATATCCGCGAGACGTTCTTTTAGCTGCAGAAGTTCGCCGTCCTCTTCTTCCGAGCGAGCAGAGGTTCCCTTCAGCACATCGAGCCGGGTATTAGCTGTTTGCTGCTCTTCCTCTAACTGGGTCTTGGTATTCGGTGCCGTTGCCAATTCGGCCTCTTCTGTTTGCCACTTGGTCACCTGCGCATTCAGCTGAGTTCGTACGTCAGCAACGTAGTAAATATCCGCCTTGTCGTAGATCAGGCTGTGTGGCTTTTGCGGATAGATTCCATGATCAAACTTAGATTTATATTCGTACGCCTTGATACCAAGAAAGACACAAGCCAGTCCAAATGTAAGAGTAAACCATCCCTTTGCCAGCGACGGCTTGTTCGACCGAGCGGCTTCCATCGCCAGCACAATCGACAAGCTCGAACAGATAAGAACGAACGTGTTGAACGCTCCCAAAAATTCTACGACATGCACGTCGTGAGGCCCTGGCCAAGTTCCACCCGGCGCACCGAAACGCAACACAATATAGGTTCCGATCAAGCCAGCAAAGAACATGATTTCTGTCGAAAGGAATAACCACAGAATCACTTTGCCGTTGTTAATTGGCAACGCGGGTTGATACTCGAGTTGGATATGGCCATGGTCATCGTGGCCGCTGTCGTGTTCCGCCATGATCGCGAAAAATCCTTCTTATTCTTTATGAGCCCGCGTTTGTCGCGAGCCTTCGTGTCCACTCAATTAAGCTCAAACCCAAAGAACAATTAATGCAAGCATCAGCACCGTCGGGAGGTAAACCAACGAAGCTTTCAATAGTCGTCGAGCGGCAACTTCGCTGAGGCTCGTGCAAAACGCAACCGCGAACGCCAGCTGCATTACGCCCAGCAGAAATGCCGCAACTAGATAAACGGAACCGCCAAGACCCGGCGTAAAGAGACCAGGCAGTAGACTAACGGGAAGCAAAGCCAACGCGCCACAAACGGCCTGAACACCGGCCCGACGACCTGTCGGATCAACCACGGAAAGCATCTGCATGCCGGCCTGGCCATACTGCTTTCGATACATCCAGGCGATTGCCATAAAGTGTGGAAATTGCCACAGAAATACGATCATGAACAACGAGCTTGCTCGCAGATGATCGCTCCAAACTCCACCGGCCGCCGACCAACCAATAAACACAGGCAACGCGCCGGAGATCGCGCCGATCGCAGTGTTCAACGGCGTGCGTGTCTTGAGTGGTGTATAGATCCAAACGTAGATCGCCCAGGTCAGCAGTCCCCAAAAGGCAGCTTCGATATTTACCAGGAGCGCAAGGTACGCCTCGCCAGCGACGATCGTGATGATGGCGAACAGAATCACCGCCGACTCGGAAAGACGTTCGGCGGGAAGCGGGCGATCCGCTGTCCGATCCATTCGCAAATCAAGGCGACGCTCAAGATATTGATTCAAAGCGCTGGCACTACTAGCGACCAGCAGCGTTCCGAGCATTGCGTGAATCATCGACCAAGGCTCTGGCTGTCCCCAACGAGCACAACAATAGGAGATCGCTACCGTGATCAAAACCAACACGCCGATCCGCGGCTTCGTCAGTTCCACATAATCGGCAACGCGTGCCAAACGATGAGTTCGAACCGGCTCGATGCTGAGAGTCGTCGTGCTCATGTCGCCAACTCCATCATCAGAGCACTCGATCCCAATGCAACGGTCGGCACGCGATTGAGCCGAACCGACCGGGCAAACGCCATCACACTCGTCGCCAGGATCAGCGAGCCGGTCGCGACATGGGAAGTCACGATCAAGGATTGAAACAGGCTCTTTGCTTGAATCGTATAGGGAGCGGCGAAAGTATGCTGAGCTAAGAACTCAGGCCAACCGTACTTGACGACCCACGTGGCACCGCCTAATGCGAGTTGAATTAGAACGAGTGCTGCCAGGAGCGTGGTTGGAAACCGTAACGCAGCGACTGACGCGTTCTGCTGCTTTGCAAGAAACAGGAGTTGGAACACGTGAATGGTCACGACCGCAGCCATCACAAGATGAAAGAGTGCGGCTCCACGAAAAAAACCGGGAGTCGCCATTACGGATATGTGTCGAAGCTGCGCACCAATCACCAGTTGGAGATAAGCGAAAACAACCGTTAACAACGAGATACGTTGCAAACGCGGCAGATTCGCACTCGCCAAGTCGTCTTCGACTGGCTTCCATTTACCCGATGTAAATACGGCAAGAGCAATACAGTAGGCAAAGAAGGCCGGTCCAACACAGCCGTGAACCATCGCAAGCTGACGCTCGTCAAACAACACGCGAGCTCCGCCCAATCCACCTTGAATGATGACCAGCCCAAGAGCCGCCAGTGCAGCAACCCGCACGCCGAATCGCTGATCATTTCGCCAGACTGACCAAACAAACGTAATCGCAATGAAGCCGACCAACGCCCCCAGCAGTCGATGCCCGTGCTCGATTAACAAGTCCCAGGGACCGAACAACCAAGTCTGCCAAGGATAAGCAAACAGGTTATATCCGTACGTCGAGGGCCAATCGGGAACGGCCATGCCGGCGTCGTAAGTCGTCACTAAACCGCCGACCCAAATCAACGGAAACGTAGCGCACACCAACAACACCGCCAGACGGTGCGGCCAAGGTGATTCGATACTGGTCCGATGTGTTGTCACGGTAATGCTGAGAAAGGAATGTTATAACGCGACCCGAAGCATAAGCGACGTTCTAACGCGGCGCTTCCACTGCTCGCTTATGCTCGGGGTTACATCAGGTAGTTTTGGTATTGCTAGTGATCGGACTTGCCGGTTTGTTCGACACCGTCCGGTGGTGGTTGCGTCTGGGGATAAAAATCTGCATCAACTTCTGGCGAGCCATACTCGTAGGGCCCGCGATAGACGATCGGCTGAAAATCAAAGTTACCGTGTCCTGGCGGGCTCGGTGCTGTCCATTCGAGTCCATTCGCTCGCCACGGATTTCGACCGACGGTCGGTCCCCAGAACATGCTGTAGATGAAGTTCCCCGCGAAGATCACTTGTGAAGCTACCATGCCAATTGCACAAATCGTCATGAACTGATTCATCGGTTGCAAATTCGAGAACGTCTCGTAGTCATAAGGATCCGCGAGCCGACGTGGAAAGCCGCGGGCACCTAATATGTGCATCAGGTAGAACGTGCCGTTCATGAACACGAATGTGAGGAAGAAATGCACTTTTCCCAACTGATCGTTCATCATGCGACCGAACATCTTCGGGAACCAGAAATAGATGGCTCCAAAGACAGCCATGGCCGTTCCTGTGAACAGAACGTAATGAAAGTGAGCCACGATAAAGTACGTATCGTGAATAAATATGTCGACGGGCGTTGCCGCCATGAAGATTCCCGACAACCCTCCGATGATAAACATCGAAACGAATGACAGAGAGAACAACATTGGTGTCGTATAATACAGTCGCCCACCCCAGATCGTGCCAAGCCAGTTAAAGACTTTCACAGCACTTGGCAACGCGATCATCATGGTTGCCACCATGAACGTCATGCCGAGAACGGGATTCATCCCCGACACGAACATGTGGTGCCCCCACACGATGAAACCGAGCCCGGCAATACCGGAAATCGAGTACACCATCGGCTTGTAACCAAACAGTGGTTTGCGGGCGAAGCACGAGATGATGTCAGAAACCATACCCATCGCAGGCAGGATCATGATGTATACAGCGGGGTGCGAGTAGAACCAAAATAAGTGCTGCCATAGAAGTGGCTGACCACCCCCACTGGCGGCGACCGAGTTATTAACGACCAAACCTTCCGGAACAAAGAAGCCCGTTCCGATCATGCGATCCAGAAGCTGCATAAAACCGGCGGCGGTCAGCACGGGCAAAGCAAATGCCTGAAGAATTGCCGTGATGAACATTGCCCAGATCGTCATTGGCAGACGAAACATCGTCATGCCAGGGGCTCGCATTTGAATAATGGTGGTCATGTAGTTGACCGAACCAAGCATCGACGAAATACCGACGCAAGTCACACCGAGCAGCCACAATGTCTGTGGCCAATGACTGCCAGGCGCCGCTTCCCACACGGCAGAGAGTGGCGGATACGACGTCCAGCCTCCTCCGGCTCCGTATGGCGGAAAGAAGAAGCTCATGCCGATCAGACCGAACGCGGGCCACATGAACCAGTAGCTCAACATGTTCAACGTCGGAAACGCCATATCGTCGGCACCGATCATCAGGGGGATCAAGTAATTCCCGAAGGCTCCAGCAAGAATCGGAATGATCACAAAGAAGATCATCACCGTGGCATGCATCGTAAACAGCGTCGTATAGAACTCGGGCGAGATCTGGCCACCCTCACCGGAGAACAGCATCGGGCCAATGACCGGCATACCTTCCCAGGGCCAAGCAAGCTGGACGCGAATTCCCAAAGCCAAGAGGCCACCGATCAAGAACCACAGCAACGTCGAGAACAGGAATTGCAATCCGATAATCTTGTGATCTTTTGAGAACACGTACTTCGAAATGAATTCGCTGACCCCACCACTTTGTGTGTGCTCGTCGGCGTGTGAGTCGACCGTCGTACTACTCATCTTCGTCTCCTGCCTTCGGCGTAAACTCCGAACGCTCTTGTTCTTCGATCTGCTCTTCAAGCCAGGTGTCGAACTTCTCTCGACTTTCAATCGTCAGTCGGCCACGCATTTTGTAATGTCCCCAGCCACAAAGCTCGGCACAAACGACGTCAAAGATTCCAGTCTGATTGGCTCGGAACCAAACAAACTGCTTCATGCCGGGAACGATGTCCTGTTTGATTCGCAAATTCGGCAAGAAGAAACTGTGCAGGACGTCTTCGCTTTTGATCGCAATCACAACGTCTTCGTCGACCGGGATATGTAGATCATTGACGGAGTAAAGATCATCGGTCGTGCCGATTTCGCCGTCTTTGCCGGCATAGCGAAGTCGCCATTCGAATTGTCGACCGGTGACTTCGACGAGTGGGCGTTTCGGAATGTCATCGTCTGTATCCTCAATGCCGTCAGCACCAACGGACTCAGTAGGCCGCCGCATCTTGGCGTCTGCCCAGGCGTTCATCTGATAGATCGCGATGAACAGCAAAGTTGCCGCCGGAAGGATCGACCAAACGATCTCCAAGGCGTGACTGCCGTGAGTGAATCTTACAGGCTCGTCGTTCTTCTCGGCGTCGTATTTCCAAAGGAACAAGAACAATGCGACGCTGGTCCCGACAAATATCACGCCCGTCAGACCAAGAATGAACATGAACAAGCGATCAATCACCGGACCATCTTCGCTCACGTTCAAGGGCAGCCAATTGTCTGCGGGAAATGAGAACGGTCCGCCGCTCATGGGCCAGATATTGCCCATGGCGCAGACGAATGTCAGCACTCCGATTATCGGAACCGACAAGAACAATAAACTCCAAAACCGTCCCACGTTCGTCTCCCGGTTTACAGACGTTCTCTCTGATAGCCTTGTTCGATCACCGGCGGAAGGCTGATCGATTCATAGGGCAGATTTCGGACGTAATCGACCAACGACCAGATGTCGTCTTTAGTCAGACCTTTCGTTCCCGCTGCAGCATCGTCTCCAATAACCAACGTCGCTGGCATCGGCGTTCCATCGATACCATTGTGGATTCGCCGGTATAAATCGATTGGACGTCGACCGCCACGATACACTCCCTGACGCAAATTACGCGGGTGAATGTTGCGCGGTGGCAGAACGAAATTACCAAGTCCGAGGAACTGTTCGAGCGCTTCTTCGTTGATCGGCTCAAGCTCCTTCGTCCAATCGTCATAGTCCGTCTTTTGGCCGTCGCCCAACGCAGAATCACCGTGGCACTTCACACAATTGGCGATAGGGCCATAAAACAATTCACGTCCATGCTTAATGGAGGCAACCAAGTCACGCTCTGGATCCGGTGCCTCGATCGGCGTGGCCTGCGATTCAGCATCGACCCATTTCTGGACTACCCTAGCAGCTGTCTCGCGAATGGAGGCAGCCTGTTCGGATCTGTCTTCTCGCGATCCGGTCACATCTAGCAGCCGCTCTCCCTCCACCAAGTCAGCGGTAAGATATGCGAGTTCGCGCTCGACCTCGCCTCGTATGCTGAGGTAGCGGACGTAACTGATCAATGCTTCGATTTCGTTATTCGGCAATACCTTAAACGATGGCATTGCCGTACCGGGAATCCCATTCGCGAGAATGTCTCTCAGGTCTTCGTGGGTCGGCTTCCCCGCCTTCGGGGTCGATTTGAACTTGAAAACGCCCATGCGGTAATCACGCGGATAAGGATTCAGAAAAGCAGCGGTTGGTCCAGCACCATCACCAGTGACGCCATGACAATGGGCACAATGTTCTCGATACAAACCACGAGCGCGGCCTCGTTCGTCACTACTAACAGGGCCTGATGCGACGTGAAGTTGCGTGGCATCGAGAACATTCGCGATATCGATACCACCAAGTTTCGGAACATTAGGTTTGTCCGGTGTACCGAACATACCCGCCAGGACTTCGGCGATGTCGCGCCTTTGCTGCGGCGAAATCTCGACGTTCAAATCGCGCTCTTGCTTTAGGATATAGACCGCATTTTCGCTGAACTTTGCTTTCGTCGTGCAACCGACGAAGGAGCTGACCAACAGCACCAATACAACGCAACCGACGAAGGAACGCGACGAAACGGAATTTGAGAGATAACGAGACATATTCTTTATCGCAAGTACGGGAAATCCTTTGTCCACCAACAGACAAATCTACTGACTACTAAAATGCACTGGCACCTATCTCGATACTCATCCCAACTCCGTCGCCATCGGCCAGCGTGCGAGTGAATTTGCCCTTCGGCCACTTTTCACTCACATTGTTGACAGTCACGGCTTGGATATACCCCGCCTTCTCGTGCCACACTCGAAACTCTAATTCGACTCCTGCCGGCACGTTCGAAATGCTAAATGCGCCGCTGGCATCTGACACTGCAAAGTAAGGATTGTCACAGACCATCATCGAGGCCTTCATCCACGGATGAATGGAACACGATACCGGGAACGGCGACGGCGAGGAGGACCCGGGTACATAAGGGGCAAAGCCGTTGGCCGGCACCGAAATATTCGCAGCCGCCGCACCACGCACAGACGCCAGATTCGTGTTGTGCCCGACGGGATCGCTATTGAGGACTTTCATGGTTTGCGTTGACCACATGACTCCCAAGCGACTCAGAAAAACACACTCCTTCTGATCGAAGATGACTTCCGCATCGCGAGCCGCCTCGTAGGACTCATGAATCCAAGCTGGATTGTCCGACGGGATCTTGCTGGAAACATAGATCAGCACATTCTGCAGCGTTCCGCCTTCCCCCACCATGACAACATTATCAAGAACCTGCCTCCCACCCGGTGCGCATACATTCGTGTCCTTGTCGACTTTGAGTGCCGGATTCGGTGGCACCGCGCCATTGATCTTGAACGTCCCGGACAGCGTCGCCCAGCCGGTAGGATCAGCCAATACCTCAGCTGCTCCGCTGCCTTCAGAGGAAACTCCGTCTTCCAAAGCACTTCGCACCGTGTTAATGGTGTCATCGGTCACCGATACCGACGGAGGCAGCACGCGTGGACAACCGCACAACGAGACCGCAATGCAAGCAGCCCAAACGATGAAAGCGTTTCTTGTCGACAACATTGACTTCTCTCACTCACAAAACACCGCAACATGGGCCAGCACTATGTGAGGCTGGTCAACGTCCGGGTCGTGTTTCCCTACGGTTTGTACTTGATCTCGCCAAGGTCGTTCATACCCGGCTCAATCGTGATTTCGACGCGGCCTCGTTTCCACTCCGTCGCCTTGCCATCCTGCTTCACGCTCGCAACATAACCACCAGATTCCTGCCAAAACTGAAACGTCCATTTGCCGACCGGCAGGTTCTTTATCACAAGCTCTCCGTTCTTGTTACTCACAGCTGCATACGGCGTATCCTGGACCACTAGCCATGCCGTCATCCATGGGTGGATGTTGCAAGCAACCTTCGCCGGTAAGCGTTCGGCTAGCGTCAGCTTTTTCTCGACCTGACCGCTGGATGGAATCAAGATGTTTTGCGGCGGATTGCTGAACGTCGAATAGTTAGTGTTGTGGCCAACGGCGTCGGTGTTCTTCAAGACGAGCGTCTGCGATGTTCGCAAAAGGGCCACGTGCGGCTCAAATCGACACTTTTTGTTATCGAGAACTACTTTTGCATTCGCCGTTGCTGCGTAGTCCGGATGGACGGCAGGTTTTGGACCAGTACGTGTGTAGATATAGGCGATGACATTGGCGATGCCACCGTTCTCCTTGTTCACGACAAGCTGCTCATCAACTAGACCAAATGGGCCGCAGTATTGAGGATCCTTGTTCACGCTGATCGACGTCGCGACAGGTGCCGTTCCGTCGTAGACGAACGTCAATTTCAAGTCACCCCACTCGGCAGCGTATCCGAAACTGCCACTCAAAAGGGAGACAACTAACAGGCCGAGTGCAAATACAATTCTCATGATGCTTCATTTCCTTCCTCGGACTCACTGGGCTCCGCCAGTCACCGAGTCAATGTCGCAAGTCACCGGATCCGACGACTGCGAGGCGTACCCACAGTTCCGTGGGCAGTTTCAGGTGGGACCAATATCAAACAAACATTGGCCAAACAGGTGGGACTAACGGAAACTCATTATAAGCGACTCGATTCGCTAGATCTACGAGCCGCTATCCCGCCGTCCGCCACCACAAACTGCCTATCTAAATTAGCGTTCTCCTAAAATGACTTATGCGTTAAATCACGGCTTGGGCGCGAATTGAACCGAACCAATGTCCGTAATCTTTCCATCCTCGATCTTCACTTCGACAAGGCCCTTCTTCCACTCGGACTTCTTGCCGTTGACTTTCACATCCTGCACGTAGCCTTGTACTTCTTGCCAGAATTGAATCGTCCAATCACCCTCTGGCAGATTCTTGACTTCCAAATTGCCATCTTTATCGCTCACGGCTGCGTAGGGATCGTCGCGCACAACTAGCCAAGCGGTCATCCAAGGGTGAATGCTGCACGCAACCCCTGCCGCACGCCGCTCAGCTCGCGGGAACAATTTATTCGCCGTTGCGCCGGCGGGAATAATATCGTTGATTGCCGGATTGGCGAACGTCTCAATCTTCGTGTTGTGCCCCACCGTGTCGGAGTTCTTTAACACCAGCGTTTGTGGGGTCCACAGAACTGTCACTCGCGGCTCGAACCGGCATTTGTTGTTATCTAGCACGATCTCATCGCGAACATGCTCAAGATACGATTCATGGATCGGAATCGGTGAGTTATTGCGACCGCGATATAGAGTCGCGACAATGTTTTGAATTCCACCATTCTCGGCGTTTACAACCACCTTCTCATCAACCAGACCAAACTTGCCGCAGAATTCTTGATCTTTCGTAACGTTCGTCGGAAGCGGCGAAGGGGCTGTTCCGTCGTAAGTGAACCGGACTTTCAAATCCCCCCACCCAGTCGCCTTTGGAAGATTCTTCAAAAAGTCGGGCAGTGGCTTTGCGCTTGCTACTGGTGCGGGCTTAGGCTGGGGTGACGGCACGACCGGCTTTGGCACAGGCGTCGATGGCTTCGGAGTTGGCGAGGGCTGGTCGGGACGGGCCACCGGGGAAGGAACTACGGCGGTAGATGCCGTAGGTTCACCGGTAATTAGTTCCGCGACAGAGCTGCGCTGCTTTGAGTACTTGTCGTAGTTCAACAACAAGTCGACCAATGCATCGACCTGCTCAACACTCGTACCATGATAAAGATCCTGACTCACGCCACCCATATGCTCAAGATCTGGATCGTAGGGAACATTCACTGGCATACTTGTGTACGGTAAGACCGTCTTCGGATTGGCGATCCAATTCCGCAAGAACCCAGGCCGAAGTCGGTTGTAGACCACCGCCAGATTCGGAGCCTTGGCTCGGTCAGCACCCTTGGGCTCGAAGTCACCGACTAAATGGCACTTCACACAATAGTTATTGTTAGTAACAACCTTCATGGCGTCGCCGAAGCGATTCCCCGCACCTCCACTCGCCTGCTGGTAGGCAGCCGCCAGGGAACTGAGATGGTTATCTTGCTGGCGTTCGCTCGAATCGTAGGGATAGTCAACGTTGTCGATCGCAGCGAAGTAGTTAACCAGTTTCGTCGCTTCTTCCGGCGACATGTTGAATCGCGGCATTCTCAGGACGACAGCAGGTCGAATCGGATACGGGTTCAACAGGAAGTCGTGTAGCCAGCTTGATTGAACCTTGGAACCTTCACCAACCAACGGGGGCGGCAACCAACCCCAAGCTTCCGTGCCTTTGGCGGCTGGGTTCACTTGCTTTTCACGCTGAACGACTGGCTGCAATAAGTATTTCGCCAGGAACCCGCCGCGCGTCGAATACTTCTTCTCAATCTGCGGCGCACGAACGTTTAGCGGAAGAACACCTACTTCAAACACATTTCCACCAACCGTCGTTGGCCGCCAAAGATCAAATGGGAACTCAAGCGAACTCGGCGAGTAATCATCCTCGTCCTCGATCGGATCACCGTAATCGTCATAGATCAACGGGCGAACTCCACCTGGACGATCTTCTAACGCCGGCATTCCCTTCAAGATTGAATGCATTAGTCCACTGGGATCGACCTTCGCGGATGCCTGAAGTTGCTCCGGCGTAAAGTGCGTCTTCAAGAAGGGATAAGCTTTACCAGCAGGCTGCTCGCCAAATGCATCGGGCGTGTGAGCAATGGACCAAGCCTCTGGCTCCAACATGTGACAGCCGGCGCAATTGTACTTGTCGAGAATCTGGCGTCCCTCAGCAATCGCCTTCTGCCGTTCGTCGGGTTGGTAGATGTATTTCTCAGTTGGAGGATCCGCGACCAAACCGAGCACAAAGGTGATGACGGCCTCTCGCTCCTGGGCAGAAAACGGGAACTTAGGCATCCGAAGACGCTCGTTGTACTTTTTGTTCTCCGTCTTGTGATAGTCGTAACTACGTGGCTCGGTGAGCTTCTGATAGATGAAGCCAGCACGGTGATGACTTTCGATTTGGCCGTGATAAAAATCACGCATCTCCTCGGTTTCGCCATCGTCGCTTGCGTGAGCTTCGTCAGCGTGGAAATCGTCTGCATGAGCGCCGTCGGCATGGGCGTCGTGTCCGCCATGTCCGTGGCCTTCGAGATAATGCGTGATATGCTCGAACGCCAACTTGCTCGACTCCTTGCGTCCCCAATCCGCCAACGCCGTACCGATCGGCTTCGCATCCTCGAAGCCGGGAACGTCGTGGCAACCATAGCAGCCGTATTTTGCGACCGACTTTCTGCCGAGGTACAGTAGCTTGGCATCCGTCGTCAACAGTGCGTTGACGACCGCGCCCTCAGCATCAGTGAGCAACTCGATCTCCGCGCCCTTCAGCTCATCGCGCAACCGAGCGGGAATGCCTTCTACGGCATAACGACTCGCAGCCGCTTCCGCGAAAGCGTCCTTCAGGTTCTCCAGGACCAGTCGATCAAGCGTCGTGGCATCGACGTCTGCACCGCCGGTCAAGGTTCCCTCCGCTGGATGCCAATCGACCGTCGAGCTTTCGAGTAGATAGGCTACGATATCTGCGGCTGGGTCTGTTGGCTCTAATTCAGCGTCCGTTGTTTCTGCCGCCGGATTTGCTGCATCCGCCGTCGGGTCTGCCGCTGTGACGACCGGTGGCTCGATGGGAGTCAAGAACAAGTCAGGCATAACGGTTCGAGCGTGATAGCGCGAGGGCTGCTTAATCCAGCTGTATAACCATTTGGCTCCGTTAGGATTTCGTTCGGCGTTAAACTTTGTGCCAAGACCCGACAGGTCAGGCCCTTGCACGATTTCCTTCTCACCGCGGAACGTCGCTGTGTTTGGAAAGTCCTTGTGATTATGACACGCCAGGCAACCGCGTTCCTCGAACTGTACTTTGCCGCGTTCGGCGGAAGCCGCCGCAACGCCCTCGGGTGCTTCTAGATACTCGAAATTCTGCGAACGACCACTCAGATAGGTAACGATTCCCAGAATCTCAAGTGGCTCGAAAGCGGACGCATCAGCATCGTGACCATCCGTAAAATGACTCCACAAACCAAACAGTTGCGGCATTCTTGAACTTGGCCTGAAATTCTTTGGCTCGCGAATCCAATCAAACATGAATTCGGCGTCGAGCTTCTGCTTCGCATATCGTAAGCTTGGACCCGGCTTGCGAATGACGCCTGCGTTCTCAACATCCTTGAACAACGGAACGAGCGTCGAGTGAGTTCGCACAGATAACGCAGGCTCTTCAGCGACGGCATCAGCTAGTAACGCTTCGTAGATCCGATGCCGAACGGCGTCTCGTTCAGGATGCTCCGCAAGCTCAGTCGTCCACGCCTTCACTTCATCAGCGAGGATGTCGAACCCAGCTTCCGCCTGCAACTGCAAAGCCGCCGCAAAGTAGTTGGGCTCCAATCGCAAATCCGGTCCAATCCGTTCGCCGCGATCATAGCCATTGATTTCATGACAGCCGTAGCAGCCGTATTTGCGAATCAAATTATAGCCACGGACCACCGTCGGCGCTGGCGGATCGGGAAACCGCTCACTCGGCTCCAACTCCGTGACCTCGTGATGACACTTCAAACAAGACGCCTCGGCAAATCGATCAGGATACATCGGATAAATCCAATGCGGATTATCAAACCAACCGAGTTCTCGCGACCACTCTTTCGATTGAAGCTTGCTGTTCGGGGTGTGCGATGCCCACTCGAAAGCCGTCGCACTTCCCTGCCCATCGTGACAGATTGTGCAGGCAAAATCAGACAACTTGTGAGGGCTCAACGAGCCGATAAACAAGTCCAGTCTCGGGTGCGAAGTATACGGACTTGGCAATCCGCGACGGACCGTGAGGACCAATGTCTCGTTTGATTCCGCCGCATCGAGCAGCCGGAACACGACCTTTCGAGGATCACGAACGGGATCACCATCAATCTGCGCGATCACATCACCCAACTTCAATCCAGTGCCGCCGATCGCCCCATCGCCTCGCCCGCCGGACAGCAATTGCTGACGAATATCGGACCCCGAGGCAGAATTAGGCTGACCATCGATAATCGCAGTTGCCTGGGACGCTAGAGACTCAGGCCTTACAAACTGAACAGTGACATCGTTAACGTCAAGCAATCCTTCGTTAGCCAGCCGCAACCCGTAGTACCGGGAAAGCAAAGCATCGGGCTTGTTCTCACCATCTCCTGCGGGCGACTCGGGAGGCAGCAGAACAAAGTCGATCACGTTTTCGTTTTCATACGCCGGATCGATCGCAGAACCGGGATTCGTCTTCTGAATCGATTGATGACAGGTCGTACAGCGATCGAAACGACGAACCTTGCTGAAGTTGTAATCGATCTGAAGGCCTTCGCTCCACAAATTGTCGATCTTACGAGGCGAATTGAAAGCATCGAGGATTGGCAATTCAAGCCATCGTTTTCCGGGCAGAGGAATCCATCCGTACCAAGTGATATAGGTTGAACGCCGGTCGGCCTCGACGGTTTCCAATTGCATCAGCCCAGCTTGGTTCTTCGCTAGTGCTTCCTGCGCAACGTCTTCGGCATCCGTGATCTTCTTGATGATCGCCAGCAAATCGGTTCGTTGTGTCTTCGCTTGATCGTAAGCGATCTGCAAGCCATTGACTCTTGCGAGCTCTTCATCAACCTTAAGTTGCTGTTCAGCCATCTCTTCGTCGGACTTATTATCGCGAACTTGCAACCCAAGAGTCGCAACCGCTGCATCTCGATCAGCCCTGGCAAACTTCAAATTCCCAAGCCGAGTTTCCTCGGTGACCCGAAGAGTTTCGATGATCGCGCGCATTCGCCCGATAACATCGTCTCGAATCGGCTCCGCTGCTGACGTGCCCCCGGCGGCCGTTAACTTCTCTTTAAAGTGCGATTCGATCGCTTCCGCCGCGTCGACACTGCCCGCGGTGACATCAACTGCCTTAATCTGCTCAACGAAGTCCTCCAACAACGACCACTCGATTGCCTCACGGCGAACGTCATCCAACCGCTTAACCAAAGCCGTGTGTTCGCGAACTGCGACTTCGGTATCAAACTGAAGCTTGCGCCAATCGGTCAGCGTTAGCTCGACCCTATTAGCCGTTCGCTGATACGGCTTCCACGGGCGCGCGTGATCCTTCGCGAGCAACCAGATCGTTGTTACGAGCAAAGCGACGCCCGAGACCGCGAAGATCTTGTGCAGCAGCTTTGTGTTACGCCAGGATTGTTCCGTTGCTGGCATCTTTCCATCCCCGCCCTATGTGGCGGCGTCAGTTAGAAGTTCAGGAAGTACTCGGGAATCGATATGAAGTATTTCATCTGCACGACCCAACGAGCGAGCATCTTAATGGGCAATAATGCCATCAAGAGAATCAAGTTCGACAAGACCATATAACGAACAAACCCCATCCGCATAAACATCTCGCGGAAGAACTTGCTATAGATCACCATCGCTGGCGGACCGCCACCGAAGTAAAACGCCAGTGCCATAATGCCAGGTGATTCTCGAACCAATATGTATCCGATCTTCACGGCCATCGAGGCATCATCGGCCGCTTTCGGACGCCCCATCTGAAGCAGGTCGACCCAGAAATACTGAGACAAGTCAACATTGTTTAACGCTTCGACTTTGTGCGCATCCCAAGTCTCATAGAACCCGAAGAAGTTCCAATTCGGACCTCGCAAAAACGTCCCCATGACGATCAACGTGACCCAAAGCACGAGAAAGCCGAATTGAAAAGTGCAGTAGGCAAACTTACGTTCATTGATCGTGTAATAACCGTTGCCACGCTTATTGAAATCGATAAACGGGATCGCCATCAAGCCGCCAACGACAACTCCAGGTAGCACAACCCCCGCCATCCACGGATCGTAATAGACCAACATCTCCTGAAGGCCGAGAAAATACCAAGGAGCCTTCGAAGGATTCGGCGTCTTCACGGTACTTGCAGGCTCTTCAAGCGGTGCTTGAAGCATAATCGCCCAGATGAAAAGAACCGCGGTCAGTGCGATCATGCAGATCAACTCGGTATAGACTAAGTCAGGCCACACCAAAACCTTCTCATCATCCAGCTTCTCGAGCGGAACTTCACCACGTGCAATTCGCGCGTCGTTCTCAACTGCCCGATGGGCTGACAGCCAAGTAAAGAAGCCGAGCAGATAAATCATCGCAACGATCGGCACGTTGTCTGGCTTCATCACAATGGACGCGAAGTCCATATCGGTCATCGATAGCCCCATCAGCAGCAACGACAGATTTAACCCCGTCCAAGCGACCGTCGGCTTAACAAAGAAACTACGCCCAAGGTAAAGCCCGCCCATCAAGACGAGACTGCCTACGGAATAAACCACAGGCCCCATAATCCAGTCAGCGCCATCGCGAATCAGTGGAGACAGCGACAACGCCGCCGCACCGCCATTGGTGGCGTAAGCACTCAGGATCGTGAACACGCCAGCGACCAGCAGCCACACATGAACTGTCGTCACCGCCAGACCAGAGCCGGGCAACCGAAATAACGCCTTGGCGCGCCCAGACTGCCACAAGTAATAAGCAGCGAACGCGTTCATGATGGCGACGAAGAGATAGTAGGCCGTCAGGAAACCTGCGACCTGCATAATAAAATCTTCGTAACTAACGTGACCGTGCATGGCCTAAATGAGTCCTATTTTTTTTGAGCGGTCACACGCTGGCTTAACAACCGTACTGATTTAACAACACTGCGACCTGACGACACTCCATCGACCTACAAACAATCAACAAGCCACGAGAATTACAACGGACCGCTGATCCCACCGTCTTTACGAACTCGCCAGAAGTGGATCGCCATCAATAACGCCGCTCCTAAAGGAATTGCCACACAGTGCAAAACATAGAAGCGGTTAAGCGTTTCTTCACCGACAAATCGCGCGCCGAGCAAACCAAACCTAGCGTCGGACGCGTTAGTAATCATGTCGATCCCATCCAAAGTCAACAGCGCAGAACCAGGGCCTTCATGCCCCAGAAAGGGATGCGCGCGAGCCATATTCGATCCGACAGTAATCGCCCAGATTGCCAACTGATCCCAGGGCAACAGATAACCTGTGAACGAGAGCAACAGCGTCAGCAACAACAAAATAACGCCGATCACCCAGTTGAACTCACGAGGTGGCTTGTAGCTGCCGGTCAAGAACACACGATACATGTGCAGCCAAACCGTGATCACCATCGCGTGAGCGGCCCACCGATGAATCTCTCGCAAAATGCCTAGCGACGCGACATCCCGCAACGCAAGCATATCGTTGTAAGCCCACTCCAGCGTCGGTCGGTAATAGAACATCAACAGCACGCCCGTGACTGTTTCCACTAGAAACAGAAAGAACGTCACTCCGCCCATGCACCACGTATAGCTAAGCGAAATCCCCTGCTTTTTGATCGACACGGGATGAAGATGCAAAAAGAAGTTCGTCAGCATTACTACGACGCGGTTGCGACGATCAACAGGCGCAGGATGCCGAAAGACGCTCTTCCAGATCTGCGAACCGCGAATAATTTCATCAAGAGGTGGCATATCTATCCCAGCTGAACTGGTCCACTCACACTGCAATCAAAAGAAACGTCCGTCCCAAATAAACACAGCGCGAGAATCAATCAAACAGAAACAAACGAAGCCGGGTCTTTCCACTGCCCAACCTCTTCCTTGAACTTCCGACTCTTATCAACTTCCAACTGGCCATCATCCGCGACGCGAATTGCGAATCGCTCCAAAGGTCGCGGGGCAGGCCCTTCAAAGTTAATTCCGTCCTTATAAAAACCACTGCCGTGACAAGGACACTTAAACTTCTGCTCCCCCTCCAGCCAGTTAGGCGTACAACCCAAGTGCGTGCAAACCGATTGAAGAGCATAAATCTGAGCCTGACCGTTGTACTCGTCACGTGCGACCCAAACACCAAACTGAGCCTTGAACTTTGTCGCGACTTGACCAGGACCATAGTCATCCGGAAAGCCAACCTTAAACTTTGTTGGCGGTTCGGTGAGAATATTTGGGAACATAAAGCGAGCAGTACCCAGCACCCACAGGAGCATCGTTACTGCGAGCGAACTGAACCCAATCGCGAGCGATGACGTCATGAAAAACGTCCCGGCAAAGATTGCTGTCGCAGCAACGAGAAAACCACGTCGCTCGGATGCACCAGCTCGGACGGGAGCAGACTTCGCATACTCCGGCTTGGTCGGCATTGGCGGGGCAACCGCCTTCTTTTTCGCTGGGGTCGCACCTGTCTCCTTGGCTCGAGCCGCGGCTTCAGCCTTCGAGATCGGCCCTGGTTTTGCAGTGCCACTTCGTGCCGCAGCCAAAATGCTCGCTGTGTCTTTCGGGCCAGTCGACTTCGCAGCGACAGGCTCCTTCGCAGCGGGCGCTGCTTTCGCAGCAGCCTTCTTTTTGGGAGGAGCGGCCTTTGCCTTTTCGGCACCACTCGACTTGTCGCCGCGAGCTGCCGCCAACATTTCAGCCACGGACATCTCGCCGGGCTTCATTGCAGGGGTGGCTGGCTTGTCTGCGACTGGAGTCGCGCCCTCACTCTCAGATGCACCGCCGCCAGAATCTCCCGACCGAGCTGCGGCGAGCATATCGGCGACACTCATCTTGCCTGGCTTCGCTGGCGCAGCAGTCTTTGCCGCCGGCTTCGGCGTTTCGGGATGCGCAGCTTCCGGTGCGGGTGTCGAGTCGCCGCCGCCACCATCCTGCTTTCGGGCCGCAGCCAGAATCTCTTCGATAGAGAGGTTATCGTTATCAGCCATGAAGATTGAACCACTACAAACGGTTGTCAGCAAAGGGCTTGAATGCGGGAAGGCGCTTCGCGAGCCCTGCTTGTGAAGTTTTTCACGGAACCGAGCCCAAATTTGTATCTCACCAGCGCTAATTGTCAACCACCCCGCCTCTGCGACAATAAGTCACATCTCCATGGCCGCACTGGTTTTCGTGAGGACGTCGGCGTCCTAGAATCAGCGGCTTAACCTCTGATGTGAGCTCAGGTGAGATCGTCGATCGATCGGGCACGGAAACGGTTGCAAGATATGAATGTCTTAGTCGTCGGCAATGGTGGACGAGAACATGCGCTAGCTTGGAAAATTGGGAAGAGCCCACGCGTGGAGCGAGTCTTCGTGGCACCGGGTAACGCGGGAACGGCAGAAGATGCCGAGAACATCGACATCAAGGCGGATGATTTCCCGCGACTGATCCGATTCGCCAAGGAAAATCAAGTCGAACTGACGATCATCGGGCCGGAAGCTCCGCTGACGGCAGGAATCGTTGATGCCTTCGAGCAGACGAAGCTCCGCGTCTTCGGACCAAGCGAGGCCGCGGCCCAATTGGAGGGAAGCAAGGTATTCTGCAAGGATCTGTTGCACCATGCCAACATCCCGACGGCTGATTACAAGGTCTTCACCGATGGCGATCGTGCTGCCAAGTACATCATCGACCGATATCCGGAAGAAAAGCAAAACGTTCCGGTGGTCGTCAAAGCTGACGGATTGGCGGCAGGCAAAGGTGTGATCGTGTGTGCGACGAGAGCAGAAGCTCTGGATGCCATCAATCGAGTTGCTCGTGATCGCGAATTCGGCGCTGCCGGCAGTCGGCTGATCGTTGAAGAGCGGCTCGATGGTCAAGAGGCCAGCGTCCTGGCCATCACCGATGGCCGAACTATCGTTACTTTGCCGCCGGCCCAAGACCATAAACCGGCTAACGATGGCGACACGGGCCCGAACACGGGTGGCATGGGAGCTTACTCCCCTGCCCCGCTGGTCGACGACGAGATGCTTCGCTGGATCGAAGAACACGTCCTGGTTCCCACGGTCCACGCCATGAAGCGATCGCGAAATCCGTTCAAGGGGATTCTGTACGCTGGCCTGATGATGACGAACCAAGGTCCGAAGGTGCTGGAGTACAACGTCCGCTTCGGTGACCCCGAATGCCAACCGCTGCTGATGCGACTGAAGACCGACATTGTCGATGTGATCGATGCAACACTTTCGGGGGAACTCGACAAATTCGCTGGCCTCGAATGGGACCCGCGTCCTGCGGTCTGTGTCGTCATGGCAAGCGAAGGCTATCCAGGCTCGTACGAACGCGGCAGACCAATTCGCGGCCTCGCCGACGCAGCAAAGCTCCCGGACGTTAAAGTGTTTCATGCAGGAACGGCGACGCTGGACGGCGAAGTCGTTACGAACGGAGGCCGCGTCCTTGGAGTGACCGCGATGGGAGAATCGATTTCAGACGCGAAACGCCGCGCGTACGAAGCCGTCAAGTGTATTCGCTGGGACGGCGCATGGTGCCGCAAGGACATTTCCGACAAGGCCGTCCAGTAGATTCACGTCAGCCGCAACTTATGTCGACGCTTCCGTCAATCAGCCCTTTCGATCAGCAGGCCATCGAACAACTCAGGCGCGAACTGCGACTCGACCCGCAACACATTCGCGATCTCCGAAACGCATTACTGAAGCGATTCAAGGCAGACGAAGATGCACTCTCTGAGTTCACTGCGCCACATCGATTGGCGCTACATTCACTATCGCTATTCCAACGGTGTGATTCGTCGCTAGACGGTGCAACGAAGTTGCTAATGCGCACCCGCGCGGGCATGTTGATCGAGACAGTAATCTTGAGGATCGCGACGGGCCGGACAACTCTCTGCGTGTCGAGCCAGGTTGGATGCGCGGCGGCCTGCGAGTTCTGTGCGACGGGGAAAATGGGGATCGCTCGCAATCTGTCCTACGAAGAGATCCTCGATCAAGTGCTTCAAGCCGGCCAGTTACTGGCAACCGAAGACCGTAGGCTTCGCAACATCGTCTTCATGGGAATGGGCGAGCCGTTTCATAACGAAGACAATCTGTATCGTGCTATCGAGTTCCTGACTTCGCCCGAGTTTTTCAACATCTCGCCCACGAAAATTCTCGTTTCGACGGTGGGCGTTACCGACGCAATGCTTCGCTGCGTCGATCGATTCCCGCAGGTCAACCTAGCGCTCAGCCTACACAGTGTTCGACAAGAAGTCCGCGAACAACTCATTCCACTTGCAACGAAGTATTCGCTCGACGAGTTGCACAACACGGTTACTGAAATCAATCGCCGCCAGCCGACGACCGTAATGATCGAATACCTGATGCTTGCCGGTACGAACGACTCGCACGACGATGCTCGCGAGCTTGCGCAATGGCTCAGGGGGCTCGACGTCCATGTCAATTTGATTCCCTACAACCCGATCGACGATGCTCCGCAATTGTCCGGTAGCGACAACGTAGCAATCGATGCCTTCTCCTACACAATGCGCGAGGCTGGATTCAAAACGACCGTCCGCTACTCGCTCGGCAACGACATTGCCGCTGCCTGTGGCCAACTCGTGCGCCGCGAGAATCGTGAAATCGCGAAAGGCATGGATGTTGTCGGGATAGTTTCGCAAGACTGATGGGTCGTTAATCTTGCTGGACAGTCACGAGCACACAACTGCATCGGCTCAGCTTAGCGTTATGCTTCGATGGCTGGAGAGACAACGACATCAGCGCTGGCCGTACCATTGCCAAAATCTGAAACTGCCAGCGGTTGCGCAGAATCGAGTACAACAGGATTCCCCATCGCTCTTTGATACAGCGACATCAGCGCCGTGAAATTCGCGTCGGCCGTGTACTTCTCCTCGAATTCCGAACGAGCACGACTCCGCATTTCCGTCGCGAGCGCCACATTCACAAAAAGTCGTTGCACCTTGTCCGCTAGGTCGCTCGCACTGCCAGGATCGAAGTGTAATCCCGTTCGCCCATCGATTACGTACTCCTGCATCGCACCGTGACGAGAAACGATCGCAGGTGTTCCCTTGCTGTACGCCTCGAGAATGGTTTTCGGGCAGTTTTCGTAGCAAATCGAAGGCAGCACTAAAAACGATGCGTCTCCGATCAACTCGTAGACCTCGTCTATCGGCTTCATGCCCAGCCATTCGATGCGTTGATCTTGATTCGCCGCTTGCTTGACGCGTTCAGAGAGAGGTCCGTCGCCGACGATCTTCAAGCGAATCGGGTAGGGACACTTAGACCACGCATCGAGAAGGACATCGAGCCCTTTTTCCTCTGACAATCGTCCCACGAAAATCGCGTAGTCGCCCGAGCCATCACCAGGACCCGGATCGGAACTCACGAAGTTCGACTTGACGACGACTCGTTCGGAAGGAAAGCCAGCCCGAATAAATCGTGTCCGCGAGAATTCGGAGAGTGCCACGTACAGGCTGACTGGATCGGAGGATTTCCGTTTGGCGCGCTGCAGAGCAATTGTACCGGCAAGCACGGTCGACGCGACGTGACTGTCGCGATAACATCCGTGGGCAATCCCCGGCCAGGGCACTGCGCAGCCAATGCACTTTTCACACGGACTACCATCTCGCATCAGCAATCCATTCACGCAGATAGCTCGGAAGTTATGGAGGGACTGAACGACAGGTACGCCCTCGACTCGCGCCGCGTCATAGGCGGCCGGAGAAATCAAAGGGAAGATATTAGTGCAGTGCATCACGTCGGGGCGTTCTTTGCAGAGGATGTCACGAATATCGTCAAACGCCTCTCGATTCCACAGAGTTCGCTTTACGGTCTCGATCCTGCCCAGGTGTTTTGTCTCTTGGCTGTCGCGAACGTATCGCAACACGTCGCAGCCACGCCGCTGAAGTAGCTCCGTTTCGTCGGCGAAGACTTGATCTTCGCCGCCGCGTTGTAGGTAGTGATTGTGACACAGGAGTATCTTCATCCGAGCATTTCGCTTTCTGTTGATCCGCAGGTTGAAAGGACATCAGAGGCTTCGCGGCTCGTTGAGCGCTGCCGTTGATGGACGCCATAGGCGCCGCCCAGCAGCGCGAACATCGGGTTCATATAGGCCGCACAATAGATCAGAGTGTTGTCGGTCAGCGACGTGAAAAGGAACATCAGCCATGCCAGCCAAACCGCCGAGAAAGCATGCCTGACGACACCATCGCTCGACCGTATCCGCAGTAACAAGTCACGCGATTGCCATAGCACGACGGCGATGAAGAGCCCGAATCCGACGAAGCCAACTTCAAAGACGACTCGCAGATAATCGTTGTGGGGATGCCCGCCCAAGTTACAAACTAGATCGGTGAAAGGTCCACTGGTGCCAACGCCCGCTCCAAGTACAGGTCGCTTCATCGCCTCGCGCCAGATCAGCGGCCAAGCTTCCCCTCGACCCGAGGTGTTGATGTCGCCATTTGTCAAATCGCTAAGTTGTCCGCTACCGCCGTGGAAGAACCGGTCTTGAAAGTGTGGCGTGAAGAACAACGCCAAAAACAGCAGGAGCGTAACGCCCAGCGCAGCCGCTTTCGTCACAACTCGACCGAACGTGGGATGTAAGATCGGCATTCCCAACATGGCCAAGGTCGCGGTCCGTCCGCCTGATACCGCCGCTAATGCTAAACAGATCCCCCAACCAATCCACGGGGAAAAGCGGCGCTTCCAAGTCCCGGTAAGACACACTGCTGCGGGCAACATCGCGGTCAACGCTCCCACCCGAAAACCCATCTCCGTGATGTGACCACCGGCCATCACCAACTCGACAAGAAATCCCAAGACTAACAGAGCAATATTGATGACGAACATAAACATGAGCAGCCGCAGTTCCCGCTCCGTCTGGATATACGACGAGACGGCGACGCCGACAAAGATGGGCATCGTCATTTGACAAGCCATTTGAATTGGGTAGGTTCCCGAGCCTTGGCACCACAGCAACGACGCCCACAACAGCCCGGCGAAGGGGAGCCAGGGCGTGACGGGAAACGCCACCCGATCATTCTTACCGAGAGCACACTCCAGACCGAAGACCGCGACGCCGACGAGCAACATCACAATCCATAACCAGCCACCCAGCCCGAACCCGCCAACATCGACCAGACACAGGTGATAGATTCCCGACACGAGAGGAACGCTTAGCGCATATATCAACCCCAGGCTCGGCTTTTGATACCGCTGCCGATCAGACTGTGTGATCTCAATTGGATTGAACAGAGTCATTTTGGTGCGTGGCGTTTGTTAGTGCGTTTGCGTAACTGTGATGGCATCAACCAAGCGATCTGCAACAAAGGAAGGCGTAATCCCGCACACTCGTTCCCGGCAGGATGATCGCATCTCGCTCAACTTTTCGGTCGATGTATCTAAGGCGCGACGGATCGCTTGCTCCATCGCGTTGTCGCAATCCGGTCGGTACTTCCATCCAGTGACCTGGTCGTCAATCAAGTCGAGAACTGCTTGGCTGAACGTACTTCCGACCACCGGCAACCCGGCATGGAGAGCTTCATTCACCACGAGCCCCCACTCGTCGGCCAGGCTTGGAAATGCAAACATGTCTGCGTTTGCGTAGAAGCTCGGAAGCGTTTCTATTGGTTGCGTGCCTAGCAACTCGACGGTCAAATTGTCTGGTGTCGAAAGCGAAGCCAACTCCTTTTCGAGCGGGCCAGCGCCCACGAGCGAGAACGTGATGACTCGCTCGGTGTTAGCTCGTGCCCAACGGGCGAGAGCCTGGGTGAAGGGCACAATACCTTTCAATTGATTGAAGTGGCCGACGTAAAGCAGCCGTGTTTCGTTAGGTGACGTCTGCCGGAAGGGGCCGCGATAGAGCGCCTCTGGAGCCGGGCAGTAAGGAACGTGAGCCATTCGTTCCGGCGAAGTACCCAATCGGCGGAGATACTCTGCGCCACTCGATCCGTTATAAGTAACGCAATCCGCGAACCGCACCAACCGTCGCCGAAGCAGCCTCCGAACTTGCCCGCGACCCTGTTCTGTATGCTCCGACAAGTTGCCGCAGACCACGAGCCGCGTCGCTGGGTGCAAGATGCGACGCCCTGCGCAAAATAACGAGCGGAAACCGAGTTCGTCGGAGATCACGACGTCCGGTTTCAGGCGACGCAATTGGCCGAGCGTATCCCACGGAATATGCACTTCGATTTGCTGGTCGAAGTTCAGCGGATGCTTGCGCGGGCGACGAAGACTCAGCGTTCTTTGCACACGGACATCGAGATCACCCCACCGCACATCCCATTCGCGGTCCGCTTCCATATGCGTCGAAAGGAGCAGTGTCAATTTTCCGACTCGCCGCGAAAGCTCTTCGTAAGCCGGTCTCTGATGCGGTGGGATAAAGTTAGTCAGCAACACAACGTTCAGCGACGCGACGTCGCGAACGGTTTGCGATCTACGGATTGGGAAATTGAATGACGTCATCATGTTCAACGCAAAGTGTAATGTTCCAATAGACGGCGAACGGCTTGTTTGGCGACTCGCCCCGGCCCGCGTAGCGGCGAATCGCGAGCCCAGGCAAGAGACTGGCTGATACTGCGTTTGGCAACTTGCGACAACAACCCGGCTTCGATCGAGCCGGACGCGAAGGGGTCCGATGCCGAGCGAAACGTATCTTTCCATCGCAACCCCGGCGTACCGAGATACACTTTGGCGATGCCCGTCTCGGCGTAGACTTTGCATCGTTCTCGGAGCAAGACTGTTCCCGGCGAGTACTTCGCATGAAGTTCGCCATATGCCGGAATCCACGTGTCCGCGATGTTGTCCGCTACCAAGTCGCAAGACACCGCAGAGGGCTCGTCGTTGATGTACAGCACCGAAAGTACGGCACGCAGATGGTCTGTTGGATTGTCCAGAATCTGCCGTAACAAATTGATCGTCCATTCAACTGAAAACGTGTCAACTGCCTTCTTCTCCTGGCACTGTTCACGCTTCCATGCGATCAACTGATCAAAAACTGCGGTGTCTTCTGTGTGGAATTCGAATTTCACTGAATCCATTTCGCGTTTCAGCTTGCGATCTTTCCGCAGGACCGTGCGGTATGATTGCGAGCCCGTGGCGAGCCTACTCTGCTCGTAAGCTTCAAAGCCGCTGGAAAGATCCATATAGAAATTCTCATCGACGACGTGATGATAGGGTCGAAACGCAACTTGCTCCGCCATTACCAAATGGAACTTCCAGGACTTTAGCCCGCACGCTCGTAAGAGATCCCTCCCGTCAATCGCCACGCCTGGTCTCAAGACGACTCCGTGAGCGTTGGACAAAGGCCCTCCGGCGGGTTGCCCCGCGTTGGCCCTGCTGCGTTGAAAGGGAAAAAATCCCACCACCTCGCCATCGGTTTCGAGAACTGCGATCTCTACGTCATCACGCACAGCCGCGACGGCTTGCGTAAATCCTGGGCTCAGAAACGGATGGCGGAGCATGGGATCTTCATACTGGATCTGGTGCCATGACTTCATCAGGCAAGTGTCGAGATCGCGTGGACGAATCAGCTCGAACTTCATTGGTTCTGACTTCCAGGTGTTAAAGTATCGTGGTCGGTTGAGAGTTTTGTTTCGACGGCACTAAGCCGACGTGACTCAAGCGGCTCCAGCAAACGTTTGATTTGTTTCGCGGGATTGCGAAGCGGCGATGCTCGAATCCATTCTCGAGTCTTCGTCCAGACACGTTTGCCCGTGCCCCGAACAAGATTGCAGTCGACAGTCCCTTCGGCGAGCATCACCGATGATGAAGACAGGAGTTCTTTGTACCGGCCTTTGCCTCGTCCCAAGTACAACTTCTGGATGCCTCTTGCTGCAAGGGCTTTCGCTTTCTTTAACGCACAAATAAAACCCGTCGAATACTTCGAGAACTTTGGATTGAATGCGATGAGCCACCCATCGGCCGCCGACTCGGACACAAGGTCGTACGAGATCGCAGCCGGTTCGTCGCCCGCATACAAAACGGACAGCAGGCCGGCGAACCGCTCGGATGGGTTTTCGAGAATGTGGCCCAATAACGCGGTGGTCCAATTGAACGCAAACAGGTTGAATGTTCCAGAGTGTTCGCACCGGTTCGTCTTCCAATCAAGCAACGTCTGAAGAACACAAACATCGTCAGTGTGCAGTTCGAACCGCAATCCCCCCGCTTCACGAGCCAGCTTGCGTTCCTTGCGGAAGATCTCCATGAAGTGCTTCGCTTTGCATTGGCAGCGTTGTTCGACGTATCCGTCATACCCCCGCGAGAGATCGAGAAAATGGCACGGCTCGGTGAAATAGTGATAGTTTTCGAACGCCGTCTGCGAAGCGACAAGATTGTCGAAGTTCCAAGCCGACAAATTGCAGCCGCCAAGGATCTTGCGAATGTCCCAGTCGTCCGGCGTAGTGGTGATCAGTGCCTGCTGATTTGACAGATGGCCGCCAACCGGAGTTCCTACATTGAAATGGTCGCGATGAAAGGGAAAGAATCCGCGTATCTCACCACACTCTTTCAGTACAGCGATCTCGACGTCATCCCTAACAGCCGCCACGGCTTCGGCGAACTCAGGGCGCAGGAAGGGACTGTGTAACAGTTCGTCCTGGCGCAGGATCTGATCCCAGCGGAGCTTCAGCGCCGCCGTCAGTTCCTCGCCGCGAATGAGATCGATTTGCTGCATCAGAAAGTCAGATCCTTAACCCGTTCGAGTGACACGGAGGATGTGTCGCAGGAGTTCCACCGTCTGGCGTCGAACCTTCGGGGCCCAGCTATACCAACCACCTAACTTCCCCGAGAGCGTCGCAGAAGTATCCCAAGGAAAAACGTTGAAACGCCCCCACTGAAACGGATCGTGCGCGACGTCGACGAGTACGCTCTCCGTCGTCAACGCGCACAAGAGGTTCGTGCGCCTCACCGCTTCGAGTAGCTCGCCACCAGCGAATCCTCGGTGCGGGCTACCGACTGGATACGCAAACGTTGCTGCTTCGATTCGGAACCGCTTCGCAAGTTCATCGAGATTCAATTGCAAATCTCGTTCAAACTCGTCTACGCGACCACGAAAGTCCTGATGAGTGTGCGTGTGTGCGCCCAATTCGATCAGTCCGCTCTCCGCCATCTCGCGGCACTGGTCCGTCGTTAGGGGACGATAAGTGTGAGGTGGCAACTCGGCTTCGCGTTCGAACGCCCAATGATCAAACGGGAACGGTCGGGCGCTATCGAGAAACGCGGTGTTGATAAAGATCGTCGCCGGAACATTCAGTTCGCGAAGCACGGGCCACGCATTGCTATGGACTGACTCGAAGCCATCGTCGAATGTAACCACGACGGTACGTGCCGGAGGCTCAACATTATCGCGATGCCAATCCAACACTTCTCGAAGCGGGCGGATGACGTATCCGCGTCGCAGCAGCCCCGTGATTTGATTCCGAAACACTTGCGGGGTGACATTGTGCGACGGGAACGGGATTCCGGCGATGCGAGGGGCGATGCGATGATAGGTCAGAATTCCAGGCTTCGTGTCAGCCCGGCTTCCGAATGCAATGTTTAACAGTGCGCCAAGCCTACCGACTCCGTTCATCGCAATGTTTTCTAGGAGCAGCTTCGACGCAGACTTCTCTGGAGCCATGCGTTGAACGAGTTCTTCGAACGCGGGTTGTAATCCACTTGTCATACCGCCACCTCCAAATCGGCGTTCGTCGTCAGATTGTGCAGTGAACGTCGCAGCTTCTGCCAACGGGAAAGCGCGCAAGCGATGTTGCCGAGGGCGGTTGCTGTGGCAGCGCCTATCACGCCGTAAGAGGGGACTAACAACGCAGCCCCCCCAAGCGTCAGTACCAAGTCCCATACATTCGGCATCACGTTGTCTTGAGGTCGGTCGATGGCCCACAAACCAGCGGCGATCGCCATCCCGATTCCGCCTGCCAGCCGACCAAGCGTCATCACCGCAAGTATGATTCCGCTGCCGACACAGGCGGGACCGTAAAAGAAGGTCCCGACGTAGTCGCCCAATACAAGCAACGCGATCAGAAACAAACTCGGCGCGATAGCGAAGACAACTGACGAGCGGAGCAACATCCGCTTTAAAGCAGGCAATCCGCCCTCGGCGTACTCTCGAAAAAGGCGTGGCCTCATACAGTTACACATCGCGACGATGACCATATTTGGCACGCCTATCAAGGTCATACACATACCAAGCAGCGCGGTGCGCCGCGCGTCGTACGCCCACAAGATGATCCACGGCATGAGGTACGAAGTGGCTCGTCCCAGCAGCATGCTCAACAAAGCCCAACGGCTGAGACGCCAGGTCTTTCGCCAATCGTTTGCAATGGCAACTCGGTTGAACTGCATCCGGTCCGGCCTTATCAACAACCACTCCCGACCCGCAACCCCGCAAGCCACCCCCCTCCTCCAATAGGCCGCAGCCGCAGGCCACCTGCTCTGGGACGCCCTCACGCCCAGCCCC
>JACNKX010000233.1 GCA_014381825.1 Planctomycetota bacterium
CGAGGGGGACCACGATGGCTCGTTATCTCCCCAACAACGCTGACACCTTGAACCCCTGTACGCTTCCGCCTCGCGTTCGTTGCGAGCCCAAGTTGGTTGTTGGTCCCCCTCGCTGACGCTTCGGGCTAGGAAAAGAAATTTTCGCGGCGTGCAAACGTTTTTCCTGATAGTAACACGAAGCGCCAGCGAGTGAATCGGGACTGGCACCGTGCCACCCGGCCATCGATAATGAGAGTAACTGCACCTAGCCCTCAATTAGACTCCGAGGCAATCACAACATGCGAATGTACATCCTGGCTCTAGTCGCGATCGTTTTACTGGCTACTTTGACCATCTCTTCGGCACCAGCACTGGCGGCGGAGGGCGAACTGCGCGCTGGTGCGTTCGCAATGGACATTACTCCCCGCGAGTTTCCCGTTGAATCGGCGGGTAGCATGACGCCTCGTTTTGCCGAAATCGCAAATGATCCTCTTTATGCTCGTTGTTTGGTATTGGAGAGCGGGCAGACCACGATCGCATTGGTGATTTGCGACAGCTGCATGATTCCTCGCGAGATATTCGACGAGGCCAAGAAGCGTGCCAGTAAGAGCACTAATATTCCGACAAGTCACATCCTCTGCTCGGCGACACACACCCACACCGCGGTCACCGCGGCACGGACTTTTCAAAGCAGTGTCGAAGAAGACTACTGCAAATTCTTGACCGGGCGAATTGCGGAGGGAATTCAAAAGGCGCATTCCCAACTCGAGCCAGCCCGCGTTGGCTGGGCAGTCGGCAACAATCCGAGACAGGTCTTTAATCGTCGCTGGTACATGCGTCCCGGCTTTGACTTGACCGACCCGTTTGATGGGACACAAGACACCGTAAGAATGACCCCGCCACGTGCCAACGCCAAGTTGCTCGCACCAGCGGGCCCCACCGACCCAGAGATTCCCATCCTCTCGGTTCAATCAACCGATGGTCGGCCGATCGCGCTGCTGGCCAATTATTCACTCCACTATGTCGGAGGCGTACCGGCGAAAACGCTGTCCGCCGACTATTTTGGCGAGTTCGCACGTCAATTCACCGACCTCATCGGCGCCAAGGGCGCCTCACCTGCATTTGTAGGAATGATGTCCAATGGTACCAGTGCGGATATCAACAATTCCAACTTCTTCGAAGGCGCGCCCCGAGCTGATCCGTTCGTTCAAATCCGACTCGTCGCCAACGACGTCGCGAAATCGGCACTCGCTGCCTACAACCGCATGGAATATGTCGACAAGGCACCAATTAATATGGTTGAGGCGGAAGTCGAGTTGGGAGTCCGCAAACCAACGCCGGCTGAGATCGTGCGGGCGACGAAGATTCTCAACGAAGCGGGCGAAGGACCACATCGCGATCGTCGAGTCGTCTATGCAAACGAGACATTGCATTTAGCGGAATACCCTGACACCATCCGACTGAAACTGCAGGCCATTCGCATCGGGTCGTTGGGCATTGTCAGTTCTCCGTGTGAGACGTTTGTCGAAACCGGACTGGCGATTAAAAAACTGAGTCCGTTCAAACCGACGTTTACGATCGAACTGGCCAACGGGTACAACGGATATTTGCCCACCGCGCGGCAACACGCCCTCGGTGGCTACGAAACGTGGCGCGCTAAATCAAGCTACCTTGCAGTCGATGGCGAAACTAAAATACGAGAGACGCTACTCAAGTTGCTCAACGACGTTGCCAACTAGCTGTAGCGTTGCTTGATTGTGGCCGAGCCGCGCACTTCAACAAAACGTGAATTTAAGAAAGCGGACGGCGACAACGAAAGTGAGATCATTGTCTTCCTCCTGGATCGCAAAGCTGCCATGGCAACCCACAGCTTTAAACGAGGCGAGCTAACGGACGAGGCGTTTCAAGAACTCGTTGCGGAGGCAAACGGTTTTTTGGAAAAAAAATTCTGAAGAGAATCAGTAAACGCACAGATCTCGCAACAACTCCGCGTGGACTGAGTTCCAACCATACTGATGATTCACCCTATCGAATTCAATCCTGACTCGACGGCAAGCAATCCGGGAGGGTTGGCACTCTCCGAACGTAAGCTTCGAGTGCTGGAGCCGAGTATGTCGGGGTGGCGCCGTGTGGTGCGTAAAGTCATCGGCATGTTGTTGATCGTCGAGGTACTGGACATGATCGACCGAAAAGTCCTTTCAGAACATCTGGCCAAGGGAGACGCTCGCGCCGCTGTCGTCGTCTCGACCGCCCCTTTGTTGGTCGCCGCTTACTCCGATGACCTCGAATGCGTGGCCATGTTGCGATTCCCTGCCAAATTCGTCGATCAATACAGCCTCCGACTCGGCTCACAACTGGTTACTGTGAATACCTATTACTCTCAATTCACGAATCACGCTGATTTGACTTTTGGCCCTGGCCACGTGGACGATTGGAGCGGGTTCTTTCCGCTGATTGCCGAATTTTTGTCGGATGATTCGTTCAGGATCGAATACCTCAAGGAAGATATCGACAAAACGGAGTGGGACCGTTGTCGCCAACTCGGTGAGGCATACTTGCTCGAGCGTCCAAGAGTCGCACGGCTCGGGCGCCCCCGCAGAGCCCATCAACCGGCAGGTTTCATGAAGAAAATTGTGATCGGAGTCAGTGTAAGCGTCGTCGCAATGGTCGCCTTCATTGTTGTGGCTTGGAAGTTCCTGTGAATGGCGACTTGCCTATCTTAGGCTCCCCTCGCCCCGCCGGAGTTCGTGCGCCTTACGGACGTACGCCGGAATGTAGGACGGGCACTCTTTGCCCGTCCTTAGGAACAACACCATACCCGTGGCCTCACGGCCATCGGCTCACCAAAGTTGTGAGCCGTGACGCGTAAGCGGACGGGTTCTTCTCTGTCATGCCGTCGACTTTTGCCCTTCTCGTTACGGCACACGGAGTGTGCCTACTACTGTAAAAGACTGGCAAGAGTGCCCGTCCTACAATAGAATGAGAGAAAATCGGAAATCCCCTTCCAGTCCAGTGAGCGTTCAAGATGACCAGCAAACGAAATCCTCGGCCAAGACTCGTACCGTTCCTTTCGTGCTTGCTTGCCCTAACCGTACTTACAACGGCATTTGGACAGGCTCCGGCTGACCAGGCGAAAGAAGCGGATTCACCAAAGGCTGAGCTGTGGTTTGGCACGCTGCGAGTTGAGGACGTTCGGCAATTTCGTTTTTTGGTCGAGCTTAAGCCCAAGGGAGACGAGTGGTCCGGCGTCCTGATCAGTTTCGATGAGGGTAGTCAGCGATTCGAATTGTCCGAGGTCCAACGAGACGAAACGACGTTCAGTTTCGTGTTACCAAAGACTCGCGCCACTTACATTGGAAAGCCGAGCGAAGATGGCAAGACGATCGCCGGGAAATGGAAACAGGGAGGTAATCTCACCCTCGATTTCGAGCGGGTCGCTGAAGCCCCAAAGCAAAAAATCAAAACCACCTGGAAAGGAACCATCAACGCGATTATCCAGAAACTCGACGTTGCCATTATCGAATTGGAGTCAGGCGAGCTCTTCTTTGAGAGCCTGGCCCAAAAAGCGGGTGGGTTCGTAACCAAAGACGAGAGCACCGATGACGAGGTCATCTATAAAGTCCCAGCCGTTCGCGGCTCCTTCAAGGGGAAGTACTCCGAAGACAAGACCGAGATTAGTGGAACGTGGAGCCAGGGACTTCCTCGATTCAAGCTGGTTTTAAAGAAAGTCGACGCTAGCGAAATAAAGCCCAAGGCGGCACGCCGCCCCCAGACGCCCAAAGCACCATTCCCCTACGAAATCCGCGAGGTCACTTTTCCATCCAAAG
>JACNKX010000222.1 GCA_014381825.1 Planctomycetota bacterium
GAATGCCGAGTCGATGGTGTGCGACCTGAAGGGCAGACTCGCGCTGGTCCCACTTCAACCGACGATATACTTCGCCGGCAGCGTCAGCTGGATCCTCCGAGTCATACGAATCAATGGCACTTCGGTCCTCGGCCATCGGCACGTCCGTCGCGTTGTGAGGTTCGATCCGGTGGACCACAGTGTGCGGGCTCTCAGCGATCCTCGCAGGATGGACACGAGGTCGGAACCAGCGCGTGTTGAGCTGCCGTCGCACCAACTCACTCCCGGCACTCTCGAGTCGCTGCTGGAACGCGACTTCCGCCATATCAGCTTCGCAATCACAACACGCCATTCGGATGCCATTCACAGGACCGATTCTCTCGCACAAAGGACACCGTCGCATCAACGGTCGGGCGTGTGGATGCGGATTGCGCTCGTAGGGATATCGCTCCTTGAATCGCTGCACGGTTCTCTCGGGCGGCCCCGGAACCACCATCAGTACGAGCCATGGTGACGAACACACCGCCCGAGCCAAGTTGGGAAAGCGGATAGCGGCGAGTTGATACTCTGGGTCCACAAAAGTCATCAGAGCACATCGTCCCAGAGGTGTTCGTCAAGCGAGTGTTGTTGCCACCCAACGGGAAGTTCTGGCGGATTGGATGTTACCGGTCGAATCATCTGCTTGTAGAGACAGGATTCCTTGATAGCCGTATTCCAGCGATTGATCTCCCGGCCGTCCGGCGGCTCACCTTCTTCGGCGGCCCATCTCGTAGCGAGTGCTTTTGGGCCGAAGGTGTCTTTAAACTCGTCGAGCGCCACGGGATCGTGTTTCATGATGCGATTTGCGAGGCCCCAGAACTGGTGTGCGCGATTGACCAGCAGAGCCTTCAAACGTAGATGCGTTTCCAGTCGTCGCCCTTTGCGGCGTGGTGGTTTCACTTTTTCATCGAGACACGAGCCATTGTTTTCACGGGAACGCGTCGACATTGGGCTCGTGAAACCTGCAAGGTGTTGCTTGAATCGAGCCAATGCTGCCAGTGTCGCACGCAGTTCCTCGGCAGCATCGGACAACTTTGTCGTCAGAACATAACCGTTGGCAGCAGCTTCGTCCCACGCTTCCTTCAGCACGCGGCATTCCCGTTCGACACGCGCAGCGAGCACGTGCTGACGAGATGCTTCGAGTGCCACGATGACCTCCTTGCAGTGACGGCGGATACTCTCCCAGTCAGGTGGCGTCTCATCAAGTGTCTTGCAAGATCCCCAGCTCGTGGTTGCTTCCCTGATGCTAGTTGCTGCCATCTCAAACATCGCCGAAGCCCTCCCAAACTGACTCTGGGAGTTCGTCGGCAATGTCTTCCAGTGCACCCTTCAAGCAGTCGGCTTGTTCAAGCAGCACGTCCAGTGCAACGCGGCACCGTAGAGCTTCGCGAGCGTTCGGCGCCTCGGAGTCACAGCTGTCCGTGTACTCATGCCAAGCAGTACGCAGACCAGCCATGGCCAAGTCGATCCGCAGTGCCGAATCATCGCAGCCGTGCAGCTCTAACCATACAACAAGCTGCTTGACCAACCGCCCGTATTGGTGCAGCAGGTCACCCAACTCAGCGCGGTGAGTCCAGAACAGATCAGGTGTGTTGGACCATACGATGAAGTCGCGCAACAGGGCGATCGGTGGTAAAGAAGATGGCTCAGGAGGCATCGTGTGAAAGTCACCCGTCCACCCGTGCGGTGCGGGCCATGTCCTTGAAGGCGTGGCTCAAACGACAAACTGGACCGGGAAAACAACGCGAAGAGGCTGACTTGACGGAGCCAGCGAGCCGGGTGCCACCGCGCCACGCGGTCTGGGTCAATCGTCAAAGCATAGAATAATGTACGCACGTATACTATACCGCTTCCGCAAAAAACGTCGACCTCCGGGCCGGCATTCCGAACGCTTGTTGCAGTCGCAAACTCCATCCCGCCACATTGCAATCAACGCCCGACATTCACATCGATGCACGCTGATGGGTTATGTGTTTTGAGGGCGTGCGGACGCTTGTTGGACCTTCGGATCCCAAGAATTGCCTTTCCTGCAAGATCAACGCCGTCAATATAGTCGATCTCGCTCGAAGAGGGGAAAGCATCTTAATCATCGCGCGCCAGCCGAACTCTTGAAGACGTACGATTTCGCGGAGCGGCTCTCTGCGCCGCGACAATCATGGCGAGCTAACCGCGCATGCGATGCGCCACACGCCTCGTTGACCAGGCGCCGTGCCGTCGCAGGCTTCGTAAAGCAATCGAAATCCGGCAGCCTCGTTACGCAAGTTCCAAACGACACACATCTCCGAACACTTGGCCGCGTCCCAGGCTTTCGATCCTGGTGAGTGAACCGGATCGGCGACCTTCTCCCAGCATAAGCCATCGCTCGAAAGAGCTGTCAGGATGTCGGCACGCTTCGCATCGCGGTAGCCAGCGTAATACATCCGGTAATTGCCGTCGGGCAGGCGAAGAATCTCGGGGGCGAAGGCCGTCAAGCGATCGTGGGGCCCGCCCGCGGTGACGCGGACACCGGCTTCCATCTCGAAGGTGAGACCGTCGTCAGACACGGCACTCATGATTCCACGGCCTCGCTCATGGAAATACAATCTGCACCTTCCGTCGTCGAGGAACAGGATGCGGGGCGCAGAAACGTTGCTTCCTTTCACTTCGATGCGGTTGCCACGCTCGACTGCCCAATTCAAACCGTCTTGTGAGAGCGCGCTGCGAATTGAGTTCTGTTGCGATTGTGTTCCAGGGCAGCATTCAAAGTACATTCGCAGCTTACCGCTTTCGTCGGGCGCCGGAACAACTTCCGACGAGACAACGCGAGAGTCGCCCGCCCCGCTCTGCTGCGGAGAAAGCCGGACGCCGCTCTCCGGCTCCCAGGTCGCTCCATCGATCGAGGTCGCGCTAAGGATTCGCGTCGTCGCGTTGTCGTAGTCATTCGCGCCGGCAGGGAATCCGGTACGCGGCAGGATCTGCGTATAGTACAGTCGGTAGCCACCCTCGGCCAACGCAACCACACGCGGCGAGACAGCGCCACACAAGCCGGTCCGCGCCGCTTCCGCCAGCCACCGCGCATCGGGAGACGGATCGAGATCGTTGTCAGGCGGAGCGTCGATCGCGACCGAGTCACTGGTCCACTGAACACCAGGATCCATCGGCGGAGTGTGTACGGCAGGAGACGCCGTGGGCGACGCTGCAAGGTTGATCATAACGATACGGGTATTGCAGAGGTTGGATCTGGCCGGGCGGCGCAAACGCGTTGCGACGCTCTGGTACAATGCTAGAACTCGAGTTGATGCAATTGGCCGCTGACAATCAAGATACCGGATGACCGCATATCGCGCCACCATTGGCAAGACACTATGGACTTGAGAACGATGACACAACAAGTCTCGCAAGGAGGAATCAAAGGACGACGCGAAATGACTCGCTGCCGCCAGCCACTCCCTGTCAGCGTTCTTGTGACAATAGCACTCTTCGTTGTGTCACTTCGTGCCGACGATGACCGCAGCCAGTTCGCGATTGCCTTTCGGGCTGAGAACCCATGGCCGGTTGGCGTGCTAGGCATGATCGATCCGGATGGATCGGGCCAAAGGCTCCTGGACTTCAAGCGGCCGAAACAGAAGAGCTGGCAATGGGGGGCGCGTCTGCCGGATGGCCGCGTGATTCTGACGAGTCTTGAAGCGGCCGATGTGGCTGAGATTCGCACGGGTAAGGTTGTCAGCCATTCGTGGCTTTACAGTTTTGCATCCGGGAAGCTGACGAAGCTGCTTG
>JACNKX010000039.1 GCA_014381825.1 Planctomycetota bacterium
GGCGCGCTGGCGGCGTAGTCAGGGGGGGCATCTGTGGTATTCAGGCGCGGGGACTGCGAGGCAGTGGGGGGAACACATGGCCAAGGGGCGTGCCGGGCGGGCGGACCGACAGCCAGGCACTCAGCGCGTGGCGGGCGTTGCCAGCCCGGGTGTGGGGACGGGAAATCGACCGCGCCCGCCGCGACTTCGACGGATACTACCGCGACTCAGAAGACTCACGCCGAGGTCGGATCCAGATCCGACTGGTTGGAGAAGGCGTTGCTTGAGGACTGGGAACTCGAAGACGAATTGAACGAGGCGCAACAACTGGTCGCCTCGCTTGGAATTGGTGAGCAAGCAGATTCGGTGGTTCGTCTCGACGCGGCGCACGTGCCAGGTGGCACACGAGAATCGATCCTCGTGCCACGAAACTCTCAAGCTCCGAAGCAAAATAAATCGGTTCAATCCTCTTTGTTTTCATGGTGCATGCTGTCACTTGGGCTGATGGCCTTCGTCTTTGGCGCTGTTCTTATCGGATGGTCGTTCGCCGAGGACCGACCCGATCTCTGGCGATTGGGATTGCCGTTCACGCTCGGTGGCCAAGCTGCATTAATCGTCGGGCTGGTGTTCCAACTGGACGGGTTATGGCGAAGCAATCGACAGGCAGCGGAAACACTCGACGAACTCGACTCGCAGCTTGACGAGTTGCGTCACGCGACATCGCTATTGTCAACAACGCACAGCAACTCGGCTCAGTCGTTCTATCTGCATATGGCCGAAGGCGCGAGCCCGAATCTGCTGCTTGCCGATCTCAAGGGGCAACTCGATCTTCTTGCCGGTCGCTTGGCCGACAAACGCTAACGCAGCCGTAAATCAGTGCGCTGCCTGAGTTGATTGCCGGTTGCTCTAATCGAAAGTAGCAATCCCGCTAACATTCCACCGGCTAGAACGGTCCACGCAATCCCCGTTTCGAGTGGCTGTGGGGAGCCCCGAAAGTCTGGAAACAGCTCATTAAATCGCCCTCGACCACTGCCCCAACGTACGTAGGCGCCGAGGATGGCGCCTGCCCCAGGTAGTGCGATAACCGCGACTCCAAGTCTGACAAACCACGCTTCACCCCCAAGAGCCGCCCACATTGCGAGGATCGAAACAAAAGACAGGATTGGCCCGAACACGAATAAGTCGGACAAGGTTGTGTACCGCATTCCTGCCGAAAGTAGTCCCTGCCAACTCACCAAGCGTCCGAATGCAACTAAGATCGCAACACCTGTCGTCCAGTAAAACAGATGACGTATCGAAAACTGCGCATAGCTTCCGACCTCACCCCTCACGGCGACTGAGTCGCACCGTTCGATGCGGAAGCGGAACTGTCGAAACACCAAACAAACAGTTGCAGCACCGAAACATTGAACGGCGAGTACAAGATACCAGGCTTGCCTCGCGTTCATCGCGAACGCAAAGAAGATCGCTAACGCAGTCCCGACAAGACTGACGGAAAGTCGAATAGGCCACCGCATTCCACTTAGAAGAGCGAAGCAGACAAGAGCGGCGACTTGAGCCGAGGCGAAGGCGAAACCGACCGTATTGGCTGTCGACCAATTGTCTGGCGCTGCGATGGCGAACAGTTGGAGATCCACAAGGAGAACGCCCCAGCCGAGGATTCCCCACCACAACACTTCTCGACGGGCCTGCCAACCGACGACGGTGCTAAGCAAGGCAGTCTGTCCGACGAAGATAGCGTACGAACCAAGCACTTGCCAGTCCGTCGCATCTCCGCGTCGCGCGCGAAGCGCATAGGAATCGATGAACACAATGGCCGCAAGCAACGGTAGACCAATGAAGACTAGATTGCTTCGCAACAGTGACGAACGGCGTTCAAGCTGTTCTCTCGACGTCGTCATGCCATACTCGCTTGCCCTAGAATTCTGCGCAGCGCGGTCATTCCGATCTCACCAAATTGCCGCGGTGGGACTTGCCAAAGCTGCGGGTTCATCAACTCGATTGAGACGCATCCGCGATAGTCAATCTCTCGAAGTCGATCAATGATCGGCTCGAACATGATGTCGCCATCGCCTGGCAGAATCCGGTCGGCATCGCGTGCAAACTCGCGTGGCGTGTCGGCGATGTCGGACAGTTGGACGTGGAAGAGATTCTCTGCCGTTAAGTAGGCGAGATCTTCTTGTTTGCTCGGGCCAACGTAGTAATGAAATGTGTCGAGGCACAGACCCAAGTTCGTGCGATCGAGTTCGTTCACGATCGCGGCAGCGGTTTGGAGATTATTCCCCAGCGCCGCATCTGCTCGAAACTCTAGTGCGAGGCGAACTCCATGCTCCGATGCGGCGTCAGCGGCTCGGAGCAGCAACTGGTTCGCGCCATCGACATCCGCCTGCCGAATCGGGCCCATGATGTCGCACGCCACAACTAAAGTTCCGATTCCGATCTCGGCACACAGCTTTAGCCGCTCGGTGAAGAGCTTCCAAGCTTCCTGGGCAGATTCCGGAGTCCCAAAAAGGCCCCCCTGAAAACTTGCGACGGGTGCGGCGACTTCATGTTCGAGCAACAAGTCGCGTACCTCGCTTACCGAGTGCCCGGCCTCGAGATAGTCCTCGAGCTTCGTCAGCCACACGTCGACCGAGCGACATTGCCCGGCGGCAAAGTCCTCGATGTCCTGCGAAAAGGGGGCATGCAGCGTGCAGACTTGGCTCAAAGCGGGGAACATGACGTCGGTCTCTTGAGAGATTCGGTGGCGCATAAAGTTGATCCCAGCAAACCTAACAGCCGTGCGGGACAGATACTACGCGGGGAAGTTGCCGATGCGCCGGGGAAGTCGCACCACGAAACCATAATGTCGAGGGGAACACAGCAAGTCGCTGACACCAAGCGGCTTTTTATCTATTTTGGCACAACTCTCGGGGGCGGCTTAGGATCTGTTTGCATTTTCTGGTTGAAATCGGTAGTCTATCGAGCATTCGCAACTGCGGACACGAACAGTCAGAAGACTCATCGAAGTGGATAGAGAGTTGGCACTCTTCAGCACCATACATCGTTGTAGCCGGAGACAATCCGGACGTCGCGTTTCGTTCGAGATGCTTGAGCGTCGCGATTTGCTGGCAGTCCTCGTGGATGTTGGCTACCATTTGGTCGAGCCAAACACCAGTGGACAAACTGTATCACTCTCTGTCGTCAGCAGCAGTGCGAACGACAAACCAGTCGCTGGCTTCGACCTGCGGGCTCAAATCGTCACCGCGAAAGACGGGCCGAATTTCGAAGGTGTGCGATTCGCCGGTGATCTTTGGAGTACGTTTCCTCATATCGAGAGTGGTGGTCCATTCCCGAGCGATACGACGTTAGCATCGGGCGATGTCGCGTTTACCCAAGGATTCGAAGCGCGAGCCGACGGCACGCTGGTGAAGCTGACGATTGACACCACCGGCATTGCGGCCGGTAGTTACGAGTTTCGTCTGGTTGGAACACAGCTCGGCAGCTCCAATTTTCGCCGAGCGGATGGTTCGGGCGTCTCTGAAGTAATCACGAACGGTACGCTCCATGTTCGAAGCATTTGGCAAAACCCAGACAATCCGAACGATATCAACGGAGACGGACGTATTTCGCCATTGGACGTTCTACTGTTGCTGAATAAGCTAAGTAAAAAGGGCTCGTACGAATTGGACCTGCCCTTGCCTGGCCAAGAGCCGGAGCCATACCTAGACGTGAATGGCGATGGCTACCTTTCGCCGAAAGATCCGCTTGGCATCATTAATTGCTTAAACGGCTTGGGCTGCATTACGAGTCCGCCACCAATCCTCGCGCAGGTGACGCCTGACTTTCCTGATTCGACCGGCGCTGGCAATCCGAATCCCGATAACCCTGATGCGGAAACGACGCCGGAAGAAGAAACGGATCCGGAAGAGCCGATTGAATGCCCTTATTATGAACTCGACGATGAGGGGGCGCCGATTATCGATCCGGATTTCTGCGCGGTTGAAGTCGAACCGACACCAGATCCTTTCGATCCGACGCCTCGAGATCCAGCTAGCGAGTTGAACGGCTCGGTTGCTGTTCCCGGCGTGCCTCACGACAGTTCGCTCGTAGCACAGCCCACGATCAACAGCGGAATTGCAACAGTCCTTCCTGCAAACGCTGTTGATTCCGCTATTGCTGACCTCGCTGAAGAACTTTCGGGCGACGAAGCTGCCACTGAAGACTTGATCGATCTTGGTCTCGGTGGTGTTTTCGCAGTCTCGTAGTCGCGCAAGCAGCCTCGAGTTACTCGATTCGAAACTCACGGGGATCGAACGCTGTCGTTGGAAATTGCGGATCGAGATCACCCAATGCTCCTACGATGATCTTTGTAATCGCGAGGTTTCGGTACCATTTCTGGTCCGACGGGATGACATACCACGGTGCCCATTTTGTTGTGCAACGGTTCAGCCCGTCCTCATACGCTTCCATGTAATCCGACCACTTCTTGCGTTTCTCTAGGTCATCGGCTGAGAATTTCCAGTTCTTCTGGGGATCATCGAGCCGCTCCTGGAATCGCTCCGCTTGTTCTTCCTTGGAGATATGCAAGTAGAACTTCAGGATCGTTGTCCCCGTCTCGGTCAGCATCCGCTCGAACTGGTTGATTTGCTCGAACCTCGCTTGCCAAACACTCTTCGGCGCGAGATTTTCAATTCGAACGACCAAGACGTCCTCGTATTGCGACCGATTGAAGACGCCGATCATTCCCGTCGCTGGAACTGCTTGATGAATTCTCCAGAGAAAATCATGGGCCATGTCGAGTTCGGAAGGCTTCTTGAATGATGTTACGCGAACACCCTGTGGATTGACGCCACGGAATACCTTGCGAATCGTGCCATCCTTCCCGCCAGCATCCATCGCTTGAAGCACGATCAACAATCGGTGCTTCCCAGCCGCATACAGGCGTCGCTGCAGTTCCGCTAACTCGTCACGCAGCTCGAAAAACTCGCGTTCGGCGCTTTCGCGATCATCATGAAACGATTTCGCCCTCGTCGCCATTGCTTTCAAGCGAATCGACTCGCCTGGTATCAGTTGGTGCTCGCTGAACATTCCCTTACCTCATTCTCGGCAGCAAAAGTAAACAATTCAGTCTACCTGCATCCCTCTGCTCGTGCTGACACCCTCGGTACGGAATCGCGATCCGTGAAGAACGGGCAGATTCAAGCAGGTCTTCGCCGCACAATCGCTACAATCGGCGGCGCGTCGCTCGAGTTCATAACCTATTCTTCTTCAGACAGAATTCAATCTCGAACCAGAAGCATCATGTTACACACAAGGCGTTCCATTCGGCTTGGCCTCGCGGGAGAGGAGCTGCGCGCGGCGCTTCGCTGCATTGCGATCCTTCTGCTGATCGTCTTCTTCGGCACGGTCGGATTCTGGTACATCGAATACGACAACGATTGGGATCTTTGGAAGTCGCTATTCTTCACGCTGATCACAATCACAACCGTAGGATATGGCGACCAAGGTTTGTCGCCCGCAGGAGAAAGATTTGCGGCCGTTCTACTCCTGTTTGGGATTGGAACTGCGACGTACAGCATCACTTCACTTGTTCAGATTGCCGTCACCTATCAGAGTACCCGGAAGAAAAAGATGCAGAATCAAATCGATCACCTCACGGATCACTTAATCATCTGTGGATTTGGACGCATTGGAAGGACAGTCGCCGAGCAGTTGAATGTGGCTGGCACTCCGTTTGTCGTCATCGATTGTGATTCCGCAATTGTTGACCGGGCTCTGGAATGCGGATACTGCGCGTTTCAGGGAAACTCGACCGACGACGAAGTACTCCATCATGCTGGCATCGAACGCGCGAAAGGGATCATCTGCGCGACGAGTTCCGACGCCGAGAATGTGTTCGTAACTCTGTGTGCACACGAACTGAACCCGCATGCGTTCATCGCTAGTCGAGCGGGATCCGACGGAGCGGCCAGGAGGATGGAGCGAGCGGGAGCGTCACTTGTTGTTTCACCCTATACGACCGCCGGCCATAACATCGCCGATGCAATACTTCGTCCAAAGTTCGCTCAATTTCTGCACAGCAACCGTAGTGGCGACATTGAACTCGGCGAATTCAAGATCGATGAAGACTCAACGATGGTCGGTGAAACCGTAAGAACGATAGGTGATCGCTTCCCTACGATCGCGTTTGTTGCCGTGCGAAACGAAGACGCGTTGTCCCCCACTCGACCCAGTGGCAACCAAGCGTTTGTCTTAGGCGATGCCGTCACCGTGGCCGGCCCACGCAGCGACCTCGAAGCTCTCTATCTGGAAGCCGAACAACTAGCAGAGTGCGCGACTTGCTAACGGAGCGAGCGAGGGACGCCTACGTTTAATTCGTGCTGCCCCTAGGCTCGACCAATCCGAGACAACACCGTCTCCAGCGTCTGACGCAACACATTGCCACTATTGCGAAGCCCTTGCATCTCTTTCGGCCACAAATCGATCTCGTGTCGATCAACAACACCCGCTCGACCGACGACCGTTGGAACGGATAGGGCAACGTCTCGAATACCGTAACAGCCATCTTGGACCGACGAGACTGGAAGAACGCGTCGCTGATCAAGGGCAATCGAATGGATCACATCTCGAATCGCAATCCCAACTGCGAAACCAGCGCCGCCTTTGCGACTGATGACTTCGGCTCCAGATCCTTTCGTGCGTTTGAATAGTTCGTTCGCGAGGTTCGAAGTCCAACCGGGGTATTTCTCCAACGGCAGACCGGCGACCGTCGCACCCGACCAAATTGGAACCATGCTGTCTCCGTGTTCCCCAAGGATCAACGCTGAGGTTTGCGTCGGCTGTGTTCCGAGCTTCTGAGCGATCAAGCTGCGAAATCGAATCGTATCGAGTTGCGTTCCGAGACCGATGACTTGCGTCTGCGGTAGGCCGAGCCGATCCGCCGCGACATACGTGAGAATGTCAACAGGATTGGAAACCACAAAGACGATCGCGTCTTGCTTGGTTCCGACACCCTTTACACTGTCAAGGATCGACATGAACAGGTCGGTGTTGCGGTTGATTAGATCTAGTCGAGATTCGTCGGGCTTACGACGAAGCCCGGCTGTAATGCAGATGACATCGCTATCGGGAACGTGCTCGTAGCTGCCCGATGAGATGATCTGGTCCGCCGTACTGGGGCTACCGTGCATGATGTCCAAAGCCTGGCCAAGAGCCAACTCTTGGTTGACATCAATCAACGAGATCTCGCGAACCACACCGCCGCATTGCAGCGCAAAACCCGCACTCGATCCAACTAATCCACCACCACCAATAATGCTAACTTTCATACTTCTTCCTCGTGATGCGGCAGGACCGCAAGTTCGCCATCACTCTCCGAGCGATGAACGCTTTAGGTTGAACTTGGAGTAATACGACTTTACCCCATCCGCCACCGCGGATGGGCTCATCACACGGAGCGTGATGCCTACTAACGTTTCGCCAATTCAGCAACTACTCGATCCGTAATCGCTTGAATCAGAGCTTCTTGATTATTGCCGCCACTAGCTGCGGGAGCTGATGTCGCGCCATTTGGTTTCATGGCAGGTGGAGCATCGAAAGCACGTCGCTCAACTCCCGAGTCCTTCCAGCTTTCGCGGAAGATGTCGTTCGCACAGATGTCACAATCTTCGAACTCCTTTGTATTCCGCGGGTCGGACCAACCCCAATTGTCTTTCAGCTCCAGAAGCTCACGTTCCTTCGTCTCGTCAAAGTAGTTCACCTTCCCGAGGCTCTTGGCGAGCATCAACATGCGACAGTACGCATCGAGGATCTCGGTCCACCAGTAGGCTTGTTCGACGTCCGTCCCATAGCTGACCGTGCCGTGATTCGCCAAGATGATAATGTTCGTCTTCTGGACGAATGGGATGATCGTGTCAGCGAATGCTTGCCCGCCAGGCGTTTCGTATTTCGTAATAGGAACATCGCCAAGGAAGACCTCTACTTCCGGCAGCACACACTGGGGAATCGGCTCGCGAGCAATCGCGAATGCCGTTGCATGTGGAGGATGGCAATGAACGACGCTCTTGATGTCAGGGCGATTCTTGTAAATCTCCAGGTGCAACAACGCTTCACTTGATCGCTTCTTGCGACCGGACAACTGCTTGCCGGTCATGTCGACCGTCGAGATGTCGTCGGGCTTGAGAAATCCTTTCGAGTGCATCGTCGGCGTGCAGAGGACTTCGTTGTCGCTAATGCGAACGGTGATGTTTCCGTCGTTTGCCGCCGCAAAACCCTTGTTGTAGATGCGGCGTCCAATTTCGCAGATATCTTGTTTGATCTTATGTGCGTTCACCATAGCTCTTACGTTTCGCTGTTAGGATTTTAGTTTTCGTAACTCTGTTTTGTTGAGATCCATCTTGTCTAAGATCGCCGCGTTATAGGCATCGACCGGTTTATCGTCTGGCCGAAATGGCTGAGCGGCCTCGCCACCTTCGCTCAAGGCAACAAGGTCACCTACGCCCGACCCAAATTCATCCCAAAGAACCAATTCGTCGGCAGCTGGCTTCTCGTCCCCTGTCAGGTTCGCAAGCGACATCGGCACGGCCAATCGCAGACTCGCGCCAGCAAACTCTGGCAGCGAGCGACCGAGTGTGACCGTTCCTAGTATCTTGGCGATTCGCATTCAGTCTCTTTCGATCAACCTGTCTAATTTCGTAGTAGTTCAATCGACTTATCGTTCAATTCGTCTTTGACAGCCGGGGTTACGATCGAGCGACCGCCTACAACGAGTCGTTTTATTCCCAGCAATCTTCCCTCTAGCGTTGCCAACGTGACAACCTTGTCGTTCACGGCTAGTTCCGTCTTGTCAGCGCTCGTCGCGTTGCCAACGACGATTCCTCGTTCGACAAGTCGACGGATTACTTCTTGCACAATGCGTTCAATCGCCGCGGAATCGAGGTTTTTGTCCATTAGTCTTCGATTCCGATCGTCGTCCAACGGACCGGTGTTGCGTCGACGCCAAGGTACTCGCGAGCACCACGACCATCACTCGTTAGCATCACACGTTCACCGACCCCCGCGCCGACGATATCAACCGCCAACAACGGATCACCATCGGGCTTGCCATCGACCAACCTCGGCTGAACAACGAGCAAGCATTGTCGCTCCATCGACGCGTGCTTCACCGTCGACGTTGCCGTTCCGACTACCAAGCCTTTCAACATCTATTGTCTTTCTTAACGTAGCGGTGGCTTCCCTAGCTCTTAGGTTTCCCCAAGATCCAAAGGTCATCGATCATCGAGCAGCGTCGCTCGCGTGTGAACGTCATTGGGGTCGTAACCCCTTCGCCGGTCGGGCCAGCAATCGAGAAGGACAAATAACCTTCTCCGCCGAGGCCGAGGGCTGCCATACTCGGACCGTTCTTCACAAACAAAGTCGTGTCCATTATCTTGCCCATCTTGGTCATATTCTTGACGTTGTGCGAATGAATAATCGCCGTGTGGCGGAAGCCGTGCTCGTAATGCCTGGCCTTCTCGATTGCTTCGTCGACGTTGCGACAACGAACAAATGGAACGAAGGGCATCATTTGCTCGACCGGCACGAACGGGTTCGATTCGTCGGTCTCGCCAAACAGCAGTTCGGTGTTCTGCGGCACGCTCTTGCCAGCGCCACGTGCCAGCACGGCAGCGTCTTGTCCTAGGAAATCTTTGGAGGGAGCGTCGTGGTTGTCGTCGCCGACTTTCACAATAGCGTTCCGTGTTAATTCGTCGACTTCACGAGCGTTTAAGCGGCTGGCGCCCGCTCGATCCATCGCTTGCATCATCTGATCGAATACTTGATCAACGACAAACACTTCCTTTTCGCCGATGCAAAGCAAGTTATTGTCGTAGGCTCCGCCCTGAATGATGCAACGCGCGGCATTGTCCAAGTCAGCCGTTTCGTCGACGACAACCGGCGGATTCCCAGGACCCGCGACAATTGCTCGTTTGCCGCTGTTAAGTGCAGCGCGAGCCACCATCGGACCGCCGGTCACACAGATCAAATTGACTCCGCGGTTGCCAAAAATGCCAGCGGCCGACTCCAAAGTTGGTTCGGCGATCAAGCAAATCAGATTGTCGATGCCAAGGTCGCGATAAATCGCTTCGTTAAATCGCCGTACGCCTTCTGCAGCAACCTTTTTGCCACTGGGATGCGGGTTCACGACGAGCGAATTGCCAGACGCGATCATACTGACTGCGTTGCCTGTGATCGTCGGCAACGAATGAGTTACGGGTGTGATGGCACCGATGACTCCGAATGGAGCGTGCTCGATGACGGCTAAGCCACGATCTCCGCTATAGACTTGGCTGTTCATGAACTCGACGCCCGGAGTCAGCTCTCCTAGCGTCTTGAGCTTCTCGATCTTATGCTCCAGCCGCCCGATCTTCGTCTCGCTCATCTCCATCGTGCCAAGTTCGACACAACTATCGATCGAGATGCGACGAATGTGACTGATGATCCGTTTGCGATCCTCCATGCCTCGCTGGGAAAGTTGCTCAAAGGCATCTCTTGCGGCTGCTACCGCTTCATCGACGTCGGTGAAAATTCCATGACGGCCTGCATAGCCTTTGCTGCTGACCATCGGAGCAGTGCCGACTTCGGCCAGCACTTGAGCGACCACGTCACGTATGACTGATTCGTTGATTTGCATGGGATCAATCGCTCTCTGATTTAAGTGTTCGAGTAACTAGTTCTTCGTTTAACGGCAAGCCGCAGGCGACGGTGACGCAGCCGCCTTCGGCTTGCCGTTAAACGACTTTATCAATCCTCTTTGGAGTAAACCTTGTTGCTATCAACGTGGACCTGATCGACGATCCCTACGACAACGCAATCAATGGGCATACTCTTTGTTTCGGCAGTCAGTCGGGCACTCGACCCCTGAGTGATCAACACATAGTCACCTTCGCCAGCCCCGAGCGTATCAACGGCGACGAAGGTCCGACCCGTCGTCGCGAGCTTCTTGCGTTGTTTCGGCTCCAATCGATACGGTTCGACGACGAGCAGCTTATAGCCAACCATCGTCTCGACCTTTTGAGTCGACACCAGCGAACCGGTTACTTTTGCTACGAACATCTCAATTCCTCAGTTGGACTATCTACGCGCCGCGTCCCAACAATCCCTTTGCCTGTCTTGCGACAATAATCTCTTCGTTTGTGGGTACGACCCAGATCTGCGTTCGACTCTCGTCGGCGCTGATCTTTGATTCGCCTTTTGGCGACTCATTGGCAGTGCTGTCGAGTTCGATGCCAAACTCCTCCAAGTTGGCACATACGGCAGAGCGGATCCCAACTCCGTTCTCGCCGATGCCACCCGTGAAGACGAGCACGTCGATTCCACCAAGTTCAACCATCAGACCACCTAAGTAACGGCGAACTTCTGATGTAAACATGTCCAATGCCAACTTCGCGCGATCATTCCCTTGCGAGGCAGCCTCTTCTAAGTCCCGTACATCGCCGCTCACTTCGCTCAGGCCCAATAATCCGCCTTGGTTGGCTAAATTGTCGAGTACTTCATCGAGTGATTTACCGGTCGCCTTCATAACGACTGGAATCGCAAACGGATCAAAGTCGCCAACGCGATTGTTGTGTGGGATTCCGCTCTGTGGGCTCATGCCCATGCTGGTCTGAACACTCTCGCGACCACGAATTGCACACAGACTGCTCGAACCACCTAGGTGACAAGAGACAACTCGCAACCCTTCGCCGAGCAAGTCGGCAACGCGATTCGCAATGTAGCGATGGCTTGCACCGTGAAAGCCCCATCGCTGAACGTTGTACTTCGTGGCCCACTCTTCAGGACAAGCGTAATACTTCAGCCGATCGGGAACCGTCTGATGAAAACCTGTTTCAAACGCTGCAACCAACGGAATCTCCGGTAACTTCTCGCCGAGCAATCGCATGGCATTGATGTAAGGCGGATTGTGAGCTGGCGCGACTTGGTTCATCTCTTCCATCGCCGCCAACACATCCTCTGTCACTCGTTGCACTCCGCTGACGCGTCCGCCATGAACCGCCTTGAAGCCAATCGCAGCAACTTCGCTTGCATCCTGCAGGCACCCGGTGTCGGTTGCCGTCAGCTGCTCCAAGCATCGTTGCACGGCCACCGCGTGATCAGGTACAGAAGCCATGATCTCTTCGCGGTGTTCACCAATCTCGACGAAGCAAGGACTTTCGTTCGCACCGATCCGCTCGATCCCACCGCGAGCCAACTGACGCTCGTCGGTCATGTCGAACAAGCGATACTTAAAGCTTGTCGAGCCAAGGTTTGCTACGAGTATCTTCACTAGCGAGTTCCTCACATCCGTGATAACGATGGAATTCCATCTCAGGCAGAAGCTTTGAGGTGCGTAGCTGGATTCGCAAGAATTCAGCCGTTTATAGTCCGCGTCTGAACTCTTGCGAGTTCAGCTGCGACTATCGTTAGCCGATGTAAGCTTCCACCAAACCGTCAGCGGGGCGAGGGATGATGTGGCTGCCGACGAGTTCGCCGACTTGTGCCGCAGCGTTCGCTCCAGCTTCAACAGCAGCACGCACGCTTCCGACATCACCCTTGACGACGGTCGTGACAAATCCGCCACCGATCTGTACCTTCTTGACGATCTCTACATTGGCGGCCTTCGCCATCGCGTCCGTCGCTTCGACCAGTGCGACCAAGCCCTTTGTTTCCAGTAATCCAATTGCGCTCATTTTTATTTCCTTATCTAATTGCCGATTCACATATTCGGCTGGGAGTTCTCTGAACAGATGCTGTCGCAGCTACTTCGACGATCGCGTTGATTTAGGCATCGGTAAAACTTTGCCGAGATCTTCGTGGGGTCGTGGAATCACTTGCACGCTGACGATCTCGCCTACGCGTCCGCCGGCGTTTGCGCCGGCATCGGTGGCAGCTTTGACCGCGGCAACATCACCGGTGACAAAAGCCGACACGAGGCCGCTTCCGACCTTATCCCAACCCATGAATTGAACGTTCGCTGCTTTCATCATCGCGTCAGTGGCTTCGACCAAGGTGATAAACCCTTTGGCCTCGATCATGCCTAACGCTTCCATCGCTTTTGCCATGAGATGTTTCTCCGAAGTAAAAAGTGGCAGTTGTCTTGACATAGTTGGTCAGCGACCAAATATTTCTAACTCTCGTGACAGGAACACGGTTCCTGCTTTAACAATTCGACTTTCGTAGCGCCGTCCAGGTAACACGCATTTCCTTCGTCTGTATCGATGTGAACCTCCAGCTTGCTCGTTTCGTCTGCTCGTACCAGCAAGTCTTCCATGACGGTTGTACTCATCGGTGATTCGATTCTCAGCTTCATCATTTCGCCACCGCTCACACCATAACGCTCGGCGTCGCCGAAGTTCATGTGGACGTGTCGCGCGGCACGAATCACGCCTTCCTGTAATTCAACGACCCCCTTCGGTCCGACCAGCACACAGCCCGGCGTGCCTTCAATCTTGCCGCTGTGTCGCACTGGTGCGCTGATGCCGAGTGAAATCGAATCGGTAAACGCAAGTTCGATTTGACTGAAGGGTCGCGTCGGACCGAGAATCCGAACTGTCGGCAGAGTTCGTTTGCGCGGCCCCACAACCATGACGGTCTCTTCCGCGGCATAAAAGCCGTCTTGATAAAGATCCTTCATCGGAGTCAACGTGTGACCGGAACCAAAAAGGATTTCAACATGCTCGTCGGTCAAATGGCAATGTCTGGCGGAGATGCTAACGACAAGTTCCCGTTCAGCCGCATTCGACTCGACTGCTGCCGAACCGCCAACTTGCTGTGTAATGATCTGTCGAACGATACTCTCAATCGCCGTTCGGTCGAGTCCTGGTGCAGAAGTCATTGTGGATAATTCACTCACGTTTGTGTTGTTATGTCTTTTCGCTGGCTTCGGCGATGATCAGTTTGACACCCGCATTGGTCAGCTTTTCTCGCCACTCGTCGGTAATCTCGTTGTCCACGACCAATACGTCGGCGGCACTCAGATCGCCGAGTCGAGCCAAACTTGTTCGTCCAAATTTTGTACTATCCGCGACGAAGACAACCTCATCGGCCGCCTTCATCATCGCTCGCTCGGTTTCGACCAATAGCAAGTTGCTGTTGTAGTAACCGTGGTCATTCAGCCCGGCGATACTGAGTACCGCGCGGCCGACATTCAAATCCGCAAGCATCTCGTTGGCGTAAGGGCCGAGCGAAACGCCGGTTCGACCGTGGACGTAACCGCCAACCATCACTAAGTCTGCATGGCTCGATGCAAACAAATTTGCAACGGGCAGAGAGTTCGTCACCACCTGCAACGGGCGATTTACTAGCAATCGTGCCAGTTCGTAGGTCGTGCTACCTCCGTCGAGTAAAATCGTGTCGCCATCTTCAATCAGCCGACTAGCCGCTTCGGCAATTTGTCGCTTCTTCTCCCAGTGTGTCTTCTGCCGCAGGTCAAAGTGCTGCAACTTCGGAGACGGCCCGGTATAGAAGACGCCACCATGCGTCCGCCGCGCCTTGCCATTCTCTTCCAAGTGGTCCAAATCTCGGCGAATCGTCGACTCGGAAACCGCCAATTCACCAGCTAGATCCGGCAGCGCAGCGAAGCCGCGAAGCCGCACCATCTCTAGTAAACGGGCTCTTCTCTCCTCTGCAATCGCTTGAACTGCCATTACCTATGCTCGCCAAACTACGCTTCCATTCAGCTGACAGGCGGATTATGAACCGATATGTGACAATTTTCAATCACTGGATGTAATAATTCTTTCATTATATCTCTTTATGTTGACATGATATTGCGATTCAACATGCGACACAAGTTCGTAACATATTTATATTAAGCGACTTACGTCGCTACCTGGTAGTGCCTCAAAGTGTGTTGCTGGCGGAAAATGGGTGCCAAAGAACTAGGCGGGGGGCTCAGGATGGGCGAAAGTAATCACCACATCACTGCGAAGAAGACTCAGATCTCCCGCTTATACGGCAGCTTGGCGACGTAGCCGAAGAACCAGAAGTAGTAACGACGAATCGTGAGGCCTGGAATACTGCGACCCTGGTACAACATCCCCCAGATCTTCTCGTCACGTCTGACAACCAGCGGCAGCACCGGCATGGCATGGTGGTGAATGGACGGATAATAACCGTCATGGGTGACGTGTGTAACGTCATCGACACCGCTCTTCTTCGTCGGTCCCCAGCAAGCCGCGTAGCAGCAGACCAGCGTCACGACGATCACCAGCGTCCTGACCGAGAACCTTGGTCGCCAACGCTTCGCCTTGTCGTGCTGGGAGGTCATCGTGGCTGTACCAGGCGCCAGGAAAGAATAGCCCCAATTACGATCAGGATGACCAACAAGCCGCCTAAGCCAATTAGCACGCACCCACCCCAATCGATCGTTGGCCATGACTCCTTGGGCGGTGACTCGCGGAACTTCTCAAAGTCTTTATCTCGCTCGCTGGGCATGGGGGCATTGTAGCACGCGGGCCGCTCGATTCGCTGGAATGGGGAATGCGAAAATGCGGTCGGCGGTTTTCTCGTGAAGAGCAGGTCTTAGGCGCGTTGTGAATTGTTAGTCGAATTGGTTGGCAAATGAACAAGGGGAGGGGAGCCGAAAGGCTCGGAACGACAGGCTTATCAGTGCCGTCCGGTCCTAGCTCGCTCATGACAAGCTCGAATTCGAAGCTCGACTTCGCGTACAAGCGACCTATCATCCAAGGCCCGAATTTGGTCGGCCGATAGAGGCTCGCCAATGCAGATGTGGATCGTCGTCGCTCTTGGCAGCTTCGCCGTTCGAGGCCAAGCATCGAACGCTCCGTCGAAACCAACTGGCACGACCGTGACGTTCGCTCGCCGCGCTAACGCACAAAAGCCCGGCTGCAAAGGCAGTACAGAACCGTCGTGTGTTCGCGTTCCTTCGGGGAAGATCATAACTCCCTCGCCACGTTTAATTCGTCGGATCGCCTCGCGTAGACCGGCTAGGCCAAGCCCGTCGCGATCCAGCGGAATGGCATCGAGAAACTGAATCAACATGCGGAACGGAGCGAACCGGAAGAGTGACTGGCGCGCGAGGCTGTTCAGTCGGCGGTCGAAGGCAAGTCCAACGAGAATGGGATCAAAGTAGCTCTGGTGATTAGCGCAAACAAGAAGTGGTCCAGTTGCCGGAACATTCTCGCGCCCTTTACATCGGAGTCGAAAGACGACCACGCCAGTGAATCGAGCGAAGAGGCGGATCGCAGCATAACCGAAACGCTGTAGGAACGGTCGTTCAGCCATTGGTCTGCTTTGTCTTCTCGCTCACGATCGTGACGAGTCGTTCGACGACCTCGTCCGCAGACATGCCGTCGGTGCTAACCTGGATCGCATCCGAAGCGGGCTCCAAGCGTCCGACCGCGCGAGTCGAATCTCGATGGTCGCGATCGTTCTGTTGTGCAAGTACTTCTTCGACCGAGATCTGCTCACCGCGAGACTGAAGTTCGAGAACACGTCGCTTCGCGCGTTCCTCCGGCGAGGCCGTCAGAAACACTTTGCATTCCGCGTTTGGAAACGCGATCGTGCCTTGATCGCGACCCTCTGTCACCGTGTTCTGTCCCGCAGCAACGGCACGCTGTAATTCGACCATCCGCTCGCGAACTGCGGGATTGTCTGCCAAATAGTGAATATGCGTGTTAACCTCATTCGTTCTAATCGCGGCGCTAACGTCTTCGTCGTTCAAACGAACATGACTGCGGTCCAACTCAATACGACACTCCCTCGCAAGATCTGCGAGCGCGTCTGGATCATCCCAAGGACCGCGATTCCGCAGCGCGGCAAGCGTGACCGCACGATACATCGCGCCGGTATCAAGGAACGCGAAGCCTAAGCGGTCGGCTAGTTTGCGAGCGATGGTGCTTTTTCCGGCTCCGGCCGGGCCATCCAGAGTTACGATCATAAAGTGCTTTCTGTCGAGATCGGAATCATTCTACTCGGCAAACTGAATCCATTGAAGTAAACGTGCCGACGTCTATACTCAGGGGTTTGCCGTTACCGTTTTGTGAGCAGTATGGCACGTTAAACATTGAACGGAGGACTGATCGGTGTACGAGAATGTGGCTTTGGTGGGCGCGACCGGCGCGGTGGGAAGCATTGTTCGGCAATTGCTAGAAGAACGACAGTTCCCGTTCAAGACGATCAAGTTCTTGGCGTCCGCACGCTCTACAGGAACCGAGCTGACCTTCCAAGGCGAAGCACACGCCGTCGAAGAACTTTGCCCTGAGGCGTTCGAAGGCGTCGGACTCGTAATCGCCAGCACGCCGGACGAAGTCTCCGCCGAATTTGCCCCGTGGGCGGTCGAGCGTGGCGCCGTTGTCGTTGATGAAAGTGGCTACTGGCGGATGAAGGAGAACGTGCCGCTGGTTGTTCCCGAAGTCAATCCCGAGGCGATCGAAAGGCACGACGGCATCATCGCGAGTCCAAATTGCTCGACGACACAAATGGTTGTCGCGATGAAGCCGCTTCACGATGCGGCAACGATCAAGCGAGTGATCGTCAGCACGTATCAAGCTACCAGCGGTGCCGGTGTGGCTGGCGAGCGCGAGTTAGAGGAATGCAGCCGCGCGGCGTTGTCCGGCGAAGAGTATGTACCCTCGACTTTTTCTCATCCTATTGCGTTCAATTTGATTCCACAAATCGGCAGCGCGAAACACGCTGGCTACACGTCCGAAGAGATGAAGATGGTTTGGGAAACACAAAAGATTTTCAACGACGACTCTATCCGAGTTTGTCCGACATGCGTACGAGTACCTGTGACGAACTGCCACAGCGAAAGCATCCTGGTCGAAACCGAACGAAAGCTGACCGCCGCAGAAGCTCGAAAGTTGTTTGAAGATTTCCCTGGTATCACCGTCTTGGACGACCTTAACGCTGGCGAGTTTCCGCTCCCGCTTTCGTGCAGCGGCAAGGATGATGTTTTCATTGGACGCATCCGCGAAGATCTGTCGTTCGAAAACGGCTTGGCGTTCTGGTGCGTGAGCGACAACCTTCGAAAGGGTGCCGCGACGAACGCTGTTCAAGTGGCCGAGTTGCTCGCACGTAGCAAGGCAGCCGTCTGACGAGTTGATGCCGAATTAGCCAACAGGGCAGGGGAGTGGCCGCGAGGACGTAGCCACTCCGCCTGCGCAGTTTCCAATGCGATACTTGAAGCTGACACTCGCCTATGACGGAACGCACTTCGCCGGTTGGCAGTGGCAGCCGAAGCAACGGACGGTTCAAGGCCAGCTCGAAGCCGCGATCCGCGAGATCACTGGTGAGGAGACGAGGATCACGTCCAGCGGTCGGACCGATTCCGGCGTCCACGCGATTGGTCAAGTCGCCGCGTGGGCGACAGAAAGCAAACACTCGACGGATGTTTTGCTACGCGGATTGAATGCGAACACACCGCGCGACATGGTGATCCGTGAAATCGAAGAAGCTCCCGAAGGCTTTCACGCGATTATCGATTCCGTTTCCAAGCGATACCGCTATTTGCTCTACGACAATCCAATCCGGGATGTCTTCGCACGCCACTATGTCTGGCAATTGTGGCACCCGCTGAACGCTGAAGCCATGCACGAAGGGGCTCAAGCGTTGCTGGGCGAACACGACTTTAAGACCTACGAAACAACGGGCTCGCCGAGAAAAAGCACCGTTCGTACGATTCACGAGATTTCCGTCGAGCGAAAGATGACCGATCACGGTGAACGGATCGTACTAGAAGTCGAAGCCAATGGATTCCTCTATAACATGGTGCGAAATATTGTCGGTACGCTCGCCGAGGTCGGCATGGGAAAGCGCAACCCTACGTGGCCAGGCGAGTTGATCGCGGAGCGGGATCGCCGGGCTGCAGGCGCGACGGCACCTCCACAGGGCCTGTACTTGCTCAAAGTTAACTACCCCTTTTAATTGCAAATGCGAATCGCACACGTCATCACACGCATGATCATCGGTGGAGCGCAGGAGAATACGCTATTCACCTGCGAGGACTTGGTGCGTGAACATGGTGATGAGGTGTTGCTGATCACGGGACCCGCACTCGGTCCAGAAGGTAATTTGTTGACCCAGGGCAGGGGGGACGATGTGCCTATCACGTATGTGCCTTCGTTGCGACGGGCAATCCATCCGTGGCGAGATCTTCAAAGCTACTACCGCATCAAAAGAGTCCTCCGTGAATTCAAACCAGATGTTGTCCACACGCACAGTGCGAAAGGTGGCATGCTCGGACGGCTGGCGGCTCATGCATTGAAGATCCCCGCCATCGTTCACACCGTTCATGGCGCACCGTTTCATCCTTATCAGGGCAGGGCGCCTCGCGAATTATTTCGGCAATGCGAGAAGTACGCCGCCCATCGTTGCCATCGCTTGATCAGTGTCGCCGATGCAATGACGGATTTAATGGTCAACGCGAGTGTCGCTCCAAGAGAGATGTTTACGACGGTCTATAGCGGAATGGACGTCGAGCCGTTTCTTCGCGCAAACGAAGATCGTGAACGCGTGCGAGCCGAACTAGGTTTCACCTCCGAACACGTCGTGATCGGTAAGATCGCGAGACTGTTTCATCTGAAGGGGCACGAGTACGTTGTCGCTGCGGCGGCGCGAGCCGTGAAGGCATGTCCGAACTTGCGATTCTTGTTCGTTGGTGACGGAGTACTACGCGAATGGCTTGACGAGTTCATCGAGGACGCCGGACTGGAAGAGCATGTCGTCTTTACGGGGCTAGTACCTCCGTCGCAGATTCCGGAGCTGGTGGGAGCCATGGACGTGTTGGTCCATGCAAGCTTGCGAGAAGGATTGGCGCGCGCGCTGCCACAGTCGCTAATCGCCGGCAAACCAGCGATCAGCTACGACATCGACGGAGCGCGCGAGGTGGTCATTTCTGGCGAGACCGGATTTCTTCTCGAGCCAAAGTCGATTGAACCACTGAGCGAAGCAATGGTTCAATTGGCCAGCGACTCTCAGCTTCGAATGCGACTTGGCGAGGAGGGGCAGAAGCGTTTCACGGAGCAGTTTCGGCATCAGCACATGACCGCTGAGATACGCCGGGTCTATGAACACCTGCTCGAGAACGATTAATCATCGAATTGCCTGACAAGACGCCGCTCTTTCGCTGCTTTCATGCTTCATCTAAACTGTTGAAGTTGTTCACCTTGGACAGTGTTTACTGAGTCTTCCCTGTGGCGGTCACACCGTGTCGCAACTTCCAGATTTCCTTGGGCCTTACCGGCTCGCGAAATATATCCGCTCGGGCAGTTCGAGTCAGATTTGGGAAGCGATTCGCGACAAGAAGGATCGCGTTATTCTGAAGATATTGCGAAGCGATTACTGGGGAGACAAAGAAGAAATTGCGTTGCTCAAGCACGAGTTCGAAGTCGGACATTCGCTGACGCATCCGAACGTCATTCGAATTCACGAGTTCAATCTGGAAGGCAAGATTGCCTTTCTTGTACTCGATGTTTTCAGTGTCTTGAACGTCAAGCAGGCGATGCGAGAGAATAACGCGAAAATACAAGTTCAATTTGCGAAGATCGCCGAGCAAATGGCGCTTTCGCTAGGACACATGCACGAAAAAAAGTGGGTGCATTGTGACGTCAAGCCAGATAATTTTCTCTTGAATGATGAAGGCGAGATTAGGCTGATCGACTTTACGATCGCACGAAAATCAGCGACCGGGATGCTGGGCCGTATGTTCGGTAAACAGAAAGTGATTCGAGGCACCCGTAGTTACATGTCGCCCGAGCAAATCCGCGGTCAACCGCTTGACGGTCGCGCGGACATCTATTCGTTGGGCTGCCTATATTTCGAGTTGCTTAGTGGCAAGCCACCCTACACGGGAGACAGCCCCAACGATCTCTTGCAGAGGCATCTCACGGCCGGCATCCCGTCTGTCGTGGTTCAAAATGATAACGTGATGCCTGAACTGGCTGGTCTAATCCGTAAAATGATGGCCAAGAATGCTGACGACCGACCAAACTCGATGACAGAAGTGATGAAGGAACTTCGCGCTTCAAAGCCTTTCAAGCTGGCGCCGAAGTTACCAGCCAAACCATCGAACGAAGAAGCCGAAGAATGACTCGCCTAACAAGAAAGTGATGAGCGACGATGGAAGTGCCAGGGCCTGGATTCGAATTCGAAGAACCGATCTACGAATTGCAGTGCAAGCTGCACGAGTACGAAGAGCAACCGGAAAAGACTCCGGAAGTCGAGGATGCGATTCGCCGAACGCGGCGCGAGATCGCGGACTTGACCGAACAGATCTACGCCAACTTATCGCCTTGGCAAACGGTCCAGGTCGCGAGACACAAGAATCGCCCCCATACGGTTGATTACGTTTCGTTGGCCTTTGACGAATTTGTCGAGTTGCACGGCGATAAGCATTTTGGCGACGACAGCGCGATTCGAACCGGCTTCGCTAAACTCGATCAACACAAAGTCATGGTCGTCGGCCACGAGAAGGGTCGCACCTACAAGGAAAAGAGCGCTTGTTTTTTCGGTTGTGCTCATCCCGAAGGCTATCGAAAGGCAATGGGCAAGATGCGGATGGCCGCCAAGTTCGGCTTACCGATTGTCTGCCTGATCGATACACCCGGTGCATATCCTGGCATTGGTGCGGAGGAACGTGGCCAAGCCCAAGTGATTGCCGAAAACATGTACGAGATGTCCCGTCTCGGAACTCCAATTATTTGCATCGTGATCGGCGAAGGTGGCAGCGGCGGTGCCTTGGGGATCGGTGTCGGAGACCGAGTTGCGATCCTGCAGAACTCCTACTATTCGGTGATCAGCCCGGAAGGCTGTGCCGGCATCATCTGGAAGAGTCACGAGTTCGCCTCGAAAGCCGCCGACGCGCTGCGGTTCACATCATCGCATTTGAAGGAACTCGGGATCGTCGATGACGTGATCTCCGAGCCGCTTGGTGGCGCTCACCGCGACCCACATCGGATGGCATCGTCTGTGAAGATGTATCTCATGAAGACACTCAACGAACTGCGCTCGAGTCCAATCGACGATCTACTTCAGCAGCGATACGACAAGTTCCGTCGCATGGGCGTGTTCCTCGAGGACACAGCCGAATTAGACGTCGCCGAATAGCCAATTGCTCGCTCGAGAGGGGCAGAAATCACCAAATCCCACACTCCAGGCAAACCACCCCACAACGTCCGATAATGTTTCTTATGTTCGGTTGGGGTGTCGTTTTTCCTCGGGTTTTAGCGTTTCCCCAGTTCTGCAGTACTGCTGCCCCACGAATCGACGATACCATCCTCGCGTTGCCATCGTTCAGCGTTGGGTATTGTCGGAAGCCTTCGGCAGCCGCTCCAATGCTTGCCGCCACTCGTCGAATGGGACGAGTCGACTCTCACTTGACGGTTGCGCCGGCGCAGGGTGGAATCGATCACGAAACTGGTCGCTGGCGGATTCCTGAAGACGATCTGTGATCTGATCTCCCGCCGACTCGATATACGAGTTCACCGCTCGCTGAGCGTCCTCGGGAGTATGAATCGCCCCTTCCCCCTGGTGAGCAGTGCCTTGCTCTCCCAGTCGCTCATCGAGGGAATGGATCACTGGTTCGAGCTTGTCGTGGATATCATCGGGTAAATAGGTATGAGCTTTGTCGAGAAAAACGGCAATGTAGTAGGCCGAGTAGGAACGCAGGATCGGCCCGCGAATCTGCTCGACGAGCGACACCAAAAACACCGTGACAATGACACAAATCAACACACCTTTGGCGAAGCCAAACGCAGCGCCGATCTGCCGATCAAACTCCTTCAACTTCAGCCGATCGATGAAGTCGGATACACATCGAAAGACAATCCAAATCACTAACGACGTTCCCACAAACAAGATGCCCCACGCCAACGGCACGTCCCACGGCGCTCCAACGGGAAGTTCCTCCGCGAGTGGCGTATCGAACTTTAAGGCGACAAACGTGCTTGCAACGATCGCACTGAGCGAAGCGATTTGCCACGCTAGACCTTTCCAGGCGCCGAAGAGGGTTGCGACTGCTAGCACGGCCAGCATGATGATGTCGTAGATTTGCATATTCGCGAAAGGGAAAGGGAGGGGGAGTCAAGAAGGGCGTAGCGGTTCGCCTGCACGTAGCGGCTGACTGTATCCGAAGAGTGACGCCTTGGCCAAGGCCAAAAAGGAATGCCCTTCGCACACCGAAAGCATCTCGCTACACTTTGCCGCGATCTCTTTGGACCATTCCTCTCAGCGCAGCCCGTCTCTCCGTTCCCGACCGCTCCAGCTAGCAGCGATGGCAGATTTCAAGACTCATATAACGACGAGCACCGTGATCGGTATCGGCTACGGAGCGGCTGGATACCTGAAACTCGAGGCCCCCATCACTACGTGCGCGCTAGCAGCGGGGCTGTGCAGCGTTTCTGGGATGCTGCCCGACCTCGACAGCGACTCGGGCGTGCCAGTCCGTGAGACGATGTCGCTGGCCGCTGCCGTAATTCCAATGTTGATGATGGATCGCTTTTCACACTTTGGCTGGTCGCACGAGACCATGGTGCTGGCCGGCATGCTCATGTATTTAGCGATTCGGTTCGGAGTCGCTTCCATCTTCAAAAAGTACACAGTCCATCGTGGCATGTGGCACAGCATCCCCGCCGCTGCAACAGTCGGCTTGCTCGCATTCCTGGTCTGCTCGTGTGATGACATGACCCTGCGGTGGTACAAGGCAGCTGCGGTCGTCACTGGATTTCTGTCACATCTGCTGCTCGACGAGTTGTGGTCGATCGACATCCGTCGAGGACGATTGCACTTTAAGAAGTCGTTCGGCACGGCGATGAAGTTCTACAGCGGCAGCGTCTGGGGAAACATTTCGACGTATGGGAAGTTGGCATTGTTACTGGTCGCCGCGTCGTATGACCCAGTCGTCATGCAAGAGTTCGCCGACAAACGAGAAAAAGCCTCGAAGACGGCTCGAAAACTGATCGACGAGACTCACGAGCAAGCCGACCAGTTGTGGCGTTGAGCCGTAGCCATCACTCTCCGAGCGATGAGCCCTTGAGGACCGACGCAGAGTTGGCGAGATTTCCAAAAGAAGGTCCGAAACCGACTTGGAAGGGGCTAATCATTCGGAGAGTGATGGCGACCGTTAATCAGAACTGCTTCTTGCTGTCTAGCAACAGCGTCACGGGGCCGTCATTGATCAACGCAACGTCCATGTGTGCGCGAAAGCGCCCCGTCGCCACTTTGATGCCTCGCATTCCGACGCCGGCGATGAACGTTTCGTAGAGTCGTTCAGCTTGTTCTGGTGGCGCGGCTTGCGTAAAGCTCGGTCGACGGCCTTTGCGGCAATCGCCAAACAACGTGAATTGGCTGACAACCAACATCGAACCGCCAATATCTTCTAACGCTTGATTCATCTTGCCGTCAGCATCTTCAAAGATTCGAAGCCCACTGATTTTGTCGGCCAGTTGCCGCGCGTCTTCATCGGAATCATCCCCCGTAACGCCAAGCAACGCGACCAGCCCTCGGGCGATCTCGCCGATGACCTCGCCTTCGACTGTCACGCTCGCCCGCGTCACTCGTTGTACACACGCTCGCATCGATTCGCCGGCTATCCTTTCGCTGCTGACGCGCGAGCCGTGTCGCGACGCTCGCGTTCTTGTTCGGCAGCTATCATGATCTCCTTGATCAGTTGATAGTTCTTGCCAATTAAACCAACCTGCGCCAACAGACATCCGCCAATCACGACCATTCCGAGCATGGCGAGTCCCCAGTGATATGGAACCCAATCCGCGGCATCAGGATTAAGCGTCACGGGGTCAGACGCGGCACCGAAACCGGCGATGAATAGGATTAGTACGATCGCGGCAAGCGAGTATGGGAACGCTCGCTTTTTAAGTCGTTGACTTCGTTTGGCTAGGTCTTGATCGAGCGAGAACGCGTCGACGACTTCGCGGCACCATCGATTCGTGCCAATGAAGTACGTGACGGAGATGCTGTTCACTAACAAGGTTACCAATGCGGCACTCATGCCGAGCCAAATATGCAACCAAAACGCCGATCGCTGTTCGTTCAGTCCTTTGGCAGCTTCTTCGAGCTTTTCCTCCGCGCGATCTAACGCCGCGCGGTCGGTGTCTGACTCGGCCAATTCATCGTATGCATGATAAGCAGACTGGAAGGTTCGTGAGGCAGCGCCAAAGTCCCCGATGGTTAGACCTACTAGCAGATTCGCGGACAGCAGAGCAACTGCGAACACTGCCAGTGCAAGAAAAATGCGAGACACGGATTGAATCCACCAGACAGTGATTGTTGAAGTGTTCGATTGGTAATTTAGAGGTCCGGTGGCGGAGTGGCTACCCGCCCCTCCGACGTCAGTGATTACACGTTAGAATCTCCACCAGTACTCCAACGCTTCAAGGCATCACCGAAAGGCTGTCATTTCGTGCCCCCCTCCCCTGCCCTGAACATTTCCGCTGACACTTGCATCATGTACTTGGTGCGACATGGTGCCACAGTCAACAACCTCGCAGATCCGCCGATACTGCAAGGAAGTGGTGTCGATTTGGAGCTCTCAGATGCTGGCAAGCAACAAGCCCAATGCGCCGCGGAATTGCTCGCAAAACGGCCGCTCGCGGCAGTCTACAGCAGCCCGCTAATTCGAGCTCGCCAAACTGCCGAGATCATCGCAAAGCCGCACAACTTGCCCGTCGGACAAGTCGTAGCGATCAAGGAGATCGACGTGGGGCAATGGGAGGGGCGAAGCTGGAAAGAGATCTCGCAGACCGAACCAGAACCCTATCGCAACTTCATCGCTGACTCGGCGAACCATGGTTATCTGGGCGGTGAGAATATGACCCAAGTCCTAAATAGATGTGGTCCGGCACTGACGATGTTGACGAGCCAACATCTCGGCACTGAGATCGCAGTCATCGCTCACAATGTGGTAAACCGCGTCTACGTGGCCAGTCTGCTTGGCGTTCCTATTTCACGGGCGCGGGAAATCATCCAAGACAATTGCGGGGTGAACGTAATTAGATTTCGCCGCGACGAAATAAAGTTGCTGTCCTTAAACTCATCATTTCACGTTCGCTAGTCAGAGTTGGGACCGCAAATTCGGTTCGCAACCGCGCAAACATAACCATTTGGCAAGGCAGCAGTTTGTGCCGATCTCTAAGAGCGACTTGAGTATCGGTTGACGATGGGGATACCGGCAAACTAGAATTTGCGGAGCAGCACACCTTTGGGTGGCTTACGCAAATAAGCTACACCTCTTTCACGTCCAGGATCTTTGGTTGGATGGCCTTTCTCACCGCGAATAACGGCCCGCAAGCCGGTCGGCGATATGAACTTGATCGCCCCGAATCGGTCCTTGGTCGGCATCCGGAATGCGACGTGGTGATCGATGTCGGCGCGGTCAGCCGTTACCACTGCAAAGTAATCACCGATGGCGACACGTGTTCCGTTGAAGACTTGAACAGCCGGAATGGAACATTTCTGAACGAGGAAGTAATTGAGGGCCGCACGCAGCTAGAGCATGGCAATCTTGTTCGTGTTTGCGACGTCGTCTTCACCTTTCATGATCGCGATCAGCCCCCCGCCTCTTCTTCGGACGATTCAAGTTTTCGGGCGGTCATGGTCGACGACGATTCCTCGGACTCGGGTGGATCGACGATCATGTCGAAACTGGACGTGCGTTCGAGCATCAATGGTCCGATGCTTGCCGCCAGTGCCGAAGCCAAGCTGAGCGCTTTGATCGAGATCACGCGAAGCCTGAGTAATACACTTTCGCTTGACAAGGTCCTACCGGAAGTACTGGACAGCCTGTTCCGAATTTTTGTACAGGCAGATCGCGGCTTTGTCGGGATGCTTGACGACAACGGTGTACTCGTTCCACGCTGGACGAAACTTCGACGAGACGACAGTGACGATACGATTCGCGTCAGTCGAACCATCGCAACAGCGGTGATGGAGACAAAGGAAGCGATCCTGTCCGCGGATGCCGCCAGTGACGCACGGTTCGAGATGAGCCAGAGCATCGCGGACTTCCGAATTCGTTCAATGATGTGCGCGCCGCTGGTCGATAGCGACCAAAACGCGTTTGGCATCTTGCAGATCGATACCCTCGACCAGCGACAGCGTTTTCGTGAAGACGATCTTGAGTTGCTGATAAGTACGGCGGCCCAAGCCGCGATCGCAATCAACAACGCGCGACTGCACGAAGAGTCGCTGAAGCAGCGAGGCGTCGAACGCGATCTTGAATTAGCGCGCGAAGTCCAACAAGGGTTCTTGCCGCAAGAAGCACCCGACGTGCCAGACTACACATTCTATAGTTACTATCGCGCGGCGAATCATATCGGCGGTGATTACTACGATTATGTTCCGCTGCCCAACGGAAAGCTCGCAGTAATCATGGCGGATGTCGTCGGGCATGGCGTCGCGGCCGCAATGCTAATGGCGAAGCTCTCGGCTGAAGCTCGCTACTGCCTTGCAAGCGAAGCGGAGCCAGCGGTCGCCGTGACGAAACTGAATTCCCGCTTGTGCCAATTGAACTTGAACCGGTTCGTCACCTTTATTTTGGTCATCATCGATTCCGAGACACATGAAGCAACCATCGTCAACGCCGGACACATGGCCCCGATATTCCGGCGCGCGGACGGTAGCATCGAAGAGCCTGGAGACGACGAAGCTGGCATTCCGCTCGGAATTATGGATGGTGTTGAATACAAGCAAGCTTCTGTAACGCTCGAATCAGGTGAGTCGCTGACGCTGTACACCGATGGCCTGGACGAAGCGGTAAACGCATCGGGCGAGCAATACACGATCGAACGGATGCGTGAGGGCGTGAAAGCTGCCGATGGCACACCGAAGGGAACGGGCGAGGCGATAGTCACCGACGTCCGCGCTCATATCACGGGCTGCCTGCAAGATGACGACATGTGCCTTGTCGTGTTACGCCGCGACTAGGCGATTGTCGAAGCGGATGCCGCCGGTCATTCGAACGTGGGCCGACAGAGCGCGGGACCTTCAGCTATTCGGCCATGCGAATCTTGGTCCAAGTTTAGCCAAGACTTCGCGAGCAAATCATATTCCCGAGCACAAGACTCCGATTCCGCGTCCGAATACTATCCAACCACGGATGCTCTCCCGTAGCCGTCTGCACACTCAAAACGGATAGACCGCGATGACCACCGCCACGGAAGACCACGCACGCATGACATTTGATGCGACATCCATCCAGCGCCCAGACACGTCGCTGGCTCGCTACTATGGGCTCGTTTCGCTATTGAGCGGACCGTTCTTTCCGATTGCATTTCTTCCTTTTTACTTCAAGTACATAACACTGCGTTACAAATTCGACGAAAGTGGTGTCTCGATGAGTTGGGGGATCTTGTTTAGACGCGAAATCCAACTGACGTACCGACGAATTCAAGACATTCACCTAACGCGAAACATTGTGCAGCGTTGGATGGGACTCGCCACGGTCGCGATTCAAACGGCTTCTGGTAGCGCCGGCCCGGAGATGAGCATCGAAGGCGTCCTGCAGGCGAACGAGTTGCGTGACTACTTATATCGACAGATGCGTGGCGCGAGAGGCGAGACGGAAGCAACGTCGGATGATTCCACGCAAAGCGAAAGCTCCGATGAACCTCTCGCTCTGCTACGAGAGATTCGTGATCTGCTTAAAGACAATTCGTCGTCGGAAGGGAGGCCGTCATGAGTCAACAAGTAGAGCAAGTTTCAAAGTGGATCTATGGCGGATTGTGGGGAGTAATGACTGGTTGGTTTCGAGTGCCGGCTCAGCCCCCCGCCCTGCCCTCTTCGGCGAGCGAGTCGATTGAATCGTTCAAACCAGCGATCGGCTTTCTAAAGTACATGAAGTTTCAATTCTGGGTTTGGCTGTTCCTGATTGATTTGACGATCTTGATCGTCGAGCTTATCATCTTCGCCAACGAACCCGGCGTCGGCCTCGCGTTGCTGGTGCCAGCAGTATTCGTAGCAATCGCCCCTGACATCGTCGTCTATTTGGCAATGCATCTTCGATACGATACGACATGGTACGTTCTGTCGGATCGCAGCTTGCGAATTCGACGCGGCATTTGGATTATCCACGAGACAACAATAACGTTCGAGAACATTCAAAATGTGACCGTGCGGCAAGGACCGCTGCAACGTTGGTTCGGAATCGCAGACGTGTCGATTGAAACCGCCGGAGGCGGAGGTCAACAGCAACAGGGCCAGGGAAATCCGTGGCAATCCTCACACTGCGGTTTGATCGAAGGTGTCGCCGATGCTAACCGCATACGAGATCTCATCATGTCTCGTCTCGGAGAATCCCAATCAGCGGGCCTGGGCGACGAGGATGAAGCCAGTCGAAGCAAGAGTTGGTCGACGGAGCAGGTGGCAACACTTCGAGAGATTCGCGATTTAATTGCCGCAACTTGACCGAGTGAACGGGATAGGTCAGATCCCGATCATCTTCCATCGGTGATGAAAAGATGCGATCGACGGCACGATGCACGTACACCATAAGACCGCCAGCCAGGCGAGCGAAATCAAGCGGCGATATCGGTTCCATGAACTTCTACCTTGTCGAGCGAACAGTTCGTCTCTGCAAACATAGGTCACGAATGTTTTAATGCTGTAAACGGGTGGGCCTTGCAAAATCTCAAACACGGTCCATAATACGACCTGAGGATAAATCGATGGCAAACCTACATTTCTACTTCTTCTGGTTTTTGTTTAGCCCTACGGTTCGACGGGCCGGAGGAGGTTTGTAGCCTCGATCCTTATCCAAGGAAATCCAAAGCCCTGAGGACCAAGTGTTCCTCAGGGCTTTTTTCGTTGGTGCGAGTCGTTGTCACCAAGGAATCGTTGTGACTAAGCCTGAGTGAACTGCCGTTCTCTTAGTGCAAGCTCACCTCAATTCAACAGGAGCCGACGATGATATCAGCGGTATCAAATGCATCTACAAATCAACTTAGCGAACGAATCCGAGCGACCGGCAACCGCTCGCCAGCCCGTCTCACCAACACTACATTACCCCACAACAAGGAGACCTTCTCGATGATCGTTGTCATGCAAAGAGGTGCCACGCAAGACCAAGTCGACCATATGGTCGAACGAGTCGAAGCGTTGGGACTCAAGTCGCATATTATCGTTGGCACTGAGCGAACCGTCATCGCCGCGATCGGTGAGAAACGTGAGCAAATGAAGGAGTCACTAGAAAGCGGCTCGGGCGTCGCGGAAGTTCTGCCGATTCTTGCTCCCTATAAAGTCGCCAGCCGCGAACTCAAGGCTGAACCAACCGAAGTCGTGGCCGGCAGCCTGCGGGTCGGTGGCGGTTCGCTTGGGATCATTGCTGGACCGTGCTCGGTCGAAAGCGAAGAACAGTTGATCTCGACGGCAAGGGCTGTCAAAGCCGCTGGTGCGACAGCCTTGCGTGGTGGTGCTTTCAAACCGCGGACGAGCCCGTACAGCTTCCAGGGTATGAAAGAAGAAGGCTTGAAGCTGCTCGCGCTGGCTCGCGAGGAAACCGGCTTGGCAGTTGTCACCGAAGTGATGGCGTGCGAAGACGTCGAACTAGTTGGCAAGTACGCCGACGTGTTGCAGGTCGGTGCTCGCAACATGCAGAACTACCGATTACTTGAAGCCGTCGGCAAATCACCACGCGCGATTCTGCTGAAACGAGGTGCCAGCGCCACCATGGACGAATTGCTGCTCGCCGCAGAGTACATCCTAAACGAAGGCAATCCGAATGTGATGTTGTGCGAACGAGGTATTCGCACGTTCGAGAGTCACACGCGTTTCACCTTGCCCGTAGCGACCGTGCCCTACCTGCAACGTAAGACTCACTTACCCGTAGTCATCGATCCTAGCCATGGGACGGGCCACACCTACCTCGTTCCAGCGGTGGCAGCCGCAGGAATCGCTGCCGGTGCCGACGGCATCATCGTAGAAGTTCATCCCGACCCAGAACAAGCGATGAGCGACGGTTATCAATCCATGAACTTTGCCCAGTTCGAAGAGATGATGATCAAATGTCGTCGCATCGCCGAAGCAGTCGATAAGGTGATCCAGTAACTACTGCGCTGCTGACCTAGTCCCACGTGGCGAGCCGCCGATCGGTGTTCCTTCGGGCATGGGGCGGCTTGCCGTGAGATATCCACGGCTGAACAATTCCTGCTTTAGCTGGCGGAACTCGTTGAAGCTATTCGGGTAAGTCCAAATTGTGATCGTGGTTTTGTCGGGATTGTTCGACGCCAATACCGAATGCAGCTTGCTCCCTTCGAGAAATCCGTCGGCGACCGGTTCGCCGAGCGTATCGTCGACCGGCAGCAGAACGAAGTTGTCGAGTTCGACCCGTTGCTGAATCGCGGTACCAACGCGCGTCGTGACCGTTTGTTGAGTTCGTTTCAATTGATACCGCATTAGGAAGCCGCCGATTGGCCCGATCGTTTCGGTGATCTGCGATTCGTTCTTCAAACGCCACATCTTTTGACGGGCTTCGTCTTGCAGCTTTCCGACCAACTTATCCCAGGGCACGTAGGTGATCTTTCCGTCCGAGAGCTGAAAATGAATCTCTTTGCCAAATACGGTCTTCGCCATCGGCGTCGGCAAATGCTCGATGATCGATGTCTTGGGGATCGAACCCTCCGCAACTTGTACACTTGATTCAAGGCCGCTCAACTCCGCACGCGCGGCCATAAGCTCGCGCTGAGCGTCAAATTCTCGTTGCTTCTCGCTGTCCAGTTCGCCTCGCTTCGCGGCCAACACCTCCTCCGCGGTTGCAAGAAGAAGTTGATACTTATCACGTTCTTTCCGGCGATACTCGACCTCAAAGTCCTCTTGATTGATCTTGGACGTCAATTGTTGGATGTCTTGTTCCACGGCGCGCGCTATGTTTCTCGCCGACACGACCTCTACCTCTGCTTGAGCGGTCGCTTCTTCCTTGGCTGCGATTGGTGCTGCTTCGAGCATCGCGTCCTTGGCACGTACGCCGATGACCATCACCAAGATGATTAGAATGCCGACGAGATTGGCGACGATGTCCAGAAATGAATCCTGGCCTGGTGCCTCAACGGATTGCGATTTTCGACGTCTCACTGAGCTTGCCTCTGTACTTGAATTCCGCTTCCAGACAGTAACGATCGCAATTCAACGAAGCGAGATTCGGCGCCTGGATAGACATAGACTTCGAGAACGGGTTGCCAGTAGCCGCCTGATGGAGCCGCATCCCATCGCTCAACTTGCTCCCAGAGCAACGTCACGAATTCGTCGACCGAACGAGAGAGCGGATCGGTCGCCATAACTTCGACAGCTGGTCGGCTATCGGAAGGACGCGGAAGAATCGCGAGACGATCAAACTTGCATACGACTCTGACCGGAATCTGATAACCTGTCGCGCCGGCGGACGCTTTCGGGACGCCCCAGTTCGCCCCTCGCTTGCCTCGCGAAGAGGACACACCGCCAGGGCGGCCATCGGCACCACCGCGAGCCATCGGCCCACCGGGACCGGAAGTGGCGGAATCGGCCGCCCCGCCCTGCCCTGTTTGTTGTTGGTTCGTTTGGCCCGCGTCCTCGTTTGCCGACGAAGCTGCTTCTGATCCGCCATTTGCCTCGGTGTTCGCGTCGCTACCCGCGTCTTCTACGCGAAACGACGATTCACCGAATCCATTGCCCGCTTGATTGCTACCGCCTTCACCGGATTGGCCAAAGCCGCTGGCCGCTGCTCCGCTCGAACCCGAACCACCAATCGGCTGAAATCCGCCGCGCGTCGGCGTAGCAACATAACCACCCGCCACGCTAGATTGCTCGTATTGATTGGGCATCGCCGCGATCAGAATCGCTTGGCGCTCGCGAGCTTGCTGGACAGTCCGTTCGAGCAATTCTTGCAATGCCGGATCGCGGTTGGGGTATTCCAACTGCATCTCCGCATCAATCAACTCATATCCGAACTCGTCATCCCATGCCTTCAAGGCTTCGCGAGCATAGTTGTACGCGCGCGTGCCGTTGGGACGGACGATCAGCAACGGATACGGTTCTCCGTGAGTTGCTGTGCCGCCTTGCTTCGCCCAATGCTCACGAGTCGCCCGTAACGCGGCATCAAGCGGATTGCCAGGGCCTAGCGGACCTTCGAGATCGCCGCGACGAAGCACAACACCTTCCGGTTGAATGGCGATTCCCTGCTCAGTGCATTCGATATAAATCGGCCGGCGTTTCGTTCCGTTCACGCCTTCATAAGGCACGATCGCGAACGATTGAGTACGAGTCGCGGCCTCCTTGCGAGCCTCATCAAGTCGTCGACTTGCCGCGTCGATGGCGGATCGCAACTTCTGCAATTCCTCGCCCGCCTGTTCGCTACTCGCTGTCTTCTCGCTGCCGAGTTTCTGGAGTTCGTCGGCCTGGGCTTTGAGCTGCCTCCATTTCTCTTCCAACCGCCGGATATGATCCTCAAGGTGGCTCAGCTCAAGCCGCCGCTGCGACAGCTTCTTCGCCAACTCGGCCCGTTGTTCATCGAAGACCTCACGTTGCCATTCGTAGTCGTCGACCTGTAGCTGCTGCTCCTCAAGCGCTTCGTCGAGCGCTGATTCGTTTCGAGCGCGATCTTCCGCAACACTCGTGGCGTAAACGCGAGCCTGCTGGACAACCAAGACCAACAATACGATCAGGGCTCCCATCGTACAGACCAAAACGGCCAAGAATGGGAACAGAGACGGCGTAACGGCTTGCTTACGAAATCGTCGCCGAGTCATGCCGCGCGACCTTGGGCTGGAGTCTTCTTATCGAGTTCGACACGAGAGGCAGAGTCTGGCGTGTGGCCAAGTCGAGCATTCAACAAGTGGATCGCTGCCGAAAGGCTCATCACGGTGTCTTCAAAGTTCTTTGAACCAGCCAACGAGTGGAGATTCTCGTTCAACGCCTTCTCAAGCGTGATCACTTCGCCAGTCGCTTTGACGACTTCGTTCATGATCCTCCCTTGACGCACCATCTCCTCTTGTTGTCCTTGCAACTGACGAGCGCTCTGCGACAAGGCGGTCTGCCATTGTTCCCAGCGATTCGTGACTTGTTCATCAGCTTGCTCGCCAAGTTGTGCCAACCGGTCCGCGTGGCTTGCCAGCGAACTCTCTAACGATTCGGTTAGTGCTGTTCGCATCTGATCGCCGGACGATTCCAGCATGTCGCTCCATTGGACGTTGGAAGCTTCGATCGTACGTTGCCACAAGTCGGTCTGTTTCTGTGCCAACAATTCAGTCGTCTTGGCAACAGCGACTGTCATCCGGTCGACTGCAACAAGATGCGGATCAGATCCGAAGCCACTCTCGTCGAAGCGATCCAACAACTCTTTGGCCGCAAGATTATCCACGGTCGCCAGTAAACCTGTCTCGATTCGTTCGACGAGGAACTGGACAAACATCAAGACGATCGACAAAGTCAAGGCAACGGCTGTCGTATCGAATGCGACATACAACCCGCTCAACAGACCGTCCATCGCAGTCTGGACCGAATTCGCGAGTTCCTCAGGATTGAGATCCCCCAAGGCTTTCGTGATGCCGACGACGGTTCCCAGAAAACCCAGCATCGGCGTCGCCCAAATGATGATCCGAACGAACGAGTAGCTCTCTTGTTGGCGAACACCATCCGAGTCGCTCAGATATTTAAGCTCTTCGTCGAGTCCGATAGCCGCATTCTTGCGCCGCACATACTCCAGGGCTTCTCGCAGTCGGTGGCCGAAGTACGACTCCTGCTGCGCTCGCGGAAGTGCCGCTAGGCTGTTCAGCATCTTGTCCGCTGCATCAGTCGGATCTTGATAGCGAGCAGACGAATCGAATGAGAATTTGCGAAGGCCTTGCTGCTGACCAACGACATCTCCAAGTTTCAGTAGCAACGCGGCGGCCCCGACCATAAACATGGTGACTTCCGCGAACGCAATCGGATGCGACGCGAAGTAGCGGTGCATCGGCGGAGTATCGAGTGGCCCTTCGAAGATGAGGACATAGAACATGCTGGAAGCGGCCAGCCCAATCAGGAGCGGCCAAGCTAAACTGCCAATCATTTTCGAGATTGTATTTCGATCGCTGAGCCCAGACACGGCGGTATTCCTTACGTGGCGTTCGAGGTGCTAGCTGGCGTTACCTGTTCGGCGCAAGCAGAACCGGACCTACTCAGCCTTACGATCGACACAATCGTCACAGTTTAATGAGCGTATGTCGGAAGAATCCGCACGATCGACAGCCCTCGCTCAACCGAGAAAGTTTGCCAAAGTTGGCAATGAAGTCGCGCCGATAGAAGCCTTCGTCGAGCAAGAGCGTGCGTATCGCACGAGTACACGTGAACATCCGAGAGACCTTGCTTACGGAGCGAGTTACTAGCTCCGTCCAATGCGTATCCCAGGGGGGACCGAGAGCCCGGATGAGTCCACTGGCCATCCGGGCTCTATTTGCTTCTTGGCACCGAGCGACAGCTTTTCCATAGCTCGAGGCATGACGACATCATCCGCCCTGGCTGATCAAGTTTCGGGGTGGGCGCATAAAACGAGGAACGCTTGGCGCGGCTCACCAAGCGTTCCTCTTGTCCAGCCACTCGAACTGTATGATTAAAAGAGCTTCTCCGTGTACAATCCTTGCCGACGTATAACTCTGAGTGAAGAACGAGTGACCCTGCCTCTATGGAACATACAAGCAGGCTCGCCTCGTCTCGTTCTGGGCTATCTAATTAAGCAACAGCCGTGCCAAACCCGTGGAACTTTGTAGAGGGCGGGCATGCACGCTGTAATTCCAAGAAACTCTTGCTCTTTCTTCGCAGTCCATTCGCCATTCGGCTTGCGAGCCGAATGGCCGCAATCTCCAGCACACGTTCTCTCAGGAGTCGCAAAACGGAACTAACGTGGCGACGACGTCGTCTGCGGCACCGGCAGGAAGTAGCAGAGAACGCTGCTCGCCAAGGCCGCGAGTGAGAAGAATCCGAAGATCATTGGTAGCGAGTCGTACCGCAGGCAAATCCAAAGCGAGCTGGCGACGATCGCTCCACCGATCCCCCAGCTGACTCCCATCGTGATGGCGCTCGCTACTCGCTGGCCGTGTGGGAGAAGTTGCTGGCCATAGCTGATGTAAACCGGCATCGTCACACCCAGCAAGAGGCCGCAGGTGCCAACCAACCCGACCTGCGTCCAGCCACTCGCCATCACGATCGTCGCGAGAAACGGCGTGGCGCACAAAGGAAATATCCAGAGTACATTTCGCTCCCAGCTTCGCTTAACGAACGCCGCACAAGCCATCGCACCAAAGCCAATTCCCGCCATGAACGCGGACTGAACTGCTCCGATGACCGCATTCGAAGCGTCTGTCGATTTCAAGAGATAAGCCAACGAAAGTGGAACTCCGAGAGCGGGAAGAATTCGCAACGCACCGACCGCAAGAAGCAGACCGATCAGCGGTAGTTTTGCTCTCGCGTTGAAGGCTTCGGTAGTCGCCACAGAAGTCGGCGATACAGTGGCAGGAACTCGGCGCAGCCCCAAAAACAAGACAAACAGGATCGGCAAACCCCACGCCATTCCCCACACCAGCCCTCGCGGTCCGAGTTGGTCAGTCACAATCCCGCTATAATACGGGCCGACCGCCTGCCCCAAGTAACCACACAGTGCAAAGACCGCCATTGCACGGCTGCGTTGTTCTGGCAGCAACGCTCCAGCAGTCGCAGCTGCTTCGGGATGGAACGCAGCAATCCCCAGCCCGCCAATCGCGAATAACGCGGCAAGCGCCACCGACGATGAAGCAAATCCAACTGCACTGATGCAAAGGATTCCGACTAGCGGGCCAATCCAAATCAACCATCGACTGTGATAGCGATCCGCCCATAAACCAAACAACAACTGGCTGAACGAAGTGGCGATCGACCAAGTCAGGTAAACCCAAAGCAGACCGCCTTGATCAAGCTGTAAGTGCGACTCTAGCGTCGGCCATATCGGACTCGTTGTGCCCGCCACGATGTCGACCAGAAAGTGACATGCCGCCAATAGCGCGAGCATCGCGACGGGATGCGCGAAACGGCTGGCTCGCATCACCACTGGTTCAAGGTCGTCAATGGCCGGCGCACTCACTCTTTGATCTCGAAAATCGCTTCCACTTCCACGGCAGCACCAGTGGGAAGCGCTGCAAATCCGAGTGCGCTGCGCGCATGGTAACCATCGCCATCCTTGCCAAACAGTTCGTGCAGCAGATCCGAAGCACCGTTGATGACAAGATGCTGATCCGTAAAGTCACCTGCCGAGTAGACACACCCTAGTAACTTGATAACTCGCAAGCCATCCAGTGTGCCATGCGTGTTATGAACACTCTTGAGGATCTTCGTCGCGCAATCTTTCGCAGCTTCGTATCCCTGTTCGACCGTCAAGTCTTTTCCCAGGACTCCCTTGAGGTCGCTCGTATGGCCCGAGGTAATCAACTGATTGCCGCTGCGAATACAGAGGTTCAGGTAACCTGGGTCTTGAGACTCAAACGCGATTCCTAACTCACTTGCTCTTTGCTCAGCTCCCACAGCTCTATCCTTTCGATTCGTAGTGAACACAATCTAACTGTCGCTGAATTCGCATGAATTCAGCCGGTAACAACTTCCGCTTGGATCGGCTGGAGTTGAACGGCAGGAAAGCATTAATCACTTAATCCACCAAACAATCGCGTGAAGTCGCGTGAAGCGTCAATCACTCGCAAGACTTCGATGCCGACCGGATGCTTCATGAATACAATCACCCACCGCTTATGTAACACATAAAACCAGTCGGGTGGTAGATCGGGGTGCTTTCTCCAAATCGCCGATTTGTCCGCAGCATTTTCCGCTCGGTTGTGAATTCCGCGAGCGATCCGCTCGGCAGTCAGCGGTCGCCTATCTTTAACAGCGATGTAATAGACAATGTCTTCCAATTCAGCTTCAGCAAGTGGCGTCCAAACTGCGTGTGACATCGCATTCTAGCTTCCCGACTTAGCCAGTCGATCTTTTACGCGCTGCATCAGCGCATCGACATCAAGCGGAAGTGATTCACCTCGTTTGCTCTGCTCAATTGCAAGCTGCGTTTCTTCGATGAAACGATTCAGTTCTTCTTGATACAGTCGAAATTCCTGTACGCTCTGTTCCGGCGAGAGCGAATCGCCGATCTGTTGGATACGCCGCCCAAGGAAGTCGTAAAAAGCCAATATCTCATCTTGCGGAATGCCTGTTGCCATGCGCCATTGTCTCCTCGCTCCAGCGTACCATAGACCGTGAAGCATCGTCAAAACATGTCGACGAGTTAGATAAGCAAAAGTTTATCCCGATTGAATTATACTCGGAGCATTCGTTCAGCTGGCAAAGACAGCGCCATCACACGGGTTATGCAACAAACGGATTCAAACGCAGTGTTTGACCGCAGTGGTCACATTGAATTCGGAGCCTTGGGTTGGTCCAAGCTTCATCATGTAGGTGGAGGCAGGAGGATTTCTCCGACGACATGTTTGTTGAAATCTCGTCAATGGCTGTTTCTGTCGATTCTGAAACGGGCAAGAGCTTGCCACAGTGTCCACAAACCGCAGTAAGGTAGAGATCAGGTCGCCCGGTTAACCGTTTGTTGTCAATTGCATTGCGAAGTTCAATGGCGTCGCGATGGTAACGAAATATTCGTGTCGGAGTTGCGATGGGCTCCAATTGGCTAAGCTCATTCGAGTTTCGGAGCGTCATTCGCCACTCGTTGGTAGCGTCCGTATCATTTCCGTTAATGGTCCCGTCTGGTGCCATCCAAGCACTGCACCAAGGACTTGGATTATTCCGACACGGCTGCGAAAGTAGCTTCTTACCTGTGGCAAGATGGTAGATTTCGACCATTTGCTCCCGGAAGCACACCATGACTTTAGCATCAGGAGAAATGATTGGGTCCGACAATCCTCGCAGGGCAAACTTGGCGGCGAGCTTTGAGCTTAAAGTGTTGACAACTGACACGCCTTCTGTCCCACCGATGACGATTGATTTGCCGTCTGGAGTCACCTGAATTTCGCGCGGCGTGCCAATTGTATCAACATCGAATTCCGCTTGTCGGAGCTTGGCACCCGTTAGCAAGTCAACTATCACCAGCATTTCGTCTTCCATCGATGCGACACATTTCCAGTCCGGCAAGACCACAGAATGCTTCCAGTTGCTGTGTGGTCTCGCAGCATTCTTAGTGCCTCGGGCAATGTCCCAAATAAACCAACACGATGGAAAGGATACGAATGCTCGCTCACCACAAGGACTAACTTGAACGAGGCCGACGCGCTCGCCTTCAGGCCCGTCAATTCTATGAAGTACGCTGCAGTCGTTTTCATCGACGTGATTGTCATCGATGACAAGTCGAAGATCAGATGTGTAAGCTCCTCTGTCACCTCTGTCGATAGTGACAATCGCATGTTCCGGATTTAATGGGGGCTCCTCGACGAGGCGCGTGTTGAGCGGACGGTGCGAAGTTCCGAGGTCACGTTCTTTATCATCATCTGTGTCATCCAATCCGGATAGGAACTGGTCCATTTCTTGTTGCATTTCAAAAATAGATTGTATGGGGTCCTCTGTCCATTCCCAAAGTCCGCGATCTCGCTGTCGAGGTCGCCTCTCGAATTCCTCCATCTCTTCATATACCAAAAGGTCCGCTCCGCGGATCGCATCCTCGCCGCGACTCCAGACAACTCGGCCGTCAGCAATCAACTTCACATCGCCGAAACACGAGGACAAATCGGTGGGCATTCCATCGCTATACACATCGAAGAGGTACTTGCCATCGACATAAATGTTAGATTCGTCCACAGCAATTCGTCCATCCGCCGAGCGCCCTTTCACGTTGAAGACTACGAATTGCCCAAGCCCGATGTCTATCGGCTGAGCTTCGGAGTCTTCGCACGGCTCGTCTGCTTTCAATATGTGCCGTGTCTTCCGACCATCTGGAGGCAAACAATCGGGCGTGGCACCAGTGATGAGATCCCAAACAGCGATATGCCCCTGTCTGTCAGAGCCCAGAATGCAAAACGGCTCTGGCCAGATTCGCACTCGGGCAATGGCATGGAGCCTCGAGTTTGATAGCTCGCACTGAGATTCTCCGGCTGTCCCTTCAACATCGAAAACACGGATCTTTCCGTCACTGCCCGCGACCGCGATGACAGAGCCTTCTGGCGAGCAGCTAATATCGACAATGTCTCGCTCCGTCTCAGCGGACCAGATCTGCCGAAACTCTCTGCAATCATACGCCAGAATCGAACCACTCGTGCATACGGAAACAAGTCGGCTGCCGTCGACCGACAAACACACATGTGAGACTTCTTCTCGATGAGCAAGCTCCCAGCATAATTGTTTCCCAGAAACGAGATCCCAGAGTCGTAGTTTACCGTTCGCTTCCCCAGTAGCAGCACGGCGTCCGTCCGCACTAATTGCGAACGCTGTTGCTTTCACTGGTATTGTTGGAAGCGGGATCGCGCCGGCGTTTACTTCAACATGCGGCCGTTCTTCGAGCCAAGGTGTTTTACCATCGCAGAGTACTTTCTCTGCTTGCTCGCGAAGATTCCTTCCTACCGAGCTATTTGCGACGCATTGATAGAGTGCTTGCGGATGATGGGTCAGCGTCACTGCAGAATGTGTCAAGAATGTTCGCCAAGACTCCAGCTCGCTGATGGACTCAGACCAAGAACCGGCGTCCCACAACTCGTCCCACTTTCCGCGAAAGAGATTGCACAGGTCCGAAGTATCCGGTGGGTCGGGGAATCGAAACGATCTCTCTAGCTCCACCGACTCTGAACCGTCATGCTGCCACGCACGCCTGAGTTCGGCACTCCACCGAGATCCACTTTCTTTGACATCAGCAGCCCAATTATCAAGCGTCTTCTGCCGCCGATTCTCGTTTTCATTTGCTTGAAGCCAATCTGGATCACTTCGCCGAGCAAGATCAAAGTCGGCCACGAGTTCGTAGACATTGCCCCGATTGCACTTCTTTTCAATGAACTCAAAGTCAGTCAACAAACGTCTCAAGTCATGCCATCGCTTTGCTCGACAAAAATGTTCGGGGCCATGCTGCAATGCGTAGTCCTGGACGTCGTCAATCAGCTCGCGCCAGCGCAAACACATTTCGGCCATGCGATTCTTAGCTTGATCGGCAAAGACCTTCACTTTCGTTTGCAAGTAGTCGGCGAACGATTGGTGATAGAAACCAAAGGACGTCGATCCATTTACTTCTTGTCGCGGTCGGAGATACTCAGCCATCGCATCGATAGCCGTCTCCCATTTCGTCAGTCCGGCATCCAAGGCTTCGACGCACAGACTTTCAGTAGCCCGCCCTCGAATGACAAGCAAGAGGCCAGCGACCTCACCAATCGTGTCGAGTTTCTGCTGAGGGAGTCGCCTCCAGAACTCTTCGTAAAGCTGGTGAAGATTGTCGGACTCAGTGCCAGTTTCGGTGGCGAGTCGCTTTAGAAAGTCCGGGACTTCCTGCGGGGACAGTTTCTCGCTCACCCATCGGCAGAGTTCACGCAGTACGAGGAAGTTGCCGCCTCCGACACGACAGATTTCACGCTGGACGGTTGCGTCGCTGGACTTCCCGGCTAATCGAGATGTTACGAACTCCTCTGCATCCTTTCCGTTAGCAATGTCAAAATCCGTCGAGTTCAGATTCACTCGTTCGACGTCTTCACGGCGTACGAGGACTTCACTGCGAGCAGGGATGTGGCGCGTGGTGGCGACCAAGATGATCCCCTTGGGTAGCGGCGAAGGCAGAGCCTGATACGACGTCAAGTCTTTGCCGATGTCCGCTTCGTCCAAGCCATCAATGAAGATCAATTGCTTGCCTTCACCGAGTTTTGGAGACACGTGATCGGCGAGCAAGCGTTCTAGCTTTGTTCGGAGTCGCCGTGCATCATCGGTTGGCTCCAGAACTGCTGCCTGATCGATACTGTGAATCTCGACTAACTGATCATACAGCGTGCGTATGCAAGTGGCGGGGTCGGTCATGCCTTCGCTTTGGTGATAGACGAAGCACGCAGGGCGAGGCGTAGTCTCTGCGAACTTGTGCCGGACACATCGTGCAATGATTGCTGATTTACCAGTCCCCGGCTCGGCTTCGATGATCAGCGTTCCCAACTCATGTTCGTTTACAAACTCATGGATACGCTCGATGATCTCACTGCGGCCGACGAAATTCGAGGGTCTATCCAGCAACCCTTCGACTTGAGTAAATGGATCATTGTTGACCGTGTGGAACTTGTCTTGATCTGGTGCATTGGAGTTTACGCTTGCGTCAGGCGACACGCTCACTCCAAGTTCAAGGCTACGGGATTGTAACAGTTCTCTTTCAAGCTCCTCGATCACGCCGTGAACTTCCGTCGGTGCTTCGATAAAGTTGAGAAACCGGTGAAGGAAGGAAGTGTACGTGATCAACTCAGGGATATTGGGATCGCCTTCGATGTGGCTCGCATAGTCGCGCACGTGTCGCATGTACTTGAGGCATGTCTTGAGCTCTGCCGGCTTGTTCTGGATTCGATTCGAGAACTGTTCGTCGACGACCGCGACAAGGGCTTCGAGATCAAGACCGTTCCATTTCTTGACCGTTGCAGATTTGCCATGCCGTTTTCGCTTATCGATGACTCGATTCGGTAGCTTGATGGTTGAAGGATCTCCGAGTTCGCGATCTAAGAAGCTCGCAACGCAATCTCTCACGCTTTGGTCAAGGATGATGTTAGCGAGCTTCTGCCGTAGTTGTTTGTGCCAATTCACACACGCACCCATTGCCCGAAGAAATGAATCGCAACCGAGACGGTCTCGATTGCAAACTACGTCAGCATCAAGAGGTCGACAGCCACCAAATGTAGAGACGTTAAAGTGAACACGCAACTTTAACCCAACGATATCCGCCACGATTGTCGCTACCGACAGCGCGTCGATGCCGACCGTAGATGTTTTAAATCGGGCTACAGGCGACAACTGGATCGAGTGAACTTGAATCGCCAATCGAGCGGAGGTGGGTTATACTCCAAGCGACAAGCCGTGAGCCATTTGGACTGCTGCGACAAGTCGCCGCAGTCCAAAATAGGACAAGGTATAAACTTGGATCACCCGCTCCCTCCCACGCCGATGTTCGCTCGTCCAACTCTCGCCGTTCTCACCGCCCTGTTCTCGATCGCCACGTGCGGCGTTTCTGCAGAACCCGTTGACTTTGCACGAGATGTTGCGCCGCTGATTCGAGAACACTGTATTCGTTGCCACAACGAGACAGAGAGAAGCGGTGAGATGTCGCTCGCGACAGCCAAAGATATGCTGGATTGGGGAGCATTGTGCCAGGTAAACCCGATTCCAGCATGCTGCTCGAAGCGATCATCGCCCCCGAGGGCGAGCGCCCGGCGATGCCCAAGGACGGGACTCCGCTCTCCATCGACCAAATCGCGACGATCCGAGCCTGGATTGCTGAGGGAGCTAATTGGCCTGAACAGATCATCGTTCAGAACAAATCGAAAGCTGACGCGTCATGGTGGTCGCTGCAACCGCCGGCTACAGCAAAACTAAAAGCGATTGACGGCGAAACAACTCAGCATCCGATCGATCACTTCGTTCGAGCGAAGTTAGGTGCAGCAGGGCTTGTCCCCTCGCCTCGTGCAGATCGTCGAACACTGATTCGGCGCCTGTACTTCGACCTCATTGGTTTGCCTCCGGCTCCCGGAGAAGTCGCCAAGTTCATTGCAGATGACGATCCCGCTGCCTACGACAAGCTAGTTGATCGCTTATTAGACTCGCCACATTTCGGTGAACGCTGGGCTCGCCATTGGTTGGACATCGCACACTATGGCGATACGCACGGCTTTGAGCGCGACAAGTTGAGAGACAACGCGTGGCGTTATCGCGATTACGTGATTCGTTCATTCAACAACGACAAGCCGTATGATCAATTCATTCGTGAACAAATCGCCGGTGACGTGATCGCTCCGGACGACGCGGAATCGGTCGTTGCGACGGGCTTCCTCGCTGCTGGGCCTTGGGACTTTGTGGGACAAGTCGAAACGAAGAGTCCTGTGTTACGTCGCGCCGCCCGAGCACTCGACCTCGACGACATGCTAACACAAGTCATGACAGCCACGATGGCGATGACGGTTAACTGTTCACGCTGTCACGATCACAAACTCGATCCGATCACTCAGCAAGAATACTACCAGCTAACCGCTGTATTCGCGGGACTCAAGCGGGGCGACCGTGACATTAGTGCGACCGCTCGCGAGAAATATGAGTCCGAAAGCCAGAGCCTTGGAGTCAAAATCCGTCGCGCCGCCAGCGAGATCGGTCGGTTGGAAGGCCGTGCTGTTGATCTTGCAGACGTAGTAGGCGGAGGGAACGGATTTGGAGCAGGGCGAAAGGGAATCGGCATAGATGCCCGAACCGGCAAGATTCAAGAGCGATCATTTGGTGATCTTGGAAACGTCCAACCTGGTAACTTTGCCACTTGCGAGTTCGACTTCGTCGATGGGGTTTTCGTACCAGCCGGAGAGCGAACCAAAATCAGTTCAACGGATTTGTTTGCAACCGGCTTGCCAACCAACGGTGGCGATGCATGGGACATGATCCGCAACGGACCAGTTGCCAGCCAATTTTCGACGATGCTTGGCGAAACGGACTTCAACAAAGACGGGCATTCCATGATCGGTCTGCATGCGAATGCAGGAATCACGTTCGATGTTAAGGCCATCCGCGCTGCGGTCTGGCCAGCTAACAGCGCCCCCGTGATGCTGCGATTCTCGACCGTCGTGGGATACGGTGGTCGAACTGTTGAACCAAGCGCCGAGTTTCGAATTCTTCTGGATGGAAAGCTTTTGGAACATGAACGTCTTGGACGCAACGATGCCGTCTCTGTCGAGTTCGAAATTCCACCCGAGTCGCGCTTCCTGACGCTGATCTCTACGGACGGAGGCAATGGATACGGACATGATCAAATCAGCTTCGGCGATCCACGATTGCAAACGCTTGCTCCGAGCAAAATCACCACCGAAGTACAGCAACAGCTGCTCAACGTTCGTGCGACCAGGACGGCACTTCAGAACGACTTGGAAGCACTCGGCCAACCTCCTGTCTTCTTTGGTGTCGTCGCAGAGACGCCGCCAACCGTGAGTGTCTTGCTGCGTGGCGATCCCGAGACACCGGGAAACGCCGTTCTCCCGGGCGCGCTCGGTTGGAAGGAAGCATCGAACGTCTTCGGCGAGGAGTCGATGGGCGAAAGTGAACGACGACTCGCGTTGGCCGAATGGATCGTCACTCCGCAGAACCCGCTGACAGCAAGAGTCGCCGTGAATCGACTTTGGCACTGGCACTTTGGGCAAGGAATTGTGTCGACCCCAAGCGACTTCGGCTATGGCGGCGCGAAGCCTACGCACCCGGAACTGCTCGATTGGTTGGCCAACAAGTTGATCGAAGAGAACTGGTCGTTGAAGGCAATTCATCGTTTTATTGTGACCTCAGAAACGTACCGCCAGACGAGTCACGTCGCTTCGGACTCGCTCCCGCCGGGACAAGAGAACCCTGTGGCGATTGACAGCGACAATCGGCTGCTCTGGCGAATGAATCCTCGCCGTTTGGAAGCCGAAGCAGTTCGCGATTCCGTCTTAGCTGTAACCGGAAAGCTCAATGCCAAGATGTTCGGCCCCGGATATCGCGACTTCGATTACCAAGAGGCTTACGCACCGGTCTATACCTACAAAACAGCCGACTCGCCCGAATTGTGGCGACGAAGCGTGTATCGGTTCATCGTCCGGACGACGCCGCCTCAGTTCATGACAACACTTGATTGTCCTGACCCAGCCAATCTCACTCCAATACGAAACATCACGACAACGGCACTCCAGTCGTTGGCGTTGTTCAATAACGATTTTATGCTACGGCAGTCACGCTATTGGGCCGATCGAATTGCCACTGAGACGAGCAACTTAGATGCCCAGATCGATCTCGCGTTTCGGGAAGCATTTGGGCGTTCAGCGTCAGAAAGCGAGGTCGCTGGGGCACGCCGACTCGTTGAGCAACAAGGCCTAATGCACCTTTGCCGAGCGTTATTCAATGCCAACGAATTCATCTACGTGGATTAACGGGAAGCAACCTCGTGAAACGACGAACCCTCAACCGACGCGAGTTGTTGCGATGTTCCGCTGGCGGCATCGGCTGGGTCGCGGCACAGGCGATGTTGCGCCAAGATGCTTGCGCAGCGCACCAACCGTCGGCGATGGATCATGTCGCGAAAGCCAAAGCGGTCATTCAGATCTTTTGCCCTGGCGGTATGAGTCAAGTCGACACGTTCGACCACAAACCGGAGCTTGCAAAACGAGCTGGTAAGCCGTTCGATCCCGACGGCGAGCTACAATTCTTCGCGTCGAAACCAGGAAACTGTCAGCCGAGCCATTGGCCATTCCGCCAACACGGCGAATCGGGACTTTGGCTGTCAGACCTGTTCCCAAAGTTGGCACAACGAGTCGACGATCTTGCGTTCATCTACTCGATGCATAGCAAGACCGCTTTGCATGGTCCGGCCTGCTTCATGATGAATACCGTCTTTACCCTGCCCGGTTTTCCGAGCATGGGATCGTGGGTGACTTACGGACTGGGCAGTGAGAACGAGGAATTGCCCGCCTTCGTCGTCCCGCCAGACCCGCGTGGTTTGCCTCCCGGCGGGATCATCAATTGGGGAGCTGGATTCTTGCCTGCCGTGCATCAAGCCACCACGCTGGACTCTCGTGCCGATCGACAGCCGATCAGCGACCTGTTTCCGCCCGAGGACTTTGCTGGGGTAACAGGCAACTCGGATCGCGCTGGTCTCGAATTCCTCCGCCAACTTAATCAGCAGCACCTTGCCGAACGGCGCGGGAACACTGATCTGGAAGCTCGCATGGCAGCGTATGAACTCGCAGCCCGTTTACAACTGAGCGCTCCAGAAGTCACGAACATCGACGACGAGACGGAGGCAACGTCGCAGCTCTACGGATTGAAGGACGACGACACCGGGCCCTTTGGACGACAGTGTCTGTTGGCTCGGCGACTGGTTGAACGCGGCGTCCGCTTTGCGCAACTCTATTGTGGTGCCGAGAATACCACGGCGAAAGAGATTCGTCCGAACTGGGATTCGCACGAGGATGTCGTTCGAGATCACGGCTATTGGGGACGCGTTCTCGACACAGGTGCTTCTGCCCTGCTCGAAGATCTCCAGCAGCGAGGACTCCTCGAAGAGACGCTGGTCATCTGCACAACCGAGTTCGGTCGACAGCCCGCGGCACAGGGGCAACGAGCGTCTGGGCGAGATCATAACGCAGGTGCATTCACAGCTTGGCTCGCGGGTGGTGGCATCAAAGGCGGCGTAGGCTATGGCGCGACCGACGAGCTCGGTTTCAAAGCGGTCGAGAATCCGTCGTATAGCTATGACTTGCACGCAACCGCGTTACACCTGCTGGGCATCGACCATTCCAAGCTGACGTTCTACCATAACGGAATCGAACGCCGGCTGACCGATGTTCACGGGCATGTGATCCGTGAAATCATCACCTAGGAAAAGTAGGCCGAATTCATCGACCAACCATGCGAATCACGCCGTTCATCTACCAAGACCCAATCGATCTCATCTGGATTCACACGGCACGTTCACTTGGTGTTGAGATCGAGCGCAGTGCCGACGTGTTTGCATCGTGGAACGGAGATGGGGTCTTACAGATTGGAACACCCGAGACGCTCGACGCAGATGATTCGCTCGCGCAAATGATTCTCCACGAACTGTGCCATCTTCTTGTTGAAGGGCCGGACGCGTTGAGCCTTCCCGATTGGGGGCTCGAGAGCAACAACCCGGCGCATCGCGTTCGTGAACACGCTTGCCTGCGTGTGCAGGCAGCACTCGCCGATACGGTCGGACTGCGTAGGTTCTTTGCGGCAACGACAATCTTTCGTGAGTACTACGACCAGTTACCGAAGAACTCGCTGAAAACTGACGGCGATCCAGCGGTCGAGCTGGCACTAACGGCGTGGCAGCGATCGCGAACTGCTCACTGGGAGAAACCGCTCGCGCGAGCGCTACGAATGACCGCAGATATCGCAAACATACTGCAACCTTTCGTGACCTCGGATTCACTTTGGTCGAAGAAGACATGCGATTCGTGAAGACGGTCCTTCGAAACTGAACGACTCTTTGGGTGATTGCTGACGCGGTAATCCATTTCTCGCAAGCCACATACGATGGCCTTATTCTTCAACGATTTTGTCGTCGTCCGGTTTGAAGTCGCGGATTTGCAACAACAGCTCGCGTCTGGAGTCACTGATTGGGAATCGATCCTGAGACTGGTCGGCTTTCCAAAAGATGCCTTCGATTTCCTCCTGGTGCGATGCTGCGATCTCTGGACCGTTGTGGATCTCCTTGAGTATACCGACGTAAGTCGCAAGGTCCTCTTCGTTCATCTCGGCTAGATCGAGCAAACGATCAATGCCGTAACTACTTGCACTCGATTGGAGCAAGATCTTCTGAATGACAATCGAGCGCACCCAACTCGCCGACTCATTACGGCCAACAACTTCAAGCAGATCGAAAACGTCAGGCTCGGCTTCACCGAACCCGATCCGAGGCGGTGGATCCCAGTGCGACGGAAAGTCATCGATCTGACGTTCCGACATATATGCCACCGCGCCAGCAAGATCGCCCGCGCGAAATAGGCTTTCAACATGATTTCGATTTATTTGCTCGTCCTGCGTAGCTGGAAGCACGAAGGCCCAGATGGCGATCGCGGCAGCTCCCAGTATCCATAGCCAGCGGTCAACTTGGAGTGAGACAGGAATATATGGTTTCGTTTGCCAGCTGTCAGTCAGTGATCGTCGGCTAGCGACGACGACGGCTGCGAACAACCACAACGGAATCGTGAGAGTACCGAACATGCCGACAAAGAACGTAGTTTCAAGCAGTACCGATTCAGCCTCGGTATGTCGTATACCGCCCATGATGCCAATGATCGGTCGTGGTATGAAATTCAGTGCGGCGAGTGCGGCGGCGTCTGCAAACAACATGACGACGAAGAAAGCAGCGAACGCTCTGCAACGGTAGACCACACTCACGACTCGCGTGATCAATGCGACTCGCCACGCGGAAACGAGACCAAGCAACCAGACATTCGCTCGCACCGAGTCGGCCGCTGAAAGGAATCTTTCGACGGGAATTGCGTACACCCATGCGAGTGGTGCCGTCATCCAGAATAAGATCAGAAATGTCGCGTAGCCTCGCCAGAACGGATTCTTCGCCCTTCGCACATCCGCGACACACCACACCAACCCGTACAGCACGAACGACGACACCAACGACGCTCCGAGCGGAATCAACAAGTGCCAAGGTTCGTGTAGAAGGTCCTCGCCATCGTACTCTCGTGCGAAGCCGGCTGACAAAACGAACAACAGTCCAAGCCATAGCGCTCGATTCGAATCGGCGATGTCCAAGATGGCTTGTTTGCTGCCGAGCAAGTATTTAACCAGAGTCGTGATGGTCATCGAAGGCTTCCTTTCGTTGGTGCCAAACGCTGCAATGCATCTAACGCCTCAAGCCGCTCTGCGGTCATCTCTGGTTGTGGGTCGAGCATGCCCTTGTCAAGGAACTCCTCCACAGGGATGGCATAAATCCAAGCCAAAGGAGCGGTCATCCAATACAGGCCCAAGAACGCGACGTAGCTCGATGCGAAATGACTCTTCGGCGCGGAATGACACCAAGCGAGTAAGTAGACGAACGCGAACAAGCCCAACGAACTAACAACCGATGCAGCGAACGGTAGCAGTAACACCCAGACATCTCGAAACAAGTCTTTCCGCGCGTCGTTGCGAGCGATCCCAGCCGAAACGACAAAACACGCTCCGATCACCAATGACCAACCATCCGAAGCGATCTGCAAAATGGCGTCGCGATCGCCGAACAGGAATAGAAGGATCGTGCTGATGTTCATGTACGAAATCGAGGGTTTTTTCGCCAAATACTCTTTCGCAACTCGCCCCGCTTCTTATTCGCAGCCGAGTCGAAGACGGCGCGGATGACTCGACGGAAACCGCGTTCGAGTTGCTTGACTGAAATCTGATCGGGGCGGTAAGTCACGTCGAACAGCGTATAGTGCGACCAATCGCGGTCAGCCAATAAACGCCCGTCGATTGACAGTTTTCGCCGCAGCGCTGTTCCAGGGAACGGAGTTTGCAACGTGATCTGAACCTCGCCGAGACGGCTGTTGAGGATGAACTTGATCAGACGATCGAGGGACTCGTCTGTTTCCCCATCTGCTCCTACGATAAAGCATCCGTTGGCGACGATTCCGGCGTCCTGAATCGCGTCGACCGCAGTCATGATGCGTTGGAACTCACTTTGCTTCGGCCCCATGCCGGGATAACGAAAGACAAGCGACTCGATGCCGAGCAACACTTGGACACAACCGCTGGCGGCAAGTTGCTTGAGAAGTTCTGGTCGTTCGCCGATTCTCCAATCCGCTTCGGTAAAGAAGCGAGCATTCGCAGATTCAATTGTGGAAAGCAGCAGTTCAGTATCGCGACCACCGGCGAAGGTGTTGTCGTCAGCCAGCTCAAGCCAAGGGCTCGGATCGATCTGATTGATCGCAGCAAGTTCATCGCGAATATTCGCGACGGGCTTCTCTCGGAAACTTCCCAACAGCCGACTCGCACCGCAAAAGTCACAAGCCAGCGGGCAACCTCGCTCCGTTTGCAGCGTGAACCGTGGCCGCGATCGTTCACCCAATAACTCGAATCGCGGCACGGGAGAATCGGCCAGATCATAAACGGACGCGGCGCGATACGTCGGTCTAACTGAGCCGCTCGTCGCATCGTCCAGGATCTGCTGCCAAACTGGTTCGCCATCGCCGACCACAACCGAATCACAATGCAACCCTGCTTCATCCGGCTCACATGTTGCGTGCAGTCCTCCTAAAACGACCGAAATGCCACGGGCTCGTAGCTTGTCGCTTAAAGAGTACGCTTCCGTCACCGACGCAGTGAGTGCGGAGATGGCAACTAAGTCCGGAGATTCTCCGAGTACTCGCTCGACGAGTTGTTCATCAGCAGTTGCGGTATCGTGGTAGCTACATGACCAGGTTGCCGGAGTCATTCCCGCCAGCGTCAGTAGACCCAATGCTGGCAACTCGGCAAGTGCGTTCGCGCGGCGAGCCAAGCCGGGCAACGACATTCCTAAATCCAATAGTTCCGCCTCGCGGACGCGAAGTCCAGTCAGCGGAACGAAGGCCACATGCGGCATGATTTGCTGCTCTCGTAGTTGGGAACGCTACTCATACCAGCGCGCGAACGCCAGGCTGGATGCTATGAATTCTACGCAGCAGCATCGAAATAAGTATCGAGGAACTTGCAGAGAATCTGCGACGCCGTCGGAGTTTCCTGGCAACGCTCACGAGCAAAGTCTTGTAGCGACATCCCTGCGATCTTTTGGACGTACTGTGGGTAGGCTTCGACGCGTTGCAAAAACGACGTGCGGTCCAATTCTGGGTGAAACTGAGTGCAGTAAATCGGTTTGCCTGCGAAGCAGAACGCCTGATTCTCGACCGTATCACTTGAAGCCAACAAGATCGCATCGGCAGGCAAGCTATCAACGATGTCCTGATGCCCCATGGGCGCGAAGAACGCGTCACCCAAGCCGCTGAAGACAGAATCGTGTTTGCCGGCCTCCGTCAGCCACACTCTGACGGATCCCAGTTCGGCTCGTTCAATATCAGTAACCACTTCGCCACCCATCGCCTTGGCCATCGCCTGAAACCCCCAGCAGGAAGCGAACGTCGGCTTGCTAATATCGTACAACTCCTGCATTGTCTCCAGGGCCGCCGGCAGCCAAGGCCCTCCCTTGGCCACTGAGTAATCTCCACTTCCTCCCAAAACGATAACATCAAAATGATCGAGATGAGCAATTGACGGGACGCCGCCGAGAAGATCGAAAACATCGATCTGATCTTCGTTACAGTCGAACCCCTTGGCAAAGCAACGTACTTCCTGCGCTCGCATCGAATCGTCAGAATCGCGCACTTGAAGCAGTAGAAAACGAAGGCTACGAGAGAGAGACTTCATGAACTAAACCCGAGCGAACCTTGTTCGCGTGGAGTACGAACTGCCTGGAGCGTTACCAGCAAACTTCGACTTTCTCGCCGGTCGATACTCCCAGCATGATTTTGGCGCTATCGGTGACAATCTCTAGCTCCAAAAAACCACTCGCCCCAATGATCGCAATTAACGTGAACGGCGGTTGTTCGTGACCAATATCAAAGATGCCGATCGTCTCGTGTTCATCGCAGCGAACGGTTACGTGATCATCACGAGGAACGTCGGCGAGCCGAGCCGTAGCGATGTCGGTGACGAGGTTCCCCGCTTCGCTAATCGAGACCACCACTCCTTCGATTCGCCCGGCCACTAGCTTACCTCCGCGAAGACCCATCCCTCGTTGTCGATTTCGACGACCGTTCAGATAAGGTGCTAATTCTAGGGGCTTGTGCCGAGCCAGCCAAGGCAGATTGCGAGTTCAACGGAGGACGCGTACAGCAAGGGTCTAACGCTGATAGACGGGCAGATACGCCTTGTCGAGTTGGAGCATGATCAAGTTACACGCGGCCACGTAGATCGGGCCGATGTTGCCCGTCCAGCCGCCATTCGTCGCCTGCTCGCTGATGATTCGGCTATAGAGCTTGTCGCGAAACGGCTCCCAAACCGCCGCCCCTTGGCGGTATACAACTTGCGAATAGTAGAGATAAGTGTAGTGCCAATGACCAAACGAGCGCGCTCCGCTCTTCGCGATCTCGTGCAACGCTCCTTTGGCGTATTTCAGCATTTCCGGAACATGCTTGCTGTCGTAGTCGCCGGCGTTGTAAAGCGTAGCGAGCGCCGCGGCAGTAATCGCGGGCCGTGAACTACCTCGGTTTCGCGAACTGTACGAAATCCCTCCGTCCGCATTCTTACAGCTGTAAATATACTGCTTGGCGTTTTCGATCGTCTCAGACGGAACGGGAATGCCGGCGTTGCGGCAACCTCGCAATCCTTGAACTTGCGTGATGGTCGTCGATCCCTCGTCGAAGTTGTTCCCATCCTTTGCACTCACATAGCCCCATCCACCAGACGGTGTTTGAGCTTTGCCGCTAAAATCGATCGCCCGATTCAGGATGTCGATCAATTCCTCGCGACGTTCGGCGTCTTCTTCCTCGCCAAGAATCTGTGACAAGAAGAGCATCGAGAATCCGTGTCCATAGGTATATCGATTGTCGGTGCTTGGGTCGCCGATCAAACCGTTCTGACGACTCTTCGTCGTGAGGTAATCGACGGCTCGACGAATGTGTCTTGCGTAAGGACCTTGCGTCGTTGTCGATCCGGAGCAAATCAGTGCAGTCCCGGCCAAGGCAGTCATCGCAGTCGGATAATTGCCGGCGGTCCAATGCCCGAGCGACGACTGTTCGCTCGCGACCCACTTCAAACCACGTTCGATCGCAGATTCCCATTTGGGATCACGTTTGGCTGCGTCAACCGTAGTGGCGATGGATGCCGCAGCAGGCAGACCGAAGGCAGATACGAGAGATCCGATGGCCGTTCGACGTGAAATCATCCGAGGCATCAGGTCGATCCTTTCGCGGATTGAGGCGTTACGATCATGCTGAAGCATAACCTAGCATTGGAGAAGGAGCCGAAAACGAGCCCATCTTTAAGCGGGCATCTATCGCTACGATCGGCAAATTCGTTCGGTAATCCATTAACGAACTCCGGTTGCGGGCTGCCGCCTTTACAGCTTCGGTGGCTTGATCGTCACGGTACCGGTGTAAGGATGGTGATAGTCCGGGTGAAGGTCGACTCCAAATCCGCGCCGCAACTCCCACGCAGCTCGCGCCGCCCAGGGACTGCCTGGATGAGTTTCCTGAACTTCCTTGAACAGCACCGTCGCACGATCGATGTACGGCTTTGACTCTTCTGTGCGCGTCGGCTTCACCGTTCCAACATCCCAATGCACCAAGCGGCTCGTTCCCTTCATTAGCGGCGCCGTCTTGGGCTCCCCCATGAAAGCCTCCAAAGCAACTCCGTACTCATAGATACGAGCTTGATAGGCGACAAGCTGCGCGAAGATGATGTCATAGTTTGCACGCCAGCGAGGTTCGACTTCCTGGTCGCGAAGCTTTTTCCCTGCTGCAAGCGCCTTCTCGGCTTCCGCCATGTACTGCAGGTGCATCTTTGCCTTTTGTTGTTCCTGACGCATCTCTTTTACGTACTTAACGCGTTCAAGTGAGAACTCCATGCGCATTTCAACAGCCTTCTGGGCGCCCTTGTTATGCGGGTTCAAATCCGAGATGACCTTCCAAATCAGCGCGCGTAGTGGGTACTTATCACGATCGACGAAAACCTCCTGGCGCGAACGCAAGTCCGGACGGAAGGGGCGTAGCGCTTCGAGTTCGTACTTTTGCTTTTGTGCACCGACGAGATTTGTCTCGACGCTGGGCAGCATAAAGAAGACGCCGTTAGTCTCGCGAGCCATGCGTGTCTGTTCATAAGGCCCAAAGCCGCTGCTGAATGCGTCGTAGCGACGACGGAATCCGTTCGTTTGAAGCTGCTCAGGAAAACCGGTTTCAGGACCACGGTCGATCTGAAGCCAGTGGACGTGTTGCGTTTCCGGGTGCTTCCAGCGAATGTACGCGAACGGGTAACCAAACACCGATTCGCGGCCGAGTACGAAGAGCTTGCAATTCGCGGACTTTGCGGCGGCAATTGCTTGCTCAAGATACCGGTCGTTATTGTTGCGATTTCCGCTCTCGTCGGTCACTAGAATCATAGCCATCTTGCGACCGCGGCGAGCAGCTTCACGATAGGTGGTAATAGTTTGCCCCACCGCCTGGCACATCATTTCTTCGCCGGTGTCATCGATCGGAACCGAATCAATCGCTTTACGAATCACTTCACGGTCGCTCGTCGGCTTCTTCTGTGTGTGATCGATGAAGCCGTTGCCATAACTTGTGACGCCAGTGAGAAGGGCGTCACTGTTCGAAGTGCCAACGATGCCTAGTTGGTTGTAGACGTTGGCAACCCGGTCGCGCAACTCCTGCTGGTCGTCCTTCATACTTTCCGATTGGTCAAAGCACCACACAACGAGCACGGGGCTCTTGTCGAGCATCCAAACTAATTCCTGCGCGATGCGGTCCATCGCCGTCTGATAACTGTCGACGATATCTCGGGGCTCACCCTTTACTTCACCATCGGGAACTGCTTCAACCAAGACGGTCGAATCGGGCATCCCGATCGTTGGTGCGTCAATTTGAATCTCTGTCGTTTCCGCTTTTTCCACAAGCGTCATGTCGAGTGTCGGGCTGCCGGCGGCAACGGGTCCACCGCCTGCAATTCCAACCGCTGGCGCGGCACTGAACACTGAGACCGTTTGCTCGGTCACGGTTTCAATTTCTTTCTGCAACTCGATTTCAACCGGGGGGTCTTCGATCTCCTCCTGCGGAGCAGAAGCAACGATCAGCTGGCTCGCTGCTTCAATAGCGGTGTCGAAGGTCATCAGGCCTAAGATGACGAGCGCGAACACATGGACAATCATCGAGAATCCACACGCGCCAATGCCTCGAATCGCATTGCGCAGACTGAACCCACGGAGTCGCGAGGGCTCTTCATCCTCATACTCGTCATCATCATCTACATCACCGTCCGCTTCTGGAACTGCGATTGCCTCTTCGGGAACGGTCGCTGCATCGGCGACCAACGGAGTGGGCGTTAGCGAGTCAGCAGCAGCCGATTCAGCGGCGATGGGTCCAGTGGCGTTTAGGTCGATGTCGCCAAGCCCGAGCGGATCAGCATCACTGGCTTCGATAACAGTGTCTGCTCCGAGCGGCTGGAGTTCTTCTGTCAACGGCTCCAGATCCTCCATGAGAGGGTCAAGATCGTTGGTCAGTGGCTGCAGATCGTCAAACAGCGGGTCATCGGTGGCCATACGGCAAACCTCGCGAGTAGATATCAACGAAATGGAGACATCGCATCGTGGTTGTTCGTGTCTCGAACGAACGCCACATTCGCGGAGCGAACAGCGACTATCGCCAGTGCTTAAGCAGTTGGCATTATAACGGGTTACGGGTGATGAAGGCTACGTTTTCGCGGAGAAAAACTTCGGTATTACGCAAGCAGCTTGTCGTTGACATGCCCTCCGATCGGAATCTGTGCAATGCAAGCAGCCGTAACAAACCGCAACGCGTACCAAGCCGGTCAAATTTGATCAGCCGAACCTAGGCAGACTGGGCGACCAGAAGCGAGACGGGGGATTACCACGGACGCAAGATACCGCGTGTACCAGATCTCACCACATTGCCGATGAAAGGGAATGCCAGGCGGATCGTGAATAGATCGGATTCCGGGTTTATCGGAGAGAAAATAGGATGTCGCACAACGCAGGAACTGGAGTTTTTTCGCTGTCCGTTGACTTAGGTGAGCATGCAGAGCAGAGACTCCAAACCGAGTTAAGTCCGTTACTTAAGACGCTTCGTCGAGCCCAGATCCCGGCAACATTCTCGGCTCGCTCTCCTGGATGCGTCGGGCTAATCGAAAAATTACGTGGGGAATCGTTGAGGCACGAACTGGCAATTCTGGCGGACTCGACGTGGGCCGGACCGAATGTCGGGCGTACTCGGTTCGCACGCGAATTGGCGAGCCATGTTAAGACTGCGAAAGCTCACGGAGCAACTATTCGCACCATCGCGTTGGCGGATACCGAGCTGACATCGAACTTGGACTTACTGGTAAAGCACCGAATCTCAGTCGTCCGATCTCCCATGAATACGGGTTTCCAGGCTCAATCACTTCGCTTTGGCGTATGGCAAGCGCCGGTTTCGTTTACGCTGCCCTCAACAGGGCGGTGGCAATTCGGTGGCATCGAGTGGGCCATCAATCGCGCTCTGTCGCGAGCCGCGCGATCAAACGGTCTAGTCCATCTAGTGGTCGGACTGGAGTCGCTGGCCGATCCGACCGAAGCCGCAACCTTGGAACGAATTCTCACAACCGTTCAACGTCGCAGGAACAAAGGATCGATCGCGCCCGTCACAATGCAAGGCTTACTCGCACGACTAGCACCACAGCGTCAAGCGGTTTCGGCACACTCGGTGTTGCGCGCTGCGTAGTCGGACGGCAACTCCGATATTTCCGTAGCTAGTCAATCTTGCTCGCGAAATGTCGTCCAACTGATAAAGCCTAGAATCCCCGCGCACACGACAAAGACCACGTCCATGACGGGGTCTGCGCGCTGGAACGGAACCTTGACGATTAGGTCCAGCAAGAAGAGTAGGAAGACGACGATGGAAATCACCATCCCCGTCAGACATAACGCCTTGGGCATTCGCTGCTTTCCTCAGTGTTGCAAGCCTGACCCGTTGTTTCCCCTGACGACTCGTCTCTGACGTGCCGCTGTTGTTTTCGGGCCACTGCACCCTCGGGGCGTAGTGTTCCTGGGGTCACAGTGTTCCTGGGGTCACAGTGTTCAAGTTAGTATAATTCCTACATTTCCGATGTCACCGGTGTGCCCGCCTCTTTCTTAGGATTCCTTTCCGCTAAGTGGCCGGGACCCTTCGATTCCAGGTTCGTAGAGGATGTACGGATGGACAATGATTCGGTCGCGAGCCGGTCTTGGCAAGGATTCCGAGACCTAATGCCAGTAACAAAGACGTGGGCCTATTTCGACAATGCAGCAGTCGCCCCCCTGCCCTCGCCAGCGCGAGACGCTGTCTTACGATGGGCCGACGATGCCTCGCGGCAAGGCGACACCGTCTGGCCTGAGTGGGCGGCAGCCCTCGAAAAGACTCGAAAAATAGCGGCCACCATGATTGGGGCTGATCCGAGCGAAATCGCGTTGATCACCAATACAACTGCTGGAATCAGCCTGGTCGCCGAAGGATTTCCCTGGCACAGCGGGGACAATATTGTCACTCTGGCGAACGAATTTCCATCCAACTTGTATCCTTGGATGAATCTAGCTTCCCGCGGCGTAACCGCAAAATTGGTCCCCGTCGAGAACGGGCGGGTCGATTTCGAGCGTTTGTTCGAGGCCTGCGATGAAAAGACGAAGATGATCGCGGTCAGTTGGGTCGGCTACGCGAGCGGCTGGCGGCTCGATGTCGCAGAACTCGCGAGGCTGGCTCACGAACGAGGCATTCTGGTCTGTCTTGACGCAATCCAGGGAGTCGGAGTGTTCCCGTTGGACGTCAAAGAAACAGGTGTCGACTTCGTTGCGGCCGACGGCCACAAATGGATGCTGGGGCCAGAAGGGGCTGGATTCTTGTTCGTTAGCAGTGAACATCTCGACTTGCTTCGCCCGCTCGGAGTCGGCTGGAACAGCGTCGTTCATCAATATGACTTCAGTCGCATCGAACTCAAAATGCGCGATAGCGCCGCTCGGTACGAAGGAGGATCACAGAATATGGTCGGTCTGTTGGCACTCGGTGCCAGCTTGGATATGCTGGCGTCGTTCGGTCTCACTTCCCGTCAATCACCGATCGGTGATCGAGTCTTATCGATCACCGATCTAGCGTGTGACCGACTCGCCGAAATTGGAGCTTCCATATTGAGCCATCGCGAATCTGATCATCGATCTGGTTCTGATCATCGCTCTGGTATCGTGTCGTTCGAGTTGCCCGGACGTGATCCGACGGAAGCGCGTCGCCGCTGTCTCGACGAAGGCGTTGTACTCAGTTGCCGAGACGGACGACTGCGAATCAGTGCTCACGCGTATGCCAATTCCGATGACGTCGATCGTCTGATCGCTGCGCTGCATTAACCCTAAATACGAAACGAGTCTCGCGGATGTCAAATCCTTACGAAGCCCCCACGGGCAGAACACCAACGCCTTCTGGAAGCGGCGAACTTCCACCGCCACAAGAACCGGGCATGGTCGGGCAAGTCCGTATCGTCAGCATCCTGATGATGGTTCAAGGTGCGCTCGATCTGTTGGCAGGTCTGGGGCTGATTGGGATGGGTATTTTCATGGCCTTCGCGATGCGCGACGGCATGATGGGCAACCCGCCGATGCAACAAGGTAACGGTCCATCGCCTGAAGTTATGGCCGATGTTATCTCGTGGGTGTATGCCGGGCTGGGAGTCGTGATCGGGATCATCGGAGCACTTAATGTGTATGCTGGCTATCGAAATTGGAAATTCAAGGGCCGCACGCTGGGAATCATTTCAATGATCGCGGGCGTCGGAACCATCATTACTTGCTACTGCGCACCGACCAGCATCGCACTTTGCATCTACGGATTGATTGTCTACCTGAACACACCTGTCGGAACAGCGTTCCGCATGGGTGAAGAAGGATTTTCGGGAGACGAAATCACGATGACATTCTCGCCGGTTCGCTATGGACAGACACCGTTCCAAGAGTGACTTTCGACGACTAACGGGCTTAAGCCAAAAGACAGGCTGCACAGTGACAGAAACTCCACAGTCAAATCCGTTTACCGATGTAAACCCCTATCGACCGAGCGAGATGCCTGACGTCGCGACTCGCCGAACTGGCGGGTTAACGGCGATATGCATCATCGCGGTCGTGCTCGGAGTCCTGGGGACTTTGTCCGCTGCTGCGAAGGGTTTTAACGTGCTGTTTGGCGCCCAAGTGCAGCAAACGATTGGGTCAATCGGGGCCGTGAACGAAGCACAAAGGCAAGCTCAACAAGATATGAACAACGCGATGGCGGCCGAGATGAAGCGATTTCGTCTCGCAAATAGTATCTTATGCGTTGCACAACTCGGGCTCTGCATCGGATTGCTCGTTGCAGGACTAAGGACACTGGGGCTCAAAGCGTCCGGTCGACAGTTATTGGTTTGGATTTGCGTTTCTCTGCTGGTCTATGAGATCGGCCAATTCGTCGTCTTTGCGTTCCAGCAACTGAGCATCGCTCCGATTATGGAACTGTACATGCCAAAGATGATGAAAGGTCCTGACGGCGAAGATATCGGCGGCGAGAAGTTCGGCAAAGTCATCGCTCGCATGTCGATCGTCGTCGGAATGGTCACGCAGTGCGCTTGGACACTGATCAAGCTAGTCTTCTATGCAGTTGCGATCCGTTACTTGCGCAAACGAAACGTCGTCGCATTGTTTGAAACGAGTCCCGATCCAGCGTTTGCGCCCCCGGAGGTGACATGACCGAGCTAAGTTCTGATATCGCGATCTACACCGGCTCGTTCGATCCTCCCACACTGGGGCACATGAGCGTGATCGAGCGGACGAGTCGGCTGTTCGATCGGCTGATCATCGGCATCGGTATAAACGTCGAAAAGTCGTCGTTATTTTCTCCAGAAGAGCGCGCCGAGTTGCTGACTAAGGCAACCGCCCATTGCGGTAACGTCGAAGTTCGATCATTTTCCGGATTGGCCGTCGAGTTCGTGCGCGATTGCGGTTCGCGCGTGATGGTCCGAGGCGTAAGACCACTGACGGACATCGCAAGCGAGTTCACGATGATGATGGCGAATCGTCAACTTGACCCAGAAATCGAGACGGTCTTTCTGATGGCCGACGAGGAGTTGGCTCACGTTTCAAGTACGTTAATCAAGCAGATCACCCCGCTTTCGAGCGACGAACGTCTAGCGAAATTTGTCCCGCAGGTGATCATTCCTGCTTTGAGAGCAAAGCTCCCTCAACAAGTTTCGTAGCGCGATCTGCAATGGCGAGCGGCGGACGTTAGTACGTTGGGAACACCAATGTAGCCGTCACTTTCCAAGTGACGAGGGCTCATCACTTGGAAAGTGATGGCTACAAAAGGGCAGTCGCCTCAGCCCCAACCGTTTTCCGGCAAAGCCTCGCGTTTCGGTAACGGGATAGCGCTGTCTCGATTACCTTCTGCTTGCTCATCGTACACCCGGTGCCGACAATGGGGGTTCTGGCAATTCCATCGAACCTCGCGCTTCCATATAGCCACTCCCATGAAGTTGTTCCGCAAGGCCACTCACATCAAAAAACGTCGCTCGCGTCGCGAACGGCGTTTGTTATTTGAGCATTTGGGCGAGCGGACGTTATTGGCTGTCGATATCGTTCCCGCAGCGGATGATGTCGCTGTCGTCGACATGGGTTTCAATCCACAGACAGCCGAGGTAACGCTCGTCGGTACCGAAGAGGAAGCGGGAGAGCAAATCGCCAAAGTTTTCTACGTGAATGAAGATCGCGACGCGATTTCATCGGCCACGTTGGTTGGGCTTGGGCCTGATGTTGTGGTCGGAGGCATTTCCTCCGATAGTTCTCGCATTGCGGGAGTGTCTAAATCACCGGGCTCGGTAGACAACGGTGAAGGAACCACTTGGCTTAGGTTGTCTCCCGAAACTCCTGTAGGAATCGGATACGTTGATGGTGGCAGAAACACAAGTAACGGCTTCGCGGCATGGAGCGACGGCATCGCTGGCGACTTCAATAACTTAGATGGTGCGATGATTTGGTCGCCGACGACTGGAATCAAACCTCTCGCAGGTCATGACCTGAATGGGGCCCGCGCATTCGACGTAACAGCGGATGGTAGCATTCAAGTTGGGACTTCAACGTTAGGTGGGGAACCGGGCGGACTCGCCGTCTATTGGGACGCGGAAGGGATCCACATTTTGGATGATTCAATCGGGGTGCAAGGCCAGGCCAACGCGATTTCTACAGACGGTGGATTTCTCGGTGGTTGGGTTGCGTATGTAATCGATTCATTTCCCCCGGTCGGTGTTGTTCAAGCAGCGGTTTGGGACTCGAACCGAGATGTTACTTTGCTTGAATATGCAAACGGCGATCCTTTTGAAGGCGTGGTGGAAGATGTCAGCAACCACGGCTATGCGGTGGGATTTACTGCCGACAGCCAAGGCTTTATCTGGCATGAGAGCTTTGATGAACCGCAGATCTTTGACGATTGGTTAGAATCGCAACGAACCAGCGGCGATCCAAGCCTTCCTTCCCCGTCGACTTCCGTCGTGGCGATTGCCGAGGACACCGTCAACGGTAAACTTCTCTTCGCGGTCAACGGTAGCGCGAACTTCGTGCAGGTGGATGCGCCGGAGATCGTGCCTGATCTCTGCGCCGATTCGGACGACGATTGGTGTGACGGACGTTGGCGGGCGGTGGTTCGGGAGATCGACGAAGACAACTTGCCGGTCATCGACATGGTTCTGTCGTATCCTTCTGACGTTGCCAATCCCGACTCGTCGCACGTCAATCTGCGCGGCAATGTTCTGGAGATCTATTACGAAACAGATACTGGCGATCGTCCCATCACGCAGGTGTTGCTGACCAACGGATTCATCCGACCGGCCAGCGAAAGCGGGCCGCTGACGACTTCGGTGCGCGGTCTGCAATTCTACAGCAGCGACGACCGACACATCGACGAACCACAAGTCCAGCAATTGCGGCTGCTGGGCATCACCGAGGACGGACGACTGCACGTTCAAACCACCCAAGTTGCCGAAGACGCTGCGGTCGGTGAGCGGTTTGAAATCACCACCGATCATTACCTGCATCCTCCCAACGCCGAGGAAGCCGTCACCGACGTGGACGTGACGATCACCAACGCCAGCGGCAAGGCGGTTGACTCTTCGGGAGGCACCGGCGACTTGCATCGAGCGCTCAGCGAACAGTTTGTGCCGCTGGCGATCAACAGCATGTTCGTGGCTCGCGATTTTGAAGCGTTCGATGTGCTGCCCGATTGGTACTTGGCGATCGATCCCAATGAGGACTTCATCGGCAATCGTTCCAATGGCGATCCGCTGGACGATGGCCGAACGCAGAAAGGCAACATGGAATTCGTGCCGACTCACGACACAGCCCGCGTCGAGTTACAGGGCACGACACTGGACTTGTCGCACGATATGCAAAATGTCTTGGTGCCGGGTTATGAATGGTTTCCCGACATGGCGATGTATCGCGGTCCATCAAATTGGATGCACGCCAAACATGCCTACGACAATGCACGCAATCACCTGATCCAAGTCACCGCCGTCGGCGGGCTAGTTGATTCCGTGGACGATCTGACTTGGTCGGTGATCTACGACAACGACGATGCGGAACTGGTCGACGGCGATAACGTGCAAATTCGCCTGACGCTCGGCCAGACGATCACCACCTGGCCCGATGCGGCCACGCTCACGCTCAGCTATACCCTGACCAGCGGAACGCGAGCCACCCCCTGGCAGAACCCCGGCGAGCCGACCGACGTCAACCAGGACGGAAGTGTCTCGCCGATCGATGCCTTAGTCGTCATCAACCGGATCAACGATACGGGGCCAATGGCGCTGGCGGCACCGGCAAGCCCGCTGGATATCTCGCATTTTCTCGACGTGAACGGCGACACTTTCCTATCGCCAATTGATGCACTGCAGGTCATCAACCGGATCAACCGTGCGAGTCTGAGCGAGGGCGAAGCGACCGCACGCAGGACGACGCTGCATTCGCTACCGCGTACTCAAGACACGTCAGACGCGGACGTGATCCGCAAGTTGGCCGAAACACCCGGTCGGCTGGCGACGAAAGAGGACTCCGCCACACCCTCAGATTGGCACACGAAAGGAGTTGCGACGCACACGCCGATTCGACGCGCAGAACGAGACGACCCGTCACGCACAGCAGCGGAACACACTGACGATTTCTGGAACGGCCTAGGCCGAGACACTGATCCGCTGGAGGACCAACTACAACCGGTCTAAGAACTAGACGTATTACACGCGGCAGTATCGATGGCATTCCGCTCTGCTGTTACTCGCCTGGCAGCATCTTTCGCAAGACGGGTTCGAACGCGTCGGCCATTCGTACAAAACCAAGGTCGGTCGGATGCGAGCTGTCGACGGTCGCGTCGCCATCGTCACCGAGCAGATGCTTGCCTTCGAGGTAAGTCAGCCCTGTGATACCGTCAGCGGTCAATCGGTCGTAGGCTGCAAGAAACGCCTTGCGACTCGATTCGTTACGCTGCCGCTTACTGCTGACCAAGAACGAGTCGCTATAGCTGCGATCTTCCACCAGCAACATCGGTGTCGTCGGGTGAGCCTTGCGCAGCGTACGAACTAGCGGTTCGGTTCGTGCCGCAACTTCAGCAGCGTTCATATTCGGCAAGCAATCGATGACGAAGACATCAACATCCAACTCGGCCAGCAGATCGGCGACTTCTTGCTCCATCTTGCCGTTGCCAGAGAAGCCAAGATTGATCACCGCGCGATCCAACCGGCGTCCGAGGATCGCGGTATGAACCATTCCAGGCCGCGAGGCACAACCGCCCTGCGTGATCGACGTGCCATAGAAAACAATCGGTTTCACAGCTTCGGGGCGCGGCTGTCGCTCGATGTAATTCGACTTCGCGACGCCGACCTCGACCGAGGTGACACCATTGTAAAGCGGCAGATACAGCATGTACTCGCGATCCCCCGCCGGAATGCCTTGCGCGAGCATGACACGATTTTCCGGAAACTTGGTCGGTCTCCCGTTCGCCAACCAACGCCAGTTCCCTGCCTCGGTCTTCACGTACAGGTCCAAACCACTAACACCGGTGGCGGGCATGTGTGGCATAGCCAGACTGCTTGAGGTCAATGACCAACGCGCCTGGATCGTCGTCGCATCGGTCTTAAAACGAGCGGCCATCCCCGCCGAATGATGGCTCAACCCCCACACAGGCGAGCGAACGACACCTTCTGCTTTGGCTGGCAAGCGATCGAACTTCGCCTTCGTGTCGCTCCAAGCTTGACCTTCGATACCGATCGATTGGACGTCGTACCACAGGATGTCACTACTGTCTTCAACTTCCGCTTGTGCTGGGTCGACGCGCTCACCTGCAAACGCAACGATGTGTGTCAACGAACTGGCGGCAACCACGACGACAACTGAAAACCTGAGCACGATATTACGCCTCCGACAAAGAAATCTACCATTCCTGGAACGTGGCCCGGACCGACATTCAACGTGGCATGTTTATCGTAAAACATATCCACACGACACGCACGCGGGGCAACGCAGTACGTCGCGAGCAACTAGTTCTGCTCGCCGCTGCCGCCGTCGGATTTGCGGAGGTGCCGTTGAAGGTAGCTGGCTCGCTCGGAGTTGCGGTCTGCCGTGTCCAATTCGATGCCACGAAGCTTTTGTAGGTGAGCGGGTTGGGTATGAATGAACAGCTGGTTGATCGTGGGCATTTCGACGTCTGCGATCAGCCCCAAATTCACTCCCATCCGAACACTCGACAACAGCATCATGGTTTCTTCGCTGCTGATGGTCTGCGCGGTGCAAAGGATTCCGAAGGCGCGACTGACGCGATCGTGAAGATCCTTTTGGCTTTCTTTGACCAAGAATTCGCGGGCGCGACGTTCGTAATCAATCATCACCGGGACGACTTCGGAGACCTGTTCGATTAGCTCTTCTTCGCTGCGACCGAGTGTGATCTGGTTACTGATTTGGTAGAAGTCACCCATCGCCTGTGATCCTTCACCGTACAGACCCCGCACGGCTAAGCTGATTTTTTGCAGGCTGCGAAAAACTTTCTCGATTTGCCGTGTAATGACCAATGCCGGCAGGTGCAGCATCACGCTCACCCGCATTCCCGTCCCAACGTTCGTCGGGCAAGCCGTCAGATATCCCAGCCGGTCGTTGAAAGCATAAGTGACGTGCTCCTCGATCAAGTCGTCGATCTTGTTGATATGCTCCCACGCCGACTGAAGATCGAGTCCGCTGTTCATTACCTGGATTCGCAGATGATCCTCTTCGTTCAGCATCAGGCTGAATTTTTCATTCGGATCGATGGCAACTCCTCGAGCCCCCTCGCCTTCGGACAGTTCTCGGCTGATCAATTGCCGTTCGACGAGGAACTGTCGATCAACCGGCGGCAAAGAATCGACATCGACGTAGGCAACGTCCTTGAAAAAGTCGACATTCTCCAACTGCTCCTTCAACGCCGCCACAACTTCCGCGCGATCTGCATCGTTACAGCGACGCACAAACGGAAAATCAGCAAGATTCCGAGCGAGCCGAATGCGGCTGCTGATTACGATATCCGATTCGGGACCAGAACCCCGTAGCCACTCACCACATCGGCTTGCTAATTGTTCCAATTTCACGTCAATGTCCGATGTCTTTAAGGGAGCCTATTCCAGCGACGACCGCCGAATCGATCAATTCTCTTTTTGCTCGAACTTCTGAATCTCGTCACGCAATTCGGACGCTCGCTCGTAGTTTTCCGACTCGACTGCTTCCTTCATCTCGCGTCGAAGTCGGATCAAATCCGTGCGTCGATCGGTACTCGTCGCAGCTCGCTTGGGGCGCTTGCCAACGTGTTCACGAGCCCCGTGGATATTGTTGACCAACGGCTCTAGCTCCTCTTCGAAGCTGACGTAATCGTGAGGACACCCGAGCCGGCCTTCCTGCCGAAACTCATAGAACGTAATACCGCAGACAGGGCAAGCCTGCTTATCCAGTCGCGCCAGTTCCTGTGCCGTCTGCCCTAGCTTTAGCTGCTGAGCGAGCATCCCAGCCAGCGTTGGCGAGGGGGCCTCGGCGTCGTCTTCCTGTTGCAGGTAGCCGCGCGCGTGGTCTTCACACAAGTGGATCTCTTGTGGAGTGTCGCCCGCCAACTCGGTGATATGGAACGTGGCCGGTTTTTCGCAGCGCTGGCACTTCATCGTCGATCCTGTCTCGCCGCGGATAATCGCGGAGGAAGATTGCCTGAGCAGTTCCAAAGTCTCAATATATCACGACTTACGTTTGTGTACGGATTCTAGCTCTGCCGAGATGGGTGTCAAGGTAAGTCACACGCGTTGTGAGGCTACAGATGCGTTGATAAGCTTGGCGGACGCGTGTTGGGTTACTTGCCCGCCGCGATTCGTGAGCAAATGTTTCGCTCGCATAACGACAATTCCTGCTCGCACCGAGACCCAAGGATGAGCCACTCCCCGAACTTCGAATCCTTTCAGAAACTTGGCCGCGAACATCGATTGGTTCCCGTCTGGCGATGCCTGTTTAGCGACGCATTGACACCCGTGACCGCGTTTCATCGCATCGATAGCGGTAGGAGCGCATGCCTGTTCGAGAGCGTGATTGGGGGCGAGAAGGTTGGGCGATACAGCTTTTTAGCAGCTGATCCGTTCTTAGAGCTGAGTGCAACGCGAACCACCGTAACCGTCGTTTCCGGGGATGGCCGAGAGCAATACGAAGCGGCGGACCCGCTCGAAGAGATCCGCCAACGACTCGCAAAGTTCAAGGCCGCTCACATTCCCGAATTGCCACCGTTTACTGGTGGTGCTGTTGGATACGCGAGTTACGACATCGTTCGTTACACGGAACACTTGCCGAACGCTCCCGAAGACGATCGTGAACTGCCTGATTTGTGTTTCGGCTTCTACGATCACATGGCCGTCTTTGACAACGTAAGCAAGACAATGTTCGTGATCGCGATGGCTCACCTCGATGAGGATGGTGCAAACGCCGAAGCCGCATTCGAGGACGCGAAACGCCGCGTCGACGATTTGGTCACACAGCTTTCGACGCCGACCGATCCGCTTCCCACGGCAGACATTGATACGAGCGGCGTGCCAGAGATTCCGTATCGGTCGAACTTCAAACAGGCAGACTACGAAGACGCTGTGCGCAAGTGCGTCGAATACATACGAGCTGGCGACATTTTCCAAGTTGTGATCAGCCAGCGCCTGGAACTCGACATCGAATCCGATCCGTTCGAGATTTATCGGACGCTTCGTGTGGTGAACCCCAGTCCCTTCATGTTCTTTGTGCGTTCACCGGACGTGACATTAGTTGGCAGTTCGCCCGAGATTATGTGCCGGGTCATGGACGGCACGGTCACCGTCCGGCCGCTCGCCGGCACGCGGCAACGCGGACATGACGAAGAGGAAGACAAGCGTCTAGGCGAAGAATTGCTGGCCGATCCAAAGGAACGCGCCGAGCACGTCATGCTGGTGGACCTTGGGCGTAACGACGTCGGACGCGTTGCCAAGTACGGAAGCGTCGAACTTTCCGATGTAATGGTCATCGAACGCTATAGTCACGTGATGCACATCACCTCGAATGTCACCGGCGAACTGGCCGACGACAAAGACGCCTTCGATGCCCTCAAAGCCTCGCTCCCAGCTGGAACTGTCTCTGGTGCTCCGAAGGTTCGCGCGATGCAGATCATCGACGAACTCGAGCCGCATCGGCGTGGGCCTTATGCCGGCGCGGTGGGGTACTTTGACTACGGCGGCAACATGGATACGTGCATCGCACTGCGGACGTTAATCGTCAACGGCGGCAAGGCCTATGTGCAGGCAGGCGCAGGAATCGTTGCGGACAGCGTACCCGAACTCGAATACCAGGAAACGCTCAACAAAGCTCGCGGTCTTTTGAAAGCGATCGAGATCACCGAACAACGATCTCGATAAAGATCCATTGAGATTTTTCCGTAGTAGCGAACGTGCGAACAACGCAGCCATCAAGGGCAGTATACACGCCTGCCAACTTGTTTCCTCTAACTCTCCGGCAACCCAGTCGCATAGGCTGGGTTGCAACCCAGCTTTATTCGTAGCTTGCGCTGGGTCGTGACCCAGCCTACTGAACTTCAATGCCCCCATGCCCAGCGAACGAGACAAAACGAGTGAGAATCCGTACGATCCACCGAGGCACCATTGCGCTACCAAGCGGGGCAAATATCGATCGGGAATGAACGGGCGATCGATTCGTATCGCGGAAGCAGTCGTCCTGATGGCAATACTCGCGGTGCTGGCCGCAATTCTGATTCCAGTGTTCATGGCGAGGATTAGATGACGTCCCAGCACGACAAGGCGAAGTGGTGGCGACCAAGGTATAACCTGCGTGCATTGCTTCTTTGTTGTGTTGCATTAGGGTCAGAGGCCGGACTCTCTGCGCGACCCATCCACAGCTGGTGGCTCGGCCGAGGCGAATGGCAGCGATACGTCGACAGTGACGGAGAAGTTGTGTATGAACATCAAGACTTAGACAACGGGTTCACCCGCTATCGCGTTTCTTTGAATGCTGGTTTTCTCTATTGGGATAGCGATCCAAGCGAGCCGGTCGAGGAGTGGTGCGGTGTGGGTATGATCGAGTGAGGTTTGATTTGACCAGCACCTTTTAATCACCCACGACCTGACCTGACCGTAGGCGTCATTAAGGGGGCGGCTGGATATCGGCAACGCTGGCGCTAAGAGTGAGATTGAGAGATTCAGCGGACGGGGTGCTGATTTTTTTAACCAGGCGTGGGGAGATCAAAGTTCAGTGCAAGGAATGCAGCCGGGGGCCATTCTTTGAGCCCTGCTAGATCCTCCATTGAGACATGATGCGTCTCGTGACTCGACACGCCCAACGAGTCTCTCGCTGCTGGGCAAACCGGCATAATTGGAACTTTCTGTGCCGTTCCGGCGTCCAAGCAGGACGGATTCCTCTACTTTCAGCCGAGATTTGATTGCGAACCTCGGCGAGCAATTAAAATGTGAGATTGGATGTGGTAAACGTCCGGACAGACAAAACACTGGAGCCACACGGGTTCGAGCGGCATGGGGGCAAGCACTTCTGCGATTCCACGATCACCGAATCCAGATGTTTCTTGGCAGAAATTCAATTCGAGTCACGACTCGCTGTTGGCGGCTGACCTTTCTCACCAAGGCCGACAGCGTTACTAAACCAAGGCGAAACAATGAGTTACGAAAAACGAAAACGATTCAAGTCAAACCGTCGCTCCACGAAGCAATGGAGCGGCAGACGCTTGTTCTTAGAATCACTGGAGACAAGAGTCGTGTTGGCAGGTGCTTACGATCTCGTCGATGCCGCCGAACAGCCGCCAGAGGAATCCATTTCGCTTGCCGCAACCGTTCCTCAGAATCTAGTCGCTGAGGGCGAGCATGACGGCCAGGATACACACATCCACACGCACCTGACGATCTTCGTCGATGGAACGCAGGTCGTCATTCCGGAAAGTGTTGGAGTGGGTGAATCGGGTTTTCTATCTCAAGTGCATACACACGACGATACGGGTGAGCTTCACATTCACGCCATCGCCGATGAACCACGAGACCAAACTCTTTCGCTTGGCGATTTCTTCGATACTTGGCGAACGAACGGTGGAATTGCAGGAAACAACGCGAACGCGGTCCTGTCAGCGACTCAGTTGCTCGACAATGTCACGGACACGACAAACACGTTGACCATGTTCGTGAATGGCCAGATCTCGGACGACTTCGAGAATCATGTCCTCCACGACGGCGATGATGTGATCTTGGCCTATGGCTCCGATCCAGTCGTTTCACTGAACACGAACTTCGGATCGATCGTGATCGAGCTGTTCGAGACTGAGACGCCAGGCACGGTCAATAACTTTTTGAACTACGTCAACGACGGCGATTATATCAACTCATTCTTCCACCGTTCGGCGGACAGTGGGGGCGCGGACTTTGTGATTCAGGGCGGTGGCTTCACGACGACATCGAACACCTTCACGAGTACCGCTCAGTTCTCTAGCGTTCCAACGGATGCACCCATTCAGAACGAGCCGGGGATCTCGAACGTGCGCGGCACGGTTGCCATGGCAAAGACTAGCGATCCAGATAGCGCGACAAGTCAGTTCTTCGTCAACCTCAGCGACACAAACACGTTTCTCGACAGCCCATCGAACAGCGGTGGGTTCACCGTCTTCGGACAAGTCCTTGATCTTCGTTCCTCCGACGAGATCGCTGTATTGCCCGTCAACACCAGCAACTCGGCCCCGTTCGGCGAACTGCCTGTTGGCGCGAATGATCAGCTGGTTGTGATCGAATCGATTGTCGGACGTGGCGAGATCTCGGGCATTCACTTCAATGACGACAACGAAGATGGCACGTTTGATCCAGGCGAATCGGCGATCTCGGGGGCGACAATTTATATCGATGCCAATGCCAACGGCGTTCTCGATCCCGGTGAACTAGCGACCGCTACCGACGCGAATGGTCGGTACTTGTTCCAGCTCGATCCCGGCTCCCACACCGTGCGTGGCGTGTTTGATTCCTCGTTGAATCTGACTGTCCCGTCTCCGTCCGATAGCTACCTTGTGACCGTTGAAATCGGACGCGAAGTAGTGGATCGCGACTTTGGCGTTGCTGTGATTGATAACACACCGGCCACGCAGGTTGATTCCTTTTCAGTTGACGAAGACGCGGTATTGTCGGTCACTGCAGCCAATGGCGTCTTGGCGAACGATACAAGTCAAACCAGCACAGTGCTGACCGCAACCGTAAACACTCAGCCTGCGAACGGCTCGTTATCGTTGGCTGGTGATGGCTCGCTGACATACACGCCAAACGCGAACTTCTTTGGCAGCGATACCTTCACTTACATCGCCTCGGATGGAACGAATCAAAGCAACGCGACCGCCGTGACGCTGACGGTCAACGCGCAAGCGGACGATCCAGTCGCTGTCGCCGACACCGTGTCGCTGAGCAATTCGCGAACGGCTCAAACGGTAAACGTGCTCGCGAACGATACATCGGCTCCCGACGCTGCACAGACGCTCACAGTGACAAGTGTTACCCAAGGTACGTCAGGAGGGACCGTAACGCTGGCTAATGGCGTCGTGTCGTACCTCGCCCCGGAAGCATTCGTTGGCACCGACACCTTTGAGTACGTCATCCAGGATTCGGACGGTCTTACTAGCTCAGCGACGGCGACGGTTACCGTTACCGAGGTCGCCAACAATAGCCTCGCTGGGTTCGTCTATATCGACGCAGACAAAAACGGTGTACGCGATATCGGCGAAATTGGGGTGCCTGGTGCTCAGATCACTCTCACGGGAGCTGGGCTCACACAAACGATCCTTACTGACTCCAACGGAGCGTACTCGTTCACGGACTTGCCCGAAGGAACTTACCAACTGGTCGAACGTCAGCCGATGGCGATGCTGGACGGCACCGATTCGACGACCGTTCCGAACGCAGTCGTTGGCAACGATCAGTTCACCGCGATCACGCTCGACGGCGGACAGGACTTTGCGGAAAACAACTTCGGCGAAATGGGAATCCAGTCGCAGTATGTCAGCATTACCTGGTTCTTCGCATCCGCTGGTTCGCCGGAATTGATGTTTCGGGAAACAATCGCGATGGTCGAAGAGATGAACGGTGACACGGCTCTCGCTGACACGATTCGAGCTGGCGGGACAGAAGTACCCGACGAAACGAACGGCGCTCCGATCGCGAACGGCGATTCGTTCTCGATCGACGAGAACGGGATCCTGACGATGACTTCCACGTCTGGTGTGCTGAGCAACGACACGGATGTCGATGGCGACGCATTGACGGCCGTCGCTCTCACTCAACCATCCAACGGCACGCTCAGCTTTAGCGGCGACGGATCGTTCACGTATACGCCAACCAGCGAGTTCTTCGGAACCGATACATTTACTTATCAAGCCAGCGACGCAACAGCCTTATCGAACACTGCGACCGTCACCATTACGGTGAATGAAGTCGACTCGACGAACACATTTACGCTGGCAGAGAACAGTGCTGCGGGAACGTCTGTTGGACAAGTAACTCCAGCCACGAATCTCGGCAACGAAGTTGCCTTTGCGTTTAATGACGCAACGCTCACGCCGGAGTTGGAGTTCGCCGCGGACGATCATATCTCCGGCAACCCCGCTGGCGCCGTCGCCTTGATCGAATACGTCGACTTCCAGTGTCCGGTATGCCAGTTCTTCCATCCGATTGTCGAACAGTTGGAACAGAACTTCCCTGACGACTTGGTCGTTGTCACACGCCACCTTCCACTTACTTCGGTTCACCCCAACGCATTCGCCGCCGCAGTTGCTGCGGAAGCCGCTGGCCGCCAAGGTGAATTCGATGCGTTCGGCGATCTGCTGTTCAATAATCAGGACGATTGGGAGAATGCCAGCAATCCACAATCGTTTTTTGAGATATATGCGACACAACTCGCCCTTGATGTAACCCAATTCCGATCCGATCAAGCGGACCCTGCAGTCGCAGCTCGCATCACGCGCGATGCGGATGCCGCCGCGTCGATTGGCGCGACGGGCACGCCGACTTTCTTCCTGAACGGCCAACAGATCACCAACCCCGGCTCCCAAGCCGCGTTCGATGCAGTGATCCAAGCCGAAGTCGATCAGATCAACGATGTCTTCAGCTTGAATCGCCAGACCGGCGAAGTTCTGGTCGCGAACAGTGCCGCGTTGGACTTTGAAACGACGCCCAGCTTCTCACTTGTAGTCAACGCCGTCGGATCGAACGGCACCAGCGAAGCGGTCAGCGTTCGCGTTGACCTGACTGACGTAAGCGATGCAGCCCCAGTGGCTGTCGCGGACAGCTATACCGTTGACGAAAACGCAACCCTGTCCGTCAGCAGCTCACTTGGCGTGCTAAACAACGACACGGATGCTGATGGTGACATGCTGACGGCTCAACAAGTTACCGGTCCGACGAATGGATCGCTCACTCTGAATTCTGACGGCTCCTTTACCTATGCACCAACCGCCGACTTTAACGGTACCGATACCTTTACCTATACCGCCTCCGACGCCACGCAGACATCGGCAGCTGCGACCGTCACGATCTCGGTCAACTCAATTAACAGCTCTCCGATAACCGCCGTCGACTCGTACACGCTAGATGAAGATAGCAATATCACCGTCGACGCGGCCAACGGCGTGTTGGTCAACGACAGCGACCCTGAAGGAGCGACTCTGACCGCCGCCTTGATCGACGCACCACAAAGTGGAACGGTTTCCTTAAACTCGGATGGCTCGTTCACGTATACACCGGTCGCTAACTTCAGTGCAACAGATGCCTTTAGCTATGCGGCAAGCGATGGCGAGGTAACATCCGGCGCAACAACCGTCACACTGCTCGTCCAAGGTTTAGAAGACACACCCGTTGGCGTCAGTGAATCGTACAGCGTTGTGCAGGCGGGCATTCTTAACGTCGACGTTGCTGGCGGAGTTCTCGCAAACGACAGCGACGCTGACGCCGATACGCTGACGGCATTGCCGCTGTCTGATCCCGCTAACGGTACACTGACGCTGAATGCGAATGGCTCGTTTAGCTACGAGCCAAACGACGCTTTCGTCGGCACTGACACGTTCACCTATCAAGCCAGCGACGGCTTCTTCGTCTCGAACACAGTCACGGTGACCATCGCGGTCACGGACGTCAACGTCGCACCAACTGCCACGACCGACAACTATAGCGTGAATGAAGACAACGTGCTGTCTGCGGACGCCGCGAACGGATTACTGGCCAATGACGTCGAGCCAGACGGAGACTCGCTGATGATTACGGTGATCAGTGATGTCACCAACGGCACGCTGAATCTGGAGAACGACGGTTCATTCACCTACACACCGACCGCGAACTTCAACGGCATCGATACGCTCACTTATCGATTGAATGACGGTACGGTCGACTCGAACACGGCGACGGTGACGATCACCGTGGAGAGCATCAACGACTTGCCCGTCACGCAGGCTAACACATTCTCAGTGCCGGTTAACGGTAGCTTGATGGTTGATGCAGCCGGCATCTTGGCCAACGATTCGGACGCCGACGTTGACGCGCTAACGAGTACGGTCGTTAGTACGACGAGCAACGGTACGTTGTCACTCCAATCGACCGGGGCGTTTACTTACACTCCCGACGCGAACTTCCACGGAACGGATTCGTTTACCTACACGGCCGCCGACGGCACTGGCGAGTCGCCCGAGACAACTGTGACGATTGCGGTTAACACGGTCGCAGCTGTCGTGGCGGACAGCTACTCCGTTAACGAAGACACCACGCTGACAATCGACGCCGCTTCCGGAGTCCTCGACAACGACTCGGACCTAGACAACGATTCCTTGACGGCTGTCGTCTCGCTAAATCCGGCCAACGGTGCTGTCATACTTAACACAGACGGATCGTTCGAGTATCAACCGGACGCCGACTTCAACGGCACTGATACGTTCAGCTATCTCGCAAACGACGGCTTTGGCGACTCGTCGGTCGCCACGGTCACGATTACCATCAGTTCGGAGAATGACGCTCCCATCGCAGATGACGATGCATTCACGACCCCCGTCGAGCAAGCATTGTCGATCGGCGCCGTGACTGGAGTGATTGCGAATGACAACGATGCCGATGGCGATTCCTTGACGGCGATGCTGCAAACCTCTCCCGCCAACGGAACCGTTGCGTTGAGCGGAGATGGCTCTTTCACCTACACACCGAACGGAACCTTCCACGGGACCGACACCTTCACCTACCTGGCCAATGATGGCACGGTCGATTCCAACGAAGCGACGGTTACCATCACGGTAAACAGCGCCGCGGTTGCCACGGACGACAGTTACGCAGTCGACGAAGACATGACGCTAACGATCGACCCAGGCTCCGGCGTACTCGACAACGACAACGCCGTTGATGGCGACACGTTGACGACAACCGTGGTTAGCCAACCGTCGAATGGCCAAGTGGCGTTGAATACGGATGGTTCGTTCAGCTACACACCAAACAGCGACTTTGCGGGGACCGACGCTTTCGCGTACGTAGCGAACGACGGGATCGTCGATTCCGCCGCTGCGATTGTGACCATTACGGTCAATGGAGTGAACGACGCTCCGCAGGTGACAGCGGATCAATACTCCGTTGCCGGCGAAGCTTCTCTGGTGGTCGCTGCGAACAATGGCGTCCTGGCAAATGACAGCGATATTGAGAACGATTCGCTCACCGCTTCTCTTGTACAGGGAACGATACGAGGCGCGCTCGAGTTCAATACAGACGGCTCCTTTACTTACACGCCGAACAGTGGCTTCTCTGGTGCCGACAGTTTCTCCTACGAAGTAAGCGATGGATCACTCACTTCGACGACCGCGACGGTTGCGATCTCGGTGACGCCCGTCGATCTAGTACGAGTTCGTCTCGAAGCAGCCGACAGCAATGGCGCGCCGATTGATACGATTACGACCGGCGAAAGCTTTGTCGTCAACGCATTTGTGGAAGACATTCGTCGGGTAACGCAGGGTGTGTTCGCCGCTTACGTGGATGTTGTTTACGACTCGGCCATCGCTTCCGCCAACGGCGCAATTTCGTATGGTAGCGACTTCTCGAATGGCCAGAGCGGTAACACGGCTACGCCGGGACTGATCGACGAAGCTGGTGCCTTCACACAATCTACTCTTGGCAGTGGCGAAGCTCTGTTGTTCAGTATTCCCTTCGTCGCAAACTCGGTTGGCACACTCGATCTGATCCTCGACGCAGCCGACGACTTCCCCGCGCACGACACTTTGCTTCGGGGCATCAACGACGCAATTTCGCTCGATTTGATAGATTTCATTTCAGATTCGATCAGCGTCACAGCTGCCGCAGGCGGCGAAGGAGAAGGCAGTGGACAGGCGGCCTTCACGGCGAACGCTGACGAAGCCTTTGCGGCAGTAGACAACTGGCTGCTTCCGTAAGTCGTGGGCCTCCTAGCGAGCACATTTCAAAACGTGATATACTCCGCAATCACGTTGCTCGCAAGTTGCTAATATGCCTGCCTTGAAAGGAATCCGATATGAGCGCCCCCGTCTTGGAAACTTCTCTGGAACACTACCCAGTTCGTCGCGGTAAAGTTCGCGATATTTATGACTTGGGTGATCAGTTGCTAATGGTCAGTACGGATCGCATCAGCGCCTATGACTGGGTGTTGCCGAGCGGAATTCCGGATAAAGGTCGAGTCCTGACTCAGGTTAGCGCGTTCTGGTTCGATCGGCTGGACGTCCCGCATCATCTGCTCGGAATGGAACTCGACGACGCCGGTCTGCCCGAGGGAACTGATTTAGAACAGTTGGCCGGACGCAGCATGTTAGTCCGCAAGTGCGACGTGGTGCCGATCGAGTGTGTTGTGCGAGGATACCTCGACGGATCGGGCTGGAAAGAATACCAACAGTCAGGAACCGTTTGTGGCATCCAACTGCCAGCCGGATTGCAACAGTGTTCGAAGCTCGACGAACCAATCTTTACGCCTGCAACCAAAGAGGAGAGTGGCCACGATATCAACATCTCATTCGAGCGAATGGTCGAGATTATCGGCGAAGGCCCAGCTGAGGAGCTGAAACGTCGTAGTATCGACATTTATAATCGCGGTGCCGAATACGCTCGCGAGCGCGGAATCATCATCGCGGATACAAAGTTCGAGTGGGGACGGTTCGATGGCGAGTTGATCTTGATCGACGAAGTTCTGACTCCGGACAGTTCACGCTTCTGGCCTGCCGATCAATACGAGCCGGGACACGGACAACCCTCGTTTGACAAGCAATTCGTTCGCGATCATTTGAGCACAACGGGCTGGGACAAAAACAGCGCGCCCCCTGCCCTGCCAGAAGATGTGATCGCGAAGACTCGCGAGAAGTATATCGAAGCCTTCGAGCAGTTGACCGGGCAAACGTTCGCTTGGAAGTAAGCCGGTCGCGATCCCGATCAGAGAGTTCAATGAGGACGAAATGGCATGCGATCAAAATCGCTGCTAGAATTCGCGTAGTTCATAGTTGGGCTTTATTTCTAGTGTCGCTCGCGTCGAACAACGCGACGGCACCAATTACGTTGAAGATTCGCGATGGCTTTGCGGTTGTTCTGTCACCACGGTCACCGGTTGGAAATCACCGGTGAATTGACCAACGGAACACTTGTTTGCCATCGCTGTGGTTCGATCACCAAGTTCACACCGGCAGACGAGACGAAACGCTCTGGGGCAATTGACGTCACCATCGATTCCGGCAGCCAATCTGACGCACAGCGTCGGGTCGTTTCCCGCGAGGCCGAGGTAGCGTCGGACGCTTCGTTGTTTCTGACTCTAGACCACGAACCGGGCTCCGCGAGCGCAATCGCAAACGCCACTCCGCGCAAGCGGGATGAGCAATTGGAGCCGCCGAGTCTGGCTGGTTACCAGATCCTTGACGAACTTGGGCGGGGAGGAATGGGAGTTGTATATCGCGCACGCAACGAGAGTCTGGGACGCGATGTCGCTTTGAAAACGTTGCAGCACATGAGTCCGGACGGACTACATCGCTTCAAGCAAGAATTCCGGACGCTGGCCGACATTGCTCATCCCAACCTAGCGTCACTCTACGAGTTGCTATCAGATGGCCAGACTTGGTCCTTTACGATGGAGATCCTGGAGGGGGTCGATTTGCTGGAGTACGTCTGGTCCGGATTCGACAAGTTGAATTCCGATGAACACGACAAGCCGATGACTCAAGATGCCGACAGCCCGCGATTAACCGAGGAGCGATTGCAGCGTCTAGACGAATCGCTCAAACAACTAGCCATCGGGCTCAACGCACTGCACGAGGCCGGTGTACTGCACAGCGATATCAAGCCGTCGAACGTGCTTATGACGAAGGAGGGGCGGTTGGTTTTGCTAGATTTCGGTTTGGCAGCGGAGATGCGGAGACACAACAAGGACAAAACGCGGACCGTCCAGGGAACGCCGCTGTACATGGCACCGGAGCAGGCGGCAGGCGGACCACTGTCGCAAGCCAGCGATTGGTACGCCGTAGGAGTCGTCTTGTATGAGGTGCTGACGGGTCAGTTCCCGTTTAGCGGCAAGACGGTGGAGATTCTCACCCGCAAGCAATCGGAGTCCCCAATAAGTCCGGAGCGATTGGCGCGAGACACCCCCGAGCATCTGAACTCGCTTTGCATCGCGTTGTTGGATCGCAACCCGGAGAAACGCCCCGCGGCGGCCGAGATCTTACGGCATCTGGGAGCTGTTCACTTGGCCGACGAAGTTGCGGCCACGCAGCGAGCGACATCGCGTCGCACAGTTGAACTAGTGGGGCGCGAGAGACACTTTGAAGTACTCCGAGAATCCTTTTCCCAAGTCTCCGACGGGAACACACGCACGATCTTCGTGCATGGCCAATCGGGGATGGGCAAGAGTGTGCTGGTTCGCAGTTTCCTGGACGAGGTTCAACAGCAAGGTGAAGCGGTGGTCCTGGAAGGGCGCTGTTACGAACAAGAATCAGTGCCGTTCAAGGCATTGGACAGCTTGATCGACTCACTGGCGGTTTTTTTGGGAACGCTGCCAGAATCCGTGGTCACGGGGATTATGCCACGGGACCGCTTGGCGCTAACTCGAGTTTTCCCGGTGCTAGGCCGCGTTCCGGAAATGCCAAAGGCGACCTATCCCTCAATCGAAAATGCCGATCAGCAAGAGTTGCGGCAGCGCGCGATGAACGCCCTCCGCGAGCTATTGCAACGACTGGCCATTCGCGAACCGTTGGTACTCTATATTGACGACTTGCAATGGGGCGACGTCGATAGCGCCGGACTGTTGGCCGATTTAGTACGTCCGCCCGATGCTCCCCGAATGCTGCTGTTGGGTTCTTATCGGAGCGAGGCCGTCGACAGCAGCCAGTGCCTGCAGGCACTGGCCGAGGCGTACAACACTGGCCAGCACCGTCCCCATCGTGAAGAGTTGGCGGTGGAAGCCTTGTCACGAGACGAGTCGAAGCAGCTGGCATTGGTGCTGTTGGGGGATGATGGTGAGACGAGTCAGACTTACGCAGACAAGATCGCCGAGGAGTCGCGTGGGTGGCCGTTTTTTGTGTGGGAATTAGTTCAGCATATCCAGGCGGATCTTGAGATCGCGGATCTGACGCTGGAATTGGACGAAGTGATTTGGGCACGCGTCACCCGCCTGCCGCCAGACGCGACTCGGCTGCTGGAGCAAATTTCGGTCGCCGCTCGACCGATGCCCACGGCGGAATTGTATCAAGCGATGGATGTCGTTTCGAAAGGTCCAGGCCTGCTGGCTCACTTGCGCGCTAGCAACTTTGTGCGCACCACCGAATCCAAAGATGGCGGGACGCTGGTCGAGGCGTATCACGATCGAATTCGTGAATCCGTGATCAACCATTTAGATGAGCCAAGGGTCAAGGGCCACAACTTGAACTTGGCTCTCATGATCGAGCGCGTCAGCGACATCAAAGTCGAGGTCTTGCGGTCTCACATTAACAGCACGCCGGAGTTCGAAGAACCAGATGAAGCCTACTCACTCGATAAGCGGGACTGGCAACGTGTCTTTGATCTGGCTTACTTCTTCGACGCGGCTGGCGAGCACGAGCGTGCGTTGCCGTACGCCGTAGCGGCTGCTGAGAAGGCACGCTCTCAAAACTCGCTTGAAGTTGCTGAAGAGCAATACAACATCGCACTATGCGGATCGGTGGCGAGTGACCCGGCCGTTCGGTTTCGAGTTGCCGAGGGACTGGGTCAAGTCCTGATGACGCGAGGGCGATATGAGCAAGCCAATTCGCATTTTCACGCGGCTCGCTCACTTGCCGAGGGCAATCTGGCGCTGGCGCGAATCGATGGAAGGCTGGGAGCCTCGGCGTTCCGTTCAGGAGCCATGGGGAACGCCGGCGAGTACCTTGAAAAGGCGCTCATGGCACTCGGCGAGTTTCCCCCTCGCAACATCGTCACGCTGAGCTTGGCGCTCTGCAAGGAAGGCATCATTCAGCTTCTGCACACGTACCTTCCGTCATGGTTTGTCGGTCGACGTAGCGCTGATACTCCGGACTGCCGTTTGGATTTACTGCGCGTGGGTCTTTTCGATCAACTCAGTATCACCTATTGGTTCACGCGTGGCATGCTGTTAACCCTGTGGGCACATTTGCGCCAGATGAATCTGGCCGAGCGCTATCCACCCTCCACAGAGTTGAGCAAGACCTATACGTTTCACGCGATTACCATGACGGCGATCCCACTGGCTCAACGAGGCATCGCTTATGCCGAAAAGGCGTATAGGATATCGCGCGATTTGGGTGACCTGTGGGGGCAAGGAAAGGCTCGAAGTTACCACACGTTCTCGTGCATCGTTTTGGCACGGTTCGAAGAAGGTGTGGAGACGAGTCGAGAGGCAGTCCGCCTGCTGGAACAAGCAGGTGACGTGTGGGAAGCAAACATGGCACGCATGATTGGGTCGCAGCCGCTGTATCACCTGGGAGAACTGGAGACCGCATTTCGCGAATCGCGGCAAACCTATGAGATCGGAAAGGAAACGGGCGACTATGCGGCGATGGCTATCTCGCTAAAGTTTTGGATGCCGCTCCCTAAGGCCGGCGAAGCAATTCCAGACGGCGCAATCCAAGCCGAAGTGGATCGACCACGAGAGGACCCGTTATCCAGTGCCGCCGCGCTTCAAGCTCGTGGGCTGGAGTTACTACTCCGCGATGACCGACCTCTGGAGGCTGCACAAGTCCTACAGCAGAGCCTCGACCTCGCCAAGCAACGAGGCCTTCGAAACGTCTGTATTTTTGAGGGCGTGACCTGGAAGGCAACGGCGCTCCGCGTCGTCGCGGAACGCGCACCGAAAGGATCGGCACAACGCAGCGCGGTGAAGGACGCGAAGAAGGCAGTTGGGGATGCGTTAAAGATCACCAAAAGCTTTCTCGCTTGTCGGCCTCATGCTCTGCGAGAACGTGCGCTGATCGCGGTTCTGGAGGGCAACGAGGATCAAGCGCGTCGATACTTTGACGAAAGCCTGCGGGTGGCCGAGAAGCACGAGGCCCGCCATCAACGTGCGAAGTCACTGCTCGCCCGCGCTGAAGCTGGCACGAAATTTCGCTGGCCCGAGGCCGAGCAACAACTGGCGGAAGCGCGGACCATGGTGGACGAAGCGGAGCAGTTCTCGATCAATGAAGCTGACGACTGAGATCGGACGTAAAAACGATCCCGAATTTCGATCAGCGACCCTTCAGCCTCGCCTTTGACGACGTTTTCAAGTTAAGCGTCTCGGACGAATGGTTGGACCCTGCAATGGACGCAGCGTCAGTTGGATGAAACCGTCGGCTGGTACTTACACTTCCGTTCGAAAGCGATACCCTACGCTTCGGACGGTTTCTATCGCCCCAAACCGATTGCCCAGTTTTTGACGCAGGGACCGGATGTGGACATCAATCGTCCGCTCAAACGAAGGTGCGTCTTCCCCACGACAACGGTCCATGAGTTCATTCCGCGTGAAGGCACGGCCTGGCTGTCGAGCCAGGGTCCAGAGCAATTGAAATTCGGTTGGCGTGAGTTGTAACTCCCTTCCGTCCGCCTTAGCAGTATGATTTAGGCGATCGACCTCGATTCCATCGGTGGCAACGATGTCACTGCTTTGTTCTGCCGCGGTCGAACGGCGTAACAAGGCCTTGACGCGATGGATTAACGGTTTGAGCCTGAACGGCTTGTTTACGTAATCGTCGGCCCCCATGCTGAATCCGACGATCTCATCGACCTCTTCGCTCTTGGCCGTCAACATCAAGATGCGAATACCAAGCGTTCTGGGATCGCTGCGTAACCGTCGGCAAACGTCTAAGCCGTCGATAACCGGCAGCATGAGGTCGAGGATTACTAAGTCTGGCAACGCTGTCTGAGCGAGCCGTAACCCCTCCTGACCATCGGTGGCCACGACGATCTCGAAGCCCTCTTTGGCAAGGTTGTAGGTGAGCACCTCGACGAGCGATGGCTCGTCTTCAATGATCAGGATTGTTTGTTTTGCCATGAATTCGAATTGTCATTATATAGATCGATGCCTGATGATTTCTGCTTCCACGAGATACACGACGTCCTCCGCGATGTTTGTTGCATGGTCGGCGACGCGTTCGATATGTCTCGAGGCTGAAAACAGATGCATCGATGCTTCGACCAACTCGGGAGAACGTTTCATCGTGTGGACTAGTTCCTCGATAATCTCCCGATTTAGCTCGTCGACGGCATCGTCCTTGGCGCACACTTTTCGAGCCATCCCACTGTCGAGCGCAACATAGGCATCAATAACGCAGTGCAGCATTTCGAGCGCGATCTTCGCCATTTCCTTTAGCTTGTCGAGCACGGCGATTTCCTTTCCTGGTACCAACCCACAGGCACGCTCCGCGATGTGTACTCCTAAATCAGCAACGCGCTCCAGCTCACTGGTGATCTTCATGACAGTTGCGATACGTCGCAAGTCGATAGCCACCGGTTGGTGTAACGCGAGTATCTTTAGACATTCTTCTTCAATTTGCACATCCCAGCGATCGATTTCATCGTCCTGCTTGGCTAACTCTCGCGCAAACGCTTCGCTTGGATTTGCCAGTCCGTCCACGGCCTTGTGGATCATTTCTTCAACCATCGCACACATCGAGAGCAAGTTTCGATGCAATGTGTCGAGGTCGCGGTTGAGGTGTTTGGACATCGTTGGTCTGCTTTAGTTGATCGGAAAACTACCCGAAGCGGCCAGTGATATAGTCCTCAGTTTGTTTCTCGCGTGGCTTTGTGAACAACTGCTTCGTGTCGTCCATTTCGATCAGGCGTCCTTCGTAGAAAAACGCCGTCCGGTCACTGATGCGGGCGGCCTGCTGCATGTTATGCGTGACGATGACGATCGTGTAGTTCTGCTTCAGTTCGAAGACCAGGTCTTCGATTTTCGCAGTCGAAGCGGGATCGAGCGCCGAGGCAGGCTCGTCCATTAACAGCACTTCCGGATCGGTCGCCAGCGCCCTGGCAATGCAAAGTCGTTGTTGCTGACCACCGGAAAGTGCAAGTGCCGATTCATGCAGACGGTCCTTCACTTCGTCCCACAACGCGGCCCGTTTCAACGATCGTTCCACAATGCCGGCCAATTTCTTCTTGCCGCGAGTCCCGGCAACCTTTGGCCCGTAGGAGACGTTTTCGAATATCGATTTCGGAAATGGGTTCGACTTTTGAAAGACCATTCCCACTCGCATCCGCAATGCGACGACATCGACTTCGCGTGCGAAGACGTCGTTTCCTTCGAGCCACACTTGGCCAGTGTGCCGCGTATCCTCGATGAGGTCATTCATGCGGTTGAGCGTTCGCAGAAACGTACTCTTGCCACAGCCCGAGGGACCGATCAATGCGGTGACTGCTCGTTCCTGTACCGTCAGCGAAACATCGAACAGGGCTTGGTTCGCACCGTAGAAGAAGGACAGATTTCGAGCCTCGATCTTCGCGACCACTGGGTCCAAATCGCGAGTACAAACCTTGACGTCACGGCTTAGCCGATGTTGTGTAGGTTCTGGCATGGCTTTCAATTCTGTCGTCATGATGATTGACCGTCGATACAGACAGTTGTTCAAAGTTAGACTACCAGCGAATCCGTTTCTGGAACTTATGACGCATTAAGATGGCTGCCGCGTTCATGACCAGCAGAGCCACTAGTAGCACGATAATACCAGCAGCGGCCACGTGCTGGTATTCGGTCTTGGGACGCGAAACCCAGTTGAACACTTGGATTGGAAGGGCGGTAAAGGTGTCGAACGGTGCCTCGACGATTCCGTCTGGATTTGTAAACACATCGACCGGGCTGGAAATATCGCCAGGTGTAAAGGCGACGTAAGTCAGAGCACCGATCATCACCAACGGTGCCGTCTCGCCGATCGCGCGCGAGATGGCGAGAATTACGCCAGTTAAGATGCCAGGCATCGCGACTGGCAGCACCTGATCTCGAGTTGTTTGCCACTGAGTTGCTCCGAGCGCATACGATGCTTGTCGAATTGATGCCGGAACTGCTCTCAAAGCTTCCTGAGCGGCGACAATCACTACGGGAAGAATCAACAACGAAAGGGTTAGCGCGGCGGAGATAACCGTTCGACCCAATGGGAGCGGGATCTGCAAGTTAGCGAATATCAAAGGAACCTCGACGACTTTCGGTTGCGATCCGAACAGCCCGAACATCCGCACGAAAACCGTCAACCCCAGGATGCCGTACACGATGGACGGCACACCGGCCAAGTTCGATAGGTTGACCTGAATCAACCGTCTCAGCCATGTGTCGCTCGAGTACTCCTCGAGGTACAGCGCTGCCCCAACGCCTGCAGGAACGGAGAACAGGGTCGTAAACAGAATCAGCCATAAACTGCCCCACAGTCCGGCCAGGATTCCCGCTTGCTCAGGATGTCGTGAATCGAAGCTGGTCAAAAAACTCCAGTTCAACCACCCAACGGCCTGCCAAAGGACGCCGCACAGTAGAACAATCAGCACGCCAATGCCTAACCAAGTAGACAACATGCAGGCCGTACCAAATACTCGTCCCAGACGATGTCGAGCAGCCAAGTGAGTTCGGAGAGCAAGGTCGAGATCGTTCATTCGTAGACCTCGCGATATCGCCGTAGTATGAATTGCGAAAGAATATTCATGGCGAGCGTAATGCAGAACAGTGTCAAAGCGATGGCGTATAGGCTCTTGTATCCAACGCTGCCGGCCGGCGTGTCACCCAGGCTGACGTTGACGATATAAGAAGTCATTGTTTGAACGCTGCGAAACGGATTCAGCGTCATCGCTGGAGTCATTCCCGCGGCGATTGTCACCGCCATCGTTTCGCCCACCGCACGCGAGACCGCCAGTAAGAACGATGCCACAATACCCGAGGATGCTGCGGGTAGTACGACCTTGACGGAGACGTCGAATTTCGTCGATCCTAGCGCATAGCCCGCCTCACGCAGGCCTCGCGGAACAGCTCGCAGCGCGTCTTCGCTCAGCGACGACACCATCGGAAGGATCATGATTCCCACGACGATTCCCGCACTGGCCGCATTAAAGACGTCGACTTCGAACCCTAGCAAATCCCGAAGAATTGGCCTGAGTAAGAAGGGCGTGACGAAGATCAACGCGAAATAGCCGTAAACAACAGTGGGAATCCCCGCCAGAATTTCGAGGGTTGGTTTGATGAACGTACGGGCGCGCGGTGTTGCGTATTCATTCAAATAGAGGGCACTTGCCAGACCGAGTGGCAACGCGATCAGCGCTGCAATACCGGCAATGAGAAATGTCCCCGCCAGCAACGGCAACACGCCAAAATGCTGGTCAGCAAATTGCGGCGTCCAGCGAGTTTCCGTGAAGAACTCCTTGACGGAAACTTCCTGAAAGAAAGCGGTGTTCGGCCCGATCGATACAACCGCTTCAGTAACGAGTACGAAGATGATGCCAACGGTTGTGGCAACAGACAGAAGGGCGCACAGGAAGAGCGTAAACTGAATCGCCTGTTCCTTAACTCGTGTCGCGGTAAAGCGACGAACAAGTAGGTTCGGAACCCTGTTAGCGGCGGGTTTAGTCACAGTCTCTGCCAAAGTCACGAATTGCTCCCTTGCCAAATTACTCGCCATTCTCGGTCTCAGATCCACCAAACGCGTCTTTGAACGCTTGTAGCGTTTCCGTGACCAGCGATTCACTCAGGCGAACGTAACCAACTTCGCTGATCAGATCTTGACCTTGCTGGAGGTAATACTCCAGGTAAGCGGCCACCTCCGGCTTGTTTAGCGAAGCCTTATTGACGTACAGGAAGAGCGGTCGCGACAGCGGAACGTATTCGCCAGCTTCAATCGTTTCATCAGTCGGCTTGACGCAGGTAGTGCTGTCCGGGCCCGCCGCGACGCCAACGATCTCCAACTTGTCCTGGTTCTCCTTGTAGTACGCGTAGCCGAAATACCCCAGAGAATACTTGTCGCCTGCAACGCCGCGAACCAAGACGTTGTCGTCGGCGCTAGGAGTGTAATCCGATCGGCTTGCTCCTCCTTCACCACAAATGGCTTCTGTAAAGTAATCAAAGGTGCCCGAATCGGTATCAGGTCCGTAAAGCCGAATCTTCTCTTGCGGCCATTCCGGATTCACGTCGCTCCAGTTGATGATCTCGCTGTCCGGCTTCCAAATTGAGTTCAGCTGCGCGACTGTCAGACACTTGCACCAATCGTTCTCTGGGTTAACGATCACCGAAAGGCCGTCGATGGCAATTTTCATTTCCAAGTATTCGATGTTGTTATCTCTGCAAGCATCGATTTCCTGCTGCTTGATCGGTCGAGAGGCGTCGTTGATGTCGGTTTCGCCTGACACGAATTTCTTGAAGCCGCCACCAGTTCCTGATGTCCCAACAACGACCTTGACGTCCGAATGCTGTTTCTGGAATTCTTCGGCGACCGCTTGAGAGATCGGAAAGACAGTGCTCGACCCGTCAATGGTGACCGTGCCGCTGAGCCCGCCGCTGATTTCGGCTAACGAGCTGCTACTGCCCGATCCAACGTCTTTGACCGTACAACCACCCAGAATCAAACTTCCGACTCCAATTACTTGGGCCAACTTCGACATACTTCTCATTCGACTTACCCTTTGTGTTGCAAACGGGAGCGATCCTTGCTTTCCGAACGCAAATGTAAATCTGAATTGTGAAGAAGCACCTTGGTGGAATGTTAAGGTTTAATGAATGGCATGTGGCGGCACCCGCATACGAGTGAGGCCGAACTAAATCCAGGATCTTGGGTTAATTCTCACTTCACCCACTTAAGCCAGCGGCAAACGAACTGTTAACGTACTGCCCTTGCCTAGTTGACTGGCTACCTCGACGCTTCCACCGAATTCGATCGCGAGATGCTTGACAATGGAGAGCCCCAAACCAGTACCGCCGAGTTCACGTGAACGTGCTTTATCAACCCGATAGAATCGTCCGAAGATTAGCGATTGATGTTCGGACGCGATCCCAACGCCCGTGTCCATGACTTCAACCAATGCCATGGAATCTTTTTCACACCATCGAATTTCTACGTGCCCTCCCGCAGCAGTGTAGTTGATCGCGTTTTCGACAAGGTTGTTGAGAATCGTGCAAAGCCCCTCCGCATCAGCGTGGACACTGATCGCCGATTGTGGTGGTTGAGTCGTGAGTGTGAGTTGCTTGGACTTGGCGATGCCGGCCAACTCATCGACACACGTAGCGACCACTTCACTAAGCAGAACGGGAGCCAGTACGAACGTATCTTCGTGTGATTCGATTCGCCCCAGTCGCAATAGGTCGAGGATCAGGGCGTGCAGCCGATGGGCCTGCTCTTCGATACGCATAAGAAACTTACGATTGTGCGCCGAATCCTTGATTGCCCCTTCGAGGAGCGTCTCTGTATAAGCCTGAATCGAAGCCAACGGTGTCTTGAGTTCATGTGAGACGTTCGAGACGAACTGTTGTCGGATATTCTCCAAGCGTCTTAGTTCGGTCACGTCGTGCAAAACCAAGATAACACCCGGACAAGGCTCGCCGGGTAGACGCGTCGCCGAGAGCTCGACAGTGGACTGAGATCTGGGCAATTCCAACTCGACCCGTTCGTGTGCCCTAGAAGCCAGCACATCTTGAACGACTTTGTGAATCGTCGGGTTTCGCACCGTTTCCCAAATCGGAACGCCGACGACGTCCGTCTTGGCAAACTCGAGGAGCAAGTGCGCGACTCGATTAACAAACAGAATTCGTTCGTCTCCATCGACAGCAAGGACCCCCTCCCCCATGCCCCCTAAAACGGCTTCGAGTCGCTCGCTATTCTCGGCGAATTCTCTCGCCTTTCCATCGAGCTCTTCGATGCGACACGAAAGCTGACGGCTCATCAAGTTAAATGACTCAGCGAGCGTTCCCAATTCATCCCGACTTCGGACGTCAACCTCTTGATGGATATCACCGCTGGCGATCGATTTCGCAGCTTGGGTCAGTTTTTCAAGCGGTCGAATGATACGACCGACGATAATGTAGGTAAAAGTGAGAGCGACGAGGCTAACCAGGATCGCAGTTACCAGAATCAACCGCTGCACAGACGTCACCTGGGCACGGACTGATTCTAGTGGCATCGCGACACGAACGAAGCCTGCAGGAGTCTCTCGTTCACCCACCCGCAACGCAACATACATCATGGGAATTCCGAGCGTTGGACTCGGTCGCTGAGAGACGCCAAACTCGTACGTTCTGGCCTGCAACAATTCTTCTCGGTTTCGATGGTTTTCCATCAGTATCGGGTCTTCAACAGAATCGCCGATTACGGTCCCGTCTTCGGCTACCAGCGTCATTCTCGTGCCCGTCTGTTCACCAAGTTGCTGCAGTGTGGCCTGTAAGTCAGCCCGCGGACCGTTCTGAAAAACGCCAGCCATGTCGTGGCGTAGCAGCACCGCTGAATCACGCAACCGCTGCTTAACACGTTCGACGACAAGGTCTTGTTGTCGACTAGAAAGAATCGCCACGAGTGCCGTTGCCGCAAAAAGCGTCAGCGCGGAATACGCAACGAAGATCTTCCAAAACAGGCGTGACGATACCAAATCCAAACTCCACCATCGAAAGTACTGTAACAGTACATGATTCAACTCACGCTTGTCGTTTTAGCGGCTCATCGACTCGTAGGATAGAGAACGAATGACGGACGCATCTCCAGCCTGTCACGGAAGTCCACTAGAGTCCCGATCGCCGCAAGTGCCGAAGACTTGCTTCAATCCTTCGGTGCGAAGTCAGGGCAGAGCAAGCTACGCACCCTTCGCCCATTGCTTCAGCAGCTTCGCGCGAAGATGGTTGCCGTACGATTGGGGTGACTCATCCTCGGCGTATAACTCGCGAGCTTCATCGTATTTCCCTTGTGCCTCGTACGTCCGAGCAAGATTATAACGAGCACCGGCGTTCCACGGCCCGTCTGGAGTCGCTTCGATCGTGCGTTCTCGAAGCCAAGTCGCAGCGGCTTCGTGATTACCCGATTCAAAGTGCGACAACCCGAGCCAGTACGTCGCATGTTGCTTCGCCTGGGTGGCGAGCATGTAACTGCTGGCAACACGCGTCTGCCAGACGAAGTCGCCTTCGTTCGTTCCACGAACGAGTCCCATCGCCTCTTGCACTTCTTTGCTCGTCGTAATTTGATCGATCGCTGCCGTAGGAACTCGAGCCTGCATGTAGCAACCCTTGGCCCCTTCTCTGCCTTCCACTTGTCTTTCGAACTGACCTTGCAGGTGAAGCTGCCTTCCCTGAGTTAGCGGTCCCCGGGTCTGGAAGATGCCGACCGCTTGGTAATATCCGGCTGCCACTTCGCGATTCGTTGAAATCAGCTTTTTCATCGCGGCTTGAAACCAAATCGTCTCGAATGGAACGGACCACATCACCGCATTCGTGATGCCGCGCAGCCCTTTCACGCGCTCGGCAATTTGTGCTGGTGCGACCGCGAGAATCGTCCGTTCGTCGCCAGCGAGATTGTCTTGCACGCGCCGCATCCGTTGCGACAAGTTCGCCGGCGCGACATCCAACAACGCGAGAAGTTCCTTCAAGTCTTTGTGTGCAAACCGATACGGCTGACCATCGACTTCAAGGGCGGCAATCAACTCGGGACCGTCAAGAACTTCAGAGAGCGTTGCGATCCCGTCCCCATTCGGGCCTGGTATCGGCAGCCCCAACTCGCAATCGAATAGATAGAGTTCGCCGCCGACGACAGCCGCCGTCAGCCATGCCCTGGGGCGTGGAGGGACCGTATTGCCCGGAAGCGCAAGATAGACAACATCGATGCCTTGCTGGCGAGCCAATTCGATGAAAATACGCGAACGTTGAAGCGCGTCGCCATATCCGTACTGCAAAATCTCCCAAGGTGGAAACCGATACCCAGGGCCAGGAATCGCAAGCTGAGGAGGTGGCACTCGCTTCGCGCGACTCTGCTCGCCTCCAGCGCTCGGGGCAACCGAATCATCGGGATAGGGGGGCGTCATTTGAAGCTGGATATTCCGAACGGTCCAATCAAACAACCGCTCGGCGATCTCCAATTTTTCCCGTTCCAAATCACCCAACGTCGACTCTTTCCCGTCCAGCCAAGGCTTAAGTCGCGCTTCCGTCGGGAGCTTCGACACCCACGACGAGAGATCACGCAGCAACGTCGCTTCCTGCATCACGCGAACATCATCAATGCTGAATGTCCAATTGCCAACGTCGTCGAGCAGGTCACTGTCGCGAAATTCTCGTGGCAGCCGTGCGGTCATGGGGTCGGGTTCCCAAGCTGGGTCGTGTTCTTGCTTGGTCAACCAGCGATTCAAGTCATACGCGATCTTAACAAGAGCTTGTTCACGGTCGAACTCACTGAGGCGATGTAAATCCTCCATCGCGCGAAGCAGCAACTCTTGCGTAGCGCTTATCGTAACTGCCGTCGTTGTCGGTCGTAATCGGGGCTTGCTAGAGGGCGAGCAACTAACCAGCGGCAGCGTCAAGCCGACGAGCAAGCAGCAAATGGACAACCGCCGGAAGCCCCTCCCATTTAAGATTTCGATCAAGGGATGCATCAACTGAGTGTCTCCACGGTTGCGCGAAGCTTGAGGAGTCGTTCGATCAACGGCTCAAAGTCATCAAGCTGGATCATGTTGGGCCCGTCGCTGGGCGACGAGTCTGGGTCAGGATGTGTCTCAAAAAATAGGCCGTCTACTCCAACAGCAACGGCGGCACGAGCCAACGGCTCGATCATCGCTCGATTGCCACCAGTCGTCGCTCCCAAACCACCTGGCTCTTGAACGCTGTGCGTGGCGTCGAAGATGACAGGTGTTTCGAGTTCTTTCAGCTGGGGAATCGCACGCATGTCATTCACGAGCCGACCGTATCCGAAAAATGTGCCGCGTTCACACAACAATACGTTGCTACAACCCGAGGCAACTAATTTGCCGACTACGTGTCGCATATCCCAGGGGGCGAGGAACTGGCCTTTCTTTACGTTGACTGCCTTTCCCGTACGTGCCGCCGCGACCAAAAGATCGGTCTGGCGGGCGAGAAACGCCGGGATTTGGAGCAAATCGCAGACTTCGCCGGCGGGCGCGGCTTGATGCGGCTCGTGAATGTCTGTCGTCACCGGCAGCCCCGTCGCTTCGCGAACCTTCTTAAGAATCGCGATCCCGGCATCAAGTCCCGGTCCGCGGAACGAATCGATACTCGTGCGATTCGCCTTGTCAAACGAAGCCTTGAACACGATCTGGACCTTCAATCGCTCTGCAATCTCCGCGAGTCGCTCGGCAATCGAAAGAGCGAGCGATTCAGTCTCTAGTACACAAGGACCGGCGATCAGAACTAGCGGATGTCCGTTCCCGCATCGATAAGGTCCGACCTGGGCAATGTTTTGAGGCACGGTAGAGCAACCCTAGTGAGCGAAGACGGGCGAATCTTTACAAGTCGTATCATGATGATCGGTCGGATGTGCGATGTTGGCAAGCACATCCCAGACAGAGTGCATTTGCAGATCCCAAACGAGAGACACAGTTGAGGAAAATGACAAAGGTCGCTACCAGGTTTGCAGCTGATTAAACAGTCACCGAGGTACCAATAACGTCAAGTAGCTGGGCAGCACTTCGATCTCAGTGGGCAGGAATCCATCTGGGTCGCCGTCCAACTGCAACGGTACCGCCTCGTCCGACTCGATGCGAATCCTAGATGCACGAATGGTGACGCAATCGTCCCAGGATGCGTGCTGTCCCAGGATGACGCCGCTCAAATAACGGAGCCCGCTCCATAACGAGCCATCTTTGAAAGTACATACGTCGAGAAGGCCGTCGCTACCGCTGGCCAACGGTGCGATTCGCAATCCGCCCGCGTAACGCGGCAGGTTGACGACGAAAGCCCACCGGGCGGTGATCGTCTCCACGCGAGCGTCCAAAGAGTCGGTTGCAGGGATCTCGCAGTGGACTCGCAATTCAGGGTACTCGTAGTTTTGAATTGAGTCCCAAATCGGTTTCGCATAGGACAAGTGGTGAATGTGGCCTGTTCGCTCGTTGTGCAACCGATGAACGACTTCGGCGTCAAATCCACATCCCGCCATAATCAGGAATACTTGACCACTTGCTTTGCCCGCATCAAACTTCGCGGCATGTCCGGCGCATATCGTGCGACAGACTGCCTCCGCCCCACCTTTCATCTGTAAATGCTTGGAGAGCAGGTTCTCGGTCCCCAGCGGCAGTACTGCGATCGGCGTATCGCGAGGCAAGCGGTTCGCCAACATGGCGACGGTACCGTCGCCACCAGCCGAGACGACACATCGCAATTCGTCAGCCGATGATAATTGAGCTGCTTTGCTAGACAGTTCGTCAACGTCTGTGAGTGTCTCGACCAGGAAACCTTGATCCGCGAGCAGTGCGGAGAGTCGCTCAACGGTCGGAATGCCCGAGCGCGCACCCGCCGTGGGGTTCCGTGAAATCAGTACCCGCCTGGTCGTTGAGGGGAGCTGAAAGTTCGCATCCATCACGATTTCGATCCTACTTGCTGCGTTATGCAACAGATTCCTACGACGATCCCGTGTACTTTGCGAGCGATTGTAGAGAGACGCTGCAGTCGAATGGTTCGATCTGTTGCAGCTCGATACAAATCGGTATCAATCGTCGAATCGAAGCCGCTCGCCAAGTTGGCACCGCTCCAACAATCTCACACCTAAGTGTTTACTAGAAAGACGGTTGCAACGCAATTCGGAAGATTTTTACCGAAGTGGCGCACCGCGTGCATAAAGACAAAAGCACTGGCCCGTGGGGTCTCTGACGCGAGTCGGCGGAATGGTTGCCTTGCCCCTGGCCATTCAGTTAGCCAATGTGGAGTTGGCACGTCAGAGACCCCCGTTTTTTTATTCTAGCTCCGCCCGCTGCAGTGGGCCAGTTGATCCCGGCCTCGCACAATCCGGTCGAGCCCAGCGCAGGGTAGTCTTCTCCGCGAGATCCCCGCTTGCAGATTCCCTGAATCTTGGGCCATTCGCGGCCAGCTTCCAATCTCCCAGCTCTTGACGATTGAGGGCCGTTTTTCTAACGTAAGTCTTTTGCCGACCGGAACATTCGCGCCTCGCACCGGCAGTCCTCCGTTAATCCGGTCGGTCGACCTCAGTAAACTTGGTCGGCAGACCTGCAATTAAACTCGGTCGGCGGACCTTCACAACCCGGAGTTACAGATCGCCAGCGTAGCTTCAATTGGCAGAGCACCGCATTCGTAATGCGGGGGTTGCGGGTTCGACTCCCGCCGCTGGCTCTTTTATCGTCAGTTCCCCACACATGGGACGTTTGGAGTACAAAAGTCATGTCGCAAGTCGTCGGCTCAGAAATTGATCTTCGCGAGATTGTCCTTTCGAACAACTCGTTCGGCCCCAACGAGATCAGCCAGCTTTCCGAAGCCATTTCGGAAGACTACTCGCAGTTCCAAGTCCTACGCGATGCCGTCGGCGAATTGGAAGGACGCGAGGATCGTTCGCCCGCAACTGCAGTGCGACTTGGCGTTTGCTATTACCTCCTCGGACGACATGCCACAGCCGCCGAAACGTTGGCTGCAGCCGATGGTGGAGCCGTCGCGCAGTTTTATCTGGGCAAAAGTCAGTTCGCCCTCGGGAACTACGATCAGGCGTTGCAAGCGTACCAATCGGCAAAGGTTGCCGGATACAACGGCGATGTGTGTGCCCTAGCTTGTGCCGAAACACAGCGGTACCAAGGCAAGAACGAAGACGCGATGAAAACCTTGGACGAGTTGTTTGGGCCTGTCGAGCAAACGGCGGACTATCGATATCAACGCGGAGCGACTGTCGCCGCAATCGGTGGAAACCCTTCCGAAGTCGTCGCGATGTACGAACGCGCCGTCGAGACTCAGGAAATGCACCCCGGCGCGTTGTTCGGCCTGGCGATCGAAAACGATCGTCGTGGCAACGATGCGCTCGCGATGGAACTGTATCAACGTGCCTCGAATTGCTTCCCGTCACACGTTGGAGCCTTGCTGAATCTCGGCATCATGTACGAAGATCAACAGCGGTACGAGTTAGCACAACATTGCTACCAGCGAATCTTGGATGTCTACCCGACACATGACCGTGCGAAGCTGTTTTGCAAGGACGCAATGGCATCGCGTGACATGTTCTACGACGAAGAGGCTCAGAAGCGCGAAGATCGCTTGGCACAGGTCTTGAGCATCCCAGTTACCGACTTCGAATTGTCCGTCCGCAGCCGCAACTGCTTGCAGAAGATGGGCGTGCGAACACTAGGCGATTTGAGTCGCACCAGCGAGCAAGATCTTCTGACGAGCAAGAACTTTGGCGAAACCTCGCTGGTCGAGATTCGCGACATGCTGTATTCCAAAGGACTCGAACTCGGTCAATTTGCGCACGAGCGTCCCGAGCCGGAACCAGCATACGACACGTCGAACATGTCGCCCGACGAGCAAGCCTTGCTCGATCGTCCGATTGCTGACTTAAACCTCTCGGTGCGTGCCCGCAAGTGCATGGTTCGGCTAGGGATGGGAACGATTGGCGAGTTGATCCGCAAGACTGGCGATGATCTTCTCGAGACCAAAAACTTCGGTGTTACCAGCTTGAACGAAGTTCGAGACAAGCTGACGCAGTTGGGAATCAAGCTCCGAGGCGATTAAAGAGGAGCAGAGAGCTAAAAGCCGCAGCAACACGTTTGCTGGCTCTTCGCTTTCAGCACTCCGCTTGTTCCGACATGGGTGCCAATCTCTTCTCGTTCGAGTTGCATCACGTCGATCGGGGCTGCGCGGCTCGACGCGCTAGTTTCACGACGCCGCACGGCGTTGTCGACCTGCCGACTTTTATGCCGGTTGGCACTCAGGGAACGATCAAGGGCCTCACGGCATCACAGGTGCGTGCGACGGGCTCGCAGATGGTGCTGGGGAACACGTACCACCTCGCCTTGCGACCCGGCGAGGATGTTGTCGCTGAGTTGGGCGGCTTGCATCGCTTCATGGGTTGGGATGGCCCGATCTTAACCGATAGTGGCGGTTTCCAGCTGTTCAGCTTGGCGGACTCCAACAAAGTCACTGAGCAGTCAGCCATCTTCCGCTCGCACATCAATGGCCGCAAGTTCGAGCTTTCACCCGAACGATCGATTGAGATCCAGGAAGCCCTTGGCAGTGATGTCGCAATGGTGCTGGATCACGTCATCGCGTTACCAGCGAGTAACACCAACGTTCGGGACGCTTGCGATCGGACCATTCGTTGGGCCAAGCGATGCCTGGGTGCTCGCACTCGCCACGATCAAGCACAATTTGCCATCGTACAAGGCGGCCTCAACGCTGAACTGCGAGTTGAGTGTGCGAAGCAACTCGCAGAACTCAGTGACTTCGACGGCTATGCCATCGGCGGATTGAGCGTTGGCGAAGGCGAAGCGGACATGCTACGGACGATCGAAGCGACTTGCCCTGCCCTGCCCCGCGAGAAGCCTCGCTATCTGATGGGCGTCGGAACGCCGAAGGACTTGGTCGAAGCCATTCGTCGGGGAGTCGACATGTTTGACTGTATCATTCCCTCTCACAACGGACGCAACGCGCTGGCTTATACAGACGCAGGGCGACTGCGACTGCGAAACTCGAAACATCAGCGAGACGATCGCCCTCTCGAAGAGAATTGCCCTTGCCCTGCTTGCCAACATAGCCGAGGTTACATTCGTCATCTCTTCCAAGCCAATGAGATGCTCGGTCCGATCCTCCTTACCGCCCACAACATCACCTACTATCAGCGGCTCGTCAGCCAGGCACGCGCCGCCATCGAGAACGACGTGTACTTGGACTTTTACGACGAAAAAATCGCGGGTTGGAAAGGCGAGAATACAACCTGAAGATGTCTATCGTCAGTTGACCGTTGATCACCTCGGAAGCCCCTCATTCGTGGCTCCGAGGCGGCCTTGCTCGTTGCGCCACAAGGCCTTATGATTACTCGCTAATTGTCGCGTGAATCGGCCCGACCGAGAATGAGATCGGGTCGATTTCCGTTATTGCTGAGAGTGAACTTTCTCGACAAGACGTTTTAGTAGCCGAAGTCGTGAGACTTCGATTCTTGCCACTTCTACCTGAAGTCTCGCGACTTCAGCTACGGAACCGAAGCCTATGTGGTCGACCAGCGAATCGTGTCTTTCGATCCTGCTTTTGGCGCAAGACCCTCCGGCGGCCTCGCCGTTCGGGCAATTCGGCAGTTTGCTACCGTTCGTCGCGATTGCCGTGCTTTTCTATTTCATGCTGATCCGGCCTGAACGAAGGAAGCGGGCGGATACGGCGAGCATGCTCGACAACATGAAGAAGAATGACCGCGTGGTCACGATCGGCGGCATTCACGGCGTGGTCGTTAATATACAGAAGGATTCGGACGATGTAACGCTTCGAATCGACGACAGCTCCAATACAAAAATGCGAGTCCTACGGAGTGCAATCTCCCGAATCGTCACGGATGACGGCGATGCCAGCAAAGAATGACTCGTCGATACGCTCCATTATTAACGTGTTCAGCAACACGTGCATTCAACCAACTGACGGACCTCGAAGGGATTAGGAAGCTCCTGTCATGCTAAATGGCTTTACTCTACTCGCACTAGCAGTGGACCCAACACTGCTGAAGTTCATCGGCTTCTTAGCGGTTTTACTGCTAGGAGTTGGCTTGCCGATATTTCTCGGACAAGCAGTCGCCAAAAAACTGCGGATGGCAGATCACGGTTGGCGAATCGGTCTGATTCTCTGCACGATCGTTCTGGCCGGCGGCATCGTCGGTCGAGCTTATGATCCAGAGACGGGGCAGTTCAACATCAAACTCGGCGTCGACCTCAAAGGCGGCGTCATCCTGATCTATGAAGTCGATGAAGCTGCGACGGCCTCGGCTTCTGATCTGGATGCTTCGGACGGTTCCAGTGGCCGCGTCAACATGGGCGCGTTGGTCGAAGCGCTCGCTCGTCGTATTAATCCCAGTGGCACGAAAGAAATCGTCATTCGCCCCTACGGCGATCAGCAAGTTGAAATCATTATCCCTGAAGTCGATCAACGCGAAGTCGAGCTGATAAAAAAGTCGATCAGCACTGCTGGCGTTCTCCAATTCCGAATCACCGCCAACTCGCGTGATCACTTGCACCTCATTGAACTGGCTCGCGAAGTTGCAGGCGACCCAGCCAGGAAACGCGGTCGCTTTATTCTCGACGAGTCCGGTAAGCAGGTTGCTTTGTGGGCTCGTGTTGGGCGTGATGCGGTGGAAAAGGGCGGCGCGTATAAAGTCATTGTTGCTACGGACACCGTTCGGGACGCAGCGACCGGGGACATTGTTGACCTGACTGGCGCAGCCTTGACTGGCGATTCACAACAACAACGACGTGTGCAATTTACGCAGTACATAGAGGGTCTCGACATCAAGGAAATTGACGTCCTGATGGCGACGGATGATACCTACGATGTAACGGGAAGCCACCTCGGAGCGGTGAGCCGAGGAAACGACGAGCAGCTGCGCCCTTGCATCATGTTCAATTTGAAACAGGCCAGCGGCGGCGTTGGTCGATTCGCCGATTTGACCACGGAGTACGGTCCTGAGGGCAGCTTCAATCGGCAGCTTGGGATCGTTCTGGATAACACGTTGCTATCGGCACCCAACATTCAGGAGCCAATCACTCAGGGGCGAGGCCGTATCACAGGGGACTTCACCGCCGAAGAAGTTGACTTTATGGTCAACATCCTTGAAGCGGGTAGCCTGCCAGTCGTCTTAAATCCGAAACCGATCAGCGAGAATCAGATCAATCCACTGCTTGGAAAGGAGACGATTCAACAGGGCAAGATGGCGATGGGGATTTCGCTCGCATTGGTCCTCGTATTCATCCTGTTCTATTACCGTTTTTCAGGCATCGTCGCTTGTTTGGCATTGCTACTGAATTTGCTGTTCATCTTGGCGATGATGATCCTCATCAAAGCGGCTTTCACTTTGCCTGGCTTGGCTGGCCTCGTACTGACGGTTGGCATGTCGGTTGACGCGAACGTTCTGATCTTTGAGCGGATTCGCGAAGAATTGGCGCGGGGTGCGGCGCTGCGAATGGCAATTCGCAACGGCTTTGCGAGGGCAACGACGACGATTGTCGATGCCAACGTCACGACATTGATCACGGCGTTCGTCCTGTATGGCATCGGCACCGATCAAATTCGCGGATTCGCGGTCACACTGATCCTCGGCATCCTGATGAGTATGTTCACGGCAATCTTTTGTTCGCGAGTCGTCTTTGATATCGCTGAGCGCACTCGTCGGCTCAAGCAGTTGCGGATGATGCAGATTCTCAGCGCGACGCAAATCGACTTTATTGGCAAGCGAAAGCTGGCTGCTGTCCTTTCTGTGATCATCATCACGATCGGCTTGGTGGGCATTGGCAGCCGCGGAGCCGGGATCTTTGATATCGATTTCCGGGGTGGTACATCCGTTCAAATGCGACTGAAGTCCTCGACCGAAACCGAACTTGTGCGCGAGCGACTCAATGCACAATTTGCCAGTGCCGGAACGCAATTCACGGTCACTGCGATGAACAACACCGCAGGTGCAACCACGAACGATACCTTCAAAGTGGATTCAGACATTGAAGAAGTCCGCGACCTCGAGAAGGCGATTCACGATGCGTTCGCTGGTTCCAGCGGTGTGAGCGATCTCGCAACATACTCACTCGAATATGGGCCTTTGCGCCCTGTTTCGTTCGTCTCACCCACCACAACGGAAGACGCGACACCTGTCGTCCCAGGCCCTGCGGTCGACCAGAACGAATCGCCAGCACCAAGCGAAGCCCCCACGGCAACCGACGCACCATCGAAGGCACCAGCTGTAGAAGAAAAGGCAGATGAAGCATCGAACGAAACACTTGAAAAGAAGCCAAGCGAAGAGCCTGCCAAGGACGAATCCCCAGCGGACGACTCGTCCGAGAAGACGTCAGACGCTGACAAACCGGAGACGACTCCCGAAGCCAGCACCCCAGAGACGGCTTCTGATGCTGATCAGAGCTTTTTGGTGCCGACTGGTACGGGGACGCAACTCGCCTACGCTGATGATGCTCGGGAGTTGCTGTTAGCTCAAGCCGAAACACCTGCAACAGCGGATGTAGAGTCGACCGAAACTGCGACCGATGCCGAGTCGCCAACAGAGGCAACTGAAGAAGCGACCACATCGGACGATCCTGGCGAATCCGAGGAAGCTCCAATTCCCGTAACATCCGCTCAAACCGAAGTGGAACTAACATTCGGTTACAAGATCAACGCGCAAACTCTCACTGGTGAAATAGAAGCTGCATCACTAGCGCTAAACCTTCCCATCTCCCACTTCCAACTCATCAATGCGAATTGGGACGGCAGCAGCAGCAACAACTTCGAGAAATGGAAGCTCAAGATTTCGGCTGATGAGTCTCAGACGGTCCGACTCCTGGATCACCTCAAAGCGAAATTCACTGACACTCCGGTCTGGTCATCGTCGAGCAAAATCGGCAGCCAAGTCGCCGGCGACATGCAACAGAAGGCCATCGCCGCTTTGATCGCGAGTTTATTTGGAATCGTTTTGTACATCTGGATTCGATTCCAGCGAGTGATCTTCGGTCTAGCGGCCGTCGTTGCGTTGCTTCACGACGTACTGGTCACGCTCGGCGCAATTGCTGTAAGTGCGTGGCTGGCCGACGCGCTGGGTTTCCTATTGATCGAAGAATTCAAGATCAGTCTGCCCATTGTGGCCGCGCTGTTGACGATCATCGGATACTCATTGAACGACACGATCGTTGTCTTTGACCGCATCCGAGAAGTTCGCGGGAAGAGTCCGAATCTGACCGGCGATATGATCAACACCAGTATCAACCAAACGATCAGCCGTACAGTTCTTACTTCAGTGACAACCTTGATCGTGGTGATGATCCTCTATGCAATCGGTGGCAACGGAATTCACGGCTTCGCGTTCTCGCTCGTCATAGGCGTCATTGTAGGTACTTACAGCTCAATCTTTGTGGCCTCTCCCGCGCTGCTATGGATGACAGCCTCTAGTCAAAAGAGCGCTGCTGGCAAGGCAAAATCGACGGCAGGTAACGTGTCCGCCTCGGCATAGTCGGCAGAACCGGCCTCACAGACGCCAACACCTCGCAATTTCAACAGCAAGCGAGCGGTCCCTCTGTAGACCCTGGCGTACCCATTGCGATACTTGTACATAGTCGTTGTTCGCATAGCGAACACAACGTTGTTTGGTTCGCACAGCGAATCACGACTATCTGGGTAACGCGATATGGCTGGCTTGAAACGGAGAATCTTGGGACTTACGGTCATCTCGGTGGGTGTCTGCGCGGCTTTGCCATTCCGTCATGAGAAGATAGACTCGCCCCTCAATACACGTCCAGCAAAGTTACAGGACGAAGCGCTCGGACCACACACCGACCTAACTTTGCAGTTGACCATTCCCACCGCCATAGAGGCACCTTCAACGATCGTCGACGAACAGCAGACCGCATCAGTTGCCACGAGTCACCAACCGACTTCACAACCGCATGAGGTCCGCCGCGAAGATCTGGAAGCTCCGCCACAACTAGCCCCAGCGTTCGAGCCGTTCATCGCGACTTTCCCTGTCCGTACGAAAGGGGAAACACAACCGGAGGCGTCCGACAATCTGAGGCGAGTCCATCGCATCGCCGACGGAGATACGCTCGAAAGTCTCGCGGAGCGTTACCTCGGTGACCGCAGCGCGTGGCAATCGATCTTCGACGCAAATGGCGGAAAACTGGCCTCGGCCGATCTCTTGCCAATTGGCGAGGAAATCGTGATCCCTCGAGAAGTGCACGCGTCTCACGGGGTCTCTGATGATGGTTTGGTACCGATTCCGGCGGAACTACTAAACCGCGAGTAGTGTGAGCGATCGCGACTCACTAGTTGTCTCCGAACGGACTCTTGCGTTCCGTCCAGATAAAGTCGCCTGACTTCCGAACTAGTCGCTGGCCAATAAAGTAGGCGATCTGGTTCTGCACTCGCGGCGATCCTGGTGCGTTGACGAGACGTGTTCCTTGCAGCGCGGCGTCTCGTTTTATATAGACCAGATCTGCTTCCCGCGGGTCCGTTGGCTTCTCGCGCATTCGCTCTAGTCGCGAGTAAATTGACTTCGCCTCGCGCGAAGAATCACGATCACGTTCACCCACGATCAACATGATCGAAAGCGACTTTTGAATCACCGGATGGTTCAGCGACTTCGTCAACGAAAATCCCTTGTGCGACGCCTTGGGAGAGACAAGCACTAACGCCTTAATATCGCGCCCTTGCTTGAACGCGGGAAGCTGCCGTCGGTTCCAATCATAAGCTGCCCAATTCACCGCAACGATCGCTCCAACATCCGCGCCCACGATACACAGAAGTTCGATATTAACTTCGCCAGTATTGTTCTTCTCCATGAAGAACTTCTTCACCGCTTCGACGTCGTAGAGCATTCCAGCCATGTCCGTCGAACGCATACGATCGCGATCAATCTCCTTTACCTCGCCGTTCGCAAGCGGCACGGACGTACTATCGCCATGCCCCCGCAAATCGGGAACGATGACTGCGTGCCCTTGCTTTTGCAAGTTGCTCGCCAATTCGTCAAACTCCCGGCGACGCCCTTCCCATCCATGTAGCAAGATGATCGGGACTACCTCCTTGCCATTCTTCTTCTCGACCTTCGGCTTCGACTTCTTATCACCCGCTGTCTGCACAAATCCACCAGCGTAGTAGCTACAGCGAATGGGAACGCCATCGCTGGCATCCACAGTGATCGCCTCGGGATCCGGAATTTTAAGCTCGGCATTCGGTTTAGCTTGTCCGATACAGATGGAGGCGAAGCACATGCAACTCATGAATACCAGTAAGTTGCGTCCCATGAATCGATAGCAATATCCACTCATCAATATCCCCGGCTTGAAAAAGAATTAACAGAAACGAGTTTGGCCACGAAAACTCAGGATCCTGAACGGCCAAGCATGTTTATACTAGATAGCAAGCGAGCAAGCGTCAACGAAGCCGATTTCTGTTCGACTCATCGTCATTGCCCGGAGGACAGGCAACCCGCTTACCAAAACCTTGCTGTATTTCTGGTGTTAAACGAGTACAGATGGGGATAGCGAGCGTTCTCACTAATACCGTGACACTTGCGCACAATGCCTAGGTCTTTAACGAATCGACATTCACGCGAAGAGCTTGCATTAGCCAAGTCAAATCAAGACAATGGTTTAAGTAGTTGGACTCAGCACGGAGAGAGCTTTACCCGGCCAGCATTGGGGTTAGCTCAACACAGAGGAGGCGACCTGTGAGTATCGCTGAAGATCCCCGCGTTTCGTTCCCGGACTCCGCCCCGGATGTCGAGAATTCTCTCGATCGCGACACACTTAGTTTCTTAGCCAGCCTGCTCGTGCATATTGGACTCCTGCTGGCGCTCGGTTTCTCGATGTATCGACAGGATCGACAAACACAGGACGCTTTGACGATCTTCGCGCCGGTCGAGGAGGCCGTTGACGACGAAGACGTCATTCCGCCAGAAGACTTCTTCATGAACGACCGCCCCATGGCGGAAGTGGGCGCGAACAGTGCCGCGGAAGCAGAAATGGCTTTGTCCGCTGCCGAGATCCTGTCCGACATCTCGGACATTCCGAGCCCAGCCGAACTGAATCCGGTCGACGTCGCCGATATCGAAGTCAATAACATTATCGAAATGGCGACTGGGTTGCGAATCGACAATCTGCCAGTTCGCGGTGCCGCAGGCGAGGGAACGACCGGAGCCGTCGGGGCGATCGATCGCATCACGCAAGACATCTTGTCGTCATTGGAGGAACGCAAGACGTTGGTCGTGTGGTTGTTCGATCAGTCTGGCAGCTTGACCCGGCAGCGTGCTGAGATCAACGATCGCTTCGAGCGAATCTACCACGAACTGGGCGTCATTGAAGCCGCTGGCAATCCGGCGTTCAAGCGTCATGATGATAAACCGCTGCTGACATCGGTCATCGCGTTCGGCGAAAGTGTCAACTTTCTTACGAAGAAACCGACAGACAACTTGGCCGAAATCAAAGACGCCGTTGCTGGAATGAAACAAGATGATTCCGGCACGGAGCACGTCTTTACGGCGATCTACACGGCGGTCGAGAAATATCGCCGCTATCGAAGCGAGTCGCCAATCCGCAACATCATGCTCGTTGTGTTTAGCGATGAAGTCGGCGACGACCAAGCGGGACTCGACAAAACCGTCAACCTTTGTCGACGCCTCGAAGTACCGGTCTATGTGGTTGGAGTGCCAGCACCATTTGGTCGCGACGAGACACTTGTGAAGTGGGTCGATCCCGATCCCAATTACGACCAGTCGACACAGTGGGGACGCGTCAGCCAAGGTCCCGAGTCGTTGTTTCCCGAACGCGTAAAACTACGCTTCATGGACAGCGAAGATCCGGATCCGATGGATTCCGGTTTCGGACCATTTTCTTTAACTCGTCTGTGTTACGAGACTGGCGGCATCTATTTTTCAGTCCACCCAAACCGCAATGTCAATCGGTCGGTCGGACGCCGCGAAACAAGTCCGTATTCAGCTCATCTGAAACACTTCTTCGATCCCGATGTGATGCGGAAGTATCGTCCAGACTACTTGCCTGCGAAGGAGTATCTCCGCCAGATCAACGCCAACAAGGCGCGAGCATCATTACTGAAGGCGGCACAGCTCACGTGGATGAATCAACTCGAATCGCCACGTCTGCGTTTCGTCAAACGAAACGAAGCCGGACTTGCGACGGAATTGGCCGAGGCGCAAAAGGGAGCCGCAAAACTCGAACCACAACTCGCCGGCCTCTATGGAATGCTTGAGCTGGGCGAGGCAGATCGCACCAAGGAAGCGTCGCCTCGCTGGCAGGCGGGTTATGATCTAGCCGTCGGGCGCGTGATGGCTGCCAAAGTGCGAGCTGAAGGTTACAATGCGATGCTCGCGTTAGCAAAGCGAGGCATGAAGTTCTCAGATGCAAAGAACAACACTTGGGTCTTGCGGCACGACGCCGAGATCAGCACGGGCAGTCAACTTGCGAAGTCCGCAACGAAAGCCGAAGGGTACTTGCAACGCGTCGTCGACGAGCACCCAGAGACTCCCTGGGCCTTGCTCGCTTCGCGGGAGTTGAAAACGCCGCTGGGATGGAAGTGGACCGAGGAATTCACAAATCTCGCGCCCCCAGTCAATCGAACCGCCGGCAACAATAACAATCGCCCGCGTCCGGCTCGCAACGACCAAAAGAAGATGCTCAAGAAGCCACCGCCAAAGCGGCCCGTCCCGAAACTCTAAGGCCTGATAAACGCCGAATCACGACTGAAGTCATCGGCCATATCGTACGCGTAAAAGTGGCGAGCAACATGCTGTGATAGGGTCTTGAGGAACGCGCGGCGAAACTGGACTTCGCTCAAGTCTCCAACTGGATAAGGTCCAGTTGCCGGAAAGCTAAACTCCGGAACAAATTTCCGAAAGACTTCATGGCCGCCGTCTGACATGTCATAGACTGTCACCGTTATGTCGGCACGACCTTTGTACAAAGACGAGCCTTCGTGAATGCTGAAACTAGCCAAGTCGACCGCGATTACACGATCCGCTTCGACGCCACGCCCGATCTCGCGATAGTCGATCTCGTCCCATCCCTCACGGTCGATCCAGTCCGCGATCTCGTCCGCACGAACAAGTTCAATATCTTCGATATTGTTTCGCAAGATCGAACTTACTTCCCGAGCTAATAACAGCGACTCGGAACCGGAGCCATACGAAGAGCGATCGGAAACGCAAACGATCGCGACGCGCTTTTCTTCTAGGTCGTCGTACTCGGCGGGCGCGAGGTCACCACCACCCATCCATCGAATTGTTGTTAATAACGAACAACCGCTCGTCAATGGAAGGGAGAGCAGAATTAGGACAAGAGTTGCGAAACGCTTCGTCATCGTGACTTCCATGTCATCTCCAGCCTGCGAGCAATCGGCATCCCCAATCCATGATCGTTACTAAGAGCAACGCCAAGGAAACGGCAGCCGCTATCCATTCATTGGGAACCCACCAGATCCATCTACCGCGAAATCCCGATAACAATAACCAGGGACCGACGATAATCGCCAATCCCGCCAACAAAGTTCCTCCCACGTTTGCACGCAGTGCCGCGAACAGCTGTCCGCGAGTCGCGTGCGCCCAGGATGTTGTCATTCCGCAAGCAGGGCATCGCACTGAGTAGAGCAGCTGAATCGTACACGGAGGCAGTCCCAATTGCTGATGCGTTCCGAACCCGTGTTGGGAGGGACGCAGCGTAGCTGCCGTTACCAACAGCCCAATCAAAATACTTCCGATCGCAATGCTAGACACCCGTTGAAGAGACGTAAGGTGTAACGAACTGCGATCCAATGCTATCACCGAGCCAACAGAAAGGGCTGGAAAGGTATCGCTAACGGAAATCCAACGCAAGTCGAGTTTCGACAAGATCGCAGCCGCCTCTGCCGTACAAAAGAGCTGGATTGCTGTGGAACGAGGACCTTAACCGGACGGTGACTGGGCGACTGGCGCCTGGCTAGATGGCTCGCAATCAGCTTGCAACGCTATCGCCTCTTGCTCGTTAATCATGACCCGTTTGATGGTAGTGGCACATCCTGTTTCGCTATCAACGTCGACGATCGCTCCACAAATTCGCCGATCCTCGGTGGCAACTTGAAAAGGAGTCGGCCGAAACGTAACTGTCGCTTGTGTAACTCGGTCAATCTTGCGTCCGAGAATACTTTCGTAGGGCCCGGTCATTCCGACATCGCACTGAAACGCAGTGCCGCCAGGGAAGATCTGCTCATCTGCCGTCGGTACGTGCGTATGCGTGCCGAGCGCCGCAGAGACTCGACCGTCAAGGTAACGCCCAATGACTTGCTTGTCGCTCGTCGCCTCGGCATGAATGTCGACGAAGCGAACTTTGATATCCGCAGGGATCTCGGCCAGAACCCGATCCAATGCCTTAAACGGACAATCGACAGGACGCATGTAGACGCGCCCCATTACGCTAATGACCGCCACCGAAACTCCGTTCGCTGCTTCAACAACAGCCCATGTGCGGCCCGGCGCTTCGTCAGGATAGTTCGCCGGCTTGACGATGTTCGTTTCTGATTCGAGAACGCTTGTAATCTCAACGCGACGATAAATATGGTCGCCAAGCGTGATGCAATCGAGCCCGGCCGCAATCAGCTCGCGATAGATCTTCGGAGTGATCCCAGATCCATCCGCAGCGTTTTCAGCATTCGCGATAATGAGATCAAGTTGCTCCCGTTGCCGCAATCCAGGCAGAGCTTGCGCAACGATTTTTCGTCCCGGCTTGCCGACAATATCGCCAATGAAAAGGATTCGCACAGAAAAATTCTCTCGCCCGCTATTCTCGCACTTACCGAGCAGTCTCAATAAACCGCGACTCACGCACGACAGTGACTTTGATTTCGCCAGGATAGGTCAGTTGCTCTTCGAACGCCTTTGCGATATCGCGACAAATCTTCGCGGCCTTCGCATCGTCGGTCTGCTTCGATCCGACAATCACTCGCAACTCGCGACCCGCTTGAATGGCAAACGCTTGCTCAACACCGGGCATTCCGTTGGCGATCGACTCCAACTCTTCCATCCGTTTGATGTATCGTTCAAGTGACTCGCGACGGGCACCTGGTCGAGAAGCGCTACACGCGTCTGCCGTCGCCACAAGCATCGTATAGGGCTTGTCGGTGACGATGTCATCGTGGTGTCCGAGAGCTGCATGAACAACTTCCGCGCCTTCGCCGCTTCGCTTCAGCAAGTCCGCGCCGATCTTGGGATGCCCGCCCTCCAGTTCATGATCAGCCGCTTTACCGATGTCGTGCAGCAAGCCGCTGCGCCGAGCAATGTCGCCATCCAACCCGATCATCTCGGCGAGCATTCCTGTTACGAACGCCACTTCGACACTGTGACGCAGCACGTTTTGGCTATAGCTGGTACGGAAGTGCAGTCGACCGAGCATCATGATCACCCGTTCGTGCAATCCGTGGATGTTCACTTCGATAGCGGCTTCTTGGCCTTTCTTCTGGATAAACTTTTCGATTTGTTTTTCGGTTTCTCCAACAACCTCTTCGATTCGCGAAGGGTGAATCCGACCATCCCCGATCAACTGATTTAGCGCTTGCCTCGCGATCTCGCGGCGAACCGGGTCGAAACCGCTGACGATCACAACGCCAGGCGTATCATCGATAATCACGTCTACGCCGGTTGCCTTTTCAAACGCGCGAATGTTCCTTCCTTCACGACCAATGATTCTCCCTTTCATCTCGTCACTGGGAATATCGACCGTGCTAGTCGTCGATTCAGCCGTGTGGGCCGAGGCGTATCGTTGCAACGAAGTCAGCAAAATCTCTCGCGCCTTCTCGTCGCATACTTCCTGGACGTGGCGTTGGTGTTTGAGGATTGCCGCGCCGGTCTCTTGTGCGAGATCCGCATCAAGCATGTCGAGCAAGCGTTTAACCGCTTCTTCCCGCGAGAGCCCACTCAGGTCGTGCAACGTCTGACGTTGCATATCGAGCAGTTTCGCCAGCTCTTCCTGACGTTGGTTCGTCGTTTCAAGTCGTTCTGTGAGTCGTCGCTGTGTTCCCTCGACTATCTTTTCCTGTTTGCGCAGGTCGTCGGCTTGCTGTTCGGCCTGCTCCTGTCGTTTGTCGACCAACCGCTCTCGGTCGCGAAGTTCTTCGCGACTCTTGGCCAACTCCTGCTCGCCAGCCGCTTTCTCGCGCAGCGCACGTTCCTTGATCTCAAGTTCGGCCTCGCGGACTTTCGTCGCCGCATCCTGTTCAGCCTGATCGACAATTCGTTTAGCCTCGGTCGTCGCTCCACGTTTGGTGTACCAGTCGAGCAGCTTTACTGCCGCGATACCAAGTACGAAGGAGACGACACCGGTAATGGCAAGCTTTATCTCGGGAGTCACTTATGCACCCTTTGCTTCCGATTCGGACAGCGGTGTCCTGAGAATTGCGCTCGAGCTATCAGCTCGCCTGCCGCAGCGGTCCATCAGCGTTCAATTGCACGGCGCGCGGCTTGAGCAACGATTCCGCGATACTAGATTCTCGACCCTCGACCGTTGTCTTGCCATCGCAACCTCTGGTGAAGTTCGCGACACAAATAATATGGCAAGCACTCCCGGAAGCCGATCAAATTGAGCTTCGAGTATGGAATACGTTGCCGATGGGTCGTTGCCGTCAATGCGTTTTGAATGCTCGTTGGCGTGGAAAACCACCGCCTGCCGCTGGAGGACCGACCGTCCGCTAGGACGACAATTGGCTCTACCTTGTCGGTATTTGCGGGCATCCCAAAGAGAAATTGCAGGATCATAAAAAACAGATCCATAAGAACTCCAACTTTGTCAAACATAGGCGTCTTGAGAACTAGTTTCGGATTCAAACGACTTGATTCGTGACTGCTGCGGTCAGTCGCAATTTCCTGACACGCCATCTGTGTTGGTTATGAACTTTACACTCCGGTGAGGACCATATATTCCCCACACAGAAGACAGTATGTTAACAAAGTGACGCAAGACTGCAACTATCTCAGTTCCACGCGCTTTCTCTCGTCGTTCAAGTAGATTAGGTAAAGTATGATGCGTCGGTTCGAGGAACAGCTTGCCGAGGCTTGGCCGGTAAGCAACTGGAAGCGAGTGCCTATCCTCGTCGCAGTGTCGGGCGGAGCCGACAGCGTGGCCTTGCTACGGGGACTGCGGACGCTTGCAGGTCCGGCTGGCTCGGCACTTGTCGTAGGGCATTTCAACCACCGTCTCCGTCCTGATTCCGACGACGACGTGGATTTCGTACGTGATCTAAGCGAGACTTTGGGTGTCCCGTGCGACATTGGCGTAGCTAATGAAGAGTTGGCCGTTACAGCCGCGGGAAGTTTGGAGCAGGCCGCGAGAGACGCGCGATACGAGTTCCTCAAGGCGGCTAGCCGCAAAGTCGGCGCTCGCTACATCGTGACGGCTCACACGGCGGACGACCAAGCCGAGACGATCCTCCATAGGATCGTCCGAGGAACGGGAATTCGCGGCTTGGCAGGTATTCCCGCTTGCCGTGAGCTGGTGCCTGGCGTCACGCTAGTCCGACCGCTTCTCGCCGTCCGCCGCTCCGAAATCGTCGAGTATCTCCACGAACTCGGTCAAGTCTTCCGCACTGACTCCACAAATTCGGATATTCGATTCACTCGGAACCGCATACGCGAGACGTTGCTGCCGTCGCTGCAGCATGATTTCAATCCGCACGCGGACCAATCGCTGCGACGACTTGGAGCGTTAGCCGAGGAGATGAGCAACTACGTCGAGTCGGTCGCGAGTGAGCAGTTGGTTCGATGTGTCCAATTTTCGGCGGATGGAGCTTTGATTGACCTCAACCAGCTGAGTGACGCGCCCTCACTGATCTTCCGCACTGTGCTGCGACAGGTCTGGCGCACTCAAGGCTGGCCCGAACGTGAGATGACATTCGAACGATGGCACGAGTTGGAGCAGCTTGCACAACAAAGCACGGTGCCGACGACGAGCATCGTGCTTACGTTACCGGGCAACATCCGCGTCGAACGTGATGGAGCACGCCTGGGCATCCAAAAGAAAGGCCAACCGTGAGGTTGGCCTTCGCTTCAGATTATCACCAAGTCTGATGTTTATTGCTGCCCACTGGCACTAAGCTTGCCCTGAACTCGGCCCTTGTTCACCATCTTCGATTGTCTCTTCTGCCGAGGGCTTGTGGTCGGTTAGATGTTCGTGACCTTCACTATCGATCTCGACCGTCTTGTAACCACCTTGCGATCGGAAATAGAGGACCAGCAAAAGGTAGCCGAAGAACATGGACGCAGGTACTGCGGCGGTCCACTGGAGGGCCTTTCGACCGCCATAGATCTTTGCTTCCTCAACAGGGCCCATATCTGTTGCTTGAAACTCGGACGCGGTCGAATCCCACCACGACTTCAACTCGACAATACTTGGTGGGATTTGCTCGCCTTGTCGCTCGAATATCGCATAATCGCCATTTAAAGTGGCCGCTGGTCCACCGCCATCGAGCAGAACGCCAACTTTTTGACCATCTAGCCCCTTCACCTTCGGGAATACGAGGAATCCGTTCTCCTCGGCTGAAGAGTACCTAGCATAGGTTTCAGGATTTCCGTCCTTTAAATGATTCGACGCGTTCAAGTCCTGTTTGTAACCGATGCCAGGACCGCCAAGCAGACCGGCAGAAAGCATTCCAATTCCACCCATGGCCCCCATCGTGATGGCACCACCGCGGGGAAAACGCTCGCCAACAATACCCAACATCGTGGGCCACAGAAACGTCTTGCCCACGCCATAGATCGTCACTGCGATCCAGACCAATGCTACGGACTGAACCGAACCGAGCAGGAACAAGCCGGCCGTGCCGAGCATCGCGCTGAGACACAACAAGCCGAGCGGATTGATCTTCTCGACGATGGGACCAGCAAAGAATCGCAAAATGAACATGATGCTCGAAGCGTACACGAACAAGAAGAAGCCTTGACCAGTCAGAATCGATTCCGTGATGTTTGTGATCCAGCTGTCAGTTCCAAGTTCGACATAACCGACACAGGCGTGAAGCAGCAGCAGGAACAGCAACAGCGGTGAAGCGAATTGCGCGAACATCTCGCCAATAGAAAGTCCGGCCTTTTTCGCATCCGACTCAGGGAATGGCTCTTTGAGAACGACAAAGCCGTACCACAACGTTGGAATGACGTACAAAGCGATCGGGATCTCCCAGCGAACCCTGCCGACGAGCGCGGCACCGAGCAAGCCACCGACGATTAAGCCTCCCGGCCAACCGGCGTGTAAAATATTGAGATAGTGGGTCTTCTTCTCGCGATAGATAGTCGCAACGAGCGGGTTGATGACAGCTTCGCACAGGCCGTTTGCCACCGCAAAGATGAACATCCCCCAGTAGAGACACCAGTAAGTCGTGTCTTTCCCTGCGGCATTGAAGATTGGCGTGGCAGCGACGGTAATCAGTGCCGAAAGCAGGTGCAACGCGCAGGCAGTCAGAAGAATCGGCTTATAGCCGACATGATCCGTGATCAGACTGGCGAGCATTATAACGATGCCGAAACCGAGCAGCCCGCCACCGGTGATCGTACCAAGCTCGAATTGTGTGAAACCGAATTGTTCACTCCATTCCCCGAGGACACCGCCACGAACCGCAAAGCCCATACCGGCCGCGATCAGCGTGAGGAAGCTGGCCCACATTAGTTTTCCACGATTGGAAGCACCGTCTGACATAGATTTTTCTCCGATTGGCGACTCGCAAGTCGAGCGTCCATCACCCGGGCGAGTTAATTGACAAAGGCATAGATGACAGCGATGCCGTCGAAAGCAAGCCCACGAGTATACAAGCTGCCCTACGGAAGTAAATACTTTCGGACGCGTGATTTGGGTCGAGTCTGGTCCGGTTCGGCGACTGCCTCGGCACAAGCCACAAGATCCGATGAGTCTTCCGCCCGCTGATGGTCCCTAAGGTTCTATATCAGAATCAGTTACGCTTCTTCATCAGCCCGCTAGCGATGCCAAAAGCGTATTGACCTCAGCTTGGCATCGCGCCTACGATCCGCAGCTTGCTTTTTGAACACCCTTGAGACTCGTGATGATCCAGCGCGCCAGCGACAGCCGAATCTCGATCGGGCTGATCCTGCTTGTCGCATTTGGATTACGACTTGGAGCTGCGTACTGGTGGGAAAGCCGTCTTACCGAAGGAGAACGATTCGCTTGGGGCGACAGCCACAGCTATTGGACACTTGCCGGTCAGGTCGCACGAGGCGAACCGTATCAATATGGTCGGGGCTCGGCGAGGATTTTTCGTACGCCTGGCTACCCGGTACTGTTGGCAGGTCTGTTTCGGATCGCTGGCGACGAACCGCCGGTGATGTGGGCCCGGGCGATGGGTGCGGTGCTGGGGACAGTTACGGTAGGAGGCATCATTTGGCTGACGAGCACACTCTTCTCCACTCGGGCTGCAATCGTTGCCGGAGTCATGGCGACTCTGTATCCCGGTGCGATAGGCATGAGTGTGTTCGTGTTGAGCGAGGCACTGTTTTGTCCGCTGATGATCGCCCAAATCTTTTTGTGGGTCGCTGCAGGTCGATCCGAGTACCCGAAGCGAGCTGTCGGATTTGCATTGATCGCGGGAACGATCGCCGGGATCGCGACGCTCGTTCGTCCCAGTTGGCTGTTGTTCACTCCGTTTGCGTTGGGAGTCGCGTTCCTTCTGTACGGCGAGCGAAAACGTCAGTTGCTGATCGGCGGCACGATGATGTTGGGATTGATTTTGGCAATGGCACCGTGGTGGGTCCGGAACTACGGAATCACCGGACGATTGACGCTGACCACGACACAATTTGGTGCGAGCTTGTACGACGGTTGGCGCAACGACGCGAATGGCGACAGCGATATGCGATACGTGGACGACTTCTACCAAGCGCAACTGAAGTCCGACGCCATCGATCCGACCTCCACCGTTGGAACTTTCGAGGAACGTCTCGACGACAGCATGCATTCCGCTGCGGTCGATTGGGCTCGACACCACCCAGTGCGAGTCATTCAACTGGCGGGAATCAAGTTCCTACGTATCTGGAGTCCATGGCCCAACTCAGACAACATGCAGAGTTGGACCTACCGGTTGGCGATTCTACTTGGCTACACACCATTGATGATTCTGGCGGTTGCCGGGGCAGTTCGATTCGTACGGCGCGATTGGCCGCATACGCTGTGCGTCGTCCCAGCCGTCTATTTCACGTGCCTGCACATGATCTTTGTCGGCTCGATTCGATATCGCCAGCCTGCGATGTTGGTGTTGATCGTACTCGCCGCGGGATTCGTCGACGTTTGGTGGAACGCGAAAACGAAGAGCGAAGGATTTAGTCGCGAGTAAACGAATATATCGTCGTGTGGTGTGCCCACCTGACGAAATAACCCATTGACTGCAAGGAGTCCGGGAATGGATGCCCGGTCACGAGAACAAGCAATACGAAAAGGGCTGCTGGCCCAGCTTGGAGACTTTCTGCGCTGGATGCTGCTGCTTGGGCTCGTGACGATCACTTTCGGTTCACTCGGCTTGTACTTCGTTCACAGCCACCTGGACGACGAGATCCGCTTGTACGTTGAAAATAAGTTTCAGACGCACTACCCAAATCTAATTGTCCAGCTTCGTTCCGCTCAGCGCATTGAGGGTAGTGGAGTCGAATTGCGAGGGCTGTTGCTCGCCGAACCCAGTTCCAATGGCGACCCGATTCCGCTGGTCTACGTCGAGGAACTCTTCGCCGAGTGCGACACCGAGCTGGCAGATTTATTCGCTGGCAAGGCACATGCCAAGAGGCTGGTGCTTCGCGGAGTAAAGGTACGAGCGACTCGTTTCCCGAATGGCTCGTGGAACTTGTCACGAATTTTTCCCTTACCGAAGTTTAGCGACTCGCCACCACCTGCCAAAATCGAAGGGGCGTTCCTCGAGTTCGTCGACCTCACTGGAACCGCGGGTCGGGGCTTGAGTGTCCGAGACATCTCGCTTGAAATCTCGCCTGTTGCCGCGAAAGAAGTTGCTGCAGCGCTGGACAGCCCCCCTGCCCTGCAGGTGCAAGGATCCTTTGCAGCCGATCACCTGAGGCGTGTTACGCTTCGTGGACAAGTTAACCCCCCTCTCGATGAATGGAATCTGGATGGCGATGTCGAAGGACTAGATCTTAGTCCGCAAATAATTGACGCGTTGCCTGACGACATATCAACGCAACTGGCCGATCTTCGCGTCGCGACGGGGAGTACCGCTTTTTCGTACAGCTTTGAAAAACAAGGGGCGGATGCAACCGCGAACTATTCACTCGTCGGAGATTTTGTCGGGCGGATCGAAGACCCACGGCTGCCTCAACCGCTAATGAATGTCCAGCTCCCGTTTGTGCTGACCAACCACGGAATCAAAGTTCAAGACGCAGTCGCCCAAGCGGGCCCGGGCCCTGCCAAACTTCAGCTCTCCGCAAGTTTGGCAAGCCTGTCACTCAACAGCCCCTTCGCACTTCGATTGAAGGCCCAACAAGTAACGCTGGACGAAAAGTTAGCACAGCCGCTGTCTGGCAAGTTCCGCGATGCGTGGAACAAATTTTCGCCGCAAGGGATCGTCGATGCGGATGTGACGTTGCGCTACAACGGAGATGAGCTGAAAATGTCCGTCGTCGTGGACCTGTTAGAGGCTTCCTTCGCCTACGACAAGTTTCCGTATCGCGTCCGAAACGCGAGCGGCCAAATACGATTACACGAAGACGTATTGGATGTTGACAATGTTCGAGCGACCGCCAACGGTCGCCCCGTGCGAATTGGAGGAAAGCTCCACAATCCCGGCCCCGATGTCACTGGCTGGATTGACGTAACGGTCGACGAACCGCTCCCGCTGGACGACCAATTGTTCAAAGCGATTCGGGGCAAGGGCGAGAAGGTGATTCGTTCGTTGAACCCACAGGGGATGGTCCGTGTCACTTCACGATTCGAACGTCGAGACCTCACTGTGCCGCCACACAGAATCACAGCTATCGAGTTGTTGAACTGCTCGATGCGATACGAGCGATTCCAGTACCCACTCTACAACATCACTGGAACTATCGTGCTGAATGACAAAGAGTGGAAATTCACGGATCTCGAAGGATACAACGATAGCGCGTTCGTCACATGCAACGGCACCTGGAAACCAGATCCAACCGCCGGCACGGTCTTGTCGTTGAACTTCAACGCGACGGATGTTCCTCTCGAAGACGAACTTCGAAACGCTTGCGCGCCAAATGCGCGACAGTTCTGGAACTCTCTACATCCGCGCGGCACAATCGACCACGTCGACGTCGACCTGCGATATGCGACCGCCTCCAGGGAATTGTCTATCGAAGTTCTCGGGCACAAACGCCCCGCCGATCGCAATGTCGAAGGTCGAAGCATAACGATCAAGCCAACTTGGCTGCCGTATCAGTTGGACGACGTCGTTGGTGCAGTGCGGTTTCGCGATGGAGTCGCCGAACTCCAACGCGTGAAGGGGAAACACGGTGACGCATCGGTCGAATTGACCGGTCGCTTTGAAACTCTTCCGGATGAACAGTGGCAGTTCGAAGCTTCGGAGATCCACGTCGATCGGCTACGAACTAGCCACGAGTTGGTTTCAGCGCTTCCCCAGCGACTCGGAAACGCAATCGCCAAGCTGAAGTTTCAGGGGGCGGTCAGCGTTAGTGGACGTCTCGGCATGCAAGGCATGTTGGGACTCAAACAACCACTGGCCTCCGACTGGGAACTCGACTTCGATGTCGAGGATGGGACGGTTGATTGCGGGGTTCGCTTGGAACACCTCCGCGGCGGAATGCATTTTGGCGGTTCGCTCAGCCAGCATGGCCATTTCAGCCGAGGAAAACTGGCGATCGATTCGCTCGTTTACAAAGGTGTCCAGCTCACGCAAGTCAGCGGACCGTTTAGCCTTGATGATCAATTCCTTTCGTTGGGTGAACGGACTCGACGTGCACAGGACGAGCCAATGCCACGTCCTATCCGGGCCGAGGCACTTGGCGGAATCGCCGTTGGCAGCGGTCGAATCTCAATGAAACAAGGCAATGCGTTCGAGGTGACGGGCGAATTATTCGATAGCGATCTTTCGAGCGCGCTGCAAGAGTTGTCGCCGTCTCCGCCAGACATCTCGGGGCAAGTCTTCGCGTCCGTTCGACTAAACGGAAACGCAGCAGGAACTCACACGGTCAAGGGAACTGGTGAGATGCAGCTGCGCGAAGCTGACATCTATCGCATGCCCGTGATGCTACGACTACTGGCGCTGGTCAAGGTCAAGCAACCTGACGGAACTGCGTTCACATCAAGTGACATTAAGTTTCACGTCGAGGCCGATCGAATCTACTTCGATCAGATCGATTTCAATGGCGATGCGATTAACCTGCGAGGTCGAGGTGAGATGACCTTGGATCGTGCCATAAATCTTTCGTTTCGCACATCCGTACTCGAGAGAGACGGTTCGTTAGATAAATTTCTACGACCGCTGTTCCAAGGTAATGGTGGGTTGTTTGAAGTTTCGGTAACAGGAACCGTGGATGATCCCGTTGTTACGCGTGGCGTCAACCAGGCGTTTCAGCAGGTCTTCCCCGAGACACCCCAACAACAACGAATGTCTCGCACGCCGGCTCCACGTGAGGTGCTGGAGCGATGGCGGGGCAGACGCTAACGACGAAAGGAGGTTGCTATGAGCGTAGGGCCGATGGGAGTGGCCGGAAGCGTCGCTGGGGGGCTACCACAAATTCGAAGTGCCGACGCAGGTCGTGCCGAAAAACAATCAGCCGATCAAGCTCGACAAGTAAAATCTGAGCAGAAGGCCGAATCCGCGGCGGGTGTCGGCGAGACCGCTCAAGACGAGAAGGCGTCGGATCGCGACGCAGATGGTCGTAAGTTGTGGGAAGCCGGTCCCGAGCCCGAGGCGGAGCCGAACGAAGCAACTGACGGCGAGAAGTCCCAAGAGGTTCCTCGCAGCAAAGATCCGACCGGTGCCAGTGGCGGACAACTCGATCTCAGTGGTTAGAAATGTCGCGGTTCGCTCCGATCGCTTTGCGCGAACCTGATGCTCGCTACAATTGACAAATCTGATATCCGGATCATGAATCCACCAGCAAAGCTCTCACTCAGGTAATTGACCGATGCGTTTCACGAAGATGCACGGAGCCGGGAACGACTACGTCTACATCGACTGTTTCAACCAGCCGTTGCCGTCAGATGCTCCGGAACTCGCTCGTCAAATGTCACATCGACACTTCGGCATCGGCGGCGATGGGCTCATTATGATTCGGCCCTCGGAGGTCGCCGACGCCCGCATGCAGATGTTTAACCTGGACGGCTCCGAGGCGGAAATGTGTGGCAATGGCATTCGCTGCGTGGCCAAGTATGTCTACGATCACAGCATCTGCCGACAGCCTACGCTACGAATCGAAACGGGTGCCGGTGTGTTGACCCTCGATGTCGAAACAACGAACGGAATCGTCGACCGGGTTCGTGTCGATATGGGCGAACCGATTCTGGAAGCGGCGAAGATTCCCACCACGCTTCTCGGCAGTCCTGTCGTCGACGCCGAACTCGTCGTCGACGGTAGGCCATTCAAAGCCACGAGCGTTTCGATGGGCAATCCGCATTGCATTGTCTTTGTTGAGAAGGCGTCCGATGAACTCGTACTCGGCATTGGGCCACAAATCGAAAAGCACAAACACTTCCCAGCGAAGGTCAACGTCGAGTTTATTGAAATCATTTCCCCGACCGAGATTCGACAACGCACGTGGGAACGCGGTTCAGGCGAGACGTGGGCTTGCGGCACTGGCGCGAGTGCCGTTTGCGTCGCTGGTGTCTTGGCCAGACGCACAGAACGCAAGATCTTGAATCACCTGCTCGGAGGCGATTTGGAATTGGAGTGGGATGAAATATCAAATCATGTTTTTATGACAGGTCCGGCGACTGAAGTGTTTTCCGGTGAGTGGCCAGCGTAAAACGCAGGCATGGACGCCAAATGAAAATCAAAAGCAAACTACTCACGCAAACCTGCGGTTTCCTAGGCGCTTCGCTCATTCGCAACTGGATGGGAACGTTAGATTATCAGGGCGCGCTCTATGATCCATCGGCAGATCCAATCCGTCCTGAGTTTCGCGGACCAGTCATCTTTTTACAGTGGCATGAATACCTTCCGCTGCCGTTCTATCTACGCGGCCACTGCAACATCGCGATGCTGTTGAGTCAACATCAAGATGCCGAGATTCTCGGGCAAGCCGCTCGCCTTATGGGATTCGCAACGATTCGCGGTTCGACGACACGAGGCGGCGTGACCGCCTTGCGAGAGATCTTCCGAACTGGCCGGGCAATGAATCTTGCCATCACCCCCGATGGTCCGAAGGGGCCGCGAAGGAGTTTCGCTCAAGGCGCGATCTACCTTTCATCGCGGCTAGGCATTCCGTTGATCGCGCTCGGATTGGGATATGATCGGCCATGGCGAATGAACACTTGGGACCAATTCGCAATTCCCAAACCGTATTCACGAGCGCGTCTCATCGCCAGTCCATTGATCCAGATTCCGCCCGATATCGATCGAAGTGGGATCGAACGCCATCGGCAACGAATCGAACGATTGCTCACCGATTTGACCGAACAAGCCGAGGCATGGGCAGAGAGCGGCGCACGTTACGCAAACCAAGTCGCCGTGCGACGCGATGGTGTCCCGATCCACCAACGTCGAGTTGCATGATGTGCCTCAATCCGACTCGCTGAGCAGCCGGATATCTGCCGGACCGACCGTGCATGAAATGCCTGTTTTGACGAGCGGGTTGATGACGCTATCGCTTTTGGGGCGAACGGTGATTTCATATTCGTCGACATCGACGTCCACAAGCTCCGCGCGAATTCGCTCGTGGCAATACCTGGTCATCTGAGTGACGATGATTGGGATTGGACCACCGGCTTCCTCTAACCGGCTTTGCCACTCTTCGATTTCCGTAATTTCGGTGTCCGCTGTGTCGTCGCCTGTATCGAGTGTTAGAGTTAGCGGAGCCACTTGGTGACTAACGGGAACTCGTCCCTGCCACTGCAATTGTTCCTTCAGCATTGGTCCAGTCCACGTATACGAGTCGCGTGACCAAGAAAATGAAATTGCTTTTCGTTCGGAAAATGCAGCTGCGACTTGAAATAGCCGTTGTGTTGCCGAGGCGAGATGGTCGAGGATCTCGACGGTCAATCGAAGCGATGGCTGGCTCAACTCGCTAGCCAGCGGTTCGCTCAACTCGTCGACCTGATACTGGCAAATCGATCGACTGAGCAGCAGACGCTGTCCGGAACGGGATGTTGCAAGCCACATTTCAGTTTCGCCCTTAGTGCCTAGACTTGGCACGGTGGTCAACGTGAAAGTGTCCTTTAACGCTTGATTGAGTATGGCGTGAATCGATTGTTCATTGATCTCGGAATCTTGCTCCAGGAGAAGCTCGCCATGATCGGCTGGCGATTGAAATTGCATCGCAGCTGGGAACTCTTTGAGTAGTTCAAAGAGCCAGGGCTCGGCGGCATGCCGAACCAAGTAGGGCTTCACTTCGCGGCCCGACAGCCAAATCGTCACAGTTTCTTTGTCAGGTTGCTCCATCTTACTACGCAATGTAGTTTCGTCACCTTTGGCGAGATCAATCAATGCGGATGGCGGGACTTCCGTTGCATGACTCTCAGTGCCATCGACCAATTCACTCGCTTCGTCCCACTTCTTCGCGTCGATCAAGGCCGCGAGGAGATCGTTGCGGCATTCGTTGTAGCGCCAAAGCTCGTCCTCGTCGATCAACCTAAGCCTGCTTCTCAGGGCTTCCAACGCACCCGTCATGTCGCCCTGCGATAACCGAAAACTGCCTAAAGTCGCCTGGATCTCCGCGTAAGTGTCGCTCTCCCGAATCCCAACTTCCTGACTTCGTTGAATCCATCTCGAAACTAATTCAGCATCGCAAAGTTTCGCCGCTTCACGAATCGCGGCAGCGATAAGTTGTTCGCGTTGCGGCTGGTTTTGGACATCGAGGGAAACAGTTTCGACAGCCACACGATTCCAAGCTAAGTTTTCTGCTCGTTCAGTGATCAACCTATTCAGCCAGAAGGAATCATCTTCATCGTATGTATCTCTCGCCAGCTTGATCGCTTGCTGGTGAAGCAGGTCGCATTGATGCCCGCCTCCAGTCCGCATCGCGCTCGCGGCCTGGAGTCGTAAACGCTGTATGCGCAGCGAGCTGATGGTCGTGTCAGCTGTTTGCTTCAAGAACTCGTCGATGACGGATTTGTTGCGCGTCATCAGCAAATGGCTACCGGCTTGTTCGTGACGACTGATGTCTTCGGGCCATCGCTGGACAACCTCCAAGGGACGATCAAGCTCCAGAAGCGTATCTGAGACGTAGTATTCCGTTGTATCGACGAGCCAATCTTGGTCTTCGGCCAGCATCTCGGCGTTCTTGCGTGTTGACATCAGGAACTTCTCAAACTCGACAAGCGCATCCGCGTACTCAGCGAGGCTGTAATGAACCCAACCACGCAGCCCTGCTGCCCAGGGCGAACGATTTACGGCTTCGTGTTTCTGTAGCGACTCCAACAACGTCATTGGGTCACCATACATTTCGTCGTCGTAAGCCCGTTCAACTAGCGCTATGAGAGTTGCGTTCAAATCGTCGGACTCGTCAAATAGCTCATCGAACTTATCCTCTTGTAGTCGCGCCCAAAGATAATCGTTCGTTGCTCGTGTCTTCACGAGCGCGTCGGTCGCGAGTTCCTTGCCCTTTAAGTAGAACTCTGCGGCCGCGTCAAACTCGCTCTTGGACCACGCCAGACTGCCTTGAGCGAGGTCAACGACTCCCGGAGGAATGTCATCGCGTTGACCGATTTCTTCGAGTAACGCAGTCGCCCAAGTCGTCGAGCTGTCTGCTTCGGACAACAGGACAGGCCATCCCGAAACTTCGTCGTCGTGACGTAGTAAATCCAGTAGCAAGGGCAAGTCTTCCGTTCGACCATAATCAACGATGTCATTCCATAATTGATTATCTTGTGGGCAGAGTTTCATCGCTTGGACGGAGGCGTTGGCGGCTTCGTTGTAGCGCTCTTGATAGCTATAAATGCTCGCAAAGAGTGAATGAACGTTCGGGTGGTTCGGCGATTGCGTTTGTGCGCGTTGCGCCGCGACCAGGGCCTCGTCGTAGTTTTCTTGATACAGGTGGCAGGCTCCTACAATAGGCCAGACTCCCCACATCTTGTCTGGTGACTTGATGCGTTTTGCAACTCGTATTGCCTCGCCATAATCTCCGAATGACATCCACATATAGACGATCTGTAACGAGCCTTCATCGCGATCCTCGGGCAGCATACGCATGTCCTCGCATGCCTTTACGAGCCGCCGAGCTCGGTCCTGGTTTCCGTTGTCCCATTCGTTGCTTGCCTCGTTGAGCTTCTTCATTGCATCATCGAAACCAGTGCTAATTAGCTCGGAGCCCAGCACATAGGCAGCGTACTCGTCCGACATTCGCCTGCCATATTCCAACTGTTGCCAGTCGTAAAACTTCCAACCATCGTCTCGCTTCACCAGGAACCACTGCTGCGATTCGGCTTGTTGATCTTCGAAGTAAACGAGTAAATCGACGCAGCCTAAGCGGCGATTTGAGTCGAGCCGGACGTTGAGTATTCGATAGTGTGCAATGGCGTTCGTTGGTACAGGCTCGTACAGCTGCAACCAGTTGCGAAGCGACATGCGTTCGACGAATCCCAACGAACCACCGCTTAAGTGACTTGCGACCGTCGCCTCGATAAACATATCTCGATCGAACGGCAACTCTTCACCGGCATTAAGAGCAGCAACCGTTTCGTCCACAAGCTTTCGGACGGCGGGAGGAAACTCTGACTCATTCGGCAGCGTCTCCAAGGCTTCGTTAAACTTCCGAGCATCCGTTGCGAACGCACTCTCCCGTCGGATCGGTAGTTCGAGGCCGGTGTCGGGGGTTACGACGCGCTGAATGCCCCAGTACGCCAGGGTCATCAGGCCACCGCAACAAAGAACGGCAGCTATGCCAATTGCCATCAACACTTTCAGCAATTGCTGCCCACTCGTCTGCGACAGTGGCTGAAATGTCTCGTGCTTTCGTTCTTCCGGGAAGCTCTCAGAGAACGGATTCTCGCTGGGCACAGAAGTTCTTCTCCCCTTCGTTAGTCCGAACGGCGATGCATTGACCTCATGGAGGTTTGAGCCGCTGTCATTGGTCGAGTAAGCTTACCAAACGATCGCGTGCCGCACTACGCTGCCGCGGCAGCTCGCCATCAGTACCGAGTCGCTGCTGCCGTTTCATTGATCTGTGAAGAGGACTGGACTTATGCGACGTTCGCTTGAGTTGTGCGTAATTTATTTCTCGTTGCTCGCTGTTTGCAATGCCTCGCCAGTCCAGGCCGAAGGCGAGCAAGAAGATGGATTTGTATCGCTGTTTAACGGCACAGACTTTACCGAATGGAAAGTCCCCGCAGGTGACAACGGTCATTGGCGAGCTGTCGATGGCGTGATCGATTACGACGCAGCATCAGAGGCGAAGGGGGATCGAAACCTTTGGACGGAGAAAGAGTACGGCGACTTCATCTTGAAGATCGATTGGCGGATCAAACAAACGAGCGGGCTGTACAACGTGCCAATCGTTCTCAATGACGGAACGTATCTGAAAGATGCGAGCGGCAAGAAACTGACCATCAAGATGCCCAATGCCGACTCGGGGATCTTTATTCGAGGAAGTTCTCGTGCGCAGCTGAACATCTGGTGTTGGCCGATCGGATCAGGCGAAGTCTACGGCTATCGCAACAACCCCACCACCTCTTCAGAAGTCCGCGTGGGTGTCACACCACGAGTCAACGCCGACAACCCCGTCGGCGAGTGGAATTCGTTCACGATCATCATGGTGAAGGACCGCCTGACGGTTATCCTCAATAACAAAATGGTGCTGGAAAACGCACAGTTGCCGGAAGTTCCAGGGCGTGGGGCGATTGCGCTTCAACATCACGGTGGTGTGAACGCCGATGGGAGCTTCAAGCCTGCATCGAGCCTGGTCCAGTTCCGTAACGTCTGGATCAAAGAGCTAGATTCCGCTGAATAGACTATAGATAAGCAAGATTTCGCTAATTGGCGTCCGATTGCTAGAATCATGGATGTTCAAGAATGCCATCAGCGCAGAGGTCGAGTCATGACAAGATTGTCCCGTCGTCAGTTGTTACAAGTAGCTGGAGCCGGTCTCTGCGGCTACACGGCCAGCGGCTGGTTGCCTGCGTTTGCTGATGAAGTGGCGACAAGCCTGAATCGAAAGAGACACTGTATCTTGCTCTGGATGTCCGGCGGACCGAGCCAAACCGATACGTTCGACATGAAGCCGGGACACGCGAACGGCGGCGAGTTCAAACAGATCGACACCAACGTTCCAGGACTTCGCATTAGCGAACATCTGCCAAAGCTGGCAGAGCAAGCCGACAAGCTGGCGATCGTTCGTGGATTGAGCACAAAGGAAGGTGACCACGGGCGTGGGACTTATCTCATGCGAACGGGGCGCCAGCCGCGTGGTCCGGTTCGCTTTCCAGCGATCGGATCTTCGTTGTCCAAGGAGTTAGGAGATTCGTCCGACCTCGCCCTGAACTTCGTGAGCGTCTCGCCATATCGCGCGTTTAATCAAGCTGCGTATGGCCCAGGATTTCTGGGGCCAAAATACGCGCCGTTGACCGTGGGTGCAACTGACAACTTGCCAACAACACCCGGCGATATGCCACAGTATGCCGACTTGCGAGTCGATGACCTCGCTCGTCCGACGAATATAAGTCAACAACAATTCGACAAACGTCTGAAGCTGTGGCGCATGCTGCAAGACGGCTTTCTTGCGGACCATCGATCATCTTCGCCGATCGCGCACGACACAGTTTATCGTCGCGCGTTAAAACTAATGGACAGCAACATCTCGCAGGCGTTTGAGCTCGAAGACGAATCGGATGCCGTTCGCGATGCGTATGGTCGTGGTCGATTCGGCCAAGGCTGCTTGATGGCCCGTCGGCTGATCGAACGCGGTGTGGCGTTCGTCGAAGTATCGCTTGGCGCGTTCGACGGTGGAAACATTGGCTGGGACACGCATCAAAACAACTTCCCAGCCGTTCGCCAGTTATCGAACGATCTCGATTCTGGTTGGGCAACGTTGATGAAAGAGTTAGATGAACGCGGACTGCTCGAGTCCACAACGATTCTTTGGATGGGAGAGTTCGGACGCACTCCCGCGATCAACGACAACGCTGGCCGCGATCACTTCCCCGGCGCGTGGTCTTGCGTGTTCGGTGGCGGCGGCATCAAAGGCGGACAGGCCTACGGAAAAACTAGCGAAGATGGCACAGAAGTCGTCGAAGGCAAGGCGGACGAAACCGACGTACTCGCAACGCTCTGTTCGGCGCTTGGCGTCGCTCCCGACCACGAAAACATCTCGGAACAAGGTCGGCCAATAAAGATTGCCGAAGGAGAGGCGATCAACGAAATCTTAAGCTAAGCATCATTGACATCGACGGCAATTGAATCGCCCCGAGCCGATTGCTCGGTATGTGGACGGTTCGTGACAAGGAGTGAGTCATCGAATGAAACTTGGACTAATTAACTCGGCGTGGGTGCAAGCGGACCAGCCGACTGTATTCGGATTGCAAAAGACGAAGGAATTGGGGTTCGACTCGGTCGACATCTTCGTTGACCCGCTCGACGTCGATGTTAAAGAACGACGATTGATCAAGGACGAGTGCGATCGACTAGACTTGCCAATCATGTCAATTTGCTGCGTCGCGGTCGGACTTGTCGACTTTAATCCTAGCGTTCAACGCTTTCACGTCGAACGCGTGAAACGCTATCTCGATCTTGTCTACGAATACGACGCCAAGAATTTGTTGCTCGTGCTTGGCGAGTACATCTGGAACCAGGAAGTCATTCCGCCTGAAGAGCAATGGAAGATGGGAGTCGAGAATTGCAAGATGCTAGGCGACTATGCAGCCGATCTCGGTGTTCAGATTGCGTTGGAGTTGGAGCCGTTCAAGCTGTCGTTGCTTAACTCCGTCGACACGATGGTTCGGTTTATCGATGATTGCAGTCATGATGCGGTCCAGGCGAACATCGATGTCTCGCACTTACTCCTGGCAGACGTCGCACCTGAAGAACTGCGCCGCTTGAAGGGCAAGGCGATACATTGCCACATCTCGGATTGCGATGGCAAAGTTCATGGTGACTTGCCGCCTGGGCGAGGCGTTATGGACTTTGAGCCATATCTTCAGGAGATCAAGGCGTTGGGCATCGACGGGGCGATGTCGATTGAACTCGAGTATTCGCCTGAACCTGACAAGATCGTCGAGTGGGTAGAAGAAGCGTATCGCGAAACCGACAAGTTGATGCAGGCAGTTGGACTGCGAGGATAATTCCCAATGCTCGCGCCGCTGAACTACCTCCCGCAGCTACCTCAAGACAGAGGCCGCCCGATCGGTTGCATCGGCTCCGGCTTCATCATGGCTGATTGTCACTTAGTTGCGTATCGCAAAGCGGGTTTCAATCCAGTTGCGATTGCTTCTAGAAATCCGGCTAATGCAAAAGCGGTCGCCGAACGTCATTCGCTCGCGAAGACTTTCGACACGTATCAAGAGCTGCTTGCGGATCCAGAGATCGAAGTCGTCGACGTCGCCGTCCCACCAGACGTTCAACTGGAAGTTATTCGCAAAATCGTCGAGCACAACGATCACATTCGCGGTGTCTTGGCGCAGAAGCCAATGGGAATGAACTACGGCGAGGCAAAACAGATCGTCGAACTGTGCGAGCAGGCGGGAATCACGCTTGCCGTCAATCAAAACATGCGCTACGACCAATCGATTCGAGCTTGTAAGGATGCTCTCGATCATGGTTATCTCGGCGAGCCGATTTTCGCCAGTATCGACATGCGCGCCATCCCGCATTGGATGCCGTGGCAGGAGCGACTCGGCTGGGTCACGCTCCGAATTATGTCGATCCATCATCTCGACACGTTTCGATATCTGTTCGGCGATCCGGTGCGTGTGTTTGCGAGTACGCGCTCGGATCCTCGAACCGAACAAAAGTTCGCCCATCAGGATGGCATTTGTCTTTACATTCTGGAGTACGAGAACGGATTTCGTGCCTCGGCTTGGGACGACGTATGGACGGGGCCAGCATCGGAAGGAGCCGAGAAAGATATCTACATCCGCTGGCGAGTCGAAGGTGACGAGGGGATGGCTCGCGGAACAATTGGCTGGCCCGAATATCCGAATCCAACGCCGAGTACGATCGATTTCACCACCACGAAGGATTCAGACCAGTGGCATCAACCGCGCTGGAACGAAGTCTGGTTCCCCGATGCGTTCGTCGGCACGATGGCTCAACTACTCTGCGCTCTGGAAGAAGAACGCGAGCCCGACATCGGCGGTCGCGACAACCTGAAGACAATGGCGTTGGTTGATGCTTGCTATCTATCGGCCAACGAACATCGAGCGGTAGAACTCGCGGAGATTCTGGTCAAATCATAAGCTCCGACGATTCAGCTCTCGCCGCTAACCATCACAACCTGCGCAGTTTGTGACGCTGTCATCGCAGGCAACCTGAAATCATTAGATTTAGCTTCTTGTGAGCAATCCGAAGCGGTGGCATACTGAATTGACCCTGAATTCGACACGCCCCTCTCTCACCTTACTTGAGGCAACACGATGAACAAACTCTTCTCTCTGGCGCTCGTCGCCGTAGCGGTTGTAATGGCAAACACGGATGCGGCTGCTCAAGTCGTCACTGGCCCGATTATTACTTCCTATCGACCGATTACTCAGCAGGCTCCGACCGTCACTTACTCGCCCGTGATACAATCGGCACCGGCAGCCTATTCGGGTCCGGTTGTCACGTATTCGCCCATCGCCCCGCCGGCAACCGTCTACTCGCAAACACCGATCACAGTCGCACGACCGTTCCTTCAGCCTACAACGACGTACGCGCCCGCGCCAGTCGTGACGTACCGACCCGTCGCTCCGGCGTACTACACTGCTCCAGCCCCCGTCGTAACTTATCGGCAGCCAGTACCGACGTACGCTGGACGTGCCCCAGTGATTACGTACCGACGGCCGGTAGTGACATACAGAGCCCCAATCGCGGCGACACCTGTTTATGGTGCAACGGCTTACGGAGCACCCGCTTACGGTGTACCTGTTGTGACCGCTCGACCAGTCATCGTCAGCCCGAAAGTTTATGTACCCGGACAGCCGATACGAAACGTTCTGCGTGCAATCACGCCATAACTGTCACTCAACGAATTGGTAACCAAAACGACTCCTTGATGTCGCTGTCGATATCGAGGAGTTTTTTGTGCGCACGCTAGAACCAAAGCTCTTTGTTCGCAACGTTGCGCAGAGACTCGTCGGCCACGAAGCGACGAATATTGTCTAACAGCACTTCAAGATGCCGCTCGGCGATATGAACGGAGCAAGCGGCTACATGAGGTGTGATAAGGACATTGTCGAAACTCCAAAGTCGATGCTCACGAGGCAGAGGCTCTTGTTCAAAAACATCTAGCGCCGTGCCAGCAATTTCGCCCGCCGCAAGTGCATCACAAAGATCATCTAGCTTGACGATAACGCCGCGGCCAATGTTGATCAGATAAGCCGACGGCCTCATCCGCTGGATCATCTCGCGATTGAACAACCCCACGGTTTGCGGTGTATGCGGCGCAGCGATGACAACGAAATCGCTTCGCGACAAGAGATTGGTCAGCTGGTCCATCGGCCACAACGATTCGACCCCTTCGGGAGCGTCTGTACGTACTGGATCGACAGCCAGCACTCGCATTCCAAATGCGTTGGCACGCCTGGCGATCTCGCCGCCGATCGCCCCTAGACCGACAATACCCAGCGTACAGTCGCTCAAGTGCATGTGAGCTCGATCCATCGCACTGACGACTCCCGGCCCAGCACTGAACGAAGTGCGAGCCTGCTCGCCGCCTATTGGTTCCCAACGTCGAGCCAGCTGTTGACGCAAGTAAGTGTGAAGATTGCGGGCGAAGCACAAAATGTATCCGAAGACATGATCGGCGATAATGTCAGAGAACAAACCTCGCATGTTGGTTAACGTGCAAGGATGCTCGACCAATTCGGGAAATACATAATGTTCCAAGCTCGCCGTCGGCGACTGCACCCAACGTAGCCTCGTCGAGGCCGCGAGCATCGCCGTAGTTAGCTTCCCGAAGAATGCATCGGCGTCTCTAATCGCCTCAACCGCCGCATCTTCTTCGCCAATGTTTTCAACTGCCATCGCGCCGGCAGCGGTTTCGATTCGAGACAAACGATCTGCTTCAACAGCGGGATAGATCACTAGCTTCATCGTGATTCCTCGATACGGGCGGACGCGGAGTCCTCAGAGGTTACTTCACCGCGAAGCCTGCTCCAATCCCTCACCGATCAAACAGATCGGCCAACTCGCTCACCAACAAAACGTCCAAGACTCGTAGCAAGCCCAGCGACACCACGTTCCATAATTGAACCATGTCGTCCAACTTCTATCGCACCAGGAACGGCTGGAGCCACTAGGCTCGACCGCGAGTGAGGCCGCCCTCTTGTACAAGGGAGTAATGCTCGTGACCAATTCGCCCGGAGTAATTGCGTATTCTCGATCAAACTGACAGCGACCGCTCTTCTCGAGCGTTTCGGCCGCTAGATGGGCGCAATGGATTCCGTCAAACTCATTGCCTCTTACATAGCCTTTAATCGAATAGCGACGTCCGATTTGAGAAGCGGCGTGTGTTTGCATTCGACCGATCTGCATTTCGCTGTACGGGTACTTGGGCTCCAAAATCGAGACGACTGTCGAATGGGTTCGAGAGCGATTGAGCGCGCCAAGCTCATCGCGATAATCCGTTAACGTCAAACGCCGAACTTTGGCAGGAGTCGCTTCATAGACCCACGCGGTGTCGTCATGATTGAATATCATCGCGACGTGCGTGACGCGTGATCCCGTAACTCGTGCAACAGCCTTGCTGCTGTTTTCCATGACGAGCAACGTCCCGTCGGGGAGTTGAGTCGTCGCAGATAGCGATAGCGTCAAGAGCATGAGTGTGTTCATCACATTCCCCCCTCATTCGCGATTATCGTGGCCTAATGGTATTCGATCGTCAAAGCGAAGTGTTAGTATCCCGTGCTGAGAATACGGTCACTCTTTGGAAAAAGGCGAGATTCGCCTTGTGCGTCGAGCCATCACTCTTCAAGCTTTAGCCGCCAGCACAATTTCCAGAATTGTGTACACGAGAAACTTGCGATTCATCGAAGTCCTCTGATATGTTTAGGCGCGTGGACGGCCCAGCCATTAGACAATTTGAGAGAATCCCTATGGCGGAACGCCTAGAGTTTGGCTCTGACGACTTGCGATTGCCCGATGCGCTTCGCGCACCGCTCCTCCAACATTTGCGTGACCTGCGGCGCAAGTATCTCGCGCGAGGATGGGGCGACCGCGTTGGCTTTGGCGATCGTCCCGCGTTGATCGTGATCGATTTGGCCAAGTACTGGCTCGATACGAGTGTTCACATTGGCGCAGATCTAAATCGCGTCGTCGAACAGACGTGCCACGTCCTTGCCGCGTCGCGAATGGCAAAGATCCCGATTTTCTTCACAAGTTTCGCACACGATCCCGCCGATCCTCCGAGCCCTCAAAACAAGAAACTCAAGTGGCAGATCCCGGATGATCCTGGTGACTTGTTCGATCTCGATCCGCGTCTCGAACGACGTCCCAACGAGAAGGTGCTTCGCAAGCGTTACGCTTCGGCGTTCAAGGGGACGAACCTGCACGAGATGTTGACCTCGCTACGCATCGACACATTGATTGTCACGGGAGTGAGTACCAGTCACTGTGTGTATGCGACCTGCCGTGACGCAATCGACAGTTTTGGCGTGATCGTGCCACGCGAAGCCGTTGGCGAGCGCTGCGAAATCATGCATGAAGTGAACTTGCTCGATATTGATATCGATATCGGTGACGTAACTCCGGTCGATGAAGTCGTGGCGCATCTGCTTTCTCTTGCAGAGTAAGTTAAAGAAACCGTCCAACGCATTATGGAAAGTACAATGATGAATCGGTATTCGCAACTTGCGGCTTGCATCACTTTTGCAATTGTCGTGGTCGGTCGAACATACGGCGAAGATTGGCCCGGATTCCGCGGCCCGACAGGAAATGGGATCTCGAAGGAGACATCTGTCCCGAAGAGTTGGAACGCGAATCGGAACATCAAGTGGAAGGCTCCCCTGCCCCGCCCTGCCAACGGTAGCCCGATCGTTTCGAACGGGCGCGTCTTTGTGACCTCAGCCCAAGATGACGCCGGCCGCAAGCGATCACTTTACTGCTTCAACCGCAAAGACGGCAGGCAACTCTGGGTACATACCGTCGACTTTGGAAAGGAGATGCCGACACACAAGACAAATCCGTATTGTGGCTCGACGCCGGCAGCGAACGGCGATGTTGTGGTCGCATGGCACGCATCCGCAGGTTTGGTCTGCGTCGACTTTGGCGGCAACGAAGTTTGGTCGAGAGATCTCGGCGAGTTCAAGCACATGTGGGGCTATGGCACTTCGCCGGTGATCTACAAGGATCGCGTGATCCTTCATAGCGGGCCTGGCGTACGGAATTTCGTCGCCGCGTTTGACTTGCAAACCGGGAAGACGATTTGGGAAGTCGACGAACTGCAAAAAGGCAAAGACGGCAGCTCGCGCGAGGACGGAAAGTACAAAGGCTCTTGGTGTACACCGATCGTTGCCAACGTAGACGGCATTGATCAGGTCATCTGTACGATGCCGACGCGGGTCGTCGCCTTCGATCCAAGAGACGGTGGAATCGTTTGGACTTGCGATGGGATTCGCGGTCCAAAGGGTGACCTTTCCTACTCGTCACCGCTGATAGGTGATGGAGTCTTGGTCGCGATCGGCGGCTATAGTGGCCCTGGCATTGGACTGCGGCTAGGAGGCAAAGGCAACATCACCGACTCGAGTCGTCTGTGGCGTAATGAAAAGAACCCGCAGAGCATCGGGTCTGGCGTGTTTATTAACGGCTACGTGTACCGACCGAATGCCAAGCCCGGAACAATCGAATGCCTCGATCCGAAGACGGGAGAAATCATTTGGACGGAGCGGTCAGGAACGAGTTGGGGCTCGATCGTTCACGTCGCCGGAAAGTGTTACTTGACGAATCAAGAAGGCGAGACGCTCGTATTCGAACCGAACGCCGACAAGTATGAAGCCGTGTCTTCCAACCCATTAGGCGAGCCAAGCAATTCGACGCCCGCCGTGTCGGATGGTCAGATCTTCATCCGTACTTTCGAACATCTTTATTGCATCGGCGAGTAAACAACTGTTTCCGCTTAACGCGACCCTCACGGGGAGCTTGGAGTGCGGAAGCTCAGCGCTGGGGTCGCGTTAAACGACTGCGTCGACTCGCGCTACAAACGCTTGCCAACTTCAGCAAGCATCGCGTCTTCGTCTGGGAATTCTTCGGTGGCGAGCTTCGAATAAATCAACTCACCGCCGACAGTCAATTCGAAGCAACCGCCTTGCGATGGCTCGAGTTCAAACCCTTCAATCTTCTGCTTGTACTCAGACAGGACTTTGGACGCCAAACTGACGGCCTTTGGTTCATAGTTTCAAGCAGAGCAGTAACGAAGGTGGATCTTCATCTGCGTGTCTCCTTTGTAACTAGATTAGTGACGTGACCTGCAAGGACTGGCCCGCTTCGACATCTACTTCTTTTTCTTTGCCGTCCTCTTGGGAGCTACTTTCTTTTTGCTGGCCGTTGTCTTCTTCTTGGCCTTCCCCTCACTAAAAATGTCGTCCCACTTCTCTGAGTATTTCTTTGTAGTTCCGCTGTGTAAAACCGTCACTTTGTCTTTCCTCTCAAGATTTAGCAAACAGAGTTGCGACGTTCAGTCTAACGCCGCCTCGTCCGCAAGTGGTAATAGATCAGTTGCAGATGGTCAAGCCGATGTGCGATGCGCCCCAAGTTTCTTAGTGCTGAAGCTTCTTGTAACGGAACCTTTGTGGTTCGTCGTCATTGATTCCAAGTCGTTCGCGGCGCTGGTCTTCGTAAGTTTGAAAATTCCCTTCGCACCAATGTATGTAACCGTCACCTTCGAAGGCCAGGATGTGAGTTGCTAGGCGATCGAGAAACCAGCGGTCATGGCTGATCACGACGACGCAGCCCGCATAATTAGAGACAGCCTCTTCCAACGCTCGCAATGTGTCAACGTCGAGATCGTTCGTGGGTTCATCCAACAGCAACACATTCGAACCACGACGTAATAAAGTCGCCAAGTGAACGCGATTTCGCTCGCCACCAGACAAAGTGCCGACCTTCTTTTCCTGGTCGGTACCGCGGAAATTGAATCGTGAGACGTAGGCTCGTGAATTGATCGTGCGTCCGCCCATGTCGATATTGTCGTAGCCACCTGAAATCTCTTGATAGACGGTTTTTTCTGGATCGAGAGCATCGCGGTTTTGATCGACGTAGCCAAGTTCCACGGTCTCGCCGACTCGGAGCGTTCCAGAATCGGGTTGCTCTTGTCCGACGAACATGCGGAAGAGCGTCGTCTTTCCGGCACCATTGGGACCGATCACTCCGACAATACCTCCAGGAGGCAAGCTGAAATTCAAATCCTCGATTAAGAGGTTATCGCCGAACCCTTTGTTTAAGTCCCTGGCTTGGATAACGAGATCGCCGAGATGTTTGCCCGGTGGAATTTGCAACTCGAATTCATCCGTGCGCTCCTCAAAACGCTCTGCCGCCATTTGCTCATAAGCGCTGATGCGAGCTTTGCTCTTTGCTTGCCGCGCCTTAGGCGACATGCGAATCCATTCGAGTTCTCGCTGAAGCGTCTTCTCGCGCGCGTCCGATTTTCGTTCTTCATGACGCAGCCGCTCTTGCTTTTGTTCCAACCAGGATGAGTAGTTTCCCTCAAAGGGAATACCCTGTCCTCGATCAAGTTCTAAGATCCATTGAGCAACGTTGTCCAGGAAGTAACGATCGTGCGTCACGGCGACAACGGTTCCCGCGTAGTGAGCCAAATGACGTTCAAGCCACAACACGGCTTCGGCATCGAGATGGTTCGTCGGTTCGTCGAGGAGTAACAAGTCGGGCCGTTCGAGTAGCAATTTGCAAAGGGCAACGCGCCTGCGCTCGCCACCGGACAGCTGAGCCACGTCGGCGTCGCGCGCCGGTAGGTTCATAATGTCGAAGGCGATCTCAATTTCGCGATCGAGTTCCCAAGTGTTCGTCGCTTCGATCTGGTCCTGAAGCCGTGACATCTCGTCGCACAGCTTCTGCATCTTGTCGTCGTCCATTGGCTCACCAAGCAAACCGCTGATTTCGTTATAACGATCCAGCATTTTCCGCCTTGGTGCGACCGCTTCCTCGACGTTCCCCCAAACATCCTTCTCTGGATTCAGGACCGGCTCTTGCGAGAGATAGCCGGCGGTGAAGCCCTTCGTTAAACGTGCTTCACCGTCGAAATCTTTGTCCAACCCCGCCATGATCCGGAGCAATGTACTCTTTCCAGCTCCGTTTCGGCCAAGGACGCCGATCTTGGCTCCAGGATAGAAAGAGAGCCATATCTCTTTGAGGACTTCGCGCTGGCCATGCTTCTTCGTTAGGCGCTCGATCGTATAGATGTATTGACGACTCATCGTGTTAAACTTTTCCGATTACGACAACCTTGCTTGAAACTCTGGATATCGTGATGATTCGGCATGCACCGAACCGATCAATTGTAGTACGTGACTGGTAGTTGGAAGTGGGGAGGTGTCTGGGGGGATTCCTTTTCGCGTCAGCAAACGAAACAACTCCAATCCTGTTTTTCTTTGAAGCATGGTCGCATCGTCCCGACCATGCTTTTTTTATGCGCGAGGCTAAATTGCTCCGTAAGCGGAAGCGTGGGCAAGCCAAGTTAGATCGTCGTTCGCTTCCGCTTCAGAGTACTTCGTTAGTAAATCCGTCCAAGGGTCCTGGCAAGCTTTGCCGACGGTGACGACCTTGCTAGTTCTTCGGCCTGTATCGGCAGGTTTGAAAATCGTGTTTCCAACGGTCGCTCTTGGTCGATCTCTTCTGTACCAACGAGAGACACCTACGAGCCGTCTTGTTGGTGAAATACCCTCACTCTGCCTCAGCCTGAGTTTACGAAGGTTACGAGCATTCCTAGCCAGCTCGCCCCGCTAACTCGACCAACTCAGGCCCCACGCACGCCGAAAGCTCGGTCGTTCACCACGACCGGGCTTTCATTATTTCTTGATCACTCCCATTCAATCGTCGCTGGCGGTTTCGAGCTGATATCGTAGCAGACGCGGTTCACGCCCTTCACCTCATTGATAATGCGAGTCGAAATGCGCGCCAACAATTCATAGGGCAAATGCGACCAGTCCGCGGTCATGAAGTCATCTGTGTTAACTGAACGAACAGCAATCGCGTTTTCATAAGTCCGAGCATCCCCCATTACGCCAACGCTCTGCACGGGCAGCAATACGGCGAACACTTGCGAAGTTTCGCGATAAAGTCCCGCAGCTTTGATCTCTCCGACGACGATGGCATCTGCTTCACGAAGCACATCGAGCTTCTCGCGCGTGATGTCGCCGAGACAGCGAACGGCCAGGCCAGGACCGGGGAACGGATGACGCCAAACGAGATCGGGCGGCAAGCCTAATTCAAGGCCCAACTTGCGGACTTCGTCTTTAAATAAATCGCGTAACGGCTCGACCAATTCGAAACCAAGTTCATCGGGCAGCCCACCGACGTTGTGATGCAGCTTGATCGTCGCGGCCGGTCCATCCGGTGCCGCGCCACTCTCGATAACATCCGGATAAAGAGTGCCTTGAGCAAGGTACGTTGCATCTTCGATTTTCGCCGCTTCCTCTTTGAAACATTCGATAAAGGCGTGTCCGATCCGGCGTCGTTTCTCTTGCGGTTCGGTAATGCCCGCGAGTGTCGACAGGAATCTCTCCTCACCGTCGACGACGTGCAAATCTGCTTTAAAGTGTTCGGTGAACTCCAATATCACGGCAGCCTGTTCGTCCTTTCGGAGCAATCCGTTGTCTACGAGAATGCAGGAAAGCTGCGAGCCGATTGCTTCGTAAAGCAACGCAGCCGTCACCGCCGAATCGACTCCACCCGACAGCCCGCAGATAACCCGCGAATCACCGATACGTTCGCGCAATGCGTCGATTGTCTCTCTGGCAAAGTCTCCGAGGTGCCAAGTGCCTTTGCAGCCACAAATCGAAATCAGAAAGTTATGAAGTAGCGTCCCGCCGAGTGGGGTATGAGTCACTTCGGGATGGAACTGGATGCCATAAACAGGAAGCGAGCTGTGCTTCACGGCTGCGATCGGGCAAGTGCTTGTTTTCGCTAACGGCATGAAGTCGTCGGAGACTTGAGCGACCTGATCACCGTGGCTCATCCACACGTCCGTCGCTTCCGGCATCCCGGCAAACAGATCTGAGTGTGAGGTGACTTCGACTCGTGATCTCCCATACTCGCGCGACGGAGTGTTCTCGACTTGCCCACCTAACGCATTGCACGCCAACTGCATGCCGTAGCAGATCCCAAGTACTGGAATCCCGATCTCAAAGATCGCCGGATCACACTGCGGGGCACCATCCTCATACACACTAGAGGGACCACCCGAAAGGATCAAACCTCGCGGCGAATGCTTTCGGATTCTCTCCGCCGTAATGTCGTGCCGAACGATCTCGCAGTAGACGTTCTGTTCGCGCACGCGTCGCGCGATTAACTGAGCATACTGCGAACCGAAGTCGATAACTAAGACGCGCTCGTCCGCCACGCTGACCGGCACAACATCATGAGAAGCAGCAGTCGTACTCATCGCTCACCTACCCTTCCTGCACTCATTGCAATTGGCCAGCCGTGGCCTTACGCAACGGGCAACGAAACCTCGCATTATAGGATTGGATTGCCGGGGCGAATAGTCCCGACTCTGTCGCAAGAACAACGCTGGATGCTTAACGTTTCCCGCTGACCCACTGCTTCCATCCTTGCCTCGGATTGCCGAAGAGCTGACAATGTGCAGCTCATTTGCGACAGTCTTCGAACGGCAGCTTAAGCTGGGCCTGGCGAGCGACCGTCGCATCGCCAGTCAGTGCTTCATCGGACTAGCACGAGATGCCAGATTCCTCCGCGCCAGGCCACGCATCGTCTGCCAACGCGACGATTCGATTTCTGCGTTCTTGCTACCAAGCGGATAACCGCGAGATGGCCGTGGCAAACTTGCTAAAGCAGAGCGTCCGCCATTTGACGTTTCTCGAAGGTGAAGAGCATCTCTTATGCGAGATGCTCTCGCGCGTGCCACTGGATCGCGAGCAAGCGATCGTGGCACAGAAGGAAGCCCATTTGCATCAGCGCGAGAAGTCGCTGTTGTATTGCGCGTTTCCGATTGTGGGGCAGTTGAAGGACGGTGATAGCCGAGCGCGATCGTTGTGCGCCCCCCTGCTCTTCTATCCTGCAACGCTGAACATCGATGAGCATGCCGCATTTATTGAAGTCGACTTGACCCGGCAGCGGGTGAACACTCCGATCCTGAGTGCCATCCTCGCGCTGGGCGACAATACAAGTGTTGAATTGGGCGATCTACTTAACGAATTGCCGCAAGCACCGTTTAAGCAAAGCGAAGTACAACTTCTCATTGCCTTACTACATGATTCGATTCCTCATTTGGATGCTTGGACACTTGCACAGTTCCCGCAGTTGCATGACGAGACGCAAGTGCGCGATGCCATTCGTCAGGCCGAAGCAAGTGCCAGTCAATTCGCGTGTCTACCGGCTTGTGCCATGGGGCTCGTGGCCAACTCACCAGACACACGCGGCGTATTATTCGAACTCGAAGAGTTGGCAAATAGCCAGAGTCTGTCGACGCCGCTGAAAGTTGCAGTCGAAGGATTCGCATCGAAGCCACAACGTTCCGCTCCAACTAGGCCCCGCGTTCCAACCATCCTCAGCCGGCAGCAGCAGTGCGTCCTTCGTTCCGCGGCCACGGCGCCGCTGTCATTAATCGTCGGGCCTCCGGGGACAGGCAAGTCGTATACGATCGCGGCTACGGCGATCGATCACTTGAGCCGCGGCGAGTCCGTACTCGTTGCGTGCCGCACGCAGCAGGCCGTGGACGTAATCGGCGACATGCTCGACAAGCTTCTCGGGCCGAACCAATGCGTAATTCGTGGCGGCCAGGGGCACAATCAACCTGCTCTGAAAGAATTCCTCGAGCAGATTCTGCAAGGGATTCGATCACGAATCCGGACAGCCAAGTCGGATCATTCAATGGACGCACGGCGACCGAATCGAGAACTGAAAGTACTGGAAAGGCAGATCTCGAAACTCGAAGCTGCGATCAGTCGACAGCTGAGCGCAGAGCAGCGTTGGGGAGAACTGGCGACCGCCAATGGCAATGGCTTTGTCGCGCGAACTGTCAACAACTGGAGACTTCGCTGGCTTGAACGCCGTCTTCATAACCAGATTCCGATTTGGGAGCGGATCGCGCGGTACCAGGGAGCGCTCCGAGAGTCCGATGTAGTGATTCGCGAACTCCTAAAGGAAGGCCTCGATCGACGTATCGCAGCGAGCCTTAAAGCACATCGCCAGGATCTGACGACGTTTCTGAAGTCACTTCGTTCGCGAAGTAGCACGCGGCAACAAGAGCTGTTCTCGGAAGTCGATCCACGTGTGCTTTTCGGCGCGTTTCCAATTTGGTTAACCGCGATCCCGGAGGCGTCACGGATCATTCCACTTCAATGGGAGTTGTTCGATGTTGCGATAATCGACGAAGCGACCCAGTGCGATATGGCGAGCTGTATGCCGATCTTTCAACGGGCCAAGCGGGCCGTCGTCGTAGGTGATCCGCAACAATTGCGTCATGTTTCCTTCCTGTCGAACGAGCGTTTAAGCCGGCTGGGAGAAGAGTTTGAGCTGAGTGAAGATCAACGGCAGCAATTCCACTACCGCAATAAGAGCATTCTCGATTTGCTCAACGAACGCATCGCCTCGCAAGATCACGTGCAATTTCTCGACGAACACTTTCGCAGTATGCCACAGATCATTCGCTTCAGTAACGAACAATTCTATGCCAATTCGCTGTCAGTAATGCGACTCTCGCCTGAAACCGAAGCGGCGCGCTGTGTCGTTCCAATCTTCGTTCCTGATGGCCAAAGGGACGGCGGTGCCAATCAGGTTGAAGCGGGGGCAGTCGTTGACGCGTTGACCGACTTAGTCGAATCGCAAGTTTCGCTTTCGCCTCAAGCCTGTCAAACGATCGGCGTACTATCGCCATTTCGCGACCAGGTGGACCTGATCACGAAACAACTCGAGAAGCGATTGCCGTTAGATGCGTTTGAGCGCCATCGATTACGAGTCGGTACTGCGCATGCGTTTCAAGGTGACGAGCGGGACGTCATGTTCTTGTCGTTGGCAATTGATGCCGATTCACATTCAGCGTCCCTGCGGTTTTTGGAGCGCCCCAATTTGTTAAATGTCACAATCACGCGCGCACGACACTTACAATACGTCTTTCATTCCGTACCAATCGCAGAACTTCCCTCCAAGTCACTCCTTCGACAATATCTCCACTCGATCAGCCAGCCTCTCAATCCACGTCCACGCAAGGTCGATGTCGAAGGGGATCGCTTCATGCGGGAAGTCCAGAACGAGTTGAGTGAACGAAAGTTTCAAACATGGCCGGAGTATGAGCTTGCTGGTCAGCACATCGATCTCGTCGTTGGACGAGCTGGAAAGACTCTTGGCATCGACTTGATCGGCTATCCGGGACAGTACGGTCGAGTACTCGATCTAGAACGCTATCGCATTTTGCAACGGGCGGGATTTCCCCTGTTCCCCTTGCCATACTCTCGTTGGCAACAAGATCGCAGCGGTTGTTTGTCCGCGATCGAGTTGCTCTTTCCCGTAGCGGACTCGTCGCTCTCGTGACACTTCCTATCTCGTTGTCGGGATGAGAATCGAGGGCTATGATGATGCCTTCAGCGGTGGAACGACCGCAGCCGCCGCAGGAAAGCATCGACACCGTGCAGATTCTGTTAACCAACGACGATGGCATTTACGCTCCCGGCTTAGCCGCGATGGAACGCGAGTTGCGATCGATTGGCGACGTTTGCGTCGTTGCACCAGCGACGGAACAAAGTGGCGTTGGGCATTCGATCACCTTCCTGAATCCGCTGATTTGCAAAGAGGTTTACGATGGTGATCGAAGACGTGGATGGGCCGTCGAAGGAAGTCCGGCCGATTGTGTGAAGCTTGGGATATTCGAGCACTGTCCCCAGCGGCCTGCTGTCATCATCAGCGGAATCAACGGCGGATTGAATGCTGGGATCAACGTTCTGTATTCCGGAACCGTCGCCGCCGCGATCGAAGGGGCTTTTTTCGGGATCACGAGCATCGCTGTCTCGCTCGAGTTCGACGAACACGCCCAATTCGAGAAAGCCGCCCACATAGCTCGTGGCGTCATCGAACAGATTCTCGCTACCAAGAGCAAGGAACCGCAGCTTTACAACTTGAACATCCCTACTTCAGCGATCGACAACCCGCAGGGATTACGAGTCGTCCCAATGGGAGTCGAGCGTTACGGCGAACACTATATCAAACGAATTGATCCCAAAGGACGACCGTACTACTGGGCGACAAACGAACCGCCGCCCCAGCCTGGCGAGCATGAGACCGATCTCACCGCACTTGCCGGGGGATTCGTGACGCTAACTCCGCTACAATACGACATGACAAAGCGTCCGGTCTTAACCGAGATGCAAGATTGGAAACTTACACTTCCGGAATAAGGATGTTGGACATGCGATATCAAGCTCTTGCTGCCGTGTTGCTCGTTACTTTGCTCGTCGGCTGCGTTCCGGCTCCACAAACCACGTCAACCCCGCCGGCACAACCCGCTGCGCCAACACCATCCGCCGACGCACCGCCCGTGCCCATGGAACGCGTTGTCGCCGAAGCTGGCGTTGGCAAAAAGGGCCAGGGTTTAAAGAATGAAACCGGTATGGTCGTCGAACCCGTGAAGCAGTTGATCAAATTCGAGCAGAAAGCGGTGTTCGATTTGCAGATCAAGCCGGCACTCGAGTTTTACAAGGCTTCGAACGGAGCCTACCCCAAGACTCACGACGAGTTCATGGAAAAGATCATCAAGGCGAACAGCATTCAACTGCCTGAACTCCCTGCAGGTCAGGACTACGTCTTCGATCCCGAGAAAGCCCAACTGATGGTCGAACGGCCGCAGCAGTAGCACGCACGATCATTCTTGCGGTGTCGAGTTCGCTTCAAACGGACAGACTGGTAACTTCGTTTGGTGATCGTCCACGCGTTCGCTGCCTGGATCACGACCTTGAAAGTAGTCCTTTTGCCAGCCGCGTTCGAGAACTTCGCGGTTGCCGGCTGCCATCTGACGATGGAACTCATCTCGATCATCGCTCCATCGGCGATAACTCTCTGCTAACTCCGGATTGCACTGGAGTTTTTCCATTCGCGGCGTTAGTTCGTCGAGCAAGCCACGCGGGTAGGGGACGATCATGCAGATCGGCTCGCCGCGTTCGAATCGGACCAGATGGTCCGCTCGGGTCAGTTTCCAATTCATCGTGAAGGAAGCCGATGTCCAATCGGTTTCGACGATACCTTCTAACGCTTGAATCCCGTCGCGGGGCCAATTCGATGGGCCCTTTACCCAGAGATTCACATCTTGAGGCGTTCGGATCAGGTATGGCAGGTTGAAAGTGATCGTTCCATGTCCAAACAGACTGGAGATGCGATCATCGGGTTGGGCATCATCAAAGACCAGTGTCGTGTCGCGAACATGGGGCCCGCCATTCCAGCGCACACAGAAGCTCGATGGGTTACAAATCAACCAACCGGCTTGATTCGCCAATGCCAGCGGGAGGCAGCGATAAGCAAAACGCTGCTGCGTATCGTCCATCCAACGCCGTGTCTTCGGTGCAGGAATGAGCGGCATGTCGGTCTGCGTATAGATTTCGTAGGCGATGATTGCTTTATTGTGGCTCATGGGGCACCCGCCATTCGTTGTTAGGCGTCGTTTCGATCAGATCTCACCATACGATTCATAGAACGATGCAAAATCATTTCGTACTCGAAAGTTGGCACAAGTCAGTGTGATCGTTACATCCAATCCGCGAACATGATGCCACCAGCCAACCGGCAGAAAGAACAACTCACCTGGATGAAGTGTGACGTCGTGAATTTTGACGTTGCGGAACTGTGGATACTCGTCGTAATCGATGTTGTCGAGATCGACCTTCGAGTAACAGTGCAAATGGTTGTAAATGTTTGGTTGATGGAGGGGCGAGATCAGCTTCAACTGTTTGCGACCGACCACTTGAGCCATGAAGTTGTTCGTCAGATCGTGATGTACTGGTGTCACGGTGCCCGCCGGTCCGAACCAAAAGAACATGCGGTCATCCGACTGGCTGACGTCCAAATAGCCAGGCAACTGATCAAAATCATCTCGCAATGTATCGAGGATCTGTCCGTTGGCGCAGGCATTGTTCGCGGTCATATAGAAATCGTTCGTCGCGTCTGTCTGGAACACCGAATCCACGTAGTCAGCAAAGCGAATTGTTGACTCGTGCGCTCGGTTCTCGATTTCGTAGCGGGCGTTTGAATTGCGACGGGCTTGGATCTGTACATTCTGTTCGCCACAGCGCTGCTTCAGGTACTCCGGCGTCCACCGTTGGATCGCCGCCCAGTTTCTCATCGCATCGGTCAGAATCACGGGGCGGTTGCGGTAGTAATACTGATCCAGAAACTCGTCGGTCGACACACCTTCGCGTCGCTGCACTTCCCACGACGGATCTTCGTTCTCCAAAATCCGCAGTGTATCGAAGACCCAATCGCGTTTCTTCAGTTGTCGCCCCAAAGATCGTGCGGCCTCGACGTACGGATGCACTGCGGCGGCATCGACTTCGAGTCGAGCCAACGGTTCGGGAAAGCCGTTCTCGACCAACACACGAGTCAGATCATCGGGAGAGCCATCGCGAAGCACATTCTCGGCAATCCACTTCTTCCAGGATGGAGGGATGAATAATTTGTTGCTATCCGTTTTCAATGGGCGTCCCTCGGGCAGTGCTTACGTTGTCGATCTTTCTTCGCCAGCATGTGGATCACGAACGGTGTTGGTCGTCGCGGCCAAGTCTGGAAGATCATAACCGGCGACACGCATGGCCGCGCCGTGATGCTCGATCACAGCTGCGGCCTGGCTTGATGAAAGAACTTTACGCCACCGGTCAACTTCTCCATGTCGAAAGAAGCGACCACTACGAGCAACGTCGCTGGCTTCCGCGAATCCATATTCGTCCTCGGCTCGTCGCACGCGTTCGAACGATGTCAGATCAATCGCCCGGCGCAATCTCGCGTCGTCGAACTCCCAATTTAAGAACCGAACCAGTTCACCGAACGTATCGTATGGATTGGCTTTTAGATCTTCATAACGGAGGACCAGCACTGGGAACTCGTCGTTGTTGTTGATCCATGTTTCGACGTGATGACTCCAGGTTCCAACATACTGAGCTGCATGCTTGGCTGTCGCGCCGAGTCGATGCCGAGGCTGGTTCATCAATTCAATTGTTTCGTCGAATGACTTGTTGGTGTGGTCAGCTAACGAGTCGACGACATCCAATGGATTGCGAATGAGATAGATCGCGGAGCGCGTGTAACGAGAGAAGATCAACCTGCGATGGTCGCGATTCAGACGAGCGTTGTGCGTCTTGACGACGCATCGCCCGATGTTTTGTGCGAGTCGTTCTTGCGCCGCTTGACGATTGGCGTCGATGTCCTCGTCCGTGAGTTCGGCGGCTGGCTTGCCGGCACGGTCGGCAAACAACGCCAGTAAACTCTCTGAACGAGAGTACCGACTGATCTGTTTCAGGTCAAAGGTTTCGCCGCCAGAGAGGTACGCGGCGATAAACGCCCGCGTCCAGGTGTTGCCAGACTTAGGGAACGACGCCAGCCAAACCAATGTTCTCATAATTCTTCGAACCAAAGGGTGTGGCGCAGCCGCACCATACGCCAAACGTGGTCATCACTCGGAGAAGTTGTGAATTTATTGTAGGCCGGACCAAGCGCAGCGCCGTTCCGGCGGAACGGTTGCTCCAATCGCCGGGTATTGCCGGAACTGCGCTTCGCTTGGTCCGGCCTACTTGATGGATATTCGATTTTGTCACGACCTCGGAGCGCGGTGGATACGATCAATAATCCCCTACCGTGTTGCCATCCTGATTCGCCAATAAGTATTCGTAGGTGCTGTCGACTGCGGCGTTGCCTTGCTGTACCGAAGCGGTCGACAACGGGTTAAAACTCCAAGCCGTATTCAATCCAGTGTCGTCATAGCCCGCGGTTTCAATGGTCTCGCTGATGAAACGAACGCTGCCATCGACGAGACTGAACATCGAGCCACCGGGATGTTGGCTCGAAAAGCCTCGCATCGCTCCGGTCTCTGGGTTGGAGGATGGGGAATTCGATGCGATCGCCGCATGATCCGCATTAATCCGGACCACGCCACATCCCATGACGTCCCCTTCGTACTCGGCCTGATCGACTTGCCGTCGTCCATAGACCAATCCTCCGCCGGTCACCACGATCGCGTTGCCGCCTCCGCCTTGTTTCAGTTGCCAACGCCGTTCCCCCAAGGCAATTACGTTGCTGGTTCCGTCCAGCACGTCTCGAAAGGCCTGTCCTTGGTTATCGAAAAACATCCCCCGATAAACGGCTCGTCCCGAAAGACCGGCAATCGTCGGTCCGCGCCAAAATCTCGCCGTTTCCAGCGCACTGTTACTCGCCACATAGTTCGACGTCGCGCTGGCAAAAGTGCCCGCGAGCTGCCGACTCGTATTCAGGTCGGGCCCGACATCAGATGGGCAACGAAACACAGTGGCCTTGGTCTGCAAAACATCAGCGTGCAGTGTGATCGCATCGTTTCCCGCATTCTCCAACCACGTATTTCCGACGCTCATCACATCGACGGTATTCCCTCCTTCAATAAATCGTTGCACAAGAGTCCCCCAACTCCACTTCGCATCCGCCAGCCGGGTGTTGTTGGGGCGATTCGGAGTCGCATTATGCTTCCAAAGAAAGGCCGGCGGAAACGTCTTGAACGAATCGTGATAGTTGTGACACGCCAGCGTCAATTGTTTCAGATGGTTGCTGCACTGCATCCGTCGCGCCGCTTCGCGAGCTGCTTGGACGGCAGGCAGCAGCAAGGCAACCAAGATGCCAATGATCGCAATGACCACGAGCAGTTCAACGAGGGTGAAACCTCGGGAGCGTTGATGATGAGTCATGGTATCGAATCCAAGTGCTATGAGAATGAATGGTGTGGTGTGCCATTGGCTATGCCAGTGCCATTAATATCCAACTAAATATGTAGTGATCGCAAATCCTCTTGGGGATTCCAATCCGACAAAAGCACTGGCGATGCCAGTGGCACACCAAACGTATTCATCTGTCAGTGCCACCCATCCGTGGGGCTCGACAGATCTACTTGTCAATGAGACTGCGTGGGATCTCTTGCGGGATCGGACCAGAGTACACATTGGGGCGTGGCCAATCAGAGCTTCCACCAAAATCCTGCGACGTAATTAGCACTTCAAGTTTGTTCAGGTTCTTCCGAAGGTCTGACGATCGCACTTTGTGTGCTCTCCGCCGACTAATGTAAAACTGGCCCGTACTGGCATCGATCGAACCAGCGTGGGCCGACAACACATAAGCAAAGAGTTTTAATTCGTCATCGTTTGCAGGTTGACGTAGTCGCTTAAAGATCGCCGAATGAGCAGGCACGCCGATTCTAGCTAGTGCGTGCGCGGCGGGGTATCGTGCGAGCGCAGACGGCTCCCCGACTTCGCCAAGGGCTGGGGTAAACGCAACAATTTTGACCAAGTCCTCAGCTGCTTCCGACGCGGCAATGTCGCCCAACAAATCCGCTATACCAGATCTTTGCGTATCCCCGGAGTTTCCTTCAGCGCAGTTCCGTAAAGCCTTTCGAAGCAAAGTGACATTCGCAGATCGATCCTGCAAGACTTTCCTACACAGCTCGATCCAGTCAACTTGCAAGTTGCCGTCGAGCCTACTCGGAGCTTCCTGTTGTTGCGCACTGCAAATATTCGGAAGAAGGCTCAGAACAACAGACACGAGCAAGATGTGCAGTCGCCGAAACAATTCGGCACTTTCTGATAGATTGCGAGCCATCTCCTGTCGCCTCACGTTAGTTATTGTGGTGGAGGAACATCCCCAGGGGCGAGCGGGTCATCCCACGCGTCGCGTAGCTCTGTAATGTGACCCGGTTCAATCTCATTGAACTCGTTTTCATGAGGATTCCTAGTCAGGTTATTTGTCTCAGGGTCGACCATTAGTGGGCGTCGAAACCAATAACCACCGATCTCTTGGAGGAAGTGCGTTGAGTGCCAGGCGTAGTTGCTTGAAGCCCGGCTTCCAGAAACTCCGTTACCGCTGGGATTCACCCCAATTCCAATTCGGATGAATTCATCAAAGTTCTTCTCTGAAACATACAGCTGAACCCCAAGATCAGGAGGTTTGATTTGGGCCAAACCTGGAGTATCCACAACGAAAATGTGGTCATTCACGGAGAGTTCAGGACCTGTTTCATCGTCTTCACCTATGTCGTCGTTTGCATATTCGTCAGCAAGTTGAGGTTCAGGCGCTTCTCTCAAAAAATCCCCATCCTGCACGATGCCTTCGTCCGTCACTATCCATCGCACGCTATCTACCCTGCGGGCGACATCGATTTGTACGACATCATCATACTGGTGAATTCGAGGCGGAGTAACGGTCCAACGTTGGTAAATGACGTTCAGGAGCCCCAGAGTGCTGGCTTTATTCAAGCCAGCATCGATGGGTTTTTCGAGTGATACTCGAACCTCTCCCGAAACATCTTCGCACACTGGATCGGTGAGAATATCTGCGCCAGATCGATTGTTATGCTCGACGGCAGTAACCGACGCCCAAACCGCTGTTGCATTTGCAATGTCCGTCATGCCACCTTCAAATCCGTAGCTGAAGTGATAGTCTCCGATCTCCGCGCTGGGGCTTATTAATTCAACCCAATATATTTGCTCGGTTTCACCATCGGGAAAAGTAAACGATTCTTCGACATCCGCTTCGACGTCACGGAACTTGTCTTTCCAGATCTTTGAGTTGCCACTCGAACCGTTGCCGTAGCTCACTGAAAAGAACATCATCGGTTCGTCGATGTACAAGGATGGCTTCTTCAATACAACTTTGATCAGGTCGATTTCGTCTCGACCTGCGCCTTCCGCGTGCCCTCCGTTGGCTTCATGATCTTCGAACGTGTAGTCGGCAAATCCATCGTTGTCGGTGTCGTTTAGGTTGGCAACAGTAAACGCGCCTTCACCTACTTTGATGTTGTTATTATTCGAGTCAACTTCCGGATCACCGTTGGCATCCAATTTGTTCTTAACTTCCTCTTTGGTCTCGTCAACAGCGGCCCCGAATTGGCCGTGATGAATGATCATGTCCACTTCGGGCACGAGGATGGTGACGGTGGCGCTATTGCTATCGTGAGTCGTACCGTCTGCACAGGATTCTTTCACCTTGTACGTCCAGGTGTCGGAGCCGTGCCAGCCCTCATCGGCACTCTCGTTAGTCGGTTCGTACGACCAAGTCGAGAATACATCGCCGACCGCAAGCTCGCCATCGTCGCCAAATAGCTTCCCATGCGACGGCAGACTGACGACGACCAATTCACCAAAGACATGGTCATTACCAGCTAAGTCGTCACTTAACATTCCCACCATAAACGGCCCGTCATCGACCGCGCCGGGATCAACACCGCATGTGGTCGGCGTTGGTGTTGGCGTTGGTGTTGGCGTTGGTGTTGGCGTTGGTGTTGGTGTTGGTGTTGGAGTCGGAGTCGGTGTCGGTGTCGGTGTCGGTGTCGGTGTCGGAGTTGGTGTCGGTGTTGGAGTCGGTGTTGGTGTTGGAGTTGGCGTTGGCGTTGGCGTTGGAGTCGGGGTGCAATTGTCGTCGTACCACTGCTGGGCATCCGACAATACCGTGTTCATGTCATCAAGTACTGGCGTAGCGACATTGTTGATCCAGTCTTGCAGGGCATCTCGCTGACCAATGAGCATATCCCGATGGTCGAGGTAATCTTGGTACGTTTCAAACCCAGACGAGTCGTTGGCGTTGAGTTCGTCATGGATATCGTCAATATCCGCCTGCGCGTCGGCGATTGCGTCTTCTTGTGCCGGGATATCAATTTGCAGCTGTTGGATTTGGAGCAACGCATCGTCGCAGACCGCCTGCGGTGCCTCGCCTTCCGGCTGGAACAGCGAGACGCCGACGAGCGATTGAGTCACCGCCGACGTGATTGTCTCCGCTTCCGATTCCTTCGTATTGCCGTTCTCGGCGGCAGGCAGCGCTCGCGCAAACGACACCAACGACGCAGATATTTCTACTTCATCGAACCGCTGATGAAGTTCGTTCATTTGTTCGACGTAACCGATCAATTGCCGCAAGTCGCGAGTGGAAGTCTCGCCGTCGCCGTTCACGTCCAGCGGAGGAGTCACATCGACCAGTTGCTCGGCGGCGTCGGTTGCTACGAGCGATTGGTTCACCAACAGCAACACATCGATGGGGCTGACGAAGCCATCGCTGTTCAGGTCGTAGTTGGCAGAACGCACGTCGTCGCTCGCCGCGGGCGCTGATGACAGCGATCCTTGTGACGTGGACGACGTGTCTGTCGCGAGTTCCTGTTGTGTGGCAGCGCTGGTTGCTGGCGGCCCATCGACAGTCGCGAGGTCGGAAGCGAGAACGACGCGCGCGTCGAGCGATTCGATGCGGAGTTTCCGGTGCTTGCGCGAGGCAACTTTACGCCGTCTACGCCCCCCCTAGATTCCAGAACTTCAACGCTTCCCACTGCCATGACCAACGCGGCTTACTCATCGAATCTGCTCCTTCGAACCTCCTGGTTCGGTTGGATCGCTGTTACTGCCAACTGCCCGGATGTGATTCTTCGATCACACTGCTCCGAGCGATCTAGTCTGCCTTGACTGCCCGAACCGCAGTCCCCTAGATGAGGCGGGAGCTAGTTTTGACGATTCGTGAATCGCTTGTCAAGAAAATTCGGGAAAAAGTTTCCTTCAACTCGAGCGTATCACGAACCGTCGCGAATCTAGAAGCATTCGGAATTGATGGGAGAGCGTGTTGACAAATTGCAACATTCGAGTCGTCGTTGGCACAGCGCAAGAAACGTGGGCGATGGGGGTTCCACGTTGTAAGTGGTTGTGACATCAACAGTGCCGGCACGTTCTTGGCGGGTGTTAGGAAACTGGCATTGCGTTTGCTTCTACGCTATAGCCGTGATGATTTTCATCATCAACTTGCTCTTCGTCGTGACGGTCTCGCATCTTGAGACACGTTCTTCTCGGACGGCGAGCGACACCTACTGAGGCTTTCGCCATGAACAAACTCACTTCTCTCATGCCTGCGATGTTCGTTCTTTATGGCGCGGCTTCCACATGCGCCGCTGATTGGATCACGGCACCTTCTTACTACACGCACGACCCCACGTCCGGCGAGCGTGTCACGCAGTATTCGCCGATTGGTCCATTTTATACGTACTCGCAGTCGAGCTTCTCGCGCAGCGGATATCGCAACACGCGAAGCAGCCTCCAAGTCGGTGGAAGCGCAGACCATTACCACACCACGGAACAATGGGGCAAGCCGATACAGCCCTATGGCGAATGGCGTCACCCTTACCGACCCTATTCCGTGCCCTACGGAGCATGGGGCCCACAGTTCTATGGAGGCTATCCATTGGGGCGAGGCAGAGGTGGCTTTGGGCCAGGATATGGTGGTGGCGGTCTTCCTGGCGGCGGGATCGGGCTGCCGGGGCAAGGTGGCTTGCAGCAACCGGGGCCGAACCCACTACAGCCGGGGTACACCAGACAACAACAGCTGCTAGATGGTCGCTACCCGCCAGCTCAGCAACTCGGGCCTTTCGAGCGGAAGCAATTGTTCGATCATCTCTATCCGCCATAGCCCGCCGCGCATTCCGATCACTTCTTCTTGAACCCTTCGCGCGGATCGTCGTGGGAGTAGTCGGATATCCTCCACTTTTCGCCCTCTTTCAGGAAGGTAACGTGGACGAATCGCGGCACGCGCCGTCCATTAACCATTCCCGAGCGGTCACTCGCGACCACGACAACATTAAACGTCGTAACAGCTCGCGGGGGGGACTCATCGGGAAAAACTTGGATCTCCAGATTCTGCTTGATCTTCACTTCCTCGAACTTGTACATCGGCATCTCGCTCGCAGCTCGTCGACGAACTTCCGCCATTTTGGGGTGGAGATGAGACAACACTGAATTGACATCATTACGTTCGACGTCGCTTGCGATTTGATAGAGCGTCGCTTTGACTTGTCTGCGTTCAGACTTCGAGAACCTTCCGACGACCATGATGCCGACTACGGCGACAATAATCGCCAACATGATGTACAACTCGATCTTGCGACCTGTTTGGAGCCAGATCGCCCCAAAAACAAGTGCCGTGATGCCGCCCAGCACTAGCACCGTGGTTGGGTTCTCAAGCAACCAACTCATGCAGTCACCTCACCGTTAGACGGCTGTGATTCGAGCGTGTCATCCCGCCGCTTGTGATGCCGCCACAGCTTGTACCATGCGACGGACAGAACGCAACCGAGGACGGCATACAACGGCCAGAGCATTACACGGGTCGTCGTTCGCTGCACGGCCTCTCGCTCGGTGACAGGCAATTGCGGCTGGGCGACGTGCTTCGCGACGTGGAGTCGATCTTCGTACTTGCGCTCAATCTGAGATTGTCGCGCCGCGAACTTCGGACCAGCCAGAAGCAATGCAACCGCACCCGCGGTACAAAACAAATAAACCCAGTACCAAGGTGAATCGGTGATTGAATAACGGGCGGTTGTCGAAGAGGAGTTCATATCGGTTGCAGTATACTGCGTTCGTATTGACTTGTCCGCTACGCAACCTTGTAACGCAAGAAGCCCGATCGATTGACCGGGCTTCTTAATCGTATTGATGAAATACCTTCTTATCGCTTGGGAAACAGCGGGCCGCCGTAAACCGCGCCATCGCCGAGCTCTTCCTCGATGCGAAGAAGCTGGTTGTACTTCGCCATGCGGTCACTGCGAGATGCCGATCCGGTTTTTATCTGACCTGTGCCGAGTGCGACCGCCAAGTCGGCAATCGTCGCATCCTCGGTCTCGCCACTGCGGTGACTTGAAATGCTACTGTAGCCGTTGCGATGAGCCAGATGGATTGCCGCGATCGTTTCGGTCAGCGTGCCGATCTGATTGACTTTGATCAGAATACTGTTGGCGATTCCTTCGTCGATACCACGTTGCAGACGCTCGGTGCTGGTAACGAACAAGTCGTCGCCGACCAGCTGCACCTTGCTACCGGTTTTTTCGGTCAGCAGCTTCCATCCATCCCAGTCATCTTCGCTGCAACCGTCCTCGATCGAACAGATCGGATAGCTTGCGGCCCAATCCGCTAGGAAGTCGACCATGCCGGCCGATTCGATCTCGTTGCCATCGACCTTGTAAACTTTCTTGTCGGTGTCATATAGCTCGGTCGCCGCGACGTCCAACGCAATCTGAACCTGCTCACCTGGCTTATAACCAGCTTTCTCGATCGCCTCCATAATCAAATCGAGCGCCTCGCGGTTGCTGCCAAGGTCTGGTGCAAAACCACCCTCGTCGCCGACGGCCGTGTTGAGTCCCTTGGCGTTGAGAACCTTCTTCAAATTATGGAATATCTCGCAACCGCATCGCAGCGCGTCGCTGAAGCGATCGAAACCGAGAGGCATCACCATGAACTCTTGTACGTCCACCGAGTTGTCGGCGTGTTCTCCGCCGTTGACGATGTTCATCATCGGAGCGGGAATCACGTTGGCACCGACCCCGCCTAAGTAACGATAAAGCGGTTGAGCGGTATGCTGAGCAGCGGCCTTGGCGACGGCGAGCGAAACGCCGAGGATCGCGTTCGCGCCAAGCTTGCTCTTGTTTGCAGTTCCGTCAATCGTGATCATTTGCTGATCGACGGCCGCTTGATCAAGCGCGTCCCAGCCGGCAAGTTCGTCGGCGATGACGTCGTTGATATTATGAACGGCTTTCGTCACTCCCTTGCCTAGGTACTCGTCTCCGCCGTCACGCAGCTCCCACGCTTCATGGGCTCCGGTGCTGGCACCGCTCGGAACGGCAGCCCGACCGAACGAGCCATCGGTGAGTGAAACCTCCACTTCGACAGTCGGGTTGCCGCGGCTATCTAGAATCTGACGCCCATGAATGGCTCCGATAATACTCATGTTTACTCGCTTTCTAACGCTAGAGGGCTTAACGCCTTGCACACGATTATCGTGTACAGGGCGGTACTAATTGAAGCTACGAACCCATCATTCTGCACAATGTTTGGCAGATTGACTATCCCTGCCGCACCGCCAACGGCGATTGCGAAACCGAGCTATCGGCGCTACAACTGTGACAAAGCAACCGTTCTTTGACTGACAGCGCGGAGACGATATATGTTTACCGGATTGGTGGAAGCGTTGGGCAATGTCGTGGCGATCGAATCACGGCCTCCGGGTGTCCGCCTCGCGATTCGCAGCACAAAGATCGCTAGTGATGCCACACTTGGCGACAGCATCTCGGTGAACGGTTGTTGCTTAACCGTCGTTGAATGCGGAGAAGATGATTTCAGTTTTGATGCCGGTGAAGAGACGCTAAGCCGCACGAATCTGGGGCACCTCGGCAAAGGGAGCAGCGTCAACCTCGAACGCTCGCTGCAACTCGGCGACCGGCTAGGCGGCCATCTCGTGACGGGACACATCGACGCAGTTGGTCATCTCGACCAACGACTCGACGAAGAAGATTGGTCGACGTTTTGGTTCCGAGTTCCGAAACTACTAGCGCGGCAAATGGCGAGCAAGGGCTCCGTCGCGGTGGACGGAATTAGTTTGACGCTGGTCGACGTCGAAGATGAACGATTCAGCGTCGCGTTGATTCCACACACGCTTCAAGTCACCACGCTTGGCAAACTGCAAGTTGGCGGCGAAGTGAACATCGAAACTGATCTCCTGGCAAAATATGTGGAAAGACAGCTGGCTGGCCGCACCGAATGATTTCGTCACGCGTCGTCGCTGATCATCGAGTCGGTACCGACCGCGGCGGTTGCAGCTTGGTCCCATGTAGCTCGACCATTTGTTTCGTCGCGGCAAGAAGTTGGCCGATCGTCTGAAACACTTCATCGGTTTGGCGGATTACCAGCGATTCGATATGGTCAAGATAAACGATCGATCCGGCACCACCGGTCTCGCTCCAAGTATCTGGTGCGACAACGGTCATGATGAGTTCTGTCAGGAGCTTTCCATCTTTCTGCGGCGGGAGCAATTCGCCAATCGAGTAGAAGCGTGTCGACAACTCCATCTTGGCCACTTCTGTCGTCGTGAGCTGTAAAACCTCGTCTCGGATAATAAATGTGAGGTCGAGCTCTCGCAGTGTCAACCGCAATGCTGACCGGAGACTGATGCCTTTTATCGATTTAGTAATCGGCGTACCGGTGTCGATACCAAAATCATCTAGGGCCTCGACATCAATGATGATAGGGATATTGTGGCTGTAAGAGATGTCTTCAATGACATCTTTCAATGGTTGGTCGAGGTAGTCAAAAGTCGTTTCGCCGTTCAATGCTCGTTCGATTCTCGCACGCGACGACGAATTACCCCCGACCGAAACATAGGGAAACACGGGGGTAGCTTGAGATGTTCCTTGTCTTGAGGCTTTGTCTTCTCTTTGAGTTTTTGAATTCAATGCGGGTTTGCGATCAGCGGGAGCCACGGGAGGCGGTGTATTGCCAAATGGTCCAAACGGATCTTTAGCCGCACCAAACGGATCAGACGGTGGCGTGTCTTTTTTCGGCGCGAACGGATCGGTTACCTGAGCTAGTAGCCGGGTTGAACTCAGCAAGAACAAACCGATCAAAATAACAAAAACTCTTTTCATCACACTTATCTCCAAACAGACTCCCCTGCGTGGTCGGACATCATCTTCGGGGTTTCCGCCAACGATTGCAACAAGAATTGTTGGGAGGAGCGGCGAAGCGTGCCGCAAGTCTTAACGAACCGCGAGCATTGGCCTTGCTCGCCAAGCCGGTCGTAGCGAGTTGGCGAGGAACGCTGCGGCGATCAGCCAGCCAACGGCGCTCGGCGAAAGCCACAGCCACCATGCCAGGCCAATGACGACACCCGGTAGATGCGGCCAACGACTGAAGATGTCTCGGACACCCGGACGTCGAAGCAGCTTTAACGTAACCCATGCAGCGATGCAGATCACAAAGGCCCTTGCGACACGCGCGAAATCCTTCGACAAATCGCGAGCGCGACGGATGATCGTTAGCGACGGGGCCGCGCCGTCGATCGAACAGTAAGTCCAATCGTCTCGTGAATTTGCTGTTGGGTGCCATTTCATTCCGTCATGCAGTGAAACAACTGATACGAGACGAGATGTGTTTGCGTCGCGAGGATTCGCGATCGTGTCGTTAAGACGCTGTTGCCATCGCTCGCGCCAATGTTCCAGATCGATGGCCCGATGTTGAGGCACGGGCCCACTGTCGTAGGCCAGGATCTCCTGCAGAACGCCGACGCGAAGATGTCGAGTCGCCACGGAATCTATCATCGTGTGATTCAACATTGGCACGGACGTTGCTTCTCTAGAAGGATCACGAACCGACCACAGCGTCTTGCGAGGCTCCAGGTCGCGCAGGCTCGGCGCAACCAGCGTCAAACTTCGGGCCGCCGTTGGAAACGGCAACGCGCGGCCAACAAACAGAATCGAGATTCGCTGAGGCAAACGCTCCGCACTGAGTTCAAGAGTGGCAGTAGAATCGTCTTTGTACCGTACGAGCGCCGGAACGTCATCAACGGTCGCTTGCACCAACGTGACTCCCTCGGGAAGTAGTACGTCACACCTTGTCAGATCACCAGGCACGAGGTCGTAGCTGGCAACGCCAGCGTAGCTGGCGTCGATTTGCCAGGCAACTTCGACATCCGCAAGCAACAACTGCGGGCTCCCTACCGATTGATTTACATCGCGCACCACCGCCAGCATGCGCCGTCCTCGAACTCGGTAGGTCGTTCCCGATCCGTCGCTCTTCGGCTGCTCCAATCCGCGAATATTCCATTCAATCTGTTGTTCGCCGGATTGCTTTGGTAATACGAGAAGTCTTTCGACCTGGGCCGTATCCAAAACTTCGATCCGCGGCGCGCTGATGCTACCGTCGGGCGAAGTTGGCAGCTGAGCGTCTAGCGTGACTTGAAACGCTTTATCGATCGCAGCTGGTGGTGTAATGATTACGGTCGGCTCGGACTGGCCTGGCACATCTTTCACTTCAAACGGCAGTGGTGGGTCGAGACGCAAAGACTTTGCTAGGTCGCGAGGCAGACGAACGCGAACGGCGTCGACAACTCCCTGTGATACCTGTAGTGATAAATCCGCGGTGACGGACCAAACGGCATCTTCGCCTTGAAGCTTAGTAACGAGCTGTCCCGAAAACCTTGCCCGATTCGGGGCAATGCTGAGCGCTAACGGAGGCATGGCCGAGACTGAGTCGCCGGTCATGTCGTACACACCCACGACGCGCTCGCCTGCGTCCCAATGCGGATCGTCTTCATTTGTCGAAAGACGACTCGCCATATTCGAAGATGACTGAACAAGCACATCTGGACGGCGCAACACCGTCACAAGCTGTTCGGATGTGGAACTTCCAGTTAGGCCTATACCAGTGAAGGAAAACGTGCCGCGAGGGGGTACAGGCAGTGAACCTTCCAAGAAAACTCGTGCTTGGCCTTGAATCGGCTCAGTAAAGAAGATGGTCGTCATCCCATCCGGACTCTTCGAAGACCTTCGGGCGATATCCACGTCGTCCTGCAACACCTTGACACCTGTAACCGTCATTTCTTCCGGCACGGCAATCGTCAATTGCAATACGGCAACTTCGGATATCTGCACGGTTGAGACGTGTGCAACGTCGGCGCGTTGTCGACCGATTCGAAGCTCCGTTTCCTCTGTCGCGCAAACCTGTGCGTCAATCGTCTTCAGCGAAAGCGACCAATTCGTTTCGTTGGTAGGAAGTTGAATCGCCTCCGTGGGCAACTGCATCGCTCCCCAAACTTCAGAAAAGTCCTGCGGTCGCACCGGTGGCGAATCGTCTTCCGCCATCACGGAAGCCACAATTCCCGGCGCAGACGACACGGCGAGAAGTGGGTTGTCGACGAGTCCTGATGTGGTGCGAATGAACGGACCCGTCAACATTCCACCCTCGTCAACGTCCGTCATCACGAACGACGGATTGATCGTGACAATGTCATTCGCCTCGTGTGTCTGATCGAATCGATAGCGGATCGTTCGAACAGAGTTGTCAGGCGTCAGCGTTTCGGTGACTTGGGCTGAACTGTCCGTCGTCAGCAATTGTAGTCGCGGGTCGACCTGCAGTTCGACTTCGGTCAGATTGCCACTAAGAACCGTAAACGCGAATTGTGTATCGACCGCAATAACTTCGGATTCAGCTCGCACCCAAATGAGTTGCGAGGTCGTGAATTGGGCGGGGCTGGAATCTCGCATCTTTGAAACCGGCCATTGCACGGCCAAATGTTCGATGGGTCCCAAGTTCGCCTCGATCGAGTCGTCGGTACGTGCGACCGCACCGTGGGCTGATTGCACTTCAATCATCGCAGCATGATTGCCTGTGATCGACAACCGAGAGTTTGGGATCTTTGGAATCTGCAGATCGAATCCTGTGCCATCCGCAGACGACGCCAGCACCGGGCGCACTTTCAACCGCAAAGAGTAACGATCGACCGTTTCAATATCGATCTCCAGCGATTTTCCGTCGTCTGCCCACCGTGGATAGACTCGCAATTCGTCGAGCGTTGCCTCGACGAGCTGTACTTCATCACAAACGAATGGCAAACGAATGGCCGTGGGGCCCTCGCTGAGACTAATCAGTCCGTAGTCCGCGATTAACTCCGGCAGCGCTGTTGCCGTCGGCATGTCGGAAGTTGTGAGCGAATAGGTTGCCTCGGTCACAATCGCATCAAAGTGTTGCGTTCCGAGCGTCATCTTGAGCAATTCGAGCGATTGAAAAAATGTACGCGAAACGTAGATATGTGTGCCCGTCGGTTGACCATCTTGATCGACTGGATCGTAGACGCGAAACACGTTCGCTGCCGAACGCTCGACCATCGGTGGTTGGTCTTGCGCCGACGCTCGTTGACTCGATGCAACCGCTAAAACAAAAAGAGCCAGCAGGACGCCTGCTGTCACCGAATCCGCTCGGCGGGCAATCCGAAAGGACAATGAATCATCTTGGGCAGGTAATTCGGCGCTAACGGCGACGCGACGCCGCAAAACGACCAGCACACTGGCCGCGAGAAGTCCCTGCAACGCAGATCTCGCGACAAACACCAGGTCGCCTGGAACGAGCAGGGCGACGACGATCGCAACGACAATCGAGACATACAACGCTCTGAAACTGCGGCGACCCATCCAGATCCCGCTTGCAACCGCTGCGAATAGCGTGGCCCAACCAAATGTATCGATCATCTCGGCGCGGTAAAGCACGATGGTCGCATGTTCGGCTTCGGAATTTAGCCGGAGGTTTGTCCATCCAACGAGCGACGTGAACGAGGCATTCGATTCGCCGTTGTTCCAGGGCGTGGGCGAACTAGGCAGATCGTCAAGCCAATCCGCCGCCGCGACAAAACGTGGACTGTCACTGGCGCCAATCGAGTTCGAGATGAAAACGCGGTCGCCAATCGCTACACACCTTCCGAACTCCCCTGCCGCTTGTGCGGTGTGAGTTGTCAAGACGATCGAGTTGCCGTCTCCGACGAAGACCAAATCACTTAGCCGAAGGGCATTGATCGCGGCATCCACCTGAGATGGGATAAAGGATGTTGGCGCGATCGCGGCAGCCTCCATTGCCTCGTGATCGATATACATTCGAATCGCATTCGGGCGTCCCGCCGCAGAGGCGAGAACTTGCTCAATCACAACACCCCAAGTAAGCGACGTCGAGCCAGTATCGCCAGCGTTTTCCAACTGTGAATTGATCGCACCAAGAACGTGTTCAACCTGAGATTTCGTCTGACTTTGAAGCGGTGCCTGCGTCGTTGCAGCATCTGTACCACTCCAGAGAGACGAGAAGTTCCAAGGACGGCCCTGTCGACGAAGGATGGGGAATCCAAATAGCCGATGCTCCCAATCGGTACCGTTCGCGCTATCGAATTGCGAGTTGGCGAGACCATGAACCGCCTCGCTAGTCTCTGATTTGTAGCCTGGCGGAATCCATACTCGCCAGGACTTGTTCAAGCATTGCAGACGAGGCTGCGGCAGCGAGAGGTCACCACGAAAGTGATTTTGAAGCGGTGGACCATCCTGTTTGCAGTGCAGGCGAACGATCGGAAACCGCCGCGTTGGAGGTAGCGGAATGCGGAGGGCCTTTTGCGATTGCGAGGTGACGATCCTCTCGCCGTCAACATCTACTCGCTCCAGTGTGACGTTTTCGGGAAGGTCAACCGTCAAACCCGCAGCCCCCACATTCTCGATCCGCAGCAGCATCAAATGCGCAACTTCGCCCCCTTTATCGACTCGCGACGTGACGGTCTCATTCCAGAGCCATGCATCCGGCAGATCAGCTTGACTGTCATGCCTGGCTAATTGCAACAGAGCATTCTGAGCTGGCGCGTAACGATACGTCGCGCGCAGGGTCGGCAAATCGGTTGCTTTACCAACCGGTTTAGGAATCGCTGTCAACCCTTCTTGAAACAGATCAAAGCCGCTCCCATCGGGTGTGCCGACGTTGACGGTTCCAATCTGCGTTTCTGCGTCGGGCAGCGATGCGAGGATAATCGTTTCGCGTTCCTTGGCAGAGTCCTCGCTTGTGGGAGCCTCGCTGTACGTGGGGGCGGCGCTGTGCATGAGCGTCGCGCGAACTTCGAACGGAACGTCTCGCGGTCGCCGCAGTTTAACTTCCCACTCACGACCAGCTTCATCCATCTTGTTCGCCACCAAGGCACCTTGACCATCCCCAATCGCTGACCATTGCATGGCGCCGTTTGGCGCTGGCGAGAACCTAATTCGGAGGCTTCCAACTAGCGTTGACATCGGTTTACAACGAAAGAGGAAAGACTGACGGATTTTGTTGACGTCGACGAGTGTATCGGCAACGATCGCGCCGCTGTATCGAGGCGGCTCGCTTCTCAAGACCACTCGAAGACGATCTGCGTCCGGGCCGTCGTGGAACACCAGTTGGCTGCTGTCCAACGCGTCGGTTAGGCGATCCAATCTGGCGTCGCCAAAGACGTCAAGCTGAAGAGGAAGTTCCGCTCGAACCGCCACCAATCGCGACTCGGTTATCTTATCGACAAAATCGACCGGACGCATTTCATACCCGGTGAGCGCGCGTGAGCTAGGCATGCGACGATGGGACTTTACGATCAGCTTGAGCGGCTCCGCAGGCGTGACTGGCTCGCTCAAGAACACTTCACGGCGCAAGCCACGTGTACCTCGCAGGATCTCAACATGATCGATTTGTGGGGGCTCCGACTCGATTGAATCGACGATCCATCCTGCGTCGTGCTCCAGCATGAACGAAAACACTGCACCACCACTCGCAGAAAGTTGTGCAGCAAACTGCGAAGCGACATTCGAATCTGTCAGCGTCACCGTCGTTTCCGTCTGAGCATGGAGCTGTGGCTCCCGACGTGTTAGCAGAACGTGACAAGCGGCCTCGGACGTCAGCAGATCGAAGTGTCGGGATTCGCCAGTCGTTGGAGATGGAAGTGGCTCGAAACTTCGAAGCAAACTGTTGCTCCATTCCAGCTGACCGATTAGCAGCGGTTCGACAACATCAAGCGAGGCAGTTCCCTGATGCCAAACGACGTCGACGAAACTCAATCTCGGAAGCTGCCATGATTTGTTGAGGACGATGGGCGAATAGGAAGTGATGATCAGTTCGTGTGGCCCGCCCAACAGAGACGATGCTGGTTGAAGCACGAATTGATTTGGTTGACCGGGCTCCGCAGGATTCGGTACAAAGCTTATCGGCTCGCCATCTATGTGGACGGTGGAAAGTCGTAGCCCAGGATTAACTTGCACGATTAAACGGCGCAACGGCTGACGCAGTACATCAATGCGAAAGGTGGCTCGAAGTTCCAACCCGGTCGTTCCGATTCGGTAATCGTAGTTCGGTCGGACCTTCACCAGACGACCGCGACCCGCACCATCGAACGTCGGCACGATTCGAAGTTCCGTTTCGTTCGTCGCACCAAGCTCGATGCGCCACCGTATTATCTCGTCACCACTCTGATCTGTCGCGGACGTTTCGTCCATTCGACTCACCAGACCGTCGGCACATTCCGGCGCGATGCCCGAAGGCAACATGAGAAGAAACTCGCTTGCCGTCGCTTCAGGCAGCGAAATGTGATATCGCTGCTCAGACCCGGAGCCACTCATACTACGAAGCGACCACGGAAACAAGAGCGTATCGGATCGTGCGACAAAGACGCCAACGTCGCCCGACGTCAACAGGCCGGCTTCTGCGCGGACATCGGGATTACTCTTCCAACGAAATGCCTCCGTCGCCAAGCCAAGTGGCGACAGCGATAAATAGGCTAACTCGGAGTGAGGGTGGATGACATCAAGTTCTGCCGAACCATTGATGAGCTGTCCGTTCTCCAGCCTCGCCGTATAGCGAGCCCGAACAATTTTCGGTTTGGCCGGTCCATACAACGCGCGATACTTGGCGTTCAGTTCAGCGACTGTCTTTTCAAATTCATCGCGTTCAATGGGCAGCAATTCGCCGCCAACTTCGTCGATCCGCCCTTCTGGAACTGAGATCCGCTGCCATTTCAGAACGCGAAGTAAGTTCTCCTGAGCCTGCAACCTCACAACGTTCGCAAGCCCCAGATTCAGCAAGCAAAGGGCAATAACAACGAGCACGATTCGCCGTCGATTGGAACCAAGCGACATCATGGCTCACCTTCGACTTGGGCAACCTGCAAGTGCGCCGGAGCAGTTGCCGTTGTGGCGCGCGAACTTCCCTCCGGACGATGTGCGGATGCGGCGCTTGCCTGTGAATCAGGCGGCAAGTAGACGCTGCCCCGATGTGTAGCTGAGGTCATGGGGCGCCTACCAATCAGCCTCTGCAAAACACACGCAACAATCGCCAGCCCTAGTCCGATCGCGCCTGCCTGGCCGAGGATCGCTGCGTGCTCGGGATATGTCACGGCGACGCCAATAAGCATTACACCAACGATGAAGAACACAGCCGGCCGTCGCAGCGAGGGAAGATAGATGAATGGCAGAACAACGACCAAGGCCGATCCAGACGTAACGATCAAGAGCATCAAGCGACTGACCGTAACAAAGCCGATCGAATCGACAGATCCTGTGGAGCTGAACAGATACCGATTCGTGTCAAACGCGATCGGCTCTCGCGTTGTTGCGCCGACTAGTTCCTCGAGTGCTTCCTGTTCCAAACGACCACGTCGGCCCCAATACCATTGGTCCCGTTGCCAGACCAGTTCGGATGTCAACGTCGCGGGCAGCCAAGCAAGATGCTGATTGCGTGGCAAAGCAATTTGCCAGTAGACTCGTTCTGCGCGTGCAGCGTCGATGATCTTCGGCAGCGCTATTCCGAATCGCGAGCCATGTGTTTTCTCGTTGAAATAGGCCATCTCGATCCCAATCGTCCGACCGACTTGCTCTTCAGCAAGTGTAACGGTAAGCGACGAGTCTCCGTGATCAACAAGATCGATCGGCGGTTTCCCTTCGACTAACACTCGCAACTCAGCAAGTTGAGCGGTCGGCGGTAGCTGGATCTGGAAGGATGGCTGATCGCTCTGCAACTGGAAGCAAACGCGATCACGTTGATCATCAACCGACAGTAATGACTGAATCCAGACTCGCCGCACGGTGGTGCTTCCGTTCGTGCGACTCTCGACTATGGATGTCTGCACCAGCGCCGCATCGGTGACTCCCATCGATTGAACTCGCAATTCCTGCCTACCGTTTCCGGGCGGTGCGGCATCGGTTTGCAACGTCCACAGTTCGTCCGTAAGTGTGATCGCCATTCTTTCGTCGGACCGCACTGTCAGTGTGTTCGTGACATTCTCCGTCGCCTCGACTCCCACAGGTTGCACTAACGGAATCCGCACCCCATCTGCACTTACGAGGTCTGTAAGCGGTATCTCAAATTCTAAATCGACCTGAATATCACCAATCACCGGCGTTGCCAACGTGACGATTGCCGCTGCGACTTGAGTCTCCTCACTGCCCACTGTGTCGACGTCTGCCGACGCATCAACAGCAGCGAGTGAAGGTGTCGCTGGAACAGTTAATAATTGTTCTTCGTTCGTTACCCGCAACGTGCCGGAGTCGAGCACATTCCCTGGGATTGCGAGTTCCACTTCTTTGATCGGCTCATAGGCAACGGTGACAGAGAATGATTGACGAACTTGCACTGTCGCGCCATCCAACGTGACGTCCGACGCCACGGCAACGCTGGTCTCACGTGGACGAATACGTCGGCGAGCCGCAAACAACGCCGGTTCGTCGCTGTCGGTCGACAACTCTTCGCGAAATCGCAGTGGCGAGGCAGCTCGCTCTGGTACTTCTACGCTAGGCGGACGCGTTTCCTGAGTCAGCCACTTTACGGTCGCAACGTCTGTCGTTAACTCGACGTTGTCGTGCGCAATTACGATCACCGATGCGTTCGGCAATGGTGCCGGATCGTCAGGACGAGGCAGCTCGAAGCTCACATCGGTCGCATCGATATCGATATCACGTTTCGCGCGAACATGGAACTCGAACTCCGTCGCATCGGCAGCGATCGGCAAAGTCAACGTTCCTTCATTGAATGTGAACGGTTTGGCAAGAGAATCTACGGGCGTAACAGCATCAATTGTCCAATCCGACATCTTGAAACTGAGCGCCTCGACCTTCGCCCCATTCGTGGCATAGGTGATGTACGCATCGAGTTGAACGTGGTCGCTCGCCACGTCGACAACGTACGTGGCTTCCAGCGACACGGGCGTCTGCTTGGGACGCAACTCAAGCCCTAGCGAATACGGCTGCCGGTCGTAAATAAATCTCGCGACAACTGGCTTCTGGCCAGTGGTGTCTTCAGGGACAGCGACGCGCTGGACGAACTGACCGATTTGCCACGTCGGCAACCAGCTGCCATCGAGCGTCACATCGACTGAACCCCATTCGCGAACGGAGTCCTGTACGCTGAAACCCGAAAGCTGAAGTAGACGCCGTTGCTTGTCGACGGTGACTGGCGGAAATTCCGCCTCGATGTGAACGTCAATTAACTTTTGCGTGGCCCCGGCAAGTCGTTTGACGAGTACGTGCTGCGGTTCGTTCTCATCGGCTGATGGCAGTCGCGAGATCTGAAATTCCGCATCACTGTGAGAGGTCAATTTCATCCCTTCGGGCAGTTGGACGATGAACGAGTCAATTGGTTCCGATCGGCTGCGCACTTTCAGTTGCGCTTCGCTCCAAATGTGGTTGCCATGCACATGCACGGCTGTCGCAGAAGTTGCTTCCAACGCATGTGGTGCAGCTTGCCCCACTTGTTGCCAAACAATATCGATCTCACCGCCACCGCCTGCGACCGTGATGATGGTTTCGCCGTTTTTTGATTCCGACGACACGTTGCTTCGGCCATTCGGGCTAGACGCCTCGATCTTGTCTTCCGCGACGCTCAACCGCATCGTCGTCGCCATATTCGGCAATACGAGGTCGAGTGATGCCTGCGCACCTGACCGACGAACAGGAACTTTTATAGGAACACGGATCGTGTGATTGGTATCGGGCGCTGCGCGGAGCCAGCACAGGTAGGAAGAGTCGTCCCGAGTGACATAAATCTCACCCTCTTCGTCGTGTTCGATGGCGCCAACGTCCACGAAGGAATCATCCATCCGCAAAGGAATCGCCGTCCACGTCGCCTCTTCAACTCCGGCGCGAGGTGTCAATCGGACACGATAAACCGCTTGCAGACTAGCGAAGTTCTGTTCAGGATCAACGCGTCCGTCGACTTCAATCGATCCGGTAAAGACGGCCTTCGGCAGCGCCGCCAACTGTTCTTTGATCCGGCTCTCCAGTGCCAGCAACTCGCGAAAGACCTCCAAAGTGAAACCCGGAATGGCGACCAACTTACCGTTCTCATCCTCGAGGCGAATCTTCAGATCCGACTCACGAATTATGTCGCCCGATTCCGCACGCGGTTGCGGGGAGTTGTCGCTGGCTCCCGGTTGCGCGTACAGCGAACCGCACGTCCAAAAGACGCAGGCGAACACCAGCGACAAAGGTGGGACGAAAGGAGCTTGCACAGCGAGGCACTTCATGAGGGCGGCATCCGCGCCGCGAAGAAAACATCCCAGTTACAGAAGAGAAGAATGCAACTACTAATATACTCTCGCCAATCAGCATATCAAAGCAATGATGAACTCTTTGAGTAGAAAAAACCGGCGAAATCAAGGGAAATCAGCTGGGGCACTGTTGCCTGTAGCCTCCCGTTTCAAGATCCCAATCAGCGCCGAATGCAGCGTCTTGGAACTTGCAGCCGCAAAACGCGGCCGCGACAGATCAAACGGCTCACCAGCGACCCCAGACACAGAACCCCCGGCCTCCTGGACCAGTAGCAATCCCGCGGCAACATCCCAAACTTTCACGCTCGTCGCCCAATACGCATCAAGGCGGCCTGCGGCGAGATACGCAAGATTCAACGCTGCAGAGCCCAATCGCCGCAACGCTTGACACTCGACGAGTACATCAAGAAACCGGTTGATTTCTTCAGCGTCACGTGACACTCCGGCAGAAAAGCTTGCCGCAACAAGGGCTGTACGCAGCGAGTCACAACCGCTGACCTCAATCTTGGCACCATTAAGGAACGCTCCCTCACCTCGCACGGCGGAAAAACACTCGTCCGCGATTGGGTCGTAGACGACCCCAGCTTGAAGTTCACCACGCTGTTCGAGAGCAACGGAGACCGAATAGGCAGGTAACTGATGTACATAATTAACGGTCCCGTCGAGCGGATCAACGATCCAGCGGAACTCAGACTCGCGCTGCGCGATCGCGATTGGATTCCCCTCTTCTCCCAAGAAATCATGATCGGGGAACGCACTATGAACGATCTCGTAAATGGCTTTCTGAGACGCAAGGTCTGCCTCACTTACTAAGTCCTTGGGAGCTTTTTCGCGGGGGTTTATACGTCCCTGCCAATCCAGAAGAATCGCTCCCCCTCGTCGAGCGGCCTGCTCACAAACCGTGATATAATCTTGCATTACGGAGTTCCATTCACCTCAGTTGACGCGTGGCTTAAAATAGCCGGCGAGGAAAGTCTTGTGGCGAGAATTGTAGAATCTCCGTTTTTCTAAGGAAAGTATGGACACGTCCACCAATCTTGTTATCATCGAAAGAAGTATTTAGCCCCCAACGAGAGGTCGTTCCCCCAGCAAAGACTTGCCTATTAGGTTTTGATTGATTTATACCTAGTTGGCGATTCGGCCTCTTCTCTGTTCCGGCCCCGCCGTTTCGTTTTTCGTGACGGCGGGGTTTTTTCGTACTGAGTTGCGACTTGGAAACAAGATATTCGTCAGCACGGAGCACCACGGCATGTGGCATCTCGACGGAACGAAGGCACGCCTAGAATCACCGCAGCTAAGTTGCGAGTTGAATCTCGCTTCGCCAGCGGATGGGGCGACTCAGCTAAAGGTCGACCTTGAATCAACGCGACCATTCAGCTGGAGTGAGGCGAAACTCATGCAGTTGATCCTACCGAGCGATGAGCCAAGACTCGAGGATGCCTATGTTCGCGGCAACGATCTCGTCGCAACGTACGACGAGTCGACGGACCACGCATGTCGGACTCAGGTCTATTGGCGATTCGAGTGCGACGACGAACACGTTGGCATCCAGTTAATCATCTCTGCGCAAACGTCACGACTCGATGCAGTTCCCGGCATGGTGGTCGCCAGTCAGGTTTCTAGCCCGGCCAGCCAGATCGACGACGGTGCGATGGTTGCCTCCTTACCGGACGGCGACGTTTCGTATGCCGAACTCACTGACAGATCGAACATCGAATCGACGACGTTTCGAGACTCACAAATCACGTACCAGCTGTTTCCTGGTTCGTTGGAGAAGGGAGTGATTCGGCGGGCCCGAATTCTGTGCTGCTTCCTTCCCAACTCGTCAGCAGAGCGGACCGCTCGAATGCTTCGCGACAGCTTCGCTCGATCGGCTCCGCCGCTCACGACGTGAACGACACCTTCGCGTGTAGAACTCCAGCGATCTCGTCATATTGTCGGCAAACAATATGGGGTGAGCATACCAACTAGTCATCGCGAGTTATTCAAATCGTCGGAGCGTGGTTAAAAGCACGTTGACACGGGCAACTCGCGGCAAGCATCACGCCTGGCTAGGCGAGTAAAGGCTGAATAACTTTTCCGCCCTGATCGGTCAGTCGCACTTCCAGTCCTTTGAACTTGTGTGTGAACCGCAAATGATCAAAGCCGAACAGCTTCATGATCGTGGCGTGAAAATCGTTGACATGAACGGGATCTTTCACGGGAGCCCAGCCGATCTCGTCGGTTTGCCCATAGACTTGCCCACCTTTGATTCCGCCGCCCGCCATGAGCAAGCTGTATGCGGATGGATGATGATCGCGACCGACTGTCGTGTTCTGTCTGCCCGCTCGGTTCTCCCACAATGGCGTGCGGCCGAACTCGCCCGCAAATATGATCAGTGTCGAATCGAGCAGTCCTCGCTGTTTGAGATCTTTGATCAACGCAGCGATCGGTTGATCCGCCATCGTCGCGTTGTAGCCTAGCTCCTGGTCGATGTTGCTGTGATGATCCCAGGAAGCGTGAACCAACGTGACGAACCTAACGCCTCGTTCAATCATCCGCCGTGCGAGGACGCAGTTGGTCGCGAACTGTTTGTAAACATTGGGACCACCGCCTCGGAAGTTAAATTTCTCCGGCTCCTTTCGTGTCACGCCGTACGCATCCAAAGTCTCTTCCGTCTCGCTGGACAAATCGATCAGCTCCGGTGCCGCAGCCTGCATCCGAAACGCTAATTCATACGAAGCGATGCGGCTCGCGATTTCCGGATCTTGAACGTTCTCCAATCGTTCGCGATTTAGCTTACTGAGCGTCGCTAAGCCTTGTTGCTGTACCTCTCGGTCGATACCAGGAGGGTTATTCAAGTTCAAAACAGGTTCGCCTTCGCTCCGGAAGACGACTCCTTCATACGTCGACGGTAGAAATCCGCTCGACCAATTTGAAACACCGCCGCTGCTGCCGCGGCCCGCGGTGAGGACAACGTAGCCAGGAAGGTTGTTAGCTTCGCTGCCGAGCCCATAGTTCAACCACGAGCCCATGCTAGGCCGTCCGAATCGAGGAACACCGCTGCACAACATCAGTTGCGCTGGATGATGATTGAACGCGTCCGTGTGCATGGATCGGACCAAACACAGATCATCCGCACAACTGCCAAGGTGAGGTAGAAAGTCCGACAGCTCCATACCGCACTCGCCGTGCTTGCTGAACTCCCGGGCACTGCCCGCCAAGACGGCGGTCTCTTTCTTGACGAACGCGAAACGAACATTCTCGATCAACGACGCCGGAGGTTTTTCACCGTGCAACTCGCGCAGCTTCGGCTTTGGATCGAACAGGTCGACGTGGCTCGGAGCACCCGCCGGCAAGATAAAAATACACTGCTTCGCTTTCGCCGGCAGTGGTGCAGATTTGGGAGCCAGCGGATTGGTAGACGAATCGTCGCCCAGCAGTCCGTCCTGATGCAACAATGAGGCAAAAGCTGCGGCACCGAGCCCCGAGGCACTCGAGGTGAGAAATTGTCGGCGTGTTTGAGCCAGCATGGCCTCATCGAAACGCATTTGTTAACTCACAGTTTCTAAAGAATCAGTCCCGAGTGATGAACTCGTCAAGATTAATCAGCGTCCGTCCAACAATGATCCAGGCGGCAAGTTCCACTGTCGAAGCTCCCTCCGGGACTACCTGCTTCCCGACGATCTGTGTCGTTGCTTCGTCATTTGCTTCAGCGCGCTTTACCTGTGCTTCGTACAACTCGATCACATGTGGCAACTCGTCGACCGTGGGGTGGCGAGCTAGACAGAGCATAAACGCGTAACGCGCTCGCCCGCGAGTCGTCTGAACTGAGTCGCCCATCGGCGGCACTTCGGCGAGTACACGGGCGCCAAACGCCTGGGCACATTCGTAAAATGCCGGATCGTTCCACAAAGTCAGCGCTTGCAGCGGCGTGTTGCTTAGACTTCGTTGCGTACAACATTCCGTTGAATCAGGCGAGTCGAACGTCATCAACATCGGATAGGGCGATGTCCGCTGAAAGAATGTGTAAAGCCCACGGCGATAGGCGTCGCCACCTTTGCTGACCTGCCACTTCGCGCTGTTGGCATACGTCAAGCTAGAGTATTCGGCTGGCTGTGGCGGACGTACGCTCGGACCGCCCAAACGCGTGTCGAGCAACCCGCTTACGGCAAGGGCGATGTCACGAATCGTTTCTGCTTCGACCCGACGTCGCTGCTGGCGGGCGAGCAAGGAGTTATCCGGATCACTCTCGATCAGGTCTCGGCGGAATGCTGCAGACTGCTGGTAAGTAGCCGAACTGACAATCAGTCGGTGCAGCTGTTTTAAACTCCAGCCTTGCGTTTGAACTTCGTTCGCGAGCCAGTCCAGCAACTCTGGATGGGTTGGGGTGTCGCCTTGCGTTCCAAAATCGTCGACGGTGTTGACGATTCCTCGTCCGAAGATACGTTGCCACACGCGATTGACCGTAACGCGTGCAGTAAGAGGGTTGTCAGCAGCGAATAACCAACGTGCAAACTCCAGGCGGCCGTGCTGCGATTCGTCGGCTGTGAGTCCAGGTAAGACGGAGGGCGTTAACGCGGTCACCGGCTCGCCTTTGTTCAGAAAATCGCCGCGAATGTGAATGTTGGCTTGTCGCGGTTCGGCGATCTGCGCAACAGTCTGCGCCTTAACTCCAGAAGCAGCAGGCTGCTGTTTGGCGTGATCCGCAACAATCTTATTCAGGCGAGTCAGCTCGGGATCAACCGAACGGAAATACGTGGCAACTTGCTTCTGTTGGTCCGCGTTTCGCTCGGCGGCTGGTTTCGCTAGCGCGTTGGCAACTTCCGCGGGTAAGCCTTCCAGTGTTGCTGGCAACTCACCAGAAGTTAACGACAAACGGAACCGCCCAATATTGTGCGATTTGTCGGCGTTGTAGGTCTGGTCGAGAACAAACGTCAGCTTCGTGTTGTCTGCAACTTCGACGGCCTCTTTCGCCTCGAACACCGCAACGTGTCGCTTCCCGAACTCCGGACTGACAGCCCAGCCGTCAGTTGGATCGTCGTTGATCGCCTTCTCGACTTGCCAGTCGCCTTGAGAAAAGTCGGCTTTTGCGTTCACGAGTACGACACTCTTTGGCTCTTGGCCGTCGCTCGTCGGCGAAGCGGTGACGCTGAAGGTCGTCAATACAAAGTTGCCGTTATCTGCGCGGCCTGGCCCTTGCTTAACGAGACTCTTGTCGGGAAGAACTTCTAAGCGAACTGCCGTTACGCGTTCCGCGCCGGCGAACGCTTCAATCGTGTACACATCAGAGACCTCGTTCTTTCCTGTTGCCAGCCAGGACGCATCGTCTTGCCGCTGGAGCATTGCGCCGTTCTTTGACGTCACGGACATCGGATCGACCGTTTGCCAAACAACCGATTTATCCAACGCAGTCTTTTCCCATTCGGTTTGAGCCTTCGCTAGATCATTCGTCTCGTAGTCTTTGACCGCGACCGTCAGCTTCGCGTGAGCTGCGTCAAACGTCGCTTTCGCCGCGCGGAGTCGCTCTTGGTCCGCTGGGAGCGGAGCATCAATGTCGGCTTCGTTGATATCGTTGAAGAATGCGTAGAGCTGATAGTACTCGCGCTGTGTTAGCGGGTCGTACTTGTGCGAATGGCATTGGGCACAGCCAACCGTCAGCCCCAACCAAATCGCTCCGGCGGTATTGGTTCGATCAACGGTCTTCTTGACACGGTCTTCTTCCTGATCTGTTCCGCCTTCCGTGTTGTGCAACGTGTTGCGATGAAAGCCGCTTGCGACTTTCTGTTCGAGCGTCGCGTCAGGGAGCATATCGCCGGCCAACTGTTCGATACTGAACTGGTCGTACGGCAGATCTGCGTTTAAAGCGTCGATTACCCAGTTGCGATAACGCCAAGCGTGAGGTCGAGCCCGATCTTTCTCGTAGCCATCACTATCTGCATAACGAGCTAGATCAAGCCAATGCCGCCCCCATCGCTCGCCATAGTGCGGTGATGACAACACGCGTTCGACCATTCTCTCATACGCATTCGACCGCGAATCGTTTAGAAAGGAATCAAGTTCCTGGGGAGACGGCGGCAAGCCAAGTAAGTCGAAATAGACTCGACGCATCAAGGTCGCACGCGCTGCTTCCCGCGAGGGGCGTATACCGCTGGTTTCAAGACGCTGAAGAACGAACGTATCGATCGGATTCCGTACCCACGCGACCTCTTTGGGAATGGGCAGCGACGGCTGCGTTATCGGTTGAAACGACCAATGACCTGAACTGGCGGCCGCATCGGCACTCTCCGGCCAAATCGCACCCTGATCAATCCACGCTCGCAATGTGGCGATCTGCTCCGGTGTTAGCGGAGTCCCCTCCCCTTCCGGCGGCATGATCCCAGCGTCTTCATCTAAACCTGCAACAAGCGTGATCAAACGGCTTTTCGCGCTATCGCCGGGAACGATACTCTTGCCGCCGTCACCTCCTGCCAGCGCTCGAGCTTTGATGTCGAGTCGGAAGCCGGCCTCTTGCTCTTCCACACCATGACATGAGTAGCAAGTCTTCCGTAAAATCGGCTGAACATCGGCGATAAAGTCAACTTTGGGACCCACGGCCACCGGGATTGGATTTTCTTCCTCGGCATTCATCGGAGAGATCGCGAGAAGAGCGAACACGAACGCGACTGGCAATACCGATCGCATACAACTGGCTCCAATTCTTTCGACAATACGGCAGGAGAGTACTCGCGGCAAACCATCCACGAAGGCGGGACACGTCCATTTAACCAGACGTTTCGGGAAGGGTCAAATTTCCAAGGTGCGAGTCCAGAGCTTTTGATTTGTTTGGCTCTAGGGAAGAATTAGTGGGTAAACGGAAGCGGGCTGCGGTTTGAGCCCTCA
>JACNKX010000132.1 GCA_014381825.1 Planctomycetota bacterium
GTCGACACGATCAATGTCGAGTCGCTGCAACCGTGGCAGTGGATCCAGCGCCACGAGGCCCATGTCGGCGGCTATGCTCCGCTGCCTGTCGATACCCACGAAATTGGCGTTCCCGAGGACCTGCTGGGCAAGGTCCTTGACATTCTCCCATGCCCGCCAATGCGAGCGGGACCCGGTCGAGTCGTTTTGACGACGGTCAATCATCTTAATACAGACGTCGTTGAACTGACGCTGCGAGACTCTCGTGGCGAAACGGAAACACTGCGTCCAACGGCGATTCACCTGTTTTACAGTACTTCGCATGGTGAGTGGATTCCTGCATCACGGCTCGCCAACGGCGAACGACTTGACGGCGTCGATGGCAAAGTGACGGTTGTCGATGTGACGCGATTGCCCGGCACCCACCGCGTCTACAACATGACGGTGCAAGGCGAGCATCTCTATCGCGTCGCCGAATGCGGAGTATTGGTACATAACCAGTACGGCGACGAAGCTACCAACATCGTTTCAGAGATCAGTATTGCTGGTAGTGGAAGGAAGATTAATGTTGGTGCCCCAAAGGAAGCAGTGGACATGCACCACTCAATTCCGAGGGGAATTCAACGACGATTACGAGAGGCTGGCAACGCCGCAGCAGATAGCCGGGACGTAATAGGTAGGGCGGGCTTGCCAAACCGAATGCCAGTAGAACGGGGCTTGCACCGTCAAATTCACAGTGGCAAAGGATATGTCGGTAAAGGAACGGATGGTGTCGGAGGAGGTCACTACAACAATGCCTTTGATCGGCTAATCAAAGGTCAAGGCGGATATGAAAACGTCACGCCCGCACAGCTCGTTGAAATGCGAGACTTCTTGGTGAGGTGGTTTGACCTATGAGTAAGATCTACCTTACGGGGCATCCCGCCAAGCGGTTCGACGATGATTTTTGCTACTTGAGTTTATCGCCAGAAACCTGCGGTACCTGCGGTGGCAGAGTGGACAGTATCCAAACTCCGTTGCAGTACTATTGGCACGATGAATTCCAGTCGGAAGAAGCATTGAAGCTTCGCGATCGGCAAGCGTTTTGGGGGAACTTCTTGTTGATTGTTCCAGGGACTATCCGGGAAAGACTTCAGACCCTATCGGCGTTTGAGTTTTACGATACGTGCCCCGTTCAGACGAAACTTGTAGGCCGTCAACTAGTTGTCGATCAACTAGCGAAACCGAGTAACCCGTTCTATTGGGCGAAGCCAAAATTTGCAGTTGTCACAGGTGTTTCGGCCACACCAAACGACGCCTGCGCTAACTGCGGTTTTTTTGCTGGCCATCCACGCCAGCTTACGCGGCTGCTAGTTGACCGCGATGATGTTCCTACTTCCGGGATTTTTTCAGTCGCGCAGAACAGGACTCCTCAAATCTTCGTTACAGAAGAAGCTAAGCAGCGTTTGTCTTCGCTAGGAATTGCAACAAAGTTTTACTCGGCCGGACGAATCGAGTAAGCGTTGCCTAAGCAGATTTCGACCGCCCGAGAAGAATCAGGGGTCAGCGGAGCGATCAAAGGGGTCAGGCGTCTTTGGTGAATTTGGACTTCGATAAGCAGTGTCAATGGCGACGATTATGGGGAATTACGGTGAGAGGACGTTGTACTTATTCAAAGAACTCCCAACGTCCCTTTATTTGACGCCTGAAGATCTTGAAGATTACGGAATCGGCTCCGCGATGGATGAACTCGAACCAGACGATCGGATTGCCAGCGGGTTGAACCCAGAAGGTGACTCGTACCAGGAGACAGTCGATTCGTTATTCGGCGAGTCCTACGAACAGGAATCGCTAGAAGCAAACGTCGCAACACTCGTTCGACCGTCACGCATTCGCACGGCCCGGCAGTACGATGCCCTTTCGAGGCCGTCGATCTCTAGTGGATTAGGCGTTTCGAGAGCCTCCGGGGACTATCGTACGGCAGCACGCAGCGATCGCTCAGCGGCAAAGCCGAAGCCGTCTGACGACATCACGTGGACACGCACTCTCGGCATCATGGCTCTGTGCGCGGGCCTCCTCTTCGGCTTGTTCTCGATCGTCCCCAGTGGTCGAGGCCCAGCGGTCACGACCAAGCCGATCGAGCAGGTGCGCGTCGGACAACGGGTGCTGGTCGATGCACCAGAGGAAGCTCTAGCCGCTGACTTCGCGCGGCTGACCAGTACGGCATTGTTCTGGGACCAAGGTGATGGAAGCTGGAAACTCGAAGCGGTTGCTGATCCGATGCGAGATTTCGACAAAGCCACTGCCGAGCAAATCACAGCTGCAGATTACCGGCTTGTCAAGCTACAGGCTCGTAGCGTCTGGCCCGACGGTACTGTCGACACGATCAATGTCGAGTCGCTGCAACCGTGGCAGTGGATCCAGCGCCACGAGGCCCATGTCGGCGGCTATGCTCCGCTGCCTGTCGATACCCACGAAATTGGCGTTCCCGAGGACCTGCTGGGCAAGGTCCTTGACATTCTCCCATGCCCGCCAATGCGAGCGGGACCCGGTCGAGTCGTTTTGACGACGGTCAATCATCTTAATACAGACGTCGTTGAACTGACGCTGCGAGACTCTCGTGGCGAAACGGAAACACTGCGTCCAACGGCGATTCACCTGTTTTACAGTACTTCGCATGGTGAGTGGATTCCTGCATCACGGCTCGCCAACGGCGAACGACTTGACGGCGTCGATGGCAAAGTGACGGTTGTCGATGTGACGCGATTGCCCGGCACCCACCGCGTCTACAACATGACGGTGCAAGGCGAGCATCTCTATCGCGTCGCCGAATGCGGAGTATTGGTACATAACCAGTACGGCGACGAAGCTACCAACATCGTTTCAGAGATCGGTATTGCTGGTAGTGGAAGGAAGATTAATGTTGGTGCCCCAAAGGGATTACTGAATGCCCCGGCCAAGTTCAGAGGGCTCAGTAACGGCGCGCTCAACAGGACGATCGACGGACCGCAGCATGCCTTGTTGCGAAAGCTGTTCGACAATAAAGCGGCCGCTGGGTTAACGCGTGAATCTCTTGAGGCTGCTTCTGAGTTGTCGCGTCGAGCGATACTAAATAGCGCGACGTCACCGGCTCAGAAACTGGTCCACCAAGGAAGGCTACGACAACTCGCGGATGCGTTAGGAAAACTATAGACGTAAAAGGCAACTACGATGCCCCAGATAACTATTGGGAGAAAACTGAAGGACTTCATCATCTCGGACGGTACCGATTGCGGTGTTGAGGTGCCTGAGGCACGCATTTCAGAATTTGAGCGCCAACATGGCGTCACGATACCAATGGATTTACGATCGTACTTCACCGATCTGAACGGAACTGCTGGTGACTACGCCTATGGCATCATTCGCTTTTGGAGCTTGGACGAAGTCCAGTCGGTAACTAAAGAAATATCTGAGAAAAAGACATCCAGTTCGTTGATTCAGTCTGCGTACGCCGACCCGATAGACGGAGGTGATAACTTCTTTGTATTCGCTGATTGCATGCACGAGGCCCAGCTCTACGCGATCAAGCTGTCGCTAACAGAAACGAACAATCCTGTGATCTTGCTCGATGGCGGCGAACCAATTGTAGTGGCCGAATCATTTTCTGATTTTGTCGAACGTTATCTTACAACTCCCGAGGATTTAAGGCTTGAGGTCGATTGATCGGAGAATTTACCTGCCCCAAACAGTGCAGCGAGAGCAATAAGCAAGATCGGTGATCTGACGAAAGCAGAGACGAAGAGCGATC
>JACNKX010000027.1 GCA_014381825.1 Planctomycetota bacterium
CAGGATTGAGTAGTTCGGCAAGTTCATCCTTGCCGAAACCAAGCAAGTCCAGATCAAATCCAGCGTCGCCGAGCTGCGACAGTTCGATGGGCAGCAGATCGTAATTCCAATCAGCCAGTTCGGCACTCTTGTTGTCGGCAATCCGGTACGCCTTAATCTGTTCGGGCGTCAGGTCTTTGGCGACGTGAACGGGCACTTTCTCCAAACCGAGTTTCTGCGCGGCCTTGTACCGCGTGTGCCCGCAGATGATGACGCCTTCGGTATCGACCACGATCGGCTGGCGGAATCCGAACTCCCGGATCGACGTTGCCACGGCGTCGACCGCGCCGTCGTTGATGCGCGGGTTGTTTTCGTAGGGCTTAACACGTTCGATGGGCCAAAGTTCAACTTTCATACGGAGTACCTCCTGGATTGTGTTTGTTGATCAACGTGAACGACGACTTCGCGGCAGAGTTGAATGAACTCCTCGTTGGTCATCGTGCCTTTGGCCTGATTGACCTCCCGGTGGAGTACCTGGGCGTTTGCTATGCAATGCTCGCCGCCGCGGGAAACTGCCAGAATGTGATCCAATGCGGACGAATCTGGTTCTAACTTGCGCCCAGTGAGTGCGCAGCGGTAATCCTGTCGTTCGAGCAATTCCAGGACTTCGCGCTCGGTAACTGAGGTCTTGCGGTGTTGGGCCATTCGAACACTCACACGTTCGTCCAATACGGAGGATGGAGGATGTGGAGTGTGCCGAATCCAAAAAAGCCACGCGACGTAACGGAAAATGTCGACTCGCTTGCCATCGCCGATCTTGAAGCCGGCGCGTTGACGATGTCGATACAACTGCCGCTCGCTAATCACTTCGTTCAAGGGTGTTGAGTTGAGCATGCGGGTTAACTCACTCGGGCGTAGTTGTCGCAGGTCGACTTCGCGCCCCCGGACTTGGCATACCGGCGTTTGTTGCTTCGCTTGTGAGCCCAGTCCTCCCAAGTGCCTTTCCTCGCTTGATTGTTCTCTCTGGCCGTTAACTCGTTTATCATTCTCCGGATCGCCTTTTCCCAGGTTCGTGGCGGCGTTCTCGTCCGCTTCTGTGGTGGCAACCGCCGCCGGCGTATTCGCCATGACTGAGCCATCGAGTGAACCGTCCGCAACCACGGATCGCGTTGGATTTCGTGACCGCGTAGCTCGATCAGCCAGCGACTTTTCAATTTGCCTATGCCTCGTTTCCATCGTTCCTCCAGTTTCTCTTGGTCACACATTCGCCCGTCCATAGGATTTCGGACACCGGCACGAAAGAAAGAGTCATCGGTAGCGCGACTTCGCACGGAGCAACGGTAGTCCTAAACCGCAACCTCCCCGAGGACCCGCGTGTTTTTACTATGGCGCATGAACTAAAGCATCATCTCGTCGACCGCGACCTGGGCTTGGCCTTTTGTGATGTCGGGAATCAGAACGAAGAAATCGAGATCGGCGCGGAAGTCTTTGCGGCCGAATTGATCTTTCCTGAACAGGATATCATTGACGCCTTGTGTGCGATGAAAATCGAACCAGGCCAATGTACACCAGAGACGCTCGTGCGTTTGAAAACGACGACGAGAACGACGCTAAGCTACGCCGGTCTTGCGAAGTCGGCAATCCGACTTGGTTTTGCTGAGGCTGGGGCGTTCGATCGCGTGAAGTGGAAGAAGCTGGAAGAACAACTGAATGGTGAGCCGGTGTATAAGCGAATTCAGCGCTATCGGAAGCGAGGGCGTTGACGGGAAGATGATTACGATGAAAACTACCTCCGAAACCAACCAGGTTGTAAACACAGGCACCCCTGTTAAACAGAGAGCGCGAGAGTTCGCGGTGAGTTGTGAGAGCGCACGAAAGCAACCAGGGGGTCGCGGCGCTCTCGGTCACGGGCGCGAGTTGGAAGGGCCAGCGTTGGCCAGGACGCAAATCCTTTTGCGTGCTAGGGATATACGACGATAGCCGAGAGCCAGGACTCTCAGCCAGTTGAGCTAACGGGATTGTCACCCGGTTTCGCAAGAATTGAAAAAGCTCCCCGGAAGGGACCCTCTTCGAAACAATGCGCGCCGGTTTCCGGTGAAATGACTTTACCGAACCCATTGGCAACACACAAGTTCCCGTTTTTCGAGACCCAGATAGGGGGCATCACTCGGTAGGGACCCTCTTCGAACTCGGTCCGATGCGGTTAACAGTGAGCGATCCACTGGAAACCTGCTTTCTCATGGAGTTTCGGTTTGTGACTCCTTCTCTCGCAACAACTTCGCGATTCCCGGGCGGGCTTTCTTGAGTCGGTCGAGATCAACTTCGATACCAGTCGCATCGCCAATGCCCTTGTAGAGTGCTGCGAGTCCATCGTTCCAGTCTCCTGAGACAACGTCGATCGCGGTGTCGCCTCGGTTGTTCTTGTGGGTCAGGGAAGCACCGTTTTTCAGAAGGTACTGAACAATTTCGGTGCGGCACATGAATGCAGCAACAATCAGAGGCGTACTACCATCGCGGTTTGTTGCGTTCACATCGGCACCCTGATCGATCAGCAGCTTGACGATTTCCAGATTGCCGTGAAACGCAGCATCGCCAAGTGGAGTCGAACCTGTTGCAGGTCGTCGGTCGTTGATGCGGCGTGGCCGATTCTCTGTTCGCTTCTTCACTTCCTCCACGTTGCCTCGTGCAATGGCGTTTGCCAACGCGTCACGGACATCGACCTGTGACTCAGCAAGGCTTTGCTTCAATTCCGCTGCGGCGTCCGCATCCTTCGTAACATGGAAAATGAAGTCGTTGCTGAACAGGCCGTTTTCGGCTTGAACCTGAATCAGGTGCATGCCATCCTCGGGCAATTCTTCCAGTTCAATCAGCACTTGCTCCTGTTCGTCGTCCGTGACTTCGATCGAGCCTTCCACACGATGGCCATCGACGTAGATGCTGGCGTCTTCATCAAAATTCCGACCGCTAATGGCCATCGTGCGGTTATCTGCGTGGAGGATCGGGAACTCCTGAGCCCCGCGCTGTTCGTGAATTGAGCCCAGCGTCCATAGTGCCGGTTGAGGCGATTCCACGTCCGCGTTTTCCCCGTGCCGCCCAGTAAACGTGCCGACGAACTTTCCGTCGGAAGCCAGCTTCATAAGTTCTTCGCGGCTAAAAGCCCGACGATCTCGCGCCTTGCTGACATAGACGCCATCCTGAAACTCCGGATCGAATTGGAACTCGAAAGGTTTTGACTCACCGTTCTCGATGAAGACGCCTTCGCCCTCAAGCACAACTCCACCTTCCGTCGCCGCGACTTCCAGCGCCCGCAACAGATCGGCAGTCACCTCTTCTCTCACGGACGCGGTATTCAGCGTGACTTGCCGGGCGAAAGCGCCGGAGAACCCCGTGCTACCTTCCAGAACCATATCCCAGACCGAATTGAATGCCGGTCTTCCTCCCCAGGAGAATTGCCAGACACTCCGCTCATCATTGCCGGCCTCCGCAACACGCCGGTAGAAATCGAATTCAACAATGTTGAGCCTTCCCTGAGGAAGAATCAAAAAGCGATCGTAGGCACCTCTCCAGGTCGTCGCTTCCATTCCGGTGCCAGGAGTGTTGGTGCTGGTATAGAACGGCATCCGATGACAGTCTCCGCAGCGGTTGCTGCCCGGCGTTCCGCCAACATCACCGACGATGTGGAACATCTCGAAGCCCTTCTCGGCACGCTTTGACAACTCATTCGTATACGCACGTCGCTGGGCGGGTGGAAACGGAACGCTGAGCAGATACGTCGCCAAGTCGTCTCGTTCGGCTGCTGTAAACCCGCCAGGCTTGCCTTCATCATTGACCATGTCATCGCCGTGCGCCATGAGAATCTCGGCCATGCTGACGTCGACGAGATGCCGCGTACTGGTCAACTGATCGTCGGGATCGGCGACTGGTTCGACTGTGGTGTAGATGTTTGCGCTGTTGTTCCCGCCGTAAGGATCACCGAGGACGCCGTCCCAATGAAACGGCGCGGTGTCGCGCAGACCTCGCACTGGCATCGTTGAACGAGGCATGATCTGATTGCCGCCAGTAACGATCGGGGTCTGTAGCACCCACAGCAACTGGTCGGTGTTACTGTCGGGGTGGCAACTCTCACAGGAAAACGTGCCGGTCGTGGAAACATCGGCGTCGTTGAACCAGGTGCGGCCCAACTTGACCTGCCGATGCGTTGGATCGTCGAGTTTGACAAATCCGGCCACCATCGGGCTGCTCGTGTCGGATATGTCAATCAATGAGACCGTGTTGGCCACGGCGTTGTAGACCCAGGCCCTCGATGCCTTGCCGTCGTCGGTATTCTCTAGAGCAATCCCGCGAGGCACGGCGCCGACCGGCACGCGCCCGAGGACCTCACCGCTTTCCGCGTCGATCGTAAACAGTTTGTCCGATCCGGCAGCCGAGGCGACCAGCGTGGAATCGTCAGCACTGATCTGAATCGCGTACGGCGTCGCCAGCGACATTCCCTTCTCAGGATGCTGGGGTGGTAGCGGTTCGAGGTTGAAGAAATCAGGCTGCTGTGCTTCGCCGTCCCGGAAATTGACCTTGGTAACCTGGTTTAGGAACGCTCGATTCTCCATCTCCTTGATGCCGTGCTTCTTGGTTCCCGCCCGACCATTGGCGTCGTTTCGTGCATCCGTTTGGGCAATGAAGACGCGTCCCTGAGAGTCGACAGTCAATCCGTACAGCAGTGTCCCGAGCGTATCGACGGTTTCGATGAGTTCGTCGGTCTGAGTGTCGAACACAAACAGGTCGCGGTCCGGGACATCCGGGTGTTTGACGATGTCCGTGACGTGCCCCAACGACAGGACATTGTTGACTCGAATGGAATGTTCCCAGGCATCAAACGTGACCAGTTCACCATCGATGTCTTCCTTGTTGCCGCCAGAGAGCTGCGTCTTGTTGTTTGACTCAAACGGGATGACATGCAGACGCCCATTGCGGACTGCGATTGAACGGGGATCCTGGGCAGGAATACGGAGACGCTTCACGATTTCGCGGGTGGCAACATCCACGACCGCGATCTGATTCTCGGACGACAATGCGACGTAGGCCTTTTCGTTACTGGCGAACGCGATGCCGATCGGCTCATCGAAGGTGGTGGCCTTCGTCTCCGGGTCAAACTCTTGGATCGTAGCAATGACCTGCAGGTAGGTGAGGCTTTCAGCATCGTTGTCGATCACGCTGACGGAATCGGAAACGTGATTCGATACCCACACTTCCTTGCCATCCGGCCGCACGGCGATGCCGACAGGATCGACGCCTACATTGATGCGGATTCGAACCTTCTGCGTTCTGGCGTCAATGACGTCGACCGTGTCGGCAGGAGTGTTTGCGACAAACACCGTCCCGTCGTGGACTGCAATCGGATTGGCGTGGGGACTGGCGAATGTCGGATGTCCAATTCGGAGCGGCCTTCGAGGCGAATCGCTCGGCTTGCTCGCAGAGGAGGGAGCAGCCGAAACACCGGAATTGTCTCCGCCGGGAATGGCGAGGGTACCAAGGATGGTTGCACTCAGGACTGTCAGGGCAAGAATGGTGAAACGATTCATTTATCAGGTTCCTCATGTTCGCTGAAATCAGCGTGTTTTGGGGTTTTCTATTCGCTTTGAAGGCCTCGCGTTCAACCGTTCGACCAGATCACTCCGGAGGCCCAGAGAATGCCGAGCACTGCGACGATCACTCCGCTGACCTGGAAGAAACGGTGGACGGCATCGCCCCACAGAATTCTTGAGCGAGCAACCAGCAGCCGGTAGACAACATAGTCACTCTTCACGGTGCCGCAGACGAGCATGAACAGCCCGATGATTGCCATGAGTGTTCCCCAGAACCAGTGCATCTATTTCTCCGTGCTCTCGTGAGTCTCAAACTTCAGGGTGAAAAAGAAGCTCTTGTCCGGAAGCCCCACTTCCCAGGTGTGGGTGGCTATCGTCACAGCGTGTCCGTCCTTGCATGCTGTCAAGGCCTGGGTTGTTTGCTTGGCGTTCTGTTTGGTCACCCAAGTTGCGACGAACTCCATCGCCGGAGTTCCATCGGGAAGTTTTGTTTCGCTTTGCTCAACTATTTCAGCCGTGCCATTGCCGACCCGTTTCAGCGCTTCGACGTAACCTTTGGCGGCTTGTTCGGGATATGCAGCTTGGCCGATGCTGATGGAAAGCGTGTTGAACGCTTTCTTGGCATGGAACACGCTGCCACCAGTCGCCTTCCCTTGGGCAAACTCTCCTGGAATCTGGATGGTGAATGCTGGCTTATCGCGATACTCGAAGCGGTAAGGTTGCATTAGTGCCGCGAGTTGAGCTTTGCTTTGCGCGGGCGTCAGGCGAACGGGTCGAGGGGCGTCTTTACGCAGCGCGTTTTCAACCGAGGTCTTGTACACCCACGCTGTGTTGGGAGATGGTCCGTGGTCGGCGACGAAGCCTCCGAAGTAGATCACCTGCCCATCTTCGGACTCAAACGGTGAACTGGCGTAGGCACGAACAGCCTGCAACGGACTCTTCTCAACAGTGGCCGGGCCGTTCACTTCGTTCAACCAGAATTGAGCGTCCTTGTCGCGGATGGCAAACATCGCGCCGGCGTAGAAGCCTCCGCGTTCATTGCCTTGCCAGCATGGGAACTGACGCCCACCGACCCAGCATTCAAAACCCATCAGGTACGCGGGTTCTTTGGTCGTGGGATTCAAGACTGGCAGGATATTGTTGTAGCCAGCTAACGCATAATAGACGGGAGTGCCGGACAGGTACTCGCTCATCAAGTCCGCGACACATTCTTCCTTTGTGTGTGAGTACCTGCCGTTGTCGTCCCTATCGAGCCGAATGACACAACTCCGGGAACGCGAGTCGGGCGCCCAGACGAACAAGAGTGATTCGCCAAGCCCGTTGGGATTCGGGATGACAGACAGTCCACGAACTCCTCCTACCGGTGAAGCGACGGGGCCTTTCGAGAGCTGACTTGCGTCGAAAATCATCGAATGAGTGGGAGAGGAACCGTCATTCCTTCTGTAGATCTTTGTGCCGCTGGAATAAATGAGCGAATCATTGGCCTCGATGATTGCCAGCGAGCGTTTGTCCAAACGGCCGGTCTCCGGCATTCTGTCCCATCGAATCTTTCCCGGCACATAGGCATCGTAGACTCCCGTGAAAATCCCGAGCAGGCCGACGGGCAGGAACAGGCGGTCCACGCCGGTGACACGGTCTCGATAAACCGTCATGCATCGAGTCGAGTTGTTCTCACCGCTTTCACCAGTGCCGCTGAGTAAGACAGTCTTTTCCCATGTTCCCGTGTTGTCATCACGAACAAAGACGTTGATGTCGGCGCCTTGCGGATTCGGAGAGTACGCGGTGGCGATCAGCAGGGTGACGGGCTCCTCAAGGCTGTTGCCTGCCCCATCAGTTCCAAAGGTGACCGACTTCAGATTCTCGGCACGGAGATTGTTGGGGCCCAACTCAAGATCAACCTCCCATGTGCCGTTCGGGAGGTCGAGCCGAAGAATCTGGGACCAGGGTGTCTTTGGGTCGTCGCCGCCGTACCAGATGTTACTCGGTTCCATCCAATAGCTGTTGGCAGCGTAGAGCTTGCCTTTGTGGCCTTCCAGATGAAGGATCTCAGACCCGCCCGCGTAACGCCCCTGGCTGTCGATATAGCCCGCTTTGTAGGATTGCGTCCATCCCGAGGAAGTCGCTCTCTGACTCCGCGATTCTTCTGCCGCATCGTCAGCACTCGCAGTTGCGGCAAGGACCAGGATGAACAGACAGATGGTTGTCATCAGCAATTCCCGAAGTACATTCATCGAGCGGCCTCCTCACGGTGCAGCCGCCACATGGTCAGGTGCTGGTGGTCCTTGATGAGCACGGCGTCGGACAGGAGTACTGGCGGTGCCCAGGTGCGATCTTCCGCAACGCGGAATGACGCGATCTGTTCGTACTGCTGCGGGGATGCCTTGAGAATTCGCAGTTCACCGTTGTTGATTAGCGCGGCGATCAGTCCGGGAGCAGACAGAAACATGACGTTCTGGCCAGTACGAGGCGGTCCAGTCCACAGCACTTCGCCGCTTTTGGGATCAAGGCAGAACAACCTCCCGCTGTCGTAGTGTGAGAAACCGTACAGGGAAGCGCCGTTGATGACGGCGGAACTCATGTCGAGTGCGACTTTCTTCTGGTGCCACTCGTCCGTAACAGCCCACTTCCCGTCACTCACTATGGGGCGGATGCTATGAATGCCACGATTCTCTCCGCCTAGCAGGACGCGACCATTGTGAATTGTCGGAGTCGGCATGTTCTGATCAGAACCAATATGCGGAAACGGAAACTCCCAGAGGGACTCACCAGTTTTGCTGTCGACGCCAACAAGCGCCCGGTGGTTCCATTCAATGATCTGTCGGACACCGTTCAGTTCCGCAACCAACGGAGACGAATACGATGGCCCATCCTTGCCATGCCTCCAGGCTTCTTCGCCTGTCTCGACATTGAGTGCCACCAAGGCTCCAACGTCATCCGTGCCAAAGTGGACGATGACGTGATCGCCGTCGACGATCGGAGACGTCGATGCTCCCCAGTTGGGATGGCTCTTGCCAAATTCTGAGTCGTAGTTGCGTTGCCAATGCAACTCGCCGGATACCGCATTCCATGTCGAAAGGGTCCCGTTGATGCTCATCGTGAAGAGTCGCCCGTCCGCGTAGACAGGACTGGATTTCGGTCCGTTCCCGTGATACTCACCGCCGCCAGCCGTCTTAAAGGGCACTGGAAAACTCTTCCGCCACAGAACCTCCCCGTTCGATCGGTCAATACACCAGACGACCTCATCGTCGGTCTGCCGCGCGTGCTGATAGACATAGTTTTCAACGACCAGGGGTGAGCCGTAGCCGGTACCCACTTCCACAGACCAGACTTTCGTGAGCGAATCGGGCCAGATTGAAGGCACCTCAAAGTCAGTCACCCACCCATTTCGGTCGGAGCCCAGCCAACCGGGCCACAAATCTCCGGCTTCAACGAATGGCGGCAGAATGATGACTGACCAGACCCCGATGACGAGATACAAGGCTGGTGCCAACGACGAGCTTTTCAACGACACGCGATTTGACTGCATTTGCATGAATCCAAAACGAGTATTCATTTCAGCGAGCGCCTGGAAAGTTCTTGAGGATTTCAGCGATTCGAACACGGACCTCCTGGACGTGTTGCGAGTCAAATTGCAGGTTCAGAGAACCGTACGAATGCCGGTAGACCCCTTCCAATTCGGCGTCGAACTCGGAAGTCGCGACTTCCAATGGCGTCAGTTGCCAGTTGTTGAACTGGTTTGGATCTGCTCCCGCATTCAGAAGCAATTCAACGATCTCCGGTTGACAGAAGAAGCAAGCAACATGCAATGCAGTGCCGCCCGAGTTGTTACGAGCATCGAGGTCCGCACCTTCGCTGATCAAGAACCTGGCGACTTCGACTTGTCCAAAGGTCGTTGCCACCATTAACGGAGTACTGCCGCTGAGATCTTCTTTCGAGTTGATATCTGTCTCAGCCCGAATGTGTTGTTCGACGGCAGCCGTGTTACCAGTCATCGCGGCTTGCCAGATGCTGACAGGCGGTGCGAGGTCTGGCGGCGTTCTGCTCTCAGAAGCCAATAACCGTAGAATCTGTGGCCTCTCCGCGCGGATCTGTTCGAGGTCTAAAGTCGTCTTGAGCACTCGTTCAACATGGTGGTAATAGTCTTCAAGCCCCGCGCTCCACGTGATCGCCACATTGTCCAGCGAACTGAATCCCAAGTGGTTGCGCAACTCTGGGTCGGCTCCCGCTTTCAGCAGCAGACGAACAAGGTCAGTCCGCCCGAGGAACGATGCCATGTGTAATGCCGTGTTCCCTTCGGGATCGGCCAGCGACACATCCGCACCGGAAGTGAGAAGCAACTCAACAGCCGCCGGGTGATATGCCAGTGTCGCGATATGTAGGGGTGTGAGTCCGCAATCTGCCTTCGCATTTACGAAGGATGGCTCCTCTAGTTCTTTGCGGATCGCACCGAGATCGCCGTCAGCCGCCGCCGTCCAGATGTTCTGCCCCGACTGCGGGATATCGACAGTCAATTCACCGAGCGACGGATGCGCCATCGCTTCCCGGCGAGGTGGAGTGCTTAACAGGACGATGGCCACGAGAATCGTCGCCGCCAAAGTCGTAACTCCGGAAATCCACTTCCAGAGCGTCGGTGACGTGCTCGGACTGGGTGGGTCGACTGCAACATGAGGCTTCGTGATGGACTGAGCTTCCTGACGCAGGTGCGCATCAATTTCCGACTGGAACAGGAACTCATCCTGAAGCTGGTCGTCAGCGAGGAGACGGGCTTCAAGATCACGCACTTCGTCGTCCGTAGTGACACCCGCCAAGTACCGATGAATCAGTTCGTTCGATGACTTGTTCATGTGGCCTCCGCCGGTAGCTTGAGACGGATGCAGTCGGCTAACTGTCCTCGGAGTCTCCCCAGGAGCTTGTACAGGGCGTTGGGAGTCTTATCGCGGCGTTCCGCCAATTCCGCAACTGACGTCGCACAGCTGTGCGGAGCCAAAAGGAGTTCGCGATGTTCCGCAGAGAACTGCCCCAAACACTCCTGCAGCGCCTTGGCTCGTGCCGCAGCGGCCTCTGCCGAGCGGCTCTCACTACGGTCGGCGAGCTTAGCCAGAACCTCATCGCTGAGGAGCGGCCGTTGAGTTCGCAGTTTCTCGACCTGTTTTAGGCATTTGAACCGCAGAATCACTCTCGCCCAAGGCACGAAACCGTCGGAACTCTCCAGTTGTCCGCGTTTCTGCCACATGGTGACGCTCGCTTCCTGCAGCGCCTCGTCCACCAAATCCCAATCGGGCACGAGGCTGCGTGCATAGGCGCGGAGCGACGGTTCGTGCTTCACCAACAGCGTCAGCAAAGCCGATTCCGTTAGTTCGAATTGTGGTTGCTCGATATCCATGTATTTACTTATCCGGCGGGTTCCCGAAACCTGCCAGATTATTTGAAAAAAAGGCATCAGATCGGGATTTCCGATCACGAACGGACGTGCCTCGTGCCAAGCCCAAACTCGCCAATGGAAGGTACCAGACGTGGCATCGTGTTAAACTACCTGCACGAAATGACCTGACTTCCGTAAAGCAGTCCATGACGATGATTCTATACCGCCAGATGCCGCACGTTTTGGCTTTCATTCTCTGCTTCAACTTGTGTGCTTTCGCCGAAGACGAACCAGATTCGCGTAGTAACGCATCGAAGCAGAATGCCACGCCATTGATTCTCGCCCACTACATGCCGTGGTACATGGCCAAGCCGTTCAGCGAAAAGTGGGGCTGGCACTGGACGATGAACCACTTCGATCCGGAGCAGGAAGTCGATGGCAGACGGCAGATCGCATCAAAGTATCACCCACTCATTGGGCCGTACGACTCGGGCGATCCTCATGTGCTGGAGTACCACCTGCTGCTGATGAAGCTGGCGGGCATTGATGGCGTCATTGTCGACTGGTACGGATTGACGGACTACCGCGACTACGCTGTTCTGCATCGCAACACGACACGGCTGCTGCAGCAATGCGAACGCCTGAAGATGACGTTCGTCATCTGCTACGAGGATCAGACGATTCCGGCACTCGTGGAGGCCAACCGCATCGCAGCCGCCGACCGAGTCGCGCATGCTGTGAACGAGATCGACTGGCTCGGCAAGTACTGGTTCAAGTCGGGCAGCTACGTGAAACTCGACGGCAAACCGGTGCTGCTGTCGTTTGGCCACTCGGGACTGACGCGCGAAGAATGGACGCAGTGTTTGTCGCGCCTCGACCCTCCCGTTGCTTACTTCAGCCAGGACATCCGACGCGAGGGGGCGATTGGTGGCTTCGGATGGCCATCGCCCAAGGTCGGTACGCAACAAGTCGATCGATTCTTGGCTGACTCAAAGAGCTGGCCCCAAGCGATCCCCGCCGCATTCCCTCGCTTCGATGACATTTACAAGCAAGCGGGCGTCAGCGAAGGCTACCCGCGACTGGCCGACAACGACGGCCGGACTCTGAATGATACGCTGAAGAAGGCTCTCAACTCACACGCGCCCATCATCCAAATCGCAACATGGAACGACTGGGGTGAAGGCACGCAAATTGAACCGAGTTGGGAGTTCGAATACCGCGACTTGCAAATCACACAATCGCTGAGACGCGCGGAAGTTGAACCGCCGTTCCCATTCCGACCACAGGATTTGCGTATACCGTTGATTCTTCTCAGGGAACGGAAAGCAGACGGTTCACCACGGAAACAGAAAGCTCTTGACGCGGTTTCCACTATGGTTGCCACTGGAGCTCTCGAGCAGGCGAGATTGCGATTGGGTGACCGATCAGCCCGCGATTGAATCCAAACTTACATCTTGACGATTGATTGCCGCGTCCGCGGCCCCCACATCAATCGCCCTGCGTCCCCGCTGTCGGGCCCCTTCACAGATCACCGCCGACAACGATCCGGACGAACACAGCAGCAGGTCCCACTCGGCCGCGAACAACTCGTCCCGCACGCGGGGCCAGAACTCTCGCTTGGCCACCGTCTTGTCGGGACAGGTGATCTTCGTCGCGACTGACCATGTGGCCTCGCCACCACCAGTCGCTTCGACGAACTCCGGATCGACCAGTCGGGCGGCGAACTTGTCAGCGTGTCCACTGACGATCGCCAGCCGCTTGCCATCCAGCAACGGCCACCACAGCCCGTGGTCCATCAGCCGATAGACCGCGTTGCAGTCGATCTTCCGTTTGAGTCCGTCGGCATACCGAAATCCGTCACGTTCGATCCCGACGCCGTAAGCCGTGAGCGCCGCGTGCGTGAACCGCTCGGCAATGTCCCAGTTGGACTGACAAAGCCACGCCGGCGCGTTGCGACAGGCTTCATCAAACAGCGGCCAGAGTTCGTCCCGGTCTTCGAGATGCAATCCGCTCGTCGCCGCGAGTTTGTCGAGCCAATGCCTATCCACGTCCGGTAGTTTCGCCAGCGAGTCGTAGCACCACCAGGCCACGTCTCCGTCCGACAGGCCCCAGATGGCGGCGGGCTTCGGACCGTTGAGCGTGTCGACGATCCATTGGCAGGCTTCTCGGCCGGTCAGAAACCCGGCTCGGTATTCACTTAGGTCAGCCGTTTCCCAAGACTCCGGCCAATGGTCCCACGTCATGATCGGTCGCGTGTCGTTCTCCAGGTGCTCGCATTCGGCGTCCCAGCACAGCTTCACTTTGAGGTTTGTTGTTTTGAGTCGCTCATAGAACGCGGGATCAAAATCCACATGCGGCGGCTGCCGGCAGGTGAACAGGGCCTCCCGCAGCACGTCCGTCCGGAACAGCGTGCAGCCGAATCCGTTTCATTCGATCGTCTCTACGCCTTCGCCGCGTTCCCGGATGATGTCCCGGTTACCTCGCCAAGCGACGTAGCCATCGTGAAATCGCGAGCGGTACGGGCCCGCGACCGTGGCCGTGTGTTCGTCGAACCCGCGCAGTAACAGCTCCGCCGCGTTGTTCGGCGGAATGATGTCATCTTCGATGACCCATACAAATCCGCCAGTCGCTTCACGGGCCAGCCGGTTGTAGATCCGCGCGGCCGCCAACCGGACCTTGTCACCGACGCTTTCGGCCCGACGGTCCTGATCTGCCAGTCCCGGTTCCGCCACGGATTCCGTGAAATAGCGGACATCGCGATAGTCGCATTCCGCGATCCAGCGCCGCACGCGTCGTCCAAACCGGGCGTCCTGGCTCGTATCCATCAGCACCAGTCGCACCTGGTCGTGAGGCCACGCCTGCTGCTCAAGAAACTGGCGAAATCGGGGCCAGACGGCCGTGCGTCCGGAGAGCGGAATAAACAGAGTGATCGTCTCGTGACGCAGTCCGCGACGTTCAAAGTAGGTGTTGCCGGCCCACGCCTTCGCCAGCGATCGTCCTTCTTCATGGCGACGGTAGTGATAAACGGCCGGCTGCTTCTTCGCTTTCCAGCCCTGACGCAGGACTACCAACCAGAGCAACCAGTCTTCGTGTTCGGTTTTCGGATCAGCCGGGATTGAAAACGCCTGCGACAGATCGAGGGCTTCTCGCCGCACCAGCGAAGCGCAGTGGATCACGTTGCGTTTGGTCATCTCGGCCAGCGCCACATCGACCGGCATATCGGACGTCACATTCTCGCGGCCAAACCGGTCCATGTCGGAATAGACGATTCCCACGTCGTAACGGTCGAAACACTGCATCCCGGACCGCAGGTAGTCAGGACTCAGGAAATCGTCCGCATCCAGAAAGCAGACGACCTGCGAGCGTGTAGCCTCGAGTCCCGCCTGTCGCGACAGCCGCACGTTGTGATGATCGACGCGCAGGTAACGGACACCCGCAGGTTGCCAGCGTTCAGCGATCTCGGCCGTGTCATCGTCAGACGCATCATCGACGATCACGATCTCATCAGGCCGGCGGCTCTGGTGAAGCACGCTGCGGATGCATTCATCCAGATAACGCCCGTAGTTGTGGCAGGTGATAATCACCGCGAGGCTCATCGTGCCGGTCGGCATCCGTGTAGGCTCATCGCCAGCGTCTTTCCGGCACCAGAGCGCCACGGCAGTATTCTCTTCGCGGACGAGTTCCACATTCCGCCAGCCGGTGTCGGTCAGCATCCGCATCAACTCGCACCGCGTGGGGCGGAACGATCGTGAGCGGACTCCGCCAATCTGATCTGCTGGGTTCTCGCGGGTGAACCTGCCTTCGTAGCCATTCAGTTCCGCATCGCCGTCGTCGACCACGTAAGTCCAAAGCAGCATTTCCGGCGCAATGGCAGCACACTGCTGAAGCACGCGGAACGGATCGCCCACGTGATACAGCAGGCCGACGTTGTAAACGGCATCGAACTGCCCCAGCGTCTGGAGATCGCACGTTTCCAGATCGGCTTCGAAGAACGTCACATTGCTGAGACCGAGCTGACGTTGCATGAACCGGGCTCGTTCCAAGTGCTCGCGACGCACATCGATCGCCAACACCTGCCCACAGCGTCGTGCCAGCGGGAACGTCCGCCCGCCTTCCATACAGCCCAGTTCGAGCACGCGGCCCGGCAACGGCAACCGTTCGCGGAATGAACGCAAGAGAGCGTCGTCCTGGCTGACTTCGTAGCCACCGCCACACACCTGGCCGTCCACATGAAAACGGGTCGTCCAGGGACCGAGGCGGTCCATTTGCTCCTGCAGCGACTGGGGCTTTGTCACAGTGGTGGTCTTCATCAAACGTATCCTGCAGGAACGGAATTCGGTTCGGGGAGTGTGTGCGGCCGCAACTCGTCGTAGTTTTCAATGACCTCAGAGAGCGGCCGATGCTCGTTGCGAGTGGTCATCTGCCGCAGCGGCAAACAGCGGACGCCGACGAATGCCTGGGACCGCAGGTAGTCAGGACTCAGGAAATCGTCCGCATCCAGAAAGCAGACGACCTGCGAGCGTGTAGCCTCGAGTCCCGCCTGTCGCGACAGCCGCACGTTGTGATGATCGACGCGCAGGTAACGGACACCCGCAGGTTGCCAGCGTTCAGCGATCTCGGCCGTGTCATCGTCAGACGCATCATCGACGATCACGATCTCATCAGGCCGGCGGCTCTGGTGAAGCACGCTGCGGATGCATTCATCCAGATAACGCCCGTAGTTGTGGCAGGTGATAATCACCGCGAGGCTCATCGTGCCGGTCGGCATCCGTGTAGGCTCATCGCCAGCGTCTTTCCGGCACCAGAGCGCCACGGCAGTATTCTCTTCGCGGACGAGTTCCACATTCCGCCAGCCGGTGTCGGTCAGCATCCGCATCAACTCGCACCGCGTGGGGCGGAACGATCGTGAGCGGACTCCGCCAATCTGATCTGCTGGGTTCTCGCGGGTGAACCTGCCTTCGTAGCCATTCAGTTCCGCATCGCCGTCGTCGACCACGTAAGTCCAAAGCAGCATTTCCGGCGCAATGGCAGCACACTGCTGAAGCACGCGGAACGGATCGCCCACGTGATACAGCAGGCCGACGTTGTAAACGGCATCGAACTGCCCCAGCGTCTGGAGATCGCACGTTTCCAGATCGGCTTCGAAGAACGTCACATTGCTGAGACCGAGCTGACGTTGCATGAACCGGGCTCGTTCCAAGTGCTCGCGACGCACATCGATCGCCAACACCTGCCCACAGCGTCGTGCCAGCGGGAACGTCCGCCCGCCTTCCATACAGCCCAGTTCGAGCACGCGGCCCGGCAACGGCAACCGTTCGCGGAATGAACGCAAGAGAGCGTCGTCCTGGCTGACTTCGTAGCCACCGCCACACACCTGGCCGTCCACATGAAAACGGGTCGTCCAGGGACCGAGGCGGTCCATTTGCTCCTGCAGCGACTGGGGCTTTGTCACAGTGGTGGTCTTCATCAAACGTATCCTGCAGGAACGGAATTCGGTTCGGGGAGTGTGTGCGGCCGCAACTCGTCGTAGTTTTCAATGACCTCAGAGAGCGGCCGATGCTCGTTGCGAGTGGTCATCTGCCGCAGCGGCAAACAGCGGACGCCGACGAATGCCTGGTTCGTGTGGTCCAATGCGAGCGGAGTACATCGACGATTGCGTTTACGTGCTGATGCACGGCCAGCATGGGGGACTGCTTGGCCCCAAGCGAGCAAGCCCGCGTGATCGAACTGCTAGTGGAACGCGTCGCCTACGACGGCGCCGCCAGCGGGTCGTCCCACTCTTTCGCATTGAGCATCCACCTGTCGCGCTCCAACGCACGCATGGCCAGCTGCGTGTACGGTAGAGTGACGGTCTTGCGTTTGCGGAGCTTCCGGATGGACACGCCTTGCTTGGTCAGCGTGACCACGAAATCGCCTTTGCCGGAGACGTGAACTCGGCGGGATACTGGCTTGGTCAATTCGGTCATGCGTTGCGGTCTCCTTGGTTAGTGCTACGTGGGCGACCGTGTGGCCACGTGTCGCGTGAAGTGACGAAGTGGGATCGTTGACGCGATGGGGACGGGTCTCGCGGGACGTGGCCCAACGTGACGCGACGGTGGGCGAAGAGATGCCCCCAAACGATCCGGCGTGCCTGGCCCCAGGCAGCCGTTGCGGGGTTTGCGTGCTTTCGCGGGTTATTTCCCCGCTACTTATATAGCGCTGATGTACGTGTACACCTTTTATATGTGCGTACACTCTCGCGTACGTGTAAGCATAGAGGCACTTTGACCCCGCAAACCCCGCAGATCTTTGTAACATGTGACTACCACAGACCTTTCTGTGCGGGGTTAGTTGCGGGGTTTGCATTTCCTTGCGGGGTTACTAACCCCGCAAGCTTCCAGCGACGAATTTTGCGGTGTCCATCGTTGCCTGCGTGCAACAACTTGCGCCCGTTGAAGATGCGACCAGCAAGTCGCGAGAGATGCCGTCCCAGCGAGCGACGCAGTCCGCCCGCGCGCACACCATGTACATCGAGATGTACAAGCAACGCATCAGGCAGCGCGCGCGACGTGTACGCGCCATGTACATCGTCCTCAATCAGGCGTTGGCACAGGTCGTCGACGACCACCGGCTTCGCATCGAACTCCTCCCACCACGCATCGAAGAAGGCCGTCCACTGCTGCGTGTCCTCGTCTTGCACGAGTTGTGTCTGCTCAAGGTTCTCCAAGAAGCCGTCGACACCTGCGAAGGCCAACACGCTCCCCACGGTCTCAGCCCACTCGTCGAAGCTACCCAACGTCGGCACGGACGCCTGCGGCTTTCCGTTCGTGTACCACGCTCTCACCACCGTGAGCGCGGCGGAGAGAAGATCGCCGCGGTTAACTCGGATGTGGCGTTCAAGTCCTTTGATCTTGAAGCCCGTTCGCTCCCACGGACGCTCGGCGTTGGCATCCAATCGGATGCTGTAGCTGCGACGCGGCATGTCGCCCGCCACACGTAAGTTATTTCCGGTTGCAGCCCATACGACCCGCGATGGCAACCGAATCGCATTGTTGCGACCCAGCAATCGATCCGACCATTCTTCGGTCGTCAGTGCGGCCGCCAGCGACGGAGAGTCGATGGTGGTGTTATCCGGAATATTGTCCAGCAACACGAATGGTGACGCAGCGAGCAAGGTCGACGTGATCTTCTTGCGCCATTCGTCGTCGTTCTCTTTCGATGGAATCGACTCCGACGACACATTGCCCACGGCGATCGTGCCCAGCGTCGTGACGAGTAGCGTCTTACCCGTTCCCTGCATGGGAGCATCAACAATCGCCAGCGGCACGTGCCCCGAGATCACCGGCCGCATCAGTAGTGAAAACAGAATCGCTAGTGCATTCGCCTGGCTCGGCTCATCCGCGAACGGAAAGTCACTGATCACGTTGAGCAAGATGTGCACGCAGGCCTGGACTTCGTTGCTATCGGGATACTCCGGGATCGGAGTCAGCACGAGGCCCGGATCAGGGCAGTACATCAATCGCGACACCGGATCGTAGCCGGGCTGCGTGCAAATCGTTCCGTCGTGCCGGAGAATCGGAGCGCGAGCGATTCCTGCCAGCGGCGGCAGGTTCCAGGTGGTTTGAGCCAGTACGTTTTCGGCCAACGATAGCGGCGGATTCGTACCAACAGGTTCGTAGCCACCGTCTCCCTTGCGGAGCGTAAAGAAGTTGGCGACCTCTGACAGCCGGCATCGCATGCGCACGCGATCGAAAGGCTCGATCTTGGGAAGCCCGTTCTCGTCACAGATGACGCGGGCCACGCTGCCTGCGCGCACAAACACCGAGGGCGGTGAGTTGCCAAGGACGATCGCGGCCAGTGCCTTATCCGTCAGATCACTAAGTTGCGTGTCGTCGATGATGATGGAAGGCAGACCTGGGTTCGTGGGTGGCGGTGCTGGTGGACGAGGCTGTCTGCGTTTGCCGTTTGGCTTGTACTGTTTAGTGACCTTGCCGAGCGCCTTGGTGATCGTCATTTCGCCATAGGACTGCTCGCCATGCTGCTCGTCCCACTTTTCACGCATCAGTCCAGATTGGCGGAAGAGCCGATCAATCTGTTCCGCATCTTTGGTGTAGAACGCCAGCGTGAAGACTACCGATGAATCCGCTTCGCTGGCGGAATTGAAGTGTGAATTCCAGTCGCCTGACCAGAGCGCGCTGAACTTCGCGCCGCTACGACGTTGCTTCGATGCCAGTTCGATAATCTCGTCGTCCGCAAGGTGGACGTGGCCGTTGTTACTTGGCTTCGGCCCCGGCGATCCCGATGACGTCAGCGGTCCATCACTGTGACCATCATCACCGAAGACAGTCAGATACAAGGCGTCAAGTTGCTCCTGGCGCACCTCAATGCTGACAGATGTTTCTGTCAGCCGCTCCCCGGTGACGGTAAAGAACCGATCGCGGTCGTAGATTTCGACTTCGCCGTCATGAAACGCCTTGCGGCAGCGCGGTCCCGGCTTGGTGGCTTTCACGAATACCTTGATGCCGGTGCCCGAGGGACTGACTTCGCTGTAGCTGGCGAGTTGCTCGACGATGTCGCGCGCCCAATCCTTGAGCTGGCCGCTGTCTGGATCACGGCAATCGTCCAAATCCA
>JACNKX010000066.1 GCA_014381825.1 Planctomycetota bacterium
GCGTCAGGTTCAGTATCTGACCGTACGTTTCGGCCTTGTTCGAGTACTTCTGTTCGCCGAGCTTGCCGTGCTTAAGTTCGCCATCCGGCGCGACCTTTTCAAAGCCGCCTGTGCCGAGCAATCGGTACCGGCTGACTTCTTTGAAGTCGGCGACCGAACCGATCGCACACAATTGAAATGCGGCAATCGGCATCGTCTCATAAGCCGCCAGGAGCGACTTGTTCATGATGTTCTCGAGGATGCCCGGCAGGCTGATCGTCGAGAAGCCGGCGCGGATCGTCTCGTCGCCACGACCGAACACCCGCGGGATGTCTCGACCTTCCATCCGCGCGCACTCGGCAAACAGCTCCTTGAAGCTGATATGCCGCATCGCGTAAGCCGCGTTGACGGTTTGTTCGCCGTAGTCCCGGACCAAGTCGTTGTCGTTGAATCCGACCGACATGCAGGCAGCGGCCTCGATGATCCGCGCGTTCACCTGCGGAGTCGACGCACCTACTGCCGGTGCCTTCGGGCGACTGGCTCGGAGTACGGCGAGTTCGGTCTTGGGCTCGTCCCAGCCTTCCTCGATGGCTTGCGCTTCGATGTCCGCAAACTCACCCGCGCAGATTTTACGAATCGCAGCGATGCGACGAATTTCAGCAGCTGTCTGGGATCTCATCTCGGTGACAGGATTCGGTGGCGGATCTTCGACGGCTGTGGCCACGGGTGTTTTTTTCGGCTTCTTGGCTTCCGCCGCAATGAGCTGCTGTTCTTTGTCAAACACGGCCTTCAAACTGGCGACGTTATTCTCGTCCATCCCTTCGATGCTGAATCCACAGTCATCGGCCCATTGCTCAAATTCCATAGTGGTGACCTCCAGGTTCTTGTCCTTGTCTGCACCGGCCGCCACGCGAGCCGAAGTGTCGTCGTCCGCTCCAAGTGCCACGAAACTGATCTCGCCAAGCGTCGATTTGCGAGCGATGTAAAGCGGCCCCGTGAAGTTGCGGCCGTTGGCTTGCGCCGTCTTGCCTTCCGCGATGAAGACGACCTTGTCGGCAGATGCGCCCAGCGATGCTTGCCACGGAAATCCGTTGTCGCTGGTTGCGATCACTTCTTGCGCGATTGCACCCGCGCCGGAAATAACTCCCGTAACATCCAACGCCCGCTCGTTAACCACGATCTCGTCGGTGTGGCCAACAATCTGGCTATGATTGTGGTCCTTAAGAATCGGCCTCGATTTCCTCGGGACTCGCAAACCACCGAGATCAACGACCACTGGATATTGCCAGCCGGCCAGCACCATCGCATTGCCGGTGTACGCAGTCATGCTGAAGCGGCGGAGCTTGACTTGGCCCTCTTCCGTCTCGGCCGCTGCTTCGAGCCGAATGCTGCCGTCTTCACACGTGAAGCGAAGGCGACTCGGCACTTTCTCCGCTTCAAGCTGCGGCTTGTTGCTCTTGCTCTTCAATTTCATCCTCTTCTTGTTTTGTGACTTTGGTGGGCCCCGCTTCGGATGTCGTTAGACCAAGCTCTTCCATGAGCAGCACTTCTTTGGCACGCTGGTGAAGTTCCGCCTCCCAGTCGCGCCCCTGCTTCGCGTACTCGTTGGCCAGCGTCGTGGTATGGCTCGTGAGCCGCGTCGCTTGCGCGTTCGCTTCCTTGGCGGGGTCAACATGCTCGCGACCATCCCAAAACCATTGATGGGAGAAGTCGGCGTCGAGCGTGCGAAGTGCGCGAGGTAGGAAGCCTTCGATCAGTACTGCCTCGTCAAGCCAAGCGGTCAGGATGCGATCGAGCACGGTGAATTCGATGTGCGACTGCTCGACGCGGATAGATTTGAAATAGGTTTGATGGTCCAACCTGCCGGAGGCGTAGTTGTAACCCGAGCTGTTTCCAGCCGCGATATTGAACGGCATGTTGAGGCAACGGGCGATCTCGTTCAGGATTTGCTTCACGAACTCGCTGTGCGATGTCGTAGGTTGCTCAGCGTGGAGCTGGCTCATCTTCCAGCCACCAGGCATCGTCATTAACGCACGTTGTTCGAGTTCAATTGGCTCGAACGGAACTGCCGAATCGGCTTCGCCGTTGGCTGGTGCATCCGTATACAAGATGCCGGCAAAGTCCGCTGCCGTTTCGGCGGCAGCCAACACGGCCAGCGTAAAGCGACGGAGTTGGGCGAACAGCGGCAGCGCCGGCGTGATGTCGGGGATGCCGCGGGCCTGGCCGGGACGATCGCAGCGAAAGAGATGAATGACCGACTTGGCCGGAACCCGGTCATAATCCAAGTCGTATTTGACCAGTTGCAGGTCGCCCGGATGTTGTTTGAGAACGTGATATTCGACGGGGTTCCCGAACCGATCGAAGATGATCCCATCGATCGCAGGCTCAAGATTGAAGAAGAGATCCGGTGTCGTAATCTGGTCGGCTTCAACAAGTCGCAAGTCCAAGTTGATCGGTGCCACGAGTGTTTCATTGCTCGTGAGGATCGCGAACGCCTCACCGTCGCTGGCGCGTGCCAGCCGCATGGTGCGCAACTTCTCGGCCATGCCCACCGCTTGTGCCCAGCGTCCGAACTCGCGTTCGATCAATCGGTTGGCGTTCGCGTCCGGCGTAAGCATTTGCAGGCGCGGGCCGGTTCCGATGACATCATTGGCCAGCGTGAGACAGATGCCCTTGGCATAACTGTTGTTGGCCACTTCGTAGCGAGAGCGGTTCCGTAGAATTCGCCGTATCTCCGCACTATTGGCCGCGTTGGCCGAGAAGCCGTCGGCGTTCGCCCAATGCCGCATGTTGTCCGGATTCGTGACGGCCGCGTCATAGCGAGCCTTGAGAATCCGATAACGATGCAGAAGTTGGGCACCGTCCGTTTCCGGCCTTCGAGCAAACAACTTGGACAACCAACGCAACACGTTAAGCGGTTCCTGGTGGTACGACTTTGTTGAACCTGAGACCACGGCTTCTTGACTTCGCAGCTTCTTTGGCCGCCAGATACTTGTCCGCCTCGATCTGGTCGGTCAGCTTGTGCTGTTCGACGCTGCCAGCATCGCCGGCCGCCTTGGCGGGCCCTTCGGCGTTTTCGCGAATCTTGTCTTCGAGACTATCCGGCATGAGTAGTTCCTCGCGGCGATGTAATTCATCGTCCGTGTACTGATAGAACTACCCCGTCGCGATCGAAGATGACGAGGCACACTCGCCTTGCCGAGAAAAAAGTGCTAGATGTAGCAAGTCTCGTGAGATTTATTTCCCGCGGGCGTCTCTAGCGCGATGACGCGATTCAGTCTTGCTGAGTCAATGAAGGGAATACGTGGCAATGCGTTTTACATTGAACAATGAGACATGGTACGCCTGCGAATTCATCGGGGATGAGTTCCAGGAAGACTGTTGCTCGTACTCGCCGATCAAAGTTCGTGACGTCGTGCCACTTCGCACAGGTGGTGGAAAGTTCCGCCTAGCGTTCTACCATGCAAACTACCCAACGGGCGTTCGCGAGAAAGAGTACGAACTAGCAATGATTGAGCGCGGGAAAACATTCCTATTGGCAAAAAGTGTTGAGCATGATCCACCGAGAATCTTGCAGATCTATGATATTGACTGGAACTGGATTGTTCGCCACTTTCGCGCCTCGGGTGGGAACGACGACGACGTTCAACGTTGGCTCGAAAGTAATGCGTAGCGGTGGGTTACTTCGTATCGACGTGAGGCTTTAGAACTCCTTCGAAGGTCACGATCTTACGGCTGCAGTGGCGACAAACTTTGCGGCGTCG
>JACNKX010000159.1 GCA_014381825.1 Planctomycetota bacterium
AAAACCGCCCCTGCGCCCGCACACAACAAACCACAACGCACGCGGGGGGGGGGGGCGGGGTTGGGGGGTGTTGTGCGCCGAAAAAGTCCTTGGGGAAAGCAAAATGAACCCGTCCGCTCTTTTGTGGGCGGGCAGGGTGTCGAGGCTGAAAGTCCTCCCAGCGGGCGTGTCGCTCGTCGTAATGTCAATGACGGCGTGATCGACAACCGCCGTGATATTGATGACTTGGCTATTCGTGCCCTCCTCGGAAGTACCGTCTCCCGTCAGTCCGGGATCCGCCCCCGTGTTGCCTTGGTCATTGACGGTCACGGTGAAAGTTGTGGAAGCACTGGGGTCATCACTGCTGTTGAAGTAGGTGATCGTTCCCGTACCACCGGCCGTCAGCAGATTATCCAACTGCGCGATCGAACCACTCAACGCAACACTTCCCGTCCCGTTACCTGCGGTGATCGTCACGCCACTGTCGCCTTCGACGACGGTGATCGCTCCCTCACCTACGGCAAGGGTGGCTGTTGCACCACTTCCCCCTTCATCCACATCGCTAACGCTAAAGCCGGTGCCATGAATCGAAAGGGCCGTCTGCTCGACTGCACTCAACGCACTCCCAGGCACAACGACAACCGGAGCATCGTTTATCGCGAGGACGTTAAGCGAAGCTGTGTCCGTAGCCGTGCTGAACGAAGTCATGCCACCGTTGGTAGTGGTGTCGGCCAATGTTCCGTTAGTGCCGCTGGTCTGGTCCCACGCGCGAAATGTGATCGCGTTGGCAATCGTCCCGTTGTAGTCGGCATTCGGCTGAAAGTAGATTCGCGTGTTGACGTCGGCAGCCAAGCGCCGAGCGCTGTTGTTGGCGACAGAGCCTAAAGAGTTCCAAGCGGTCCCACCATCGACTGAGTAGTGCCAAGTTCCGTCCGTGGTGTCGGCTGCGGTCACCGCGATACCTAAGGCGGCACCTGCATCCGGGTCCGTCACGTTGTCGACTTGGCCGGCGGGCAACACAAAATCCACCAGCGACGACACGAGAGTACCCACGGCACCGGCTGGCGCGCCGGCATCTTCATTCAAGGCCGCTAATGCTGGGCTCTGGCCAACGTCGAGTACGGGAGCCGTATTTGCCGTCAGCGCATAAGTAAGCGACAGTCGGGGCGGGGTTGCTCCTTCGCTGCTGTCGTACGTTACGGTGTCTGAGCCAGTATTTGGGCTCCCGATGATGATTCCATTGTTGGCTTTGGCACCCGTATACCAGTCCTGAACAAGTCCAGTGATCACCCAACTGTGTTGGCCGATCGCACCGGTATTGAGAGTGGCAACTGCGGTTGGGTCGAAATCGCCACCGGCGGACGTCCAATTCGTGGCGGTAAGCCGCTCGTTCCAGTTCGCTGCGTCGAGCGTCCCGTTGCCAGTTCCTTCCGACCAGGCCTGGGTCAATTCATAGACGTTAATGTCCATCGCACTGCCATTTTGCGTTGACTCCATTAACAGTGTGGCGTTTGTGATCGTTGAACCAACAGGAAGGAAACTCAGGTCGAATAGAAGCAACGCTCGCTGGTCGCCAAGTCCGCCTCCGGAACGATCGACGATCAGGCTCGGCGCGACGCCGTAATTGAGTCCACTCGAATCCTGGATATAAGTGTCTTGTCCAGCCGTCAGCGCAGCGGTACTGTTCGCCAGCAGATTGCTTGCGAATTCGGACGTATCTCCGTAGCTTCCGCCGCCAAGATCGACAGTCGCCGTCGCAGAAACCGCATACCCGCTTGTGACGCTAACGCCCGTCAGCGTCGGGTTGAAGTTCGCTTCACCGTTAATATCTGTCACAACCGTCGTGAAGCCAAGATACGTTTGACCTTCGCCGTGCCCCGACGCATCTCCCGTTGGAGACGCGTAGAACTCGATACGGTACGTCGTTGACGCCGCACTGCGCAGCGTGCCCGTAATTGTCGTGTTGCCCGCCAATGAAACGGCACCCTCTAGCATGGGGAAGTTCTGCAGGTTGTTCGCGCCGGCATCTGCGTCTCCCAAGTCGTTGGCCGTGAGGCCGTCGTTATTCAAGTCGATGCCGAGACCCGCGTTGCCATGGATGCTGTTCCCAAGGATCGTGCTTGTTCCGGTCCAGATCTCAATCCCGTCGGTGGCTCCGTTAGCAATGATATTGCCTTCGCCTGGGGCGGTGCCGCCGATCCGCGTGTTAGCGGCATTGGCGAGTTGAAGAACAGTAAAATCGCCACTTCCCAAGTCGGTCAATCCGTCGGAACCTACGCCGAAATAGTTCCCCGTAATCACCGTGTTGGTGTTCGACGCGCCATTGATCGCAACGCCGCGACCGGCAGATACATTACGGTCAGCGACCGATGAGCCACCGATAATGTTTCCATTTCCCGCGTTGATGAGATCGACACCCCATCCACCAGTACTCTGATCGATCAACCCAGTTACATCAGTGTTCAAATAGTTTCCCGCGATTAGATTTCCGCCCGACCCGCCTGTGATGAAAATGTCGCGGCTATCAAAGCGGTTAACAACCAGCCCGCGAATCGTGCTGCCGGAACTGCCTGCATCAAGCTGGAGACCGACGCCTCCTGCGCCAAGGCTGCTCCCATCCAGTTCGACGATCGGCGTAGTCGCGAAGTCCGGCTCGGTTGTGCCATCAATGATGACCGCATCTGTGATTGTGGGCAGGACGCTCGTCGGCTGAATCGAATGAGGTCCGGCTCCCACAATGTTGAAATGAATTTCGTCCGGCGAGCCACCATTGGTCGTGTTGTTTGTCGCAATGATCGCTTCGCGCAGGGAAATGAAGCCATCAGCACCTTTGTCACCATACAGTGCCACGATCGACGAAGTGTCGCCGTCCAACACGTCGTCGGTTGTATCGACGATAAGCCTCTTGGTGATCGCGGTCACGACGGCGCTGAATTCGGATGTATTGCCCGATGGATCGGTTGCCGTTGCGGAAACAGAATGACCAGCGGTCACGACCACTCCAACAATAGTCTCGTTGATCGTTGCATTGCCTGAGCCATCGGTCGCCACGTTGGCGGAGCCAAGGTAAACGGTTCCTTCGCCGAATCCCGATCCGTCGGCAATCGGAGTGGAAAAGAAATCGATCGCGAACGTGGTACTTGCTGCGCTGTTGAGAGAACCTTGGATCGTCGTATCACTGCCACTTCGGTTTGACGAGGTAAGAACGGGGTAGTTCTGCAGATCGTTGGGGCCGGTGTCGCCATCTCCAGCATCGTTGGTCTCGGCCGCACTATTTCCGTTCAGATCAATTCCCAATAGCCCATTGCTGTGAATGCTGTTGGCGCGAATACGGTTGGCGGTCCCGGCCGTGGCGTCGAGTCGGATTCCGTTGTTACTGTTGAAGGCGATCGTATTGGCTTCACCGTTGGCCGTACCGCCGATTGTGTTGTTCGTCGATGCGCCGCGAATATAGATCGCGCCGATGCCGCCATTGCTGATTCCCGATGTTCCCGTCGCGTCGGTTCCGATCAGGTTGCCTTGAATGATGTTGTTATCGCTTCCGGATTGAATCAGCAAACCATCTTGATTGCCAGAAATGACGTTGCCCTCACCAGCGCCGGACCCGCCGATCGTATTGTTGTCCGCATCACCCATGCGGATTCCCGTTAACGTGTTGCCGCGATCAAGGCTACCCGTGATATCCGTGCCGATGTAGTTACCTTGGATCACATTGCCCATCGTCGAGAGCAGGTCGATACCGACTTGCGAATTCCCAGAGATGAGGTTCCGGGCCACAACTGAGTTCCCACCAATGGTCGTGCCATTGCCACTTGCAATGAGGATTCCGTTAGCGGCATTGGCGACCGCAGCAGTTCCAGCAGCGTTCAATCCGATGATGTTACCCAGAATGACGTTGTTGTCGCTGCCAACTTCTCGGACTTCGATTCCGTTGTTAGCGTTACCTGACACCAGGTTGCCAGTGCCAGCTGCCGTACCGCCGATCGTGTTACCGTTTGCGCCGCCAGCGATCAGCACGCCGGTGTAGTTACCCAGCGCGGTGTCACCCGCGGCATTCAAGCCAATGATGTTGCCACGTACGATGTTGCCGGTCGCGGAGGCGCCATTGACGTAAACACCTTCGTCGTCCGCGCCGTCGGAGTTGCCGGAGAGCAGGTTATTCTGCACGATATTGCCGGCGGTGTTATTGATGTAGATTCCATTGAATCCGTTCCGCATCGCCGCCGTGCCTGCGACGTTCGTGCCGATGTAGTTCCCTTCGATCGTGTTCGCGCCGTCCAGCAACCGCACGCCGGCACTGAAGTTGTTGATCACCAAACCGCGAATCGTGCTGCCCGTGCCACCAACCCCGATGGTTATCCCGTGCACCGCACCGAGAACGTCGTTTTGCAGCTCGATCATCAACGTATGCTGCGTTCCAGTAACAAGCGTTCCGAGCGACGCACCCGATTCGGTCGTACCATCTATGATCACGGCCTCGTCAATATTTGGCAGCGCTCCGAGTCCGGTCGAATCGACAACAATCGTGTGCGGCCCCGCACCGGCAATGTTGAAGTGAATCTCGTCTGGGCCACCGACGTTAAGTGTATTGTTGGTCGCGAGGATCGCTTCGCGGAGCGAGATGAGGCCATCGGCACCTTTGTCGCCCAGTAGTGCCGCGATCGATGTTGTCGTGCCATCGGCGACGTCGCTGGTTGTGTCAACGAACAACACGTTGGAAACCGACGCGACGTTCGGAGCGAACTCGGAAGTGTTTCCCGTCGAATCGGTTGCTGTCGCGGTCACGGCATGACCAAGTGTGACACTCACTCCGACCAACGTCGTATTGATCGTCGCATTGCCGCTGCCGTCAGTGATAACGCTGTCGGTGCCGAGGTAAACTTCCGCTTCTCCGTTACCGCTGGGGTCCCCGGTCGGGCTGGAATAGAAATGGAGGTCGAACGTCGTCGAAGCACTGCTATTAAGCGAACCTTGAATGGTTGTATTGCTGCCAGCACTGGCGGCGGCGGTGAGAACCGGGAAATTCTGTCGATTGTTCGGACCTGTGTCGGCATCTCCCGGATCGTTCGAGTCGGCACCATCGTTGTTCAAGTCGATGCCAAGTTGCATATTCGAGTGGATTGAATTACCAAGCAGCGAATTGCCCGTTCCAGCCGAGGTGTCGAGCAGGATGCCGTCTCGCAGGTTGTTCGCGATGACATTCGCTTCTCCAACACCAATTCCGCCGATGGTATTGGAAGCACCAGTAAGAATACGGACACCATGGTCATTCGGCAGTGAAAGCGTGCCGCTCAGATCGGTGCCAATGAAGTTGCCTTGAACGATGTTGCTATCCGCACCGATTTGAATGCCGTTGTCCGTGTTGCCGGAGATCACATTGCCTTGGCTGGCTGTGGCTCCACCAATGGTGTTGGAGTTCGACGTGAGTTCAATTCCCTCATCCGAGTTGGCGATCGCCGACGTGCCGGCCGCATTCGTGCCGATAAAGTTACCTTGCACGACGTTGCCGGTTCCGCTGCGAATGCCCACACCATCAACGTTACCGGAGATGACATTGCGATCTGCGACCGTCGTACCGCCGATCGTATTGTTGTTCGCATCGATTCGAATGCCTTCGGCACCATTCCCGAGCGCTGCCGTGCCGGCCACGTTAGTACCAATATAGTTTCCGACAATCGTGTTGTTATCGGAATTGAGCTGAATACCCTTGTCGCCAAAGCGATTAATCACAAGACCGCGAATCGTGCTACCGCCACTAGTTATGACCAATCCATCGGCTGTCCCACCGGCTAACGTTCCGTCGAGTTCAATGATTGGTATGCCTGCAAAATCGGGATCGGTCGTGCCATCGATCACGATCGCGTCGGTGATGTTTGGCAGGCCCGTTGCTCCAACAGCAATCGTGTGCGGTCCACCACCTGTGATGTTGAAATGAATCTCGTCGGGTGTGCCGCCATTGGCGGTATTATTCGTGGCCGTGATCGCTTCTCGTAGCGAAATAAATCCGTCGGCTCCTTTATTAGCCACTAAAGCGGCGATGCTAGTTGTCGTGCCGTCCGAGACGTCGCTGGCCGTATCGACGTAGACGATGTTACTGGCCAATACCCCTTCAAACGCTCCAATATCAATGCTACCATCGTCACGTGCGATGCCACGCTGGTCGATTTCGAGTGTGGTGAAGGCAACATTGCCTGCGTCTTCGGCGGGACTTCTAGCGTACAAGGCATGAGTTAGTGTGGGGCCTCCGTAATCCGCCAAAGGTGCAAGCAACGGATCGACATTCTGCTGGTCGCCGCCGCCCCAGCCGCTGCTTCCGGTCGTGTCTCCGATAATGTTGTCGCCTGAGCTGACGAAAGCACCCGTGGCATCACCGCCGCCTGCTTGCGTGTTACCGGCAAGAATCGAATTCCGCAGCCCCACGGACCCAGATCCTCGATACAACCCACCGCCGCTGCCAGCCGAATTGTTGGCGACGGTGACGTTGAGTAGCGCCGCAGCATTCGCAAGGTTCGCGCCGCCACCCTGGGTAGTGGCCATGTTGCGACTGAGAGTGACGTTGACCAGTTGGAGATTGGATGCGCCGTCCTTCGACTGGACGCCTCCACCATTCGAGCTTGCCGTGTTTGTGTCGAACAGCGAATTCGTGATGAACGCCGTCCCGACGTTTTCCAAACCCGCGCCCTCCGCCGCAGAGTTCTCGGTGAAACGTGTCGAATCCAGGAGCAACGTGCCGTCATTGGCGATTCCGCCTCCGGCGCCGCTCGACGCGCTGTTTCCGGAAACGATTGCATCGGTCAGATTCAAAGTCGTTCCACTTCGAACGAACACTCCACCACCGTCGACGCTAGCGTTCCCTTCGATAATCGAAAAACCGGTAGCATCGACGACGGCGGAGTTGAGAATATCGAACACGCGGTCGTTCGAGTTGCCAGTGACGGTCGTGACCCCCGCACCCGCTCCGGCAATGACAAGATCGCCACGAATATCCAGGTCACCGCTCGCCGCCAGGTCTTCGCTGGCACCTGTCAACGTGATGCCGTATGTGCCACTCGAGAGCAGAATTCCATCGGTTCCTACAGTATTGTTCGTTGCTATGATGGCTTCGCGAAGCGAAATGAACGTGTCAGTTCCTCGAGTGGCAAGCAGATTTGCGATGGACGATGTATTCCCATCGACGACGTCGCTGGTTGTGTCAACGACTAAAGTCGCTGCCGTCGTGCGGGTGGCGCTGAATTCCGATGTGTCCCCCGTCGCTAAATTGGTTGCCGTGGCCGTGATCGTTGCAGCATCCGCGACCACGGCGCTGAACGAGCCAACAAACCTGGTGTTCCCGCTGGCGTCCGTGATGACATTGCGAAAGCCGAGGTACGTTTCACCTTCGTCCGCGGCATCCGAGTTCGCAAAGAACTCAAGCCGGAATGTCGTGTCCGCCAGGCTGTTGAACGTCCCCGATACCGCTACCGTCGAAGACGCGTCTGTGAACGCTGCCGTCAGCACGGGGAAGTTTTGTAATGCATTCGATCCGGTGTCAACATCGCCCACATCATTCGCGGTGACGCCGTTCGGAGCCAGATCAATACCGATCCCCGTGTTGGCGTAAATCGAGTTTCCGAGAATCGACGTTCCTTGAACGGTCGCATCCGAAATCCAGACGCCATCACCGCCATTGTTCGCGATTACGTTGCCAGCCAGAGCATCGGTACCCCCGATCTGAGTATTCGCAGAAGCGGCGATAGTCACGCCTTCGCTGGTGTTCCCCAGCGGTGTAACTCCATCGCTCCCAACACCGATGTAATTGCCCTGAATGACACTGTTGGATGTACTGCCTCCCAGATCGATGCCGTCATCACCGGAGGCCGCGATTACGTTGCCCGCTCCGGCTACCGCTCCGCCGATCACGTTGCCATTCGCTGATGTTCCGATCTGGACGCCATCATCGAGATTCCCCAACGCGGAAGTGCCGGTTGGATCCGTTCCAATATAGTTACCGACGACAACATTGTTGTCTGTCCCCAAACCGGTGATATACACGCCCTCGCTCGTGTTGCCGGATATGATATTGCGTTCCGCAGCAGTGAGACCACCCACGGTGTTGCCACTGGCTCCACTCGAGATTCTCAGGCCAAAATTGCCATTAGCAACCGCCGCATTCGCATTGGCATTGGTCCCGATGTAATTGCCAATCACGACGTTGCCAGTCGCGGTCGCGCCGGTCAGCTTTACGCCGGCTGAGACGTTTCCTGAAGTAACATTTCGCTCGGCCACCGTCGTACCACCAAAGATGTTGTTCGGGCCGGAAGCTTCAATGCCGTCGTTGCCGTTCCCGAAGTCCAGCATTCCGGTGTTGTCTAGCCCGATCCAGTTACCTGCGATGGTGTTGCCACCGCTGCCACCGGCGATGTCAATACCGTCGTCAGTGAATCGATTGATGATCAGGCCACGAATCGTGCTGCCGCTGCTGCCCGTGTTAAGCTTCAAGCCATCGACGCCAGCTCCAGCCGCGACTCCATTTAATTCAATAACCGGAGTTCCCGCGACGTAGTCTGGTTCGCTCCAGCCATCGATAATCACCGTATCCACGATCGCGGGCGACGCAGACAACACGTTGATCGTATGCGGCCCCGCACCGACGATATTGAAGTTGATGTTATCGGATCCGCCGGTATTGTTCGCTGCCAAGATCGCTTCCCGCAGCGAGATTCCAGTCCCACCCGGCGTTATGATCAAATTTCCGATGTTGGATGTGTCGCCATCTAGCTCATCGGCGGTAATGTCGACAGTGACCGTAGCCAATAGACCGGAGAACTCAAGCTGCGCGTCCTGACTGAACGCGACTTGCGTCTCAACCTTGCCGACCTCAAATTCAAGATCCCAATCGCCACCCAGCACAGCCTGCCCGGTATCATCATTACTCGCAGCGACGTCGCAATCGCACAGCTCGCTCACCGATTCGAGTAACGCGCGGCCTTCGGAACTATCAGCCAGCTCGCACCCATAGAACAAGAGATCGCCCGACTCGTTCAATGACTGACCCCAAGACGAGATTTCATCCGAGAAGAACCCAAGCGTCGAACCCGACAACCAAGTCTCGCCCAGCCGTACCCCACGATCGTTTCCGTGTGAGACGATATGTATGGCGTCATACTCGCCACGTTCGGCCAGAGTACGAGTGATCTGCTCGACACCATCCGCATTCTGGTCGATGAAGACAAGATCAAAGGTGTCAGCCTTTGACGAGGATTCCAGATCGGCGACCAGCGTCTGGTAATCATCGACGGAACGGTCAATGAAAACGATTTCTCGGGCTACAACTTCCGCGAGCGCGACGGAAGGTGCGAATGCGTCATTCGGATCGAAGACTTCTTCTGCTCCGAGCGCAATGTCGTCCGGAGGCTCCGGTATCGTACCGAATCCGTTCTGTGCGTTCGGTGCAGCAGCCAGCACGTCCAACGCCTTCTGGATCGCCTCAGCGGGCTCGATCGCTTCGGCGGCTTGCATTGCCTCCAAGTCGATCGGCGCGGCGCTAAACAGTACGCGGTCCTCAAGTAGCTCAGCATCCATCGGGCGCGGACCGGTAGCCTCACGATTCGCATCATGCATTCTTTGAGTCAGGCGTCTTCTTCGCCTTTGCAACCAGCTCCAGTTTCCGAGCAAGATCAACTCCTTTATTAGTCACTATCGTGCGCGACACCTGCGTTCAACGCAGCTTGCGCGCACTAGCTATATCTCAAGCCGTGAAAACTCTACCCCACTGGCGCAGCTTATGCGGTAGAAACGCAACAACACGTTGACCCTTTGCAACAGATTGCCGCTACCAAGATGTCGCGACACGTACGATCGCTACAACCATGCGCGGTCGTCGTCGAAGCGAGGCGTCAGAACCGCGCCAACCGCATGAGGGTGTTCAGCCGACGTATCGCTTCAAAGGGCAGTAGCGCCGGCCGACTGATACTTCCGATTTCTCCCAACGTGCTGATCGCTGGCATCAATTGCCGGGTTGTGGCACGGGCTCGAAGTCGAGATCAACCTTTTCACTAAGGTCTAAGAGGTCACGGAGCGCCGCTTCGATTTCTGGCTCGTTACGCTGCTTGGCTAATGCTTGCAGTTTTCCAGCAGGTTCCGTGAACTCGTCAAGCCCAAACGTTCCGGCAGAACCTTTAATGGAATGGGCGATCTGCGCGACGTCATCATAATCGCGTTGGTCCCAAGCATTGCTCAGTTCGACAATCTGCTCTTTAAGGTAAGGGAGATAGTCGCGAGCGATCTCTCGCAATGCCGCCAGATCCAGCTCCATGGACTGTGTCATGGGGGTTGACGGTTGCGGTTCGTCGGCAATTGGAATGGCGGTCGTTTCCTCCATCGTTGGCTCGACATCAACGTGCCGAACTCGCTGGGGATTGACTTCTCGAATGACTTCCGCCACGGTTCTCAGCACTTTGTCCAAGTCGATGGGTTTGGTCAAGAATCCGGTACAACCAGCGTCGCGGCACGCCTCTTCGGCACCTTTCATGGCGTCGGCAGTAAGCGCGTAGATCGGCAAATTGAACCCCTCATTGCGAAGTTTCCTTACGGCCGTGAAGCCGTCCATCACCGGCATCTGCATGTCCATTAACACCATGTCGAACTCACCGTTGCGAGCCATCTCGTAAGCTTCTCGGCCGTTCGTCGCTTGTTCCAATTCGGCTCCGGCACTGGCCAGTACAAGTTTGATGAGTTTGCGATTGGCCTCCACATCGTCCGCAACAAGAATACGACAGGGCGGCAAGGCAACGTCGATGCCAATCGTTTGCGTGACGCGAGTTTCTTGTTCTTCCGATTCCTGATCGCTGACAACGCGGACGTGTTTGATGGGTCCGGTCTCTATCGTTGCCGTAAAGGTACTTCCCTGGCCTGGTTTACTTACGATTGTGATGGCACCTCCGAGAGCTTCCGCGAAGCGTTTGCTGATCGATAGGCCAAGCCCGGTACCGCCAAATCGCCGTGTCACGGACGCGTCGGCCTGAACGAAGGGGCTAAAGACCTTTGCGGATTGTTCATCGGTCATTCCGATACCCGTGTCGATAACATCGATCGCCATCTGTGGGTGCCCATCGCAACTCTCAATGCGGGCGACGATCTCGACGCCACCTTCTTCTGTAAATTTGATCGCGTTTCCGACCAAATTCGTGACCAGTTGTCTCACGCGCGTCGGGTCGGTCAGAATCGTCTCCGGCAACCCACCCTCACTGCGGAAGCGAAGATAGATACCCTTGTCCTCGGCACGAACTTTCATAATCGAGACGACTTCAGCGAGGATTTTGTGTGGGGAACAGGGCGTCAATTCCAGATCAAGCCCGCCCGCTTCGATCTTGGAAATATCTAAGATGTCGTTGATCAAGTTCAGCAGGTGCTGGCCGCTGGCGTGGATCGTGTTGAGATACTCGCGACGCTGCGATTCCATCGTCGCAAGGCCGCGACGCATCACGTCCGTGAAACCCAGAATCGCGTTCATCGGAGTGCGAATTTCGTGGCTCATATTGGCCAAGAAGTCAGTCTTTGCGCGATTCGCCGCGTCAGCAACTTCCTTGGATTCGCGTAACTCAGCTTTCGCGTTTTCGAGTTCCGTGATGTCTTCAAAACTTGTTAGAACGCCGTGCAAGTCGCCGGTCGGACCAAGCACGGGGGCGGAGTGCGCCATCACCGTGCGAACGCCGCTGGGGCTTTGTAAGCCCATCACAACACCTGGTTGACGTTGTTGTTCTCTTATCGCGATAGTCCAAGGTCGCTTGGTGTCGATGTGAGCGTCGTCGAGACTGACCCAAGGCAGTTGGTCGACGCCGCTGCCAACCAGCTGTTGTGGATTGCTGCCCAAGCTGTCTGCTATCGCTTGGTTTGCGAGCACGATGCGTTCGTTCTTGTCGACGACCAGCAGGCCTTCGGTCAATGTATCAAGAGCTCCGCGTACACGTTCAGGAACGGCCTTTGACGGATCAAGATCCTGGAGCTTTCGAGCAAAGTAGAAGTAATTGAACACGAACGCAACCAAACCGACGAACGAGACGAGATGCAGCGTTGGATCTTGGAGGAATCCTAGAATCCCTTTCGACGCCAGCGGCTCGAACCGCACCTCGAGTGCTCCCCACTTCGTCTCGCCACTGCGAATCGGCACAGACATCTGAGCATCGACCGAGACTTCGCCAGCCATCGGATTCCAATACGTCGAGTGGTCACCCACGTCGACAATTCGATTTCCTCCAATCTTACGAACCGCAACCGATTGCATCTGAGCGTGGCGCGCAACAACCGTCTCGAGCATCGCACTCAGACTTTCCATGTCATCTCGATTTACGAGAATCGCTGTGTTAACAGCTAGCGATTCGCACAGTCTGGCTCGTCCCTGCATCTCCGCAGCCCGTCGATTCGGAACGATTCCGAAGATGGCCGCGAGAATAACGATGCTGGCCAACAAAAAGGCTTGAGCGATCGCGATTTGTGCTTTGATTGGTAGAAACCTCATCGTAGATCAATTGCCCGAGAACGGGCCTCCTCTCTTGCCTGTCGCCAATCTTGAACTTCTGTGTACACGATTATTCTCCGACCGCAGGCATCGTTTCGGAATCTGTTTCCGGTTCAACGGCAGCTGCTTCGTGATCAATGTCGTTCGACCGTTGCAACATCGCGGTCAACGACTCGTCGTCTTCATCACCAAGAAGCTCGGAACCCCCGAAGACGAACAGCGGGTCGACCATCTTCCAGGCTGGCATTTGGGCCAGCACACAGCTGACAAGGTAAGTCCCGCGTAGGAACCACAGAACGTACCCGACCGATAACGTCGTTGTGACGCCGAGTGCGGAGGCAACTTCTGCCGCTTCGAAACGAATGTCTTGTTCGACACGGTCTTCAAGATCTTCAAGGTCTTGCCACAGCGCACTTGTTCGTGAAACGAAGCTGAACTCACCATTCGAGATCAGCTGCGTCACTCCCTCAGGCAAGAGCGAACTGCTGCTATTTCCTTCGACGATTCCCTGTACCAGTACACGAACTCGGTCACGCGCCTCCGAATAACCGTAGTTCGAAGAATCGGCGGCTCGCTGAAGGCTGATGATCGCGTGAGCAGCATCCGGTTTAGACGCTGCTGTTTCGCGGTCGTCGGTCGGCTGGGGAGCAGGAGGCTGTTGTCCGTCGCGGCCTTGCTGCACACTGCCTGCTGCTGGCCCCAAAGGAGGCTGTTCTTCGATCTCCGGAACAGGAAGAACGGACTCTGGTGCGCCCGGACTTTCTTCGCCACTTTCTGATTCGCTGGGTGACTCCGATTCGTTGGGCCCCTCTGATTCGCCGCCTTCACCGGCCCCTGGTCCCGGCGCGCCGCCAAACGCGATCGTTATCTCGACTCGAGTCAGCGGGCTGTCGTTGATCCCATCGTTAGCAATGTAAAAGAACTCGTCCGTTCCTGACGCTCCGCTATCGGCGATGAAAGAAAATGAGCCATCGGAGTTAAGCGTCAGCGTGCCCTTTGTCGGCAACACGACAGCGGTTGCAGTTAACTCCTCGCTATCAGGATCCACGTCGTTCGCGAGTACACCATCCGCCGCGACAATCAATTCATCGCCCGAGTTTGCCGCGAACTGATCTTCGTGAGCAATCGGAGCGTCGTTGACGCCCTGCACAGTGATGTCGACAGAAGCGTGTGAGTGAGTCAGACTCCAGCCGAGCGTTCCGTCCTTGAGCAATTCGAAACTCCCGCCGCTATCGACCGCACCGTCGAAGCTGGCATGCGTTCCGCTCGCGATGCTAATCTCGAACGAAGCATCGAGCAGCTGATCCCAAGCCAAAGCCTCCAGCGTTACTAGAGTTGGCGCGGCTACTGTAAAGCTGCCGCCAGTCACCGCATGCGACCGAGGAGATTCAAACCGAATCTCATTCGAACCGGCCGGGACGTCCGAAGCAAACACGGTATCGAACACCTGGCCATTGCCAAGCCGTAGCACGCCTCCGTCGTCGCTACCGAAAGTGATCGTGTACGTTCCCGCGGGCAGAATCCAACTGGATACCGCATTCACTAAGAAATGATCACCACCGTCAAGTGTCCCGTCCGGCCACAGATTATTGGTATTAAAGTTATCGGCGGCCGCCCCATCGCCGTAGTCGACGAGCGACGCGACATGGTCTTCGAAGACAACGACGTCGTAGCTCTCGCCGTTCGCCACCAGTGATCCGACGCCCGTCGCGGCCGCTAGGACGCCTTCGGCTTCGGTTGTGTTGCTGATCTCGTCGCCCGTTACACGAATCATGCGAACATTCCAACCGTCGGCAATCGTGTAAGTGAACACATCGCTGGCCGATTGGTCGGCAGCCAGACTTTGGAATTGACCGTTCAGATCATACTGAATCGCACCATCTTGACTTACCAACAGCGTTGCGCCGGCGGCAAGGTTGATCGGAACGCCAACCAAGTTGGGGTCGCCGTTGACTTCCAACACGAATACCGCATCACCATCGGCATCCGAATCAACACCCGATCCCGTATCGTCCGTGACCACGTTGCCCGTCAATTGCTCGGCGTCCTCGCTGACCAGATAGTCGTTGTCGACGGCATTCGGCGGATTATTGACGCGGTTAACCGAGATAGTTGCCGTGGCGAGGTTCGAGTCGAATACTCCGTCGTTCGTTTTATACGTAAAGGTGTCGATGCCGTTGAACTCAGGATCGGGCAGATAAGTAAACGACCCATCCAAGTTCAGCGACACGGATCCATTCGTCGCGTCGCTTACCAAAGTCGCTTGCAGCATTGCGTTTTCTGCATCGAAGTCATTGGCCAACACGCCATCGATTGCGAGAATCGATAACTCAAGTCCTTCCGTCCCCTGATAGAGTTCGGATCGTGCCGCATAGAGCTGGCTAATGTCACCGCTCGAAAGCTCAGTAGCGAAGATTGCGACCTCGTCGAGTTCGCCTTCGAAGAACTTGTTGATTGGTGTGACCGCACCTTGCGAACTGGACGTTGTGCCCGCTCCCAACGCGATTGGTTCGACGTTACCGCCAATTCCGCCGGAGAATGAGTCTGTATCCGCCAGCGCACCATCCACGTATAGCTTCATGCCTCCCGAACCGAACGAGAAAGCTACATGATGCCACACGTCGTTCGTCAGCGTGCTATTCGATTCGACGAATTTGCTCTGCGTCATACTCTGCAAACGCACTTTGACATGACCGTCATTCGTCAAGCTCAACGTCAAGTGCCCACCGGTACCGAAGCCCGTATGATCCTTTGAGAACAGATCCGCGTTCTGCGTTATGTCGTTCGCCTTGAACCAAAACTGAACTGTCCCATCGGCGACTTGGTAATCCGTCGAATGCGGAATCTCGACAAACTCGTTAGAGCCATCGAAGCTAATCGCCGTGTTAGCATCGCTAACGATTGCGCCCGATTGTCCTAACATTGCATCAGTGATCGTGCCGGTATTCGAACCGACAATGTCTTTGACGAACGAGCCGCTCGCTTCGCCGAGCCGCCAGTAGCTCAGAGGATTAAGCGACTCCAGGAGCGGAGCGTAGGTGCCGGGATCGTTGTTCGCGATCGGCGCGTCGTTGATCGAGCTAATGGTGATTGCGACTGAGCTTGTATCGCCCTCCGGCCCGCCCGAGCCAGTGTTGCCCAAATCGTTCGAGACGATCATGATCTGGTCGTTGCCGAAATAGTTGTCGTTCGGATCGTAGACGAGACCATCAAGTGCCGCATTGACGGCCGCCAGTGTTCCCTCGAACGTCATTGATGTGTCGGCGATTCCCTCACCGTTGCTGAAGATTAGCCCTGCCGTTCCATTCAAGGAGAGCTTGCCGTTCGTCACGGCGAGCGTGACCCGAATTTCTTCTCCACCGACGTCGATATCGGATATCGAAATCGCGTTAGCTGTAAGGCTCGAGAAAGTGAGCCGTGTGTCCTCGGCAGTTGATTGTGGGCCAGGAATCGAGTTCATCGGTGGATCATTGACAGCAACCACGGTGATCGCAACAGAATCGACGTCGGACTGCGCTCCGCCACTTCCCGTGTTGCCAAGGTCGTTGGAAGCGATCACGAGGTTCGCCGCACCGGCGAAATCTTCGATTGGCTCAAACTGGAGCCCATCGAGTGCGGTGTTTACGTCAGTGATCGTGCCTTGGAACCGCTGCTGCGAATCTGCGTTACCATCACCGGCGCTGAAGGTCAGACCCGACGTGATTGGTAATGTCAGCACACCATTGGTTGCCATCAGCGCAAGCTCGACCGCGTTCAGACCGGCGTCGGGATCGCTAATCGAGATCAGATTTCCAATCGCGAAAGAGAAGATGAGATCACCGTCTTCATCGACGTTCTGTGCGGTGGGAACGCCGTTTAGCGGCGGTCGATTCGCATCCCCAAACTGACGCACAAAGACGCCGTTATCATCCCCAGGCCCGTTGCCACTCCAGACCACGGCAAAATTGTCCGTATTCTGCACTGCGATCGAGGCTTGATCCTGCGTGCCGCCTGTTGTCGCATTCACCAACAGTTCAGCAGGATCGAGCGCTGTTCCAGTCGCAGTATATCGTCGATAGAACACGCCGCTTGAATCACCAGGCCCATTGCCTTCCCAAACCGCGACAAAGTTCCCGTTCACGTCGACATCAACGGACGGGTTCGTCTGGGTTCCGCCGTTGGTATTGTTGATCTGGAACCGCGAATCGAGCGGCGTCCCGGCAGCATCATAGATTCTGCCGAAGATCCTCGTGCCGGCGGTGTCACGCCAAACGACGACAAAGTCGCCGTCTACGTCCATCGCGACGCCAGCTTGTCCGGCGAAGTTGGAATCATCGATCTCGAACTGGCCGCCAACTGGAACGCCGCTTTCGTCGTAGAGCTGTGCCTGGACACCGTCCGCGTCGCCCCATACGACCACAAACTGTCCGTTGTCGGCACTTGCTACAACTGGTTCGCCAAGCGCTCCGGGGTTGAGCGTGTTGATCTGAAATTCGCCACCGAGAGGCGAGCCCGAGGAATCGTAGCGACGTCCGTAGATGTCGTATCCACCGGCACCATCACCTTCCCACACAACTACGAAGCCTCCATCGGAGTCAACCGCCACCGAGGCGTTGTCCTGCGTTCCGGTGTTCTCCGTGTTTACTCGGAATTCACCGCTTTGCGGCGTACCATCGGCGTCATAACGCCGCGCGAACACACTCCGCGGCGTTCCGTCTTGATTCTCACCGACCCAAGTCACGACGAAGTTGCCGGTACCATCGCTGTCAGTCGAGATCCAGCGTTGATGATCGCTGGTGGTTTGATTGATAAGAAAGTTACTTCCTTGTGCTTCGCCGAAGCGGTCGTATCGTTGGCCATGCACCGACGCATCCGATCCGTTGTTGTCGGTCCAAACGACGACGTAGCTTCCATCAGGAGCCGTCGCGATCGCTCGATTGCTGCCGCGATTCTCGTTGCTCGTCTCTTGGCCACTGGACGTCTGGTCGACATTCACAAGGAATTCGTCCGTCGGCGCGAGGCTATCGACAGTTGTTGACTCTAACGCACCAATGTCTGGAGCACTCCCGTTGAATAATCCGATAGCCGCTCCGTTCATGTCGGGTTGGTTCACGCCCAGGTCAATGCCAGCGTTGATTGCGGGACTCGCTGGCTCGGTGAGTGTGAAGTCGCCCATGCCTGCAGCCGTGAATTCTGGATCAGCATTGATATCCGTCGGGTCGAGCGAACCGCTGCTGATCCGCCCCGCAACGTTATTCGTCCCGCTGCCGATCCCGGTCGTTGCGTCTGTGATCAGGTTGTGATTTTCCTGAGCAATTGACCCGCCGTCTATTCGGATGCCAAAGCCTGCGTTTCCTGTCACGATGTTGTTGCGGAGGATCTGGCCGCTCCCCTCGACAGAGATGCCGTCCCCCGGCGAGCCGTGGATCGTATTCTGATAGACCTGCTGATTAGCTCCACTGAGCACCAGTTCATCGAAGTTGGCACTTGTGCTGTTCTCGTGAATGACGTTCTTGGCGATGGTTACGTTCGCTCGGTCACCAAGGATGCCGCTTAACCCTTGGAATCGAATCGTATTGCCCACGATCTTGTCACTAGGTCCGGTGTTACTCGTGAAGATCCCACGCTCATCGTTGTAAACGATCAGATTGCCTTCGCCCGGGGCCTCTCCTCCGACGACGATGTTCGACCCGTCGGTCGTACTGACGACGATGCCGCTTCCTTCGTTCTTCAGATTCTCTGTTCCGGCGACACCGCTTCCGATCGTGTTGCCTTGGATTGTGATGTTGCTGCCGCCGATTACATTGACGCCGTGGTTCTGGTTGCCCGACACGATGTTGCCGGCACCGATCGCGGAACCACCGATCGTGTTATTCGACGTGTTCAGCTCGATCAAGATGCCGTTGCCGGCGTTGCCCAAGTCGGCCGTTCCGGTCACGTCCAAGCCAATGTAATTGCCTTGGATCGTATTCCCTGTTGTATTTGCATGTCGAATTGCAATGCCATCTTGGGTGTTTGCCGAGATCACATTGCGTGCATTGGCGGTGGTGCCACCGACCAGATTGCCTTGAGCACCCGCATAGATCGAGATGCCATTGCCGTTGTTCGGCAGCTGCGCCGTACCGTCGACGTTCACACCGATGAAGTTGCCTTCGACCGTGTTCCCGTTCGTGCCGTTGTCCCTGATCGCAACGCCAGCGTTATCGTTTCCAGAGATGACGTTGCTGGTGGAAGCGCTGGCCCGGCCAACGTGATTATTAGCCGCTCCAGCTTCGATCTTCACGCCGCCTAAGGAGTTCCCAATTCCTAAGGAGCCAACGGCATCGACGCCAATGTGGTTTCCGAACAGTTCATTACCGTTGGTTCCCGTATCTTTGATCGACACTCCAAAGTTGTTGTTGCCCGAGATGATGTTCTTGCCGTCAGAATCCGAGGAATCTCCTACAACGTTTAAGATTGCACCATTGCCGATTCGCACGCCTGACAGCGAGTTGCCGAGGTCAATGATGCCCAGACTATCGACGCCGATCTTATTACCAAGGATCGCATTGCCGCTCGCGTTCCCTCCCGTCAGCACGACGCCATGGTTGTCATTACCGGAGATCGTGTTTCCTTGGCCGACTCCAACTCCTCCGATCGTGTTGCTGCCGCTTTCGATGCGCAGGCCATCGAGCGCATTACCAAGATCGGCAGTGCCGCTGGCGGTCGTCCCAATCAAGTTGCCTTGTATTATATTTCCATATGCCCTGCCAGCATTCTTGTTTCTCCCAATCCCACTT
>JACNKX010000161.1 GCA_014381825.1 Planctomycetota bacterium
AACTCTGGCGAGTACCGTTCCGCGTCTTACCTCCTCGACTTGAATGCTACGCGCCGATCCTCTGCCAAGGACTTTCATGGGATTGGCCTGGGGGAAGCCTTGCTGAGCGGCAAGCTTGTTCCAGGGCAGCCAGTACGCCACATAACGACCGGTGTTAGCATCGGCGACGTAGACAACACTTTCCGCTGGCGCGACATTACCGCCCTGCGTCCGGAAATTCGCGGCACCGGTGACCATTAAGTACTGCGGCTGCTTCCCTTGCTCGACGCCCAAATCCGTGACAACATTGGCGCGATAAGCGCCGCCCATGGCGCCTGTGCGCGGGTTCAAGACCGAACATGTCAATTCACCGGTGATGAAATCCAGGACGAAGAAGCCTTCAACTCCATCTTGGATAGGGCCGGTCGCGATTGCCATCGTCGTTCCACCGTGAGTGGCCGATGCGTTGAGCAATGTCGTTGGCAGCTGAATTCGTGGGCCAGAGAATTGGAAACTGGCGAATGCTCCGATGACCGCACCAAATGCCAAGCCAAGCACCAGCAACATCCAACGACCTTGTTTTAGATGACGCAACATAATCGTCTCCTTAGATTCCGTAGAGGATTGTCTGGCGGGAGTGTACACGGTTGCGATAAGTCGCTAACCGCGGACGAACCGCAAGATGTGTTTCGTTTCGCAAACTTGGGGTAAGTCCCCACTTTAGAAGCCCCAACGACAGGCCGCAACTAGCAACTTCCTCCTGTGCGGCAACGATACCAGTCATCTCTGGGTAAGTCGTCTCTGGCCAACGTCATCTTACACCCTCGCGTGCCAGCCGACTATCTCAACCGAGTGAATCGCTGACGTCTGGGGAGGAGAGGGAAAACCGGTCGCTAATCGCCCATTGAGCAGGCCTCGCATTTGTGGTTAAGGTGGAGTCTGGCCGAAGTGGTGACGCAAGCCGGGACTTTCGTTGCCGCGGTCGGCGCATCGTTTCACGCCCACATTGCCCCCGGCTTGTCTCTATGTCCGAATCGTTCGACCCCTATTTGCAGTGGCTTGGGATCGAGCCGCACGAGATGCCTGTCGACCATTATCGGCTCCTGGGCATCCAGCGTTTTGAGAGCGATGTTACGATCATCGCTGCTGCTGCCGACGCACGAATGTCGCAAGTTCGCACATTCCAAATGGGAACTCGAGCTGCTTACTCGCAGAAACTCCTGAATGAATTGGCCGCGGCGCGAGTCTGTTTGTTGAATCCAGGGGCCAGGGCAAGTTACGACCAAGTGATTGAAGCCGTTCTCTTCAGTTCAGCTGCCCCACCGCAAGTCGCACAAATTGCCAATCCGCCGATCGCGGACGCCCATTCTGAAGACGCAGTAACCGAGGACTGCGCGGAAGGCTCGGGTTCGAAGATGTTCGCCGTGATGGCGACCGTGCTCCTCGTCTTGCTGGTCGGTGTCGTTGCCACACTTGTGTTACGTCAACGGAAGCAGCATTTACTCACGGATGCGGCGAGCGTACCCGCAGCTTCCCAAATTGGTGAACTGTTGCAGGCCGAGCCAGTGTACAAAGAGCGCGAGCCGGTGTTGATTTACCAGGAAGGCGATGGAAGCGTGAATCTCGATGCCAGCTTTGCCGAATTACATGGACCGACGCTTCGGCTTGGGATTTCCGGAAACGTCAATGTCATCAGCGAATGGGAGTCGATGGACGATTGGGTCAGTTGGAACTTCAAAGTCGTCAAAGTTCCACCGCAAGGAATCTTTCACGTCCATGTCACCTATGCCGCGCGACCAGAAGCCGAAGGTGGGTCATTCGTGATCGCGGTCGGCGACCAGGAAAGGGAGTGCGAAATTCGCGGCACTGGCGAGCCAGTCACGGACGAATACTTCCTTGCCGTACCCAACAGCGGTGATCACACGTTGACCGTTCGAGCGAAGAGCAAACCGTCGCAACGATTAATGACGCTGAAGTCGGTGAACTTATTGTTCCCGTAAGGCGACCGGGACATTACTGATGGAGGATGACCTAAACGACGCCGCGCTCTTCTAGCAGCTTCAGAATTGCGTCGACGCATTCGTCCACGGGAAGCTCATGCGTTGGTAGTACTAATTCTGGCGAGGTGGGTTCTTCGTACGGCGACGAAACACCCGGGAAATTTGCGAGTTCGCCCGAATCGGCCAGTGGATAATGCCCGTCGGTGTCACGTTCACGACAAACTTCGACAGGTGCCGCGAGGTGGACGACCAGGAAGCGGTCGTCGCCAACGACTTCTGCCGCCTTCTGCCTGACCTCTTCCCGTGGAGCAACGAATGCGCCGATGCAGATCAACCCAGCGTCGTTGATCAATTTCGCAACTTCTGCGCTCCGGCGAAGGTTCTCGGAACGATCGTCAGCTGCAAAGCCAAGGTCTCGACTGATCCCGCGTCGCATATTCTGACCGTCCAAAACCGTTGCCGCACGACCGAGATCAAACAAGCGACGCTCTAAGGCATAAGCGATGGTCGTCTTACCGGCTCCCGTCAATCCCGTTAGTAAAATCGTCGCTGGCTTCTGACCAAAGCGGGCCGTCCGTTCTTCGGAAGTGACGGCGCTTAACTCCGTGCTTAGACTTTCGCTCTTCGGTTCCTCGTCCCAATGATCGTGCCTCTGTTCGCCAGTGGAAAGGTCTAAGATCATTCCCGCCGCGAGAGTCGCGTTACTGATCCGATCAACAATGATGAACGCGCCCGTTGTTCGATTGCGTCTGTAGCCGTCAAAACAGATAGGTTCGCTCAGCGAAACACTACAACGACCAATTTCGTTAAGTTTCAACGTCGGCGTGTCTTGGCGGTGCAAAGTGTTTACGTCGATCTGATAACGCAAAGTATCAACCGTGCCCGTGACACTCTTTCCGGCTTGCTTGAAGATATAGGTCTTGCCTGGCACTAACTGCTCGTCATGCATCCAGACGATTGTCGCTTCGAACTTCTGCTCCAAACGCGGTACGTTACCGGGACGAACGATCATGTCCCCACGGCTGACGTCGATTTCGTCCTCTAGCGTGAGGGTGACAGATTGCGGAGTAAACGCCTCTTCCAAGTCGCCATCGAAGGTGACGATTGACTTCACGCGACTCGTCTTGCGCGATGGCAACGCCATGACCTCGTCGCCCTGGCGGACCGTTCCGGATGCGATCGTTCCGCAGAATCCACGAAAGTCGAGGTGCGGTCGATTCACGTACTGGACGGGAAGACGAAAGTCTTTGAAGTTGCGATCGGAACCAATGTAAACCGTATCAAGAAAACTCATCAGAGTCGTGCCACGATACCACGACATGTTCTCACTGGGGTCGACGATGTTGTCCCCGTTTAGTGCAGAGATTGGAATGAAGTGCAGGTCATTCGGATCAAGCTTGCTTGCGAACTCGCCGTAGTCGCTTCGAATGTTCTCGTAGATGTCCTCGCTGTAATCAACGAGGTCCATCTTGTTTATCGCCACGAGCACATGTTTGATACCGAGCAAATCGACGATGAAGCTATGTCGCTTCGTTTGCGTGACGACACCATGCCGCGCGTCGACCAAGATCACCGCCAGATCACACGTTGACGCACCTGTTGCCATGTTCCGCGTGTATTGCTCGTGACCCGGGGTGTCGGCGATGATGAACTTCCGCTTGGCCGTCGAGAAGTAGCGGTACGCGACGTCGATCGTGATGCCCTGTTCGCGTTCTGCTTTCAGGCCATCGGTAAAAAGTGCTGGATCAAATGTGCCGCCTGTTGTGCCATGCGTCGTCGAGTCTTGCTCGAGCGTCTTGAGCGTATCCTCATAGATCAGCTTGGCATCGTAGAACAGTCGACCGATTAACGTACTTTTGCCGTCGTCGACGCTGCCGCAAGTCAGGAACCGAAGCAACTCCTTTTGCTCATGCTGAGCCAGGTAGGCATCGATGTCGGTGGCGATAAGATCGGACTGATGGGACATTGCGTTAGAAGTATCCTCTCTTCTTCTTTTCTTCCATGCCCGCGCCACCTTCATCTTGGTCGATCACCCGACCTTGTCGTTCGGAAGTCGTGCAAAGCAGCATCTCTTGGATAATCTCTGGCAGCGTCGTTGCATCCGAATCAACTGCGCCGGAAAGCGGGTAGCAGCCTAGCGTTCGAAAGCGAACACGACGCATTTCCGGCACTTCACCTGGTTCGAGCTCGAGGCGATCGTCATCGACCAAGATCAACGTGCCGCCACGATGCACTACAGGGCGTTCCTTGGCGTAGTACAGCGGAACGATCGGGATTTGCTCCAAGTGGATGTACTGCCAGACATCTAGCTCCGTCCAATTCGATATCGGGAAGACGCGAATACTTTCCCCTTTGTTCACTCGAGCGTTGTACAGATTCCACAACTCGGGGCGTTGGTTCTTTGGGTCCCAGCGATGATGCTTGTCGCGAAACGAGAAGACCCGCTCCTTTGCCCGCGACTTTTCTTCATCGCGGCGAGCGCCTCCAAATGCGGCATCGAAGCCGTGTTTGTCCAGCGCCTGCTTCAGCCCGTCCGTCTTCATTATTTCCGTGTGCTTCTCGCTATCATCAAGCGGATGGATCGCGTGTTTCTTACCTTCCTCATTGATATGAACGATCACGTCGAGTCCTAACTCCTTGCGAGCGTACTCTTCACGGAACCGAATCATCTCGCTGAACTTCCAGGTCGTATCGACGTGCATCAGGGGAAACGGTGGCTTCGCGGGATAAAAAGCCTTTTGGGCCAAGCGAACCATGACCGACGAGTCCTTGCCGACGGAATACAGCATTACGGGGTTATGGAACTCCGCCGCCACTTCGCGGATGATGTGGATGCTTTCGGCTTCTAACTGCTTGAGGTGAGTAAGGTTATAGCCGGACATGGAACCTGCAGTGCGAGAGGTTTTCGTGCGATAATCTTAGCTATTCTAAAGGCTGAGCAAGCTTGCGAAGAGGGGGCGCGACGAAGACGCGACGATCGTTGACATGTTGTGAGTTCGAGGCATAAAATGCGCGGTTTTCCTTCTCGGGCCCGCATTGGCAGGGAAGTACTTCCATCGGGGAGACGAGTCTCTTGCAAGAAGCGATCGCCAAGGCCGACACGCTGATCGAAGCGCTTGGCTGGATACGCCGGTTTCGCGATAAGGTGACCGTCATAAAGCTCGGCGGCAGCTTCCTCGACGATGCAGATGCCCTCCAACATGTATTGCTCGATATCGTGTTTATGGAGTCCGTGGGCATGCGTCCCGTAGTCGTTCATGGCGGCGGGCCAGCTATTAACCGCGCCCTAAAGGATGCGGGCATCGAATCGCACTTTGTCCAGGGTCGGCGATACACCGACGAAGCGACACTCGCGATTGTCGAGCGAGTCTTGGCGGGTGAAACCAACGAGCATCTTGCCGCCGAAATTGAGAAGCTCGAAGGCCGTGCGATGAACTTGAATTTCAATACAACAAACGTCTTGTTTGGCGAACGATTGCAACTCGACAGCGAAGGCGGCCCGGTGAATCTCGGACATGTCGGGCGGGTGATGCGTGTTGACCGACTGACGATCGATAACTTGTGCTATGCGGGACAAGTTCCGATTATTCCTTCGATGTGCATCGATGAAGAAGGCAATAAACTGAATGTCAACGCCGACACCGCTGCGACGGCAGTCGCGCAAGCGCTCGGCGCTGAAAAACTAGTCTTTATGAGCGACGTGAACGGTGTGCGTCGCGACAAGGATGATCCCGATTCGCTGATCCACAGTCTGACTGCGGACCAAGCTCGCGAGCTGATTTCAACGGGTGCGATTGCCGCCGGGATGATTCCCAAGGTCGAAGCGTGCTTGGAAACACTCGACAAAGGCGTTCGCAAGATCCACATCATTGACGGTCGCATCCGGCACTCGCTCTTGCTCGAAATCTATACGACGACCGGCGTGGGGACCCAACTCGTACAGAATTAGCCGTTGCATGATACCTCTCAGCACGAACCTCCTACGCTTACTATCTGTCGTCAATACTTCACCAGCACTCCTTCGTTGCTTACCTGTCACCGCGAGCGTCTCATGAATTCGAGCGACACGATCGAAACTTTCAAGAAGTATGTCATTCCGAACTACGGGAGATACCCCGTGAACTTGGTTCGCGGCGAAGGTTCCTTGGTGTGGGACAGCGAAGACAATCGCTACCTCGATTTGTTTCCGGGTTGGGGATGTAATCTGCTCGGCCATTGCCCGCCCCGTGTAGTGAAAGCTGTCCAAGACCAAGTGGCCAAGCTGATCCACGTTCCAAACACTTGGCACATGGATGTTCAAGGCCAATGGGCGAAAGAGCTGTCCGATCGAAGCTTTGGCGGGCAAGCTTTCTTTTGTAATTCGGGAACCGAAGCGAACGAAGCAGCGATTAAGTTGGCTCGACTGCACACACCGAAGGAGCGTTACAAGATCATCACGTTCGAAGGTGGATTTCACGGTCGAACGCTCGGATCGCTAACCGCGACCGCCCAGCCGAAGTACCACGAGGGTCTTGGCCCGCTAGTCGCCGGATTCAACTATGCGCCGTTCGGCGATCTCGAGGCGGTTGAGCAGCTGATCGACGACGAGACATGTGCGATCATGGTCGAACCCGTGCAGGGCGAGGGTGGAATTCGCATTCCGCCGGAAGGGTTCCTGCAAGGGCTTAGGCAGCTGGCCGACGACAACGGGTTGGTGCTGATCTTTGACGAAGTTCAGAGCGGTTGCGGCAGAACGGGAAATTGGTTTGCCTACCAACATTTTGATGTAACGCCGGATGTAATGACGCTGGCCAAAGCCGTTTGCAGCGGCATCGCTGGCGGTGTGATGATGACGACCCCAGAGATTGCCCCAAGCTTGCGGCCCGGTATGCACGCCGCGACGTTCGGCGGTAACCCGATTGCTTCCGCAGCGGGCATCGCCACTCTCCAGACAATGGAAGAGGAGAATCTACTTGCGAGTGCGAAGCAGCTGGAAGAGTTTTTCAGAACTCGTTTCGACTCCCTGAAGCAAGAGTGCGACATCATTCAGGAGGTACGCGTTCTTGGTGTCATGGTTGGTGTCGAGTTGACCGTTGACGGTGCGCCAGTCGTTCAGCAGTGTCTGGAGCGAAACCTGCTGATCAATTGCACACAAGGCCGAGTTGTGCGACTATTGCCCGCGATGAACCTCACGATGGAACAGGCAGAAGAGGGTTGCGAGATCCTCGAAGATGTATTGAAGTCAGTCGCCGCTGAGTAGGTGCGATCCGTGCGACGCAAGAGGTAATTGAGAGGATCCCTAACATGCGACACGTGCTATCCCTGTTTGATCTCACTTCCAAAGAGATCGAACGAATCTTTGCGATAACGCAAGACCTGAAGACAAAGTTCCAGGAAGGTATCCGCGAGCCACTCTTTCCGGGACGTGTCTTAGCACTGCTGTTCGAGAAGCAATCGTTACGAACACGCGTAAGTTTTGAAACGGCCATGGCGAATTTAGGCGGGAGCAGCATGTTCCTCGGAAAGGACGTCGGTTGGGGGGAGCGCGAATCGACGGCGGACTTTGGGCAGGTCCTAGGCCAGTACGTCGATGCCGTAGTTTGCCGTTCAAACTCGCACGCCAAAGTCGAAGAGCTGGCCGAGCATTGCACCTGCTCGATCATCAATGGTTTGACCGATACGTCGCATCCTTGCCAAGCACTGGCAGATTTGTACACACTGCGCGAACGCCACAATTCGTTGTCTGGCCTGCGATTGGCTTACGTTGGCGATGCGAATAACGTTGCACGGAGCTTGGTCGTCGCATGCGGGAAGCTTGGCGTCGAGTTTGCGATCGCTGCTCCCGACCGATACGGGTTTGATGCGGAGTTTCGGGCGAAGCTGCAGCAGGAGATCCCTGCTCTGAAGCTACTCGAAACGAACGATCCAGTCGAAGCCGCAGAAGGCGCGGCGGCAGTCTATACGGACGTTTGGGCGAGCATGGGGCAGGAGGCCGAGCAAGAAGAACGTGCCACCGCATTCGCCAGCTATCAAGTCAATGCTGCGCTCATGAAGCACGCTGATTCCGATGCTTGTTTCTTACACTGTCTTCCCGCGCGTCGCGGCGAGGAGGTGTCTGCCGAAGTAATCGACGGTCCCCAAAGTGCCATCGTTCAGGAAGCCGGTAACCGACTGCACGCCCAGAAGGGCCTACTCGCTTGGTTGCTCGGAACGCAAGCTTAATCCGTTCATTGTTACTCGCAACGTTCATTGTTACTCGCAAATTGAGAACACATCTATGACACGTCGTTCGAACGAACTCCGCGAAATCAAGGTCAAACGACGTTTTACGCGAACCTCTCCGGGGAGCGTCTTGTATCAGTCTGGCAAGACGACGGTTCTTTGCACTGCGAGCGTTCAGTCGGATGTACCGCCCTGGCTCGCAGGCAAGGGAAAAGGTTGGATTACGGCCGAGTACAACATGCTGCCGAACAGTACAACTCCACGAAAGCGACGCGAGCGAAGCGGCAAGGTTGACGGTCGCACGACAGAGATCCAGCGACTAATCGCGCGAAGCTTTCGCGCCGTCGCCGATTTGGAAGCACTTGGCGAACAGCTTATCACCGTCGACTGCGACGTCCTCGAAGCCGATGGAGGTACGCGAACCGCGAGCATCACCGGCGGATTCATCGCGCTGGTCGAAGCCATTCGTAGTATCCAAAAGCAGCTTCCTGATCCGTCGAAGTTCCCGCTTCGAGACAGCGTCGCCGCGATTAGTGTCGGCATGGTAAAGGGCAAGCCGACACTCGACCTCGACTACGAGCAAGACTACGCAGCCGCCGTCGACATGAATGTCGTGATGACAGGCGGCGGCCGCTTCGTCGAAATCCAAGGCACTGGCGAAGAAGCCACTTTCAGCGACGACGATCTCGATGGACTGCTCAAACTCGGCCGTCGTGGCATCAAAGAATTGACCAAAACGCAGAAGAGCGTGCTCGGCAAACAGTGGCCATTCTAAAACGGCTCGCAGTTAGACCTCGCGGCAGTCACAGGATTTTAAGTCCACACTAGGGCCGAATATCCCAGGGAAATGAGCGATGAAGCCCTAGGAGCACATGCTTGCATTTGGGGGTAAAATCAAGAGTGCAATTAAAACGCCAAGCTTCGTCGGCGTTTCAATCCAACGCAGCTTACAGAGTCCCAGTTGCATGCACAGCTAACGCGTACCTCGGTGATTCCGGCGATTCAACTTCGCGACTCAGACGTCTTGTCCTGAGCGCGCAAGCGGCGTCCAGTTTCTGCACGCGGACGGTTCGTCCTTGTGCAGTTTGCAAAAAAAAGCGGAACCAGGTTCAGAAGTGAGTTTCTTGTGCACTCATCTTGATGACGCTCGACCATCTTGGTCAGGCAAGTGTCCACAGTCACGACTTTATGAGTTGAAGTCTGTCGAAGGAGTCGTCGAGAACGTTCATTGAGGGAATGGACAGCCATTCATCGAGGAGCGTGGCGTAGATTTGGCGGAAGTCGATCGACATTTTCAGGTCGCCCGCAACGAGGTCCGTGAGCGAAGGGTGTTCTCCGACGAGTCCGCCCCGGACAGCACTGCCTGCAATGAATACCGGCCCGGCGGCTCCGTGATCTGTTCCGGCCGAGCCATTTTCCTGAACGCGACGGCCAAACTCGCTGAAGGCGAGCACGACGACGCGCTCTTCCAGTTGCGAATCGCGGAGATCGTTCAGGAAAACCTGCAACGCTTCTGAGAACTCGCGAAGCAACTGCCGATGCGTGTTCGATTGATAAGCGTGTGTATCATAGCCAGACTGTGACACGTAATAGACTCGCGTCCCTACGTTCAGCTTGATCATCCGCGCCGCCAAACGAAGCTTGCCGGCCAGCTTCGAATTTGGGTACTGCAAGGATTCGCGTTTTGCCATCGTTTCTGCATCCTGGAACTGCCGGGCCACGTCGAACGAACGTGTCAGCGTGCGGGTGACATATGCCGACAGATCATCCGCGTCTGATCCGAAATGTTGGGCAGCAATTGGATTGGCGAGCGTCAGGTCGTCTTCCCGTAAGATCGAGACGGCGTTTGCGCGTCGGCCGCGAAGCGCGACGGGAGTGCCATCTTCGCCAACGTAGATTGAATCGGGTGCGCCTCCACCTGCGGGGAAGCCGCGGGCGTCTGTGGAGTGGACCGTATCTGCGGCCCGACCGAGCCAGCCAATGCGATCGTGTTCCCGCGCTAACAGCCGGGCATGCTGCCAGATGGCCATGCTGCGGAAATGGGAGCGATTGGGGTTGGGATACCCGACGCCCTGGACGATCGCCAGTCGCCCATCCTGGAACAGTTCGGCGGCCGGTTTCATGGCAGGATGCAGGCCAACGCCATCGGTCAGTTTCAGGACATCCTTCTTTGGAACACCCAGTTCGCGGCGGTACTTCGCATAATTTTCGTCAGCGTACGGAATGACCGTGTTGAGGCCATCATTTCCGCCATCGAGCTGGACGACGACGAGAATCCGATCGTCCTTTTTGCTTTCAGCGGCCTGGAGCGAGTGCGGAAGAATTGCGGGAATCCAGGGTGAAAGGGAAACCGACGCAGACCGCTGCAGAAACTGTCGACGTGTGTTCATCGGTTCGCTCCGGTTGTCAGTGCCCATCATTAGTGAAGGTGCGCTTTGGTCTGAGTAAGCAGTAAGGTCACTGCCTGACGTAATGCTGAGTTGATGTCGGAAGATTCCTCAACGGCTCCGTCAATTTTACGAATTGCTTCCTCGGTGGATTCGCCGAACAGAACCTGGTTGAGGGCTCGAATCTGTTTTTGACGATCAACAGAACCGACGTGTCGCTCGAAGACTTCCTGGAGGTCCGGTGGCTGGATTGGATTCGCCAGCCGGCCCTCAACGAGAGCGGAGGCATAATTGGCCCGGGCGACGACTGTCCGCGTCGAGAGCCAGCTTTTTCCTCCGGCCCAGCCGCCGACGTTGGGTGGAGAGAACAAGTTCTGCCCCATTCGCTCGATCCACTCGGCCAGTATCAGCGTACCTGGAGGGTTTCGCCAACGCTCAATTGCGCGCAAAGGAGCAATCAGAAACGTCACCGGATCGCACACGCGGCTGTTGATGTTCGTATCACTGAAGAACAATTGCGATCGGAGGATCACCCCAACGCCCCATTGGATGTCGAGGTTGTGCGTCCGCAGGCCCTCTGCCAACTCGTCCAGTGCAGAGTCATTAACCACGCCTGCGCCGAAGAATTCATTCGTCAGCCTCCACGCGAGTCGCCGTGCAACGGCTGGTTCGTCAATCAAGATGTCGACGAGATCATCACCATCGAAGTTGCCCGTGCGACTGAGAATCGTTTTTTCACCCTCATCGTGCAGCGATTCGAGGTTGCGAAATTTATTTTGGCGGACCGTCCATCCCGTCAGAGCCCTTGCCGCTTCCTTCACGTCGTCCTCGCTGTAGTTCCCAACGCCCAGCGCGAACAACTCCATCAACTCCCGCGCGAGGTTCTCGTTCGGTTGTCCGGCCCGATTGGAGGATGCGTCCAGCCATTCCAGCAGGGCTGGATCGTGCACGATGTCTCTGAGCATCACGCCGAACGGTGACAGAGCATGCTTGCGCAGTGTGTCGTTCTGCTGCTTCATCAACCGCAGATCGTTGACCTTGAGGTTGCTCGTGGCGAAGTGATTGTGCCACATCAGCGTCAACCGCTCCTGGAGCGGATGCGGCGAGAACAAACACCGATACAACCACCACGCCTTCAACCGCTCCGCACTCCCCGAATCGACCGCCGCCGCACCGATCACCTCCGCCAACTGCTCAAATCCATCCGGCACTCCCTTCGCGCGCACTGTCCCGTTCAAGACCCGCGAAACTGCCGCCTCCGGCTCCTCCGCCAGATCCCGCTGAATCTCACTCCAACACGCTCCGAACACCACTCGCCGATGCAGATGGACCACTCGCCGCAGGTTCCACGGCGCGCCGTCGTCCGGCTCATACGGCGTCCAAACTGAGACGTTGTCCGTTTTGTTCATCACATGCGTCCCTCATACTCTCGCAGTCGCTCACTCAGAGCCGCTGTCCGGACCGGGGACATCCCCGAGTTCGATGACGCCGCCGGGTTTGGCAGCAGTCAGGTCAATCGTGAAGGGGTTGCGGTTCCTGAGGGCGCTGTCTGTGTTAAACGCGTCCATTTTGTAGACGAGGCCGGGCATGAGTCCCTTGATCTCAAAGCGGCCCTCGTCATCGGTGTGGCACCAATGAATGCGGAAATTCACCGGCGGGTACTTTTCGTTGAATAGAGAACATCTCTCGCAAAGAACGAAGTAACGCGCCGCGGGAAGATCGGTTTCGTTGTCGATCAGCCGTCCCGTGACTCGGACGGACGGTTGGAGCGTGACCACGATCTCCTCGGGGGCGTCTCCTTCCAGGCGGTACTGGCCGACGAGCGTTTCATCCTTATTCTTGAAGAACAACTGCCGCGGGCCTTTTCCGTCATAGCCGTAGACGGTGAACCGATCGGTCGTGCGAACGTTGTCCTGATATTTCGGCCTCCAGTACCCGTCTAGCTTGGTCTGTCCGAGGACATAGAGGTCAGAGATTGGTTTCCCGCGGGGTCCGACGACGCGGCCGGGAATTGAGAGGCCGGCATCCAACACGAGATCACCGGTAAACGAGGTCGCGTCGGCGGCTGGATCGATCTGTTTCAGCAGGTGCCAGTTCGAGACCCGCTGGGGGAAGGTCGTGGGGATGACGCCGCCCGACGCATCGTAACCGTCAATCGTCTCGGCACCGGCTGCCAGGGGATAACCCGGCACTCTCGTCTTCACCAACAACACGCCGGGACCGGGCAGACCAAGCGTACGGTAGCGGCCATCACTGTCCGTCCGGTAGCGCTGCTCGACCCAGGCAGGGACCAGCTCCGATATGTCCGGCGAGTTCGAGTTCTTCCTCAAAGGCAGGTAGTCGACCGTCGCTAAGACCGGTTCGCCGCTGCGTTTGTCGGTGACGCGGCCTTCGATCCAGATTCCCCGCTTCACCTGAAGCTCGATGTGCTTCGCGTCGCCGTCGTCAAGGCTCGGCGAGACGTCCTGCGATGCCATCAGGTACGGCTCGGACTTCGGCGGTACGGCCTCGACGACGTGTCCCTCCCCCGGCGGCATGCCGGTGATGCGGAAGCGGCCTTGCCCGTCGGTCACCGCCCGCATATGGGACGTATCCAGCCGCAACCGCGCGTGTTCGACGCCCTCTTCCTTGAACAGTCGCTCGACATACACCAACACGTTGGCGATCGGTTCGCCCGCGTCATAGTCCGTGACGACACCTTCCAACGGGACCGAGGGGCCGACGGCATAGGTGAAGTCCCGTCCGACAAACACGTCTTTCGCTCCGCCGGGATAGTAATCAATGTGCGGCAGGCTCACCGTCTCCATCTCGCGACCGAGGACATGCACTGGGCGGGCTTCAATACGATCGGCAGCGAAGACGAGCGTCACCAGTTGATCGTCGCCGATGCCGCGGAGTTCGAATTCGCCGTTTTCGTCCGTCGTCACCGACGGGATGAGCTTTTGCAGCTCGCTCCTCGCGAGTCCCCCGACGCCGAAGCTCGTGGCGTCGAATGCCTCACCCACCTCCCGCGCCCATGACTTCTCGAACGCCTTCAACAACCGGGGGATGTCCGGCTGCTGGAGGCACTCGACCAACACCGTCACGTTCGGCAGCCGATGGCCTTCCAGATCGACCAGCCGCCCCCGCACGGGCCGCGATTCCAACCGTAACTTGAGTGCGCGGCTGGCGAAACGCCCGTCCCCGAGCGCTCGGTCGATTCGGGATTGCAGAATGTCGCTCTTCTCGCTTGGAGCCGGATTGTCCGCAAACACATCCAGCGGCATCCAATCCAAACCGCGCCCCTCAGTCGTCGCCACCAAGTGCGCCTGCGCGAAGAGAAGTCGCTTGCGGATCTCCTGAGTCGTCGTCGCATCCAGCGCGACCTCAAACCGCCCCTGCTCATCCGCCGTCCCCAACTCGCGCAGTAGTCCCTCCCTATTCTCCCTATTCGCTTCGCTATTGAACTCGTGCGACGTCACGGCCAGCCAAATCTTCGCCCCGGCAATCGGTTCACCTTGTGGCGTCTCCACACGCCCGGAATACGACAGTGGTTCTGTCGACAGTTCACGATTTGCCTCTGGCTCTTTGGGTGTCGCGACCCCTGGATCGTCCTCACTCCGCTGCTGACCTTCCGTGATGGGTGATTCGTTTTGGCTCGCCCCGGGTTCATCGATGTGATCGGAATCAGCAGCCTCGTCGGCTGCAAATGCATCATCGGTTGCAGGCCGTTTGGCGGAAGATTGCGCTTTCGTCTCCGTCGATGGCTGCACTGCCGCAGCCAGGGTGATGAGCGGGACAAGAGCACCGAACAGGAGCAAGGTTGTTGTCCAAGTCAGTCGTTTCGAGAGAGGGCGGGTGAAATCGAGGATGGCGTTGATGCGGGTTTCGACGTTGGAGGGACGGGCCATGGAGATGCCGACGGAGGTAAGGCGGCCGCGATGACCGGAGACCGCTGATGCGACTTCCAACAGGTGCCGTGCGTAACTGGCGCGGTCGCCAGTGCAGTCGATAGCCGCGTCGTCGCATGCGGTTTCGGCGAGCTGACCAAGCTGGCTCCGCAGCCACCAGGCAACCGGGTGGAACCAGTACAGGGAGCGGTTCACCTCCGCCAGAAAAATGACCGCACCATCTGCCCGTTGGATGTGCGTCTGCTCGTGAGCAATCACCGCCTGCAGCTTCTCGGCTGACCATGCGTTCCAATCGGATGGGAGCAGAATCCGTGGACGAATGACTCCCAACGCCACCGGCACACGGATCAGCGGACACTCGCAAGTCATCGCCGGGCGTTCATCACTGGTCAGCCATCGAAAATGAACGCCCTTTTTCGCCAGATCATTTGAAGTGATGACAGTGGAGGACCAAACGAGACGAAGCGAGTACGCAACACCAGCCAGCAGCCGTAGTGCCATCACACCGGCCCCAGCGAGCCAGAGCGCCAGGAGGCTCCCCGGCCAAAGTGGCGGACCCGGATCCTGAACGGTCAACGAAGGGGTACTCGAAGCAACTTCGGTGTCATCACTATTAAGCTCAGCGACAGTGGAATGGAGGTTGTCGGTCACCTCAAGACCCAAACTGCTGTTACCGAATTCCGCTTCAGGTCCGGCATCCGGCATTGTAGATCGTGCGTCGTCACGCCACCCCGATCGATAGAATCCTGACTCCCCCGATGATTCGTCAGTAGCGAGAGAAGATGACAGTTCCTGAGAAATCCTGATCGCAATCGGTTCTGCATCTTCAGTGTCGACCGAAGCTGTCGGCGGTGAGACATCGCGGCGTTGGTAGATTTTCCAAGGCTCAGGAACTGCGACGGGAAGCTGCAGGGTGGGCAAAGTCTGTGACAGTACAGGCAGCAGCAGCATGCCAATCAGCACGCCCGTCCACGTGCGATGACGCAGGTTGCTGTCGTGAAGCTTCAGCAGACGCAAGCTCAGCACGGCAATGGCGGCCAGCACCATAGCTTTCACTGAGATATCCACCGTCACGATCAGCCATTGAACTGCGAGATCAAACATCGCTCGACCCTCAAATGTGTAACTGTTGTGTTTGCTGTGCCACCACTGAGTCCAGGTATCGATGCGCCGAACTTATTTTTTCGGTTTCCGACGGGCTTTTCGAGAGGTCGACTTTTGCTGTGCTTCCGCCATGGAGATACGGTCTGCCAATTCGCGAAGCTTCTCTGGTGTAATCAACTCGTCGTCCACCATTCCGACCAGCAGGTTTTCCACCGATCCTTTGCAGAGCTTGTCAATGATCCCCAGGACCTGACGCGACGCGACGCTCTCCGGTTTCACCCGAGGCCGATAGACATAAGTCCGTCCCTCGACATCGTGTCGAAGATACTGCTTCTCTTCCAGACGCCTGAGGATCGTACGGATCGTCGATTCCTTGAACTCCTGATCCTGGGGCAGGGCCTTGCGCACCTCATCGGATGTGGCCTGTTGCCGGTCCCACAGGATCTGCATGACCGCATGCTCCAGCGGTCCAAGTGGCTTCTTTCCGGGCTGACTCATTTCCTGATCCTCGAAGCGACGAAGTGTAGTGTTACACAGTGTAGCGTATCGATAAGGGGAGTGTCAATCCATAAAACCAGTCGATGTAGAATCGAGGTGCAGATTTACGATCGCGAGGACACCAAGCCGCACGAAGCGGGTCATGCAGACGTCGGGGGTCCGATCACAATGCGACCTCGACGTCCGTCCTCAAAAAATGGCTGCCGGGAGCCACCAACTCGGTTCCCATAAGGTTTGGAGGCATTTCGAGAAGGTCGTTTTCCCAAGCCCAAGAAACCACAGCACGAAGGTGCGTGCGAGCCTTGTTGGAAGTTCGCCCGGGATTTGTTCCCCCCTCTGCGACAGCACGGTCAAAGACCCAAGTCAGAAAGTCTCGAATCGTTGGACGGTCAAGTCGTTCCATGGGCACGCGTCCCTTCCACTGCTGCCACTTTTTAAGGGTAGTTTGATATTCGCTTCTGGTTCGTTGAGCTAGGTTTCGTGCTTGCAGATACTTCTGGGTGGCATTTTCAGCGTTGTTGGCATCGGGTGGCTCCAGCGTCCGTCGCTTGCCTCGATGCCTTTCCTGCCTGAAGGGAGCGTTCACTTTGCGTCTTGCGAGTAAGTGCGTTACTTCTCAACGCACGGGAGAATTGACTGGCAGCGTCGAATGGCTTGCCAACATGCTTCCACAATAGTTCAGGCAAGAAGTGCTCTCGAAGTTTCACTCCGACGCGTCGCAGCCTACCGCCATTCCAGTTGTCGGAACGATGTGTCCTGTATCGCTTAGCAATCGGTTACAAATCTGATTTACGAGGGGCTACATGTCCTAAATCCCGGCGAAATCAGTCTATGCACCTTTCATTGAGAGGACTGCTCTTCGCCTGTTAGCCCCTACAAAAAACTGCTGAAAGGCCTAAACTGATAGTTTTTAGCCGAGAGCCAGGAACCACATGCCTTCAAGATATCGAATTCAGTTCCCACCTCAGCAAGAGCATGACCTCGCTCAAGATGAAGCTTACTTTAACCTGGTTGAGGAAGGCACAACACGAAAAATCCTATTTCATGATTACGACCGCATTTTCTCGAAGCCCGGACTCTACGAGCAGCTTTTCTACGAGCGGCTCAAGTGCACATCGCCAAAAAAGGTTTCGGAATTATTGCACGGCAGTCTGACTTCCGAATGGGTTAGCTGTAGCGAGCTGCGGGTGCTCGACCTGGGAGCAGGCAACGGCATGATGGCTGAGCAACTTCGCCGCAACCTAGGTGTTGCCAGGATTGTTGGAGCCGACATCTTACCCGAGGCCCGTGATGCGGCTTATCGCGACCGTCCGACTGCGTATGATGATTACGTCGTCGCAGACTTTACGAAATTGAGTAATGACCGGTGGGAAGAGCTAACCGAATGGCGTTTCGACTGCCTCACGTCGGTAGCCGCATTGGGATTTGGCGACATTCCTCCGGAGGCCTTTTTCACGGCGATGAAGTTTCTCCGCACCGATGGCTGGGTTGCCTTTAACATCAAAGAAACTTTTCTCGACCACTCTGATGACATGGGTTTCTCTCGCTTCGTTCGCGAATTAATCTTCTCCGAGTACCTGGATGTTTACCAATTGGAGCGTTACACACATCGATTATCCATGGAGGGCGTTCCGCTGAAGTATTTTGCGTTAGTGGGACGGCTGACAGCATCCATTCCGCTCGACTTCTTGGCCTCAATCGGGGTCGTCGATTGAGCGAAATGAACAGCCAGAATGAATTCACGCGGCTGTCTAATTCCCGTCGCATCTTTGCTTTACTCGCGTTGATTGTCGCGGGCGAATCGTTTTTTTCTGCCGTTCGTCCTGCCATGCGTTTTCTGAGGGCGGTTGATGTGACTTTTGCGAGTTCCGAGAGCCGCTAAGCCCGTTGCCCTAAAGGCGTGCCACCAAAGGACGATTACCAAATTCCTGGAATCAGGCGGTTTGAGCCACTGCGATACACTTCATACTCATCCTCGAATTCGTTGAGCAACATCCGTTCTTCGGGACCTAGTCGAAATACAACGAAGAGGACCATCGCAACCAAGGATACAGGTCCTGCCACGTAGTTCGGCAGTGCGAGTGCTTGGCCCACGGTGAATATGAGCAGGGACAGCGACGGTCTTAAGTTCTGTCAATAGCTGATTCAAAGAACATTTTTGAATTCCTTTCTGGAAGGCGGAGCGAGCTGCGAGTTGCTTGGGGGCCAGCCCCCAACAGTTCCGATCCAAGTTTGCTGGCCGGGACGTAGCCGAGCTCGTCGAGGATGAGCAAGTCGAACTTGGCGAGTTGTTTTTTCAAACGCAGCAGATCACGTTCTTCGCGTGCTTCCATCAGCTGTGTAATCAATTCAGTGACGCGAAAGAACCGAACACGTCGGCCTCGACCACAGGCGGCGATTCCCAAGGCGGTGGCCAGATGCGTCTTCCCCACGCCCGAATTACCCACCAGCAGAATGTTCTCACAACGATCGATGAATTCGCCTCGCATGAGTTCCGTGACGAGAAGTTTGTTGAGGGACGGCTGGGCTTGGAAGTCGAAGCTATCTAACGTCTTGTGGGTGGGGAATTCCGCGGCCTTGAGACGACGATCCGCGGCGCGGCGTTCACGCTCGATCAATTCCAGTTCGCACAGCTGAAGCAGGAAGGCCAGATGATCGACGTTCTCATGAGCACAGCGTTGCGCCACCTTCTCACATTCGCTGAAGATCGTGGGCAGTGGTAACACCTTCAGATGATGCGAGAGGAGGACGAGGCTCTTAGTTTCTTTTTTGGCTCTAGGGAAGAATTAGTGGGTAAACGGAAGCGGGCTGCGGTTTGAGCCCTCA
>JACNKX010000098.1 GCA_014381825.1 Planctomycetota bacterium
TTCGCAGGCGGCTGCCGAACGTACTCGGTCCATCACCCAGCGGCCGGGTCGAGAACTACGCCGCGAGAACCGCAATACAATTCTTCATGACGGTGTGGTTTTGCTATGTCGGCGTGCTTTGGCTTGCCGACCCGCTCGCTGGGAGAATCGGTGGCATCGGATTGCTGTTGGTCTTGTGGGCGATCATCGTGGCAACGCCCTACATGATATGGCGGACAGCGCTCCAGCCAAGCGCTGCAAGAGCATTTCGCTATAGCGTCAGCGGAGCGGTCATAACATGGACGGCGATCGAGATTGCTGCGTCGATGCAACTTTTTCGGGAACCGTGGCTCAGCACCTCGTTCTCAAGCGGTGCCGTACTTCTTGGATTGACCATTGGTCTCACCGGCTTAGCTGCTCGCTTCCTGTTCACGAACCGTCCAATCGTAATGGTCTTGCCGTCGCACGCAACTGCCGTGGTTTCCGTTCTTACTATCTGTATCGCTGGCTGCATGGGAACAAGCGAGCCGGCACCGTTAACTGCCAATGAATTCAAGCAGCGATTGAGCGACTATGACGAACAAATTGGGCCTCCTCGAGCGGAGGCTGTGGACGGTTTGCTCCATGCACTCGGTTCGAGTGACCCGGAGATGCGAGCCCAGGCCGCTATCTCGTTAGGAAAGTCAGGCGGGGTGGGTTCCGTTGTCAGAGAAAGGCTGGAGACGATGGCGAGCGAAGACAAATCACGATTGGCTCAGCTCGCTGCGCTGCAAGCGTTGGACCGACTTGATCTGCTTTCTCCCGAATTGGAGGAATTTCTCAGGCAGTGACGCGAGTATCAATACTCCGCAATGAAGAGCAGTGCAAATCAGCCACATATAGGGCCCGTGCCAGGTCATGTCGAGCGTATGTTCTTGCCGCGCGAAGGATCCATTGACGATCCCGCCATACCGCCGCAACGGAGGCGCACCGGATGTAGACTCAATCTGCTTGGCGGAGTCATTTTGTGCCCAGGATGCCTACACCGAATTCAAGATATTGGAAATCCCTGCGCGCGTCGGTCAATTCCGCGTTGGTTGTCGTCGCAATTGGCTAGCGCTCGCCGGTGGGCGCAACCGAAGGCGTCAAGCGAAGTTCGTTGCGACCTGTGTGGCGTCATTCACGCGTAACCGTAATTCCGAATTGCCATCTCGGAAAAGAACACGCCTTAAACAGTTGAAATCAGAGATTATCACACAACCAATTGTGCGACCACACGACTCGCAGTCAGCTCGATTTCCGCGACTTCGCTGGTCGTCTCATTCCGATCTTCAATCAGGAACGCCTTTCCCGGAATTCACGGCAAGAGCATGAGCCTCGCGGCCCGTCAAGAAAACATTGCCCGAATCGGTTGCCCATCGGCCAATCGAAACAGTCGCCCAAAGCTGTCGTGAATCTCTTGCGAGTGGTCGACGCCGAAACGCCAGAAAATCGTCGCAGCGACATCGCCAGGCGTGACCGGATCGGTATCTGGGTAAGCGCCGATCGAGTCACTCGACCCGAAGGTCATTCCGCCACTCACGCCACCACCAGCCAGCAACACATGGTAGCACTGTGGCCAATGATCGCGGCCGGCATTTCCGTTGATCTTCGGCGTGCCGCCGAATTCGCCCATCGCGACAACCAAAGTTGAATTAAGCAAGCCACGCTGATCGAGATCCTCGACCAACGCGGAGAAGCCCTGATCGGCCGGTGCCAGCAGTTCCTTGTGACGCGGAAAGATTGTCTCGTGGCTATCCGAATTCGTATTCTGACTGTTGGCTGCTCGGTCGTTGACGTTGACGAATCGCACACCCGCTTCGACTAGTCGCCGTGCCAGCAACAGACTTTGACCCAGCTTGTGGCGTCCGTAGCGTTGGCGAACTTCCGAGCGCTCACTCGCCAAGTGGAACGCTTGCTTAAAGTTTGCATTTTGCAACAGATCAAACGCTCGCTGCCGATACGATTCGAGCGAGCCGTCATGTCGCTCGCTCACCGTGTTGAATCCCTCCAGCAGATCGCGTCGTGCGGACAGTCGACTGCCGCTCACCTCGGCGGGCAAAGTAAGTTCTCGGACGCGAAAATCCGGGTGGTTCGGATCGCTCGTAATCTGAAGCAGTCCACACCCAGCAACTCCTTGTCACCGGACGGCGATCTCCCGATCAGGGCTTCGTACATCGCCGAGTTGTGGTTACTCATCGCGTGGTGCATTGAGCGAATCACGGCGACTTTGTCGACCAGTCGTGACATCATCGGCAGATGCTCACAGACGACGCGCCCAGGAACATTGGTCGCAATCGGCTGATACTCGCCATGAATCTCGGCGGGCGCTTCGACCTTCATATCCCACGTATCGAGATGGCTGGGCCCGCCATAATGCATCAGGAAGATGCAAGAGCGAATGGGACTTGGTGTGCCAGCCATCGCAGCGTGGAGGAGTTGCGACTTATTCAAAGCCGACGCCAACGCACCGTACGCACCCATGTGAAAAAAACGTCTGCGAGTGAAGTTAGTCGAGACGATGCCGGGAAGATCGATCTTGTCGGTCCATTCACGGAGGCAGTTTGCAACTCCACAAGTGTAACATCTGCGCGGCCAACGTTTACGACCATCCGACCTAGAGTCGACGGCAACTTCGGGTTAGAATCCGCCTGGCGATACGTCGGTGTCTACCGCGATCGATTGTTGCCGCTCGTCGCAGGTGCTGGCGACGATCTTGTACGACTTTGAGCGTCGAGCAGGCGTCGCAGAGTCTCTTGCACGTGCTGGGGGCTCGATTCGCTCAGCGTAATCACATGCGTTGCTTGGGCACCTTGTTCGTCGAGGACGCGAGCGAGTGCTTCGACTTCTTTCGCCAATTGGTCGGGAGCCGTAATGACCAACGAGTTGCTTTGTACATCTGCCGCAACGGTCAGCTTCGGTTGCTCGCTGGTGCCTTGCGCCGGTTGGCTGCGATTCGATGTTGGTGCGTTTTGGTTTGTGGGCTGGCCACGATCTTGCCCATCCTGTGGCTGTCGTTGATTGGGCTGCGAATTAGGTTGCTGTCGTTGAGACTGTTGCGCCGCTTGTTGCCTTTGCTGCGACGTCGCTGCGATTCGACCCGCATACGCGTCTCGGATCACTGCGGCAACGGATTCTGCCTTGGCGTAGTTCAGCTGGACGACGCGAGGAGTTCCGTACGTTGCTACTCTAGCGATGCTGTCCTCGCGGTCGATGACTTCCAAGTGCTTCTCGATACTCGTCAGATCCGCGACAGTTCCGTAGACGAACAATCGATTGAGCCGTTTGTCGGGGACGATCGCTGCCGTACCGACCGTCCACATCCGAGCAATGCTGTCGGCTCCCACGACACCGGCGAAGCTGCCAAGGAAACTGCCGCCACTTAGCGCCCGCGAAACAGGCGTCGCGAATTCCTCTGCGTCCAACAACCGCTGCAGCAGTCGATTCGCTTCATCGGACGTTGCGTGCTTGAGATAGAAGATCGCCAATCGTTGAGCCGATTCGTCAGGTCCGGCAATCAGTTGCACGTGTTCTTCGAATCGCTTGATCGCATCTGGGTCGTCGGAATGTACGAGAATTCCACGCGGAGTTAGTTGAATGCGAATCTTCGCCGAAGTTGGTTCGCCATCGTTGACGCCAACGGAATCTTTCGCCGGCGTCGCATTCTGCAAAGCTCGCACGAAAGTCGTCTTGTCGTTGCGCGATTGCGAGAGTCGGTAGTTCGTCGTGGGAGCTGTTGAATTGTTTTGCTTCGTTGGCGGTTCGGGGTTCACTTCGCGTTCGAGTGGCAGAGGATTCGTTGCATCGGTTGAAGGCAGTATTCTTAGCTCATCGGAATGCGGCCAGAACTCCTTCGCGGATTCGAGCAGTTGCCGCGCGCGCTCTCCACGATAGGGTAACAAACGCAGCTTCGGATCTTGAGTCAGCTCGGGCTGGCCCAACTGTTCAACAGCTCGTTCGATCTCGGCGATCTGCGAGGCTTTCGCTCGGACGAAGATACGGCCAGAGAATGGATCGGCACTGATTTTGGGATCATCATCGCTTGGTGCGGCGGCGTCGGCTAGCCGGCCAACTGGCTCCGGCTGAACAAACATCTCATTCAATACCATCACGGCATAAAGTGGATCGACGGGAACGGTGATCGCTTTGAATTCCACTTTATTGGCGTTGCTGGCGAGATCAGCGATTGTCTTCGTGATCAAGTCATGAACTTCCGGCTCGCCCAAGATCGCGATCTGATTCGACTTTATGTCGGATGCCATTCGCACGTCTTGATCGGCCAGAAGCGTCTGCAAAATGTTCACGACAGTTTGCATATCGGCTTCTCCCACAGCGTGGGTACGAAATTCGAATTCCTTCTGAACGACCGGAAGTTCAGAACTTGCCAGTAGCGTTTTCATCACGCTCGCCACGGCGTCCAGATTCTCCTGCGAACCACTTGCCAGTAGCTGACCGCCTTCCGGATCGATCGACAAACTGATATCGGCACCTGTCATGGCGAGCGGATCGAGGCCGACATGCGGCCTGATCTGCGTAAGCACACGCTCGCCATCGAGTGTCTCAAGCGGAAAGTACTTCACGGGACCGACTGCCGCGTCTGGATCGGCAATTCCGGTCAGAAGCCTTTGAACCATCAGCAACTTGCCGGCGGTGTCTGTAACGAGTAACTGATTCGTGTTCTGTAGCACGACCGGTTCGCGGATCAGCATTAATCCGTTCAGCTCTTCGAGAGCCTGCTCGGGCGCTATATTGCCAAGAGCGAACAGGCATTTGACGAGATGATGGCTTTCCAATTTATTCAATGAAGTTGCGTCGACGGTTTCCGCCATCGCATCGAGTTGCCGCACACTGTTGCTGTCGTCCAAGTTGACGACGGACAATAGCTTGCCGCTACGGACGAGCGCGTATCGCTGCGGAATGAGAAACAAGTTGATGCGGTGGATCGCTTCGTTCGGCGTATAAGAACGTGAATCCGCATAGGTAAACGAGCCGGTCGGAAGATCACCAACGTGCAAGGCGAGATCGGCTTCGTCTGCCAACCAATCGAGAACACCCCGCCACGGTTGACGCTCGAAGTTGAATTGCAACTTGGGAAGTGTTGCCACGACAGGCGAGTTGCCTAGTTTACTGTCGGGCGATTCTTGGGAATGCGCCAACGTTCCCCACATCGACACTCCGGCCATACAGGCGCAAAGAGTTGCCGATCGAAGCGATAGTCGTAATTGGCCGACGGTCGGCATGGATCTTACCTGAGGCTGAAGGAGAATCTCGCTTGCAACTCCGTCTGCGGTCACTCCTAAATCATTATAACTAGAGAGCGTTACACTCGGAGCAAGTTGTATTTGCAGTGGCGGCTTCCAGAAGCAACACCGTACAATCGGCGGCTGGAAGCCACCACTACTTTGGTCCAATGACACCAACCGGCTCAGTTGGGTTCGACCGATTGTGCCGGTTTTACGAGCAAAGCCCACCCCTCGAGCAGCCCGGCGACGCGGCTCTTGTTGCGGATAACAAGACGCCATGTGCCACTCGCGGGTTTGCCATACAAGGCACTCAGGCTTGCCATATTCTTGTTGTTCATGCTCTGCGGTCGGAAGGATCGATGAGCCGGAGGTAGCGGCAATCGCTGGCGGATCTCTGGGGCTTCGTCGTCGATAATGGTGTCCTCAAACAAACGTCCGCCACCCCAAGCTTTGGAGCGGCCTGAGAAGTACAGAGTCACCATAATGTGATCCGGGCTGATTAGCAGCAGCTCGATATCATCGTGTCCGTTCTTGGTTATGGAAACTTGCACATCAATGTCAGCAATCATGACATCGTCGTCAATGAATAATTCCGCATGCGTTTCTTTGCCTGCTTCAAACACTCGCGAACTCCCACCGGAGTATCGCTTCTTGCCGCCAGCCGTTCGTGAAACACTTTCGTCAGCCGTAACGATGCCATCCGAGTTGTGATCGTATCGTTCAAACTCGCTGGTAGCCGTGGCAGCAGAACGTGATTGCAGAAACTCAGACAGCAGTACCTGTCCGTCGAGATCGATATCCGACTCGACGAACCAAACGGGCAAGCCGTCGGGCAAATTCGAGCTGGGCTGGGAAGTAAGCGTGGCCAACAGCCAGCGACTGAGTTCGTCCCGCAGAACCAGCCCATTGTTGTTTATATCCGCAGCCGACAAGTCGCCCCGAATCGCCGCTCGTTCAATACGATCAAGTGCTTTGTCTCCGTTCTTGTCATAGCGCCGAAATATGTCGGCAGTCAGGTTGTCGGATGTTCTCGAGTCTGGATTCTCTTTACGCTTTGCCGCCAGTTCGTGCTCGCCTAAGAAGCGGACGGAACCCACCTGCATCTCCAAGGTAGTTATCTGACCATCGCCATTGGCGTCCGCCCAACTCAAACCGTTACCTCTTCTCCACTCGTCCGGCACTTCATTGCGATCGATCGTGCCGTTCTTATTTTTGTCGAACTGGCCCATCTGATACTGTGCGTGCTGGCGATGCCTCCTCGTGACTTTCACGCTGTCGATATTCCATGTCGATTCCTGGCGGTCTCTCGACATCTTCCGACGCAGTCCGTCGGCGGCATAATAATCCGCCAGTTCAGTGAAAGTCAGAAGGTTGTTTCTGTCGTGATCTGCAGTAAACCACTCATAGAGTGCCGTTTTTTGGTTCGCGTCTCCGACCTCCTCGCGGCTCAGCAGCCCATCGCGATTCACATCGTAGCTTCGGAATGTGGCGCGAGTGCGACCTCGGTTCGTGCTCGTGTACTGGCCAACCATTTGCCCTGCCGGTCCGAATTGTCGAATGCCGGACGTGCCCTCAATTCTCCCAAAGCCTTGCTCATCGGCAGTTCGATTCCAGACACTGCCTGGCTCGTCGCTGCGGTCAAGCATCCGGAAGTATTCAAGGCGACCGTCGCCGAGTCGACCAAGTAGCATCGGTTTCGACATGTCTAGCCCCGCGAGCGATGCGTAACGTGCAATGATCGTCGAGTATTCGGCGGGAATCTCGCTCGGTTCCAGGTAGCCGTTGCTATTGCCGACTTTGTCGAGTGTAGGAAAGTCTGGTTCTCGCGATTCGGCGAAAGCACAGGCCATGCTCAGCAACGCGATTGTAGATCCTCGCGTGATCTTAACTTTCACTTGGGCGACTCCTTGCCGGGAGCAACTCGCAGCGACCACTGCAACAGTATTCCGGCTCGGTCATTCTGATTGCCTACGACCAACCGCCATGCGCCGCGCGTACGACTCCCTTGCAAATCAGTCAGGCTCAGCATCTTCTCGTTGCCGACGCCGGGCGGTGCCACCTCCCTTACACTCGGCGGCGAGCGTAAGGGTTGTTTGATGACGGGCGCCTGATCAGTGAACGTGACGTCTTTCAATACCAGACCGCCGCCCCATGGTACGGACGACGCCCCGCCTTCGTAGAGAGTTATGCGTTGGCTGCTAGGCGATATCAAATGCACTTCCGTGTAAGCATCGCTCTCTTTGGAGATCGAGACGTACACGGTCAATGCATCGATCGGTGTGTCGTCCTCGATCCACATTCGAGAGACGATGGTCGCGTTTGGCTTCAGCACCTGCGGTTCGTTGCTCGGATATTCCACCGCGATCGCCGCCGGTCGGTTGCGGCTTTCCGCCGACGTCACGAGTCCATCACCGTTGCGATCCCAACGATTGAATTCCACAACGGAGTTCGCATTAAAGCCGGGCGCGTATTCGCGCAGGCTAATTTGGCCATCTTGATCCGTATCGCGAGACTGAAACTCGAGGGCAAGCTGAGCGGATGGCAAGGGAGGAAGACGGTTCAACAGCCACACTGACAATTCCTCGCTGTCGACTTCCCCATCGCGATTGGCATCCGCGCTCGATAGGTTTCCAAACTGGGACGTCTGACTTCTAAACTCGTTTCGTTCGACAGCGCCACTTTCGTTGATGTCGTAGGACCGTAACACAACAGTCGCCAAGTCGGATGCTTGTCGACGCCGTGCTTCGAGTTGCGGATCGATTGCGGGCGTTGACTGTAGGACGGAAGTGGATGGTGCCCGCTCGGGTTTTGGACGGGCCGCGCGATCCCTTGACGTGTTTGCATCGGCTCGCCGCTCGTTCCGTCTTCGCCAAGCGGCGAATCCGACGGTTTGTTCGTAGGCGGTGATCACACCATCGTGATTGAGGTCGTTGTAATAGAACTGACTTGGTCGCTGGTACTCTGACGCTGTCCATTCTTCCTGCGTGACTTTGCCGTCTCCGTTTCCGTCGGTCTTGCCAATCTGCCCGTAAGCCTGGGCCCAGTCCTCCCCAACGACAGCCGCTGCCGCCTCGGGAAACAGCAGCCGCAGCTCCTCTTCACCCGTCGGATTGCCAAACCCACGCAACGGCAACTTACCCCGTGGTGCGCCGAATCCGCGTACGCCTTGCGCGTCAGCATCGACGACCGATACCAAAAGAAGAAGCGGGACCAGTAACCACAAAGGGATCTGCATTGCTCCAGAGCCGATCAGTTGGGGCACGAATGAACACGATGCAAGGATTTCTTATCTCTCCAGCGTACTCAAGAACGCTGGTCCGTTACAAGAACTATGGTCGGACATGGCGTTTACCGAAGAAGACTCCATTTATCCGCGGGAATTCGCCGCCCCCTAAACGTGGCGTAAGAAGTTCCTGCAAATAGGTGAGATTGTCGATTCAACGCGCCTCAGCCGATCAGTTCTTCGATCACTTGCCCGCCGAATTGGCTGAGCTGTTTGAATCGGCCGGCATGGTAGTACGTCAGTTGGTTGTCATTGAGACCCAACAAGTGCAGTAGCGTGACATGCACATCGCGTATGTGATGAACGCACTCCACGGCTTTCCCGCCAACTTCGTCCGTTGCGCCGATCGTGTGACCGGCTTTTGTGCCGCCGCCTGCAAACCACATGGCCATTGCATCGGCGTTGTGATCGCGACCATAAGATTTGCCGCCGCCTCGCAAGCCGTTGTCGGGCGTGCGACCAAATTCGCCACAGAAGAAGACCAGCGTGTCCTTCAACAGGCCGCGTTCTTTCAGGTCCTTGAGCAGAGCGGCGATCGGTCGATCCACGGAACGAATCAGAGAACCATGAGCGCGCTGGATATAATCGTGACTGTCCCAATTGCCCGCATAGGCCTGAACGAAGCGAACGCCCTTTTCCACGAGCCGTCGCGCCAGCAAGCACTTGCGACCGAAGGCGTCCGTCTTCGCATCGCCGATGCCGTACATTTGCAATGTCGCCTCGCTTTCTCCTTCCATGTCGAGTACATCGGGCACTTCGGTTTGCATTCGATAAGCGAGTTCATAGGAATTCAGACGAGCTTCCAAGTCGCTGCGGCCAGGACGATTGGCAAAGTGCTTTTTGTTAAGCGTCGCGAGCAGATCGAGGTTCGTGCGTTGCTGTCCGCGAGTGACTCCCGGCGGCGGATTCAGATCCAGGATTGGACTTCCTTCGGGTCGTAGCGGTGTTCCCTGGAATCGGGCTGGTAGAAAACCGTTCGACCAGTTCGCCGCGCCACCTTGCGGATAGCTCGAACGCGGCAACACCACAAAGCCAGGAAGATTGTCGTTGACCGAACCCAGTCCATAATTCACCCAAGCCCCAAGGCCAGGATCTCCGCCAAAACGATTGCCCGTGTTGACGTGATAACAGGCGGTCGGATGGTTGACCGATTCCACGTGGGCTCCACGAAAGAAGCACATGTCATCGACGCGTTCTTTTAGGTGTACCCATTCGCTACAAATGTCCGCTCCGCTCTCACCAGCCTTCACGAACTCGAAAGGACTCTTCACGAAGTATCGCTTCCCAGAGGACATCGCGCTTTGCTCCTCGCCGCCGCGCGAGAATTCTTCAAGGTGCCGTTTGCTAAGTTCCGGCTTGGGATCGAATGTATCAATGTGCGACGGCCCGCCTTCCATCATCAGAAAGATGCAGCGTTTCGCCTTCGGCGGATGGTGCGGTTTGGGAGAATCTGTTGCAGCTTCGTCAGCTTGCAGCAGTGATGTTAATGCGACCGAGCCCAAACTCGCACCCAACCCGTATAGGAAGTCACGCCGATCTGGACTGAAGCGGTTGTACGGACGGTTCATGGCTAATCCAAATACGCGAATTCATTCAGGTTGAAGATGACCAAACAAATCTGGGCCAAGCCACGGGTGCGGGCATCCGTTTGGCTTGGCTGAAGATCGGGAACATAGTTCTCGTAGGCTGGCAAGATTTCGATGAAGTTGTACGGCTCGCCGGTCTTTTCGGCCATGACTGTGCGTTGAACCTGACTTGAATAATGCTGCGGTTCATACTTCTTTCCAGCTTCTGCTTGCGTCGCGCGCTCCCAATGTTTCAAGCAAGCTTTCACTTCATCTGTGGTCGCCGAACGGCCAAGTGCGAGTTCAAACGTGCCGTTCACGATAGCTGCATCATCGCCGTCTTGTTTGATCATACGACCCGCGAATGCTAACGCACGCTCCTGAACTTCGATGGCGTTAAACAGAGTGAGCGCTTGGGGAGCGACGGTTGATGTCTCTCGCAGTTCGCATGATTTGTCCGGTCCTGGTTGATTAAAGATCTCCATAAAAGGATCTCGCAAGCCGCGAGTCTTTTCCGCGTAAATGCTCCGGCGGTTTCGCTCTATCGGCAGTGGGTCGGGTTCGTATACAGACGCAGTTCCGCCCATGACCTGTCTCGGCTGCATGGCGACTTCCAGATTGATGTCGGGACGACACGGGATACCGCCGACCTGACGGTTCAACTCACCACTGGTGACCAGCATCGCGTCTCGAAACTCTTCAGCCGTTAGTCTTCGCGGTTGAAACGCCGCGTACAAATCGTCCTGCGGATACTTCGTGTCGAGTTCCGTTGCGTTGGGATGACGTGAAGTTCGCCGATAGGTGGCGGACGACAGAATCAAGGCGTTCAAGTTCTTGACTGACCAATCATGCTCCATAAACCAGCTGGCTAAGTAATCGAGCAGAGCGGCATGCGTCGGAAGTTTGCCGGTGGCTCCGAAGTTGTTCGGGTTGCCTGCGAGTCCTTTGCCAAAATGCCATGACCAAACCCGATTGACCATCACTCGAGCCGATAACGGATTGCGCCGGTCAGCAATCCAATTGGCCAGCGCCAGTCGACGTTGTCCTTGCCCATTGGGAAATGCGAGAGCAGGCATGGCGCCAAGGTTTTCAGCTGCACTCAGCGGACCGGGGCTTACGGTATCGCCGTGCGTGTAGGCATCACCGCCGGTTAGGATTACGTCCTTTTCCAAGTAGCCTTTGCCCCACGGATCTGCTGGAGCGAGAAGTCGGTTCCCGACGTTATTGCGTACGATCGTGTTGCCGGTGTAGACCGCCAAGGCGATGGGTTTCGTCTTGTCAAGTTCCCAGTTGTGGCGCGCGATGTTCTTTCTAATGCGAGCAAGCGACGCTTCGTCGCCGGGATCGAGTCCGTTGTCACCAACTTTCGCGTTGCCGGTTTCCTTCTTCTTTCTTTTGCTGACTTGTTGGTTTAGCTCCTGCTGTTGTTTTGTATAAGCCGCAATCTTTGCCTTGGTCCATGTGTTTGCCTGATGAAATCCAACTTGATTCTCTGTTTTCAAAAACGGCGCGGCTCTTTCTGCGAATTGCGTGGTCGAAAACACAGCTGTCATTCTGTAGTAATCGCGAGTTGGGATCGGATCGAATTTGTGGTCGTGGCACTTGGCGCATTGTAGCGAGTGGCCCAGAAAGGTTTGCCCAACGGAATCAGTGACATCGTCCAACCACTGCTGTCGTGTGATTCGAAAGACACTCATTCCAGTCTGTTCCCACGGTCCCATGCGAAGGAAGCCGGTAGCGATCAGCTGTTCGGGGTCGTTTGAATCAAGCTCGTCTCCGGCCAGTTGCTCCCGAACAAACTCGTCATACGGCTTGTCGTCGTTGAAAGATCGGACGACGTAGTCGCGGTAACGCCACGCATTCGGTCGGGCATAGTCATTCGCGAATCCTGCGGAATCGGCATAGCGCGCGACGTCGAGCCACTGCCGCCCAAAGTGCTCACCGTAGTGAGACGTCGCCATTAATTCGCTTGCGTAGCGGACGACGGCTTCTTGCGGATCGTTCTTGAATTGACGTTCGAACTCCGCAGCACGCGAAGGTGTTTTGGCAGCGTCAGGTGGTAGGCCAGTGAGTCCGAAACTGATCCGCCGCGTCAGCTCTCGTGGGTTCGCATTTCCGGCCGGAGGCAAGCCGATCTGCTTCAGTTTTCTATCGATAAACCAATCTACCGGATGAACGCCAGCCGGAACTTGCTCGACATTCAGCGGCAGGTAGGCCCATAGATGTTTCGATTCGTAGCGACGATTCGTCCAGTCATCGCTCAATCCACCTGACGTCGCGACCGTGACACCTTCGGCGTACTTGTTTTGAATTTCGGCGATACGCGCATCGTCGGGCCAGGGAGCGCCTTCATTGATCCAGTCGTGAATCCACAACGACTGCTGTTTGGATAGTCTCTCCGCCTCCTTCGGCGGCATCTCGTATCCCTCTTCGGCTCTGGTTGTGGCGATATACAGAAAGCTCTTTTTCCCTTTCCCCGGTATCAATACGCCTTCGCCGTAACTTTCGCCCCCTTTGAGCATGGCTTGCCGAGAACGCATATCGAATCCGCCAGCTATCTCTTCGGGATCGTCTCCATGACACGCCGCACACTTCTGTGCAAAGAGCGACTTTAGTTTCAACGCGAACAGCTTTTCGCCTTTCGTCGCGTCGGCACCTACAAGCGGCGGGACGACCGCAAGCATTAACAATATTGCGGTGATGAGTCGTTGAAGATTCATGGAGTATTACAGCTGCGCCAACGGAGTGTTCGCATCGCCGAAGCTGTTGGCGGGCACGCCCATCCGATTCATGAGAGAGAGATAGAAACTACAGAGTTTGCGGTTCTCATCACCTTTGTCCGTGTAGTCGATAACTCGCCCAGTTTCGAGCGTTCCGCCAAGACCGCCGACTGTGAGCAGCGGCACTTTGGTTGAATCGTGCTTACTGCCCGACCACATATTATTGAGGAACAGCAGGCAGGAATGATCCAGCACCGTGCCGTCGCCTTCCGGCATCGCGTCGAGCCGTGTGGCCAAGTACGCGATCTGGCTGCAATAGTATTGTGACACTTTCTCCCAATCATCCGATCGATCGTCGTGCGAGCCGGAATGGTGCGCCTTGCGGACGTCGAGGAACGGATAGAACAATCCGGAGATGTCGCGACACAGCAGCAGTGTACCGATGCGTGTCTTATCCGTTTGGAATGCCAATGCGATAATGTCACACATCAACCGCATGTGTTCTCGGATATCTTCCGGCAAGCCGTTGTCTGGACGCGCAATCGTGATCAGCGACTTGCCTTGATCTTTTGCACGCTCGACGGCCTTATCTTGTTCGCCGCGAAGTCGCTCAATGCGTTTTTCGACTTCGCGCACACTGGTGAGATATTCGTCGAGCTTCGACTTGTCGCCGGAGCTGGCGCGACGACTGAGGTCAGCCGCCTGCTCCTTGACGCGATCCAAGACGCTCTTGTTGCGTCGGTTGCCACGATTGTCGAACAGGCTGTCGAAGGCCAACGACGGATAAACCTCCATCGGAACAGGCGACGTCGCGTTTTGCCACGAGATGTGCGAACTGTAAGCCATCGAAAAGTTCGTCTCGTGATAGCCGGTGATCGGCTGTTCGCAACCGAGTACCATGCTGGGCTGAACGGTGTCTTGACCTAGTTGATTCGCGAGGACTTGATCGACGCTGATGCCTCCGCGCAGTTCGGCTCCCTTTTGTAACGAGGCACCTGACAGGATATTGCCGGTTTGACCCGGGTGAATTCCGACGCCGGTCGAGTTCTTGTTGAACAGCCCCGAAATGAAGTTCATCTTGGCTCGATGCGGCTCCATGGGAGAAAGGCTCTTGCCCAATTCCATCTCCGCACCCGCGCCCTTTGCCCACCAATGCTCGGCGTTCACACCACACGCCATAAACAATGCGGCAAAGCGTTTCGGAAACTCGAGGTTTGCTCCATCGCTCGGTGTCTCGGCACGGCACACCGGCAGTGATTCAAACCAGGGTAACGCCATCGCGACGCCCGCACCCTGGAGTATTGTGCGGCGTGACACTGCGTTGCGAGTCGATTCGGGATGGCTCATTTACATATCCTTGACGAGTTGTTCGCCGCCTCTTTTGTAGAGGAACTGGCGGCTGGTTACTATCGACTCGATCACGCTGCTAAAGCGATAGTTATCGGCCTTTAAGTTCGATTGCATTGTCGCAAGCAACGGTTCATCGGACAACATCAGCGTTCGCCCAAGTGCGTAGGATAGCAACTTGCGGCACAGGTTCTCGATGAATTCCTGCTGCCGATCCTCCAGTAAGTACCGACGCAGCCCGTCGACGCCGCTCCCCTCGCTACCGCCGGGAAACATCGCGGTCATTTCGACCGGTCGACCACCCAAATCCAAATCCCGCCGTTCGCCGACGGGACCGTACCCTTCGAACGCGAGACCGATCGAGTCGATTCGGTCGTGGCAACCAGCGCAACTCTTGTTGTCTCGGTGACTCGCCAACATTTCGCGAAGCGTAAGATCTCCGAGTTTGCTCTCGTCGGCTGGCAATTCCGGGACGTTCGGCGGCGGCGGCGGAATTCGCTCTCCCAACAAACGGCGAACGACCCAGTAACCTCGCTTCACGGGACTCGTGCGTAGTCCAGGTGCGTTCTTCGTCAGGAACACTGACATTGGCAGCAAGCCGCCTCGACCGAATCGATGCGCGTCGTCGACTCGTACCCACCGCTTGGCACCGAAGTCAAGATTCTCGATGTCGTAGTGTTTCGCCAATGCTGGATTGACAAGCGTATAATTGGCGTCAAGGAGTTCGAGTACTGAGCGGTCGTTTCGAACTAGGTCGACGAAAAACTGAATCGGCTCCTCGAACATTGCTTGACGCAACTCGTCATTGAACTCCGGAAAGCGATCGCGATCGACGCTGTTGTGTTCTTCGAACCTGCGGATGTCGAGCCAGTTTGCGGCGAACTCCGTGGCAAGACCACGAATCCTTTCGTCATTGAGCATCCGTTTCGCTTGCTCAACAACCGTACTATGGCCTTGCAAGGTCCGCGAAGTTTCGATGTTTCCGCCCCGCGACGGCCCTGGACGGCCATCGTACTTGGTCGAATTCACCACACTCAGTAACTCGTCATCGGGAAGTGTTGCCCAAAGGAAATAACTAAGGCGACTGGCCAGTTCAAGTTTCGTCAGCGGTCGTGTGCCGTCGCCCTGGCTCACGAGATCCACGCGATATAAAAAGTGTGGCGACATTAGAATCGAAACGACAACGTCACGAATCGCTTCTTCATGCCCCAGTCGGTCCTCTTCGCGAAGCAGTTTGTAGAAGCCATGAACCTCGCGTTCTTCTGCCTGTGACAAAGGTCGCCGCCAAGCACGTTCGGCATATCGAAGCGCCCACCGCAAATGAACTGGCTCGGATTTCAGGCGCTGCGTCTCAACCCATCGGAGTTGGGCGTTCATGTTTGCGAAGTAATCTTCGATGGCTTTGATCGCGATATCGCTACCACCGCTCTCGCGAGCCTTTTCGAGATAGACTTCTGCCAGCTTCTTGATCATCGCCTCTGAAGCCGCGTTCTTGTCTTCGGCACGGGCAAAGTCAAAGACGGGGTCACGCATATATCGTGAATCGGTCCGCTCGAACCAGAGGAATCCTACGTACTGCCGCGCGGGTGCAGACGCGACGAAATCAAGTTCCTGCCACAATCGGTCCAGATCGCGCCGACCGTTCTCGTCGAGAACTAGTTCGTACAGCGGGCGATCATCGCGATAATAGCCCATCATGCTGTGGAATCCCGCGCTCAGCAGTCGCCCCTTTTCCTGCTGCTCACGTGCGACGCCGAGGTAATCGCGTCCGCGTTCCGAAATATAGAACGCATCTGGGAAAGTTGAACAGAAGCGTTCTATCGACGCGACGTGCTTGGCTTGCTCCGCCTCGTTGTTGGGTAGCACCAGTTCACGAGGCGCACCCTCAGGAGGGTCGTCGCCATCGACATAAAGCGCGTTGCGATCGAAGCTCCGTCGATGCGAAGCGTACTGGCCGTTTTTCCACAACACAAACGGCTGCGAGCCTTTGTGATTTCCTTCGATGTACAAGTTGTCGAATTGCGGCGAAAGACGTGTTCGAATATCGAGGACGTAGTCTCGCAACTTGTCGCACTGTGCCAGCGTGCTTGCTGCTTCTGCGCCATGGGGCAATGCTCGAAACATTTCCTGTAGCATCGCGATTGGCCCGACGGCATCCTTCTCGCTAATCAAGTCCCAGACGCGAGCCGTGTATCGCGCACTGATCGCGGCTTCTGCGGCGAGTTCCTTCAAGCTGCGATCATTCTGATTCTGGAATTGCCAGCAAGCGAAGAAGTATTGCGATAGTTCCGTCGGCTGACTGTTGTAGAACTCGACGATGCGTTTGACGCAGTACTTGTCTCGATCCGTGTCGGTCACCGCGGGATGCGGGGCAAAGGAGACGTCCGTCGGCGTCAGCACGAGATGCTCAGCCACACGCCTCGCTGCCCCTAGGTATTTTTGGAGCAATGCGGGCGACATCGTTAGCGACTCGCCGGAGTTGTCGAATCCCGCTTCGTTCGCTGGGTCGACAGGGAATGTTTTGGTTGGCCGGATATCGACGAGCGTCAGATCACGGATCGTGTAGTTGTATTCGGAATTGCTTAGTCGTCGAGCAAGAACATCACCCGGATCGCCAGCGTTTTGATTTGCGTCGTATCTTCGTAATGCTCGAATCCATTCGACCACCGCAGCACTTTCTGCGGCGGCGGGTTGTCGTTTCGCTTCTTCGGGCGGCATCTCCTTCGCTGCGAGTCGCTCCAGCACGATCTCCCACGTCGCGTGGGCCCGTGTTACGTCGGCTACCGAAGTGTATTCGCTCAAATCCAGCTTCGCCTCTTGCCGCTCGCTACCGTGACAGGCAAGACAATTCGCCTTCAAAAACGGCGCGACGGTTTCGGCGAAGTCGCGACTCAGTTGATCGCGCGTCGGCTCGGCACAATACGCCGAGAGTGCTAGGTACGGCATCAACAAGCAGGCGACGAATGTCGCAGGAAGAGCGAACATGGGGGAGGCAGGAGGGCGAGTTGCGGGCATGAGTGTTGCGGGCGTGAGGGTGGCTCTTTGGCGGGGCACTACCTTGTTGTAACTCAGTTGGCCGCCGATCGCAAAAAGTAGCTTCATGCTACTTGGTCAGCGCCACTGTGGTAAAACGCGAACGCGAATAAGTCGTTTCCGATCACTCGTTAGTTACCGCAGAATCAGATCCAACGAATGTACATCGATCACTCGCTCGCCTTTGATTTCTAACGCGTCTAGTTGGAGCGTACCGCGTCCCTTCTCTAGTCGCATCTTACCTAAACTGAGCGGGCTAAAGTCTTTAACGAAGTAATGCGAATTTGCGACTCGTTCTTTGGATTTGTCGTACAGCGGCGGATCGAACACTTTGTTCACGTTCGCTTGGATCGAGTCGCCGCCTTCCATTCCCAGTCGGACCGTCGCACCCTCGTCGCCAGCGGCGCAAGTGTAATGCACGATCGCCTCATAGTTACCAGTCTGGCCGACGTCGATTTCCCACGTGATTGAATCGTCGACGCTCGACCAATGTGTGAAGAACGAGTTGTTGGGCGGCTTCGCACTACGTTGAATTGTTCCGTGTTCGACGCCGTCGCGGGCAGTAAGCGTTGTGGATGCTTCGTAGCCAACTGTGAACGGACGACTCGCGTTGGCTTCGAATTGAATCGCCATTGCCCGTGCGTGTTGTTCGGCTCGTTGCAAGAGCTGCTTTGCCAGTCGAGGATGGCTTTCAGCGACGTCTGTGTGTTGACCTGGATCGGCCTCGATATCGAACAGTCTTCCGTTCGCGTCGAGCCGATACTTCTGCGATCGTACACTGACTTGTTTGTTCTTGATCGCAAGCAATTGCCTTGGTTTCCAGTCGATTGTCTTGCCAAGTAACAATGGGCCGAGACTTCGGCCATCAAGCGGCTTGTCGACGTTGAGCTCTACGCCCGACAACTCAGCAAGCGTTGGCAACAGATCGATGGCTCCGGCGATCTGCGGAATTGAACTCTTCGCAGGAATCTGCCCCGGCCAGCGAATAAAGCATGGTGAACGCAACCCGCCTTCGTCGATGGCCCCCTTGCGTCCTTTCATTCCGCCGTTCCAGCGGTACGAGTTTGGGCCGTTGTCCGAAAAATAAACCACGATTGTATTCTCGTGGAGCTTTAACGCTTCGAGCTTGTTCAGCAGTCGGCCCACATTCCAATCGATGTTTTCGCACATGGCGAGTGCGGCCCGTGTCATCATCACGTCTTCTTTGTCGATATCGCGATGACGCATCGCTGGATCTTGCCCGTCAAACTTCTCGTAAAACCGATCCGGAACCATCATCGGAGAATGGGGCGTGTTGAACGGGATGTAACAAAAGAACGACCGCTCGCGATTCTCTTCGATGAATGCCATCGCGTGATCGGTGAAATCGTCAACGATAAAGCCGTTTCCTCGCACTCGCTGACCGTTGTGATCCAAGGGTGGGCTGAAATAGTGACCCCAGTGGCCGGACGTGAACCCATAGTACTCGTCGAAGCCGCGATTGTTCGGATGATAGGGAGGTTGTGTGCCGTTATGCCACTTACCAAAGCAACCCGTCGCATAGCCTTCGGCCTTGAATATGTCGGCGATGGTCGTCTAGTAGTAGTTCAGTCGACCTTGCCCACGACTTACGCCACTGACGCCCGT
>JACNKX010000069.1 GCA_014381825.1 Planctomycetota bacterium
CTGGCTGCCCTGGAACAAGCTTGCCGCGCAGCAAGGCTTCCCCCAGGCCAATCCCATGAAAGTCCTTGGCAAAGGATCGGCGCGTAACATTCAAGTCGAGTAGTCAATACGCGCAACTGGACTCGCAAGAGTTCAGAAGCCGTGTCTAACCCTGCTGAATTCTTGAGAATCCAGCTACCACGCTGTCCCATGAACATTCTGTTTAACGGCGAGCCTCGCTCGGTTCGTGATGCGATCACGATTGCGGAGCTGCTGGAAAAGTTGGCACTTGATCCGCGCCGCGTCGCGGTGGAAGTGAATCTCGACCTAGCTCCGCGTGATCGTCATGGCGAAACAACATTGAAAGAAGGCGACCAGCTGGAAGTAGTAACGCTGGTCGGAGGAGGTTAACTCAATCGTGGCAACGGATGCACAAGCGGGCTCGACGGAAACTGGATCGCCGGAAAGTGGCGCTGCGAAAGACACGTTCTGGTTAGGGAAGCATGTCTTTCAAAACCGCCTGATCGTCGGTACTGGCAAGTACGAGACCTTCGGTTTGATGCGCGACGCGTTAGATGTCTGTGGCACCGAATGCATCACGGTCGCAGTCCGCCGCGAGAAGTTGTACGACGGCGACGGGAAAAACATTCTCGACTACGTCGATCTAGATCGTTATACGCTGCTGCCAAATACGGCAGGCTGCTACAACGCCAAAGATGCGATTCGCACCGCACGACTCGGTCGCGAGATTCTTCGCGGCCTGGAAAATCCCGGTGCCGATTGGGTCAAACTCGAAGTGTTAGGCGACAGCAAGACACTGCTGCCCGATCCAATGGAAACGCTCGCCGCGACTGAGCAGTTGGTCGCCGAAGGTTTTCAAGTCCTGTGCTACACCAACGACGATCCAGTCACGGCCCAGCGACTGAAGCGTGCCGGCGCAACCGCCGTGATGCCCGCCGGCAGCCCCATCGGCTCCGGACAAGGTGTGTTAAATCCGAACAACATCCGCATATGCCTTGAATACCTCAAGGGAGACGATCCCGATTATCCGGTCATCATCGACGCAGGCGTTGGCACGGCGAGCGACATCACCTTCGCAATGGAGCTGGGCGTCGACGGCATCCTGCTGAATACCGGAATTGCTCACGCTCGCGATCCTGTCAGGATGGCTCGGGCCATGAATGCAGCCTGCGAGGCGGGGCGCTTGGCGTATTTGGCGGGACGGATTCCAAAGCGATTGTATGCCACTGCGAGCAGCCCTGAAGATGGTGTTATTTCTACTCGCCCTTGGTAGCGACCTGTCATCTTGCGGTAACGCGATTCAACCATGCAATCACCCGAGGTTTTCGATGCTCAACTAGTCAACGTCGCAACCACTTGGCCGAAACTCTCGACACGCATTGGTTGGTACGCTCGCCTCATAGGTCCGCTGATAGCGATACATTGTTATCTTCACCTTATCACTCTTGAACCATCCACACCCGAACCTTGGGTTGTTGCGGCGATCGCAGTATTGATGGCAATCTGGTGGATGACGGAAGCGGTTCCGTTGCCGGTGACTTCGATGTTGCCACTGGTTCTTTTTCCGCTGGGTGGGATTCTTGAATTAAGAGATGCTGCGCCATCGTACGCGAACAAGTTCATCTTCTTGTTCATGGGCGGATTCATGATCGCGCGAGCGGTCGAGAAGTGGAATTTGCATCGACGCATTGCATTGCTGACGGTCTTCGTCGTCGGCACGCAGCCGACTCGTCTGATCGCCGGGTTCATGCTTGCGACCGCAGGCTTGAGTATGTGGATCAGCAATACGGCGTCGACGGTAATGATGCTGCCGATCGGGATGAGCCTTGTGACGTTGCTGAGCGATCAGCTTCAGCGAGCCGACGATCGCGGCGGAAAGACTGGAAAGAATTTTGCGACTTGTATGATGCTGGGGATTGCCTACTCAGCCAGCATTGGTGGCCTCGCAACCCTTGTTGGAACGCCGACTAACTTGTTCCTGGCCGGCTTCGCCAGCGAAAAGGACATCGCAATCGGATTTGGTCGGTGGATGTTATTCGCCTCTCCATTGGCGGCAGTTCTACTTGTCTTGACGTGGTTGATTCTGACGCGTCTCGTATTTCCGATTCGCGTGAAGTCGTTAGCGGGCGGCCGCGACTTGATCGCTGGCGAACTGTCGAAGATGGGGAGCGTGTCACGTGGCGAATGGACTGTACTCGTGGTATTCGCGGCAACAGCATTTGCATGGGTCGTCCGCGAGCCACTGACAAACGCGACATGGCTTGTCGAGCGGGTTCCGCCAATCGGTAAGTTGGATGACACGATCATCGCCTTGATCGGAATGATGGCGTTGTTCCTGATTCCGGTGAACTTTCGCAAGGGCGAAGCCGCCCTCGATTGGGAAACAGCAGTGAACATTCCGTGGGGCGTCCTGCTGCTCTTCGGCGGAGGTTTCTGTTTGGCAAAGGCCGTTTCCGAGAGCGGCTTGGCGGAGTGGATCGGCACGCGCGTCGAAGTTCTAGATCTATCGACCTTCGCCCTGATGGTTGCCGTTGTTGCGATGGTAATCTTCCTGACCGAACTGACCAGCAACACGCCGACGGCGGCGACCTTCTTGCCAATTCTATACGGTGTGGCACTCAGTATAGGTGTCAGCCCGATGCTGTTACTTGTGCCTGCAACTCTCGCGGCCACTTGTGCGTTCATGCTGCCCGTCGCGACACCTCCGAACGCCATCGTTTTCGGAAGTGGTCACATCGAGATCCGCTCGATGGTGAAAGCAGGTGTGTGGCTGAACCTGCTGTCCGTCGTCTTGATTTCGCTCTGGATGTGGCTGGTCGGTTCGCGCGTCTTCGGAATCGCGTTGGAGTAAGAACACCAATTAACGCTGATTAGCGCTAATGAAGACCCTGGAAGAGGTGAATTCAAGGCCCATTCTTTGCGAGAGATGTCTCTCTGTCTTTTCTGATTAGTGTTCATGAGCGTCGATTAGCGTTTCCTCAATCCTCTGCAATCAACCCAGCGTCGCGATCGCCACATCGAGTCGGTTTAACGCTTCGTCAACATCGGCTTCCTGCATCGCCGCGCAAAACCCGTGATGAACGGCTCCGCCACCGTAGTCGTGGAAGTAGACTCCGTTCTCGATCGCCGCGGCAATGAACCGTAGCATCATGTCGCAATCATGTTTCTTTGCATCGGCGTAGTCGCGTACCTCATGATCGATGCCAAAGTAGATACCGAAGCGAGCGCCTAGTGCTTGAATCCGTCCGGGAACGTCATGCTTCTCGAATAGCTTTGTCATGCCCGAGGACAGTCTTTCTGAGATTGCGTGGATATGCGGATAGAACGCCGGCTCCCGAAACGCGCGAATCGCGGCACCGGCAGCGGCGACGGGGATTGGGTGGCCGTTATACGTTCCGCTGTGTTGGCAGTCGCCTTCGGGCATCAGGCGACGCATGATCTCCTCGCGCCCGCCAAAGACGCTGATCGGATAGCCGCCACCGACCGACTTGCCGATCGTACACAGATCGGGAGTAACGCCCAGATACTCTTGCGCGCCACCAGCACACATTCGGAAGGCACTCAGGATTTCATCAAAGATCAACAACGTACCATGTTCCGTCGCGAGCCGCCGCATGGCTGCGGCGAATTCGTCCGTTGGCAGCACGCAACCCGCGTTGTAGTACACGGCTTCGCAAATGACCGCTGCGATTTCGTTACCGTGCTGCTCGAAAACTTGCTGAAGCAGATCAGGGCGATTGTATGGGATCTGGATTAAGTGTTGATCGATTCCTGGCGTCACGCCCGTCGAGATGGGAGCCAGCCGCGGATCCACTTGTCCCAGTTCGCCCTCGGCCGCCCACATGACTTGGTCGTGGTAGCCGTGGAAATTTCCCTCGAATCGCACGAGCTTAGTCCGGCCGGTGAATGCGCGTGCCAGTCGGATGCAGTGCATCGTTGCTTCTGTTCCGGCTCCGGTGAACCGAACGCGTTCGAGACAAGGAACCGTTTCGCATAGTAGTTCACCCAATTCAGCATGCAGCTCGTTCTCGTACGAACAAGCAGCACCGCGCGCGAGCGTTCGTTCGACGGCCGCGCGAATTCGGACGTCGCCGTGCCCCAGCAACGTCGCGCCATGGCTGCAACAAAGATCGATATACTCGCGACCATCCAAGTCCCACACGCGACAACCTTCGGCTCGATCGAACAGCATTGCGTGGCCAATTGCTTGGTTCACTCGAGTCGATGACGACACCCCACCTGCCAACGAGTTACAGGCCCGATTATATTGTTCAACGACACGGCTCATTTGCGATCTCCAAGTTTCTCGTTTAACCCAGTCGCATCGCGATGGCGCACCCACGCGAGCCGTCGCGATGCGACTGGGTTAAACGAGTTGATTAGTGCAATAACCCGACGCTAGTATAGCCCTTCGACTTGCCTCATCCCACGGGAAACAAGATATGAGCGACAAACCAAAAGTCTTCGTGACGCGCGAAATCCCCGCCGCTGGCTTGGACAAAGTAGTAGCCACGTGCGACGCTGACGTATGGCCCGAGCATCTGCCTCCGTCGCGAGACATCTTGTTGCAACGGATCGCGGGTTGCGAGGGCATCCTGTCGCTGTTAACCGAGAAAGTCGACGCCGAGTTTATGGATGCTGCGGGACCGCAATTGAAAGTGATCAGCAACTTTGCTGTGGGCTTCAACAACATCGACATGGAAGAGGCGACTCGCCGAGGCATTCGCGTCGGCAACACGCCAGACGTTTTGACCGACGCTACGGCTGACATGGCGTTTGCGTTGCTGATATCCGCGTCGCGGCGGATTGTCGAAAGCCAGGACTACATCCGTGCTGGCAAGTGGCAAACGTGGGAACCGCTTGGACATATCGGTGTCGATCTGATCGGGCAAACTATCGGAATCGTTGGCATGGGACGAATTGGATTCGCGATGGCCAAACGGTGTCACGGGGGCTTTGGGATGAAAGTGCTTTATCACGACAAGTATCGCAACGAAGCCGCTGAGCGGGAACTCGGCGCTCAACAAGTCGACGCCGACACGTTGTTGATGGAATCTGATTTCGTCTCGGTCCATACTGATTTAAATGAAACGACCAGCGGTATGTTCAACGCATCGGCGTTTAGAAAGATGAAGTGTACCGCCGTGTTTATTAACAGTGCTCGTGGGCCAATCCACAACCAAAAGGATCTTCACGACGCTTTGAAGAGCAGCGAGATTTTTGCCGCGGGGCTGGACGTCACCGATCCAGAACCGATTCCGATGAACGATCCATTGCTAACATTGCCGAACTGTGTCATCGCGCCACACATAGCCAGCGCGACCGTTTCTAGCCGTGACGGAATGGCAGAGATCGCAGCAGACAATTTGATCGCCGGCATGAAAGGCGAACCGTTGCGATGTTGGGTAAATCGCGAATAGCTCATTGCCGAGGTTAAGATTCACCGTAGGCCGCCACCATGCAAGTCGAGTCAGTTGTCGAATACCTGGATAGTCCGGCAAAGGCGCGCGAGTGGCTTCGTTCGTTAGGCGTCGACGACATACGAAGCGCTCATGGCAATCTCGTCGCCATGGCGGACGCGGGAGTGACGCTCGATTTATTGGCGGTCGTTTGGGAGCAACTTGCCGATCACTTAGCTGGCGTCAGCCATCCGGATTCGGTTTTGAACAGCTTAGGACGCTTCGTCACGGCGTCGCGAAGTCCGCTGGCGCTCGCTTCGCTGTTTGATCGTGATCGTGAAGCTTTGCCAGCGCTGCTCCAAATTTTTTCGGCGAGTCAGTACTTGAGCGAACTCTTGATACGCGATCCCGAAAGCTTCGACTTGTTGCGACTGACTGAAGGTCAGCCCGTTTCACGTGATGTCCTGGTCAGTGAAATCTGTAGCGAAGTCGAATCGCTCAACAGCGAACAGTCCGTGATGTCTGCATTGCGACGTTATAAACATCGAGAGACGCTACGGATCGCCTATGGTGACATCATTCGGAAGCAACGCATTGAAACGGTAACGCGACAAGTTTCGTTTCTGGCGGATGCGATCTGCGAAGCGGCACTGCAGGCGGCGACGCGACTTAATGAAGCAAAACGAGGCGTCCCGCGATTGCCTAATGGCGAGCGAGCCCGCTTCGTGGTCTTGGCACTCGGCAAACTCGGCGGCATCGAGCTGAATTACTCGAGTGACATCGACCTTGTTATGTTGTACGAGGGTGACGGGAAGACCCACGGCGAGCACTCCGTGAGCAATCTGGAGTTCTTTGAGCGCCTCGTACGAAGCTGCACGAAGTTACTTACGGAGCCAACCAATTTCGGCACGGCCTACCGAGTCGATTTGCGACTTCGCCCCGACGGCAGTCAAGGCCCAGTTGCCGTCAGCGTCGACAACGCCCAGCGTTATTATGATGTCAAAGGCCGCACGTGGGAGCGGCAAGCGTTTGTTAAGGCGCGACCAATAGCTGGTAACATCGAACTCGGACAACAATTCCTTGCACAACTCGAACCCTGGATTTATCGGCGTTATCTAACTCGCGCCGATATTACCGGCATCAAGGCACTTAAGCGGCGAATCGAACAGCGTTCGCGGCAAGAGGGAACCGACTCGCGAAATGTAAAGACGGGCGCAGGCGGAATCCGCGATATCGAGTTTGTCATCCAGTTTCTCCAGTTGTTAAATGGTGGAGACTTGCCTGAAGTGCGCGAAGGCAACACGTTGGCCGCAATGGGTGGACTGGAGCAGGCAGGCTGCTTGACGATGCAAGAGCGAACGATTCTCGAGCAGAATTACGAATTCCTCCGCAACGTCGAGCATCGTCTGCAAATCATGTTCGACCTGCAAACGCATACGCTCCCGGACTCGGATGCCGAGATGCGTCGTCTTGCGATTCGGATGGGGTACGTCGAGAACGGAGAAGCGATGGCGCTCGATCAGTTCAAACAAGATCTTGCCACAAAGACCGATCTAAATCGCAAGATACTGGACCATTTGCTGCACGACGCATTTGGTGAAGATGGCGATCGCGATCCGGAGACCGATCTCGTGTTGGACCCTTCACCTCCTGAGCAAACCGTTCGCGAAGTGCTTGGTCGCTATGCCTTTTCGGACGTCGTCGAAGCCCATAAGATATTGAGCACTTTGGCAACCGAGAAGATTTCCTTTTTGTCGACTCGCCGTTGCCGGCACTTTTTGGCTTCGATCGCCCCGCGACTGCTCAAAGCGATCGCGGCGACTCCCGATCCGGATGCGACGCTCGTTAATCTTAGCCAGGTCAGCGATTCTCTGGGCGGTAAAGGTGTGCTGTGGGAATTGTTCAGTTTTAATCCGCCATCGCTGCGGCTGTACGTGCAACTCTGCGCGTCAAGTTCCTACTTGTCTGGGCTGCTGACGAGCAACCCAGGTATGATCGACGAGCTAATGGATTCGTTGGTCTTGGATCGATTGCCGACGCTCGAGTCGCTTCAAGCGACACTTGATGATCTAAGTCGTGGAGCTGTCGATGTCGAGCCGATTTTGCAAAGCTTCAAGCATGCGCAGCACTTGCGAGTGGGTGTGCGAGATATTCTGAATCGAGACGACATCCAAGCAACTCATCAAGCCTTGTCCGACATCGCCGAAGTCTGTATTGCCGAGATCACTCGCCGCGAGTACGCACAGCTCGTTACCAAGTACGGCGAGCCGACGATCAGCGACAGCGAGTACGCAGGGCAACCTTGTTCTTTAGTTCTGTTAGCACTTGGAAAGCTTGGCGGTCGCGAGCCCAATTATCACAGCGATCTCGATATCGTCTTCCTGTACGAAGCCGACGGAACGACAAAGGCCAAGCATCCGTCGCGACGTGACAAGACGACGACGAATCAGCATTTCTTTAGCCAGCTCGCGCAGCGGATCATCAAGGTCGTCACGCAGTTGGGCCCGCATGGCCGATTGTATGAGTTGGACCCCCGATTGCGACCGACCGGCAAAAGCGGCAGTCTCGCCGTTTCGCTCGACGAATTCGCTCGCTATTTCGAATCGGGACAAGCCCAATTGTGGGAACGCCAGTCGCTTTGCAAGGCGCGACCGGTGTTCGGCGATGAACGCGCGGTGGCAAGGACAATGCAGATTGTGCGACGCTGTATCATCGAGCCACCTTGGACCGCCGAAAACGTCGAGCAGATTCGTGTCATGCGGTACAAGTTGCAGGAAACCGCTTCGCCTCACAACCTGAAACGAGGACCGGGCGGCACGGTCGATATCGAGTTTATGGTGCAAATGACTCAGTTGCGATTCGCGGCGTCCGCAGCGGATGTGTTCGTCCCTGGCACGCTCGACGCGATCGCAGTTCTCCGACGGCATGGCTATTTGTCAGACGAGCTAGCGGAGTACTTGAGCAAGTCGTACCGATTCCTCCGCAGCATCGAATCGGGGCTTCGCTTGATGAACACGACGGCGCGCCACGACTTACCCGATGACGAACACGAACTTGATAAGCTCGCCTACCTACTCGGTTACGAGAGCGCCCGATCGCTGCTAGATGATTGCCGAGAGTACACTCGAGAGAATCGCAAACGGTTCCAACGTACATTTAGCGACGCGCTGAGTTGACCTCTGGCGAATCGATTTGCTTGTAACGCGTTTTCACTTGTTGAAGAACTGCTTCGACTTGCTGATCATAGAGCATTGCGTCTGGGTGCTTTCCTTCGAGTCTCGCTTTCGCGGCACGCCGCTTCAGTTGATCGACTCGCTGCAAGTCAGGGTCGCGATCAAACAGTAGCTTCTGAACTTCTCTTTCGACTACTTCGGCCTCCGCAAAACGGCCTTCGCCACGAAGGATCGCTGCTTGAGAATTCAGTTGATCGACCTTTTGTCGAACGCGTTTCTCGTTCTCACGTAAGCGTTGGTCCGCAAGCCGCATGGCGATTTCTTCCACAACTCTAAGAGACAGAATAGAGGCATCGTGATCAAGTGATTTTGCTGTCTGTAGCTTCCCCAATCGGCGTTGTTCGTTAGCCTGCTCACTCACCGCGTTTACTTGCTCACGAATATCTGACTCACGTAAGAGTGAATCCGCTAGATCGTTGAACTCGACTGCGGTGGCCTGCTGCGCGGAAGTTCCGTGGAGCAACAAGTCCATCGCGATTTCGCGTACCCGAATTGATTCTTTCTTCAGCCAGGCAGAGTCTGTTTCGTCTCGCTCGTAGCGAAAAATGGGCCCCCGATGGTCCGCTGAAGTCTCCGGTGGGTCGTCACCTGTCGCGAATGACAGAACCATTTGCGACTTCGACTGCCAAAGAGTGCCGGTGATACTCGTGCCTCCCTGAGTCATAGTGATTCCCAATGGGTCGGTCTCTGCGTCCAGCACATAGCTCCACCGTTCAACCGAAAGGCCTTGTGGGCCAACAAATGAGACATGGCCTGCATCGAAGATAGCGGATTGATACCGATGAGCCGCTGTTAACGTCTTCGGTCCATCCGTGACCTCTTTCGCTTGGCGCTCCTGATCCGGCGCGAATGGATCGTCCGATGATGTTGACTCACGCTCGATGGTTACGCCATTGATGGTCGCAGAACGGAGAATCCATTTGCCGGAAACCGCGAGATGAAGTTGATCGAGTTGATCCGTGTCCTCGTCGATTGACTCGACTTTCGCACTGACGGCTTTCAGTAACTCCCGAAATCTTTCAACTTTCAGTTTCGCGAGCTTGAGCTGCTCTTCGCTCGAACCGTCCGCAGATTCCAGATCGTTGTGCTCGATGCTTGCAGTGAGGAGTTGCTGCAGCACTTCGTCTCGTTCGGCGGACAAAAGTGTTTTGACTTCCGATCCAACGTCGCGATGCGACTCGACGATAAACTGTTCGTACGCCTCCCGGACAGCGTAGACGATCCGTTTCATCTCAGGTTGGACAGTAACATCACCTGCGAGCCCCAGTTCAAGAGCATAATCTCCCTTTGGCAGAATGATTAAATTGTCGCGAATCCAAGCTGTGATGTCATCGCCGTCTTGTAGCAGTTGCAGTTCGCTCAATCGCTCTTTCTCGATCGCCGCAGATAACACGACGTTGCTCGTCAGGAGTCGCTTATGCAACTCAAGTTGTGGCGGCTCGTTCGGATTCGTCTCGACGCGAGTCGACACGTATACGTTGTCGACCGACGCTGGAGCCTCTTCCGGTGGGTTCGACATAAGGCCATCTTTCGCCGTCACATCCAGACCACTCGTGGGCATGAGGTTTGTACCCCATTTCAAGCTTGGATTCAGCAAGTCCTCGACACGGCGGTCAATGATCTGATCTTCGATGCCGTTCCGCATAGCGATGGTCTTGCGGGCCTGTTCGAGCTGATCTGCGAGGCGGGCAATTTCTGCCTCTTGTAGTTTCTGGCGACTGCGAAAGGAACTCGCCACGCTGCTGGAAAATCTTCCGTAGACACAACTAGTCCCTTCGCTTCAAGCCACGCAAGCAATTCGGCATAATGTTGGTGGGTGTAGAACGAAATCAGGTTTTTCGGAAACAGGATTTCCGCACCTGATGCGGGTAACCGATCGAGCAGTTTCTTTGATACAGACGCATCCTTCAACGCCTCGCGCATTTCGGCTTCGATCTCGTTTGCTAATGCGACTTTCGACCAATCAGGTTTGATGCACATGAGTTGTGCTTGAAACGGTGGTGGCAAGATCCCGCTGGCTAACTCCTTTGCCTCCTCAAGCGAAAAGTGTCCGGAGATGACGGCTTTACGCGAGATCACGCCTTTGATCGTCGGCGCGCTAATGACTTCTCCGTTAACGACCACAGCCAGCCGTTTCCCCGTGTGCTCCGTCGTCAGCGCTGCCAGTTTTCTTGCGCCGGTTGCTGTGAATTCAACCTCAATGGCCGGCTGACCGGTGCTATCAGGTACGACTTGAGCTGACACGACACCTTCGTTCGACAGGTCAGAGGTCGTGCGTAGATAGATTTTCTCGTCGCTATCAACGATTGTTGTCTCGACGTACCCTTCGGCTGGTTCATTCTGTGCACGGCGGAACTCGAGTGTTGTTATTCCAGATGGCGCATCGAAGGCTAGCTGTGCGGCGTCTGGATCCGACGAAGTTTGAGCCAATAATGGAAGAGGAATCGAAAGCAATATTAATATTACGGATAGCGAAGTCGCGGACTTCATTGATTGGACTCCTTGTGATGGGGTTGGTCGCCCATGATTGCATCAGCTTTAATGTTCGATTGCGGAGAGGTCGGCATCTCGTCCCAATGCCGACCCACACGCCTTCTCAAATCGCCAACTTCGTTCCCGACCTCTCGTAGTTCGTTCTCCCCAGCATCCCAATCTGTCGCGGGATCAGAATTGTTCGTGTACGTCGTTGCCGTATTGACGTCGTCGCGATCATTTGATGCGACTTCGGGTTCAGGCTCGGCGGACCCAGAAATTGCATCGCCCGCGCGTCGGCTGGCATTCGATCCATGCTGAATAGCCATGACAAATCCGAGAAGAATAATGAGGCTGACGGCTATTGCGGCGAACGATTTGCGAGTTCCCTTAATTGATTGCCGCTGCTGTCTGGCGAGGCTGGCAGGCAGGGGCTGTACCTCCGGCTGCTGAGCATGAGCTAGACACTGCGCGAGGAGTACTTCGACTTCTGCTGCCGACGTGAATCGGTCGCTAGGAGATTTAGCATGAAGCCGCTCGATCAAACGGCACAACCAAGAAGGAATCTCTGGTACAAGCTCTCGAATGGGTCGAGGCTGAGAGTCGGTAATTCGTCGCAAGATGCCATAGCTCGTCTCGGCGCGAAACGGTGGTCGCCCCGTACACATCGCGTAGATAACGCTGCCAAGGCTGAATAAATCGCTACGCTGGTCGATCGCATTGCCCCGCGCCTGCTCAGGCGACATGTAATGAGGCGTGCCGGGCACGTGGCCACTGTGCGTGAGGCTGGCATCATCGCTTGCGCGGGCCAAACCAAAGTCGGTCAGTAGCGTTCGCTCGACTCCCTGCTCGAGAAGAATGTTCGACGGCTTCACGTCACGATGAACCAGGCCTTGCTCGTGCGCGGCCGCCAACCCCGATGCCGTTTGACGCGCGATTCGTAACACTTCGCAAACGTCGAGCGGCCCTTCGCGATCGATTCGCCCTTGCAGCGACTCGCCGGGAACATATTGCATGACCAGGAACGGCAATTCGCTTTCTGACTCGACATTGTGAATTGCAACGACGTGCTCGTGGACAATTGCTGCGGCAGCTCGTGCTTCGCGGGCAAAGCGTTTTCGAGCTGCTCCGCTCCCAGCTAGGTGTGGCGCAAGCACCTTAATCGCGACGGGTCGATTCAATTCGGAATCGAATCCCTTGAAGACGACTCCCATTCCGCCAGCACCGATCAAACGTTCGATCTCGTAGCGTCCCAAGCGACCCAGCATCTCGGGATGCGATGGCGGGGCGAGAAGGTGGCTCGTCATCGAATCGGTCCACGCTGTGGACGACCGCTGAGTCGTCGGAGTACTCCACGATCGCTCGGCCTGCTCTAGTTCGATTTCGGCGTCAACTTCGTCCGACCGCAGCGCCTGCTTGGCATCCCATCCAGTCACATTCGTCGGCCGCCAATTCAGCGATACGTAACTGGCACGTCGTACACGAATCCAGATGTTTCGCCGCGCTGCGAAATGCCTCGTCGCATTCTTCGCCCTGGAGCAGCGTTTTAATGCGATCGTCGCTGCAGGGGGACGTTGCGTTGTTCATTCGTCACGCGCCTCCAACTGTTTCACTAGATCCCGTAGTCGCGTCATAATTCGACTGCGTGCGATGTAGATGCTCCCCGCGCTCATCCCAAGTTCCCTGGCCACTTCTGCGATCGACCGATCTTCCATTGTCGTTTGCCAAAAGGCTTCCCACGTGTTGGGCGCGACGGACTCACGCACGCGGCGCGATGCCCAGCGGAACGATTCTCGCCGATACTCAACTTCAAACTCCTGCGATACGCCATCTGGAGCCGCCAATTCTGCCAGTGCGTTTGCGGCGTCGCTTCCGCCGGGACTGAGAGCGCGGTGCTTCGGTCGAGTCAGAAAGTTGATTGCTGTATTGCGAGCAATGCACAAGAGCCACGCGCGAAATCGTCCGCGATCTGGCCTCCGCAACCATTGTTCCACCGAGTGGGACACCGTCGTGAGTACTTCCTGGACAAGGTCGTCCGCGTCGTTCGGTTGCAATCCCTTCCGCCGAGCCAGTCGATACACCAGCGGCCCATAGACTGCAACGACTTCGTCCCACGCCACGATGTCGGCCGCATCCGGCAGACGCAGTATCAAGCTGGCTCGTGTTTCCGGGGAACTAGTCATCACGGCGGAAGGTCTCGCGGTCGCTTGAATAAAAGCTGGCCAGCTGGACGAAATGCTGGATTTCGACCGCAAGGCAAGCTGACCAACTACCTATTAGACACGAGACGCAGCAGATTCTTTCAAGGGTGCCCAGAAAAAAATCGCCGTTGCGAGAGCTGCCGCAATTGAAATGCCTACATTGGAGCGTCGATTGCTTGCTTTCGTTTCGATTCCAGCGCCGTGATCGCGAGCGATAAGTCGGGATACTCGAACGAGAATCCCTCGCGGAGCAGCCGCGCGGGAACGACTCGGCGACTTTTAATGATCAGCTCGGTTTCCGTCCGCAACAAAAACGCGCCGATCTCCAACATCCAGCGGGTCGAAGGCAGGCCAAGCGGCAACCCGACGGTTTGCCGAAATCGCTGCATCGCGTCGGCGTTCGTGATGGGAGTTGGCGCGGAAATGTTGTAAGGGCCCGCTGCGGACGGTTGCTCGATCAGCCACTGCACGGATCGGCAGAAGTCATCCGCGTGAATCCACGATAGGAACTGCTTGCCATCGTCCATGCGACCGCCCAGGCCAAAAGTCGCCAGCCGACGAAGTACTTCGTAGACCGTGCCGGGAACGGCGTCCAGAACCATCGCAGTTCGTAGCACTAGCTTTCGCGTGTTGGGACATTCGGCTCGTGCAAATTCGTCTTCCCACTTTCTCGCTACTTCGATCGAGAATTCGTCGTTCGCTTCTCGGGTCGCCGCGATCTCGCCGTTTTCCCCGTGCGGATCTCCATACGTATGTTTGTAGATGGTTGCGGTACTTGAATTGAGCCAAGCCTCAGGAGGCATCACACACTCGGCGACGGCCCGTCCCAGAACACGTGTCGCACGCACTCGCGAGTTCAGAATCTTGCGACGATTACGTGCGTGATATCGGCAGTCCACCGAACGCCCTGCCAGGTTGATCAACGCGACGGCACCTTCCAGTTCGTCGATCCAACCCGCAATTGTTTCTCCATCCCAGAGAATGCACCTCGCGCAAGGAGTCAGCGCCGCTTGGCGACTCAGCACGACGATGTCGTAACCGTTTTCCGACAGCCAGTTCGCTAGGACGCGACCCAGAAATCCAGATCCGCCAGCGAGAACAATCTTTCCTCGCGACATGTCGAATACCTCGTGCTGACTTGTTCTTCTCTTTCGATCGGGGACCAGTCGCGAATTCAATGCGGCTTGAACTCCACCAATAACATCGAAACCGCTAGAACTCAGCCCGATTAACGAACCCACTGGCTGTGAATTGATTCGCGGCATTGATAAAATATTGCGACGTGGCACACCTTCACCAGGAGATATCCGATGTCCGCTCGTATGATTGTCTTGTCTTTAATGCTCGGGTCCATCGGAGTCGTTCCCGATGTGAGCGGCCAAACGCGCGAAGAGAAAGTTCGTGAAGATCGCCGAAAAGTCGAGGCGGAGGGATTTTGGATCTACAACAATTTGCCTCTTGCGTTCGATACTGCGAAAAAGAACGGCAAGCCAATATTGGTAGTCCTGCGATGCATTCCGTGCGAGGAGTGTGTGAAGTTGGACGATGAATTGGTCGAGCAAGATCCTGTCATTCGACCGTTGTTGGACAAGTTCGTGTGTGCCAGGGTTGTTTCGACCAACGGGCTCGACTTGTCGCTGTTTCAGTTCGATACGGATCAATCGTTCGCCGTGTTTTTTCTGAACGCAGACAAGACGATCTACGGCCGCTTCGGAACTCGGTCGCATCGTACTGAATGGTTCGGCGACGTTTCGCTCAAGGGATTAGCGTCGTCAATGCAAGGCGCGTTGCAGCTTCATGCGGGCTATCCCGACAACGCTTCGTCGTTGTCAGCGAAACGCGGTCCGAAACCAGACGTCGCGTCGCCCGAGCTGTACCCGTCACTAAAAGACAAATTTACGGACTCGCTCAATTACCAGGGAAACGTCGTCAAGAGCTGCATCCATTGCCATCAGATCGGCGACGCTCAACGCGACGCGTATCGAGTAGCAGGAAAACCGCTGCCCGAATCGTTGCTATTCCCGTATCCGCATCCGAAGGCCCTTGGGTTGATACTCGATCCAGATCAACGCGCAACGGTAAAGGACGTCGAGTCCGGCACACCTGCGGCGCAAGCAGGATTCAAAGCGGGCGATACGATCGAATCCATTAATCGGCAGCCGCTGTTATCGATCGCCGATGTCCAATGGGCTTTGCATCAGACGCCGGCTAGCGGCGCGCAACTCATCGCCAGTGTTTCCCGCGATGGTCAAGCAAAGGAAATCAAGTTGTCGCTAGGTGAGGGCTGGCGACAGGCGGACGATATATCGTGGCGGGTCTCATCTTGGGGCCTTCGCCGCATGACGACGGGCGGCATTCTGCTGGAGCCAGCCACACCGGAACAACGACAAGCCGCAGGCGTCGCAGAGGGCGAGATGGCGTTACACGCCAAACACGTGGGGCAGTATGGTGCACATGCCGCGGCGAAACGGGCTGGCGTTAAAAATGGAGACATTTTGATCGCATTCGACGGCCGAAACGACTTAATTCGCGAAGCAGACATTTTCCGGCACGGCATGCAGGACTTGAAGCCCGGCCAGCGCGTCCCCATCACCATCTCGCGTGCCGGGAAGCGGATCCAACTTCAACTGCCCATGCAGAAGTAACCGAGCGCTACGATCTCAAACTAGCTACACCTGGCAAGACGCCCGCTTCGTCCAGCGGTAATGGGCGAAGTTCACTGACAATTTCTACGTCGTCTCGTGATTGAGCCTCTTCGAAGTAGGCAGCAGAGCATTCGACCTCGGCGACGTCTAGCGTGTCGTGGATCCACATCAGTTTGGCGTCGGCGGGTTCGGTCAACCCGATGATTGGCAGTGAAACGTCAAGGACTTCGCGGTCGGAGGGATAATGGATTGGAATCATCGCGCCGGTCGCGTGCCCTCCCGTCAGGCAGTTCGTGCGAGTCACATTGATATCCATGGCGTCGATGGCACGGGTCAAAGCAAACTCGGCGAGTCCGATGCCTGTCGCATTGCCATGCGTCTCTTTCGTGAGGCCGCGAATGATGATGTTTCGGATCTTCGGCCATTCGTCTTCTTTTGCCATGTGATCGAGATACTTGCGTCCAACTACGTTTGTATCCATTCCCGTACCGCTAATGTTCTTTCCGATCTCGTCGATAAGAAGCAGGTCCGCTGTCTTGAACGGCAAGCTCGGTAGCCACTTCTTCGCGAGTACAAGAAGCTCCTTCTCGCGATCTTCAAACTCGTGAGGTGCGACGGCTTTGATCTTGGCGGTTTCGTCGTACCCGTTCTCGACAATGGCGACACCAGCCACGACGCGACACTTCGCAAGCACTTCGCGCGCCACGCTACGAACGATCTGACCGAAGCTATGGTCCTTGATTGCACGATGATAGATCCTTGCACCGGCGTGTTTGCCGAGTCCGATCAACATCATCTTCATCAAGCCGCTTTCGATGTCTCCGTAAAATCCGGTGTGCGGTTTGACTCGCCCGCAAACGACGACATGGTCCGCGTCGAAGGCGTGCTTGTCGAAGTGAACATCAAAGCCTTCCGCCGCCTGACAAACAACGACGGTATCCATACTGGCTCGAATCGGACAGCCGCAAAACTCTTCGGTGATGCCGTAACCTTCGACAATTCCTCGTTGGCCTTCCGCCGTTCCACCACCATGGCTGCCCATCGCCGGAACGATGAATGGTTCGGCTCCGAGTCCCTTGAAATGTGCGGCGATAGCTTTGATTACGAGGTGAATGTTGGCGATGCCACGACTGCCCGCAGTAATCGCGACGGACTGGCCCGGCTTGACTTGATCGTGAAGTGAAAGACTGCCCAATTGCGCAGCCACTTCGGCACGAATGTCCGTGACCTGCGGACGCTCGAAGGTTTGACGAACGCGAAAGATTTGCGGATAGTCGGACATTGCGGGGGGCACTCCAGGGCGGTTCGTTTGCTGAGCGAGACACCTTTATAGCACAGCAGCCGGGGCTGCTTCTACGGTTCACCTTTTACAATCCAGGCAAGTATACTAGGACGCGTCTAAGCGTGTTTGCCTGATAAAAATGTATAGGCCGGAACGAGCCCGAGCAGTTGCGGCGGACGAGTATCGCGAGGCAAGCGAATCCTTGGGAGTGTTGGATGGCGATCGAGTTCTATTGCCCAGGTTGTGGGAACTTAATGCGAACACCGGATGAAACGGCCGGCCGCAAGGGGCGATGTCCAACGTGTCAATTGAAAGTACAGATCCCCGCCAATTCGGTCGCTTCCACGACGCCAGAATCCGCCGTCCCCCGAACGGTTCTCGCCGCTAGCGCAGCGGATATGTCGCCGCAGCCGATTCGCTTCGACTGCGCCAGTTGTGGTAAGACGCTCAGCATCGCTGCCGCCAACGCAGGCAAGAAGGGAAAGTGCCCACACTGCGGCGAATTGATGTCGATACCTATGATGTCGCCATCCGACACCGGCGGCGTGCGTTGGAAGGGTACACCAAAACAACCAGCGACGCCCACACCTCCTACTGCCGCAACAGACTCGCCGACACTGATCAAAGCGGGTGGCGAGAAGATTGAGTTTCATTGCTCGAGTTGCAACGAGGTAGTTCGCGTTGGAGCCGCTGCTGCAGGAAAGAAGGGGCAGTGTCCACGTTGCAGAGCCGTGATTCGAATTCCGCGAGGTTCCACAATCGCGCTCGAAGACCCGCTAGTGCCTATGGAGAATGTCCCACCGACATCTCCTCGACCGCGAAGCAACCCCATGCCATCGGGCTTAACTCCGATCGATGGCAAAGCTTTGTCCCCACTCGAACCGCTGGGCCTAGTCGGAACCGAATCTCCAGGCGACGACCTGCTTGGAATCGATTCGTTCGGGAGTACGAATGCCGATGCTGGGAATCCATTTGGTAACGATTTGAATCCTTACTCGGCACCAGCCGTGGCCGCTGCGCCAACGGCGCGTCCACACAGCGGCGAGCGAGGCGGTGCCGAAATCGCAACGATGATCTGCGGCGGCTGTCTCATATTCTATGCGTCGGCCCAGATTGTGTTCGTGACGCTGTCGTTGTTATTTCAGGGAACGGCCATGTTCGCCACGATGAGCCAGTTACGTGGACGGGGCGAGGACGAGGCATTTGCCACGGGGGTCGTCGCCGGACAGGTTATGTTCGTTGTTGTCGGCGGGATCGTGATGTTGACAATCCTGGCTGGCGGCATTCAGATGATCCGATTCAAAACCTGGGGTTTGTCCCTAACCGCGTGTATCCTGACGATCTTGCCTTGCAACTGTTTTTGCCTCCTAGGATTGCCGATTGGGATTTGGGGAACCATTATGTTGTCATTGAGTTCCATCCGATCGACTTTTCGTTAATAAAACACAGGGTGATCGTGCCCACCGTTCCAGTCAGATGTTGGGCACAGCCCACCCTATAAGTAGCCAAATCATCGAGGCTCGGAGTTCCGCATGCCAATTCAATTTCAATGCCCACATTGCAAACACGCGATGCAGTTGCCGGATACGGCGGCCGGCAAGCAGGGCAAGTGTCCGAAATGCTCCAATGCAGTAACAGTCCCCACCCCTGGCGCAGCAGCGACTCCGCCGAATCCCCACGACGCAGAGTTTTGGTCGGAGTTGGATGAGAAGAAGGATGCGATTCCAAACGAAGACGCGGCACCCGAGCCTGTGAAGAAGAGCGATGCTCAGATTCTCAAGCACATGCTAGGGAAAGCTGAACAAGCCAAGGTCGTGAAGCGAATTGGCCTCCCTTGGGAACGACCTAGGGACGGGGGCATGTTTGATCGTTATTGGGATACGGCGATCGGCGTGATGAATCATACGTTAGAGACGTTTGCGGAAATGAAGATCACCGGGGGCATCGGCGGTCCGCTGAAGTTTTTGATTCTTGGCGCGATCTTTGGTTCGTTGATCGCCGCCGTTTATGGTCTCGTCGGAAACGCCATTACGACCTTTGGCGTCGCAGGTGCCGTAAGCGAAATCGCGGCGGAAGAGGGCGCCGATGAGGAAGCCGCCGCCGTAGCGAGCACGGTTGTGACTGCCGGTATGATTATCATCATGGTCCTGGCATTCTTTGGCACTTTCTTTGGAGGTATCCTCGGAGGCCTCATCCACGGATTTCTGCAAGCGGCGGGACTTCAGCTCGCGTTGCCTATTGTCGGTGTGAAGCAACCAAGTTTTGAAAAGAATTTCCGGATTGTGGCCTATACGAATGGATCGATCTACCTGTGCAACATCGTCCCCGGTCTTGGTGTTGGCTTTATGACGTTCTTGTGGTTCAAGGGCATGATTAAGGGGATCGAATCGGTCTACGAAGTTCCCACGAAGACTGCGGTATTGGCCGTGTTACTCTTGGCCCTTCCTCTGGTGTTCCCGATCATTGCCGTCGTTGGCTTTTTCGCACTAATGATGCTGGGCTATATCGGATGACCCGGTCCGCCGTTCTCGAGTACAGAACGGTCGGTTGCTTTACCAGTAACAAGAGAGTGTAAGGATGCTCGTTGAATTTCCGTGCCTAGGATGTTCCTTGCTCCTCCGCGATATCCAGTGGGAGGAGCGCGCTAGATCGATAGTTTGATACTGCTGGGGCTCGAAGACTCGACGTCAGCCACCCGCGCCAATTGTTACATCGGACGAAACACGTGAGTGGAATTATTGGCCATACGATGTACGCGATCCTGGCCGGCAAAGCTGCCCACCAGAGAGCGTTACCGATTGCGGGGCTGCTCCACCGTCATTACGCGAGTTATTTGTGCGGTGCATATCTCGGCTGTGATATCCAAACGATGCCGGAGGCGATCTGCGTCGATACTGGACAGGAAGTTGGATATGGCACAGCTCCTTTGGAAACGAGTCCTCTGACCGGCGGCGCGGTGCGACCGTGGACGCTGGAAGCGGATGGACAGCGTTATCGCCCGAAAGACATTCATCGGTTGTTCTACGGGCGATCCCATCTAGTCTTCGGTTGGAGCGGCACCGAGAACGCTCATGTTGTTCCCTGGGACCACCTCGCGGATTACTGTGCAGCAGTTGTCGACGATGCGGTTACGTTGTTCGGGCCTGGCGAACGGAAGATCGCGTATCTGCTGGGCTGGATGGCTCATATCGTCGGCGATAGTCTGATCAAGTCGATACGCCCCGGAATCACGCTTGAACTGCTTGACGGGAAGTACACGCCGCGCAACCGGCCGATTCAAGATCTCGTGACATTTCACGAAATTGGGCACAAGGAGTTTGGGTTGGAGTGGGCGGCGCTGCTGGCCGACCTGGCCGAGACACCTGTCGAGCCGGTTCAGTTTCATTACATGCGAATCGCCACGCCGCGTGGGGAACTGTCACAGCAGTTTCCGAATGCCTGGGTGCCACACCTCGCTCCACTTCTGCGTGTCGTGCTACACGAAAATCGCCGCTACCAGGCAATTCGAAATGCAAGACTGCTCGATCAGTATGCGTTAGTGAAGACTCCACAGGGAGTTGCGTGCAACGAAGATCTCAGCCGTAAAACAGGTGGGCTGACGTATTCGGAAATGGTGGGCGTCGCGGATCGAGCAGGCTTTCGCCACGCACTCTGGCAGATGGGTGAAGCCATCGTCAAGCTGTTCGAGGAAGTCGTCGAGCGAGCACCGAGGCTTCAGGAATTGAAAGACCTGAATTCCCCGTCTTGGTCCGAGATCACAGCAAAATGGAAGCGAGTCGAATGAACATGTTGCTTCGACACATCGCCACCTTCGCTGAGCTATAATCGAGCGAGCTTCTTAGACTAAGGCTTCCTCCCTCTCGGACGTAAAAGAAAATGGATTCATCCCTTCTGCGGCTCGTCGTCACGTGTGCTCTGGCAGCCTTGCTTCTCACCAGCACAGGCATGGCGCAGACGAAACCCGCCGACGGCAACGCATCGACGATCGCAGAACTCGCCTCGAAGCTTCCGCAGATTCCGCCGAAGGAACCAACTGCATCTCTCGAATCGATCGAGTTACACAAGGACTTTCGCATTGCGCTGGTTGCCGCCGAGCCGCTAGTGCGCGATCCAGTCGCGATCGATTTCGATTCGTCGGGGCGCATCTACGTCGTCGAATTGCCGCCTTACAACGGTTATGCGATCGAAGGATTCAAAGCCAACGGATCGATTCGTTTACTGGAAGATACCGACGACGATGGTACTTGCGACAAGAGTACGATTTACCTCGACGATCTCAAGTATCCGACAGCAATCGCATGCTGGGATGGCGGACTCTTCGTGGGAGACTCGCCAGACCTGCTCTACGTGAAGGATACCGATGGCGATGGCAAGGCGGACAGTCGCAAGGTCGTGTTCACCGGGTTTGGCTCCGACAAAGCGGGCGAAGCTCATCTCAATTCGATCCGTTGGGGATTCGACAATCGCTTTCATCTTTCGACGAATCTTTCCGGCGGCGATATTCGCGTTGCCGACGACCCCAACGCCGCAGCCGTTTCTGTTCGCGGCCGCGGCTTCATCTTCGATCCACGCGACCTGACGAAGTTCGAATTGACCAGCGGCGGCGGTCAGCACGGAATGAGCATGGACAACTGGGGCAACAAGTTCGTCTGTTCGAACAGCGTACCAGCGCAAATGCTGATGTACGACGATCGCTATGTTGCCAGGAACCCTTCGCTCGAAGCTCCTGCCGCGGCCGTCGATATTGCTCCCGAAGGAAAGTTTACGAAGCTCTATCGAATCAGCCCTCCCGAGCCATGGCGCGCGCTAAGAACGAACCTTCGCAAGACGGGCAAGTTCCGGGGCTCGGACGAAGGTGGCACACCTTTCGGTTTTTTCACCGGTGCGACCGGGATAACAATCTTCCGAGGAGATGCTTGGCCGGAAGAGTATCGCGGCAATTTGATCGTCGGCGATGTCGCGAACAATCTGATCTATCGTGCCACGCTCGAGCAACAAGGAGTTGGATTGGTCGCTCGCCGAGCGGACGAGAATCGCGAATTCGTCGCCTCACGTGACATATGGACGCGTCCCGTCCAATTCGCCAACGCTCCCGATGGAACGCTGTACGTGCTGGATATTTACCGCGGCTTGATCGAAGGCGCGGCGTTCCTGCCACCCGAGTTTCTGAAAGTCATCGACCCGGTCAGCGGCAACGATCGCGGTCGAATCTATCGAATTGAACACACGTCGTTCAAGAGGCGTAGCACGCCGAAGTTGCGGCAACTCGCGACCGCCGAGTTGGTCGCGTTGCTTGATCATCCGAACGGATGGCACCGCGACACGGCTTCTCGACTGCTGTACGAGCGACAAGATAGAGCCAGCATCGGATTGTTAGAAAAAGTCGCACAGAACGGAACGCGAGCCGAAGCGCGGATGATGGCTCTGTATTCACTGGCGGGACTCGAAGCATTGGGTGAGGCTACTTTATTGGTCGCCCTTAGTGATCCGGCACCCTTAGTGCGTGCCCATGCTTTGCGCCTCGCCGAGCGTCTCGCATCGACGTCACCAGCTCTTGTCGCTCGCATGTGTGGCATGACGGAAGACGAGGATACGCGCGTGCGCTATCAGCTGGCCTTCTCGCTGGGGGCCGCCAATGGTGCGGAACGAAATGCTGCTTTGTCGAAGATTGTGATCCGAGATGGTGATGACCGATGGTTTCGACTTGCCGCGCTCAGTTCACTGGATCATGGAAGCGGCGACGTGTTTGAAGCCACTGTCACAAACAAAGAGTTTCGCGCAACAACGCAGGGGCGCGAATTCCTGCTTGCGCTCGCGAAGCAAGTGGGCGCAAAGAATCGACAAGCTGAAATCGCTGCGGTCTTGAAGTCACTCAGCGAATTACCGTCTTCCGAACAGGCCCTCGCCGAAGCCTTTGTCACGACGCTCGCTGAACAGCTCAAAGGTGAAGCTCGCAAGGAGATGCTTTCGGCGATCGGTGGCAAGGCGGGGCTCATGCTGGATAATCTACTTAAACAAGCAACATCGATTGCGAGCGACGACGCACAACCAATTCCCGCACGCGTGGAAGCCATTCGCACGCTACGGCTTTCGTCGCTCGGGACAGTTCAGAAGCAGTTAGTAGAACTGCTCGATTTGCGGCAACCCATTGAAGTTCAGGCAGCGGTCGTCGAATCACTCGCTGAGTTCAATGATCCGGCCGTTGCCGATTTGATTCTGAGTCGTTGGCCAAGCCTAAGCCCTCGATTGCGAGTCGGAGCGGCGGAAGCGTTATTGTCCCGACCAACTTGGCTTGCGGCACTGCTGACTCAAGTTGAGCAGGGCGGCGTCGCACGCGGCGATCTTGATCCAGCACGTGTCCAACTGCTGAAGAAGCATCCTGATGAAGCGATTGCACGGCGCGTGACTCGGCTGTTCGCAGCGACAGCGCTGCGGCAGCGTCAGGAGGTCGTTGATCAATATCAGCCTGCGTTGCAGGCAGCTGGCATCGGAGATCGCGGCAAGGCCGTGTTCAAAAAGGAGTGTTCTGCTTGCCACCAGTTGGAGGGCGTTGGTACAGCCGTGGGAGCTGATTTAAAGGGCATCCGCAACCGAGGCCTCGCGGCGGTCATGTTGAACATTCTCGATCCTAACCGCGAAGTGAAGCCCCAATTCCAAGCCTACGTGATTGTGACCGAGGACGGTCGCGTCACGACCGGAATGATTCAAGCGGAGAACGCCAATAGTTTGACCATCCGCCGGTCGGATGGAACTTCCGTCGTTCTCCAGCGTAACCAGATCGAGGACCTTCGCAGCACGGGTGTCTCGTTTATGCCTGAAGGCTTGGAAAAGCAGATCGATCCTCAAGCGATGGCCGATTTGCTGGCCTATCTCGATTCGCTGCCGTAGTTGATTTGTTGCCCGGTCGTAACGGAAGTGTCGGATAGTTTCGCAAGGAGGTTGCGCGCCGCGCGATAAAGCGCGCGAAAGGCGGACACTTAGTCAATCTTTGCGGCCCAACGAGCCGATCCAAAAACTAACGACCAGACCGCGGCGGAGCGGTTGTTCACCCGGCGTGCGAGTTTTATAATTCTGCCGGTCCAGGCCGTTTTTTTAGAAGGAGTTTTGGGCGTTTTGTCACGCAGTCCCAAGATCCTCTGTGTGTCCGACAACAATCCCGCACTCGCTTCTGCTTCGGAGCAACTACGCGGTGTCGCTGAGGTTGTTGACGTATCGAGCCCGGTCCGAGCACTCGCTCAACTGAACCGCCACCATGACGAATTCGACGCTTTATACGTCTCTGCGGCTCATTTCCAGGAAGCGTTCAAGCTCGGACGCCTGCTTCAAAACGAGCGGATACTTGACGGAATGCCCGATGGCGTCGCGATGCTCGACGTCGATAACAGCGTTCTGTGGGCCAACTCGAAGTACCACCAGTGGTGCCAGAAAGAGGATGTTGTTGGCCTGGGATTCTATCAAGCGCTAGGTAATCCTGAGATTCTGGGGCCAGATTTCTGCCCGTTTCATACTGCGTTGGCGACTGGCCAGCCGAGTATCTCGACACTCCGATCGGGTGATTTGTATTTTCAGACACATGCCGCACCGGTCGACGAGCCCGACGGGCAGTCTCAGTATTTGATCGTCACGGTGCGAGATGTTAGCGCGGAAATGCTCCAGCAGCAAAAACTAGCCGCTATCCATAAAGCGGGGATCGAGCTGGCGGATTTGACTCCTGACGAAGTCTTCGACATGGGCGTCGACGAACGGATCGAGCTGCTCAAGTCCAACATCTTGCATTACACCCAAGACCTGCTGAATTTTGACGTTGTCGAGATCCGGGTTAAGGACGAGCAAACCGGTCAGCTCGAAGCACTCCTTTCTTACGGTATTGACGCGGATGCGGCAGGTCGGCCGCTGTACGCGTCCCCGACCGACAATGGCGTAACAGGATTCGTAGCAGCGACTGGAAAGAGCTACCTGTGCGAGGACACGACCGAAGATCCGCTATATCTCCAGGGGTTTGAAGGTGCCAAGAGTTCGCTCACTGTCCCACTGATCTTTCATGATCATGTGATCGGCACGTTCAATGTCGAAAGCCCCGAGCCGCGAGCGTTCACGGAGAGCGATTTGCAGTTCCTCGAGATTTTTTCTCGCGATATCGCGGTCGCGTTAAACACGCTTGAGTTGATGGTCGCACAACGTGCTAGCACGGCACAGGAGAGTGTCGAAGCGATTCATGGCGCCGTCGCGTTGCCGGTTGACGAGATCCTGAATGACGCGGTCAACGTGATGGAGCGGTATATCGGTCATGAGCCAGAAGTCGTCCAACGGCTTCAGCGAATCCTGAAGAATGCTCGCGACATCAAACAGGTAATCCACGAAGTTGGCCAAACGTTGGCTCCTGCGGAAGCCGTCCCCGCGTCCCCCGAGATGACGAAGCATGCGAAGCTGCGGAATTGCCGAGTGCTTGTCGTCGACCTGGACGATGCAGTTCGCAACGACGCGCATGCATTGCTAGAACGATACGGCTGTAACGTCGAAACCGCTCACGAAGGCGGCGAGGCGGTCTTTATGGTCCGAAATTGCGGGCCCGACGTCGAGTATGACGTTATCATCGCGGATATCCGACTGTCGGACATGAACGGATTCGAGTTGCTCGTCAAACTACAAGAGATTCTCGATCCAGTGCCCTTGGTGTTGATGACCGGTTTTGGGTACGATCCCGGCCACTCAATTGTGAAGGCACGTCAGGCTGGTCTCCACGCCAAGGCGATCTTGTACAAGCCCTTCCGGCTGGACCAGTTGCTCGAAACGGTTGAGTGCATGTTGGACGTCTACGGACGGGTCCAACAAGCCTAGCCGAACTTGCATAGTCGCTATTTCGGCATGGGACGCCCGCAGTTTTTCGGGAACAATTGCTGTCCCGTTTGCATCATGCCAAGTCGAGAGACGGTTTCGCGCCATGCAATTCATGCCATACGCTTGGTTGCTCACGGGAGTAATAGGACATCTCGCCCTATGGGTCGCGTTGTTCAATCGGAACCACGCGATGGGGCTCCCGCGGCGCATCATCCAGATAACAGAAAAGATTCACGTTGGTGCAGCGATTGGAATTCCGGCTTACTGGGCATGCAAGCTGATCGTGCGCGGAATGCCGAGTGACCCCGTCGCGGTCCTCTTTTCCGAGCGCCCAATCGAATCAGCGTATTTCTCCGTATGTTGTGGCGCGCTCGGCTATGTCGCCGCGTTCTGGCTCATTCGACGACTGACCGAAATGCCACCGGAAGCGTTGCTTCAAGCGACGACCACACTCCACGATGTGGCACTCGAAACGGGCAAGCCGCTGATCAAAGGCACCATGGCGACGGCATTGTCGATGGTCCCCAGAAACGAGGTGACGAAGCTATCCGTCACGGAGAAAACGTTGGCGATGCCGTCGCTCGACGCGCGACTCGAAGGTCTCACAATCGCTCACCTTTCCGATCTCCACTTCACGGGCAAGTTAACTCGCGAATACTTCGACTTCGTGATCGATCGCGTTAACGAACTGGATGCAGATCTGGTCGTCGTGACGGGCGACATCGTTGACACGGATGAATGCGTCGCGTGGATTCCACAAACGCTTGGTCGCCTTCGAACACGCTGCGGAAAGTTCTTCATTCTCGGCAATCACGATAAACGAGTAACCGACGTCCCTGGGTTGCGGCGAACGATCTCTAACTGTGGATTTGTTGATCTCGGCAGTCGATCCGAGTATGTGCAAATTGATGAGTGCCAAGTCCTGTTTGCTGGAACGGAGCGACCATGGTTTGGCATATCTCCGGATGTACTTCCACGCACTAGCGACAAGAACGGAACGCCGATTCTGCGTATTTTGCTCTCCCACTCACCGGATCAGCTGCCCTGGGCGCGAGGGCAGAGCTTCGATCTAATGCTTGCTGGACACACGCATGGCGGTCAGATCCGACTTCCAATCATCGGACCAGTTGTTGCGCCGAGTCACTTTGGCGTCAAATACGCCAGCGGCGTCTTCTATGAAGCGCCAACCTTAGTGCATGTTAGCCGCGGAGTCTCTGGTCTCGATCCGATTCGGATTAACTGCTTGCCGGAAGTCACAAAAATCACTCTCCGAGCCGCAATCGTGGATGAGGAATCGACGCAATATCGCGACGTCGAGCAACTCGTACTTGCTGAACAAGCTTGCTGACCGTCCCGTCCGATGCCTGTCGCCGGCTCGGTAGATCCGTGTAGCCACTTGACGGCTAGTCTGTCCATTCGAGAATAAGAGGAGTGAATGGACAACGGCTCAACGACAAAGTGATCGTCATCGTTGGCGGCACATCGGGACTTGGACGATCCGCAGCCTCCGCATGTGTCGCGCAAGGGGCCTCCGTTGTCGTGGTTGGCCGAAATTCTGAGAAGTGCGACGCTGCGTGCAACGAACTCGGCGAACGTTGCCACTCGGTAACGGGCGACGCCTGTCTTCCGGAAACTGCTATCGAGGCAATCCGCTTGGCCGTCAACTCGTTTGGCGACTTGCACGGCCTCTATCATGTCGCTGGCGGCAGTGGTCGATCTCGTGGCGACGGTCCGCTTCACGAGATAACAGACGAGGGTTGGCGCTACACGTTGAGTCTGAATCTTGATTCCATGTTCTACTCGAATCAAGCCGCCACGAACAAACTACTCGAACTGGGTCACGGCGGAAGCATATTGAATATGGCATCCGTGTTGGCGCATTCGCCATCACCACGCTATTTCGCAACGCATGCGTACGCGACGACCAAGGCAGCAACGATCGGGTTGACGAAATCCGCCGCAGCCTACTACGCAAAACAAGACATTCGATTTAACGCGATTGCTCCCGCGCTTGTCGACACACCGCTTGCGGCACGAGCGATGTCCGACGCGAAGATCCTAGACTATGTCGCAACGAAGCAACCGTTAGACGGAGGACGCGTCGGCGTTCCGCAAGACTTGGACGACGCGGTCGTGTTTCTCTTGTCGGACGAATCACGTTTCGTCACAGGACAAGTGTTGAATGTTGACGGCGGATGGTCGGTCTCGGAAGGGCAATACCCATCTGCAACGAGGGGCAAGGCCGACTCATGACACCTACCGAAGATTATCTCAACCGCTGTCGAACTTTGGTCGATACGGTTGCTGCGCAGAAGGCAGAGATCGAGCGAGCGGCAGAATGGTTCGCCGAGTCGATCTTGGCAGGACGCGTTGTTCATCTGTTCGGTGCTGGGCACAGCCGAATCGTCGTCGAAGAAATCTGGCCTCGTTACGGATCCTTCGCGGGATTCAACCCGATCGTGGAACTGTCCATGACGTTTCACAATTTGGTCGTCGGCGCGAACGGCCAGCGCCAGGCCATGTTTCTCGAAAACACGTCTGGTTTGGCAGCGCGCATTTTGCGAAATTTTGGTCTATCGTCAGACGATTGCGCGCTCGTGGTTTCATCGAGCGGCTGCAACGTGGTCCCGATCGAGATGGCACAATTATTCCAAAAGCAGGACATCAAAGTTGTCGCGATCATCAGCCAGCAACACAGCGAAGCAAGCTCCACGAATCACGCGGACGGACTCAAGCTATCCGATTGCGCGGATCTCATTCTCGATACCGGTGCACCCGTCGGCGACGCGATGGTTGCGATTCCTGGCCTCGACACGCCAGTCGCTCCCGGATCAACCATCGGCGGCTGTATGCTTGCCAATGCGATCAAGGCAGAAGTCGCGATGCGATTGACCGACGCTGGACAACCGCCGAAGGTTCTAACTGCCCGCGCGATCGTGGGACGAGAGCGTGCTACGGAGTTGTTCGAAGCGGCTTACGATGAGCATGCTCGCCGCGTCGCCAAGTTGTTTGCGACCGTTGGGAAAGACAACGCGTGAGGTATTCGCACAATGCAACCTAGACCGTTACGCACGACCGTCATTGGAAGCTATCCGTTTCCTGGATGGCTGGAGTACGCCAGTCAGCATCTCGAAGCATTCGGCCAAGACGATATCGCTGAAATGCAAGACGACGCCGTCGTTTGTGCAGTTCACGATCAGATCGATTCCGGGCTGGATGTCATCACGGATGGTGAGCAGACGCGGTTCGATTTCAACTTATCGTTTTATGGCTATCTGGACGGCATTGAACTCGAATCTCGCACACCAAGACAATTTGGGCCGCCAGCGCACGATCAACGGGGTAAGCACGGCATCACCGACGAACTTCGAGCACCACGCGGTCTCGGGGCTGTCGAGGAGTTCGAGCGGTTGAAGCGTCTTGCCCCGACAGGCCCGACGCTTAAGGCAAGTATTCCGGGACCGTACACTTTGAGCGGGCGCCTCTTGCCCAACTCTCAATACAAGGACCGATACGCTGTTACCGAAGCGTTACTTCCGTTCGTACGCGACGAGTTGGCCGCGTTGGTCGCCGCCGGGTGCACCGAAGTAACCGTCGATGAACCATCCATGAGTTGCTACGCTCATCGAGAAGATCGCCGACGTTTTGTTGACATCTTCAATCGAACGGTCGAATCGATCGTTGGTAAGTGTCGACTGTCGACGCATCTTTGCTTCGGTAATTTCAAGGGCCATGCGGTTGGTTTGCGACAGTATGCGCCAATGTTTCCCGACTTCCTGGAGTTTCATGTCGATGAAATCCACGTCGAGATGGCAAGTCGAGAGTATTCAGAACTCGCAATCATTCAACAGATTGCTCAAAAACGGGATGTTGCCGTTGGCGTGATCGATGTGAAAAGCTACTACATCGAGACGGTCGAGGATATCGCGGCGCGAGTCCACGAATGCTTGCAGCATGCGCCGGCCGATAGATTATCGTTTGCTCCCGATTGTGGATTGAGTCAAACCGCGCGATGGGCTGCCAAGCAGAAGCTCGCCAATATGGTCGCCGGAGTGCAGCGTGTTCGTGAGGAACTTGGCGTATGATCGTTCCGGCGTTATCGAATGACGCGCTGTTGGCTGATATCCGAGAGGCGAACAAAAGCGATGACCGCATGCGAATGTGGTGGCTTGGCCAGAGCGGATTCCTGGTTCAGTGGAACGAGCGGCACCTGCTGTTAGATCCCTATCTATCTGATTCGTTAACAACGAAGTACGCGACGACCGACAAGCCGCATGTTCGCATGACGGAACTTGTGATCAATCCTTCTCGTCTCGATTTCATCGACGTCGTGACATCCAGTCACAATCACACCGATCACCTTGACGGCGAAACTCTGATTCCACTACTGCAAGCTAATTCAGAGCTTACTGTTGTAGTTCCCACCGCAAACTGCCGATTCGCAGCGGAGCGATTGCAGACGGACTTCGACGCTCTTACGCCAATTGACGACGGCGGCAAGATCGACGCAGCGGGCTTTCAGATTAACGCAATTCCGGCTGCGCACGAAACGATCGAACGCGACGATCGAGGCCGCTGTCGATTCCTAGGATATGTTGTCGAGTTTGGTGAACACACAGTTTACCACAGCGGCGACACAATGCTTTATGAAGGCATGGCGGATCGGTTGCGAGAGTGGAACGTTGACATCGCGGTCTTGCCAATCAACGGTCGCGCGCCAGAGCGTCGAGTCGCCGGAAACCTTTGGGGTCGCGAGGCCGCTCAGCTTGGTAAAGATATAGGCGCGGGTATTGTCATTCCGTGCCACTACGACATGTTTGAATTCAACTCCGAATTGCCAGATGAATTTATTGCCGAGTGCAAGAACATCGAGCAACCATTCCGAGTTCTAAATTGCGGCGAGCGTTTTGAAATGTAAGCGACGGCGATCAAAAGTCGTCTGTTGCTGCCGGTGCATTGAAGTTGTCGAAGACTTGGAGGCGGTCGGGCGCTTTGTCTTCGAACCGGGTGAAGTCCTTTCGCCAGATAAGCTCGACATTCCCGACGGGGCCGTTCCGTTGTTTGGCGACGATGATCTCAGCTTGACCAGCGACCTCGGCGGCATCTTCTCCTCGCCGATAATACTCCTCGCGGTGGACGAACATCACGACGTCAGCATCCTGCTCGATGGCACCCGATTCGCGAAGATGGCTGAGCTTCGGGAGATGATCCTTGCTGTCCTCGGCTTGGCGATTCAGTTGAGCCAAGCAAAGAACGGGAACTTCCAGTTCGCGGGCAACTCCCTTTAGGCGGCGCGCGATCTTTGCGACTTGTTCCTGACGAGGATCTTTTTGGCTGTCCGGCTCGATCAATTGGAGATAGTCGATGATGATCGCGCCCAATCGGCCCTCGCGACGTTTTATGCGCCGCGCCGCAGCTGAGATTTCGCTGACCGTTCGCGATGGCGAATCGTCAACAAACAACGGCGCTTGGCTGATTTCCGACGCTTGCTGGACGAGCCGTTGTCGATCCTCCTGCGAGATGGTTCCATTTCGCAACCGGTGGCCATTCACACGCGCGGCCGAGCAAAGCAAACGATCGGCCAATTCGATTGACGACATTTCCAGGCTAACGAATAGGACGGGAACAAATAACTTGAGGACGACATTCTCCGCGATGTTCATAGCGAACGCGGTTTTACCCATACTTGGGCGCGCCGCGAGAATGAGTAGCTCCGAATTGTGCATGCCCCCAAGCAGCCCATCGATTTCCGTGAAGCCCGTCTCGACACCGCCTTCCGTGTGCTCGCCTTTCATTCTCGCATCGATGCGATCCATCGCATCATGCAAGATATCACGAATATTGGAGACGTTCGAACTACCGCGACTGTCTAGGATTCCAAAGATCTTTTGTTCGGCCTGACTCAGTAAGTGCTTGGCCTCGTGATTCTCTTCATACGCTTCGCGGAGGATCTCGGTACTCGCATCGATCAGTGAGCGATAAGTCGCCTTCTCGCGAACGATATTTGCGTAGTAAACCGCGTGCGCCGCATTGGGGACGGACTTGGCGACGCGTCCGAGATAGGCCATTCCGCCAAGCTGTTCGAAGTCTCCGGCCAGCTTCAGTTTTTCGACCAGCAGCGTGGAATCGATCTTACGCCCTTCGTCGTGCATCGCCAGCATGTGCTCGAAGAGCTTGCGATTGGCGTCGTCGTAAAAATCGTCGGGGCGCAGCGTGAGCGCGATGTCGTCGCATGCTTCTGGGCTGAGCATGATGCTGCCCAGGACACCGGACTCGGCGTCCAGGTTGAACGGAGGCTGCCGATCGAGGATTTCGGACGTGACCGGCTTCTCTGGACGCGACCCGTCGCCGCGCGGGGACTTTGCCACCGCAAATCTCCTTGGGCGGAACCATTAGATCCATCGGGCACAGATTGCATCGCAAGATGATTCCGTGTCGCGCATATCCGGATTCGTCGAGCGATGCCAGAACTTCGGCGTTACTCTTCGGCTGCAGTCGGAACGACCCAAACCTTGAGATCGGTTTCGATCTCTTGATGCACGTGCACCTTGACCGTGTAAAGTCCCAACTCTTTGAGAGGACCTTCGAGCCGAATCTGATCCGCCGTGAGCGTGAACTCCGCTTGCTTCAACGATGCCACGATTTCAGGGGCACCGACGCTGCCGTAGAGATGGCCTTCGTCGTTGGCATTCGCCTCGATCGTGATGCTCTGCTTGCCGAGCGCGTCGGCCAGCGACTGTAGGTCAGCCAAGCGTGACTTCTCGATGGCATGGAGCTTAGCCTTGTGTTTTTCGACCATACGTTGGTGATGGTCGGTGGCAAGTGTCGCGAGGCCTTGCGGCAGTAGATAATTGTGGGCGTAGCCCGACTTCACCTCCACGACGTCACCCTGCTTGCCAAGGTGGTCAACGGATTGAATCAGCAAGAGTTGGACGCCGCCGTGAGGTCCACGCGGCAATCGCTTCAGACGAGGTTTCTTTGGGGTGATTGTCTTGGGCATTTATCGACTCACGCTCTGGAAGTGTTTGCGTAATAGTTTCAGTTCAAAATGGGATGTCGTCTTGAGGCGGTTCAGAGCCGCCACCAGAACCAGCATTGGCAGTTGCGGGCTCGCTGAATTCACTCGCGTTGTATCCGCCGCCACCGCTAGACTTGTCGCCACGCGGGCCGATCAACTGCATTCGCTCGCCTACAACGCGAAGCTTGGATCGCTTTTGTCCATCGGTTTCCCAGGTATCGTATTTCAATCGACCTTCGATGAAGACCGGGGCACCCTTGCTGAGATACTCGCTAGCGATCTCGGCGGTTCGCCCCCAAAGCGTCACGTCAACGAAGACTGGTTCGTCGACCCATTCGCCGGACTGCGTTTTGCGCCGATCATTCATTGCCAAGCCGAGTTCCGTCACCGCCGTGCCGCTTTGCAGGTACTTCAACTCGATGTCGCGAGTGACGTTGCCCATCAAAACTACTCGATTGAAACTGGCCATGGCTTGGTTCCTTAATTGCGCTGCGTGACTTCAAAGTTGCTCGGGATCAGACTAACAAACCGATCACGCCCAAGCAACAAAACGCTGCAACGCAAATGATAAACTAGCTTTCCGTATCGGCTTCGGTTGTCGCTTCCGCCGCCGACTCGTTGGTCTCGCTAGCCACCTCGGCAGTCGCATCGCTCGAAGCTTCGACTGACTCTGCCGGAGCCGCTGTCGCTTCGCTCGAAGCTTCGGTTGTCTCTGCCGGAGCCGCTGTCGCTTCCCCCTTGGCGTGCGACACCAAGGCGTCGACGAGACGCGGATCGACCTTGAGGGTCAGATTTCGCAGGATATTGTCGTTCAGCTGGCAGGCTCGATTAAACTCAGCCAATCGATCGCTTTCGAGCTGGAAGTAAGTCAGCCAGTAAGTGCCCTTACGTTGGCCATTGATTGGGTAGGCCAATCGCTGCTCGTTCCACAGGCGGTTCGCCAATAACTCGCCTTCGAGCTTTTCGACCATCGCAGGAATCGCGCCAGAAACCCCATTGGGATCACGTGCGTAGCGATTCGCATCCAAAATAAACAGACATTCGTAAACGTTTTGTGCCAAAGCTTTGCTCCTATCACAACTAAGCAAATGCTTAGAAAGGATTGCGTCTAGTTACCGGTCGGACACTCGATGCCGACCGCCGCAATCACATGATGTACTAATTCAAACCTGATTCATCCAGCGTTGTATTGGTTCATGCAGCTCTCAATCCCTTCCCGAACCCAGCACTCGGCGGCATCGGCGGCACGGGATACGGCGATATCTATTTCTGCACGGTCTTCTTTCGTAAATTTGCCTAGCACATAGTCCGCCGCGTCCCAACCGGGTGGCGGGACTCCAATCCCGATTCGCAATCGCGGAAACTCTTCGCTTCCCAATCGATGGATAATGTCACGCAGGCCATTTTGCCCGCCGGACGATCCCTTCGTTCTTATTCTCAGCTTTCCGACTGGCAAACTCAAGTCATCACAAACCACCAACAGGTCGGAAAGCTCGAGTTTGTAAAAGTCTCGCGACGCCAGAATACTGGAGCCACTTCGATTCATAAATGTATGAGGACAAAGTAAAAGTAGTTTTTCAGCTGCAATCGAGGCTTCGACGACTTCGCCTTGAAACTTCGATCGTGGCGTCGACTGACCAAATCGCTCAGCTAGTTTTGCAGCCACCTGAAAACCAACGTTGTGTCGAGTCTCTTGGTATTTCCGACCCGGATTTCCGAGCGCTGCGACCAACTTCATGCAACCACCGTCGATTCAGCTGGAAGCCAATGTTTGGCTTGCAACCTACTCGCCACCTTCCTCCTCGCCTTCCTTTCGACCACCGATAACTTCTGGCTCTGTACCGTCAGCACCGGGAACATCTGCACCTTCAGTTTCTTCGGGAACGGGCTCAACGACATGAACAATTACCGCATCGGCATCGCTCAGCAAGCTCGCTCCCTCGGGAAGCTCCAGGTCCGAGGCTACGACTGACTGTCCCATGTGCAATTCGTTTACCGAGACAACCAGCTTCTCTGGCAACGCGTTCGCTGCACATTCGATTTCGATTTCGTGCGTGACATGCTCGACGACACCGCCCTCGCGTACACCGGGAGCTTCACCACGCAATTCGACGGGCACGGTGACGTGAACTTTCTCGTCGGCGGAAACGCGAGTCAAATCTAAATGCAGTATCGTCGAACCGAACGCATCCCATTGGATATCACGAATCAATGCACTGTCGCTGACCGCACCGCGTATGTCGACAACCTTCGACCCACGCCGGATTGCGCTGTTAACTTCCGCAATCGAGATCGACAGATTGACACTCTTTTCGCCATGTCCGTACAAGATCGCGGGCACTTGCCCAGTTCTGCGAAGCTGCCGAGTTCGGTTCGTTCCGAGTTGCTCGCGAAGCGCAACATTCAGTGTGTCAGCCATTCGCCAAAGCCTTGATCGCTAAGCTGGAGTGGTGTAGAAACCCGCTATTCTGGCAAATCTCAGCGGTGTTTCAAGCCCAACTAGACGATCTTCGAACCATTTACGACGTAGCTCGATTTAACGCATGGCTCGGGAGATCTTGTGGATTCCCTGATCGGCCATTAACTTTGAGCCAATTCCCTGCGTTTCTTGAAGCTCGCGTTCCCCCCAACGGCGGTTAACGATGTCAAAGGCCCGTGCCAAAGTATTTGAATATGTCGAGCCGATTGGTGCCCGAGTGTTAGTCCGCAAGGACGAACCGAAACGGGAAACCAAGGGTGGAATTGCGCTTCCAGACGCAGCCGAGATCCCAACAATTACGGGGCGCATCGTGACGATTTCCGCCTTGGTCGAGAACGATCCGGACATGCCTTTGCGGCAATATGACAAGATCCTGTTCCACCCAAAGGAGGCGATCCCAGTCGATCTGGAACACGATAACCAGCTTTTTGTCGTTCCAGTCGAAGACGTTGTCGCCGTGTTTCGCCGCGAAGAATCTGAAAATTCGTCCACCGGCGAAGAGTGATCCGCCAACATCGAAATTACGCGTCGAAGATCCCGCTGATCGATTGATCGTGGTGCGTCCGCTTGATCGCTTCGGCTAGAAGCGGGGCCACACTGCGGACTTTGATCTTTGGCAGCATTTGATCCTCTGCCAGCGGAATACTATCCGTGATCACCATGCTATCTATCGGCGCTCGCTCGAGGTTTTCGCGGGCGGACCCACAGAGGACACCATGCGTGGCAGCAACATGAATCTCACGGGCACCGGCCGCTTTGACAAGCGACGCCGCCCCACAAATCGAACCCGCCGTGCTAATCATGTCGTCGAACAGCAATGCAACGCGACCTTCGACGGGGCCCCCGATGATGTTTTCCTGTTTCGTATGAAGGGCGTCGGAGCGACGTTTGTCAACGATTGCCAACTTGCCACCCATCCGCTTCATGTGGCCAATCGCTCGTTTGATACTTCCTTCGTCGGGGCTGACAATGACGATGTCATCACCGGTTAGACCCATCTCCAGAAAGTGCTTATTGAGGACCGGACCGGCGTACAGGTGATCGACGGGGACGTCAAAAAATCCTTGAATCTGTGCGGCGTGCAGATCCATCGTCAGAACTCGGTCCGCTCCAGCGCGAGTAATCAGATTCGCCACAAGCTTGGCTGTGATGGGGGTGCGTCCTTCGTCCTTACGATCTTGTCGTGCATATCCGAAGTAGGGCATGACCGCAGTGATACGCGAGGCGCTCGCCCTTTTACAACTGTCGATCATGATCAACAGTTCCATCAAGTTGTCATTAACCGGCGGTGCCGTGGGCTGGACGAGAAACACATCTCGCCCACGAACGTCTTCTTCGATCTTGCAGTAGTTCTCGCCGTCTGGAAATTTGCCAAGCGTGATCTCACCCAGTGGCAGATGCAGCGAACCGCAAATGTCTTGAGCCAACTGAGGGTTGCCCTGGCCGCTGAAGATCTTCAGTTCACGCATTAGTAACCCAATTGCCTAGTAACCTAGTTTCCGCATCTCGTCTTCGACGACATCGAGATCTTCGAGCGTATTGACGCTTAATGATTCACATGACTGCAAGACCGCCAACGCACGCACTTCTTTGCCTGCATGCTTTAAAATACCTGGGCAGTCCGTGATGTAGTACTCCTTTTGGCGATTCTCGTCCGTTAATTGGTCCAAAGCACCGAGCAACTCGACCGTGTCGAACACGTACGTACTCATATTGACTTCGGTTATCGCACGTTGTTCGAGAGTGGCATCCTTTTCTTCGACGACCGCTTCGAAATCGCCAGTTGCGTCGCGAACGATCCGACCGAGGCCCGTTGGGTCGTCCTTGTGTAAGGTTCCGATCAGACAAGCCGGTTCACTAGACGAAAATTCGTCGAGCAGCTTCTCGATCGAAGATTGTTGTATCAACGGCGAGTCGCCAGTCACGATCAATACCGGACCATTCTTCCCAACCAGCGAATCACGACACATGATCACGGCGTGGCCAGTGCCCAATTGTTCCGACTGGTCAGCGAATATCACGTTTTTCCGATCGGCGAGCGCTTCACGAACCAACTCGGCGCGATAACCAACGACTACGATAATTCGTTCGAAGCCAGCTCGTTCCAGGACATCGATGACGTAGCTGATCATCGGACGACCGCAAGCCTCGAACAGCACCTTGGGCAAATCGGACTTCATTCGCGTCCCTTTGCCGGCGGCAAGCACAATCGCCTGTTTAGTCATCGATTCATCCAGAATTCTGTCGCCCCGATCGATTGGCACAGATTTACGGGCCCGAGATTATTTGCCCAGATTTACGGACCCCAGATTTACGGACAAAGTGATCGAGTGAGGTCACCATCTTCCCACGAAGAATTCGGAACTGCCAGGGGGCGTGAAAGGAACCGTTACGCCCGCGGAAGGTCGACTAGCGACGGACGTTCGACGCGAACGCCAACAGCTCGTGGGACGCAGACGAAGGAGCTCGCACCTCGTTGGGGTACATCTCCTCGAAATGCTTCCGACACATCGGACAGTGCGATAAATGGTCGCGCACGTCCTTTGCCGCGTTTGCTTCGAGTGATTCGTCATGGTAGCTGACGAGCAGGGGAACGGTTTCTCGACATGTGAGCCCAGATTGCGAGCCCGGTTGTTTAGGGTTCGTCAAACCGTAGCCGATGGCCGAAAAGATCAATACCGCAACGCCGATTGCGATGATCGGGCGCAGCTGTGCCTGACGCCGCTGTCGACGCAATTGATCAGCCATCGTGGTGACGGCACCCGACGGACAATCGACCCAAGGGCTCTGATCTTGCATTACTACTCCTCTCTCTGGCGTGGCCACCAACCTCGCCGACATTTCAAGATTATCGTCCGAAAACTGCATGGTCGTCTGTGAATCGCCTTACATTGCTTCGCATCATCAATTTCAACTCGGTCGTTCGATGGCGTTTCGTGCCGTCAAGGTCGGTTTGCGGATTCGACTGATAGTTTTGGCGCGGGCCGCTGGACGGTGCTAGCCAACCGGGGCAGATCGGAAATGACGATCTTACGCCGTCCAAGCGACAAGAGACCCTCCTGCTGCATTTCGCCAAGAACAACCGTAACTGTCTCACGCGTGCTTCCGATTACATTCGCTAACTCTTGATGGGAGAGCTGGATACGTAGTCTCAGGCCGCTGGCGTCTGATACTCCATACTGTTCGGCTAATTCAAGCAAGAGGTGCGTTAAGCGATCTCGATTCGACAGGAAGAGTAAGTTCTTCAGACGCTGTTCAATCCGCCGGCGGCGGAGCCCGATCAACTTTGTCACGCCTAGCGTGACGCCAGCATGGGACTCCATCGTTTGTCGCATCACCTCGCCGGGGATCAGCACAACGGTCGACTTTTCTACCGATTCGGCGTACTCATCTCGAGGACCGTCGTCGAGCATCGCTAGTTCGCCGAATAGCTCGCCTGGTTCAATAAACGCTAGGATCGACTGCTTGCCGTCTGGAGTGAGGTGGCAAATCTTAACTCGCCCCGATGCCAATAGGAAAACTGAGTTCGTTTCGTCCATCGGCAGGTAGATCGGCGTGCCTCGCGGAAACAAGCGAGCTTTGCTCCGTGCTTCGATGCTCTGCAACTCCTCCGAGGCGAGTCGCTCGAAGAGCGGGCAATTCTTGAGATACCACAGTTTTTCCGACATCAGCGACCGTCACAGGTTACGAGACAGCAAGGCGATGCTGCGGCTGGCGATACGAGACCGCGTTTGGCACCCGCTGCCAGCGGTGGGTGGCGGAGAGAGAACTCGAAGTTCAAGTTACCCGACCAGGATTTGAACCTGGACTGAGGGAATCAAAATCCCTAGTGCTACCATTACACCATCGGGCAATCCTGCGACTGCGCCAATACTTTACGGATTCTCTGGCCGATTAACAACCGCGAAAGAGAGCTGTTCTAGCTCAATCGCCAGATCAACTCCGACTCGGCTGACGTGGTCCGGCAACGCCAGCGTCACCGGGGCGAAATTCAGCACTCCCTCGATTCCTGCGGCGACGAGCGAGTCCGCGATCGCCTGGGCCGCGGCACCTGGAACGGCGACGATTGCCAAGCGAATTCCTTTTACAGCAACGACTTCGGCCAAATCATCTCGATGAAAGACTTCGATACCTTCAACCAACTCGCCGATTTTATCAACGTCGATATCGAAGGCTGCGACAATTCGGAAGCCGCGTTGACTAAATCCGCGATAATGCAGCAAGGCGCGACCGAGGTTTCCTAGCCCCACCATCGCAACAGGCCAGGAGCGGTCTGTGCCCAGGATTTTTTTAATCGCGGCGATTAACTCCTCACAGCGATATCCGATTCCTGGATAACCGAATTGGCCAAAATACGCCAAATCCTTCCGTACTTGGGCGTCGGTGAATCCCAGCAGAGCCCCAAGCTGAGTCGAATTGGTCATTGCGTGGCAATCTTGGACCAATCGTTGCAATTCGCGGAGGTATAGACTCAGGCGGCTTACGACCGCTTGGGGGACATTCGCCTCGACTGCCGATTGAGGCTGCTTTTCTCTGCTATCTTCCATCTGAGAATCACAATTTTGTCTGAACGGGCACCTACTTAGACTTATAGGAGTTTGTCCGGGCGCAAACAAGTGTTGAGCTTGGAGGTGGTGGGAACCTCGATGGCCATGAGAGGAACAACGAAAAAAGCCCCTTCGCAAATGCGAGAGGGGCTTTGAGTTCCGTTTCGAGTTCGTGTCGGGTCAGATTTCGATCTCCGACTACCAAGCGAACTCACCTTGAGTGTTCGAGTCGAGCCACACATTGCCGATCGATTTGTCATAAAACCAGCCACCGGCGTTGCCAGCGGTAACGTCAGCTGCTGTGGGGATGGGCTTTGCGGGGGTCGCGGTAAATTCCACAACCGTTGCAACGTTAGTGAACGGATTGTCCGGCATCCCGACTAAGTAAGGTCCGAACCCAACGCCGGCGGTCCCATCCGCAGCCGTCTCGATTAGGAGGCCTTCGATGCTCTTATTTACGGTTGAATAGGACGGCTTAATGCCTTCGTGGTGGGCTCGAAACGTTTGGACGACGGATCGAAGACTGCCAAGATTGAATTCGGCAGTACTTCTCTTCGCATCGTCAGTCGAACCCGTGAATTGCGGCACGACAACGGCAGCCAAGACCGCCATGATCACCACCACGATTAATATCTCGACGAGCGTAAAACCTTGTGACTTTTGACGACTCATGTCTTGGAACCCCTCGTAATTGATCTTGCGTTGTATTCCGTGCTTGCCAGCCCAGATCGTCCGGGCTGAACCGTGAACTTTTGCAAATCGAAGTCGCCCCGAGCAATCGCTTCACTGGAGTATCTAGGTTGCAAAGAACGCAGCGTCAAGAAATTCTTCGATTTGTTGGAAGTCTCAGGGAGTCGAATAAGACGCTCACTAATTACCACGCTTCGTTGTTTTGACAGTTCGCAACTCATATACGGAACATCTGAACCGACTCGTGTTTGCAACGACATGGACTAACCGCCGTAAACGCTGCAATCGAACTAACACCCCACCGAAGTGGCCCATTCGCCAAGGATCATAGCTTCTCTGACTGGCCACTTCCCTCTCTTGCACCTATATCACACAGACTATTTATACCACCCACACTTTCCAAATTAAGTTATCTGCTCATTTTGACGATGAACGACGATAACCGGCAAGTGTAAGTGGGTGGGAGTGGCGACATTCCCACAGATAAAAGCGTGTCATTGATGACAACCCGCCTGCAAAGCCAGACAGGCAACCTAACGACGGAACGTTTTGGCCGACCAGCTTGGCGAGTGATGCCAAGCAAAATGAACTTCACTGTGTTACGTCGTTGAGGAGAATCGGAAAGATGAAGACACTCCAGGGAGTGCTGACATTGGCGGTCGTTGCAGTCGCCTTGTCGGCAACAGATGCTTCAGGTGCGTATTTCGGTGCGGCGAGTTATCGCCACTGTGCCGGAACCACCCCAGCCAATTACTGCAGCGCAAAACAACAGTGCTACACAACTACCAAGACTTGCAAGGAGGTTGTGTACGATCAACAGCAGTACACCTGCTACAAGACCGTTTACGATACGGTCTACGACGAGCGAACGGTCGACTGTGTAAAGAATGTTCGCGAGACGCACTTTAAGGAGTGCAATTACACGGTTTGCAAGCCCGTGTACGAGACGAAGTACCGGACCGTGAACTACACGGTTTGCAAGCCAGTCTACGAGACTCGCACGAAGGACGTTTGCTATACCGTGTGTCGACCCGTTTGGGAAACGCGGACCAAGGACGTTTGCTACACCGTCTGCAAGCCCGTATACGAAACGTTCACGAAGGACATCTGCTACACAGTGTGCAAACCCGTTTGGGAAACGCGCACGAAGGACGTTTGCTATACGGTATGCAAGCCCGTTTGGGAAACTTGCAGCAAAGATGTCTGCTATACGGTTTGTAAGCCCGTCTGGGAAACGCGAACCAAGGACGTCTGCTACACCGTCTGCAAGCCTGTGTATGAAACACACTACCGGGACGTGTGCCAGACAATCTGTCGTCCGGTTCACTACACGAAGACGGTTCAGGTATGCAGCGGACACTGGGACACTCAAGTGACCGAATGCCCGGGACCAGTCGTCACGAAAGTGATCCAGGAGCCTGGCTGCTGGACATGGGATCCATGTCGTTGCTGCTGTGTTTATCAGCCGGGCGAATGCCGCACGGTCCAGGTACAATGTCCACCACGGCGCACTTGCCGCAAGGTGTGGGTACCTGAAGTGCAAGAGCGAACGATTAACTGCGTTCGTTACGAGAAGGAAGTTGTGACCAAGCAAGTTCCTTATACGACCTGCCGTATGGTTCCTGAAACTCGCACCAAGACCTGCACGTATCGTGTGTGTCACATGACGAGTGAGAAACGTGTGAAGACAGTTACTTACAAGCGTTGCCACATGGTACCCGAGAAAGTCGTAAAGACTTGCAGCTACAAGGTGTGCCACATGGTGCCCGAGAAGGTTGTCAAGACTTGCACTTATCGCAAGTGCCGTATGGTACCGGAGAAAGTGACCAAGACTTGCACCTATAAAGTTTGCCACATGGTACCGGAAAAGGTCGTCAAGACTTGCACCTATCGCGTGTGCCACATGGTCAAAGAGTGTCGCACGAAGCAAGTGCCCTACACGACTTGTCGCTACGAGCAAGTCACTTGCACCAAGCGAGTGCCTTATACGGTCTGCAAGCCTGTGCATTACACCAAGACGATTCGCACGCCTCGCTGCGTGCCACGTCAGGTGCCTTACACGGTGACGCGATGCGTTCCACGAGTCGTCTGCAAGCAGGTGCCGGTAACGGTCTGCTGCCCGGCTCCGACGTGCTGCGACGACCGACGTAAAGGTTGCAAGAACTGCGGCTAGTCAATCGTTGATTGGCAGGAGTTAACCGATTCTTCATTTCGCATGGAAGTGATTCATCTGGCTATCGACACGGTGGCCTGACCCAGTGGGTTAGGCCACCGTTTTTCGTTTCTTGAGCAAACTCGCTACCGAGACCGCATGGCGACAGAGCTTGCGAGTGCCGCGTTTGGACGTTAACACGTCGTTTACATAAATGGTCAAGACTTGTTAGAGTCATGCGACGTGGCAGCTAATTGCGAATCAAGGAATTCAGATGCATCAAAAACTCGTCATTGGCGCTATTGCCGTGATCCTCATGAGCCCGACCCTCTATGCCGAGTCTCCGCCGATCTCATCGCCATCGCGGCAACTTGTCGAATCGTTCGATCTCGATCCGTTCTACGAAAAGCATCTGAGCGCGAGTGGCTTTCCAGTACTAAGCTCGGCAAAGGTATCCGACGCCGCGTTGCAGGAAGCAGCCTATCTGATTGACCAGATGCTGCAGGGACGGGAAGACATCCGGCTTGCATTAATCGAAAGCGAGACTCGCTTCGCGGTCATGGCACCTGATGAATTTACGACCGACATCCCCGAGCACAGCGACCTGACACCTAAGATCTTTTGGGATCGGCGCGCTCGAGGGCTTGGGGCGACCTCGGTTCGCCCCGCGGTAAGTTGTGGCGAAGAGAATCTGCTTTGTCTGCGTGGCGATCCCTATCACGAAGAGAACATCTTGGTCCATGAATTCGCCCACGCGATTCACGACATGGGACTCAAGCGACTCGACGAGAACTTTGATGCTCGGCTACGCGCCATCTACGACCAAGCGACCCAAGCGGGGCTCTGGAAGGACAAGTACGCCGCGAACAATCACCACGAGTACTGGGCCGAAGGCGTGCAATCCTACTTCGGCACGAATCGGCCTCCCGATCATGATCACAACCACGTCGATACTCGCGATGAACTAAAAGAATACGATATACGACTCTTTGCGCTCATCGACGAAACGTTTCGCGGCAATCCTTGGCAGTACAGTCGCCCCGAACAACGTACCGAACAGGAACATCTCCGGGATTGGGACGCCGACCAGCTTCCATCCTTCGAGTGGCCCGAGCATCTCGTGCGGGAAGGTGCGAAGCAGAAGCGTGATCGCGAACAATCGAGTAACGAATAGACACGCGAAGTTCAGGCCCGTTCCCCATTCGAGCACTCAGTTTGACCATGCCAGATTTCATTGAAGTGCTGCTGATCGAGGACGACGATGTTGAAGCACAAAGAATCACAGAGATGCTCGACACGGCGAGAGATTTTCCGACGCGCCTGAGCCGTGCCGAAAATCTGACTCAAGGAATCGAGTGGCTCCGCGCTGGAAATCGAAATGACATTGTACTTCTTGGTCTAAGCTTGCCCGAGAGCTGCGGCTTGCCGACGCTCGACCGATTGTGTGCAGACGTCTCCGAAAGAGCAATCGTCGTGCTGACCTCGGTCGACAATGGAGAGATGGGCTCTGCGGCCGTCCAACGGGGTGCGCAAGACTGTTTGATCAAGGGAAAGGTCGACGCGGAGCTACTCGTCCGCTCGATTGCTTATGCCATCGAGCGGCATCGCCTTCGGTCTCAGATGGCTCGGTTACTGGTTGAACTCGAGCGATCGAATCACGAACTCGAACAGTTCGCTTACGTCGTAGCGCACGATTTGAAGGCGCCGTTGCGCACGATCTCCGGCTTTTGCCAACTGCTCGGTCGAAGCGACGCAGGCCACTTCTCGGACGAGGAGAATGAGTTTCTTAGCTACATTGTTGACGGCGGTCAACGCATGAAAGCTATCATCGACGACCTGTTAAAGTACTCGCGCGTCCACCTTGGCGAAGACCAAGCAGAACCGACGGAACTCTCGACCGTCCTCGATCGTTCCATCGCGAACTTGCAGGCCAGCATTGAACAAAGCGGTGCCCTGATAACTCGTGATCCATTGCCGATCCTTCTAGTAAACGGCCCGCAAATTGGGCAGCTCTTTCAGAACCTAATTGGAAACGCGATCAAGTTTCGTGGCGACGAAGTTCCTAGAGTTCACGTGTCATCACAAGAATCCGGCCACGAATGGAGGTTTTCCGTACGCGACAATGGGATCGGAATCGAGGCCTCGCAACGAGATCGAGTGTTTCAGGTGTTTCAGCGATTGCACGGCGAAGGGGAGTACGAAGGGACTGGGATCGGCTTGGCAATTTGCAAAAAAGTGGTGGAAGTCCATGGTGGCCAAATTCGGATTGAATCGGAACCAGGAAAAGGAAGCGAGTTTTGCTTTACGATCCCCAAGCAACCACCCGCTCAGAATCAGAACTAGTACAGCGTCACTCACTGCCTAACGCCGCATTGATCGACTTCGCCACTTGCTTGGCCAAGGTCTTCGAACCGTCGCCGCTGAAGTGCACATTTGCCTTAAGCTGAATCTCGGCTAACCGCGACTTTGAAAAAGTGTACAAGTCGTCGGTCGCCACATCGTTCTCCTTCATGACCTTCGCCGCGACTTCGTTATACTTCACCGAGTCGCCCACAACGCGACCGGCGGCCCCTTCGGGCACTGGGGTCGTCGAGCACCAGATCAAAGTCGCTCCGGTCTTCTTCATGCGTGCGACCAACGTCCGGAGATGCTTTTCGTACTCGTCCGGTGGGACCTGTTGATGACTTTTCGCGTCTTTGGGATCGGCGAGGTTCTTGCCGTCGGCTCCCATGTATTTGAGATCGTGGAGGCCCCAGTTGAAATGAATCACGTCCCACTTCTTGTCACCCAGCCAGCGGTCTATTTGCTCAATTCCTCGAATCGTCGGCCCACAGTTCGTGAGCGGTCGGTGAACGTTCGCTTTGCCTTTTAGCTCTTCGCGGACTGCAACCGTATAACCGATCGAGATCGAATCACCGATCAGCAAGACGCGAGGCAACCCAGCGACGTCATCAATCGGTTGCATCGCCAGATTCGGCGCACGTTTCTTTTTCGTCTTCGCTTTGGCTTTTGCTTTATCATCTGCCTGAGCGGTCGCGACGCACAGCACAAGTAATGAAACAGTTAACCAGCCTGCGGCGTACCGGATCAACGACATAGAACGAACTCCTGGAAAGCAGAGTGACTCCGAAGCGAGAGCCCTATTCTGGTCAGGTCGAGTTCGGAAGGCAAGCGATGTGTCAGACCAATTCGCTGATAGGTTGGCCTTCGCTGATCAGGTACTGCGGTCGCCCCGACGGATCGATCAACGTTGTGTGTGTCGCATCGATGCCAAGATTGCGATACAGCGTCGCGAAGACGTCTTGGTAGCTGACCGGACGGGCGATCGCGGTACTTGCGGTTCGATCCGTGGCACCCAAAACTTTCCCAGTTTGCATTCCGCCACCAGCCAGCATCGCCATGCCCACGCGCGGCCAGTGGTCGCGACCGGCTTTGCTGTTGATCTTGGGCGATCGTCCAAACTCGCCCCACAAGACAATAGAAACATCGTCGATCATTCCACGCTCTTCCAGGTCGTAGATCAGCGCATGCAACCCGTGGTCGAGAATCGGAAGCATGTGTTTCATTCGAGCAAAGTTACTCGAATGGGTATCGAAGTCGCTAAACGATACACTTACGCACCGCACTCCTGCTTCGACCAAGCGTCGAGCGAGCAAGAGCTTTCGCATCGCGCGTTCGTTGTCCGCCGTGGCAAAACGTTCGACCGGCGACATGGCCGGTGTGTACCTCTCTAAGACGCTCGGATGTTCCTTGTCTAAATCCATCGCATCGGCGAAGCGCCCCGACAGCAAAATTCCGGTGGCTTGCTGAGTGAAGCGGTCCATCGCTTCCATCATGCCGCTTTCGTCCAGCTCACGTCGAACGCGATCCAGGCCCGTTAACAATGTCGCTCGATCGTCCAGGCGACGCGCGTCGAGCGTTGCATTAAGTTTAAGGCTCGTCGTGTGGTTCGCTCCCTGACGCGCTAACTCATTCTTCATGCCATCTTCGAGCGGTCGTTCGAACATGCTCGAGATGTCTGGTCGAAAAGCCTTGTAGGCTGGTCCAAGAAAACCTGGCCGGCCACTATTACGTACGAGCGGCCTTCCTTGCATGATGTCGACAAATGTGGGAGCCGTGTCGCTCGTCGAACCAAGCAACTTCGTGACAGCACAACCCATCGCCGGTCGCCCACCGAGCGGCTCCAGATCTTTGAACGAGAATCCCGATTGACATTGAAACGCGTCGTGTCTTCCCGCGGAACCGACCAGCGAGCGAATGAAGGCAAAGCGATCGGCCATCGCGGCAATTCGCGGTAACAACTCGCAAATCTGCACGCCTGGAATGCTGGTGGAGATCGGATTGAATTCTCCACGTAGCTCGGCGGGAGCTTGCGGCTTGAGATCGATCATGTCCATCTGTGGCGGGCCGCCATCGAGATGAACATTAATGATTGCTTTGTTTGAAGAACCGACGCCGGCAGACGCCTCGGCTCGCAGCAAGTCCGCTAAGGAAAGCCCACCCATCGTCAAGGCACCCGCCGTCAAAAACTGGCGGCGCGTCACGCCATCGCAATGGCGGTACTTGTCCCCGACAAATCTCAACATCGTCTTACTCCTGCAAACAGTGTCATCGTTCGCTCGGCGAACTTACGCTTTATTCGCGGAACGAAAAGCGACAACAGAGTCCTTCTACAGTAGCATGTCGACAAGATCGACTGATTGCAACAGCTCTTCTCACGGGACGAAGAATGGGCGCGCGAAATATCCCCAACGTGGGGCGACACGCCGGGGAAGTAGGTTTGCCAAAAATCCCGTTAGTGCAAGCGATTACCGGCGGATTGAGGGGGTTGGGCCCTGAAAGCCCGCCGGTGCAACATTGCGTGGCTTGCGCCCTGATTGCGACGTTCCTGCAAGAAAATTGTCGATCTGAGAAGTCTCCTTCAACCGATCGAACTCGTCAGCCATCGCGATGCGCAGCTTCTTTTCGTGGATGTCTTTGTAGAGTTCGCCTTTGACGGCATCGAAATCATGTACCTTCGGCGTCGTACGTCCCAAGCAACGCAGGATCACGAACTTGTCACCAACATTCAAAATGCCGGATAATTGTCCAGGCTTGAGACCGAATGCTTCCTCTTCAACAATCGGTTGACCACCGTGCATTCGAATCGGAGGCACTTTTCCACCGTTCGATCGTGATACGGGTTCGACCGAGTACTGCACCGCAAGTTCACCGAAGAACTTTTCCGTCGGGTTGTGACGTGCCATGTCCCACACTTCATTTGCCTGCCGTTGATTCGTCAGTACGATGGCAAGCACTTCGACACGCTCGCCATAATTCGAAGCGAATCCCTTTTGAAGGTCGTCGTCCTTTACCTCAATCTTGTCACCAACCAACTGCTTCAATGCAACGCTCGGCCAGACAGCGTCTCGCACGTAGAGTTCGACAGTGACGCTGTCGGATTCAGTGACCGTCTTCAACCACGTGTCGATGTCGGGCGTGCCATCTGCCTTCACGTAACCGTAAGAATCTGCCGCTCGCGCTATCTCGTCATTGATCGCAGGATCCGTGACAGTCTTACGATTCTTCTGCAGCTCTTGGACCAGCATGAGCCGATTGATCTCACCCTCCAGAACCTCCTTGCCGTAACGAGCAACGCACTCCTCGGCAAGTTGCTGCGTCGTAACTTGTCGACCGTTAATCGTTGCCGCAACGCCAGGCATCTGTTGTTGAAGGCGAGCATCGTTAAAGACATTGGCGATTTGCGATTCGTCTTGCAACTTTTTGAAAATGTCCGTTGCAGCGGATCGCAGCTTGTTATCTCGGATCTGATCGTGAAGTTGTGCGCGTTTCTGTTTCATCTGCGTGCTGGGAATATAACTCTCGGGCAAATGCTTTTCGCACAGCAAGATCAAGTGTTGATTCGCGACCGGGACAACCTGCGAGATCTCGCCCTCCTTTAACGTGAACGCAGCTTTCTCGACTTCTGGATACCCGACGTGCATTCGAATTGGCGGAATGATGCCACCTGCAGCGGCGCTGTTGGCGTCTTCCGAAACTTCTTTCGCAAGATCACCGAACTTGGCAGGATCGGAGATGGCTCGCTTACGAACTTCTTCCGCCTTGGCACGATTGCTGACCGAGATCATACGAACCTTGACCGTTGGACCGTACTCCGCCTCGAACCCCTTGCGGAGTTCATCATCGGTAACCTCGATCTGTTCGTTCGCGAGGCGTCGAAGAGCCAATGCCGGCCAAATTATCTCTTGGCGGTAGCGATCCGGTGTGATGTCGCGTTTGCTTTCCAGCATTGTTAGCCACTTGTCTTTTGGCAGCCCGAACTTCGACGCCATTTTCCCGATCTCAATTTCTACGTCCTTGTCCGTAATCGCAATCTTGTACTTCTGGCATGCTTGCCAGATGAGATGCTTATTGACGATGCTTTCAAGAACATCTTCGCCGTAGCGGCGCATGCACTCGTTCCCGAGATCTTGGCGAGTAATTTGTTGCCCATTGACGACCGCCATGATCTTTAGATTCTGTTGTTTCTGCGCGCCAGCGGTTGCTGACGTAGTTGCACCGGAAGGTCGCGTAATGGGAGCAGGCGCGGTACGAGCTGTACCAGCTTGCCGAACTGGAGCCTGTGCAGTTGCCGAGCCAGGCTCTGACAACGTACGTGCCGCTAGGCAAACACCCAGGACGGCGAGACCACCGCCAGCAATCGAGAAGAATGTCCGAACGCTTCGCTTCTTGCCTTCGCTAGCATCCTTGCTAGTCATATCGGTATCTCCCTAAACGGTATCTCAACTAACCGCAGTCAGTCACTGAATGCTGCTACGCGAACCTCGCGCACGAGGATACACGGGTGGCGGAATATAGAAGTGGTTCGACGGTGGGTCAATAGAAATGACGGGAGAATCGAAACGCAGGCCTTGGAACTAGCTGGTGTCCTCTTCTCGTTGATCCAATCACATCGTCGGAGCGGTATGGCGATACATGTTGGCGACCGTTGGATCGAGTAATCCGACGTGATTGATCGGCGCGATCAAGGAAGCAATCTTGCCTCGGACTAGATCAATCGCCGCTTGCTCCGGGACGCTAGCGTTGTCAGCAATTAGCTGGCGGGCGGAATGTAATAGCTCGCGGATCTCCAACTGGTCAGCACATAGAAACGCCAGTGACGACTCGCCACCGAATCGCTCACGTTCGTAAGTCGTAACCGCAGCGAAGTACAGCATGGATGCAAGGATCAGCAAATCGAACTGATGGAACGTCGCAAAACATGTCGAGACCAGTTCGTCGATCAACGCTAGTTCTTGCCCGATAATGAAATCATAATTGCGCAGTGCGAGAGTGCGAGGTTCACCCGCTGCGTGCTGATCAAGAATCCGTGCTAGTCGTTCGACGCCGCACAATGAATGCGCGACACCTGTGCTGTGAAGCGGATCGACAAAGCCGGCCGTGTGTGGCAGTAGCGCCCAGTCTTCGCCGGACGATCGCGACCACCGACGTTGGAGGCGCTGCGTACGTAACATCTTGCCCGGGACGGATGCAAGATTTGCGTTCGCGAACATGGCTGCGACCGACGGATAGCGATCGAGCCACCGCTTCCACTCCGTCGCCGCGTCCAACGAGTCGTCAAGCGGATGCGCCGCTTCATCCAGCACCAATCCGGCACTCGTCAGGCCATTGTTGAATCGCAGCACCCATAACCAAGTACCGTCCAGAATGTGGTGTTGCGCTGCGTTGTCACATGGAAAGGGATGGTCCTGCGTGTTGCCACCAAGTTGTTCGAATTGCTCATGCCAAGAATGAACATCTCGAAAATGTGAAAAGATCGCCCGAGAGCGCGTTAGGCACTGATCGTACGCCGACGCAATTCCGAGGGAGCGAGGTAAGACTCCAGCTTCACCTGTCGCATCGATCACGAAGGACGCTCGCAAAGTGTTCCGTTGTGCCTCGAACTGGCAATCAATCGACCAATCGCCGACGCCGTCGTGTCGAATCTTGCCCACGGCGCAGTCTTCGAGAACGGTGACGCCGATCGTGGCCGCTTCGCGATACAAAAATCGATCGACGTCGGCTCGCAACCATTGTGTATCGCTATCATGATCGCAGCTGCTCGCGGCGACAAGCAACTCGTTTGCGTGCGTTGGAGAAGGCGCGAAGGTTCGGTCGGCTTCGTGCGCGAAGTAACTGAAGCCTCGTTTCAGTCCGCAGCCCAAGTGGGGATAAGTATCTTGCCACGATCCGTACTTTGTCAAAGGTAGTAGCCGCGGCAAATCGTATCGTATCGCGAGGTCCCGCAACACCATGTTCGCAATCGGTGTCGACGATTCGCCGATCGCGAATCGCGGATGCCGAGTCTTGTCGATCAACGCAACGCGCTGTCCGATCTGTTGCAAGATCATCGCCGTCAGGCTACCCGCGAAACCTGATCCGAGCACGACCACATCAAACTCGTGCGTCTTCATCGTGTTGCCTCACAACCACACGAGACGACCGGAAGTAATCGCTGAGTGAGATTCATTTGAGCCAGTCGCGCACGACGGGCTGGACCACACTGCTCGCAATCGTAGAAACGTTCTGCGTCCCACAAATCGACGAACACGCGGCCGCGTTCCATGGCGAGTCCATCGGTGAGAACCGTTTCCATCGAGCGAAGTGTTGGTGGTTCAAAGCTTCCGTCAGTTAGCAACATCTCCATAGCACCGTTGCCATCGCGAGTCGGAATGACGCTGCAACATTGAACTCCCGCGTCGAACGCGAAGCTGATCGAACGAATGGCCCACTCAATGCCTTCGGATTCGTCTAAAAACGGCGGTCGCAGCAAGATGAAGGCGCGTGTCGCGATCTCGTTTTCGGAGAGGAATTCTACCGCCCGTTGAAATTCGTTAGTTGTCATCTGCTTGTTCAATCGCGGCAAGACTTCCGGGTGGATCGTTTCCAATCCGATTGCAATTTCCAGCTTCCCAACCAGCAAGTCACGAAACTGCAGACAATCGTCGCCACACAGCTTCGGATGATTCTCGACAATTACCGTGTCGAACGACGACACACGTTTGGCGATCACCTCGTAGTCCGCTTGCGGAATGGCTTGGCGGTCGAAAAAGTTGCCGCTGTTATAGAGCTTGACGTGCTTGGCCGGAGGCAACTCCGAGAGTGCGAATTCGATTTGCTCCGGAATCGCACCGACGGGAACGCGCTCGTCCGTGGTATTCTTCCACAAATCACACATCAAGCAGCGAAATGGGCACTCGCGATTTGTCAGGAAGATCGTCGCCACATCTTCGATCTGACCGTTCGCCGCACACTCAGGTTCGACAAGGGAGGCGTAGGGGCGATGCGGGTCGACCGCGTTTTTAGGCGGTCGCGCGGCAATGATCTTGGCGTCGTCCCACGCATTGGTTCCGTACATCGAGTGAATTACCACCTGCTAACGATTAACTGGCCTCATTTTCCAGAACCTCATTCAGAAGTATACTGGGCGACTAGTAATGTGTCGTTCAATGCTGTGTTTCAAGGATTTCGCTACGGTGAGGCAGATAAATGGCTGACAAGTTCGATCCGTATCGTGAAGCGGTTGTTGTCGAGGCGACGACCGTATGGCCGGACGAGTATGACGAGTGGGAGCCGACGGAGAAGGCTCGCATCGCGGAAGCGTTGCACGCAGATCCGGAAAGCTGTGCGAATCTGGAGTACGTTCGGATGCATACCGGCTTCTGCCGTCAAATCACTGTCACAGAAGATGACGTCGAACGCGCCGGCCAAAACGCATAGCGATGCTGATTTGCGCGATCATATTCGTTTGACGGAGTGGGAGAGAAACGTTGGCTACCGATACCACGACCGTCCACGTCGCGTTATCCGAGCGTAGCTACGATATCGAAATCGGGCCGGGCCTGTTGGCTGACGCAGGCCAGTTCGTCCTTGATCGTACCGTCTTTAATCGCACAAAGTGCTCTCATGTCGTCGTAATCACCGATTCCAATGTCGAATCGCTGCACGGCCAGAGCGTTGTCAACAGTTTGGAGCAAGCGGGTATTCGCGTCGACATGGCAACCGTGCCAGCTGGTGAATCAACGAAATCCGCGTCGCATGCTGATCAGCTATGGAGGTTGATGCTGGAGTTCGGTGCCGACCGGAAATCCATCGTCGTCGCTGTCGGTGGCGGAGTTGTTGGCGACTTGGCGGGCTTCATCGCCGCGACGTATGGCCGGGGCATCCGATTCGTTCAAATTCCGACGACCTTGCTCGCACAGGTTGATTCGAGCGTGGGCGGCAAAGTCGGAATTAACTTGCCCGGTGCAAAGAATCTGGTCGGTGCATTTTGGCAGCCCGCTGCCGTGCTAGTCGATACCGACGTATTGAACACGTTGCCGATTCGTGACTATCGGTCTGGGTTGGCCGAAGTCGTGAAGTACGGAGTGATTCTCGATCCCGAGTTCTTCGAATATCTCGAAGCCAACGTTGACGGCCTGAATGATCGCGACACGAGCGTCATGCGTCACATCGTTGCTCGCAGTTGTGAATTGAAGGCGGAGGTCGTGGCGGCGGACGAACGCGAAGAAACGGGTCTGCGAGCAGTCTTGAACTACGGACACACCTTTTGTCACGCCGTCGAGGCGGAAACCGGGTACGGAACGTACCTTCACGGCGAAGCTGTTGCGATCGGCATGTTGTGTGCCTCGCGTCTCGCCGAATCAATGGGCCGAATCAACGCCGAGGCAACCCGCCGGCAGCAAGAGTTGCTTGAGGCTCTTGGACTTCCGTTGGCCGTGCCCGACGTCAACCACGACGTCTTGATTCAATCGATGCAAAAGGACAAAAAGACCGAACACGGCAAGCTGCGCTTCGTGTTACCGACTCGTCTCGGGCATGTCGAGCTTGTTTCGGACGTGCCCGAAGAACTCGTGCGAGCTGCGCTGATCACCAGCTAACTTCTGCGCCCACATCTGTGAATTGCTGGACGCGACGGGTGGCACGGCTTACATTGTTTGCATCGTTTTCTTCTTGTTGCGATGATGGGTATTACAGTGGCAGACGGGGTTGAATCAACACGAGACGCGCTGGAAGCAGCCGTCCGATTGTCGCTCGTTCCTGGTGTCGGCCCGCGAACGCGTAAATCGCTGTTGGAGTGTCTCGGGTCTGCGGAATCGGTGTTCGAGGCTGCGCCAAATATCTTGCGGCAAGTCCCAGGAGTGGGCCACAAGTTAGTGCGAACCATTTCGGACGCTCGGACGAACATCGATGTTGCTGCTGAGCTACAGCTTTGTTCCGACAATGACATTTCGTTATTGCTGGACACGGATGATGGCTACCCGAAGCTGCTCAGCCAGATTCACGATCCGCCGGGTATTCTGTATCTACAAGGGGAAATCAGACCGAGTGATGGGTTAGCGATCGCGATCGTTGGCACGCGGCATGCGACTCAGTATGGATTGCAACAAGCGGAGCGTTTGGCGGAAGGGCTGGCTCGCGCGGGCCTGACGATCGTCAGCGGATTGGCTCGCGGAATTGATGCAGCAGCGCATCGAGCTGCATTGCGAGCCGGTGGACGAACGCTGGCCGTGCTGGGTAGCGGCTTGCTTGAGATTTATCCGCCCGAGCATCGCGAGCTCAGCCGACAGGTAATCGAAAGCGGCGCTTTGATGAGCGAGGCTCCTCCACGAAGTCGTCCGGTCGCGGGAGCATTTCCTCAACGAAATCGCATCGTGACTGGTTTGAGCATGGGCGTAATCGTCGTCGAAGCCGCGCTGCGATCTGGCGCGCTGATCTCAGCCGAGCACGCTATGGAGCAAGGTCGCGAAGTGTTCGCCGTTCCTGGACGGGTTGATAGTCGCACGTCGCACGGTTGCCATCGATTGTTGCGTGAGGGCGCGAAACTCGTAGAAAACGTCGATGATGTGTTGGAGGAGCTTGGACCGTTGTTCGCGTCAGCGCCTACCGATGACGGGCGAGAAGTGCGACATCCAGCTGAGTTACAGCTGAACGATCAAGAACAAGCCGTCCTCGATGCCATTCATCAAGAACCAACGACCATCGACGAAGTTGTGACCAACAGTGGCCTGCCGGTTCATCGTGTCTTGTCGACTGTCAGCGTGCTCGAAATGCGGCGACTTGTTCGACGAATCAGTGGTAATCAAGTCAGTCGGTACTAAGGAGCGAAACGAACACAATGGATCGGCGGTAGGTGATTCGAAATGCCTTCCCACGAGTCGCCACCGTCTTCAGAGATCCACAGCGAACCTGTTGTCGAGCCCATCGCAAGGCGCTCGCCAGTGCCGTCGACATCCAAAGCGTGGCGGTAGACGATGTCGTAGCAATGACGATTGGGGAGGCCGTTCCCTGTCGCTTCAAACGATTTGCCGCCGTCGCGTGTGCGAGTAACGACCAGCTTGCCATCGACCGGGACACGGCATTCGTCCTTTACTCCCGGAACAAACCAGGCAGTATCTGGATCGCGTGGATGCACCACGACCGCGAAGCCAAACGCGGACGGCTCGACATCCATGATCTCCTCCCACAGTTCGCCTCCGCTGGTCGAGCGAAAGATTCCATTGTGATGTTGCACCCACAGCGTTTCCGGATTGGCTGGGCATTGCACCAAGCGATGTGGGTCTTGAACATTCGGATTGCCTGCTTCTTCGGGAGGTAAGTACTCGGCGCGCATCCCATCCGCTCGACAGTTCCACGTTTCGCCACCGTCTTCGGTCACCCAAGCGCCTCCGCAAGAGACGCCCAGCGTGACGTGCTGGCTGTTGCTCGGATGCACAGCGACTGAATGAATACCAGGACTGTCTTTGCCGCCGCCAAACCACTGCCATCGTTCTTCGCGCTCCCACAGCGAACGAATGATCTCCCACGAATTGCCTCGATCTGTCGAACGAAATAACCCGCCCGGAATCGTCCCCGCCCACAACACGCCTGGTTCATCAGGTCCGCCGGGCGTCAGCTCCCAAATCTCCTTCAAGCTTGAAAAGTCGCGCGCTGCTCCCATTTCAGGTGACTCGCCTTGTCGCCTTTTATCTTCTTCGGTGAACGTCGGGTAAGTAGGAACTGCGCATTCTTCCCAGCTCTTTCCGCCATCGCACGACCGCTGCAGCTTGACGCCGAAATGCCCATGATCGAACGCGACGTAGATCGCTGCGTCGCGCGGATCATGCAGCAACAGCGTCGCGTTCTCTCCTACGAAATCGACTTTCGATACATCCCACAAGTTGCCCGTGCGCTCGACCGTAAAGAATCCCTTGCGAGTTGCAGCGTAGAGACGATCACTCATCCGATTGCTCCTGTCTTGAACGGGACCATACCCGCGTCAATTGGACCGCAAAGGAGCCATGATTGGAAGCAGTGATCAGCCGCCTGACAACGCCTGCATGACGTAGATTTCGCTCGAAGGCTCGACGAGATCGCCCAGCGTCTCGCGATCGTTAATCGCCTTGCCATCGACGAATACGACCATGTGCTTGCGCAGCCGGTCTTGATCATCCAAGACGTAGCCTCGCAGTTGAGGATGCTCGACGAAAACCGCGTCAAGCGATTGCCGGACGGTTTCGCCACCGATGACCGTTTCGGGACACTCAACGTGGCGTTTCAAGTTCGAAGTGAACACAACGCGAGGCATGGTTGTAAATCGAGATTCTGTGAGCGACGTCTTACTCGGCGGCCGCTTCTTCTTTCTTAGCCTGCGGAAACAACTCTTGTGGTTGCGTGAGGTCCCAAACTCGAAGTGACTTGTGGCTGCCTGCCGCGAGTCGCTTTCCGTCAGGCGAGAACGAGACCGTCCAAACGGTGCTCTTAAAGCCGTTCAACGGTGTGGACTGCTTGCCAGAAAGATCCTTCAATGCGGCGGTCGAATCGGCCAATGCCTTCGTAGCCGCGTCTTTGGTCTGCTGGGCCGTGGTGAGGCTAGCAGTGAGATCGACAACAACTTTAGCAGCGGCAGCCTGCTCCTTCGTTGCATCAGCTGAAGAACCAGCATTCAACTTCGTGACCAACGCGGTGAACTCCTTATCGGCTGCCAACGCTTTGGCTGCCTCGGCGGATGCTTTCGCTGCCTCGTCAGCTGCTTTCTTTGCTCCTTCGACGTCGACCTTCACAAAGCTATTGGCTTTGTTTTGCTCGGCAACTTGCTGACTTTGCGCCAACACTTCGGCAGCGACACGTGCTGGGACGACGGTGGCCAAGATATCAGCCTTTTGTTTCGCAGGTGCGATCTTCGGTTCGTTATCCGCGATTGTGTCCTCGGCCTTCTGAAGCTGGTCCTTGCTCTCTTTGACTTTGGCCGCAGCTTGTCCAACGCCGGGTGCGGCGGCGAGGGCTTGATCGACGTTCCAGGTGCGAATCGATCGATCGAGACTGCTTGTGGCGATCTTCTTACCATCGGGAGAAAAAGAGATGCCGCTAATCCAATCGGTGTGACCCGGCAATGCACCCAACAGCTTGCCGTTCGGCTCAAACAATCGCAGCTGCCGATCGGCACCGCCTGTCGCAATCAAGTTGCCACCAAAGGCCACACACCACACAGCGTCTTCATGTCCTTCGAGCTTGGCGTTCTCTTTACCGCTTTGCCAATCCCACAGCTTCACCGTCTTGTCGGTGCTAGCCGTTGCGAGCGTGTTGCCATCGGCGGAGAAAGCGACCTGATAGATGGCCGCTTCGTGAGCCTTCAGCTCTTTGGCTTCCTTCGGTCCTTCGAGGTCCCAAATAACCGCCGTTCCGTCTTCGCCAGCCGTCGCGAAATGTTTGCCTCCGGGATGGAACGCGACACTTCGACACCAACCTTTGTGCTTCTCGAGAGTCGCGGTTGATTTCTTCTCGGCGACGTTCCAGACGATTACCTTGCCGTCATAGCCACTGGATACAAGCGTCGCGCCATCCGGCGAAAATGCGACGGACCAAACATTGCTTGTGTGGCCTTCAAGAGCCGCGATCAAGTTGCCACTCGTTGCGTCCCACAATAAGACATCGCCTGGTCGATACTGAAGACTTTGTCCACCCGCAGTCGCGATGATCGAACCGTCGGGCGAGTAAACAGCGGATGTAACCCAGCGCTCGTGCGTGGCGATGCTTTGAGCGGCGATCTCGGCAGCTTTCTCGGCAGCAGCTTTCTCGGCAGCAGCTTTCTCGGCAGCAGCTTTCTCGGCAGCCGCTTTCTCAGCAGCCGCCGTTTCGGCAGCAGCGGTCTCGACAGCAGCGGTCTCGGCAACTTCGTCGACCGCAACCGTGATTTGTGCTGACGCAATAACAAGTAGGATTGCGGCCAATGCCTGTGCAGAGCGAATCATCGAACTCTCCCTCTAACGTTTCTTCAATAGCTGGTTGGTTAAGTTGAGACCTAGAAGTGGTCGTAGCGATTATAGCACGCAGAAATTGGCGATGCTGCAAGAACTTGTCAAACTCGTCTGCCGATCCAGATCAGGCGACCAATGCCGCCAACATCCCGGATAGAACGATTCCGTCAAACGTGCCAGCCCCTCCAATGGACAGGACTCCCACAGAGATCCGGCTGATATCCCGGAGATGCAGCAGATCTGCACCGATCAGCGGCCCCGCTATCCCAGCGATGAACGCCACCGGAGCTCTGACGGGATCATATTCGGGGCCCATCAGCAACAGCCAAGTCACGCCGACCGAGACTGCCGGAGGCAAAACCGCGGGCATCGCTATACCCAACCCTTGGATTGGTCGTGCGATTCGATAACAGACCAGGATATTGACGAGCGACGCGATAATGACCGCCCACATCGCGTGTGGCGCAGCCTGCGAGACGACAAGCACCTCGAAACCGGCCAGTGCCAACGGGATCAGGCAGCCGCCGAGATTGACCGCAATAATCGTCTCGGTCTTGGCTCGCCGCGCGAGTGGGACGCGGCCGAGCCAGCGATGCCACCGACTTTGTGCTTCAACTTGCTCGACTTCACGTTCCAGTCGCTGGACGGGAAAGTTGACGAAACCACCCGCAACGATTCCGATCATCACTCCGAAGCCGATGATGGGATGGAGATGTAGCTTCGTCAACGCGGTTTGCATGGCGTTTATCAGTACGAACGGCCACACGCACATCGTGACCGCAACGATCGCGGCCAATAAACATCCGAGTTGGGGGAATCGTTGAGCCAGTAGGTCGCGTCGTGAAACCATGCTGTCTACTTTGCACTCACTAAGTGCAGTGATCCGCGGACTAGTGAGCGGTCGTCGCGTCGCGATGGAATGCGTTCCAGGCCCAGGCCGAGAGAACGTACAGTCCACAAGCCTGCGAACTCACGATCAAAGTGCTCACCGGATCCGCAGGAGTATTCACGATTGCCATGCCGACACAGGCAACAAACCCGAGCGCCCACAGCCATCGCTTGGTGACCATGTATGTGATAGGCCAAGCGCCGATTGCGACGATTGCCAAAAGAGCCAGTTCCAGCGTGCCAATACTTCCGGTCATCATGTCTGCTCTCCTGAGTTGAAATGCAGGCGGCCAATGTAGCCGCCGTTACTCGAATCCGGCGAGAGCAAACGACCGCCCAAATGGGGCATCGCAAGGACCGACACATGAAAGTCTATCAGACACGTCTTCGGCAACAAAGTTGGAATCTTGCCGCTATCGGCTAAACTCGTTCATTGAAATCGGTGAACAATTGAACGGTCGGTCCCATTGCCGACAGATTTGGATATATTGTGCGGTCAGCCACTCCACCGGGAGTTCCCTTTAACAGCGGACCATCCTCTAACCGCGCGGATCTTCGCAAGCTCCCTCGTTGCCACCGATAAAAAAATAGGATTGAAATGCCCACTTGCCTGATCGTCCCCGAATCGATGCGTGAAGTTCCGGAACGCTATGTCGACGTGCTACGGGAAGCGGGCTTTGAAATCGCCTATCCCAAGAATCCCGAACTCGCTCGGAACCTTGGCGGCGAAGCGGAGTTAATCGACGAGCTACAGGGCATCTCCGCTACGATCGCCGGCTCAGAAGGCTATACACCGAGCGTACTCGGAGCCTCACCACAACTTCGAGTGATTGCTCGGGCCGGAGTGGGGTACGACGGCGTTAATGTTCCTGCCGCGACCGAACATGCCATACCGGTGACGATCACTCCCACTGCGAACCACGAAGCCGTTGCCGAGATGACCTTGGCGTTAATGTTTGCCGCGTGTCGCATGATCGTTTCGAATGACAAGCAAGTGCGGGTCGGCAACTGGCCGCGTCGATTGCCTTTGGCGACGCGAGGAAAGACGATCGGGATCTTTGGGCTGGGGCGAATCGGTAGTAGCTTGGCCTATCGCGCTCACGCTCTAGGAATGCATGTCCTGGCGACGGAAAAGTTTCCGAATCCGGAGTTCGTTCGTGCGCACAAAATCGAACTAGTTGAGCTTAATCAGTTGCTCGCACAAAGCGACGTCATCAGCATCCACGCGCCGTTGACAGACGAAACTCGGGGGTTGTTTAATGCCAAGGCGTTTGCCAGCATGAAGCCGGGCAGCATCTTCCTCAACACAGCTCGTGGTGGTTTGATGGTCGAAGCGGACCTCTATCAAGCGCTCAAATCGGGACATCTACACTCGGCCGGATTGGATGTCTTTGAACAAGAGCCGCCATCCGCAGACAACCCACTCTTTCAACTCGACAACCTCGTCGTCAGTCCGCACATCGCCGGTGCCGATGAAACCTCGCTCGTTGCCATGGGTGTCGAGGCAGCCGAGTGCATCGCGGCACTCTACCGAAGCAGTTGGCCCGAAGGTGCCGTGGTGAACGACACCCTTAAAGGGAGCTTTCGCTGGGAACGCGGTGCTTGATTAGCGATACGATTTGCGTCGGCGCGGAACAGTTTGCGTGTATTATCGATTTCGCCAATCTACACCGGCGAGCGAAGCTAATGCCAATTGCAACGCATGCGTCCCGTCGCGACCGTGCCCTTGCGCTTGTAACGCTAGGTAGAGCTGATGCGACAAAGCCAAGCCCGGCAGGCACAGGCCCAATCGTTTTGCCTCGTCAAGCGCGATCCCCATATCTTTGATGAAGTGCTCGACGAAGAAGCCAGGATCGAAATTATTGTCGATGATCCGAGGACCGAGATTGGACAGCGACCAACTCCCGGCGGCTCCGGAGGCCACCGACTGCATTACCGTCTGGAGATCCAAGCCAGCCTTGTGGGCGTATAGAAGCGCTTCGCAAACACCGATCATGTTTGAAGCAATCAGCGTCTGGTTCACCATCTTCGTGTGCTGGCCAGCACCCGCGCCGCCCTGATAGACGATCGTCTTGCCCATTGCCTTCCAGCACGGCTGCAACGCGTCGACAACTTCCTGTTCACCACCGATCATGATCGACAAACGGGCTTCCTTCGCTCCGACGTCACCTCCCGACACCGGCGCATCAACGCTATGAACTCTGCGGGCTCTGGCGGCATCGGCGATTTCGACTGCCAGCGATGGTTCGCTGGTTGTCATGTCGACGAGGATGTTTCCAGCCTTGCTGCCCGCGAGAGCGCCTTCGGCACCAAGCATCACTTCACGAACGTCGCTGGGAAAACCAACGATCGAGAATACGACATCGCTTTGTTCGGCTACGGCCTTTGGACTCTCGGCCCAGTTCGCGCCTTTCGCGAGCAACGCATCCGCAGTGCTTTTGGTGCGGGTGTAGACCGTTGCGGCAAACCCTTGGTCGATCAAGTGTCCGCACATGCTGGACCCCATTACACCGAGACCAATCCAACCAATCTTTGTCTCGCCAGGTGCAATCTCGGTGGCCATGCTTTCGATTCCTTTGTCTGTTCGGGGGAGCATAGTTTTGGGGCGATATTACACCACAATTCAAACAGACTCCAGCGGTCGGTATCGATCGAGCGACTGCCTCAGATCTACCAACGGTCTGTGGGACGCATGAGGATTTCGTTGAGAATGATCGCCTGGCGAATTGAGTCAGGATTCGCTAGTAGCTCAAAATAGTTCGTCGGCTTGGCGATCTCGCGTTGCTGACCGGGCGAATCGTCATCCAGAGAAGAATCTGCCGCAGCAGCCGTCTTTGCTCCAAGTTGCCCCAGATCGTGTTCGAAGTATTCGTGGAGATGATCCTCCATGCGATCGTCGGCTCGTCCCACGTTCTCGCCCAAGTGCGAAAGTCGCTCGTCATGGACGCCGGAACGCATGTGGTCTTGGACGTGCTCGGCCACTGAACTTTCGCCAAAAACATGCGGCTCTATAATCTCGACTTCATCGATAATTTCCGCATCGAGAATCTCGGCAGGACGCGGGCGCGGAGGCGCAGCTCGTGGCGTTGGAGCCTGCGGTCTCGGCGGTTGCTGTTGGGCGCGGCGCTGAGCGGCTCGTTTTAGGAATTCTTCAATGTCGCCAGCCATGTTGATCGCTGCCTGTTGTGGTTGGCGGAATAGTTAACTCGCGACGGGCGTCTTGCGCTGGCCGGAAGTTGCGATCGCTTTACGCATTTCGGTATCGGCTTGAACATTGCGGAGCTTGTTGTAGTCCATAATGCCAAGTTTGCCGCTGCGAAAAGCATCGGCCATCGCTCGGGGAACTTCCGACTCGGCTTCAACAAGTTTCGCTCGACTCTCTTCGATGCTAGCGATTTGCTCCTGCTCGGCGGCGACCGCCATGGCACGTCGCCCTTCCGCTCTCGCGCGAGCCACGCGTGTATCGGCCTCGGCGCGATCCGCCTGAAGTCGTGCACCGATGTTTTGACCAACGTCGATATCGGCAATGTCGATCGAAACGATTTCAAAAGCAGTCTGTGAATCGAGTCGTCGCGCCAGCACAGCCTTGGAAATCAGATCGGGATTCTCCAATACGGTCGTGTGTGTTTCTTGCGAACCGATCGCGCTAACGATACCTTCACCGACGCGTGCGATAATCGTTTCCTCTCCGGCACCGCCAATCAGTTGTTGCAGATTGGCTCGCACGGTGACGCGGGCACTGACCTTCAACTGAATTCCATTCTTGGCAACAGCATCGAGCGTTGCGCGAGCACCGCCTTTGGCTGGACAGTCGATAACCTTTGGGTAAACGCTGGTCTGAACCGACTCAAGTACATTTCGACCGGCGAGGTCGATTGCCGTCGCCTCGCGGAACGTGAGCGCGATCGTCTTTGCTTTATGTGCCGCAATCAGAGCGCGAATAACAAGCGGAACATTACCACGAGCGAGGAAGTGCGCCTCCAAGGCCTTGGTCGAAATCTCACTGTTGTCGATCCCCGCCGTCACCGCCATGATCTTACTCTTCACGATGACAGTCGAATTCACTTTCCGAAATGTCATTCCAATCAGATCCCAGATCGTAATGCCAGCCCCCGTTAGGAACGACTGAATCCACAGGCGAAAGTAACTCGCAAAAATTGCGAAAAAGACCAACATGACAACGAGCACGCCGAAGGCGATCAACACATAGACAATCGCGGCGGAGTCATCTGCAAGTAGCGTCATAGAACAGTCCTTTTGTCGGCTAGTTCAGATTGCCAATGGTGTTCAATATTCAGTTCGGGGCCCAGAATCCGTGAGACAATCGGAATCCGCGCCCGTTTGATAAGGTGTTCGATACCGGGCTAGCACGTGATTGTCAAGTAAGCGGCTCATCTAATCCTTCAATTCCCAACGAATCGATTGGTTGTGACAAGACATCGGTCGCTTCAGTGGTCGACGACAAGGAGTTCGTCGAAACAGCTTCTTCGGTCGGTCGGACGATAATCCGGTTCGTTCGGACAGCGATCACTTTGACAGTAGTTCCCGAGTCGATCGCCATGCCCTCGCTGACAGCGTCGTAAGTCGTCCCGTCAATCACGATCGCGCCACTGGGTAGCATTTTGCCTTTGCTCTCGCCAACTTTGCCAATCAACGACTTCAATCCTCGGTACTCTTCGGTATCGGGCAAAACGTCGTCGGGGTCTTCCGGTCGCGCGATAAGGATCAGCTGTCCGATTGGCGTGAGCGGCCACCATCGAACGGCCGACGCGAGTACTGCGGGCACGACGATTAACGTAACAACTAACATCAAAAAACCCGTGCGAGGACCGGCAGTAAACGCGACGATGACCGATGCGAGCACGGCAACCGCTGCCAGAAAACTCAGCAATCCGCCAGAAGGAATGAACAGCTCCAACGCAACCAATGCGATCGCGGCAATTAGTAAGCAAATCGACCAAGTAAGCGGGTCCATGACTTAAACCCTCGCGTTTTCATCGACCGGATGAACGAGCACGCGATTCCCACGCACGTCAGCCACGAGCACCTCGGTTTCGCGCGGAATGACTTCGCTATTGCTGATCACGTCAATGTCCTCGTCACCGAATCTCGCCTTGCCGGACGGCGTTAATTGCGTCAACGTCTTGCCGCGTTTTCCGAGCAAGTGTCGATAATCGGCCAGTAGTTCGCGTTCTACCAACTCTTCATCATCTGGCTTGGCCAACATCAATCGCTTGAAGATCGGTGCATCTGGCAAGTACTTGCGTACGGTCAGCAGCGATGCGAAAGCTCCGATCAATCCGGCGGCGACCATCATCAACGAATTGGCGAATTGCTGAAATTGATAGGAGTTTCGCGGCACGATGAAGGTCTGGCTGGCGAGGACCAACGAAGCAACAACCAAACAAGCACCGCCAAAACCGAAGATGCCAAAACCTGGCAGCACAAAGATCTCGACCACCAAACTGATCACGCCAGCGGCAAACAACAATCCCTCTAACCAAGCTGCCGTCCCGCTCAGAAAGTTACTCCAAAAGAAGAGGATAAAGCACAGCGCGGACACGAATCCGCCGACCCCAATCCCCGGCTGCGAGACTTCGATTATCAATGCAAACCAAGCAATAAACAGCAGCGTGCCTGCGATGTGCGGCGAAGACAGCTGTTCGATGGCGAGATGTGCCCAATTCGGTTCGACGCCCTCTAGTTCTTGTTCGATCTGATACAGCTGGCGTAGTTCGGCAAGGCTGCCCGCCAGATGGCGCGCCAGACCGGTCGAGCTTGCTGCGCGTCCTGAAACCCCGTTCTCGACATCGATCGCATCGCCGCGAGTCCATTGGCTTGGATCCGCTTGACTGTCCAATTCTTCATCCGAGAAATATCGGCTGTCACTTCGAGTGTTGGTGTAGCGATGGACTTCGAAGTTGCTTTCGACCAATGCCACTGGCAGCGACCAATCGCGTTGCGAGTCGATCGCGAGCGCCCGCACTGCCTGCCTAAGGTCCGGCAGCTCGCGAGGTCGAACGTTCACGGCACCTGGCCCGCCGAGAACTGCATCGTCTTTCATTACCAATTGATCGCAAGACCACGCAATTAACGCGGCATCACTGCGAGCGTGTGTCTCAACAAATGCAACCGTTCGCACTTGAGCGGGATCAAGGCTGGCCAGAAAACTGGCCAAACGAAGGCTGTCGACCAACGATCCACCCGCGCTGTCGATGGTCACGCAGATGAAATTAACACCCTCCGACGTCTTATCGAGCTGTTCCTTGGTGCTCTTGATCACCCAATTCACCATCTTGGCATTGATCACCCCGCTAACATCGATTCGGACGGGATGCCATTCACCGCCGAGTGACGGATCCTGCTCCAACGCCCCGACGGGCAGCTCCAATGCCGCCAGCAGTTCATTGCGATCGCTGGCAAGATGGCTGGCGAAACTGTGTTCCAAACGCAGTTCGCTGCCGGTGAAACTGATCGAATCGCCAGCAGTAACGATGGCGTCGACAGAGGTTGCCGCGCCGCTTTCTTGCAGCGTCGTCAACTCGTCGCCGAAGGCGTAGCGAACGCCGTCCAACGTTTGCACGCGACTCACAGCCAGTTCTTGGTCCAACATGCCGAGCGCAACGGCTGGCGGGACCGTTCGTCGTCGCTCGGCAATCTCGCGATAGCTGCTCCGCATTGCTTCGTCGACATGCTCTTCGCTAATTCCCGCATGACCCAATTCGGCATCCGACGCGATAATGATTTCCTCACAAGCCAGCACGGCGAGGACCGCGTGTCCGCGAACATTTCTCGGGAGGTACGCGATCGTTCGCACGCCGCTCAGTTGATCGCTGGCCAAGTAACGGGCGATCGACAACGAACGTTCAAACTCGCTCGCGTCACTACCTTGGCTATCCGACGATCGGAACTCAAGGATCAAGATCGGTCTCGACTCGCCTTGATTCGCTGTCGACTCAATCGTCTGGTCGATCATGCGTTTGATGTTCGTATCAGCATTGCCCGTGATCGGAAGCGACACGGAGATCAGGGTCGCAACCGCAGGCTGGGAACTCGCCGAGACGTTACCCTGCTCCGGCTCGTCATCCGCTGCCAACAGCAAGAGTGCCGACAAAGCTACTACGGAGGATATGGCGCGTCGCCAGTTATGTGACTTTCGCGGTGTGCCCGCGTGACCGCTGATTCGATTTTTCTGGAAGGGGTACATAATCGCTACTTTCCGATCCTCAGCCGCGTCCCAACCACTTGGTGCATGGCTAGTCTTGGATTGGACCAAAGTCCCAAACCACACAGCACTTCACCAAATTATAAGTTGTACTCACGCCACCGCAAAGCGACGTCGTCGAACAACGCCAGCATCTTGGGGGCTCAACTCGACTATTCGCTGACCTCGGTCGAAATCTTGCTCCCCTCTCAGCGAAACGCCCTGAAATAGAGTCGTTCGACTGGCCCCGTTGACGCGAAATGGCGGATCAGTGAACCTAGCAGTTAGTTCTTTCGTCACTGAAAGAAAGGGCCGGTAGCTCAGTTGGTTAGAGCAGGGGACTCATAATCCCTTGGTCGCGGGTTCGAGTCCTGCCCGGCCTACTCTCGTTTCCCTTCGCAGGCAGCTGCACAGGTTCGCAGAATGCCAGTCCCTGCAAGGGTTTGGCCGCGACTTCGTCGGTGCCATTTTCCGTTGGGCTATTGCATGGCTTCGCACTGGTCTGTACGGTGGCGCGCCCCGAATGTAAACATTCTGCTACCCTAGCGACGCCATTCTGTGGTAACGATTGACTTGATATTACCCGGAAAAAGTGGACAGTGAATCGGTGTTATTGAATGGGTAAAGTT
>JACNKX010000180.1 GCA_014381825.1 Planctomycetota bacterium
TCTCCACCAAGCGAATCCTCGATAAACGCAAGTAAACCCATGATGAAAGTCCTGGCCGCCAAGACTTCAGCTACTAGAATTCACAGTCTCGAACTAACAGCCGTCATAGCGCGGGCGCAGAGGCAATGCCAATGCGGCGAACGCGAAATCTGAGACGAGTTTGATCCACAGAGGCACGAGGACAGGCTCGTCCACGAGGGGCATCGTGTGTCGCTTCTTGCGATTTCCAAACGCCATCGGTTTGGTGCAACATCCCCGAAGAAGTCGAGCTTCACTTGAGCGCGAAGCCATGTCATTCGCTCAACGAGAGGGGTAACAACGCTACATCATCGAAGCAGTTATTCGCCATCTAGGCCGTGCGGAACATTTTTCGACACTCCTCGGCGAATGCCATCTTTCTCACCCTCCCCAAACTTGATTGGGGAGGGTCAGCCCGCGATAGCGTGGCTGGGGAGGGGACGATTCGCAGGGACCAAAGCGGGTGCAATGGTGAATCGTGCCGCTCCCTCCCCCAAACGCTCCGCTGGGAGGGTGAAGTTTGGAACTCGGCGACGTTCATCGAGAAGTGTCCATTTTTCTACGATTTTCCTGTGCCATCAGTCGCAAAATGGTTGCAATTTCCCGCCTTGTTGATATAACAACGCCCCCCCCCCTTTTGGGAGCAATCCCTTTGGGCAGGTGAGGATCACGAGAGAAGTAGGCAATCAACTTGGTTCGTGCACCTCTTGAAAATGGATAGCGTTTTATGGATTTTCGTACGCTAAGTTTCGTAGACTCTCAGACGTTTTGCTTAACATCCGCGCCTGGTAGACATCTGCTAACAGATGCTGAATGGGAGCGACTCGGTACAGAGGCGTGTTTGACCCCGCGCGAACAGGATGTTCTGCGGCTGACGTTCGAGGGTAAGACTCGCGACTCGGTCGCACGATCTCTAGGCGTCAGCAGTCGCACTGTGCGCCAGCACATGGAGAACCTTCATGTGAAGCTGGATGTGCATGACCGCGTCGACCTCGTCTTACGCGTCGTTCAAGTCCGAGATGAACTTCGGTCTTTGAGCCTTCTAACTGTAGCGTCGGGCTGAACATCTGCGCAGCGCTCAAACGTCCGATAGACACCGCTGGAGAGAACTGCGAAATTCTTGCGCCACCCAAAAGTTGGGGAACAGGAAAGCGGACCTGCGAGCGGTCACCGGCAAGTAACGCAGCTCACCGGCCCCGGCTTCCGTCTTAGCGCTCATTTTGTGCGCTAAAACGGATCCCTGTTGAGCATATCAGAACTCGTCGAAACGAGCGACAAATCCGTCGTGTTACACCTGAACTAGCCAAGGGAGATTCCCCATGTTTCGCAATAAGAACCGTCGCTCCTTTATGAGTCACAAAACTCACAAGACCAGGAAGCAGGATCGCCGCAAGTTGTTTGTCGAATCGCTCGAAGATCGGCGGATGTTGGCGACGGTTGCTGTCTTTGATAATGGCGCGTATGTCGACACTTCTGGAGGGACTTCTTCTGAATCAGACAACATTCAAGCTTCGCTCGCGTCGCTGGGCCACACGGTGTCAACTTTTACGTCTACAACGGCCGCCGGGATAACCTCAGCAATCACAGGCAAGGACGTCCTGCTTATTCCCGAACTCGAAAGCGGAAACCTTAACGGTGTCCTCGATGCGGCGGCGAGAAACGTGATCTCCAACTATGTGGCTGCCGGTAGCGGCTTGATTGTTAACGGATCGAATTACAGTCCCTCGCAATCGAACGTACGTGATTTGCTTAATGGCGTGTTTGGACTATCGCTGAGCGTGAGTGGTAGTCTCACCGGCGGCAGTTCGTCGATTTCGGCGGCGGCTTCGGGGACCCAGTTTGCAGGCGGGCCCAATCCTCTCGCTCATCAAAACGGTACTGGTGGCTTGGTGACAACAAGTCTGCCCGGCGGAGCCAGTTCGATTTATACATCGGGCAGCAATACCACCGTAGCGATACTGCCTAGTGGATCCGGAAACACCGTGTTCCTCGGTTTCGACTGGTACAACGCCGCGCCTAACGGAACTCAAGATAGCGGCTGGCTACAAGTGCTCGACTCCGCTGTAAAGGAGGTCTCAAATCCAAGCTCTCCATCCACGGTCGTGGCCGATGCCAACGGTCCGTACGTGATCAATGAAGGGCAATCGTTGACATTGGATGCCAGCGGGTCGACGGCGAGCCCGTCGGCGACGTACGAGTGGGACGTGGATGGCGACGGTGATTATGACGAGAACATTACTGGCCAACTGGCGACTGTCAGCTGGACGCAACTCGATTCGTTGGGTCTTGGCGACGGTCCCTATACCGGTAACGTCAGCGTTCGCGTCACCGATTCCAGTAGCGGAGGCGGAGGCGTAACTGGTGTGATGACCTTCGATGGCAGTTCCGGGAGTCCTGTCAGCTATTCGGAAGCGGGGATGACCGTGACAACGGTTCATCCCTCCAGTTCCCACCACATTCACCTGGATGGAACACGCCTTTTCAACCACGGCAACTGTTGTTCAACGCCCTACGAGTTTACGACGGGTGGCACGTTCACACTGGATAGTCTGGACGTAAGTAGATTTACGCTCAACAGTAACGCGACCTTCGTGGCATCTCCCGGTGGCGCTAGCATTACCGTAACTGGAAACGGCACAATCACTTTCCCAAGCGTTGGTTGGTCGAATATCACGTCGTTCCGCTGGGACCAATCCATTGGTACCACTTATATCGACAATGTCGTGTTCAGTAGCGGCGCCGGCACCGGTGGTGGTGTCGATACTGATACCACAACGCTGACGATCAATAATCTGCCGCCTGTCGCCAACGCGGGCGCTGACCAGACGGTCGACGAGGGCGATTTGGTGACGCTCAACGGCAGCTTCACTGATCCGGGCACCAATGACGGCCACAAGCAGGAGTGGAGTGTCGTCGCGAGCAATGGCGAGTCAATCGCACCCCAAACGATCGACAACCTTTCAGGCGACAGCAACGGTTCGGGTGGCAGCAGCTATAGCTTCACGCCGGGCGACAACGGGACGTATACCGTGACTTACAAGGTTACCGACGATGATGGAGGAGTCCACTCGGATGTTGCAGTGATCACAGTCAACAATGTTGCGCCGACGTTGAGCAATGTCGCCATAACTTCACCGATCGACGAAAACGACTCGGCCACGTTGTCCGGTAACATCGGCGATGTTGGCGCTCTCGATTCGTTCACGCTTGATGTGGTTTGGGGAGATGGCAACGTACAGTCGTTCAGCTACCCGGCCGGAACGACATCGTTCAGTGAAACGCATCAGTACTTGGACGACGATCCGACAGCTACGGCCCAAGATACTTATGAGGTCAATGTCACGCTCAATGATGACGACGGAGGCACAGGCGTATTGGCCGGAGGTGGCGGGCCGACAACGATCCTTAGCGCTGTCAACCGTGGTTGGTGGAACCAAGTGGGAAGTCATTCCTCCAGCAATAACAATACGTTCACAGGCTGAAGTGGACCCCATGCGCTGGGCGCAGAACGGGGTTGTATAGTGAGTAGTGC
>JACNKX010000068.1 GCA_014381825.1 Planctomycetota bacterium
CCACGGACCAAGGCGTGCGCCGTCTCGCGAGCAGCTTCCAACAAGTACAAATCGCCAGTTGCTTCGTAGGCCAAGAGATACGCGCCACCGATCGTTGGTGTGCCAGGTGGCTGGACCCAAGCCGTCGTATTGGAGGCCAGGCGCTCGCCTTCCTGTCGCGCAAGGTCATCGCTGTACCGCCAGAGGTATCCGCCGCTGGCGGAAACCTCCGTGCGAAAAAAGTCAACCGCTTCGCGCAACGCGATCACAGCCTCCGCCTTCGTTGGCGACTCCGCCGCCGAAGAAGGCGTAAGCTCGTCCGCAAAGCTCGCCGCAGTCAACGCGCACACCCAAACGGCCACTCTAAAACTCATAACACTCTCCTCAGCAAGCTGTGGACTCGTGGGTAGCAAAATAAAGGTAGGAGCTACCAAAGCGAGAGCATAACGAAACAGGTGGGCGGTTGCACGTATTCGAGCCGCTCGGCCTCTTATAGACGCTGGACTGACGTGCGGCGGGCAGGATCGTTTCCGAGGAACTATCGACGGAAGCGACGGGTACGGTAGGTTCGGTTCGAAGTTTGGTAATTCAAACCGTTTCGAGCGACACTTGTCGCGGCGGGCTCGTTTGTCGGAGTATCGACAACATCTGGCTGAACCGGCGCTTCGATCGCCGTCTCAGCAACGGTTAGTGGCTCGCCCGGGAGTACCAGCGGCATTAGCACGGAAACCGGGGTGACTTGAGGCGTGGTGACCACCACGCATCGCGAGCCCGATCACGAACTTCCTTTGCTCCGGCGTGCTCCGAGCACTTCTCCTGACAAACTGGTCGCGGCAAGAGCCAAAACCAGTAGTGCCTCAACTCGTCTGTTCGTTCTCATCCTTAAATCCTTCTACTGATAGAAAGCACAGAAGGGGGCGAATCTAATGGATGAGCAATATGCGTCAAGTATCAAGAAAAAACCAAATAAACGTTATGTTTCGTGTATCTTCTTAATTATCACCCCAATGGGCGATCCGCCATCCCAACACTATTCTTGTGAGCACACGAAACTAAACTGGCTCCTAAACCGTATTTACCTAGATGCACTTCACGCCATTAGACATTATCATTGAGAAGCTAACTTGAGCAGTTCTGCACGCGTCGATTCCGCGCGATTGACTCATTCGTTGGGGCTTGTGTACACCCAACGTCCTTCAATTCCGGCGAAGCTTCTCTTGTAGATATGGCTGACAGGGAGAGGCCCTGGTGGAACCAATGGACCGAGATCAAACAGCAGACGACTCGGCGAGCATCGGCGAAACAGCGATGTTCGGTGGGGACGCTGATACTACGTTCGATTCTCGGCTCAAGGCACGATTGCCCGGTGACACATTCGGGCGTTACCGGATTCTGAAGACGCTTGGTGAAGGTTCAATGGGCTCGGTTTACCTGGCTCATGACACCCAGCTCGATCGCAAGGTCGCTTTAAAGATACCGAAGTTCGACGCTAAATCGGAATCGAAGCACATTGATCGTTTCCTTCGCGAGGCGCGATCCGTTGCCACACTGAACCATCCCAACATCTGTCAGGTTTTCGATGTTGGCGAGTTCGACGGCACGCACTTTATGACGATGGCCTACATTGCGGGCCACACCTTGCAGGACTTCGTCAATCCGGAGAAGCCACAACGAGACCGCAATGTTGCGAATGTAGTTCGAAAGATTGCGGTGGCGCTTCACGAAGCCCATATCAACGGTCTCGTCCATCGTGATGTTAAGCCCGGTAACGTGATGATCGACCCTCGCAACGAGCCGATCGTCATGGACTTCGGGCTCGCTCGCCAGATCGATGAAGAGGACGACGCGCGGCTGACGCGAGACGGCGCGATACTCGGATCTCCCGCTTACATGTCGCCGGAGCAAATTGAAGGCAACGCCGACAAGCTCGGCCCGCATAGTGACATCTACAGCCTCGGCGTGATTCTCTTCGAGTTGCTAACTGGCAACTTACCGTTCCAAGGATCGGTCGCTTCGATCATCGGACAGATCTTGGCCAAAGATCCGGACAGCCCGCTGAAATACCGCCCCGACATGAGTCCGCGGCTCGCTGAAATTTGTATGAAAGCGATCGAGAAGAAACCTAAAGACCGTTACCCATCGATGCAGGCGATGGCAAATGACCTGATGGAGTTTCTCAAGTCGAAGCCAGAAGACGATAAGAAGACAAAGCTTGAGCGGACATCGCCGAAATCGACCGCTAAGAAGAAGCCGGGGACCGACACGGACGCTGGGTTGAAGCTGAACACAACAAGTGTCTCAGCAACTTGCACCTGTGGGCAACGGCTCGTGGCCAAGAAGGAAATGGCTGGCAAGACCGTCCGCTGTCCGCGATGCAGTAACCCACTGTCATTGCCTGGACCGGTCAAAATCGATACTTCGTGCGGACACTGCGGACAACGCTTCATGGCGGACGAAGACCTCGCTGGAAAGGCGGTGAAGTGCCCGATGTGTACCCGCCCGATCACCGTGCCGGTTTTGGGCGGAGTACCAGCCACAACTCCGCAAATTGAAGTCACCTGCAGCTGTGGGCAACAATTTGTTGCCACACGCGATCTTGCCGGGCGCAAGGTGAAGTGCACGGCCTGCGGATCGGCTATCGTGGTCCCACACTGAATCGCCGCGCCGCGATCGTGTAATTGCTGCAAGTAGCCGCCGAATCCAGCTTGCAACATGATTACGAAAATCGAGCGAACTGCCAGTGAGCGATTTTCGTTCTCTCGCCATTCGATCTTGTTTGCCCAAGCTGATACAATCGCACGACCGGGGCCGTAATCACGGCATCTTCTTTCTCACTCTTCAGCGAGCGAACGCGTGGATACAGATCGCAACTTGCTGTTCGGCATATTGGCCCTCCAGCTCGAATATGTCGATTCGACGCAATTCACCGAGGCGTGTGGTGCTTGGGCCGTTGCGAAGCAGAAATCGCTTTCGGAGATCTTTATCGAACGAGGCTGGATGACGGCGGACGAATCGGCTGAAGTCGAGCAACTCGTGGAACGGAAGATCGAAAAGCACTCGGGGGACACGCACAAGTCGCTTGTCATGGAGGCGACAGGTGAGATGCCGCCTTCTCCCAGTGCTTCCGCGCAGTTCGAAGCCACCATCGACAGCTCCGTCAAGTCACGCGATGCCGGTGACATCGAAGATACACATGCCTCGACGCCCACCGGCTATGAGCAGTTGGAGACCATTCAATATGAGGAGTCCGAGGAACGAACTCGATACTCACTGACGAAGATGCATGGAGAAGGAGGCATCGGTCGCGTCTGGCAAGCTCACGATCAACGCTTGAATCGTCAAGTCGCCTTGAAGGAGATTCGCCCTGATCGCGAGGTGAGCGCCTCGGCCGCGAAACGTTTCGCGAAGGAAGCGCAAATCACGAGCCAGTTGGAACATCCGAATATCGTACCTGTGTATAAAATGGTTGGCGGGGCCAACACGACGCGTTCTTTCTATACGATGCGGTTCGTTCGTGGCGACACGTTTCGCGACGCAATCGACGCGTACCACCGTCATCAGCGAGACGGGAAAGCGACCGAACTTGAGCTGCGTGAATTGCTGCATTCGTTCATCGCGATCTGCAACGCGCTCGGATACGCCCACTCGCGTGGCGTCGTACATCGCGACCTGAAGCCAAGCAACGTAATGGTCGGTTCATTCGGCGAAGTGATTGTTTTGGATTGGGGTCTCGCCAAGATGATCGATCAACCGGATGACGACGACGAACACTTGTTAGAAAGCGGGCCGATCTCGGTGACGGACGACGTCGGAATCGACGAAACGATGCAAGGTGCCGTACTCGGCACGCTGCCATATATGGCACCTGAGCAAGCGGCGGGCCGTATCGACAAGATCAATGAAAAGACCGACATCTATGGCCTGGGCGCGATTCTGTTCGCAGTTCTAACCGGAAATCATCCGCATCGCGGAACTTCGACTCGTGAGGTGCGATCGCACATCCTGAACGAACCGACGCCGCGTGTCAGAACGGACGACGCGAAGATACCTCCGATGCTAGATGCGATTTGTGCGAAGGCGATGGCAAAGAAGCGAACCGAGCGATACGACAAGGCGCGCGACTTGGCCGAAGACGTGCGTCGCTGGTTGGCGGACGAGCCAATCGATTGTTATACGGAACCGCTGACAACGCGAATCGGGCGTTGGCTAAGGCGTCATCGCACGTGGGCGCAAGCCATCAGTGCATCGTTGTTGATCATTACCGCTGTGTCCATCGCGTCCGTGATGATCGTCGATAACGCCAGACGAGCAGAAAGCCTCGCGAAGCAGGAAGCCGAAGACTCGTTGGTTGCCGAACAGCAAGCGAAGGTCGAAGCGACACGTCGATTCGAAGAAGCGCGCGACGCCGTCGATACGATGATGACGGGAGTCAGCGAAGTGTTGGCTTACTTTCCGGGTATGCAATCGCTTCGCGAACAGCTATTAACACAAGCTGTCGAACGATACGAACAGTTCACGGCGGATAAGAGCGACGACCCCGAACTGCAAGCGGAAGCAACACGAGCCATGATTCGTCTGGGCGACGTGTTCCGCGGCTTGTCGAAGTATGACCTTGCACAATCGACCTACGAGGAAGCCGCGGAGCGGATGCAATCGCTGCTCGATGGCGGCTCCAACTCGCAGAGCGCTCGCATCCAGCTAGCTTCCGCCAAGTCAAAATTGGGCGTACTCCAAGCGGAGTTGGGCGACTACGAACAATCGATCACGTCCTACGACGAGTCGTTGCAGCTGTATGACAAGCTGCTGGAGACGGAAACGACTGCCCTTCTTTTGCGAGAGCGAACGGGAGCGGTCGTGAATCGCGCCATGTTGCTGAGCAAGCATGGCGCGACCGAGGAGGCGTTGACGGAATTGGAGACAGCAGCCAGCGTGTTCGAGGAGTTGGCCGAAGGGGGCACGGACCCCGGCTTTGTGGCAGGACTCGCAATGACAGAGGCGAACATCGCCAATGTACTGATCAGTGTCGGTCGCAACCGCGATGCGATCTCGCATGCCGAAGAGGCGATCGCGCTGTACGGAACACTCGCCACCAATTTCCCGGACCATCCACCTTACCTTGAGTCGCTCGCCACAACGCGGCTCAATTTGGCGGCGGCGTACCGAACGTCCGGACTCGATCGCGAAGAGCTTTCGACTTACGAAGCGGCGCTGGGCGACTATGACTTGCTTGTCAGTAGCCGGTCGGACGTGCCGGTCTATCGCGAGCGACAGGCTAGCACCGAACGCGAAATTGCGACCTACTTACATACACTGGGCGACAACCGCACTGCCCACGAAGCGATCGGAATGGCGATCAACACGACCGAAGCGCTATTAAGCACTCAAATTCCGTTGGCGGGATATCACGAACAGTGGGCGCTGGAGCAAGCTACATTAGGTCGCATTTTGAGCGACCTAGGTCAAGATGAAGAAGCGGCGCTCCATCTCGGCGCGGCGATCGGACGCTACGACGCGCTTATCGAGAGTGATCCTGACTTCTCCTCCAGTTACAGAACGCAAAGAGCTGCCTGTCGAAGCGCGTTAGGAAACCTCTATCGAAAGACAAATGATCATGAACCTGCGCTTGTTACCTTAAAGCAAGCCATCGGAGAATTTGAAAAGTTGTCCGACGAAGATCCCGGCAACGCGATCTATCAAAATGGTCTCGCTTGGAATTACTCGTACATCGCGGACTTGCATTGGCAACTGGAAATGCCAGAGGCGGCTCGCGACTCCTACCAGAAGGCCGTGCAGATAAGATTGAAGCTCGTCGACGAGCCAGAGCATTTAAACAGCTTAGCGCGACTGATCGTCGGATGCGGCGATCCGGAACTAGCGACCGCCGAGCGCGCGATCGAAGCCGCGAAACAAGCAACGACGCTGGCCCCAGAGAACACTCGATTCGCAACGACCCTGGGTAGTGCGTACGCCCAATTCGGTCAGTACGACGACGCAATCGATACCTTGCGTTCTGTCGACCAACTCAATCCTAGAGGCGGAACGACTCATGAGTTCTGGCTCGCGTTTGCGTTGGCGAAGCGAGGCGGCGAAGGGGATCAGAATGAAGCGCGCAATCGGTTCAAACAGGCTGTCACGCGCATGGAACTCCACGCACCTGGGAGAAGTGCGTTACTGCGCCTCCGCACGGAGATCGAACCGCTGGTCGCAGATCCGATTCGGTCTGACGCTGAGCCTACGAATCCCGACTCGCCGGCTGGGACATAGCCCGCCGCCGATCAGTGGCAAGAAAACGACGTCAGTGCCACCTGTGGCCCCCCACTTTTCGACGGGTTTTCTTGGAACTTGCGTAAGATGGGAACTATATTAGAGGATCGTCTCTTCGAACGCCGGGGCAGGCCGAGGCGTGCAATGTTAGACGAATTTCGAACTATCTGCTGGCATCGGTCGTGTCCACTTCTCAAACAGACTCTTCAACAATGTTGCAAGACCCCGCGCAATGTGAGGCCGTAAGTACCGTTGCGCACTCGCCGAAGATCGAACCCTTAGCGAGCCAGCTGCCAGGTTTAGAGCAACTTTGGGCGCGCACTTCAGGCGACCCACGAATCTGTATTGCGGTTCTTGATGGTCCCGTTGACCTCACCCACCCGAGCCTGCGTGAAGCTGCGATCACACAGATCAACCTTGACGAAGTGAAGGACAGCGGCACGACGGCACTTTCCGACCATGGAACCCACGTCACCAGCATCATCTTCGGCAGCCACGATGGACCGGTGAAAGGTATCGCCCCGAATTGTCGCGGCTTGATAATCCCCATCTTTCGCTACGCATCCAACGGCTCCTTAGAGCCCTGCAGCCAACAGCGTTTGGCCAAAGCAATTCGCGCGGCAGTTCGCTTTGGCGCGAACGTGATCAATATCAGCGCAGGCCAATTCACCTCGCGAGGCGAATCAAGTCCCGAGTTGCGAGAGGCGATCGAGGAATGTGGCGAAGACGTTCTCATTGTTTCAGCTGCCGGAAACGATGGCTGCGATTGTTTACACGTGCCCGGCGCGTTGCCCTCGGTGCTTGCCGTCGGTGCGATGAACTCCGAGGGTCGTCCACTGCCATTTAGCAATTGGGGCGAGGCCTACCAAGAGCAGGGCGTTCTTGCGCCTGGTGAGAAGATTCTTGGTGCTGCTGGCGACGGGGGTGTTAGGGCTCAATCGGGAACCAGTTTTTCGACGCCGATTGTCAGTGGCGTCGCTGGGCTGTTACTTAGTTTACAACAGCAGTTGGGAACCGTTCCCAGCTCGAAATCGATACGAAATGCCATTTTGGAAACCACTCACGGTTGCGATCCGCAGACGGAAACTCAATGCGAGCGCGTGCTCGCCGGTCGGCTGAGTATTAGCGGTTCCGTATCCGTTGTCACACAAGGAACGAACATTATGCAAAACGCACCGAACGGTCCCGCCCCTGCGGATGTAGTTGTTCCACCATCTGTTGATTCAGCAACTTCGGAGCCGGGACAAGCGACTCCGTCCGCCGCCGAATCGGTCGAAGCCTCGGCTTGCTGCGGAGGTTGTGCCGGAACGAACAAGCAACTCGTCTATGCAATCGGCGAGTTGTGTTACGACTTCCCATCGGTTTTGCGCGAGTCGTCGCTCCAGCAAAACATGGATCCGTTGGATGCGGTAACCCGCCATGTTCCACTAGCTCGCAATCCTATCGATTTCCTTCGGCACCTCTTCGGATATGAGGAGATCTTAGTGTCCGATATGAACGTCGGACATATCGACGGGCTCGTGGCTAAAGACGCGATTTATCAGCTCGAAATCCAGCGAAATCCACATAACTTCACCTTCAAACTCTGCTACGCAGGCCAAACAACTCTCGAGTTGCCAGCGCTCGCGACTGCCCAAGCGATCGAAGACGCCCTAGCCACATTCACGGGGCTTGAGGGCAAAGTACATGTGACTGAAAACGACACCAAAGGTCACCCGAAACGCGACTTGGAGATTGAGTTTGATCGAGGCGTTCCTCAAGGCAAACTCACCGTCACGGATGTCGATCCGAAGCGTACGACCGTCAATTATATCGGGCAACTTCGCCTGACGTCTTCTGACGGCGCAATGACAGACGAAGACTTAGGACGCCAAGTCGGCTTCAGCGGCATCGGTATCGGCAAAGGCCACCTCCACGAACCATCGCTACTGAACCAAGCCACTTGGATGCGGGTCCGGCATATCCATACTCCACACGGTGGCAAACAAGCTGTCTACGTGGAAACCTCTGTGCTAGACGAGAGCTCGGAGTTTACACTACGCGAAGCCCACTGGTACGTTCCACATGTATGCGAGGCGAAATCGACCCATCGGCCCAACATGTACGATGCGGGTGCAGTGATTTGGAAGCTAAATCGCGGCCAAATGGAAGTCTACGGAATCACACCCGACGGAACGTTTGCGGAGGAGTGTTATAAGGAACTTGCCGAGTTCTACCTCAGTCAATCCGGGCTCACTCACTTAGGACTCAACTACTACTACTACGACGGAGGCGGGCGGAACCTCCCATGGGACTTTGGCTGGGATCCCTCGTTTAACTCTAAGTCGGATGGCAGTAACTACCAAAACTCTGAAGGAGGCGGGAAACCGCTTGTCCAAGAGCGGGCAGAACGAGTCGCTATCCCCGGCCATTTGTAAGGCGAGGTTCGGTTGATCACCGGCGTCGTGCTTCCCGCGATCAATCCTGATATGCGCGGGACGGCGGATTGGTCCAAGTCCAAGATGCTCGATTTATTGGTCGAGGGTGTCCGACATGCTTCCGGGATTTTGCTCGACGAGGAACAACAGAAGCTGGTTAGAAAAAAAATCGAGTCAGTCATCGAACGTCTGGACGATGCGGTTCGCAATCCGGGCTTGACGTCCCAGGATCGCGCGGTGAACCATGCTGCGACAAAACTGTTCAGTGTTCTGGCGGAGGTTGCTTCAGAGCTGGTAATGAACGATCCAGCTGCAATTGGCAAAGCAGCAAAGACTTACGAGTTGAACGATATCACCGTAAATCGCAGCCAAATCGGCTACGCGGGCTCGGATTGCTGGGACGTCGAATTCTCGTTCTTCAATCCCGAAAACCATCAAGAGGCCTTGGTAATTGTGTCCCAACCGATTGACGTGAACGACGCCGTGCCAGCTTTGGTAGATAAACCTCGCAAATTCCGTCGCCGTTGATTACCCTGGATGGGTGCCCGACATCGGCTCGTTGGGCATGTCACTGACAACTGACAACGCGAAAAGTCCGGAGACCAAACGATGAAGCTTCCAAAGCAAGTTCGACCTGAAATGTTAGAGCGGTCCAACACCACCGTGCGAAACGCGGCGATCCAGAGTTCTGCCAATGGCGTCACGCCACAAGGCTGCGGCGATCCCGGAGTCGTCTGTGCACCATGCGTTGGCGGAATGAAGTGGTGTACCGAAACTGGAAAGGCCTTTCCATTCCAGTGCCCATGCTAGAGTACACCAACTAGGTTTGACGAACGAATCGGCGGCACGGACTCAAAGTTCCGTGTCGCCTTTTTCATGCGCTATTGCTACCGCAGTCAGCCCAACCGTTAAAGTCTGCGCGATCGTTTCAACAGGAACAGAATTTCTTCTCGCACGACACGCACGTCATCTCCGCTTGAATCACTCGTAACGATTGTGCCGAAGAACCATCTGTTCCAGTTCTCCGGAATGGGCCGTGTCAGGTCTATTTCATACTCCTCACATCCACGGATGGATTCCCATGCGTCTCTCTGAGTTTTGGCGGCTCTGCCTCGCTAGCGTTGTTGCGTGTTCACTACTTAATGGTCGTGTTTCGAGTGCTGATGAGCACGACGAGCCGATCAAAGTTTCGATTTCTAGCGACTCAGAGATCGAAACCGAGTTTGCCGTTGACTCAGACCAAGATGTTGAAGAGACCGATTTTGAGCTGAGCAACTGGCTCCAGGATGCCTAGCCTCCCGCGATCATCTTCGACCCCTCGGTTCAATCGCCGACTGCGGCAACCGACTTGGCGGCGACTGTTTTCGGCGACGGTGAATCGAGCCGCAGCTTGTTGAGCCAAGCTCGCCGAGCGCGAAGCTACGGCCCTGGCACGAACGTTGTCATCGGATCGGAAGGCCGTTTCCGAGTTTCCTCTGATGCGGGCAGTCTGCTCGGCAAGTCTCATTCATCCAGCGGCATCGCCATTTAAAAGCGAACCCCGATCGTTTCAGACCCTCGAATTCGGGGTGATCGCATCGGTCGACTCGTTGCATCGGGCTCCTACTGGTTCCCGGCTCGCCAAGATCTTGATACGGCACTGAGCAAAATCGATTCGCGAATTATCAGTGATATGATCGTGATCAAAGGCCCATACAGCGCCCGCTACGGACCGGGTTTCGACTTTGTTGACTTCCAGTTAATGCCCACGCCGCGATACTTGGATGGCCCAGAACGTCACGGGAGTACGAGCCTCGAGTATCTGACGAACGGCCAGCAGTGGTACGGTCGGCAATCGGTGTGGGGTGGCAACGAGTCGTTTGGCTACCGCGTGAGCTACGGTCATCGTACAGGCAGCGATTACGAAACCGGCAATGGATCTCGCCTGCCGACCAGCTATAACTCGCGGGATTTGGACGTGGCACTTGGCTACGACATCTCGCCGGACAGCCATCTAGAGTTCACCTACTTACGGCTAGATCAATCCGACGTGGAGTTTCCTGGATTGGTGTTCGACATAAACGCGTTGGAAACAGACGGACTCACGTTGCAGTACACGTTGGAGAACCAAGCCGAGTTCGACTTATTGACGGTCGAAGGGTGGTACAATCGAACAGCGTTCGATGGCGATACGTTCCGGTCAGGAAAGAATATTCAGATCCCAAGCCTCGTCGATCAACTGCAGCCAGCAGGTTCCGGTTCCGCGGCCACGAACGTCGATGCGTACTCCTCTGGATACCGATTGGCAACGTCATGGGGCGATGCAGAAGTTTCACAGGTAACGGCGGGTACAGATCTAATTTACCTTGGGCAGCAGTTGAATGAAATCGAAGATCCCACCGGCTTGGCGCGCAACTATCCAATTCCGCGGTCCCATTCGAGTGATATTGGATTGTTCGCGGATTATACAACCGTGGCAACGGACCGACTTAAAGTCAATGCTGGCGGGCGAGTCGATTTCGTATCGACGGACGCTCGCAATCTAGCTGCGGGCGAATTCTTTGACCTCCTTCTTCCTGGCGTCACTGATTATTCTTCCTTCAAACAGGCCGGGCTAGACCAAAACTTTGCGTTGTGGTCACTGTTCACGACAGCAGAATACGAGATCAACGATTGCTGGACGGCGACTGGCGGAGCCGGGTACGGTCAGCGCCCTCCGTCGCTGACCGAACTATACGCTGGTGGTTCCTTCATCGGTTCGACGCAAGCTGGTCTATCGTTCCTGGAAGGCGATCCAGAACTCGATGCCGAAAAACGATTGCAGATCGATCTCGGAATTCAAGGCGATCTCGGCTGCACGCGTGTCGCTTTGAACGGCTACTATGCTTGGATCAACGATTACATCACGTTCGAGGACATCGAACGGAACGCGATTAACGACTTTTTTAACATGTTCTTTCCGACGCCACAGTTCGTACCGGGGCAAGATTTTCAACGTCTCGCCTATACCAACACGGACCTGGCGACCCTTGCTGGATTCGAGTTCGCTGTCGAGCAAGATCTTGATGAAGGTGTAATTGGCTTTGCAACGGTCAGCTATGTTGAGGGACGTGATCACACTCGAAATGAAGTTTCACGACTTGCAGCAATTCGACGAGCTCCATTTACGCCGCCGTTCTTCACAGGAACTGAGAACCGAAGTCTAGTCGACAACGACGACGAACCGCTGCCCGGTATCGTTCCGCTTGAAGCTCGCGTCGGCCTGCGTTGGCGAGAGCCAGTGGCCGATCCAAGCTGGGGGCTCGAACTAGAGGCGCGTATCGTCGATAACCAGGACCGCGTCGCGACAAGCTTGTTCGAGCAAGTGACTCCTGGGTTCACGATTTGGAACTTGCGAGGCTTCTGGCGTCCGTATGATGACTTCACCGTCATCGCTGGCGTCGAGAACTTTACCAACAAGTACTATCAAGAGCATCTCGACTATCGAAGTGGACTGGGTGTCTATCAACCCGGAGCCAACTTCTACTGCTCGACTGAGTTGACTTACTAAGCAGAGTAGATCCTGAACTCACCCGAACTCTACAACAAGCTTCTCAGGTACTGAACCGCCTGCCCTACTTCGAGAACAGGGTCGTTGGCCCGTTGCCGTTCGATGGTGAAGTAACCGCGGTACTCATGCTCTTCGAGAATCGCGAGAATCTCAGGGAAATCGACGGCACCTCGACCCAGTTGCGTTTCAAGACCGCGCCCTTGCGCTAGGTCACGCACAGCGTCTTTTGCGTGTACATGGATCACGTGTTCACCGAGTCGCTTCGCGGCGTCACTCGCCGAAAAACCGTTCACGATCAGATTGCCCGGGTCGAGATTGATGCCGATCGAACCAGTTGGCAGCGCTACGAGCAGTTGCTGCAGCGACTCTGCGTCTTCGGCACCAGTTTCTACGGCAAGCGTTGCCCCGACGCGTTGTCCAAAGCGGCCAATATCACTTAGCACCTGGACCAACAAATCCCACTCCGTGCCGCTCGGCTCGACGGGGATCTGCCCGATCTGATTGACGACAACCGACGCACCAAGGTCGTAAGCAAACTGCATCGCCTGCTTCGTGGCTTCCACACGTTGGTCGAGATCTTCCAAAACGTTGTAGCCACGTCGCGTCTGAAACCCAACCGCGCAAATCCGCAGATTCCGATCATCCAGCGTTTTCCGAAGCTGACGGAGCCCAGTGCGCGATAATTCCTGCGGCTTCAAGTCATTACGCGCATCTATTTCGATCCCATCGGCTCCCAATTCCGCTGCAGTATGCAAGGCTTTCTTGAAGGGAAGCTGCAAACTAGCCAGTTGAATGCCCACCTTTAGTTCCAGCACGATTATGTCCTACTCATGCGATCGCAATCGATTTAATGATTCACTGCTTGTTACCTCTGTTGATTCTATCCGCTGACGCGTCGGCGCATACGGCGAGTTCACTGACGCACGCGCAAGAAGTACGACACTGGGACTTCGAAGGTGGAGACGACAAGAACTACGATCGCTGGCCCGATGATTGGACTCGCCGACGCGGCAAGGGCTATCCGCTCTATCTGGACGTCGCGATCGCGGAAGACAAGCAGTCTCGTCTTGATCGCCAACAGGTTGAGACCGACAGCCCGGACGCACTACGAATGGAACTCGATGGCGGAGCCGCTCTGCTGTACAGCCCGCTCGTCGAAATCAGTCCGCTGTTTAGTTACGTTTTGAACGAGTACATCAAAACGGAGGCGCTCACCCACGATATCGCCTACGCCTCTGTGATGTTCTACGACAAGGATCGTAAGCTCCTGGAAACAATAGAATCCACGCCTCATCGTCATTCGGTCGATTGGACCCCCTTCCACATTGGCCCCGTGACTCCATCGAGTGATCAGGTGCGTTGGGCCGTCATCGCTCTACACTTGGAACCAACGGCCAAGGCCGACCTAACTGGCGCGGCAATGTTTGACGAGTTGTGGTTTGCCAAGTTGCCGCGAGTCTCGATTGAGACACCCAGCCCGAACAATATCTTTGCACACCCCAAAGACGTCCAAATCACGTGTCAACTTTCGGGCATCTCGCAACCAAACCCGACCGTGCGATTCGAACTGCAGGACGTCGATGGCAAGACGCTATTCACACATCAAACCGCGATGCAGGCCAATAACCAAAAGCAGGCACCTGCCAGTGTGTTTTCGGGGTCGGCGACGTGGCATCCGCCGCTCGACGACAATGCATTCGGTTTCTACCACGTACGAGTCTCGATGTCGGATCAAGCCAGTGATCCGATGGCGACCAATATCGCGGTGCTACAACCGCTTCCCAAGAGTGAAGTCGGCGAATTCGGTTGGTCGTTGCCTCGCGGTGATGCACCGGTCGCGCTAACGGATCTCGTAGGCTTGCTCGAAAACGCGGGAGTTCATTGGGTAAAATTCCCCGTGTGGTACGGCGACGAAGACACGGGCCGAGCAGACGAACTGGCTTGGTTCGCCGAACGTCTGTCTGCTCGAAATATCAACATGATTGGTATGCTCGACGAACCTCCCAAAGCCGTTCGTGAGCTGTTTGGCGAGCAGAGCAAGCTGCCAAATGGAGAAAAGAACGAGTTGCCCGTTGCGTCTGTCTTCGTCGAGCCAGAGGTATGGCGTCCGGCGGTGGATCCAGTCATGACTCGGCTGTCGTTGAAGATTCGCTGGTGGCAGCTTGGTGGCGACCGTGACACAAGCTTCGTCAACTTCCCGGATCTTGAACAAAAGCTTGGCTCGATCCGCGAGGGATTCAACCGATTTGGCCAGCAGGTCAGGCTTGGCATTCCGTGGCGACTGATCGACGAAACTCCCGTCGCCGAATCTCCACCGTGGACCTTTTTGTCATACATCGCAAGCCCTCCCATGACGTCGGAAGAGTTGTCGCTGTACATGTCAACCCAACCCAACTCCAATGCCAAGCGTTGGTTGATCATGGAACCGCTTGCCAAATCGGAATACAGCCTCGAGACCCGTGCCCGCGATCTCGTGTCCCGCATCCTCACAGCCAAAATAGAAGGTGCAGACGGTGTGTTTGTGCCCGATCCATTTGATGCTGAGCATGGACTGCTGAACGAAGATGGATCACCAGCTAGAATGCTCCTTCCATGGCGAACAACCTCTCTGATGTTGGCGAATGCCACTCCAATCGGGAGTATTCGATTACCGAATGGCAGCTCGAATCAGATCTTTGCTCGTGGTGACAAAGCCGTCATGGTTGTCTGGAGCGAAGAGCCGGTCGACGAAGTAATTTACCTCGGCGAGCAGGTCGAGCAAGTCGACGTTTGGGGAACGAAACACGGACTTAACGAAATTCGTAACGGCAGTTTTGTACGGCAACAAATCAAAGTCACGCGACTACCTACCTTTATCACTGGCGTCGATCCTCTAGTCGCCCGTTGGAGAAAGCAGTTCCAATTCGACGAAGACAGAATCGCCAGCGTGTTCGGACAGGAGCAGAATCTCAGCTATTCGTTCACGAACACGTTCGACCAAGGAGTTGGTGGGACCGTCAACTTACATATCCCTGATCTCTGGGAAGCTTCACAACAATCCGCAACGTTCAAGCTTTCGACCAACGAACGGCATCGTCGAGGCCTTCAAGTTACTTTGCAACCAAGCGTCAGCAGTGGTGAACAGCCGATTCAAATTGATTGCGAGTTTAACGCGTCACGCGAGTACAAGTTCAGTATCTACCGAACGCTGACGGTTGGACTAGGAGACATTTTCGTCGAGCTAACATCGCGATTGGACGAAAACGGGTATCTCGTCGTCGAACAACAGCTGACGAACGCGACCGATCAGTTCGTCAGCTTCAACTGCATCCTAACAACGAAAGAGCGGCGTCGAGAACGCCACCAGATCTTCAATCGTGGTCGGGGGACGACGACGGTTCTGTTCATGTTCCCCGATGGAGAGAAACTGCTCGGCGAAACGATGTGGCTACGGGTTGAAGAGATCGACGGTCCGCGGATTCTGAATCACCAGATCATTGCGCACGAGTAGCCTGGGTTGTCGGCACGACCGGTTCGCGTTAACGTCTGCGAGAGAACAAACCCATTCTGAACCGAGACCAATCGATGGCGACCGTCCAAGACGTTAGCGACTTTCTCGAAGGATTCGCCCCCAGCCGACTAGCCGAGGATTGGGACAACGTCGGGCTGCTGGTCGGTGATCCGTCACTTGCCGTCCAGCGGGTGATGACTTGCCTGACGGTAACTCCCGGAAGTGCCAACGAAGCAACCCGAGAAGGTGTCGATTTGATCATCAGTCACCATCCGCTGCCATTTCGCCCGGTGAAACGACTGACAACCGAAACGGTCCCAGGAAGGCTTCTGTGGCAATTGATTCGTGACGGCGTCTCAATTTACAGCCCCCACACTCGCTTCGATTCCGCCGCGATGGGAATCAATCAAAGTCTCGCCGAAGGACTCGGGCTGACCGGTATTCAGCCGCTCGTGCCTGACAACGACCAAAACGGCAACGATGATCCCAACGGCCTAGGGGCCGGACGCTTCGGACGCCTGCACGCTCCGTTATCACTCACCGAATGTGCTGATCGCCTGAAGAAGTTTCTGGCCATTGAAGGATTACACGTGGTCGGCCCGACAACGCGTTCGATCCATCAAGTTGCAGTCGCTTGCGGAAGTGCCGGTTCGTTCCTCGAAGTCGCTCGAAGGAAGGGCTGCGACCTGCTAATCACGGGTGAAACAACGTTTCACACCTGTCTCGAAGCCGAAGCGACGGACATTGCGTTGCTACTTCCCGGCCATTACGCCAGCGAACGATTTGCTGTCGAATTGCTCGCCGACGTCCTAGTAAAACAATTCAGCGACATCGAAGTTTGGGCCAGCCGCGATGAAGCCGATCCCTTGCGTTGGATCTAGCGTCGCTAACCAACGTCGCCTTGCGACCACGCTCCATCGATCATTCGCCACGTCTTACCGGTCGGATTTTTGTCTCGCAGGTTCGCAGGCAAACGATGAGGACGCACGTTATCGTAACACTGAAGCATCGCGAAACGGATCAGCGATGCGGGAATCCCGACTGCTGTAACGCCGGGATGTCCGGTCGCCGGAAACGGCCCGCCGTGATTCATCGCGGGGCTGACCGCAACGCCTGTTGGCATCTTGTCGTTCAGCAACCGACCGACTCGCACTCGCAAACGTGGAGCGATCTGATCGTAGGCAGCGTCATCCTTGCCGTTCGACTCCGAATAAATGCATCCGGTCAGATTACCTTCCAGACTATCGACTATTACGCCAACTTGGTCCACATCGTCCGCGATCACCAATAGCGATGCATTGCCGAACGCTTCCGCCTGGAACGATGCCGGACTCTTCAGAAATTCGCTTCCTTCAACACGGAGCAACGTGTTCGCATGGCAATAGCCATTGCCGCTTGCTGTCGCATCTGGCGTCAGATTCTCAGCACCGGCAGCTTGTAACGCAGCGAGGTTCTCCGCGAGACTCTTCTCGACGCCACTTGAAAGCAGCGTCCCAACGGATGCACCACTGAATTTCTCCGCAACGGCACTGACGAATGAGTCCGATCCTCCGCCCTTCAAAAGAACGACTAGGCCGGGATTGGTGCAAAACTGGCCAGCTCCCATCAGACAGCTGCCCGCAAATTCATCGGCGAGCGCGTCGCCCCTCTCTTCCAGAACTCCCGGCAAGATCACGACGGGATTGATGCTCGACAACTCAAGATAGATCGGCTTGCCCACCGCGTCAGCTGCTGCCTTGAGCTTCAAGCCGGCATGCTGGCTGCCCGTGTAACCCACAGCTCCGTTGCGCGAGTCTGCGATTAATCGCTCGCCATCGTCGTGGCCCGTCCGATAGATCAATTGAACGATTCCAGCAGGCATTCCTGTCGATTGGGCTGCCGCACGAGCCTCCTCGGCGAAGATTCGCGTGGTGCCCGGGTGCGACGAGTTGGCCTTGGCAATGACCGGATTTCCAGCCGCGATCGCTGCCGCAAAGTCGCCACCCGAGATGCTTCCAAAAGCGAACGGAAAGTTATTGGGGCCGAAGACACAAACCGGCCCGATCGCTTCGAGACACGAACGAATTCCAGTGCTCGTGTCGATGGTCACATTGGCCCACGACCCGTCGCGCGCTGCAGCTGCCGCCAGCCGCAACTGATTGGTCGTTCGAGGCAGTTCGACATCGCCCAATCGCGGAGCCTCGGGAAGCGCCGTCTCGACGTGAGCCAGTTCGACTAGCTCGTCTTTACGCTGCTCGATACGATCGGCGTAAGCTTCCAAAAAGATCGCAATCTGATCCCCGGTCAAACCGCGCATCACGACCGACGCCGCAGCAGCGGCTTCTAGAGCGGCATCGCAGTCGTCCCAAGAGCTGACTGGATACTCGTCGGCCAACGGTTCCTTCGTGGCAGGATTATTTGCTCGAAACGTCTTCGTTGAATGAGCATCCCGCCAATTGCCTGCAATCAATACCTGCTGTAACGCCATCGTAACCTCATGAATTGTAAACACGACCCGCGTGCAATGGTTTTGAACTGTGTTTGTGGATGAGTGTTAAACGACGAAAAAGCGGCTTATCCCTGAACAATCGGATTCGACAACGTTCCGATGCCATCAATTGTGATGTCGACGACATCGCCCGCGATCAACGTAAAATCGCTGTCGGGAACGACCCCAGTGCCCGTCATCAGCATGGCTCCAGCCGGGAAGGAATTGTCTCGGCCAAGCCAGCCTATCAACTCCTCGAACGTGCGCGCCATTTGATCGATGCCAGTCTTCCCTTCGAATACGACTTGGCCATCGCGTTGTATTGACAAGACGATCCCAATTTCTTCACGCGGTGGCATCGCGGTCGCCAAAGCTATCCAAGGACCAACTCCAGCACATTGGTTGTAGACTTTGGCCTGCGGCAGGTAGAGCGGATTATCGCCCTCGATGTCACGCGAACTCATATCGTTACCGATGGTGAACGCGACCAACTTCAGTTGTGAGTTCATCACGAGCGTCAATTCAGGCTCCGGCACATTCCATTCTGCGTCCTCGCGAATCCGCAATGGTTGCCCAGGCCCACTCACTCGATGTGGCGTGGCCTTCATGAACAGTTCCGGACGCGGCGACTCGTACACCCGATCATAGCAAGAGGCCGCTGCTTCCGACTCTTCCATTCGCGCCGTCTTGCTGCGTTTGTACGTCACGCCCGCCGCCCAAACTTCTTGGGCATCGATCGGCGCGAGTAAGGTCACGTCAGCCAAGGCGACTTGCGACGAAGAGTCCGTTAAGTCGCCAGCGACTTGGCCAGGAATTTCCGCCTCTAAGATGTCGGTTAAGGAAGCATAGACTTCGTTCAACGCAAGCGGCACCAATTGATCACCGACGACGGAACCGACGCCGTGTTCACCAGCGGCGGTTCGATACTTTGCAAGCTTCATACGTAATCTCATCCCTACGGGGTTCGCTGGTGGGTGCAGCTCAACCTGCGAGCTAACTCCAGATTTCGTTCAGCCGACGAATCCAATTGCCGTGCATAATAGCTTCTATATCTGCTTGGCTGTACCCGCGGTCGGCGAGGATCGTCGTCAGACATTGCAGATCAGCAATTGATTCGAGATCCATGGGCGTCTGTTCTGTGCCGTAACCTCCGTCGAGATCGGAACCGACGCCGACATGTCGAGCGTCGCCCGCCAGTTGGCAAATATGATCAATGTGTAACGCGATTCGTTCGATCTTCAATCCCGTCTCCTGCGGCGTCGTGGTACCTCGCACCCAATTTGAGTGCATCATCCATGCATCAAACGCCATACCGATCACTGCGTCGCGTTCGATGAGCGCATTCAGTTGCTCATCACTGAATTGTCGTTGCGCCGGCACCAAGGCTCGGCAATTGTTGTGGCTGGCCCAAACCGGTCCGTCCCAAAGCTCAAGCGATTCCCAAAACGCTTCATCGGTGAGATGAGTTGCATCGAGGACGATCCCCAACTCTCGCATCTGTTTGAGTAAATCGCGACCGAGCGGCGTCAGGCCACCTTCGGCTCCGGTGCCTGGAGCGTAGCGTCCCTCGCCGTAATGAGCCGGACCGAGGGCTCGCAGACCATACTCGAACGCTCGCTCCAGGTGAGCTGGCGAACAGATCGAATCGGCCCCTTCCAGACTTAAGATGTATCCTATCGGAGCGTCGGCAGGTGGGTCGTTTAGCCAAAGTTCGACATGTCGGTTCAAGCCTTCTCGATCAACAATTTGAACCATCTGCCCGACGCGTTCCATCTCGCGATACCAAACCAACTGACCCTGCGTGATGGACCACGCGATCTCTGGGCTGTGCCAACCCGGCAACGGATTATCAAGACTCACATAGCGAGCAATCTGTGTGGCAACGCAGATACCGATATTCCCCCGCCGCATCTCGTCGAACGTCAACACTCCTTTCGCACGGTCAAGTTTGTCGGTCATACCTTCTTCGCGGTAACGAACTTCGTCGAGCGAACGTGTAAGATCGCGATTCCACTCAACGGCGTTCATCGAGAGGTCTAGGTGGGCGTCAAAGAGTAACATGTCGGGCTCCTGGTGGGCGGTCGGCGGGATCGCTATTGTCGGCGTTGATCAGACTGGATCGCAAGTAGGGGTCTCACGCGAAGGCACAAAGATTTCTTAGGAAGTCCTTTGCGCCTTGGCACCTTTTCGTGAGAATGATCCCATGTCCTCTGATCCACACACACCCGCCCACGACCACAACCGTCGAGCGTGGGACCAAATGGTCCGCGACAAGCAACGCTTTACCCAACCGGCATCGGACGACAGCTTTTCCGACCCGTTAAAGACCGTCGACGGACTCGGTTGGCTCGGCAAAAGCATTCGCGGCCAGAAGCTGCTGTGTCTGGGTGCGGGAGGAGGGAAACACGCGCCGCTGTATGCCGCCGCTGGTGCTGAAGTAACCGTCGTCGACATCAGTCCGGCTCAATTGGAACTCGATCGCGAAGTCGCCGCCGCACGGGAGCTTTCGCTTCAAACTGTCGAAGCGTCGATCGACTACATGCCGATGTTCGCGGACGGCGCGTTCGATATAGTCGTTCATCCTGTCAGCAGCTGCTACGTGCCGAAGATCGAGCCGGTTTATCGCGAAGTCGCTCGAATCATGCGAGGCGGCGGGTTGTACATCAGTCAACATAAGACGCCGACGAGCTTGCAGGCCGATACGCGACCTTCAGCAAGCGGCTACGAACTGATCGAACCCTACTATCGCGATGGCCCGCTACCGGCGGTCGTCGGCAGCCGACATCGCGAAGAAGGGACACTCGAGTTCTTGCATCGCTGGGAAGAGCTTATCGGGTTAATGTGTCGAGCTGGGTTTGTGATCGAAGATTTGGTCGAACCACTCCACGCGAAGAAAGACGGGGAAGTCGGCAGTTTCGGGCACCGAAGCCAGTACGTCGCACCGTACGTCCGACTCAAGGCTCGGCGCGTTGGTCCACAGATTCCGACTCTGAAGCGCCCGACGATTCTGATGTCGTAGTGCTGCTTACGGTCGCTTCACGAACCAGTCGGAATCCGCTCGACCTGAGAACGATTGCGGCAGAAAGCAGCGCGAACCCCTGGGTACACGTCATCATCGTAAATTCTAGTGTGCCCTCCGCGGGAGCAAGACCAGTGACCGCGAGGAGGAAACCAACGCTGGGACAGACAACGGCTGTCGCAATAACGGCGAAGATCACGTGCCGCAGGAACAGCGACAGCAAGAGGACGAGGCAACCAGTTGTAGCGAGAAGCGAGAGGAATGCGGCCATCTCCAACAATTCCGAGATCGGAAACTCGGCGAACTTAACGACCGTCAACGCAATTCCAATGGCCGTCATTAAGGACAAGAGGCCCCAAATCGTAAATTGGTTTGAGCGCGTTCGGTGGCGCGCAAGATACTGGCCATCTGTTGCATGGTTGGAAAGTTTGTATCCCGCAGATCCAGCGATCATGCACGCGACGAGGGAAACTCCGCAGTAAGTCAACAATAGGCCAAACCACGGCCCAGCTCCGTCCGGTCGACCTACTGCGCTGTAACTTCCGAGAACGCTCAACGCCCAAACGCTCAGTAGCGAGCTGATAACGCGGACGATAAGATTCTTGAGTCCCCAAACCGTCCACAACGCCACCAAAGCAATTTGAGCAAGCGTAAGGCCAAGTCCGATCACACCACCCGCCTCAGGCCACTCATTCCGCCGAATTTGCAATTCGCCGATCATTGCGAGATTTATCGCGACACAAGCAGCAACGAGAAGCCAGACGATTAAGGTCGACGATTTCATGGGAAGTTTGATGAGATAATACTTGCTACCTGTTGTCGCTACGCGCAGAATGTTGACGATTCGGACTCGAAGAAGGCGCATTACGTTCGCCAGCTCTTCGGAAGAATCGGTCGAGCGGCTCGGTCCGATCGGAAGCCACGTTGCAATAGAACCGAGCCTCCCTCAGAATATACGGCTTCCCTTCATTAATTGGTACGCATCACTTCAGGAACGGAGATGAGACGTGTCGAATAGCGATTCGCTGCAAGACATGGTTACCTGCATGGGGCAGCCGGTCGCAGGCAACCCGACGCAATTCATGATCGAACGAGCCTTCGCGGCTGCCGGGCTCGATTGGCGGTATTTAACGCTTGAAGTCCCTCCCGAGAATCTTGAAGACGCTCTTCGCGGACTCCGGGCAATGGGCTTCAAAGGCGGAAACTTCACGATTCCGCACAAGGTCGCGGTGATTCAGTACTTGGATGAGCTGAGTGAGGCTGCGGAATTGATGGGAGCTGTGAATTGCATCAACCGCGTCGGAGACAAGCTGATTGGCGAGAACACGGACGGCAAGGGATTTGTGCAATCACTTCGCGGGATCACATCACCTGAGGGGAAAAGAGTAACAATTCTCGGCGCTGGCGGAGCCGCTCGAGCAATCGCCGTCGAGCTAGGGCTATCCGGGGTGACGGGTATCACGATCGTGAATCGCTCACCCGAGCGAGGCGAAGAACTCGTAACCTTGCTCAACGAACGAGCGAAAGTGGCTGCGAAATTCGCTCAATGGGAGGGAGATTACGCAATCGAAGAAGCAACCGACATTGTCATCAATGCAACTTCAATCGGCCTGGGAGACGCCGATGCCCGCGCGCCGCTCGATTACAACACGCTAACATCAGAGATGGTCGTGGCGGATGTGATCTTCAACCCACCGCAAACAATCTTTCTGACCGAAGCGGGAAAGCGCGGCTGCAAGACGCTTGATGGCCTGGGAATGCTCGTTAACCAAGGTGTCATCGGCTTTAAAATCTGGACCGGTGTCGATCCCGACGCGACCGTCATGCGAGAGGCCTTGGAAGAGTACTTGGAGCTTTGAATCACTGAACTCCGCCGATCGGCTCCGGACAACCGGAAGACTGCCTATTTCGTGTGCAACCTGCATAATCAGCTCGTTGACAATTCGCCGTAAGCCATTTAGCATAAAGAGTTTGGCAGCTCTTTGCGAGAGCTGCGACGCAAGCTAGAACACGAGGCAGCGGTTGAGTACTCCGTCCCGATCGGGCGTCTTCGGCGAAGGTCCGAATCGCCTTGTTGAACAGTTCACCGAAAGCGTCAGCTTCGATCACCGGCTGTACGCGCAGGATGTGGCCGGATCGATCGCGCACAGCCAAATGCTCGCCGCCAACAAAATCATCTCCGAAAATGAACAGCAACAGATTGAGCAAGGGCTGCTCGAAATCTGCGCAGAAATTGAAGATGGCGATTTTGAGCTGCGATCGGACCTTGAAGATATCCACATGCATATCGAGAAGGCTCTGATCGATCGCTTGGGAGATGTTGGCAGAAAGCTGCATTCGGGCCGCAGCCGCAACGACCAGGTGGCGACAGACTTCCGATTATGGGTTCGTGACGCAATTGACGGCATCGACGAAAAACTCGTCAATCTTCAACGAGCCTTCGTCAGCCGCTGCGAACGCGATGCCGATGTAATCCTGCCCGCTTATACACACCTTCAACGAGCCCAACCTGTACTCGCGCCACACTACTGGTTGGCTTATTGCGAGAAATTCGAGCGCGATCGACAGCGGCTGAGCGATTGTCGACGTCGCGTAAACGTGTCGACTCTTGGAACGGCTGCCGCGGCCGGAACTTCACTCCCGATCGATCGCGAAGACGTCGCTCGTCGTCTGGGTTTCGAAGGCGTCTCCGCGAATAGTATCGATTCGTCGAGCGACCGGGACTTCGTTCTTGAAACAGCGTTCGCATTGACGATGATCGCGGAACATCTCAGCACGCTGGCTGAGGAATGGGTCTTGTGGTCAACCGTCGAATTCAACTTTATTACGCTGCCTCAGGACTTCTGCACAGGCTCGTCGATCATGCCACAGAAGATCAATCCTGACGTGATGGAATTGATACGAGGCAAGACAGCGCGAGTCGTTGGGAACCTCCATGCTTTGCTCGTGTTAATCAAGGGTCTGCCGCTCGCGTACAACCGTGATCTCCAAGAGGACAAACCACAACTGTTCGATTCCGTGGACACGGTGGCGGCGTGCCTTGAGATCGCCGCGCCGATTGTGGAAGGAGCCGAATTGAATCGCGAGGAGGTCGCCTCGGGACTCGAGCGAGGCTACCTGGATGCAACGACGTTCATGGAGTACCTGATTCGACGTAACATCCCTCAGCGAACCGCTCATCACCTGGTCGGTGAACTCGTGCGTAAGGCGATCGACCGACGTGTTGCGCTGGCGGAGCTGCCCTTGAGTGACTATCAGGAAGCACACGGTGATTTGGACGAGAGCGTCTACGAAGTTCTCGGCGCGAGCAAGGCGATTGACGCATTTGTCAGCTATGGTTCTACGGCTTCCGCCGAAGTCGCAAAGCAAGTCGAACATTGGAAGGCGAAACTGAGGACGATGGAGTGAGACTGGTGGAATTGAGATAACTATCTGTGAGTAACATCATGTTGAGCAAGACAATATCCTTGATTGCGTGTCTGGCAGGCTTCGGTTTGTTGGTGGCGTCGGCACAAGCGCAAGATGTGTTTAGTGGTGACATCGATCCGTTCGGAGGCGCCGCAGAAGCGTTGCCGCTTGACACGAGCGGCGCTCCAACTGCGAAAAAGGCCCAGCCCGATGATGACGGCGAAGCGGATCCGGTTATTCTCGCGATCCGCAAGTCGAATCCAAAATCTGCGATCGAGCTCGGGCGGGCAATTCGAAACGTCGTGAATCTCGGCCGACCTGCCGAAGCCAAGAAGTACATCACTCTACTTCTCGATAGCAGTCCCGATGAAGGCACGCTCGTCGAGCTGCATCGCGAACTCGGATCGGCGATCTTTATGCGGATGTCGCGTGATAGCCGCTTTGCTCCCGAAGGCTCCGCGTTAGGCAAGGCGGTACTCGACGCTTCGTTCACTGCGGCACACGACCCAACGCGTCTTGCGGGCCTGATCGCCAAACTAAGCGATGACGACGTCGCTGTTCGACATTCTGCGCTGGTTGACCTTCGTGCTGGTGGAACGGATTCGGTGCTTGCCTTGATTGGTGCCTTGGCGGACAGCAGTCGGGCGAATGAGCACGCAGTAGTTCGCGCGACTCTCGTCAACCTGAAAGAGCTATCCGTCGGACCGCTCGTTGGCGCTTTGGAGACGCGTGACGAAGACTTACTGCCGCAGATCATCGTTGTACTGAGCCGACTCAAGGCCTCGCAGGTGACTCCACATTTATTGCGTCCCTACTTCGCGAGCGAGCCCGATGCTCTGGTACGACGGGCCGCCGAGTATGGCTTGACGAAACTTCTCGGAGAACTCCCATTGCTGGCTCAGGCGGAGCAGTACCTCGCCCGCGAAACGCAAGCGTATCTCGACGGCAAGTTACTCGGGCGTCTCGACTACGAGGATATGATAACGTTCTGGAGTTGGGACACGACGAAGAACTCACCGGTGGAACGCCGCTTTCCTGGGAAAACCGCCTCGCTAATGATGGCGGCCCGCTTGGCTGGCGACTTGTATGCGATCTCTCCGAATAATTTGAATCACAAGCGGCTATATCTGACTGCATTGCTGGAGTCATCAAAGCGAGCCAACGGTCTCGATCAACAGCTTCCAACGGGAGACGCCACGGCTCATGCGATCTCAGCCTCGTTAGGCGTCGAAGCGATAGCCGATGTCCTAGAGTACACGCTGCAACAAAAGCAAACGGCGGCTACGATCGGAGCGCTCGAAGTGCTGGCTGAGATCGGCGACGCGAAGTTGCTGCAAAGCGTCAACGGTCGACCGAGTCCACTTGCCTCGTGCCTGAGACACACCGACCGGCGAGTTCGCTTCGCTGCTGTCGAAGCGATTATGAAGATGAATCCCGTCGAACCTTTTGCCGGTTCGAGCTATTTGTCTGAAGCCCTTGGATACTTCTCAAGCACTGTGGGTTCTCGTCGAGTGTTGGTTGCACACCCTCGAACCGATCAATCGCAAACGCTTGTCGGCATGTTGAATGAGATCGGCTTCGAAGCGGATACCGCTCAGACGGGACGTCAGGCATTACGGCTCTCCGTCCAGTACCCTGATTACGAATTCCTTTTGATCAGCGACGCCGTTGATCACCCGGCAGCCGGCGAGTTGATCCAGCAACTGAGGCGAGATCCGCGCACCGCAATCGCACCAATCGGACTGATGGCACGCGACGAACGCTTTGAACAGATGGAGCGATTTACCGAAAGTGATCCACTCGCCGAAACATTCCCGCGACCACACGACGTCGCGGGAGTATCGCTGGCCGCCCGCCGGCTGCTCACACGTGGCGGTGACGATATCGTTGGGTTTGACGAGCGAATGCATCACGCGGCAACTGCACTGGATCATTTAGCCCGGCTCGCTGAACAAAGCAAAGACTACAACTTCTACGATTTACTACGAACGGAACGGGCAGTCGAACAAGCGGTTAATACGCCTCAGCTTACCGATCAAGCCGCTCGTGTCCTCGGCCTCTTTGGCACTCCTTCAGCACAGCGTTTGTTAGTCTCCCTGGCAAGCCAGAACGCGAGAAGTTTAAGTGATCGACAAGCCGCCGCTTCGGCTTTTGATACGGCGATCTCACGTCGAGGATTGCTCCTTGCGCGAAACGATATTCTGATACAGTACGATCGCTATAACCAAAGCAAGATCCTCGATGGCGAGACACAGGCGGTACTCGGTTCGCTACTCGATTCAATCGAGCTACCCACGCGCCTATCATCCGACCAAGGAGAGGAGAGCGCTGCCGAAGCTGAATAGCACCGACACTGCGGTCTTTCGGCAACGTGTATCCTTCGACTTTCGATGTCCGCCGCTAACTTAAACCACCCGTCCGACAGTGGCCCTCCGATCCCGGGAATCATCGGGTCGAGCCCCGCGATGCAAGATGTGTATCGCCTGACGCGCCGCGTCGCGCGAAGCAACGCATCCGTGTTGCTCTTAGGGGAGACCGGTACTGGCAAAGAGATGATCGCGACGGCGATTCATCGCTTGAGCGATCGCGGGTCGGGGCCATTCGTGAAGGTCAACTGCGGAGCGCTCAGCGAAAGTTTGCTGGAAAGCGAGCTGTTTGGACATGTCCGCGGATCGTTTACGGGCGCTATAAACAATCGAACCGGAAGGTTCGAGGCGGCCCACACCGGAACGATTTTTCTGGATGAAATCAACTCGACGACGTTACACCTACAAATAAAACTGCTGCGAGTACTTCAAGAACGCGAGTTCGAACGTGTTGGCGATACGGAAACCGTACATGTCGACACTCGCGTCATTGCAGCCAGTAACCGCGATCTGTTAAACGAGGTCGAAGAAGAACGATTTCGTGAGGATCTCTACTGGCGGCTCAATGTCGTGCCGATAGATATTCCGCCATTGCGAGATCGTCGCGAAGACGTCCCAGAACTCGTGGCCTATTTTTTGAATTTCTATAGTGATGTAAACGAGCGTTTCGTCGCGCATATCCAACCTGCAGCAATGGAGGCGTTGCAAGAACACCATTGGCCCGGCAATGTTCGCGAATTGCAAAACTACGTCGAGCGGGCGGTCGTCATGGCCGAGACAGACGAATTGACTCTCGACCTCCTACCCCACTCGGTCACCGGCTCCGAACGCCTAACGGGCAGTCGAGTCCGCGGGGCCGACCACGAGACGCTTACCTACGAAGTCGTGCAACAAGGACTCGCCGCCGCGGGGCCTGCGGAAGACAGCTTGCATACGAAGATCGTAAGTCGCGTCGAACGTGAATTGATCGCGCAGGTGATGCTTGAGTGCGGCAACGTGCAAACCAAAGCCGCGGCGAAGCTCGGCATTAATCGAAATACACTGCACAAAAAGCTGAAAGAATACGATTTGGAATCGTAGCGTCTGCCAAAGTCAGGTATCGGCGCAAGACGCATCACAACCGTAACGAAGTGTGTCGGAAGTTACCGTATGCTTTCACTCTCTGAAATGACGATCACATGCTTTGCCGCGTGCTACGTAATGGCGTTGGTCGTGGAATTGTCGCGACTATTCTTCCGGTGGCGAGTCTCAACGATCGTACCGCTTGCACTTTCTACAATCGGGCTGCTTGCCCATTCGCTCTACTTAATTGGACAGGCTCAGCACGAACTGTCGCAGCGTGTAACTTCTCCACTATCAAGTTGGTACGATTTTTGTCTGCTTGCGGCATGGGTCGTTACCGGTGCCTACCTGGGATTGATGATTCGTCGTCGCGAAAATGCACTCGGCGTTTTCTTACTTCCGCTTGTGCTGGGACTGATCGGTGTCGCGGCATTCTTCCAAGATGCAACTCCGTTCCCCGCACGAACGGCTCACAATGTTTGGCGACTCGTCCACGGATTGACATTGATGCTGGGCACCACCGCAGTGACACTTGGCTTTGCGACAGGATTGATGTATCTCCTGCAGGCCTATCGCTTGAAAAGGAAGCTGCCACCAACAAGAGGCTTCCGTATGCCTAGCCTCGAATGGCTTCAGAAGTTCAATCGAGAAGCGCTGTTCCTCTCAACTTTCCTACTCGCCATTGGGCTCGTATCAGGCGTCGCGTTAAATCTGATCAGCAAATCAGGCGACGGTGGCCGAGTCAGTTGGACCGATCCCGTGGTCCTATCATCGGGCATTCTTTTCCTTTGGCTGACTGCGGTCACAGTATTCGAATCGCTCTACCGCCCCGCACGCGAGGGCAATAAAGTCGCCTACCTTACACTCGCTAGTTTCGTGTTTTTGGGACTTGCGCTCTATTTCGTCCTCGCCGAATCACACGCAACCGCGGACGCGACACTTCCGTCGGCAACGCGAAGCGTAAGCGCGGCGCCTCAGCATGCTTCCTCGCTTACCCTTCACGTTGTCTGTTTCTGCCAAGACCGCGTTTCCGACGGGAGTGTGGCATGAAGTTGCAAGTCGTCGGTTGCAGCCACCATAACGCTTCGGTTGAGATGCGAGAACGGCTTGCTTTCAGCCCCGAACAAGCACGCGACGCGTTGTCACGATTGCGGCATCTGTACCCAGGGACGGAAACCGTTGTCCTGTCGACATGCAATCGAGTTGAGCTGTACTTTGCAGCGGAAAGCGCCGAGCAATTTCCTTCGCACCATGACATCGTCGAATTCATCGCCGCGTTTCACGGACTCGACCCGCTTATTGTGTTCAACGAACTGTTTGAGCGAACAGGTGAGGACGCAATTCGGCACCTGTTTACCGTCGCGGGCAGCCTCGACAGCATGGTCGTTGGCGAAGCGCAGATACTTCCCCAAGTCAAAGAGGCATACGAGCGGGCAACGGCTGACGACGCGACCGGTCCGCTGACGCATTCGGCGTTCCAAGCCGCGATCCGAGTTGCAAAACGAGTCGCGCGCGAGACCGCGATCAATCAGAAGCGAGTCTCCGTGCCGAGTGTTGCTGTTGCGGACTTTGCCAAACAGTTCTTCGAGCGATTTGATGACAAGCAAGTGTTGTTGATCGGCGCAGGAGAAATGGGCGAAGAAACGCTCCGTTATCTCATTGACGAGGGAGCAGAATACATCACGATCGTCAATCGCAGCCCCGACCGCGCGAAAGAGCTAGCCGAACGCATCACCGGTGAAGTCGCGCCATGGAGCGACTTGACACAGTTGCTCGTCAAGGCGGACATCGTCGTGACAACTACCGGTGCCACAGAGCCAATCATCACGGCGCAAGACTTTCGACAGATCCACCACGATCGTGCTCAGCATCCGATCTTCATCCTCGACCTTGCAGTCCCACGCGACATCGAACCAACCGTTTCCGAGTTCTCCGGCGTCTATCTCTATTGCGTCGACGACCTCAAAGAAACGTGTCAATCGAATCAACGAGCTCGTGAGAAGGAATGGCCCAAAGCGGAACGCATCATCGAGGATGAAACCGCGAAGTTCATGGCCGAGCTACATCACAGGGCGACAGGCCCTACGATTCGCCGACTGAAGGAGCAAGCAGATCGCGTTAAAGCGGATGAGCTTGAACGATTGCTAAAGAAAATTCCCGACCTCGACGACACCGCAAAGTCTGAGATTACTCAGACACTCAATCGCGTTGTCAACAAGCTTCTGCATCCGCCGTTGGAATCCCTGCGAGACGAAGCTAACAGCGACTCACATCACGGATTGCTCGACGCGTTGAAACGGTTATTTCAGCTCAAAGAATAGTAAGCTGGGCGGTGCTCACGCCGCTAGAAGCCTTTCGGTGGATCAGGCTGCTGCCAGACGCTCATGCCACCATCGACCAGCAACATCTGGCCGTGAATGTGCCGAGCGGCATCACTCACCAAAAACGCAGCGGCCTCGCCACAGACTTCAGGACCCGGGACTTGGCCGTTGGGTGTGTGAAGCTTCATCCACCGATCGAGAGCGGGATCTTCGTCAAGAACCTTCGTGAGCGGAGTTCGAACTAGTCCGGGTGCCAAACCGTTGACGCGAATGTTATGCGGGGCCAAGGAAACGCATAACGTCTTCACCATCGTGGCGACTGCGCCTTTCGAAGTGTCATACGCCGTGTGGTCGGGTTCTGCGAGCGCGCCGTTGATCGAACCCGTGAACAAGACTCGCCCAGCAACGCCTTGTTCAATCCAACGCCGCGCGAATGACTGTGTCAGGAAGTAGCCCGCGGCGACATTCAATCGCATCGTGTACTCGAAACGCTCGAGGTCCATGTCCAAGAATGGCGTGTCGATAAATGTTCCTGCATTATTGAGCAAGATGTCGATGTCGGGCATGATCGCGACGGCTTGGTTGAAAAGTTGCGATACACATGTCTCGGTTGGACCGCTCAGGTCGCCTGTCACAAGCTCGGCGGCGACGCCCGCATTCCGGCAAGCGGCGATCGCTTCGCGAGCCATTTCGTCAGCGTTAAGCCCGTGAATTAGTACGTCGGCACCCGCTTGCGCTAAAGCCTCGGCCATTGCTTGACCGACACCCTGCGTCGCACCAGTGACAAGGGCCTTGTGTCCGCGAAGATCGATCGTCATGTCGTATCCTTATCTGCTTTAAATCACCTGAAGCGGTGATTCAGCAACATAGCAAATGCAGCTGCCACTTGTGAACCATTCAGGGTTCGCAATAATCCTGTTGCGAGGATCTTCCTGCTTTCGCCAGCTCCCGATGTCCTGTTTCTGGATCGATATGACTTACCGTTCGCTCCGACAATGCGTTGATGACCTCGCACAGAGCGGGCACTTGGTCCGCATTGAAGAGGAGATCGATGCAAAGCTGGGAGCAGCTGAGATTCAGCGGCGAGTTTACCAATCGGGCGGCCCGGCCGTAATGTTCGAGAACGTCAAAGGATGTAAGTTTCCAATGGTGTCGAATCTGTTCGGCACCATCGAGCGCGCACGATTCATCTTTCGAGACACCTACGAAGCCGTTCAGCGTGTCATCGAATTGAAGATCGAACCAAACAACTTCTGGAAGCATCCAGCTCGATATTGGAAGTCTCCGTTCACAGCAATCGGAATGTTGCCGCGAAGATGTTCTCGTGGGCCCATACTCGCCAACGAAACGACGATCGCGCAACTGCCACAACTCGTGTCGTGGCCCAACGATGGTGGAGCGTTTATTACGCTGCCGCAAGTTTATTCCGAGGATGTTGGACAGCCGGGTCTCATGCACTCGAACCTCGGCATGTACCGCATTCAGCTCTCGGGAAATCAGTACGAAGTCGATCGCGAAGTCGGACTGCACTATCAAATCCACCGAGGCATCGGGGTGCATCAAACGAAGGCGATTCAAGCTGGAGAGCCATTCAAGGTGAACATCTTTGTCGGCGGTACGCCAGCTATGACGCTTTCCGCAGTGATGCCTCTGCCAGAAGGGATGTCGGAGCTGACGTTCGCCGGGGCGTTGGCAGGCCATCGGATTCCGATGATCACTCGCAAGAATCAACTGGCCATCTACGCCGACGCCGATTTTTGCATTTCTGGGACCGTTCACCCAAACAAGAAACTGCCAGAAGGTCCTTTCGGCGACCATCTAGGTTACTACAGCCTCGCCCACGACTTCCCAGTGCTGACCGTCGACAGGGTATATCATCGGACCGGCGCGATATGGCCGTTCACCGTGGTTGGCCGTCCGCCGCAAGAAGACACTGTGTTCGGCCAATTGATCCATGACTTAACAGGGCCGATCATTCCGACGGTGATCCCGGGTATCCATGCGGTTCACGCCGTGGACGCCGCTGGTGTGCATCCTTTGATGTTGGCGATCGGCAGCGAACGATACACGCCGTATCAAGAGCAACGAGAACCAGCGGAACTTCTCACTCAAGCCAATGCGATCTTGGGCCAAGGGCAGATGTCTCTGGCAAAATACTTGTTAATCGTCAACCGCGAAGATGATCCCGATTTGGACATTCACAATATCGAATCGTTTCTGGCTCACGTGTTGAAACGAATCGATTGGCGTCGCGACTTGCACTTTCAAACGCGGACAACCATCGACACACTCGACTACTCAGGCAGCGGTCTCAATCAGGGCTCGAAGCTCGTGATGGCGGCTGTCGGTTTGTCGGTGCGCGAACTGCCAAGTTCCATCGAAGGTGATCTTCGATTACCGGACGGCTTCTCCGATCCTAATGTCTGCATGCCTGGCGTGTTGGCCATCCGTGGACCGGCTTTTTCGGCGGATACGAGCGGTAGCGATGTTGCGGTCGAGAAGTTTTGCGACGGTTTTCGGGATGGTGATCCAATCAACCGGTTCCCTCTAATCGTAATAGTCGACGAAAGTGACTTCACTGCCGGCACGCTTAGCAACTTCCTATGGGTCGTCTTCACACGCAGCGATCCCGCCGCCGATGTTTATGGAATTGGCGTATCGACGCACCAGAAACATTGGGGTTGCCACGGCAGCTTGGTTATCGACGCCAGAATCAAACCGCATCACGCACCACCGTTGCTCGAAGACGCAGAAGTCACCAAGAAGATCGATGCCATGGCAGCTCGCGGCGGCCCGCTGGCGAAATACCTGTAAATGAATCTTTTCGCTACGGCCATCGCCTCGCTCCTGCTTGCTCGCCTTGGCTACGAATACGTGCCGTGGTGGGGCAATATGCTGCTCGCTCTGTGGATCTGGAGCTTTGGTGCAAACGTCGGCAGCTTTATGAACGTTGTGATCTTTCGCGTTCCAGCCGGGATGAGTGTTGTCTATCCCGGGTCGAAGTGTCCGAAGTGTTTGAATCACATCGGATGGTACGACAACGTTCCCGTACTCAGTTGGTTGTGGCTGAGAGCCAAATGCCGCTACTGCGCGCTGCCGATCTCTTCGCGATACCCAACGATTGAAGCCGTTGTCGCGGCCGCGTTCTTAGTCCTAGCGTTTATGCAGCCCGTTACGGGCGGCGTGAACTTGCCCTACGTTCGCGAGCATTTTCGAAGCGGACTCGAGCTTCCGCTCTGGTTAATGTACGGCTACCACGTGCTACTGCTCTGCGTCCTAATCTGCGCGGCGATGATCCGCTACGACCGACAACGAACGCCAAGACGCCTTTATGTACCAGCGTTATTCATTGGCGTCGTCGCACCGTCGGTCTGGGCCATGCTGTCGCCGCTGCAAGCGAAATTCCAATTCGGCTGGATCCCGCTACGACCGGTGGCGTTTCATTCCATCGCTCACTTGGGCAGGCAAGACGGATTCGCGCTACTGCCGTGGCAAGTAAGTCTTCTCAACAGTTTGATCGGGCTCGTCGTTGGGCTATCACTGGGGCTACTCATTTCCCACCTGGGCAATTCAAAGCGACGACGTTTGATCTCCGCCGAGGTCCCGGTCACGGCTCTCGCCGGGTTGTTCCTCGGTTGGCAAGCGGTCTGCGCCCTGGTCGCTGCCGCGGCTGTCCTTGATTTCGTTTTCGTCGCCGTGGCCCGCGTAGGCTCACGTGGATCGCGCATTCCCTGGACTGGTCACCTCGCGGCGGCGAGCTTTCTATATTTGTTAACTTGGGGTGGGCTAGTTACACATTGCACCTGGATTGGTACGAACGCCGACATCAGGACTTTCGGAGTCGCCGCCGCGATTAGCATCGTCTTTGGCACGCTGTCAGCTCGTCTTGCCACGCCCAATGAATTTGTCAAATCGAATTACTTCGCGAACGATCAGAAGTCATCTCCGAACACCAACAGGAGTGAATACGCCATGCCAAGGCCCATCGAAGGCAACACCCACGCGATCTTGAACTCGCCGAGCTATCGACTCGCGGAAGAGGACACAGAGTTTCTCAAGCAAGACGCGTTACGCCCCGTGCGCCTCCAGCTGGAATTACTCAAGCCCGAAATGACGCTTGCCGAGCATGGAGTTCATTCGACGATCATTGCGTTCGGCGGAACGCAAATTGTCGAGCGACAAGAAGCCGAAGAGCGACTTGCCAAGGCGCAACAGTTAATTGCCATCGCACCCGATGATCCTGCCGCCAAACGAACGGTCGACCGCGCGGAACGTGTACTCGCCAAGTCGAAATACTACGACGCGGCGCGTGAGTTCAGCCGACTCGTTTCGTCTAGCTGCCAGAGCGACGGCAATTGTGACTACGTAATCACCACCGGCGGCGGTCCGGGTGTGATGGAAGCGGCAAACCGTGGTGCTTACGACGTCGGCGCGAAATCCGTTGGCTTGAACATCACGCTCCCGCACGAACAAGCTCCCAATCCGTACATCACGCCCGATCTATGCTTCCAGTTTCATTACTTTGCGTTGCGGAAAATGCACTTTCTGTTTCGAGCCAAGGCGCTCGTTGTATTCCCTGGTGGCTTTGGGACCATGGATGAGTTGTTCGACGCGCTGACGCTGCGGCAAACACATCGCATGCAAGCGATCCCAATCATTTTGTTCGGCGAGGATTACTGGACTCGCGTAATCGATTTCCAGTTTCTCGCTGACGAGGGAGTGATTGCCGACGAGCATCTCGATCTGGTTGACTTTGCCGAGACACCGGAAGAGGCCTGGAAGATCATCACCAAGTTCCACGGACAGGGCGTTCCCGATGAGCAAGCTTGAGCGTCTGTTTGGAACGGTACACCCGGTCGCGCTCGTCACCGGCAGTGGCTCGCCGCGACTAGGTAACGCGATCGTGCGCGCGCTTGCCGAACGCGGCTACAGCGTCGCGATTCACGCGTATCAATCGAGTGAGGACGCGGAGCAAACCGCCGAAGTAATGCGGCGTGAGGGCACCAACGCGCTTGTCGTGCAAGCCGACGCCAGCGACGAGCAACAAGTTCGCAACATGGTCACCCGCGTCAACGCTCACTTCGGTCGCATCGACGCGCTGGTCAATTGCGCCGCTATCTGGAAGAAAAAGCGGTTAGAAGACGTAACCGCCACCGATGTGCGCCACAACTTTGACGTCAACACGCTCGGCACGTTTCTTTGCTGTCAACAAGTTGGTTTCGTGATGACCTCTCAAGCGACAGGCGGAGCCATCGTCAATATCGGCGATTGGGCAATCGCCCGCCCGTACCTGGATCACGCAGCCTACTTTCCTTCGAAAGGAGCGATTCCGACGTTGACCCGCAATCTTGCGGTCGAACTCGCAAGCCGAAATCCTCGTGTTCGAGTCAACGCAATCCTACCGGGGCCAGCGATGTTGCCAGAGGCACTCTCCGAAACCGAGCAACAAGATGCGATCGATGGCACTCTCGTGAAACTACGTGGCTCGCCGAGTTACGTCGCGGAGGCCGCCATCTTTCTGATCGAACACGAGTTCATCACGGGCGCCTGCCTACCAGTTGATGGTGGCAAGAGCATCTACGCCCCCTCCTAACAGCGGCCCGATAAACTCCCGCTACTGTGAACCAGCCCACGGTCGGGCCACGTACCAGTGCTACAATGCAATCTGTCGCCTATTGCCAGCACGCACCGCCGGTTGTTCACCAACTGCTGCCATGCAATACTTGGAGTTCCCACCCTAACACTGAATTCCCCGCCTCAAAGGAAGATCCTCATGTTTCGTCGATGCTTTTCTGCGCTCGTGATTGCGGGGTATGTCGCCACCGCCACCGGACCGGTCGTCGTCAATGCCCAGGACGAGGTCGCGAAGCCTGCCGGTCGCTACGCAGTTCCCGAGGGTGATGTCGCGGCATTGGTGAAATTTCTGGCGGGACTCGAATCCTACCGACCGACAACAACTGACGAAATTCTGGCGTATCGTCAATACGCCAGAAAGGCGTTAGAAACCGCAGCCGTCAGAATCATCAAGTTGGAAGAAGACAAGACTTCGGAAGCGTACCGCAAGGCCAACTCAATCAAACTGCAACTCGGCTTGTCGGAACTTCAAGGCGGGACCGCTGACTCGCAACGCGATTTCTACAAAGCCGTCCTTACTCATTTGAAATCGGCGAAAGACGCTTCGCAGCAAGACCTCGCATTGGCATACACGTTCGGTCAGCTGATCGAACAAGTCGACAACTTAGACCTCGCGATAGAAGCCTATGGCGAGTTTGGAAAGATCTTCTCCGTCAACAAGGATAAAGAGTTGGCCGGGTTCGGCGTGATGATGTCGGGCATTGGGCGTCGCCTGGATCTACCAGGGAAGCAGATGAAGATCGAAGGTTCGACCGTTAGTGGAAAAGCATTTGACTGGAAGTCGTATCGCGGCAAAGTTGTGCTAGTTGACTATTGGGCAACGTGGTGCGGTCCTTGTATCGAGGAGTTACCGAATGTCAAAGCGAACTATGAAAAGTACCACGACAAGGGATTCGAAGTCGTCGCGATCAGCCTAGACTCAAACGCGGGGCCTCTCCGACGATTTCTCGCGGAAAACAAAATCCCTTGGGTCTGCCTGTTCGAGAAAGATGCGGGCGTGAACCACCCGATGGCCCAGTACTATGGCGTCATGCAGATCCCGTCGACGATGCTCTTAGATCGTGACGGAAAGGTTGTTTCGATGAACGTCTACGGTCGCGAACTCGGTCGAGAATTGGCAACGCTTCTCGGCCCCGCCGCAAAAGCTGCGGCATCCCCCGAATAGGAATGCTCCACCACCCGTGACGCAAGGCATCTCATTGGTATGCCGAGCGCCAATCACGCCAAATCCGCGCAGCCGTCCGCTCGTATATTGCATAGAATGCGGGCAACTCAATCCAACGAGGTAAATGCATGTCTTTCAAAATCACGACTGTTACGGCGACTGCGTTCTGCGCTCTGTTACTCGGATGCGGAACAGATTCGGCGCCCATTACGTCCCAATCAACGAATTATGAAGTCGGCGATGATACGAAGCCTGAAGCGGCGCCGCTAGCTTCGAATGCGGACTCAACGCCGCAAACCACGGGCCAAATTCCGCCAAGCCGCCCCACGCCCATGAACCAAACGCCGGATGTCGCATCGAATTCGGGCGATGTTGAACAACCAACGGCGGAAGAAATCTTAACGGCGCTTCGCCGATTGCGGCAACAACAGCCGAAACAAGGAAATGAAGAGGAGGTGATCGCAGACTTCATTAACATCCAGTCTCAAGTCATGCAAGCCGCCGACATGCTGATCGCGTTGAAGCCCGACGATGATGTCGTGACCGAAGCTGCCTCTGCTAAGATCGAGGCGCTTACGGCGATATCGCAACTGGGTGCTAACGACGCAATGGACCAGTTGTTTGCCTTCACCGAAAAGCTTGAAAGTCATCCTAGTGAGAAGATCAGCGCCTTCGGTCGCCAACAGTCTTTCCTGACGCTGTTAAACGCCTTCTCAACGAATCAAGTGACAGATGCGCAGCAAGTAATCGACAGTTTTAAAAAGCTGGCGGAAGAGCAACCGAAGGAAGGCGGAATATTGACGTTTGGCCGAGACGTGGCGTCGCGTTTCATCGAGAAGGGGATGAACAAGGAGGCAGCCGAATTATTGCGTTACACAGTCGGATTGGTTCAGCCAACCGAGGACCCGCGACTGAGCGCGGCGGCGAATTCGTTGCTCGAACAAGCAAAGTTCGCTGAGGTCGACTTGGGAGCCAAGTTAAATGCCGTTGCCACAATGGAAGACGGCGCGGTTGAAGAATTTACTGCGATGCTCGGCGAATTAACTTCAGGCGAAACTGTTGGTGCAACGACGCTCCAAACGCTGATGCAAATCGGGGGCATGCTAGAGGGTCAGCAGTTGGACGACGCCGCTGCAAAAGTCTACGACGTCCTCGAAGCATCTTCCGGAAGAAGCTCCGACGAAGAGTTCGTGTCGATCATCAAAGAAACGGTCGATAAATACCGTCTGCGATCGGCAATCGTCGGCAAACCGTTCACTATTGAGGGCAATTTGATCGATGGGACGCCGTTCGATTGGAAGCAGTACACCGGCAAGGTTGTATTAGTCGACTTTTGGGCCACTTGGTGCGGACCTTGTCTGCAAGAGATGCCCAACATTCGCGCAAACTATGAGAAGTACCGCGAACGTGGGTTTGAGGTCGTCGGCGTCAACATGGATGACACTGCCGAGGAATTAGAGCAGTTCTCGAAGCTGCAGCCGCTGCCGTGGCCGAGCGTCTTGAGTGCCGATCCAGAAGCAGTTGGCTGGAATCATCCGATGGCCGTGAAGAACGGCGTCGCAGCAATACCGTTCCTTGTGCTTGTCGATCAAAAGGGAACGGCGATCGCGTTGAACACTCGCGAAGAGGCACTCGGCGAGAAACTCGCTGAACTGTTCCCGGAAGCTGCTGCTCCTAACGAGACACCGGCGGAAACTAATCCCGCGGAGGAAGAGAAGCCGGTCGACAATACTCCAACGCCAACCAAGGCCGATCCGGCTCCAGCGCCTCCGGCAGAGACGAGTGCGGGCGAAGCGACACCGGAACCATCTGAGTAGCGTCGTCAGGTCAGACTTGTGCGGAGTCGACGGCGGACACAACCGACTCGACGTTTACGGCGATGTCCAGTGGACGATTGAGTTTGACCGGATTGACCACAGACAGAAACCGCCCTCCGTTTTCGTACCAACCGTGCCCGTTAAATCTGCACCACGTGAGATCCATCAGCATCTCGACGTCGTCGGCCAATTCGCAATCAAAGCTCGCAATTACACGACGGTGCGAGACCGGGTGTTGACAGTAGAAATCGAGTCCCTGGTTCGTAAGGTGTTTGCCGAGTACAACGAGCGGTTCGTCGATTGCTTCACCCCGCGCGTTCACAGGGATCAAGCGAACTGGATACGGAAACGGGTGCCTCTGTTGCCTTCTTCGCTCGTCGTGCGTGCGGTCAGGCGCCGCTCCGCGCAATGCGAACTGGACGCACCTTTCGAGCTGTTCATCGACGCTAGCCCGATGATGTGCTTTGCCTGAAGAATCTTTTCGCACAGATATGCCCCTGTTCGTGGCGAATCGCCGAGAGATTGCGTAACCGGTCACGGTACTCGCCAAATTGGCCACAACAAGACGGTGTGAACTTCGCAACGAAGTCCCATTAGTCATATACGTCACAGATTGGCACTCGTCAATCGACGGACCGCCTTTAGGAGCGGCGGATCAGCTGGATCACGCTCTAAGGCCCAATGAATTAGGCTGTTTGCTTCCTCGTTGCGACCGCTGTGCTTTAACTGTTCGACTGCCGTCTGGATCGCGACCGATTGATAACGCGACACCTCGGACGAATTCTCAAACCAGTCGCTTGCCGCAGCAAACAGGTTATCGGCTGCTTTGAGATTGCCACTTTCGAGTAGCGACACGGCCCACTGGCCGTACACCGCGAATCGCCCTCGGTGAAATAGGAGAACATCTGCCCGCCGCAAATGAGCGGCGTGCAGCGATTGCATTGCCTTGGCAAATCGAAGCTGATCACACAGCGAAGCGGCGTATCGTTGATGAACGTGCACATCGTTCGCCAGCAAGGGCGCAAACTCGGGATAGTCGTCCAGACCTGCTGCGATTAGTCCGACGGCGCGATCAAAGTTCCCAGCGTCGCATTCCGCCAACGCCCAGTTGTTCAAGCCAGCAGCCATATTCGCGCGTGTTGGTTCGTCAGCTGGATCGAACTTCTGGCTGATGCGTAGCAGTGCGATCGCTTCCGCGAAGGCCTTCGTTTCCAAAAGTGAAACGCCTCGGTTGTAGTAGATTTTGGCTAACAGCTCGACATCAGATAACTCACGAGTACCGGGCTGTTTCGCACGCAACGCTTGCGAGCGTGGATCGCCTGCCGCGAGATCGAACCATTCTCGACAGGTCGTTTCGACATCGAAAGGACGTTCTTCCAAGAGGCGGCTTCGAACATGCGTCTTGGTGGCAACGGCGACCGGCGACAATCCGTGCCATTTGCAGATACATTGATACAAGACGGTTGCCGTAACGCAGTTGTAGTCGCCCGCGTCAAACGCTCGGTCGATCTCAGTACAAGTGCTGTGATACGAACCAATCAAGAATTCGTCATGTAGTAATTGGTAAGCACGTTCGGGTTCCGTAATTCCAGACGACCGGTGGTCCCCGCTCGCGGAAAGCCTCCCGATTCGGTGTGCAAACTCCGAAGAATAGCGTTCGATCGCCCTTTCATCCTTCACGCCGCTCGCTATCAAACTAGCTTCCAACAACGAGAATTCGTCCAATGTTCCATCGGCAGCGTCCGCCAGCAGCCGTTGCTCCACGACCGCAAGATCATCCGCGCAGACCCGCCCTAGAGCTGCAAATGATATGAGCAGGATCGATGCTACAACGATCGGCGAGATACGAATTGTGGGCTGCAAAACCACTACGACCGTTCCAACTAGTTTCCAGTGGCTAATAAAGACCGTCGTGACGGGTCACTTTGGAAACATAGGTTGCAAAAACGCACCAAGCAGCGAAGTTTTCGCAATTCGCCCAGTTGACAGGGTGACTAGAATTGAGCCTGATAGGGGAACTCGCCGAAGTTCCCCCCTCGCTTCCTTCCTAGGATGGTGCATTTCCACGTGAATCACTTGTTGGCGTCAGGCCTGACCGACATGATTGGCAGCCACTGGTCAATCGTACTGGCCGTTGGTCTATTGTTTTTTGCGATGCAGATCGCGCTTTGCTTCCGTTTCTTCCGCTGGCTGAGTAATTACGAACAGACGCTAACCACGCTGAACGACGACGTCGAGAAGGGCGGCGACGGACGAAGGGACATCGAACAGCATTCAGCGAAGTTTCCGTGGTTGAAGTGGGTGAACAGCAATTTCCCAGCTGGCGCGACCACGCCAGGCAATTACACTCGCGAGGATGTACTCCACGAACTCGATGCACGAATCGCCAGCAGTTCCGACTACTTGCTATTACAACGAATGGGCGTGATGGCCCCGCTGTTGGGCGTGATATTGACTGTCCTTGGGTTTCCATTTATCGAATTGCCCGAGACGGAAGATCCTAGCCTCGATCAAATGCTCGAAGTTGTCACACCGCTCGTTGCCGGTGTCGGTACCGGCGCCGTGCTCGCCTTGATCAATCAGTGGCTCTTACATATGGCCGGTCGGCGCGCCGAAGCCATGCGAACGATCGGTCGAACTTGGTTCGATGCTGCGATCTGGTATTCGGTCGGTTTGGACACCCAGGCTGCCACGGTCAAGGCAATTGCGGCCATCGAACGGATGGCCAAGTCCGTTTCTGAATCGGCGGATCATCAATTGGAAAACGCTCACCGCTTGGTCGAATCCACGTCTGCCATACAACATGCGGCGGCCGAGTTCCGCGAAATCGTTCAGGTGTTTGGGGCCGATATAAAAGATCTTCCCGATACGCTCCGAGATTTACGAGACGCAACGGCAGCCTCTGCCAAGACTCTTGACGCGCTAATTCCCGTCGGCCAGCGGGCGGTCGCAGGACTCGACGTATCCGTCTCAGCATTTCGCACGTCAATTGAACAAGACTTTATCACGTCCGCGGCCCGCCACCGCGAGTCAATTGACTCGTTGTCCGACTGCAATATAAAGGCGCTTGGCGATTCTTCGTCACGGATTCAGGACGCGGCAAAGTCGGTTACCGAAGGAACTGTGCTGTTCAGCAAAGTGTTGGAAGAGCAATCGGAGTTCTCCGAGCTGATGAGTCCGGTTCAACAGACGCTGCACGAGTCGATCGATCGCCTTGCGAAATCCGGAGTACAGCTGCAAGCAACCGTCGACACCGACATGAATCCATCGCAACGAGCGTTTAGTGACGCGGCTGCGTCCTTCACGAAATCCGCCTCCCAATTGGCGAACTTCATCGAGAAAGGCGTCGAACCGGCAACGCGGCGGCTCGCCGAACTGCATAGAACGCTCGCTGGACTCGAGCAAACCGCGAAAGCGATGCACGACTTTGGCCGTGCGGGAGGTGACGTCAATCGCATTACGAGAGCGTTGTCCGACGCAGCCGACGTTGCAGATGCCATCGCCGCTTTGCCAGAGAGAATTCGTGACGTACTGGAAGAACATGCCGACGACCAGGCCGAAGTTGCTGGTTCCGGTGGCAAGTTAATGGGTTGGCTCCGCAGCCGTGCGGTTGAATAATGGATTAACCAACGGGAGGACACGATCATGCAACTTGAAAAAGCATCGTCGAACTCTGGCGAAGCCGGTCTCGCTGGTTGGATTTCCACCAACGATGTCACGCTGTTCACGATGGTCTTGGTGGTGCTAATCGCGCTGTTGCTGAATAGCAACTTGCTAAAGAAGTCGAAGGCACTTAACCAGAAGTCTGCGGAAGCGAGTGCGTTGCTAAAAGACCTGGACTCGACCAGCGCCGAACTCGGCGCGACTTCGCAGCAACGCGATTCTCTTGATGAACTACTAGCGGCCAGCAAACGGTCCCTAAACAGCGCTTCCGAGAAGCTGCGAATCACTCAAGATGAACGTACAGCGTTGAGGAAGCAGCTCGACAGCACGGTGGCCATGGTCGCGACGCTGAATACAAATCTCAAAGGGCTGAACGTCGAAAAGTCACAATTGGAAACAGCAAAGTCCGACTTGGAGAAACAAACAAAAGACTTAACTGCACAGGCAGGAACGCTTACAAAAGAAAAGACAACCCTCAGCGAGCAACTGGCGGCACTGGGAAAACAGCTTGAAGAGAAGCTTGTGGCGCTGAAGGACGTCGGAGCGCAACGACAACGCCTAGAGAAGCGGGCTGATGACCTCGACGAAATTGTTGTGGCACTGCAAGCAAAGCTTAACGCCGCCGGAATCGATCTCGCCGCCGTGAAGAAGCTAAGCGAGCAAGAGAAGGCGTTGGCGGCTGCTCAACTCAAGGCCCTCGAAGTAAAAGCTGCTGCCGATTCCGCGAAGGTCGAAGACTACTTGGCCCGTTTACGACGCGCGGCTGAACTCTTCAAGGGCCTGCAAACAGACAAGAAGAACCTCACCAATCAGCTAACCGACGCTGAACGGAAATTCCAACAACAATTGCTCGTCGAGACTCGGATCAATCGCGAGCTGATTGGAATCAACGGCAAACTGCAACGAGTGGCCGTGGTGTTCGACGCGTCGGGCAGCATGAAGGAGGCGGCCGGCAACGGTGGCGGCGGCGACCGCTGGCAAGAGGCACAACAGATCGCGCGGACCTGGTTGCAACACTTGGACGTCGATGAATGCGTCCTAATCGTCTACTCGTCCGACGTACGTACGTTCCCCGAGGATGGGAGCCTTGCGAAAGTCCGGGGAGACGGCGGCGAGACCGCCCGCAACCAATTGCTTGAGCACCTGACGGGAGTCGAGCCAAAGGGTTGGACCAACACACTCGAAGCGTTGCGAAAGGCGTACACCTACGAAGATGTCGATTCGATGATCCTGTTCTCCGACGGAGCCCCCACCAATCCGAACCTCGGTCGCTTCGACCAAGGCGTCGCTGACGAAATCTATGCGTTGTGCCGAGATCACGAAGGAATTCCAATCAACACCGTCGGCCTGGGAAACTATTTCGACGCCGACCTCGGCACGTTTCTGCGCACTGTCGCCAGTACAACGGGTGGCACATTTCTCGGACGCTAAGTCTCCGAAGTACTCTCGATCAAGCCAAACAATCGGCAACCAGCAAGCACTCCGCTTGTCGCACGGTCTTTTGCCACGAACAGCCGATCATACCAACCGGAGTTCTGATGTGCGTCGCGAACTTGTTCGACGAGTGCGCGATGGGCGTTTCCGACGACGATGGTTCGATAGCCGGCTGTGAACGCCGCCAAATCGTTTCCCGAATCGCCAGCGTAGACAATCGCGTCGTCAGCGATACCTAGATGGCGACTCCACCAGTTCAATGCATGCGCCTTCGACACACCACTTGGCAGACAATCGATGAGACCGTCGCCGTTAAACGGGTCGACGCTATGGATTACCGAGTACGGAGCACCACACTCTGAAAACAACTGGCCGATCTCTGCTTGCAACTCGTCTATTTCGTCGGCATTCGCGTAGTAGCTAAGCTTGAAAGCACCCTGCTTTTCCGATTGTTGTTCTCGAAGTCGTTCGATGACCGAAAGCCGAGAGCGAAGTTCATCGATCGAAAACTCGGCGGTAATAACAGCGAGATGTTCGTAGTAGGCACGCAACTGAATGAATTCGCCAGCGTTCCCGCGCTGGTAGATCGTCGTTCCCACATCGCAGATGATCCAGTCGGGACTGGGCAGACGATGTTCCGTGATCGCATCTCGTACCGAGTCGAAATGGCGTCCTGTTACAAAGACAAGTTCAACACCGTGCGTGCGAAGTTGCTCGTCAAGCGTCGCCAGATCGGATACATGGCGTCCACATCCGTCTAGCGGAATCAGTGTGCCGTCCAAATCTGTTGCCAACACTTGCGAGTTGGACGAGGGGCCTCGTTTCAAGACAGTCATGCCTCTACAATAAAGCAAACGACGTGATCATCACAGTTCGTTCCGCCGCTGTCATCCCGCCTCCGCGAGTATCGTGCTTTTATCCGTCCCACATTCGGCTTGGTTATCGCTGATCATTGGGACGAAGATGCACAAGTGGCGATTCGCCGAACGAACGTCTTCTGCCATTGATCGATCGTGCCAAGCGTTCGTGGACCTCTCCGCGACGCCCGCTTCACGGACCACGTTAGCAATTGCGAGGTGAGTCGATGACTGAAATGAAACCAGGCTCGGGGCTGCGCATCGTCATGATTAGCCTGCATGGGCTGATTCGTGCCCACGACGCAGAACTCGGTCGAGATGCTGATACCGGCGGGCAAGTTAAGTATGTACTTGAACTAGCGGCCGAACTTGGGCGGCATCCCGAGGTCAGCCAAGTCGAATTATTGACACGCCAGATCTGTGACGACCGTGTTGGGTCTGATTACGCTCAGCTAGAGGAGCCAATCTCCGAGAATGCCAAGATCGTGAGAATCCCATTTGGCCCGAAACGCTATCTGCGCAAAGAAGCCCTCTGGCCGTATATGGAGGCGTTCATCGACCAGACGATCAACTATTTCCGTCGCACGGGACTGCCGCATCTAATCCACGGCCACTATGCCGACGCCGGTTATGGCGGGGCGCAACTCGCAAGACTTCTGCACCTACCGTTTGTCTTCACCGGCCACTCGCTAGGTCGTGTTAAGAAGCAGCGATTGTTGGATCTCGATTCGGAAGCCAAGAATCTCGAGGAAACCTATCGCTTTACGACGCGCTCCGAAGCGGAGGAGATGGCTCTCGAAACTGCCTCCTTGATCGTGACTAGCACAAGCCAAGAAGTGGAACAACAGTACGAGGTTTATGAGGCGTATATGCCTGAGCGGATGGAAGTCATTCCACCCGGGGTCGATCTGACCGAGTTTCACCCACCTGCTGCAGACGAGTCGCATGCACAGATTGCCGATGCGTTAACACCGTTTCTGCAAGATCCGACCAAGCCGATGATCCTGACGATGGCGCGACCGGATGATCGCAAGAATCTTGAAACGCTGGTGCGTGTTTATGGCGAATCGACTGAGCTTCAGCAACTCGCAAATCTCGTCTTGGTGCTGGGAACACGTGACGATCTTCGCGAGTTAGCTCCTGGCCAACGTCGCGTGTTGTTGAATGTGCTGACGCTGATCGATGTATACAATCTGTATGGCAAGGTCGCCTACCCGAAGACACATGTCCCGTCTGATGTACCCGCGCTGTATCGCCTTGCCGCGACATCACGCGGCGTTTTTATCAACCCCGCACTTACCGAGCCCTTCGGACTGACGTTGCTCGAGGCCGCCGCGAGTGGTTTGCCGCTGGTGGCGACGAATGATGGTGGTCCTCGCGACATCATCGCCAATTGCCAGAACGGGCTGTTAGTCGATCCGCTTGATCGAGATGCGATCGAAAAGGCATTGCTACGAACTTTGACGGAACCGGAGCAGTGGGCAACGTGGTCCGACAACGGCATTACCGGCACGCGCGAACACTACTCGTGGAAGCGTCATGCTGATCGCTACTTACGCGACGTGATGGAACTCGTCGAGGCAGCCGCAGAGCCCGCACTGACAGAAGACAGAAGACGGCGACGAATACCCCAGTTCGATCGCCTGATCCTGACGGACTTGGACAACACGTTAACCGGTGATGATGACGCTCTGGCGGAATTTGCCGACCTATTGCGTGCACAAGGTGACCACGTCGGCTTTGGCGTAGCGACAGGCCGGAGGTTGGATGATGCTCGCACGTTGATCGAGCAACTCGGATTGCCGATGCCTGATTTGTTGAGTACGTCTGTCGGTACGGAAATTCACTATGGCGAGCATCTGACACCTGACCGAAGCTGGCAGAAACAGATCGCTTTCCAATGGAAGCCCACCGAAGTGCGAAAAGTACTCGCCGACCTTGAAGGGCTCTATCCTCAAAGCGAAAAGGAACAATCACAATTCAAAATCAGCTATAAGATCGATCCGAAGGTGGCACCGAAACTCGGGATGATTCGGCGAGTGCTCCGCGAGGCTGGACTCCGCGTAAAGGTGGTTCTCTCGCTGGAGATCTATCTCGATATCATCCCGGTGCGCGGCGGTGATGATCTATCGATTCGACATATCCTCTACAAATGGGGCTTCCGACCCGAACAGGTTTTGGTGGCGGGCGACTCGGGAAATGACGAAGGGATGTTGAAGGGACGTACGCTTGGAGTGGTTGTAGGGAACTACAGTCCAGAACTAGAGAAACTACGAAAGCTGCCGAGGATCTACTTCGCCGAAGGCACACATGCTCGGGGTATCATTGACGGTGTCAACTACTACAACTTTCTCGACCACATCACCATTCCCAATGATCGTATCGACTGATGGCGGGCCTCCTCACCAACCGCCTCGTGAAGGGATCGAATACGAGGCGGATCTCAGTCTTCGCCGCTTGCGCCCCCGTCTGAATGCCGAATGGGAGCGTTCGCAGACACCGGTTGAATCGATCAATCACTTCGAACTGCGGCTGAAGCAGCATTGGCCCAAGCTGTTCACATTGCTCTTCGAACTATACGGCCAGCGTTACGATTTTTTCTATCACTTGGAACAGATCCTGCTCACGGCCGCGCGGGGTTGGGCCGATCGACCTGAAACGCTCCGCGAGCTCGACACTCACCGGATCAACGAGCCGCAGTGGTTTCAGTCGGAGAAACTTGTTGGAGGCGCACTGTATGTCGATCTCTTCAGCGAGAATCTCGGCAAGTTGCGTGCGCAGATCCCCTACTTTCAGAAGCTTGGGCTGACTTACTTGCACTTGATGCCATTGTTCGCTGTGCGACCGGGCGACAGCGACGGTGGATATGCGATCAGTAATTACCGCTCCGTCGATCCACGCATTGGAACCATCGATGATCTTCGCGCACTGGCCGACGACCTAAGTGAAGTGGGCATCGTGCTGGTTCTCGATTTCGTCTTCAATCACACAGCGGACGACCATCACTGGGCTCAGCGCGCCCAAGCTGGTGAACGTGAGTTTCAGGACTACTACTACCTTTTTCCCGATCGTACGTTGCCTGATCAGTATGAGCAAACGCTTCGCGAGATCTTCCCGACCGTTCGCCGAGGTAACTTTACTTGGCACGACGGAATGAGACAGTGGGTGTGGACGACGTTTAACAGCTTTCAATGGGATTTGAACTACGGGAATCCAGCGGTCTTTCGCTCGATGCTCGACGAACTGCTGTTCATCGCGAACATGGGAGTGGACATCTTGCGGCTGGATGCTGTCGCCTTCATCGGGAAGAAGATGGGAACCGGTTGCGAGAACTTGCCCGAAGCACACACCTTGATTCGAGCTTTCAATGCCATCATTCGAATCGCGGCACCAGGGTTGCTGTTCAAGTCCGAAGCGATCGTGCATCCCGACGAAGTCGTGCGCTACGTGGATACCGAGGAATGTCAAGTTTCGTACAACCCAACTCTGATGGCTTTGCTGTGGGAGTCGCTCGCCACTCGGAAAGTCACATTGCTGACTCGTTCTCTTTCGCATCGCCATCAACTTCCGGCGGGAACGACTTGGACGAACTACTTACGTTGTCACGACGACATTGGCTGGACCTTTGATGATAACGACGCAGAAGCAATCGGCATCAATGCTTACAACCATCGTCAGTTCCTAAATGCGTTCTACACTGGCCAGTTTCCCGACTCGTTTGCTCGAGGTGTTCCTTTTCAACACAATCCCGAAACCGGCGACATGCGGATTTCCGGGACGATGGCTTCGTTGGCGGGCTTGGAACAAGCCATTGAGGCGGACGACGATGATCTGAAAGAGCTGTCGATCCGCCGCATGCTGCTGCTCTATGCGGTAACGCTCAGCATCGGGGGCATTCCGCTGTTGTATCTCGGCGAAGAGTGGGGCATGTTGAACGACTACGATTTCGTCAACGATCCCGCGAAGGCGGGTGACACGCGTTGGATTCATCGACCTAAGATGCAATGGGAATTCTTGGAAGAACTGCACGACGATGGTTCTATCAGAACGCGAATCTTTACTTCAGCGCAACGATTGATTCAGCTTCGGAAGGAGCTGCCAGCGCTAGCTGGTCTGCACATGGAGTTGGTCGCAACCGAGAACCCGCACGTTCTCGGCTATCTTCGTTCTCATGAAGGCAATCGGATCCTTGTACTCGCCAACTTCTCAGAAGAACCGCAAACCGTTACCGGCAACGGTCTACGGACAGCGGGTCTGGGACGCTTCTTTCAAGATCGAATCAGCAATGTAACGCTGGGCACTTCAACGGATGTTCGTCTGGAACCGTACGGCTTCGTGTGGCTCGAACGAGTTTAGTCCGCATCAAGGCTTCACGCTTCGTCTTCTGCGTGGCTGCCGCGCATCTTCGGTTAACTCCCAACCAGAAACGCCGGAATCATTGATACGTGCCGGTGCGCCTTCGGGAGGCTCAGCGTTAATCAACTTTGGATGTGGCTGACCGTCCAGCGATGGCGACGCGAAGAGGCTGTGAATAAATCGTTGGAGTCCAGGCTTTAGCCTGTCTGCGCGGGCTATCGCCCGTTAATAAGCACGCTAAAGCGTGGGCTCCAACAAATCGCATCAATTAGTTCACAGCCTCGAAGTGACTATAATGTCTCCACCTGTCACAATCGTATTGTTCTTTTTGCTACTCACGGATCCTCCTGCTATGAATCGCTTCGGCTTCGCTTTCTTGACGGTAACACTTTGGATTCCTTTCGCGGAATTGACGCTTTCGGCGGCGGACCGACCTAACTTCGTTGTCATCCTGGCCGATGATTTGGGCTGGGGCGATGTTGGTTATCATGGCAGTGCGATCGCGACGCCCAATATCGATCGACTTGCCCAGCGGGGGACGCAACTCGATCAGTTCTACGTGCAACCGGTCTGCTCGCCCACGAGAGCGAGTCTGCTGACGGGGCGGTATCCAATCCGATGCGGCATGCAATGCGGAGTCGTTCGACCGTGGGCTCAACATGGATTGCCGCTCGACGAACAAACCCTTCCTGATGCACTTCGTGGAGCAGGTTACGTCACGGCAATGTGCGGCAAGTGGCATCTGGGGCACTTGTCACAAGAATATCTGCCGACGCACCGTGGCTTCTCGCACCAATACGGTCACTACAACGGAGCGTTGGACTACTTCACGCATATCCGCGACGGCGGTCACGATTGGCATCGCAACGACAAAGCGTTATACGAAGAGGGCTATACGACAGACCTGATCGGGCACGAAGCGGCCCAAGTACTGGCGTCACACGACAAACGCAAACCGCTGTTTCTTTACGTCCCCTTCAATGCTCCGCACACGCCACTGCAAGCTCCTGACGAAACGATTGCGAAGTACGCAGGCATGAAGAACAAGCAACGCCGTACTTACGCAGCCATGGTCGATCAGATGGATCAAGCCGTCGGCTTGATCGTATCGGCGTTAGAGAGGCATCACTATTCGGCGGAACCGACGTTGATCTTCTTTTGTTCCGACAACGGCGGAATCCGAAAGCTCGGTTCAAACCGCGAGCTTCGAGCCGGCAAAGGCACGTTGTACGAGGGGGGCGTCCGAGTTCCCGCCATCGCCGTTTGGGACGAAGTCTTGTCGGCCAACTCGCATGTCAACGAAGCGCTTCATATCGTCGATGTCTATCCGACACTGCTAGGTCTTGCTGGCGCGAAGCCAAAACAACTCAAGCGTCTCGACGGACACGACGCCTGGGCAACGATTGCCGACAAGCAACCTTCTCCACACGACTTTATCTTGCACAACGCAACACCCTTTCACGGTGCCATCCGCGTCGGCGACTGGAAGCTGATCCACAACGGTCACGTCAGCGCCAACGCAACCGCAGCGTCACCGGACGAAACGTGGGAGCTGTTTAACATTCGCAAAGACATCTCCGAGGCGACGGACCTGAAGGACCAAGAGCCCGCAACGCTCAAGCGACTGCAAAAACAACTCGCGAAGCTATCTCGCGAAGCAGTTCCCGCGAACATCCCGCCGAACAAAGCCCCAGCCAACTTTCTCGTGCCCAAGGTGTGGGGCGAGTTTGAGTAGCAATGGGAGAACGAGATGGAGACAGAGTTCCTTCTATCCCGTGCGGCCGCGTCCGACTAGGACAAAACTGCGGAGATCTCGATGGAAGTCGATGGCGAGGTACTAGCCGAGGCGATGATCCTCGGGCTGTTGGTTGGAGTTGGATTGGCGTGTGTTGCCGTGATCGGACTCGCGCGAATCAATTGGTTTTACCGCGCCGCTTCGCCGATCGCGTTCGCTTGGTTGCTTCTGCCGACGAAAGCTTTCCCACCGATTATCTATTTCCTATTCATGGCTGTTGAAGTTCTGGCAGTACTCACGGTCGTCCGATGGTGGCGAACTCGGCACGACGCCGACAGTCCACCGAAAGGAGCGTCCACATTCACCTTGCGTTCGCTGCTGGGTGCAATGGCGTTAATAGCTGCGTCGATTGGTGTCGGTGTAGTCGCAGTGGATGACAACATCGACATCGTCTCGCAGATCGTGTCAAGCATCGCATCAAGCTCGATTGTTCTGTCGGCAAGTTGGTATGCGCTAGCTGAAAAAAGGAAGCTGTTGCGACTTTCGGTACTGGTCACAACATTGGTCGCTGCGACCACGACCTGGCACTTCATCTCTTTTTTTGAGTTTGACATCATGTTTCCAGGAGTTCACTCGACCGGGACATTGACGGTGTGCAACGCAGTTTTCGGCGTGATTCTGGCATTTTGCACCTTGGCGATAATCGTAGCGTCTCGCGGTGGAGTAGTGATGCCGTTGTGGAAGATGCGGGCTGTCCGCTGCACAGCCGCTTCACTCACACTTGCTGCGATGTTGTTGGGCGGTTTCTTCTACTATCGGCTGGCGATACCACTCGCGATTCCGCTGACTGAGTTGCCGAATCCGAATGGGCACACGCAGTTCGCCCAGGCTGGCAAGTTGCTGCGTTCGGTTCGAGTGCCAGACGTCGAGTCGGACACTCCAGTCGTCGTTTTACAATTCGTAAAGGATCATCCTACGGTACTGTCACTCGTCCGGAAGGGCTTGGAGCTGGAATGCCAGACGCCGCTCGTGTGGAAAGAAGGATGGGAATGGTACGATAAAGAAATGGAGTGGACGCAGGACACTCGACAAATTGGGCGGACATTCCAAGCGGAGGCGTTCTCGTATGTCGCGTCGAAGGAATACGAGCAAGCCGCTCAAAGTTGCGTGGACTCCATCTGCTTTGCGCACGAAGTGTCACGAGGTGGTGTGGTGGTGCATTTTCTTGTTGCAACTTCGATTGAGAGGGCTGGGACACACGAACTGGAGCGTCTCCTCCCGAAGCTTGATCCATCTGTCTGCCGTGCGACAACTGCACAACTGCTCAGTGTTGATGCCAAGCGAGAGCCTGTAAGCGAGATCGTACAACGCGATGATCTATGGACCCAAGTTGTGTTTGGTTGGACAGCCCGGCTGCCATCGGCCATGGACGAGCTCTTCAACCGTCCGCCATGGTTTACATCCGATCTTCATAGTTTCCAAAGCATACAAAAACGCGACGACACGTTTCGACGCTTGTTGATTGCTCGGTTAGCAATTCGCGCCTTCACCGTGGAACAAGGAACGCCACCACGTCACTTGAACGAACTTGTCCCTGAGTATCTAGCGAGAATCCCCAATGATCCTTACGGCGATGCGCCGTTGAGATTCTTCGCCGACGAGACCGCTTCCGTCGTCTACAGCATTGGACCGGACCTAGATGATGACGCGGCGGGTGACGGCGACCTTGTGCTTAGACAACTCGTCGAGTCTGGTAGGTAACGCAATTGTTCACGGAGGTGTCGCATGATACGAGATGGATCGATGCAAATCCTTTTGGCTTATTGCGTCCTTACTTCCGCACTAGTTTACGTTCTGTACTCTGGCGGTAGATGGGCAATCAAAGGCACAGGCTACTGGCCTAGCGGACTCCTCGGAGTCGTGCTTATCGTCGTACTTTTGCTCGGTCCCACTTTGTTCGGGTTTGCCTTTCTGACGGCTATGAAACAAATAGCGCCGTTCTTTTGGTTTGCCCCTCCCTCTTAGGCGGATGTTGCCGGACACGATGATCGATTTCTGACTGATAACAGTAGATCGGCTTCGTCCTCGATCACAATGTCTTCAACACCGGATCACTGATCTCTTTCATCCGAGCCACGATCTTCGCGTGTAAATCGGCAATGATCTTTTGCACTTTGGCGTCGTTGGAGGCGATTAGATTGGTTGATTCGGCGGGGTCGTTGGCGAGATCGTACAGTTCGTCGCGCTCAGGATTGAGGAAGTCGCGGATCAGCTTCCATTTCGGAGTGCGATACATTCGCATGTGTGTGTGGGACTGGTGATGCGTGCTGTATTCGGCGTAGAAATCGTCGGTCCATTCAGCATCATTACCACGCAGGAGCGGCGTTATACTTTGCCCTCGAATTGTCTCGCTGCCAGGGAGCGTTGCCCCGGCAATGTCGACCAAGGTTGGATACCAGTCGAGATTCGAGACGGGTTTTGTCACGACCGAGCCAGGTTGGACGACGCCGGGCCAGCGAACCATCGTCGGCACTCGGATCGAATGATCGTACATGTTCGGGCGTTGTCCCTTTGGAATGTTGGCCTTGGCCGCAGGCGGCTCGGTTAATACCCAGTGGCCGTTGCCTTTGTGCCAGATGCCGTTGTGGCCCATGCTGTACCCGTGGTCGCTGCTGTAAATGACGACCGTGTTGTCGGCAAGCTTCAACTCGTCGAGCAGATCGAGAATCCGACCGACATTGCGATCGACGCTGTGAACGCTCGCCAGATACTCGCGCGTCATTTTCTTGACGCGTGGAACGTCGAGCTTCGCGTAGTCCGGGTTCGGAATCGTGGGGTCAAGCGACTCGAAAAGCTCCCAATCCTCTTCGGCGACCGGCAGCCAGCGCGTGTGAGGCGCTCGATAGTGCACGGCGAGTGCGAAACGTTCCTCTTGGTTCACGGTCAGGAACTCAACGGCATGATCGGTCAAGATGTCAGGTGTTAAGCCTTCGAACTTTTGCTCCTTGCCATCCTTCTCGAGCGTTGGATTCTTCGGCGCGTTGCCGCCGCCTAAAAACCCCATGAAATAGTCGAAGCCAGTCTTGTGCGGATGAAATTCTGGCGTCAGACCCAAATGCCACTTGCCGACCAAGCCGGTCTTGTAGCCGTGCTGTTGCAGAACTTCAGGCCAAGTGACCGTACTCGGATCAAGTCCCATCTTCGGTTCGACGCGAGGATTGATCCAATCGGTGATCCCGAGTTCACTGCCGTAGCGACTCGTCATGAGCGACGCTCGTGAAGGGCTGCAAACTGGGGTCGTCGTAAACGAGTTAACTAGATACGCACCTTCTTTGGCGATGCGATCCATGTGAGGCGTCACGGCATGCGGGTGGCCAGATGCTCCGAGCGCCCAAGGCGCTTGGTCGTCGGTAAAAAGAAACAAGATGTTCGGAGTCGCCGCGAAAGCAGCCTGAGTGGCGAAGCAAATGATCGCGATGGCGACCGTAGCTGAGCGGAGCATGATGTATGATTCTCGAAGTGATTTGGAATGAGTTCGATGTCGGAGTGGAACGAATGCCTTTACATTTTCGCGCCGCCCGTTTATCAACGTTCCTGCAATATGTGACAAGTACCTTCGCTATTTGTTTCAGTTCGTTTTATGGCGAGCCGAAGGCGCTCGTTCATGAGTTCGTGAAGCGCAGTCGCCTGCGGCTTGCCGTTAAACGGCGAAGCTGATTATCTGCGGCAAGTAAGGTTTGAATTATGGAATTCCTGATCGCTCTATTGGCTCTCTCCGCGATGGAGATCGTCTTAGGCATCGATAACATTGTCTTCATTGCCATTGTGACCAGCCGCCTGCCAGCCGCTCAACAGCCCAAGGCTCGAAAGATCGGTTTGTTGATGGCAATGGTAATGCGAATCGCGTTACTTTTCACGATTTCGCTGATCCTACAAGCAGACGAGCCGTTCTACGACTTGACTGACCTGGGCTTTCCCAAGGACGAATGGATCTCGACTGCTCAGGCTGAGATCGATTCGCTCCCACTCGAAGGCAGTCACGAAGCACACGACACACACGAGCAGCGATTCAGGCTGACCATATGGATTCACACCGTCGAAGAAATGGCGGGAGTTTCGTGGAAAGACATCATTCTGTTTGCAGGCGGCCTGTTTCTAATCCAGAGCAGTATTCGGGAAATCCACGAAGCATTCCACGATGGGAGTGAACATCAAACAACGAAAGCGGCGACGAGTTTTGGGGCGGCGATCGCGACAATCACTGGGATGGATATCGTATTCTCCATCGACTCAGTGGTCACGGCCGTCGGCATGGTTGAGGCGGAAGGGGAGAAATATGTGGCTGGGCTTAGTGTAATGATCACTGCGATCGTCCTATCGGTTGGCGTGATGATGATCTTCGCCGAGCCCGTCAGCAAGTTCGTGGAACAAAACCCAACGCTCAAGATGCTGGCCTTGTCCTTTCTGATTTTGATCGGTGTCATGTTGGTCGCGGAAGGAATTGGCACGCATTTCGACAAGGGATACATCTACTTCGCCATGGCGTTCGCGATCGCGGTCGAAGTTTTGAATTTACGGATACGCCATGCTGTGAGGCAGGAAAAATCCGCCTGATCGCTCCGATCGGTGAATGCAGCTGTTGCCCGCCTGTAAAAGCCCCCGAATTGAGCCGGTTCGGCCCCGTGCATTCGATCGCCGATTCGTTTATGATGGCTCCGACACCGTTCGAGGTGCCCCGGAACTGCGATGCTCCGGAACGCAGGACTCATCATTAGTAGGATCATCGGCGATGCGCGTACTCGTAGGCTGGGACGACGAGGTCGAAGCAGAAACACTCAGTTTGATTCTTGATGTCGACGAGGTCGAGATTGAGATCGCTACTGATCCGGCGGAGTTCGAGCGATTAGCGAACGAGCAGACTTGGGACGTGCTCTTGGTAGCGACCAACTTCCCGAACGAGGACGATGCACTCGATTTGTTCCTGAAGGTCCAGGAAGCTCAGACCAACATTCCAACGATCGGAGTGTGGAAGCAGGGTGAGTTCACGAACTTGGCTAAGTTCATCTCGAACGGGCTCCATTCGCACTTAATGCGAGATCCCGAGGGCGATTACATCTTTCTGTTGCCCTCGATGATCGAAGCTGCTCAGGCGGCGGTCATCGCGCAGCGTTCGCGAATGCTTGCCGAGCGTTTGACTGAAGAAGTCGATTCGGTCCGCCGCTTGCAAGAGTCCGTGATCCCCAAAGACCTGCCTGCGCCGGTCGGCTACGAAGTGGTAGGCAGATATGAGCCTTCGCAAATTCGAGTGTCCGGCGCAAATCCAGTGATCATGGCGGGTGGCGATTACTACGACGCATTCAATCTGAACGACACCGAGCTGATATTACTCGTCGGAGACGCATCGGGACACGGTGTGAAAGCGTGTATGTCGATCATGACGATGCATACATTCATCCGGATGATTCGTGACCAACGATATCCGAATACAGCTGACTTTGTCTCGGAGGTTAACCGCCGACTTTGCACAAGTGATATCGTGCAAGACGAAGGCGGGTTCATTACGCTGCTGTACTCGACGGTTGATCTTGCAAATCACAAGTTGAAATGGACGGCAGCTGGCGCTCCTATGCCGATCATTCTGGATCTTGAGACGAATGAAGTTCGCGAATTAGGCGGTGAAGAAGAAGGCGGATTGCCGCTGGCTATCGACGAAGATTGGGAATACGAAGAAATCATCAGCGATATTCCAGAGAACTCGCGATTGCTGATCTTTACTGATGGTCTCGACGAAGCATTTCCTGCCGATGGCGATATGGAGCACGACCAATTCGGCATCAAAGGCATTATGAAGTCGCTGCAAGACAGTCGCGAGTTGCCTCTCGCCGAGGCGCTCGAGAGATTGTTTGACGAATCCAACGCGGCGACGAAGGGAAGCGGTCGCCACGACGATACTTCCGTGGTGTTGCTCGAACGCCGTAAGATGTCACCGTGACGGGACCTCGCGCCAGTTGGCTACGCCCTTCACACGATCTCGCGGATGTCGACGCAATCCATTCCCGCACGTCGTGCAGCTTCAATTCCAGGCTCGCCGTCCTCGTAAACACGACACGCTGACGGCGCGACGCCAAGTCGACGAGCTGCTTCGAGGAACACGTCTGGATCGGGCTTATGACGTTCGGTATCTTCGGACGTGACAATGGTCTCAAACCAATCGAAGATATTAATCTGCTCGAGCTGACGGTGAACAAGATGCCGAACGCCGCCGCTCGCAACCGCCATCTTCAGCTTTCCGCGGTTCTGTTCAGCGATCTGCACAACGGGTTCGATGGAGTTCAGCAAGTGAATCGAGTCTAGAAATGCGTGTTCTTTGGCTTCATTCGCGCGTTCAAAGTCGATTGTGACACCCTGTTCCTCCGCCAACATCGGGATCACACGACGCGAAGGTGTACCAGAGAAGCTGTAGAAACGCTGCTCGTTCAACACCATCCCATGAGCAGCTAGTACGTCTCGCCAGGCGACGTAGTGCGCATACATCGAATCGACAAGTGTGCCATCGCAATCGAAGATCAAAGCTTGAATTGTCATTAGTACATTTCTAGGTTACTGAGCCTCGAGGACTTCTGACAAGGCGGCAAGAGCGTTTCAGCGCGGCATGGCTAAAGTCGCAGGAACGCAGTTTTGTGGGGCGTCTGAAGTCTTGCGACTTCAGCTACGGCTTTTTCCGGATCAGACTCGTTACTCTACAAACTTACCTGGAAGACCGATTCGATCAATCGGTGTATGATGGCAAACTGATCAGTTTCTTCTAAGAACGAGTTCGAATTAACAAATAACGGAACGATCGGCTTGTGGAGGTCGACTTGCCAATTCTCGAACTATTTTCGGACTACATTTGACCGTGGTGCTACCTCTGCACCGGGCGTGTGGAACGACTGCGAAGAGCATTCGAGATCGAAGTGGTTTACAGGCACTTCCCTTTGCACCCCGAAACTCCTTCAGCAGGCATGACCCTTGAGGAGTTGTTCGCGGGTCGTGGCATCGATATTGACGCCGCCAATGCTCGCATGGTCGCCTTGATGGAACAAGAAGGCTTGCCGTACGGCGACCGGACTATGACGTACAACAGCCGCATGGCTCAAGAAGTTGCCGTATGGGCGATCACGCGGCCGAACGGGGCGGCGATCCACGACATGCTGTTCCGCGCGTATTTCGTTAGCGACGTAAATCTGGCCGAAGTCGACAACTTGCTTGCCATCGTAGAACGTATGGGGCTTTCCGGTGAGCAAGCGAAAGAGGCTCTTCAGCTGCGACAGTTTCGAGAAGCAGTTGATGCGGATTGGCAACGATCGCGTGACCTAGGAATTACGAGCGTCCCGACCTTTGTGATCGGAAAGAACGGACTTGTTGGGGCGCAACCTTACGAGCAGCTGGATCGATTTCTCACAGAATCCGGAATCGCGCGGCGAGAAACTTGAGTGAACGTTTCGTTGTTACCGGTTGCGTCATCAGGTATCGTCAGCTTCTCGCTCACGTTTAAAACGAACGCCTTGAGAGGCAAGCATGAAATCCAAGCTTCGAATCGCGCTGATCACGGTGGCCTTACTGAGCCTCGGCATTCCTACGGCAAGAAGTTACGCAGATGCTAAGCTCCCAAACATCGTCTATATTCTCGCGGACGATCTTGGGTACGGTGATGTTAGTTGCTACAACTCGAAATCAAAGATCGTGACGCCGCATGTCGATCGGTTGGCGTCGGAAGGAATGCGGTTCGCAGACGCACACACGCCGTCCGCCGTTTGTACACCCACGCGTTACGGCATCCTAACAGGTCGATATTGCTGGCGGACGCGGCTGAAGTACCGCGTGTTGGACGGATTTGATCCGCCGCTGATCGAAGAGGGGCGATTGACCGTCCCCAGCTTGTTGAAGCTAGCCGGCTATGCAACCGCCTGTGTTGGCAAGTGGCATCTAGGCATGCAGTGGACGGACAAAGAAGGCCGACAAGTCCCTGCCGTGCCCATCGACCGCAAGACTCGTCCACGTGTCGGCAACAATGTCGACTACGCGCGACCGGTCACTGGCGGGCCGACGGATCGAGGCTTCGATTGGTACTTCGGCATCTCGGCATCGCTCAACATGTCCCCTTTCTGCTACTTGGAGAATGATCGTCCAGTGCGTCTGCCAGTACTCAAACAAGCACGGACCCAAACCGAGTTCATCAGCGTCGACGAGGGCGTACGATCGCCGGATTTCACGATCTACGGAGTGATGCCACGACTGGCTGGCGAAGCAGTAGGTTACATCGAGCGGCATGCGGAGAAGAACGCCGACCAACCGTTCTTCCTCTACGCTCCACTCACGGCTCCGCATCTTCCGGTTGTTCCCAACGAGGAGTATCGCGGCACCAGTACCGCCGGGCAATACGGTGACTTTGTCGTGGAGACCGATGCGTTCGTGGGCGCGGTGTTGGAGACTCTCGATCGCACCGGCCTTACAGACAACACGCTTGTCATCTTCACGTCCGACAACGGTGGACTTTATCACTATTGGGACGCGAAGGAATCAGATGATGTCAAGCATTACAAACCGAGCGCGCGGGGTCGTTTTGTGCGCGAGTTTGGGCATCAAGGCAATGCTCATCTCCGCGGCACGAAGGCAGATATTTGGGAAGGCGGTCACCGCGTTCCGTTTGTTGTACGTTGGCCCGGCAAAACACCGAGCGGCGCGGTCAGCGACGAGATGATCGAGCTAACTGATCTATTGGCAACTTGTGCCGCAATTGTCGATGTGGAGTTGCCTGAAGGCATGGGCGGGGACAGCCGCAATGCTTTGCCGGCATTATTGACACCCAAGCCCGCCGACCCAGTTCGTAACTTTGCGGTTCACCATTCGCTGTGGGGCACGTTTGCTATTCGGAAGGGGCCGTGGAAGATGATTCCGCATCGAGGTTCTGGCGGGTTCACCTTTCCAAGGGAAATCGATGTAGGAAAAGTCGGCGGCCCACCTGGGCAACTCTACAATCTTGCGAACGACCCGTCGGAAACACAGAATGTCTGGGATGAGAATCCGGGCGTCGCGGCAAGCCTCGCGCGGTTACTTGCCGATGTGCAAGCGAAAGATCAATAAGATCAGAGTTTGATGGGCACTGGTAAGTTGTCGTGTCGGCGCGAAGTGCGGTGAGTGTCGGACGCGAGCGTTGACAAAACGGCATTCAACTGGCGATCACGCGACGGATCTAATAAACTCATCTGGGCAATTCGTGTCGGCAACTGTTTCACGTGTGCCGACGAATGCTCTCCCCGAACGATACGTTCCAGGAGAGGTTTGCTCCTAGGATCGTTCGCCGAAACCTCTGCTCGCCCTGCATGGGGCACGCCGCAGAATCCAGCAACCCGCATAAGACTCAACAACTCATTCTACCATCTGTTTTTGAAACGCCGTTCAGACCGGACCGCGGTTTACATCGGAATAACTGCATGAAAATAAAGGTCATTGGATCTTCCGTCGACGGGAATCCTTGCCAGTATGCCGCTTCTTATGTGATTAATGATCACCTGGCCATCGATGCTGGTTCGATCGGGTTCATGTCGGTTGCTGCACAGAAACAGATCCAACACATACTGATCTCGCATTCGCATCTAGATCACATCGGTTCGTTGCCCATCTTTATCGACAACGTATACGCCCCGGGTCCCGATTGCGTAAAAGTCTATGGTAGCGAGTCGGTCGTCGATTGCCTCAAATCAAACTTCTTCAACGATTGCGTCTGGCCTGATCTGCTCCGTTTATCTCGCGAGGAATCGCCCTTTCTCGATTTCGTGACGCTCGAAAATGCCGCGACGATTCAACTTGGCGACATCAAGGTCACGCCGATCGCACTCGATCATGTCATTCCTACGTTTGGGTTCGTGATTGACGATGGCGAGTCGGCCATGGCCGTTGTCAGTGATACGGGCCCGACTGAGAAAGTGTGGGAAGTAGCGAATCAAAACGAACACTTAAAATGTGTGATTATCGAAGCGGCCTTTCCCAACTCGATGGCTTGGCTCGCCGAGAGGGCCAAGCATCTTACGCCGGAGTTGATGCATCGCGAATACGACAAGCTCGACCGGCAAGTCCCGTTGATGGTAGTGCATATTAAACCCGCCTATTACGAGGAAGTAACGACGGAGCTGCGGGCACTACGGCTACCGTTACTCGAGATCAGCGCGCCTAATTGCGAATACGAAATATAAAGGCTTCCGGTGTTCCGTTGCGGCGCGATGTCGTTCATGACCGCTGCACGCCCGCAGCTCGATTGCCGAAGACTCGATCCTGAAACCTCGGAAAGACGCTTTCTATGGCCCAAACTACAACGTCCACACTTCAAATCAGTATCTCAGGTCCAGATCCGTCGCAGAGAATTCAGAAAGTCCTCGTCGAAGGCCAAGTTGTCCGTTTCGGTCGAGCCCCGCAAGACGGCTGGGCAGTTCCGTGGGATCCAGCCATGTCGCGCGAACAAGCAGACCTTTCGTGGGCTGATGGCAAGTTGCGAGTCGTCATGACTCCGACCGCGCGTAATCCTATCGTTTACCGAAATCGAACGACCAAGGAGTTGTTCATCCCCCCCGGCGACTGGTTTCAGATTGGTGCCACAACGTTTCATACGATTGGCTCACCAAGTCGACTGACCGACCAAGTGTCAGACGATACGATTGGGCTCAACTTTGACAAAGAACCCGACTCTGTCTTAGAGGAACATGCGTACTCCGAAGCTGACTTGCGGAAAATCGAGTTTCGCAATACCGATCAGCAGATGGAGATCCTCGCGCAGCTGCCGCGAATGATTTCAGGCTCTCATTCGGATGAAGATCTGGGAGGGTTGCTGTCTCGGCTACTGTTGGATGCCATCGCTCCCGCAGAGGCGATTGCCGTGGCGCACTTTGACGAGACACAGCTGCCAACGGATGGAGCCGCGATCGAAGCCTTTCCGAAGCCACTGACGGTGCGAGTCGAAACTCGCGATGGGCTAACGGGAAGATTCACTCCGAGTCGGCGCATGATCCTAAACTCGTTGAAGCAACAAGCGAGTGTCATGCACATCTGGGACATCGACCAGACGCCTGATGATTTTACGATAAGCGAGGGGCTCGGTTGGGCGTTCTGCGTCCCGGTTCGCGGTGAATCCTGTAAAGGCTGGTGCATGTATGTTTCCGGGAAAGGAACCAAGGGCGGTGGGCGGGTTGTTTCAGAAAAAGATTTGGCGAGTGATCTGCGTTTCGTCGAATTAGTTGCCCAGTTCATTGGTTCGGTGCGGCACGTTCGGTTACTCCAAGAACAGAAGACACAACTCAGCGCCTTCTTTTCACCCAAAGTGATCGAAGGCCTGATCGATGTGAACTCACAGGACGCGCTTTCACCTTCGGAAAAAAATATCTCCGTACTATTCTGTGACGTCAGAGGGTTCTCGAAGAAATCCGAGAAGCTTCAGGACAACTTACTCGGCTTGTTGCAGAGTGTTAGCGCTGCCTTAGGTGTCATGGCTGGTGGAATCCTCGAACGGGATGGAGCTATCGCCGATTTCCAAGGCGATGCCGCATTGGGCTTTTGGGGCTGGCCCACCGAACTTGACGATGGTCCGGTGCCGGCGTGTCGAGCTGCCTTGACCATTTACAACGAGTTCTACAGAGAGATCGCCATCGAAGGCAGTCTGCTGGAAGGGTTCTCCGTTGGATTGGGAGTCGCCCACGGACGCGCTTTGGCGGGGCAAATCGGTACGGACCAACAGGCCAAAGTCGGTGTCTTCGGTCCCGTGGTGAACCAAGGTGCGCGGCTGGAGGCACTGACAAAGCAATTCGCCCTGCCAATCTGTGTCGACGAAGCGACGGCTGAATATGCAGCGAAATATCTACTGCCCTCGGAAGGGCGAACAAGACGACTGGCGAGAGTCCGCCCAAAGGGAATGGACGCGCCAGTTAACGTCTATGGTCTGCTACCGCCAGCCGATCAAATGCCGAAAGTGACGGATCAAATGTTGATCGAGTATGAAGCTGCATTGGACGCTGTCATCAATGGGAAATGGGATTCAGCGATCGAATTGCTGAGTAAGATCCCTGACCAAGATGGACCGAAACAGTTTCTAATTCGCCACATGGCCGAATCTCACAACAATCCTCCATCCAATTGGGATGGCTCGTTTACTTTATCCGATAAATGAGCGTTCCGGTTAGGGGTCACTCGAGAACGTGTTATCGTGCCATCGGTGTGACACTTTCCCTACCCGCAGAGATTTCACGCGAAGGCGGGATTTCGGGTGTCGCGATCGCTCACGGTCGCTGACTGCCATCTTGTCCCTCTTGATGCAGTGGCCACCATACGCCAAGTTCCGCATTGCAGTGGTCTTGGCCGATCTGTCTCGCTTCCGCTACACCGTCGAAATCAGCAATATCGATGTGATCAACGGGCGGTTGAATGTAGAGATCCGCAATCTTTTGATCGATCAGCTTTTGGCGTCCATAGACACTTCCCAGCTCGCCGGCGCGGTGCAGAATAGAAACGATGTTTGGCAGATGAACCGTCTTCGCGAAAGGATTTAGTTTTTTCCAAAGCAGCCACCATCCAGACGGGCTTTGCACCTCCGGGATGCAAACCTTCAAGTCATGCGGAGGAACGACATCGACGGCGATGACGGTCGACGTGCCAAGTCGCTCGCGCATAACATCCATTGGTAGGTTGTCTAATAGGCAACCGTCGAAGAGCAAACTCTCTTCGTAGATGACTGGCGAGGAGAGTCCCGGCAAGGTTCCGCTTGCGCGTACCGCCCACCATAGCGGACCGGCTTCATGGACCACCGTGTCTGCTTCTGTGAGATTGCTCGAAACACAAAAATAGGGCATCCACAAATCCTCGATCAGCGTGTCGGCACCAAACCAGCTTCTTAAACGCCGATCAAATCTGCGACCACGAGCGATAGACACAACGGGTACCGTGATGTCGAGGAGCGCACCTTTCAATTGCGATTCGACCCTCTTGATCGTCTCTTCGAATCGATCAGGGTCATACGCATAAGAGGCGGAAACAAGACTTCCCATGCTGACGCCGCCGATCATGTCGATGGGAATTCCTAACTCGTGCATCGCGCGAATGCAGCCGACGTGAGCAAATCCGCGAGCTCCGCCGCCGCTAAGCACTAATCCAATCTCGCGTCCCAAAACATATCTGGCCACCCGATGGTAGTCGCTCTCTTTCTCGCGGCGGATGTGGAAATGTCGATCGCGACCCGCCTTGGCGGACAAATGGCGATCTAAATTCAGCTCCTCTAACCAACGAGCCGTGCCGTGAGGGCGTTGAACATTCCCGTGAAGCAATACTAACGCGTGACGCCGCTCCGCATGTTTCGCCTCTTGCTGTCTGACCTCCGCCACAACTGCTGTCGTGACCGGCTCACATTCAGCTTCTGCGACATACATGATTTCATCGGCGCTTCGAATACACCGTTTCGTCCAATTCGTGACCGTCGTATCCGACTGCAACAGAATGACGGCATACTTCTTCTCTTGCTCGCTCAGCCAGGATCGGAGACGCAGTTCGTCCGGTCTTCGATCCTCCGCTTGCGATATGCCTGGAAAACCAAGTCGCCTATCTACCTCATGGCTCGTAAGTAAAAGGCATGGCTGCAAACTCGGTGCAGCGGATTCGACGACATTTAACGCGTCGTACATTTGCTTCGCGAATTCGTCGAGCGACGCTCCATGACTGGCAGGGGCAAGAAGTATATTGGAACTCAGATTCCTGACCCGAGACCGCCGAGTCGCTTGCTGTAGCCGGCTGACTAGCAAACGTGTCATACCTCGCATTAACTCGGGGTATCGCTGCGTGAATTCTTCGAACTCATCTCGCGAGAACTCCAACAGTTCCGTATCTCGAGAAGCGACAATCGTTGCCGACCGTGGCGTGCCCGTGATGACCCCCATCTCGCCGACACACTCGCCCTGAGAGACTTCGCTTAGCAGACGTGACCCGCCAGTCCCTCCTTTGATCAATACCTGCATGCGACCGCTGATAATAATGTAGAAGCTGTCAGACGGCTCGCCCTCGTAACACAGCAGTTCGCCTCGGCGCAGGCTGCGCCATGTCATCTTCGCTTCCAAATCACGTAGCATGGCGTCGTCAAGTTCGCCGAACATCTTCGGAAGAACTTCAACCATTTGATCCCGATACAAACGCGGCATGATCGTTTTCGCAAGCTCGTCGACGACTTGTTGATCCTTGGCTAGAAACTTGTCGAAGGCTTCTTTCGGGAACTTGACGAGTCCGCTCGGCTTCGCGGCGGTGACGGTTGCACTACGCACTCCTCCCGTCAAGATCTGCATCTCGCCGATCGTCGGGCCCGGCTGCATTCTTGCGAGAAGTAGACGAGCCTTCTCCCGATTTTCGTTCCATCTTTGCTGCTACCTCGCTTAATACAGCACCC
>JACNKX010000093.1 GCA_014381825.1 Planctomycetota bacterium
CGCTGGCCGGGCGCCAGCCCTCAAGAGATCGAACGCGAGATTGTTCAGGAGCAGGAAGAACAGTTGGCGGCGATCGAGGGCTTGGTGCGAATGACGTCGCGATGTCGCGATTCTTCGGCGGATATTACGCTCGAATTCGCGGTCGGAACGGACATTGAAGACGCGATGATGCGGGTCAACACGCGACTCCAACAAGTTCGTGAATACCCTATCGACGCCAACGAACCCGTGATCGAAGCATCCGATGTTTCCGATAGCCCGATCGCCAGATTCGCGTTGACAGCTCGACCACCAACGCAAGAGAAGATCGCCAAATTCCAAAAGGCTCATCCGAAATTAGCCAAGGCCCTAACGCCAGCGTACCGCACGGAAAACACAGGCCTCCGCGTCTATCGACTGCAACGTGTGTACGCAAAGCTCGGCGATGAACATCCCGAACTCAAAGAGTTGCTTCCGCGAGAAGTCGACCTCCAGGAAGTCCGCAAGATATCGGAGGACCTGATCGAACCGCAACTGGAACGCGTCCCCGGAGTCTCCGAGGCCGACACCTATGGTGGGCAAGAAGAGGAGCTTCAAGTCATCGTCGACCCCGAGCGGTTAGCGGCAAGACAGCTGACCATTGGTGATGTACGGGCCGCCCTGGGCGGACAAAACAAAGATACTTCTGGTGGTAACCTCTGGGAGGGTAAACGCCGCTGGGTCATTCGGACGCTGGGGCAATTTCGAGATCCAGAACATGTGCGGCAGCAAGTGCTGGCAACTGAAGATGGCGCTCCAGTTTACCTTGGCGACGTTGCCGACGTTCGCGTCGATTACAAGAAAATCGAGAGCCTGTCTCGACGGTACGGCATGACGACCAATGGCCTCAGTGTTCGGCGAGCTTCGGGCGCCAACGTGCTCGAGGTAATGAAAAATGTCCGCATCGCCACCGACGACCTCAACAATGGACTCCTGAAGAGACTCGATCTCGAGCTGTATCAATACTATGACGAAACCGAGTACATTCGCTCGGCCATCGGGCTGGTCCAACAGAACATTTTTGTCGGCGGCGCCTTAACGATCATCGTGCTACTGCTGTTTTTGCATCTCGGCCGTCGAGCTTTGTTGGCCGTCCCGCTAATCGCCTTCAGTGCGGTAACGTCTGTCTTCGTATCTCCTTGGTTTTTCGTCGTGACTTTGGCGTTGACTCTCTGTGCCGGCTTCTGGTTTGGAAGAGGCGCTCTCGTGGTTGGACTCGCTATCCCAGTGAGCGTGCTCGGCACGTTCTTGATGCTGGGGCTGATGGGACGTTCTTTGAATATCATCAGTCTCGCCGGACTGGCCTTTGCCGTTGGCATGCTCGTCGACAACGCGGTGGTCGTACTGGAAAACATCTACCGCAGGAGGCAGTCCGGTGAGTCAGCTCGGGATGCGGCCGCAAACGGAACGCAAGAGGTGTCGGGCGCTGTTATCGCTTCCACGCTAACGACGATTGCTGTCTTCGTGCCGGTCTTGTTCGTCCAGGAAACATCGGGGCAGCTCTTCCTCGATATCGCGTTGGCGATCAGTTGTGCCGTTGGTCTGTCACTCGTCGTTTCCTTTACGATGATTCCAACCGCGGCCGCTCGCCTCTTCGCCAACGAAACGAACGCCGAAACGAACAGCCAGACGAAAAGAGAATCAAACGTTGAAACGAACTCGCCAGCAAACGGTCAATCGCATTCGCAAGATCGCAAGAATGCCGGCCTGCTCGTGCACGTTATCAGCGCGTTGGGGGGCGGATTCGCTTCGGTTGTGGCGAACCTGAACCACTGGCTCCTCGCCAGCCGACTTCGCTCGCTGGCCGTCGTCGTGACAATGGTCATGTTTTCCGTGATCGTCAGTTACGTTTTGTGGCCCAAAGTCGAATATCTGCCGTCGGGTAACCGCAATTTCGTATTCTGCAGCTTGTCGCCACCACCTGGTTACAACATGCGTCAACTGATGGACATGGGTGAAAAACTGGAATCGGACCTGGAACCATACTGGAATATGGAACCAGGTAGTGCGGAGTCCGAGTTAGACTACCCGGAAATCGACTACTACTTCTATGCGGTTCGGGGCACTTCCGTATTCATGGGCTTCCGCACGGCCGACACGTCCCGAGTTCGCGAATTGATTCCTTTGGTCAAAGAGGCCGGGTCGCAGTTTCCGGGAACTCGAGCGATCGCCAAGCAATCGAGTCTCTTCGAGCGGGGCCTCACAAGTGGCAGAACGATCGACATCGAAATCACCGGCGGCGACTTGCACAACTTGATCACAATCGGCAGACGAGTGATGGGGGACGTGAAACGTTTGATCCCAGAAGCTCAGGCGATGCCGCAGCCAAGTCTCGATCTTTCCAGCCCCGAGATACACATTCAGCCGAAGCTTATCGAATCCTCTGAAATGGGGATCAACGCTTCCGAGTTGGGCTACACCGTGGATGCCTTTATCGACGGGGCCTACGCCGGTGATTACTTTGTTGACGGCAACAAGATCGACCTCACGATCATTGGCAAAGGCGCGTTGGACAGACGGACGCAGGACATCCTCTCGCTGCCCGTGGCCACACGTTCGGGCCAAGTCGTGCCGCTTTCGTCACTCGCAACCGTCGAATACAGCAGCGGCCCAGAATCGATTTTGCGTCGCGAGAAACTCCGCGCGATAACGATCTCCGTCACGCCACCAATGGAGATGCCACTCGAAGAGGCGATGCAGTTGATCGACAATGGGATCGTCTCCAAGCTTCACGCCGAGGGAGTTTTGGACGGCGACACGATGGTCACGCTCTCCGGCACAGCCGACAAACTGCGACAGGCGTGGGACGCGTTACGCTGGAATCTACTATTGGCATTGGCGATTACGTACTTGCTGATGGCGGCGCTTTTCGAATCTTGGCTGTACCCCTTCGTCATCTTGTTCAGCGTTCCACTCGGCGCCGTCGGCGGAGTGCTCGGTCTCTGGGTACTGAACTTCTTCGTCTTTCAAGCGTTGGACGTTGTCACCATGCTGGGGTTCGTAATCCTGATCGGCACGGTCGTTAACAACGCGATTTTGATTGTGCATCAGAGTTTGCATTACACACGGGAAGGTGTCCCCGCGCGGGAGGCGATTCCGGAGAGTGTCCGCACGCGTATCCGACCAATCTTCATCACGATGACAACCACCGTCTTGGGCTTGCTCCCGTTGGTCGTATTTCCCGGTGCAGGCAGCGAACTCTACCGTGGTCTCGGCGCCGTCGTGCTAGGAGGCCTACTCGTGTCGACGTTTTTCACGTTATTTCTCGTCCCCACGGTGTTTCTGTTGACGATGGACATGCGCGACTGGCTCGCGAGTTGGTTTACAAAACGGCCGCAGCTAGAACCGTCATCCTTCGCCGATACGGTCGGTGCGATTCCCGACACATCCGCAGCCCCAGCCCCAGCAATGAGCATCGATTCGCCAGGTAAAGACCATG
>JACNKX010000025.1 GCA_014381825.1 Planctomycetota bacterium
TGGACGAAGTGATCGTGATGTGGACGGGCGAGTTTGGCCGCAACCCTATTACCGAAGGCGCCGACGGCCGGGACCATAACCGCAACGCCTTCACCACGCTGATGGCCGGTGGCGGCTTCAAACCGGGATACACCCACGGAACGACCGACGAATTCGGCTACAAGGCGATTGAAGATCGCGTGAGTGTTCCTGACTTGCACGCCACAATTCTCCACCAGCTCGGCATCGACCACACAAAACTGTCATTCCTCCACAAAGGCCGGCGGGAACGCCTCACCGATCCCGACGTGACGGGTGCAAACGTCGTGCATCCGGTTCTCGTTTAGCGGCCAGTGGTCTGTGAGATCTTCGCATTGCCCCGTAACGCCAACCTACCAGCCACCACGGGCCTGATCCGCACTCGTCAGCAAGTCGAACTCTCGTTCACCTCGGACCTCAACCACAATAATTCCATGCAAAACACTTCTTGGTTTGATAGTACCCCTTCGCGTCGAACTTTCCTTTCGTCATCGGCTGCGCTGGCTGGCGCAGGACTTGCGCTCGGCAACCTTACCGCTGCTGAAAAGAAGCGTCCGAAAGTCGCGGTGATCTTCACGGTCATGACCTATCGTACCCACGCGCATGTCATCCTCGAGAACTTTCTTGAGCCGTATCTGTTCAATGGCAAAAAGACGGATCCCGGCGTCGAAATTGTTTCCTTTTACGCCGATCAATTGCCAGGAAGCGACATGTCTCGCACGGTCGCAAAGGAGTATGGCATCCCGACGTACAAATCGATCGAGGAAGCCTTATGCCTGGGCGGCAAGGAACTGGCGGTGGATGCGGTGTTGTCGATCGGCGAACACGGTAGTTATCCAGTCAATGCACTCGGACAACGCGAGTATCCTCGCAAACGGTTTTTCGATGAAGCGGTGGCCGTGATGCGGCGCTCGAAGCGAGCCGTCCCATTTTTCAATGACAAACATTTGTCCTATCGCTGGGACTGGGCCAAGGAAATGTACGATACGGCGCGGGAGCTTGGAATTCCGCTGATGGCGGGGACTTCGGTCGCGCTCGCGCAGCGTCGTCCGAATCTGGATCTGCCTCGTGGAGCGGAGATCGAAGAAGCCGTCGTCGTTCATGGTGGTCCCATCGAATCGTACGACTTTCATGGCTTGGAACTTTTGCAGTCGATGGTGGAAGCCAGGATGGGCGGCGAGACCGGCGTTTCTCGCGTTGAGTTTCTGGAACGTGGGGTTCTCGCCAGCGAAGCCAAGACTGGCCGATGGTCGATCGAATTGGCCGAGGCGGCGATGGCGGCTCAATTTGGCGGGAAGCTTCCGTCGCTGGTGAAGTTTGACCTTTCCGAATCACCGGTAGAACCGCATGGCATCCGAGTGACCTACAAGGACGGTCTCACAGGACTCGTCCTACGCATCGGCCAAGACAGCACGCGTTGGAATTTTGCCTGTCGTTTGAAAGGCGACCCTAAGGTACACGCCACCAGTTTCTACGTGGGGCCTTGGCAAAACCGTTGTTTGTTCAAAGCCCTGTCGCACGCCATTCAACATCACTTTATACATGGCAAGGCTCCCTATCCTGTCGAGCGAACCTTATTGGTGTCGGGCATCCTCGACGCGGTCATGCACGCTCGTCAGAAGCAAGAAGAAAAAGCCCTCGATACCCCGCAACTAGAATTCGCTTATGCTCCCCGGGACTTCCGCGCGATGCGAGAGATGGGAGACAGTTGGAAGATTCTCACTCCGCAAACACCACAGCCCAACGGCTTGCACAAGTGGACGGAGTCGCAATAAGAAATACTAAACGCCTCTAAAGGATAAACGATGAATTCCACGCAACCTGCGACGATTTCCCGACGACAGTTTTTGTCTACGACCGCCGCTTCCGCCTTCTCTTTCACGATCGTTCCCCGTCATGTGCTAGGCGGGCCGGGTCAAACGCCGCCCAGCGAACGCGTTAACTTCGCCGGGATCGGAGCCGGTGGACAAGGTGGCGGGGACGTCAACGCAATTGCAGCAAAGGGAGCGAACGTCGTTGCGTTGTGCGACGTCGATCAAGTCCGCGCAGCCGATACTTTCAAGCGCAATCCCAAGGCGCGGGTATACAAAGACTTCCGGCAAATGTTGGATAAAGAGGAGAAGCACATCGACGCGGTAACCGTGGGAACGCCCGATCATATCCATGCCGTGGCCTCGATGAATGCGATTCGGCGAGGCAAGCACGTTTACTGTGAAAAGCCGCTGACACACACGATCTACGAAGCTCGACAATTGACGCTGGCGGCTGCCAAGCACAAGGTCGCAACACAGATGGGAAACCAAGGTCACGCGACCGAGGGTGCTCGGCTGACCAACGAATGGATTCAGGCGGGAGTGATTGGCGATGTGCGGGAAGTCCACGCGTGGACCGACCGCGCAGGTAAGCGATGGAAGCAAGGCGTCGGACGTCCAACGAAAACTCCGAAAATCCCCGATACGCTGGACTGGGATTTGTGGCTCGGTCCCGCGCCTCGTCGGCCTTATCACTCGGCATATGTTCCAACGTATTGGCGCGGTTGGTGGGACTTCGGGACCGGCGCGATGGGAGATATGGGATGCCACATCGTCGACCATCCGATTTGGGCGTTGGATTTGGGGAGCCCGACTTCCGTCGAAGCCGTCGTCACGTTGGACGGTTCGGAGATCGACGACAAACCGAATTTCGAAACGTATCCCGTAGCAACGATCATGTATTACGAATTCCCCGCTCGTGGAAAACTGCCTCCGGTGAGGATGACGTGGTACGATGGTGGCTTGTTGCCTCCTACGCCTGCGGAACTGCCGTCAGGTCAGCGACTACCCGAAAGCGGCGTGTTGTACATTGGTGACCAAGGAAAAATGTATCACAGCGCTCATGGCGGCATGCCACAACTTTTGCCTGCCGAGTTGCACGAAGCCACCGCCCAAGTCGAGAAAACCATACCTCGTTCACCGGGGCATCACACGGAATGGTTGCTTGCATGCAAGGGGCAAGGCACTGCCATGTCGAACTTCAGCTACTCTGGCCCGCTGACCGAAACCGTGCTGTTGGGAGTGCTCGCGCAGCGTTCGCCAGGTCACCGCTTGGAGTGGGATGGGAAAGCACTAAAAGTCAGAAACGCGCCCGAGTTGAACCAGTACGTTCACAAGGAATACCGCAAAGGCTGGACGCTCTAGAGGAACACCAGCCGTCGCCGTCGAGACTAGGAGCTTGCTGATCAAGCAAGAAGTCCCTTAATCACCTTACCACCTTGAACTCCGGTTAAGCGTTGGTCGAGGCCGCCGTAGAAGTAGTTGAGTTTGTGAGGCGGAGGCGAGTCAGTTGTTTCGATATTGATTCATTCAATCAAGCAATGATTTCGTGTGCAACTTTGCCTTCGACGTCGGTCAAGCGAAAGTCGCGACCGGAATGTCGGAAGGTGAGCC
>JACNKX010000114.1 GCA_014381825.1 Planctomycetota bacterium
TAATCGCGACACCTGAGAAATCATTGATCAATTGGAGTACAGACCTTGAAGAACCACCCTGCTCTGCTCGCTTGTGTTTTCGTGATGCTGTTGATTGGAACGAGTTGCCATGTTCTGGCTGACGACTGGCCACAGTTTCGTGGTCCTGGCGGTTTGGGCGTCTCCGACGAAACGAACCTGCCCGTTAAATGGAGCGGCACGGAGAACCTCGCTTGGCGAACCGCGCTTCCCGGTTACGGGGCTTCGAGTCCGATCACGCTTGGTGACAAAGCCTATTTGACCTGCTACAGCGGGTACGGGACAGACGGCGACTCGCAGAACATGGACGATCTTCGCCTGCATGTCGTTTGTGTGAATCGCGACGACGGAAGCCTTGCTTGGGACAAGAAGGTCAAACCAACACTGCCCGAGTCAAATCGCGTGCGTGACCATGGTTATGCTGGCCCGACGCCGGCGACGGATGGCGAGTTTTTATACGTCTTCTTCGGCAAGACCGGTGTGCTCAAGTTCGATTTGAATGGAAAGCAGATCTGGCAGGCAGGCGTCGGAACAGGCACGCATGGATGGGGATGCGGCACGTCCCCTGTGCTGTTCGAGAACCTCGTGATCGTCAACGCGAGTGTCGAGAGCGGCTCACTGGTCGCGATCGACAAATCGACCGGCGACGAGGTGTGGCGTGCTGGTGGTATGCGTAGTTCTTGGAACACACCGCATCTCGTGCAACTCGCAAACGGCGAACAAGAACTCGTGGTTAGTGTCGAGGATCACATTCTTGGGTTCGATCCGAAGACCGGCGACGAGTTGTGGCGCTGTGACGGAATTCACGATTACGTTTGCCCGAGTGTTATCTCGCAACAAGGCATCGTCTACGCCATTGGCGGTCGTACTTCGCGTGCGCTCGCAGTTCGTGCAGGCGGCAGAGGCGACGTCACCGAGACGCACCAGTTGTGGGAAGCCAAGGCAGGTGCCAACGTTTCATCGCCGATCATCCACGATGGGCACATGTACTGGGTCAGTGATCGGAACCAGGTCGCCTACTGTGTGCGGCTAGACGATGGCGAGATCCTTTACTCCGAGCGATTCCGTGGTCAGCCCTACGCTTCGGCGACAGCGGGTGACGGCAAAATCTACATTGCAACGCGCTATAGCGGAACGTACGTGCTGGCTGCAACTCCGGAGTTTACTCAGCTGGCGCACAACGAGTTCGATGACAGTAGCACGTTTAATGCGAGCCCCGTCATCTCGAACGGCCAGATCTTGTTGCGTAGTGATCGATTCTTGTACTGCGTTGGCAAGTAGCATCGTAGCCGTCACTCTCCGAGTGACGAAGCCCACTGTTCTTTAAAAGGGTGGCTTCATCACTCGGAGAGTGATGGCTGCTTTAGCAGACCGCGTTAGCGACGACCTAGCAATCCGGATCGCATTAAGAAGTAGAGCAGCGTGAGTAGCGTGCTGATGACCGCGGCAACGTAGGTCAGGGCGGCCGCATTCAAGACCTTGTCGATACCGATTCGTTCCTCGGGATAGACGATTCCCGCTTCGACGACCAGTCGTTTGGCTCGTGCGGTTGCATCGAACTCGACTGGCAGGGTGACGATTTGGAATAGTAGCACACACGCGAACAGCAATGCTCCGATCATGACGAGGCTCGGGTGAACGAACAATCCAATCATCATGACGAAGTAACCGATGCTCGACCCAATTCCAGCCATTGGTACGAGCGCTGATCGAATGTGCAGCGGTGCGTAGTTCTTGGCGTGTTGGATGGCATGTCCCGCTTCATGACAAGCGATGCCGATTGAAGCGACCGATTGGCTCGAGTACACGCCCTCGGATAACGCCAGTTCTTTCGAGCTGGGGTTGTAGTGATCGCTGAGGAATCCACGCGTCGGAACAACTTTCACGTCGTGAATTCCAGCATTGTCGAGCAAGACCTGCGCTGCTTGAGCGCCCGTATAGCCCTTGATGGATGCCACCTGCGAATACTTCTTAAACCGTGACTTAACAAGCATGCTGGCAGCGCCTGAAATAAGCAGCCCCGGTAGCATGACCATTAAGATGTAATTGATATCGAAGAGAAACATTCAGCAAACTCCTTCGCTTTTGAGTTCAGCTGTCAAAGTGACAGCATCGAACTATCGATTAATACTATCGGCAATCGGCGTGCCGGTGGGTGAGCCGACGTGTTTTGAGCGATATCTCGGTCTCGGCCCGTTTTGGTATGTTGAAGCATCGTAAGCAGTTAACGTCGCCATCTTTATCAACTGTCAACCTAAAGGGCACCGAATGAATGGCAGGACATCCAGCGTACTTGATTTGCCAGCAATCAGCGGTTGCTATCTGTTCCCACAGCCGCGATGCGTCCGCGACCCGTTTCTTGTTGAAGTCAACGGAGCCGAGTTGACTTGTTATCGCCAAGTTGTCGACCCGAACGCGTTCACGGTCGTGCACTTTCACGGCAACGGCGAAGCAGTGGCCGATTATGTGCCAGACTTTTCGGAAGAACTCTGCGGGCTGGGGCTCAATTCACTCTTCGTCGAGTATCGCGAGTACGGAGGTTCAACCGGGCAAGCACACCTCGTCGCCATGCTTGACGACGGCGAAGCTGCGCTCGCAGCAGCTCAAGTCTCTGTCGAAAAGGCCATCGTCTTTGGTCGTTCGATCGGTTCGCTCTATGCAATTGAGTTGGCTCACCGTCGGCCAAATATTGCGGGGCTTATCATTGAAAGCGGGATCGCCAATCCAGCCGAGCGATTTCTCGCCTACGCCGATCTAAAGACTGCCAATCTTGACGAGGCGGAGATCTTGGCGGAGGTGAAGCACCATTTCAATCACAAGGCGAAACTTTCTGGCTACACGAAGCCGTTGCTGATTCTGCATACAGAGCACGACGGCCTGATCGACATTTCGCATGCTGAACGGAACTTGAAATGGGCGGCAAGCTCGCAGAAGCGTTTGCTCCGATTCCCTCGAGGCGATCACAATTCGATCATGGCCTATAATTTCGACGAGTATCTCAAAGCGATTGCGAGCTTTGTGAAGAGCTTGTGAGTACGTCTGGGTTTCTAGATCGCTTCGGCAATCGGTTGTGTGCCCGATTCGACCAGATACTGAGGACGTCCATTCAAGTCGCGAGCCGTCGCGTGATTCACGTCGATGCCGAGATTGTGATAGAGCGTCGCAAAGATCTCGCCGAACGTAACCGGTCGATCCGTTGCGTGTTCGCCGAGTCGATTCGTTGCCCCGATTACTTGGCCGGTTCGCATTCCGCCGCCCGCCAGCAAAGCGCACGAAACTCGCGGCCAATGGTCGCGTCCGCCTTTGGCGTTGATCTTCGGAGTCCGCCCGAATTCTCCCCAGACGATTACACTGACGTCACGCTCTAAGCCTCGTTCGTGAAGATCATCGACAAGTGCGGTAACAGCTTGATCGAGCAGCGGCATATCCTCGCGCGCACGTTTGTAGTTCCCGTAAGGAGCACCGTGCCAATCCCAGCGACTGAAGTTCAGCGAAACGACTCGCGCGCCCGCTTCGACCAATCGCCGCGCGATCAGGAAGTTCTCGGTAATCTTTGGCGCGCCGCCAACTTGAAAGATCGGATCGCCCTTGCCGTACCGTTCGATCGTCTGCGAGTTTTCACTCGTCAAGTCAATCGCGTCGGCCAAGCGTGAAGAAGTGAGAATCCCCATCGCTTGCTGTGTGAAGGCATCGACACCATCGACCACGCCGCTCGCATCGAGATCGCGTTTAAAGCGATCGAACGAAGCCATCAGTTGCTTGCGATCCCGCAAACGCTCAAGTGTGATTCCTTCGAGTGTCATGTTCGGCGCGGCGCGTTCAGCCTTCTGCGTATTGCCTTTCGTTCCTTGGCCGCTTACGAGCCTGAATGGTGCATGAGCCAGTCCGAGGAAGCCACCATCGCCTGGAGTTCCCCAGGGAGCGTGGGCGGTCTTGTAACACATCGTTAAGTGCGGAGGGATAGCTTCATTGACCGGCCCTCGCAATTTTGAGACCGCAGCGCCCATCGCCGGCCAGCCGGTTGACGTCCTCGCGGCGAACGGCCCGTCATGCATTGAGAAGCATCGTGTCCGCCGGCCGCACCGACCACCGAGCGGATCGGAATGTACTTGTCCATCGACGCGGCGATGCGAGGAAACATCTCGCAGATGTCGATGCCCGGGACATTGGTCTGAATCGGAACGAATTCGCCGCGAATCTCCGACGGTGCGTCGGTCTTCACATCCCACATGTCTTGATGAGGTGGACCGCCGGGTAGGTAGATGTTGATAACCGCTTTGTGCGAGCGAGTAACGCCTGCTTCTGCTTCGAATCGCAAGAGATCCGCCAGCGTTAACCAGGCGGCCGACATCCCGCCGATCCGCAAGAATCCGCGCCGCGACATTCCATCGCAGAATCCGTCTGAACGTTCCGAACGACCGCTAATCGAAAGCATTTTAAATCACCTGACGAGTAACATTTCAAATACTAATTCGGCGAGAACTCAACTCGCACCATTATGCAGAACGAAGGAAATGACCACAAGCGCGGCGCGACGACAGACGACAAGTTGCGGAAGATCAACGACGGCATTAACCAGCTGATCAGCAAGTTCGCCGACGACGAGCGTGTGTTCTAGCTCGACATCAATCAAACGTTCTTGACGGAAGATGGCACGCTGACAAAGGAGATCATGCCCGACCTTCTGCATCCGCAACAGAAAGGTTATCAGATGTGGGCTGATGCGATGGAGCCGACGATCGCGATGCTGACGGGCGAAGGATAGAACTGTAACCTGCTCAATTACCCGTACAGCGCTTCCATCGGTCGCCCAATCGTTGTCGCGACGGGCCGATCAAAGGCGTCGGTATAGTGCGCCGCGTGGTCGATGCCCAAGGCAGAGTACATCGTTGCGGCGACGTCCCACGGACCATAGCGTTCGGTGATTGGTTCTGCCGCGAGGCGGTCGGATTCGCCGAGTACAGCGCCTCGGTTGACTCCAGCGCCGGCCAAAACGATCGAATAGACCGACGCCCAATGCTTCCTTCCGGGAAGGTTGCCAGCGAAGTTTGGTTCCAACGCCACGCGAGGAGCGCGACCGAACTCGCCCATGCAGACGACGAGCGTGTCGTCCAGCAGCCCTCGTTCGTCAAGGTCTTCTAGTAGGGTCGCAAAACTTTCGTCGAAGCGCGGCAGTAAGTGAGTCTTCATGGCGTCGAAGATGTCGTTGTGAGTGTCCCAGCCGTAGACGTCTGGATCGGTCGGATCAGCATCTTGCCCGCGATTGGAGTGGTTCCAAATTACGTTGATGAACGGAACGCCCGCCTCGACCAGTCGGCGAGCCAACAAGCACGATTGTCCCGATCGGTGGCGACCGTACCGATCACGGAGTGCGTCCGACTCTTGGTTCAGATCGAACGCGTCGCGATAACGCGGGGAGGACAGCATTGCTAAGGCCTGTCGATAGAGATGACTCATATCGGCAAGCTTCTGATCCCCTGCCAAGCGATCGCTATAGTTGTCTAAGGTCTCTTTCAGCGACTTTCGCTTCTCCATGCGCACCGCTGGTAAACCGGCCTGAGGAGTCAGGCCAGGTAGTACGGCATCGGAGCTACGAGGATCGCCAACGACAAGTGGCTCGTATTCACGCCCCAGGAATCCGCCATCTTGGCCAGGAGAGATCAGGAACGGCACATACGCCGGCGCGTTGAGATGTACTGCTTCGTACGCAAACCGATTTGTAACACGCAGGCGTTTCAAGACGGCGCCGTACGTTGGATAGTCAGTTGGACTAGGTAACGGGTTCGACGAGATCCGTGCGTGGTATCGGCCCGTTAGCGCCAGATAGGTTGCCGAGCCGTGATCCAGGTCCCGGTGTGACATGCTACGGACGATCGTGTAGCGATCTGCGAGGCGAGCCAATCGCGGCAGATGTTCGCAGAGCTGAACACCGGGCGACGGAGTGGCGATCGAAGAGAAGGCACCTCGCACATCGAGCGGCGCATTTGGCTTAGGGTCCCACGTCTCCAACTGGCTTTGTCCGCCACTCGCATAGACGAGAATTACCGACTTGGCACTGCCAAAGCCGCGCGGAACACGATCGCTGCTCTCGGAGGCATTCGTAAGCTGCGCAGCACTTGGGAGACTAGCCGTCGCTAGGCTAACGCGAAGAAATTCACGGCGATCGAAAAAACGAAGCATGCTAGTTGTCGAGGATGGAGGGACTTTTACTTTAATCAAGCATATCAAGCACTGTTGAGAAGACGCAAATGTGGAACATCGACCAATCGGGAGTCGTCGAGAGGTGAAGCGAAAGACTCCGCTCAGTGATCGAGCCAGTTGAGAACAACCTCGAACACCTCGTCGCTTTCTCGCTCCCAGTGTAACTCGTGGTAGAGATCAGAGAATATTTCGAGCGTACAGCACTCGCTCGCTCGTTCTGCGAACTCGACTGTCGCGTCGGATGAAGTGATCGGGTCCGACGTGCCATGCATTAGAAGTGTCGGCGTCGATAGTTGGTCGGCGTGATCGATCGCCCACTGGCCAGCGTCGAGCATCGCGACGGCTATGCGGGCGGAGACCTGGTCGTGGACAAGTGCGTCGGCCTTGTACGCTTTCGCCACAGCCAGATCGTGTGAAAGCTGTTCGGCTTCGATTCCCGTGCGAAATTGAAAAGAAGGGCAGACGCGTTGCAGGCATCGACCTGCGATGTCTTTCCATCGAGCGGGTGGATGCGTGGGGCGTAATAACGGACTCGAAACGATGATGCCATTCAGGCTTGGTTGTCGGCGTAGAGCAAGGTTCAGGACCAAAGCTCCCCCAAAGCTTTGCCCGAACAGAAACTTTGGCGACAAATCGTCCGCAGCACTCATCTCGGCCAGCAGAGTTTCGACATCGTCTAGCAGCACGTCATAACTCGGCGCATCGCCACGTTTGCCGCTCGTTTGGCCATGGCCGCGTTGATCGTACGCGAATACGCGATATCCAGATGTCGCAAGAAGTTCAGCGAAAGGTCGGTACCGGCTTGAATGTTCGCCGAGTCCGTGGACGATGCCGATGGTGCCACGAATTTCCGACGACGGTATCCAAGACTGAGCGAACAGCGGTTGCGAGCCTTGCAGCTCGAACGTGTTGTGCTCTACAGAGATCCTGGGTGCCATTCGAGCCTACTTCGTTCTCGTGACTTCCGCTTCATTAACTTTCGGAAACGAGCGCGCAAGTTTCGCTTTTACTTCGGCGTATTTTGGATCATGTGCGAGGTTCTTCCATTCGTATGGATCCTTGTACTCGTCGTAGAGCTCTTCGCTGCCATCTTCATAGCGAATGTAACGCCACTGTTCCGAACGAACGGCGTGTCGTTGGAAACCGTGTGTCGTCAGAGCCGGTCGGTCCCACTTGGCGTCCGGTTCGGCAAGCAGCTTGCGAATGCTTGGTCCTTCGACGTGACGTGGCTTCTCCAGACCCGTAAGGTCGCAAAGCGTCGGATAAATACTCATGAAGTCGACAGTACGACGGCTGATCTGGCCTTGTGGGGTAACTCCGGGCGCGACCCAAATCAGCGGCGCTCGCGTTGCTTCCTCCCAAAGGGCGAACTTTCGCCAATGGTGTTTCTCGCCAAGGTGCCAACCATGGTCGCCCCACAAGACAACAATCGTGTTCTCGCGAAGCGCTGACTTCTCGAATGCATCAAGCAGCCGCCCAAGCTGTCCGTCGGCGTACGTAATCGACGCTAGATAAGCTTGTACTGCCTCTTTCCACGAACCAGCATCGCGAATGTTTTTGTGATCGCCTGTCGGTTTCGCTGTTTTCACACCGGCGGCAGGGATGTCGTCCAAGTCGTCCTCTTGATGTGGCGGCAAGACGATCTCTTCCAATGGATGCATGTCGAAGTACTTCTTCGGAACGCTCCACGGCATATGCGGTCGAAAGATCCCACAAGCTAGGAACAACGGCTTGCCATGTTCACGCTCAAGTTGATCGATGCAGTAGCTGACGGTGTGATAATCGTTAACCGCGTCGTCGCCACCCTTCAGCTGGGACCAGATAATCGAACCGATTGCCTTCTTGGAGAAGACTCCCTGGTTGTTGGCTTTGCCGCGCGCTGCATAGTCGTCCCATTCGTCGCGCCGACCGAACCTGCCGTGATAGATCTTGCCCGCACCGGCGACGTAGTAGCCGTTCGCACGAAAGTGCGAGTTGAGCGTTTGCTCGGGTTTGATATGTGGTCGGTAGTCGTTTGGATTGTGATAGACGCCGGTTGTCGACGGTCGCATTCCAGACATCAGCGCTGCGCGAGAAGGATTACAAGCCGGAGCTGCGCAATACGCGTTGGCAAAACTAACGCCCCAACTCGCGAGGCGATCGAGATTGGGGGTGATTGTTTGCGGATTCCGCTCGAGATGCCCGACCCAATGGTTCAGGTCGTCCACGGCGACGAACAGCACGTTTGGTTTAGCCTCGGATTCAGCTGCACGCAGTTGGAGTGATGAGCTTGCGACTAAGACGACGAGCAATGTGCTCAATGTGCGATTCTTCATGCGACGAGCCTCGAAGGTGCGCGTTCTGAAGTGGTGTGAGTTCTGAATCGTTCGGCAGGTAGATCGCTACAGTTTGATCGGCCCCAACAAATGACGCAATGGAGTGGCAGTGACGGCCCATCGCTCGAAAGTCGCGAACCTTTCCGTGCCAGAGAATGTCCGCCGGACGAATGCGCGCCCAGAGCACACATTTTGTCGCAACGTCATTCGTGATAAAATTGCCTGTTCACGGCGCATCCAATCAAAGTCCAGCAAGGCCAAAGGCGGGAAAATTGCAGAAGAGTGCGAAGCGAACGCTCTGGGAGCTGACTGCTGGGCAGCGGGTCCGATATGCCTCGGCGATTGGTGCGATGGCGGTAGGGACTGTGTTCTTGCTGGTTGTTCCGTACGTTCTGCAACGTACGCTCGACACGATTACGACTGGTCAAGCGGATTGGTCTGACACCCTAGTTCCTGCCGGTATCGCCATCGTCGTCGCACATGCGTTGCACGGCTTCTTCACTTACCTGCGAGGACGTTGGGCGGCGGAAGCCAGCGAGGGGCTCGTCCGCCAGTTGCGTCATCGATTGTACGAGCATCTGGAGCGATTGCCGTGCGACTACCACGACCATGTCGATACAGGCGATCTCGTACAGCGTTGTTCTTCAGACGTGGAAACGGTTCGGGTCTTTCTGGCGGCCCAGGTTGTCGAGATCGCTCGCGTCGCGCTTTTCGTCGCCGTTGCGATCCCGATCATGTTGAGCCAAAACCTGAAGATGACGCTTGTATCGTCTTGTGTTTTGCCGGTGTTGGTGCTGTTCGCCGTCATGTTCTTTCGCAAGGTGCGCGGTGCCTTTAAGGACGTGGACGAAGCGGAAGCCAAATTAACAACGGTCGTTCAAGAGAATTTGACAGGTATTCGTGTCGTGCGAGCGTTCGGTCGTCAAGAGTTTGAGATCGATAAGTTCCTGCAGCGAAACGGCAAGTTCAGAGATTTAGAATATCGCCTGTTCCATATCATGGCGAGATTTTGGACCTTGTCGGACGCCCTCGTGTTCTTGCAGGTCGGCCTCGTGTTGATTGGTGGGGCCTGGTTCGTGATCCACGGCGAATTGACGCTTGGCCAATGGGTGCTTTTCTTCTGGCTGGTTCGCACCATCATCTGGCCCGTTCGTCATATCGGACGAGTATTGGCAGATAGCAGCAAAGCGACCGTCGCGATTGGGCGAATTCAAGACGTGCTAAGCGAAGAGCCTGAGAGTGAACAGGACATAACCGACGAACCTGTTCGCGGGGCGATCGCAGTTCGTGATCTTTCGTTCGCCTATCGTGATGGCCAAGCGGCGCTCAACAAGCTTTCGTTGACGATCGAACAAGGCGAAACGATCGCGTTGCTCGGGTCACCTGGTTCTGGCAAGACGACATTGGTGAATCTGTTGGTTCGCTTGTACGACTACACAGAGGGGACGATTCACATCGGCGACAGCGAGTTGCGGGAGCTGCGACGCGATTCCGTTCGTGACGCGTTTGGAATGGTTCTGCAAGATCCGTTTCTGTATTCACGATCCGTACGGGACAACGTCGTGGTCGGTAAGAGCTCGGCGGCCGACCATGAAGTCGAAGAGTCGGCTCGTGCGGCGGATATCCATGAGAACATCGTTGAGTTTCAAAATGGATACGACACGCTCGTCGGAGAACGCGGTGTGACGTTGTCCGGTGGCCAGCGACAGCGCCTGGCAATCGCTCGTGCCTTGCTAAAGCAACCGGAATTCCTGGTGTTGGATGACAGTCTCAGTGCGGTCGATACTAAGACGGAAGCTCAGATTCTTCGAGCACTCGCATCGCGTCGGGGAAAACAGACGACGATTCTTATCGCGCATCGCTTGTCATCAACGCGACTGGCCGATCGTATCTTCGTACTCGACCACGGTCGCCTCGTTCAACAGGGGACGCACGACGAGTTGGTTGCAGCCGACGGTCCGTATGGACGCTTGTGGGCGATTCAAGGCACGATCGAAGACGAGATCGAACGAGATCTGTCGGGAGCAGCCGACCGATGACGCACGAAGATTGGAGCGATGACGATAGCGACGAGACAGTCGATTTGCGGCTGTGGCGCAAGCTGCTGAAATACACGCTGCATTATCGCCGCACGGCCGTGACGTTTTGTGTAGTGGCGTTCGGAATGGCGGCCAGTGATCTAGGTTTTCCGATTGTAACGGGTAAGCTGATTGCTGATGTCGAAGCGAATGGGGCCGACGCGAATATTGCGTTCTATGGATGGGCATACGGAGTGCTGGCAGTCTCGTTGTGCGCAAATATTTGTGCCTTCATTCTTTGTGCCGGCAAGATCCGAACGCACGTCAGCCACGACATTCGCCGCGATGCCTTTCAGCGTCTGCAAGAATTGTCATTCAGCTTCTACGACACGAAACCAGTTGGTTGGCTGATGGCCCGACTGACGTCCGACTGTAATCGGTTATCGAACATACTTGCGTGGGGTGTGATGGACTTGATTTGGGGCAGCACGCTGATGGCGGGCATAAGCGTCGTGATGGTGATTTATAACTGGAAGCTTGCGATTGCTGTGCTCTCGGTCGTGCCAGTGCTGTTCGCTGTGAGCGTCTTTTTTCGTAAGCGGATTCTGCGCACATCGCGGCTGGTCCGCAAGGCGAACTCAAGGCTTACAGGAGTCTACAACGAAGGCATCGCCGGTGTCCGAACGACGAAGGTCTTTGTACGGCAGGAGCAGAACCTTCACGACTTTGACCAACTTGCGGACAACATGCAGGAACATTCCGTTCGCAACGCGATCTTGTCGGCGGTCTATCTGCCGATTGTGTTGACCGTCAGCAGTGTGGCGATTGCATTGGCACTCGTCCTGGGAGGGCACGAAGTCGTACTGGGCACTCTGGCGATCGGCGAAGTCGTCATGTTTATGTACTACGCACAGCTATTCTTCGCACCCGTCCAAGATCTTTCCGCGTGGTTTGCTGAATTGCAAATGGCTCAAGCATCCGCCGAACGAGTGTTAAGCCTGGTCGAGGCCGTGCCCGATGTGCGCGATACCGATTCGGTCACCCTACGGCTCTCTGAAATGGGAAGCGATGGGCATCCGGATGCAATCGGGCGGATCGAGTTTCAAGACGTCGGTTTTCGCTATCGCACCGGGCCGGAGATCATTGGAGCGCTCAATCTGGTGGTCGAGTCTGGTCAAACGATCGCGTTGGTCGGGGCGACAGGCGGCGGCAAGTCGACACTCGTGAATTTGCTCTGTCGTTTCTATGAGCCAACGGAGGGACGCATTGTGATCGATGGCATCGACTACACGGATCGCAGTTTGCGTTGGTTTCAATCTCACCTTGGCATCGTACTCCAGCAACCGCACTTGTTCAGTGGAACGATCTGCGAGAACATCCGCTACGGAGATCTTGAGGCAACGCAGCAGCAGATCGAGGACGCCGCGAGGCTTGCGGGCGCGCACGAGTTCATCTCCGAGTTAGAGCAGGGCTACGAGACGTCGGTGGGAGAAGGCGGCAATCAATTGAGTCTCGGCCAAAAGCAACTCGTCTCCTTCGCACGTGCAGTACTCAAACGGCCACGACTGTTGGTGATGGACGAAGCCACATCATCGATCGATACGGAGACCGAACAGCAGATTCAAGCTGGCTTAGCTCGCGTACTTACTGGCCGAACGAGTTTCGTCATCGCACATCGACTCTCGACGATTCGTGCCGCGGACCGCATTCTGGTCATCGAGAAAGGGAAGATTATTGAACAAGGAACGCACACCGAACTCGTGCGACAGGGCGGGCACTATCACGATCTGTACACGGAGCAATCCATGCGGGACATCGTGCGGATCGACAACGCCATGGATTCTGGTGCAGAAACACTCCAGTAGGATCGCTAGTTTCTGGAGTTCGACTTCATTGCCGTTGTCGATTCGGCGGGGGTTTTCTTCGGAAATTCGGCCGAGCAGACGCCTAGTCGGGCGGTAAAAACATCGCCAAAACGGCCCGATCGCATTGTCAAGACGCGATGCAGCTCGATAATGAGTCCCTGGGCGACCCTATCCCACCCCCTTCTCGTACGGTTTCTCCATGTCAGACGACGCAACTGCGTCCATCCCGACCTCCCTTTCCCTCTCCAAGCTTTGCGTCGAGGCGACCTCTCAATACGTAGCGAGGTTTGCTGACGAGCCACAATGGATTGTCGCCGCGCCTGGACGAGTCAACTTGATCGGGGAGCATACTGATTACAACGGCGGGTCTGTGCTGCCTGCTGCGATCGATCGCTACGTCGTGATGGTAGGTGGTCCTTCAGACGGTGATGCGTCTTGTATCGTCGGGGCTGACGTCGATGAAGAGGCGGTTGTCCAAGTCACCGGAGCGATTAAGCCGGGACGGATAACTTGGTCGAGCTATGTCCAGGGCGTTGTCGCGGGCTTCGTGAATCGTGGCGAGCAGCTCTACCCCTTCAATGCGCTAGTTCGCTCGTCGGTGCCGCTAGGCGGCGGCTTGTCGAGTAGTGCGGCACTTGAGGTCGCGACCGCCACGCTGTTAGAGGCGATGCTCGGAGAAGAGATCCTGCCTCTTGAGAAGGCGCTGCTCTGCCAGGAAGCGGAACACAAGTTTGCGGGAGTGCCTTGTGGCATCATGGATCAATTCAGCAGCGTTCTTAGTCAACAAGATTCGTTGCTGCTCTTGGATTGCCGGTCTCAGGTCGTCGAGTTCGTACCTTTTGATGATCCCGCTGTGACGATACTAATTGCTAACAGCAATGTGAAGCATGAACTGACTGGCGGCGAGTATGCACAGCGTCGCGCCGAATGTGAAGCAGCGGCGAAGACGCTCGGTGTCGAGACACTGCGCGACGTCGTTAGCGAGCAACTTGAATTCGCGAGCGAACGACTCGGCTCGGTCAACCTTGGTCGTGTCAGACATGTTGTCGGTGAAATTCAACGCACTGTTGACGCGGCGAATGCGATTCGGGCCGGACGCTGGCAAGAGGTTGGACAATTGATGTATGACAGTCACGCATCGTTGCGCGACGATTTTGAAGTGAGCTGTGACGAGCTGAACTTGCTGGTTGAAATGACGAAGGAGATCGGCGACGCCGGCGGCGTGATCGGCTCGCGAATGACGGGCGGCGGATTCGGCGGTTGTACCGTCAGCTTGGTGAGGACGAACGCAGCGCAATCAATCACGGAGGTACTTGCGCAACGGTACTTCCAGCAAACCGGAATTCAGCCGACACTATTCACTACTCGTCCCGCTCGGGGCGCGCATCGCATTAAGTAGAATCAACGCTGGATCAGTTGCCATGAAAGTTCTCGTCTCGGGAGGTGCCGGATATATCGGCAGCATCGTTGTTGAACAGCTTATTCAACAAGGCGAGCGGGTTGTCGTCTTTGACAATCTGTCGCTTGGACACCGCGAAGCCGTGCATCCGGAAGCCAAGTTCGTACACGCGGACCTGAACGACCGCATCGCCATTGATCAGGCGATGAAGCAGCACCAGCCCGATGCTGTCATGCACTTTGCGGCTTATTCGCTAGTTGGCGAATCGATGAAGTTCCCATTTCAGTATCTCGGCGAGAATGTCACGAACTTTTTGAATCTGCTGGAGAGTATGGTCGCGCATGACGTCAAGAAAATCATCCTTTCTTCGACCGCAAACTTGTTCGATGATCCAGAGCGAATGCCAATCGACGAGTCTGAGCGAATTGTGCCCGGCAGTCCCTATGGCGAATCAAAGTTCATTTGCGAACGCATGTTGCACTGGCTTGACCAAATTCATGACTTGAGGTTTGCGGCGCTGCGATACTTTAACGCCGCTGGCGCATCGACTGAACGCGGCGAGGACCATACGCCTGAGTTGCATCTTATCCCAATCGTCTTGCAGGTCGCACTCGGGCAACGTGAACGCGTCAGCATGTTTGGGGGCGACTACGACACGCCCGACGGAACGTGTGTCCGCGACTATATCCACGTGTTGGATCTGGCACAGGCCCATATCCTCGCACTCCAGGCCCTGGACCAGGGAAGCCGGACTTACAACCTGGGCAATGGACAGGGATTCAGTGTCAAACAAGTCATCGAAACCGCTCGTGAGATTACGGGGCACGCGATCCCAGCAGACATTGTCGATCGGCGTCCCGGAGATCCGGCAACGCTGGTTGCGGGCAGCTCGAAGATTCGGGACGAGTTGGGTTGGCGGCCCGCTTACCCGGACTTGCAGGCTATCGTCGAAACGGCGTGGCAATGGCATCAGAGTCACCCGCAAGGTTACGCGACGCCCAGTTAGCAACGTTCGTATATCGAAGCCTTCTTCTCCATACAATGAACTAGATTTATGGTCTTTCTCACTCTAGGTTCGTTCGCGTTTTGCACGGCACTCGTAGGCGCGATCACGTGGTATTTGACACGGCGTGATGACCACGGCAGTTCGGACGGCTACTTTCTCGCGGGGCGCACATTGACGGGTGGATACATCGCCGGTTCGCTGATGTTGACGAATCTGTCGACGGAGCAACTGGTCGGCTTGAACGGCGCCGCGTTCTCGGACGGAATTTGCGTGATGGCCTGGGAGGTCATCGCGGCGGTATCGCTCGTGGTGATGGCGTTGTTCTTCCTGCCGAAGTATCTGAAGAGCGGCATCGCCACCGTTCCACAGTTTTTAGAAAAACGATTCGATGGCGGAACGCGAACGATCACCACGATGATCTTTCTCTTCGCCTACGCCGTCATTCTTTTACCGATCATTCTTTATACGGGCGCGACAGGGCTGTCGGGGGTCTTGAATATGAGCGATCTGACCGGCATTGAATCTGATACGACGATCTTGTGGGGAACGGTTTGGCTGATCGGAATCATCGGGTCAATTTACGCGATCTTCGGTGGTCTGCGAACAGTTGCAGTCTCCGACACGATCAACGGTTTTGGTTTGTTGGTCGGAGGTGTTCTTATCGTTTACTTTGGGCTCCAGGCGGTGAATGGCGACGGTGTCGTTGCTGCATTATCTGAGTTAAAGGCATCTCATCCCGAGAAGTTTAATTCGATCGGTGGTACGGAGCAGTCTGTTCCGTTTTCGACACTCTTTAGCGGTGTACTGCTACTGAATCTGTTTTACTGGACGACCAATCAACAGATTATTCAGCGGACGTTCGGTGCGAGGACTCTCGCCGAAGGCCAAAAAGGTGTGATCTATGCCGGCTTGTTAAAAGTCCTCGCTCCACTGATTCTCGTGTTGCCTGGGATCATTGCCTTCCATCTTTATAGCGTTGACGGACTTCATAAAGACCACGCGTACGGACATCTCGTCCAAGACGTCTTGCCGGCGCCGCTCGCTGGTTTCTTTGCGGCTGTAATGGTCGGTGCGATCCTGAGTTCGTTCAACTCGGCCCTAAACAGCACGGCGACGCTCTTCAGTCTTGGCGTTTATCAGCACATGATCAATCCGAAAGCCGAAGAGAAACAAGTGATTCGATCGGGAAAGATGTTCGGCTGCGCGATTGCTGTGACGTCGATGACCGTCGCGCCGCTACTTGCCGGGCAGGACAGCATCTTTGGCTATTTGCAGAAGATGAACGGACTGTACTTCATTCCCATATTTTCGGTCGTATTTGTCGGGATGTTTACGAAACGCGTCCCTGCAGTTGCCGCGAAGGTCAGTCTCGTCGTCGGATTTGCTGCGATCGCGTTGGGTTACTTCGTGCCGTTTTTGGCTGAATATGTCGAGGTGATTCACGAATTCCATTTCCTCGGACTTGTGTTCGTTTCGCTTATCGCCTTGATGCTGATCATCAGTAAGTTGTCACCACGCGAGACGGCTTGGGAGCACAAACATTCTGGTGCCGTCGACTTAACGGCTTGGCCGTTGGCTTGGCCGCTGGGTATCGGCCTCGTGATCTTTGTTTTAACGATCTATAGTTGGTTCGCTGACTTCTCCATCCTGACTGGATAGCACCTCAGGACCGTTTGGTATACGCTGGAAGTTGTCGACTGCGGAAGTGCTTGCACACCTGGTGGTGGCCCCGGTTTTCAAAACCGTTGGGAGTTGCGATAAACGCGGCTCCGGTGGGTTCGATTCCCATGCACTTCCGCCATTTTGTCGGCACAACTTTCTCTGAGGCTTCTGCTTCTATTCAGCAACGATCTAGGATCGGAGTGTTTGCCGTACTTTGAAACTAGTCCTGCACCTAGTTCACCACGCAAAGCGCGGGTGAATCCGTGCCTCGTCAGGTTTGTGGGAAACACCCTGGTCGTGATCGGTTGTGATTTCTTGCGAACCTTCTGGGACATCAATTTGATTCATCGTTCCCCGGTCGTCCACGCATCTACGACAAAGTGAAGGAATAAACGCGGCGTGAATTGCGAAAGGTGTTTGTGGATAGACCGCATCAACCGATCAAAGGAGATTAGCCGTGTTGCGTTTTGTAACGAGCCGCTCTAGTCAGACCGACGATCATCGCCTGCAGATGTCGTCAATGATCGATATCGTGTTTCTGTTGCTGGTGTTTTTTGTGATGACGTTCCGGATTACGTCACAGGAAGGCGAGTTTGTGATGGCCGGGGCAGATGCCATCGTAAGTGACGGCGAATCCCGAGGAACGAATCTGCCGCTGATCCTGCGATTAGACGCCTCACCGGAGGGACGATTGATTGCGATTAGCTTAAATGGACAGCGCGCTACAAGTTTCGAGGAAGTGCAAGCTCGATTGATTGGGTTGGAGGAAGATGGAGCGTTGCGAGATGTTGTCATGACGGTCGACTGCGACTCGAAGTTGAAGTACGAGAATGTGATTGCTGCTCTCGACAACGTGACTGGCTATCGAGATGAGCTGGGCCAACTGAGGCCTTTGATTCGATCGACGAAGTTCGCGAATCGGCACTAAGCCCTCGGATGGAATCGATCGTGAACTTTCTTCAGCCGGGATTGATCGACGTGTGTGTAGATCTGCGTGGTTGCGATACTGGCATGTCCTAACATCTCTTGAACTTGGCGCAGGTCAGCTCCGCCGGCGAGCAAGTGCGTCGCGAAGCTGTGACGCATCGTGTGAGGGCTGATGGACTCGGGCGCTCCTGCACGAACCGCGTACTTTTTGACAAGTTCCCAAATGGCTTCGCGCCGCAATCGCCTGCCGCTGCGAGATAGAAGCAGCCAAACGGGCGGCGTGGCTGGGACGGCCGCCAGTTGTGAACGCTCGTCATCTAAGTACTCTTGCACGGCCTTTCGGGCGAGGCGACCAATGGGAGCCAGTCGCTCCTTATTTCCCTTTCCGTGGCAAAGGCAGTAGCCTTCGGCAAGATGAACGTCGCTTGTTCGCAGGTTCGACAGTTCGGACGCGCGACATCCCGTAGCGTACAGAAGCTCGAGCATTGCGCGATCACGTCGCCAATAGGCATCGTAGCTTTGCGGCGATTGCAGAAAGCGGTCAACCATTTGCGGCGAGAGAACTTCGGGAACTCGCTGCCACAGCTTTTGGCTGCCCAGCAGTTCGGCGAGATTGTCCTTCAGCAAGCCTTCCAGCTGCAAGTAACGGAAGAACATCCGAAGTGCCACGATGTGGCGGGCAATACTCGCCGGAGCTAACTTCAATTCGTGAAGCGTCGCGGCAAAATCCGACAGATCCGCGATCTTTAGACCTGTTATGTTCCGGTTACCAAGCCACCGGCGAAATCGCTTGATGTCTCTCTGATAGGCTGCCACCGTGTTATCAGCCAGTCGGCACTCGCCCCGAAGGTAGTCGAGAAAGGCGGCGGTCAGCCGCTGTGTCGAATCGCCGCGTGCTTTCGGTTGTGGCGGCACTAATTTGCGGCGAGCGCGAGCCATAGGTGAGTTCAGATGATGTTGATTGCAGTTGGGAAGCCGTGGGGCAAGCGTGTATGCTATGCGGCTGCTGTTCTGAGTGATGCGACGCGGCGAACCAGCGACGTGCGATCCGTTGATCAGCCGGTGCATTGATGTTTAAGGATCTACCCTCCGATCACCGCCGAAGTGTCCGTGGCCTCGGCGGTGCTCGGTGGCAGTCCTGCGGATATTTTCGGTCTTTCGTGTCCAGCGACTCCATTCGACGCCCATTTAGGGCCAAGACCTAGTCAGTTGGAGAAGATTCCGTGCCGATTGTGCCGATTACGAAAGGTGTCGTGTCGGGCCAGTTGCCGATGCGACTTCAACGTTTCTGGAACGTCTTAGACCATAGATGCGAATCAAAGATGCAAAACATCGTTAACGAAAAGCCTTACCAATTCGTTCCACCTCACCGAGGTACGTGGTGGCCAAGCTTTATTCAGCGCTTCGATCTCTATGGGAGATGGCTCCGGAAGAGTGAAGGTGTGGTCAGCTACGAACTGCGACATGAGGAACGGCTGAGAGAGTCGCTCGACGCGGGAAGCGGCATCATGCTCGCCCCGAATCACTGCCGACCAGGCGATCCGCTGGTTTTGGGATGGTTGGCTCGGGATGTCGGTTTCCATGTGTATGCGATGGCAAGTTGGCATCTGTTCACTCAGGACTGGTTTACCAGTTGGGCGATTCGCAAAATGGGTGGCTTCAGTGTCTATCGCGAAGGCATTGATCGACAGGCGATTAACACCGCGATCGAGATACTAGAGAAAGCGGAACGCCCGCTCGTCCTCTTCCCGGAAGGTGCTGTTAGCCGAACGAACGACCGGCTGCACGCGTTGTTGGATGGAGTGGCGTTTATCGCTCGAACCGCCGCCAAACGCCGCGCTAAGCATGTCGAGGGTGGGAAGGTAGTTGTTCATCCAATCGCCATCAAATACTTGTTTCGTGGCAACTTGGAAATGGTCGCTGACGAAGTTCTTTCGGACATCGAGCGTCGATTCTCATGGCTTCCGCAATGCCAATTGAATGTGTACGAACGCATCGTCAAGGTGGGTAGAGGTTTGCTGTGTCTCAAGGAAATCGAGCACTTTGGACAGGAGCAAGCGGGACGGTTCGAAGATCGCCTGACTGGGTTAGTCGACCGATTGCTTCAGCCGCTCGAAGAAGAATGGATTGGTCGCGCGCAATCTGGATCGGTTGTTCCTCGTGTCAAAGCATTGCGCATGAAGTTGATGCCTGACATGGTGAATGGCGAACTGCCGGAAGAGGAGCGGCAACGTCGGTGGAAGCAACTCACCGACATCTACGTAGCACAACAGGTTTCATGTTATCCTTCCGATTATCTGGCAAGGCCTTCGGTTGATCGCTTTTTGGAAACGCTGGAACGGTATGAAGAAGACTTGACTGACAAAGCTCGCGTACACGGTTCGCTTCACGCGATCATCGAAGTTGGCGAGCCGATCGAAGTCAGTCCGAAGCGGGATCGGAATGCCAAAGTCGATCCTCTGATGGCACGAATCGAATGCGACCTACAATCAATGCTCGCGCGGTTGGCGGATGAATCTCCCCTCATTCCGTAGGCGTGTTTGGGCAAGGTGCTTGTCACGCGGCATAATCCTCAGAAACGATGCGACCGTTTGATTGGCGATCGTGCAGCCTACGGATACGTGACGTACGCTTTTGAATTCCTGTAATGCGCGCACACGGCGCGGCAACAGGTTGATGTTGTGGGGAACACTGCGATGGTTACGATCGTCTTCGCGCTTGCCGCCGCCAATCTGGGCTTGGGGTTTGCGCTCGCGATGGCGCTTGATCGACTCGCGGTATGGTCGATTCCTGGATCGGAGGGCGGAGTTGGAGCTGGCGGACGGGGTGACGGCGCGCGGTCGGAGGGTGAAGGTGACGAACGCGCGACGGTACGGAGTGACGATTGGTCTCAGAAACTCAAGCTCGCAGAGGTCGATCCCAAATCAGCCGTCGAAAGGCTGCTATGGATCGTCAAGTTGGAAACGAGTTCTCATCGCGAACACCTGATCGGGCTAGACCGAGCGTTCTTCGACCCGATTTCGCCGCAACTGATTGCTAAAGAATTAAGGCAAAGGCTCGAAGCGTTTCATCTGCTCCTGGAGTCCTGGATTGCCGAAGCAGACGCAGAGAGGGAGCAGCCGAGCCCCACTCGCGATGCGCTGGAAGAGCTGCTCCTAGATCAGGCGTTTCAGTTGAAGTCGTGCGCCGACGGACTCGCCGACGCAGGCCGCGACGAAGTCGCAAGGCAACTAGCCACGGCGATGGCCCTAATCAATGGTTTGCGTGATCGGGCCGATGAGATCCTGTGTCAATTGTTAACGCAGCAAGACCGACTACACACCATTGCCGACCGGTATCGAACATATGGCGAGCGAACTACGTTGACTCGACTCGGCCTTGCCTCGCTGTTTGATGAATGGTGGTCCGAAGACGAAGAGCACGTTCGCCTCGTAAGCCTCGTGATGCTTGACCTAGACCGTTTCGAGCCGTTTACACGAAGGGTCGGTGCTGCTCGGGGCGACGTCGCGCTGCTGCGTTTTGGGGACATGTTACACGATCTCTTACGCAAAGATCGTGGATTCGATAGAGTTGCTCGCTTCAGTGGTCAGAGATTCGTCATGTTCTTGGGAGATACTTCATCCAAGAATGCTTCGAAAGGAGCCGAACGGATCCGGCAGACGATCGAAGCAACATCCTTTAGCATGGGCGAAGAAACATCGGAAGTTACAGCAAGTCTTGCTGTGGTCGAGGTCGGCAAATCGGAAGGGCCAGACGACTTCATCGTGAGACTCGAATCAACATTGAGCGACTGTAAGAAGGCTGGCGGTAATTGCAGTCAGCTAAATTCGGGCGACGAGTCTGTACGGATTGAGCTGCCACAGTATCAGGTCAACGTCCACGTAATTGAGTTGGACGAAGAAGTCCTGCAGGTGTGCTGACTTTAATTGCAGTTCACCCAGCTCGCCGCTTTGCTACGACAACTCGTGCAAGGCCGGCCAGATCCTTGAGCGTTTGGGGCTCTTCGAAATCACCGTGCGCTCGTATGATCTGATGCGTCTGCGGCTCGATCATTGGACTCACTTCGAACAACAGGTATCCATCGGGAACGAGTCGTTCGGCAGCCGCTGGTACCAAACGCTGGATGATCTCCGTTCCAGTTGCTCCTCCGCAGAGCGCGAGGTGTGGTTCGTAGCTCGCAACTTCTGGTCGCAGTTCCTGCATCTCCGGTTCGCTAACGTACGGAGGATTGGTGGCGATCAAGTCGAACCGCCGATCGTCGAGTTGGGCGAATAGATCGCTTTCGATCAACTCGACTCGGTCGCCGACACCGTGTGTATCGATATTGTTTCTGGCGACGTGGAGGGCCTTTGAGCTGACATCGATCGCGGTGACGTTACACTTGGGGACGTTCTTCGCCGCACACACGGCAACGACGCCGCTGCCAGTTCCGACATCGGCAATCGAGAGAGAAGACTTACGAACTCGCAGCTCTTTTGCAGCGTCGAGTAACGCTACCACCAGAAGTTCGGTCTCCGGTCGTGGAATCAGAACGTCAGGTGTGACCACAAAGTCGAGCGAGAAAAACTCTCGGTGCCCGACGAGGTAGGCGACCGGCTCCCCCTCGGCCCGACGCCGTACCAACTCGCGAAACTTGGTCCGGATCGCTTCGGGGGGCTCCTCATCGAACGCCGTGTAGAGTTCGATGCGCTCGCAGTTACGGGCAGTTGCTAACAGAACTTCCGCATCGAGCCGAGGGCTCGTGGAATCTTTCTCTTTGAGAAAGTCCGCCGTCCATTGAAGCAGCCGGCCTACCGTCCAAGCTTCTATTTCCGACATCTGGGCATCTTTCGCGATCAGGCAGGTTCATCCATCGAGCCGCGTAATGCATCGCGATCATGTTCGATCAACGCGTCGGTAACCGGTTGTAGGTCGCCCGCAATAACTTGATCCAATTTGTACAACGTAAAATTGATGCGATGATCCGTGATGCGGTTTTCCGGAAAGTTGTAAGTCCGGATGCGTTGGCTGCGATCGCCGGACCCGACAAGCGTTTTTCGGTGGTCAGAGCGTTTCTTCTCTTCTTCCGCCCGTTTTGCATCGTAGAGTTTGGACTTTAGCAATCGAAGCGCGGTCGCCAAGTTCTTGTGTTGGCTGCGCTCGTCGGAGCACTGAACCATGATCCCCGATTCGTGATGGAACAGTCGCACGGCCGACGCGGTTTTGTTGACGTGTTGACCGCCAGGGCCGGCGCTTGCCGCATAGCGTTGAACTTCGTATTCATCTGCCGTGAGTTCGATCTCGACGTCCTCCGGTTCGGGTAAAACGGCAACCGTCGCAGCCGAGGTGTGAATGCGTCCCTTGGCTTCGGTTTCGGGGACTCGCTGTACACGGTGACCACCACTCTCGTATTGCAATTCACGAAAGACGCTATCACCTTCGAAAGCCAAAGAGATCTCCTTAAAGCCACCCAACTCGGTCGCGCTCGAATCGAGAATCTTGAGTTTCCAACGCTTCTTCTCAGCATGCTTCTTGTACATTTCGAATAGATCACGAGCGAACAACGCGGCTTCGTCGCCACCAGTCCCTCCACGAATCTCCATCACACATCGAGTTCGGTTAGCGTCTTCACCCCCAATTGTTTGCTCTAAAAGCTCGTTCCAGAGACTTTCGTTTTTCCCTTCAAGATTTGCCAATTCGTCGATTGCCATTTGACGCTCTTCTTTGTCGTCACTCTCTGCCATTTCTCGCAGCTCGGCCATCTCTTCCCTGAGTTTCCGGAAGGTTCGATACTTCGTCGTCAGTTTGGCTAGCGAACCATGTTCGCGCGCAACCGCAGCCATCCGATTCGAGTCGACTTGAACCGCCGGGTCCGACATCAGTTGCTCGAGTTCTTCGAAGCGAGCTAGTTTTTCATCGAGCATCTTGCGCATGGGAGAGCGACTTGTCCGCAAATAGAGAACGGGATGGAGACGTTCGGCGCATCATCCGAGCCAATGGAGGGCTAACGATGAGCCGAACAAGATAGATGCCAGACAGCTAGGAGTCGGCTTTGGCCTTCGCCGGCTTCTTCTTGCCAGGCTTCTGAAGGCTTGCATACGTGCCCGCGGCGAACTTGTTCTGGAACTTCTCAATACGGCCAGCGGTATCGATATACTTCAGCTTGCCGGTGAAGAAGGGATGGCACAAATTGCAAATGTCCACCTTCAACTCACTGCGAACGCTTCTCGTCGAAAACTTGTTTCCGCAACCACAAGTTACTGCGGTATCGACGTAGTTTGGGTGAATGCCGTCCTTCATGTCCCAAGTCCTTGCGTGGCGAATACTTGCTAAGCTCTGCATCGATCGCATTTCGCGAAACCGCAATAATATCATCCGACCCAAAAGACCACAAGCCGCAGCAAATCGACGAAAAAAGGGCGAGCAGAAGCTCGCCCTCTCGTTTTTTGTCGAATTGTCGTAGTAATCGGCGAATCACACTTCTACTTCTTCCACATCGTCAAATTCGCCGTCTAGGTCACTATCTGTGTCGCCTTCCGCCTCGGCGGCTGCTGGGACTTTGGTGGGCGTTCCGACCTGCTGGTATCCGAGATCTCGCAGCACCTCCAGAATCTCACTGCAAGTTGGAAACATACGTCCGCTGGAGCGTTTGTACGCGTCCATAGCTTGCATGAATTCGATCTCTTGATCCGAATAATCTCGCTCACAGGTGGTGGGATCAATCTGTCGACGACGTGGTACTTTACGGCGGGGGGCCTGTCGACGTTCTTCACCGACTGGGGTGTCCGCTTGGCGGCGATCATCGCTCGCCCGACGGTCAGTTGGTTCTCGGCGATCGAGTGTAACTTCATTCTTCTTCGTGCGTGCCACAGTATTCCTCCAAAGCATCAGCCTGCGGAATACCCGTCCATAGGTGTGTAGAGATAGCGATCCGGCTATAGAAGTTAAAGATCGGGAGGAGCGGATGTGAAAATGAAACGTCTGGGGAAAAAGAGAGGTTGTTCTGGCCCTTGCGGGTCGCACGGATATTAGCGTCTGCGGGAACATTCCGCATTTGCGGGCGATAAGAGCGCCCGAGCCAAGCTCAAGGTGGGACGGAGCAGAGTTACCGGTTCGGCGATTGCGACGTCGCTAGACGATCGACAATCGCAACTTTTGGAAGATTGCCTGCGGCTGAGCAGGTTGCGGATCGGAATATCCAGGTAACGTCCGACGCAGCGTATCGAAGGCAAGATTGAAGGTGGCAGCCAAAGGACGAATGCCGCTGGCAAGTTGATCAACTGGCTCAAGCATCCCGAAGCGATTGTCCGAGAGGTGGACCACCAACTGGCGCATCAGCCTTCGCAAGTCTTCTGTTTCTTGAGAGCTCAGTTGCCGAGTCGCGATCGATTGCGGAGCGGGCGCAACCAACGCGAGTCCTCCCGCTCCCTGCTTTCCATTTTCACGGAGCCTGATCCGTTCGCCTGCGAGCGGGAGTAGAGCGATCATGAGCGCCGCTGCCGTTGCGAGCGCAGCCACCAATAAACGCCTCTTCCTTCGGCTCTTCCCGTCGAGTCGATTCTGATCGAGAACACGAACTCCCATATCCGAAGGGCACTGCGATTGCTCTGCGGTATACATCGTATGGGCATTAATCGCGTTAAACAGTTTGCGCTGACTTCGGATGAGCGCGTCGCAAGCGTCGCATTTGCCCGCATGCTCACGAAGCAATTCGTCCCGTTCGACGACTCGTCGGTCGTCGAGCAACTGTTGGAGTCGCTGTTCAAACTTTACGCACTGCATAACTCGATTCCTCAATCACTTCACGCTGCCGAAGGAAGCGAATCAGCTCGATTCGCGCTCGGTGAATCCATGTTTTGACCGTGCCCAATGGCCGGCTCATCGCGTCAGCGATTTGCTCGTAGCTCAGCTCATGCTGGTGGAACAAGACGAAGGCTTGACGGTAATCATCTCGAAGTTGCTCAAGGCCGAGCTGTACTTCCTCTGCCAAATGCATCGCCGGCGCAGCATCTGGACGATGGTCGGGTACCGGTTCAATGAAGGCTTGGCTTGTGGGGCGCCGACGCCGAGATGCGAGCGCGGTACGGCAACGATTGCCGGCAATCGCGAACAACCAAGGCTCAAAATCTCGTTCGTGATCCCATTTTCCCAAATTCTTTAACACGCGAACAAACGTCTCCTGGACTGCGTCTTCAGCGTCTTGGCGGTTTCCCAACATGCGGTAGGAGAGTCCGAATACCTGGCCTTGAAAGCGCTCGACGAGCGCTAACATGGCGGATTGCTCGCCCTTAAGGCAGCGATTTACCAATAATCGGAGATCTTCCATCAAGCCATTCTCTCCGGCACGCTTTATCAGTTTTAGAGTGCCGGTTACTGGGTGATACCCGACGCCGAATCATGTGGTTTCAGCGACAGAACGGAATTCGAGTCGCTTAGGTATTCTCGTCTTGGTCCGCGATCTTGGATGGCCACTAAAAAAGCCTGTCGCAGCGACAGGCTTTGATGAATCGTTACGGATCGTGCGTTTGCGACTAGCGGTTGTTGAAAAACTTCTTCAACATGTCAGCCGCCGCGTCCCGCGACGAAGCCGCATCTTCTTTCTCACTCGTCGGTAACTTCCCGGGAGTCTGTTTCGCAGGCCGTTCGAGTTTCTTCGTTGCAGACTCGCCATTGTCCGATACGGGCAGGTCATCGCCGTCAACGCTGTCGAGGGTTCGCTTTGCAGCTTCGAGAGCAATACGATCCGTTTCGTCCAGCTTGAACTGCCGTGTTTCTGGGTCGGCCTTCTTCTTCTCTGATTTGTCGGCGTTGTCGCCTTCGTGCAACCATTCGTTGATGTCGAAATCTAGCGAAGCGCTATCGTCGCTAATCGTTGCGGGCGCTGCTATCGGTTCGGGCACACGCTTTCGGTTTTTGATCATGATTTCAAATTCAAGCCGCCCGATTTGCAAATGATCACCTGCTTCTAGAGATTGATCAGCGGCGAGTCGCTCGCCGTTCAAGTAGGTTCCGTTGCGGCTGTTCAGGTCACGGATGATGACTTCGTCGTCATCCTCGCTGACCAGGATCGCGCAATGATTGCGACTGATGGCTTCGCTCTTTGGACGCATGTGACAGTCGTCGCCTCGCCCGATCAAGAAGCGTTTCACAGGAACTGCCAGTTCCTTGCCCGAGTTCTTCCCCGCGAGGACTTTTAACTTGACTTGCATATGCACCTTTCTTACCGATGGCGCGAGCTGCGCTGACGATGTGGAACTTGCTGCGCGGTAACGGGAGTTTGGAGTTTAAGTTGCCTCTAAACTAAACTCATTCGCCCGATTCGCCATCGAACCTTTACCTTGCAAGGAAAAAGCTTAATGAAAAAGGAGGCAAACGTCAAATTATATAACACTTGCGGGGGAATGTTAGTCAACGTTTGTATGTCCAATTCTCGTCGGCGAATCTTGCACGTTCGATCTCCAACGCGAACGACGATTCGGTTTCCAGCAGGGTGGATGTCACTAGGTCGAATCCGAATTCGCCGCTCAAATGTGCGGACCAGCGTTGTATTAACGCCCTGACATTGAGGGTGACGCCGGCGAGATCCTCTAGCCCTGGGAGGGCTTCGGCGAGAGGTGAACGAGACAGAAGGATGCTTCCGTGCTGAAGCAGCGCTCCCTGATGCCGGCGTTGGGCACTGCCGACAAATTTGGAATCGCCGATCAAAAGATCAAGCGAGTTTCGCCGCTGAAAACAAAGGAAGTTGTCCGATTGTTCCTCCGCAGCTGCGTCACCACACAGTCGTGCTTTAATTCCATCTTCTGCCAAAGTCGCGATTAACGACAAGTGGAATTGCATTACACAGTCTTGGACCTCGGGCGAGAAGCGGTCCCGAATTGGCGTCACAAAGCTGTAGGTCAATTCATGATGATGTATAATCGCGCCCCCTCCCGTAGCCCGGCGGATGACAGGCAGTTCTGAGCTGGGCGGATGTTCACTTCGAGCAGCGATTTTCTGGAAGTACCCCAGTGACAAAGTCGGCTCGGCCCACTGATAGAACCGAAGCGCCGCGCCGCCGCCCTGCCCTGCCCCCAGAAGCAGCGTTTCATCGACCGCCATATTCCACGAGCCCCGAGCCGGCTCGTCGATGATCAGGCGGATGTCCATTTTAACACGGGTTTGCGAGCTGCCTGGACTTCGTCGGGGCGGCTGATTGCCGTGGTGTGTGGGGCGTCATGCAGTAGCTCGGTTGCTTCGTCGGTAATTCGGAATAATGCCGCGGCGAATGCGTCGAGCGTTTCCTTGCTCTCCGACTCGGTTGGCTCGATCATCATCGATTCAGCAACCGTGAGTGGGAAGTAAACAGTTGGCGCGTGGTAGCCGAAGTCGAGCAATCGTTTGGCGATGTCCATCGCGCTGATTCCTTTCGTCTTCTTTAATTCTCCAGCCGTTGCGACAAATTCGTGCATGCAGCGATCGCCGTGAGGAACTGGCAGAATGTGCTTGACGCGACTGAGCAAGTAATTCGCATTCAATACGGCATTCTCAGAGGCGCGCCGAAGGCCATCTGCCCCGTGAGTCAGAATGTAGCAGTACGCACGTACGAGAACTCCCACGTTACCGAAAAAAGCTCGAACGCGCCCGATCGATTTGGCACGATCGTAGTCGAGCGCGAAGCGACCATCATGCTGACAAACCACTGGCGCAGGTAGATACGGCCCCAACTTTTCCGTGACGCAAATCGGCCCTGCGCCCGGGCCGCCGCCGCCGTGCGGTCCGCTGAAAGTCTTGTGAGGATTATAGTGCATCATGTCGGCACCAAAATCACCGGGGCGGGCGATGCCGAGTATGGCGTTCATGTTGGCGCCGTCCAGGTAGATCAATCCGCCCTCCTTGTGAACCAAGTCCGCGATGTCGGCAACTTGATCGTCGAAGATGCCCAATGTACTTGGATTCGTGATCATAAAAACGCCGACTTGATCGTCCAGCTTGGAACGCAAGTCTTCGAGGTCAACTAGGCCGCGGGAGTCGCTCTTAATCGTGACCGCGTCGAAGCCCGCCATTCGAGCACTCGCCGGATTCGTGCCGTGCGCGCTATCAGGGGTCAGTACTTTAGTACGCTTCTCACCGAGATCGTCGAAGTAGGCGGCCGCGACCATCAATGCAGTCAACTCGCCATGTGCTCCCGCCGCTGGTTGCAATGAGACCGCTGGCAGTCCCGAAATCTCGGCGAACATGCCTTGCAGCTCATGCAGTAGTTGAAGCAATCCCTGAACCGTATCGTCCGGTTGATACGGATGGAGATCGGCGATCCCGGGAAGGTTCGCGAGTCGCTCGTTTCGCTTTGGGTTGTGCTTCATGGTGCACGAGCCGAGCGGATAGAAGTGTGTATCGACGGACATATTTAATGTCGAGAGATTCGTGAAGTGCCGGACGACGTCTGGCTCGGTCACTTCTGGAAGCGGCGGAGGTGTCGTCGCGCGGCAACGCTCGGGCAAAAGGTCTTCGATCGGTCGCACCGGCACATCCGACTTCGGAAACCGAGCCGCTCGACGACCGGGCTTGGAAAGCTCGAAGATGGGTTGAGTAGCTAGAGTGTTTCGCATGTCCTTCGATGCCTTATACGGAGACAACCGAGTCATCGACTGACGCGCGAGTCAAGCTGTCAGCTAACTGGTCGATTTCATGTTTCGTTCGTTTTTCGGTAACCGCAACGAGGAAGCAGTCGCTGAGATTGGGATACCATGTCGAAAGTGGAATTCCCGCTAGAATCCCCGACTCGCTACACTCGGCCAAGACGTCGGCAACCTTGCCTTTGGTGTCACGAATCACAAACTCTTTGAAAGTTGGCTGCTGGAATGCCAGCTCAAATCGTTCATCAGCGACGAGTTGTTCGATGGCGTAGCGTGACTTCTGAAGGCACAGCTCCGAAGCTTCGCGGAGCCCTTGTGGCCCTAGGGCCGAGAGGTAGATCGCAGCTCGGAGCGCGAATAAGCCTTGATTCGTGCAGATATTACTGGTCGCCTTCTCGCGGCGAATATGCTGTTCTCGCGTTTGCAGCGTCAACACCCAGCACCGCTTACCACGGCGATCGGTGGTCTGACCCGCGATGCGGCCTGGCATTCGGCGAACAAATTTCTCTCGACAAGCCATGATGCCGAGGTAAGGCCCACCGAACTGCATCGGCGAGCCAAGTGATTGGCCTTCCGCCACGACCACGTCCGCGCCAAGGTCGCCGGGGCGTTTCAGCTGGCCCAGGCTGATTGGATCGCAAGAGACGACGAACAACGCTCCGTGTTCGTGAGCAATCCCGGAGATCCGTTCCGCATCTTCGACGCAACCGAAGAAATTCGGTTGTTGTAACAACACGCATGCTGTGTCGTCATCGACGGCTTCTTCTAGCTCTTCGATCGAGACGATGCCTGCGGGCGAACCGACGGTGATCAATTCAGCGTCGAGATGCGTGAAGTAAGTTTCGATGATCTGACGATATTCAGGGTGGACGCTCGCCGTCGTCACTACTTTTGAACGCTTCGTCACGCTCATACACAGGAGTACCGCTTCAACCGCCGCGCTGCCACCGTCGTACAGACTGGCGTTCGAGACGTCCATTCCAGTCAACTGGCAGATCAGCGTCTGATATTCGAACGTGACCTGGAGATTGCCTTGACTGACTTCCGGTTGATACGGCGTGTACGAAGTATAGAACTCGCCACGCGAGGCGATTGCATCCACCACGGCGGGGACAAAGTGGTCATAGCTTCCGCCGCCAAGGAAACAGGTCTTCTGTCCAGCGTGCTCGTTCTTTGCGGCCAGAGCCTGCATGTGTTGCGTCAACTCCAACTCGCCCATGGCGGCCGGAATATCGAGAGGACGCTCTAATCGCAACGAATCGGGGATCGGAGCAAACAGATCGTCAATCGATGCCGCGCCGATTGCGTCGAGCATCGCGTGTTGATCTTCAGGCGTATTAAATGTGTAAGGCATCGGATGAGAGGGTCTGTGTTAGGTGTTGAGATGATTTGTCTTCTGGCTTCGACGATCCTCAGCCTTCTTCGGCGCACTGCTTCTGGTAGGCGGCTGAATCGAGAAGCTTAGCGAGGGAGCTTTCGTCCGCCAGCTTAACCTTGAGAATCCAACCGGCGTTGTACGGATCGGAGTTCAGAGTTTCTAGCGAATCGGGGAGTCCCGCGTTCACAGCGACGATCTCGCCGGTCACGGGGCTGTAGAGCGGGCTGACGGCCTTCACGGATTCGACCTCGCCGAACTCTTTACCCGCTTCGACTGTTGCACCAACGGAAGGAAGCTCCATGTAGACGAGATCGGTCAGTTGCTCGACGGCGAATGCCGAGATGCCGACGGTCGCCACCTTGGCACCATCTTCGTCATTGACCTTGGCCCATTCGTGCGTCTCGGCAAATAGCAGTTCGTCGGGGTTCACCGTGAATTCCTTTCGTCTTATTAGGCGCGAGCCACTTGCGCGTTGGCGCGACTCACTTAATGTCTCGTTTGTAGAAGGGCAACGCCACGACTCGAGCCTCTGCGGCGCGTCCACGAATGTCGACGGCCAATTTTGTACCTAACTCCGCCGCATCGGGCTGAACATAAGCCATCGCAATCGGTCGCTCAAGCGTCGGTGAGAACGTGCCGCTCGTCACTTCCCCGATAACTGCGTCGCTCGAGAGTACGGGATAGTGCTCACGGGGAACTCGTTTGCTGTCGATCTCCAGGCCGATTCGGCGCAGTTGATTGGGAAGCTGTTTGAGTTCTTTGAGCGCAGAGGCGCCGATGAAGTCACGGTCTTTCAAGTGAACCGCGAAGCCCAACCCTGCTTGAAATGGGTCGATCGTTTCCGACAACTCGTGCCCGTATAGAGGCATCGCTGCTTCTAATCGTAATGTGTCTCTCGCGCCTAGTCCGACGGGCTGGATGCCGAACTGTTCTCCTTCAGCGAATAGGTTCTCAACGACGCTACTCGCGGACTCCGCCGAAACGATCAATTCGCATCCATCTTCGCCCGTGTAACCCGTGCGGCTGACGATGACTGGGTGACCAGCGATCTGCGCGGTTTGGCCCGAGTAGTATCGCATGTTGCTCAATTGCACATCGGTCAACGGCTGTAATGCGCTAAGAGCGTCTGGCCCTTGAACGGCGAACATCGCTGTTTCTACAGTCTGGTCCCGAATCGTCACGCCATCATCGCTAGACAGATGTTGCTCGACCCAGGCAACGATCTTTGCACGATTGCTCGCATTGACAACGAGCAAATGAAATGGCTTGTAGTCTGCATCAGCGAGATGGTAAACGAGCACATCGTCGAGAATGCCACCGGATTCGTTGGTCACGAGAGAGTAGCGAATCAGCCCTTGTTCTAGTCCGACGACGCGTCGGGTGAGCAACCGGTCGAGAAACGTCGCCGCTCCTTCCCCATCGAATCGCAAACGCCCCATGTGCGAGATATCGAAGACGCCGATGGCGTTGCGCGTAGCCCTATGTTCTTCGACAATCGACGAATACTGAACCGGCATCGACCAGCCCGCAAAGTCCACCATTCGCGCGCTGCGAGCAACGTGCCAATCGTAAAGCGGCGTGTGTGCGAGGGCAACTTCCATGTAGCGATCCGTGAGCCAAAGGCGTGTGCGTTCTTAACCGCACATGACTCACGAAATTGTAGCTAAACCGAGGCTGCCCGCTAGCTGGGCGAGTGCGTACTCTCAGTTCTAATTGCACATTCACGATGTGCTAATCTCAGCGACGTCAGCTAAAGCCGGACGTGCAGGCTGGGGCCGTGTAGCGTCGTTGGGGACGCGGGGCCGAGACGAATTGTGTCTGGTATCCGTCCGCTGAGGGTGCATCGGCTTGTTCCGGTGTCGCTAGTTGAGATGGGGCGGCCACGTTGTCAACGGCTTGGTCGCGGTGGGACGCCAGATCGAAAGGCTTGATTCCGCTTGTCGTTGCACACCCGGTCCAGGTCACTGCGACAAGTGCCACTGCGATTTGATACCATCGAATCCTTGACTTAATCCGCATACCTTGACCTCCAGCTTGAATCGTTGTCCTCGACTGTCGGTCTTTTCGGCACAAAAGCTTTAGTCAGTTCGTGAGCTGGGACACATTCGCAGAAATAGTCGCCCAATCTTGCGGAAACGAGAGCGCTTCGGGTGATGTGGCGCGACCACAGGAAATGGGAGGTTTTCGCGTGAGTGCTAGCCGAACTAGCCCTTACGAACCGCGGCTTCCACGTCGTTTGTCTTTGCCCGCTGCCTTTTTTGCGGTTGGCTTCTTGTCGGCTCCACGTCGCTTGCCGCCCGATTTGTCTGCGGTTTGATGCTTTCGCGAGCCGCCGGGCGATCGACCGCTCGATTTCATTGAAGACGAATGCGTCGTTTTCTGTGATGCTACGATGCGAAAATCTAGCGAACGCCGATCGACGTCTACGTGAGCGATCTCGACTCGGAGTAAATCACCTAAGCGGAACGAGTTTCCGGCGCGACGGCCCACCAGGCTGTGCGTGTCCGCATCGAATTGGTAGTTGTCGTCTTGCAGTGACGAGATGTGAATCAACCCGTCGGCTGGCAATTCACGACCGCACGCGAACAATCCGAATCGCTCGACTCCCGTGATCACTGCATCCATCTCTTCGCCGACGCGCGAACTGAGATACGTCAGCAGTTTGACCTTGATCAACTCGCGTTCCGCCGATGCCGCACGTTGTTCGCGTTCCGAACAATGTTCGCCGAGCAGAGCTTGTTTGTCGAAGTCGTTCGGCGGTTTTTTGCCTCGGACAATGGATTCAATCATCCGATGAATGGTCAGATCAGGATAGCGACGAATCGGTGATGTGAAGTGACAGTAGTTGCGGCTGTTCAATGCGTAATGCCCTTCGACCTCCGGGCTGTAGACCGCCTTCTTCATCGCTCGCAAGACCGCATAGTGAACGGCGTGCTCTTCCGGTTGACCGACGACTTGTTCGACGACTCGCTTGATCTCGAAGCGACTCTCCAAACTCTCGCACTCAATTCCCAACTCCCGCATGAACTGAGCTAGGTTTTTGAGTTTGAGTGGGTCGGGCTTCGCGTGAACTCGTCTTAGAAAGTGCAACTCGTGATCCGAGAGCAGCGTCGCGACGGCTTCGTTCGCAGCGAGCATAAACTCTTCGATGATCTGATGGCTTTCGCTATGCTTTGCGAGATGTGCGCCACTCACCTTGCCATCGTTGTCCAAATCGATCTTCACTTCAGGCAATGTCAGCTCGATCGAACCACCGCTAAGCCGCCGCCGTCGCAAGATCATCGCCAACTCGTACATTCGCCCAACGAGATCGAACACTTTCGGTTCCAACTTCTCCCGCCACGGCTGTCGATCCTCAATATATTCGTCGATTTCTTCGTAGTTGAAGCGATGTGCGCTCTTGATCACCCCGCAAAATGCTTCGGTCGCCACCGGCACGCCTTCGGGCGTGAACTCGATGACCGCGGTCTTTGTATAACGAACACGATGCGGCTGGAGACTGGCCAGATTGTTCGATATCACTTCCGGAATCATCGGAATGACACGATCTGGTAGATAAACACTCGTCGCCCGATCACGCGCTTCGCGGTCCAGCGGCGAGCCCTTCGGCACAAAGTGCGAGACATCCGCGATATGTACGCCGAGTCGCCAATGACCGTTGTCGAGCTTCTCGAGCGAGATCGCATCGTCAAAGTCGCGAGCGTCGAAAGGATCGATGGTGACCACTGTATCGCCCGTGAAGTCACGGCGATCTTCGCCAATCGACTCGTCGAACTTGTCGGCCTGCTCCCTTGCCGCTTCAAGCACATCGTCTGGAAACTCGTCTGGCAAGTTGAACTCGCGGATGATCGATAGCGTGTCGATTCCCGGTGTTCCGCGTGCGCCGAGTACTTCGACGATGACCGCTTCGCCATCGCGTGTGTGCGATGGAAAGTGAACCATCTCGATGACGACCTTATCGCCGCTGCGAGCATTCTTTGCACCGGCATCACCGACGAATGTGGGTCGAGCGAAGACTTTGCCATCGACTTGGACAAAGCCCATCTCCGTGCGTTCAAAGTAAACGCCAACGAACTGATTCTTGTCTCGTTCGAGAATCTCGACGATCTCGCCCCGAGTCCGCTCGCCCCCGGCGCCCTTCTTTAGTCGAACCGCGACCAAGTCACCGCTGGATGCGTCGAGCGTCTTCTTCTCGGAGATGTGAATATCATCGCCGAGCCGTTTTTTAACGTCCGGATCTTTGGGCCGCACAAAGCCAAATCCAGCCTTCGCTTTGCGAAACGTACCGGTAACGACGTTGGTCGGCTTGGGGGCATTGGACGCAGCAGTCGCGGACTTGCCGCCCGGCATCGCCACCAAATGCTTCTCGCCATACGCCAGCTTGCCCTTCTTCGCGAGCCGCTTCACGGCTTTGCGAACTTCGGAGATTCGTTCCTTTGGCAGCCCCAACTTCTTGGCGATTACTCTCGGTTTGACAGGCTGATAGTTAGGTCGAGAGACGAACGCCAACACCGCATCTGCTAGATCAGCAGGATCGATTTCTTTTTCTTCCATTGCTTTTACTGTAGTCACTTGTTGAAAGGAGAGCTATGGGGTCAAGGCAGACAGCCATCTAGATGGGATCGCAAGAGTTCAGTCGATCCAAGCTCGATAGCTGCGCCCGCCAGCGCTCGGCCCAATTCTGAAGCCACGCGACCTCAGCTACGACTCCGATCTGCCAATTGCTTCTTCCTGCAATCTGGCGTGCCCGTCACTGCTGTTCGCGGCCATTTGTCTAGCCAAGGATTTCCCAAAATTCGTGGCCTTCTTCTGTCTCACGCTTTTCGAGTCCGCGATCGTGCGGTGTTGCTTGGAATCTAATTGCCTTATCCATGTCGTTCATAACGTCTTTCGCTGCACCGACGTAGCCGTGTCCGATTGAGTCCATATCAACTTTGTCTACGCGAACCGTATCGATCCCATCGAACACGGTAACAGGCGGATGATACCCGACTCGGTCGTGCCAGTTCACGATTGACGATGCCCAAACGGCCCAGTCGCGAGGTGATGCGTACAACGTTGTCTGCAAAGCTGCTTGCTGATAGACGGCACAATTCTGCTGAAAGACTTCGACATCAACATCTGGTGCTGCCAAGAGGATCTGACCGAAAGCCTTAGGATTCTTGCTCCTAACCTGATCGATGACGTTCTCCATCACCTTCAGGACGCCTCGGTTGCCCATGCTGTGAGCGATCAGGTGGATCTTCTTTCCGCCGCTCTCTTGCAAAATCTGTGTTAGAAACTCAGTCAACAACGGCTCGGATGCCTCGATCGTCGCGCCGTCGGCGACATATCCGATCAACCTCCCGAGCGAAGGCCAACTGAAGAACGCCGTAAGCCCGGGGAAGTTCATGTCGGCGCTGATCTGAGCGGCGCGGATCGCCGCGTCTTTGAAATTGACGCGGAAACCATGCACAAACACGAGTACATCTTGCTCGTTCGTAGGTGCATTCTTTAACTGTTCGCGTGCTTGCTGCCAAAACACATCGTCCTTCAACGGTGTGATCGAGTCGTTGTCTAGCCTGACCGTGTCGTCGATCCCTGTCCACAGCTTCCACCAGAAGGAGGAACTCAAAGTTCCTTTCTTGCGATGGTCCTTGGGTACGCGTACCGAACACGTTCCGTAGTTCAGTTTGTTTTCGCGTTCGGTCCCGTAGCCTTTTGATGGTTTCGCCGGGTCTTTGAGCTTCCGATTGGTTCCGTAGAACAACTTCACTTTCGGAACTGCTGCGTCGCCGCTCCCTTCCTCAACGACGGGTGCTTTATCCGTAATGATGTATGGCCAACCCGCTTGCGAGCGGGGCGTTCCGAGTGACAGACCTGAGATGGCAATGTCCGGATCAAACATCCGAGGATCGTTGGTCACGAAGTGCGGGGCCTCGCGGTCCGGAAGTCCTAGAATTCTGATCTTGCTGCGACCTAACTCAACGGCTGTAGCGTAGTCGCGACCGTACGCAAGAGCTTCGTAGAAGCCGCTGGAGAATTGCGTTGCCGATTCGTCATCAATCCGCGAAGTCATGCCAACGACACACGGAACACCACGACTTAGCAATGCATCCGCCTGAGCAGCGGACCAGCAGGAGTTCAACGTAACGCATTCGACGCGACCTCCGACCGTTTGAAACAGCTCACCTAGTTCCTCTGCCTCGACGATCTGTTGGCCGCCCGTTTCATCGGCAAAGATCAAATTGCCTTCGGGCGTGCCATGCCCGGCGAAATGGACGACCATAGGATCGTGGGCTAGCAACAGCCCGGACAAGTCGGCGGCACCAGTCGCCATTCGTGAGAAGACGCGAAGGTCGCGTTTCGGCTTCTCAACGAACAACTGCTTCGCTATGACGGCAGCTTCTTGTTCGAGGGCCAGTGTGGTCATTCCTTGCGCGTTCGCGGCAACAACGAGAACGTCGCTAGGTCCCGACTCGCTGGCCTTGTTGGGAAGGTCGATTGCTTCTTCCAAGGCAACTGGATTGATCTCTTTGATTGCTCTTTCGAGCTGGTCCAACTGCTTGTGATTCTCGGCGTACTCGATCAGTGAACGCACGCGACCGTTGCGAGACTGCCCTTCTGCGAAGCTTTTTGCCACTGCGGGAAAGTGATCGAAACAGAGGTCATTGAACTCTTGTTCCGAAAGCTTGTTAGCAATGGTGGTCATGAGTTGTGCGCGGGATAGTGACACTTGCGATACCCTCTTTCGATTCATTTGCCTGCTGCCGGAATAGACAAAGACGCTTTGTGGCAGGCGAGCGGGTGCACCGGAATCCAAGCTGCTGCCCGTTGTGGATGCTCGCAGCCTGAAGGCTGTACTCCAACATTGAGAAACCGCTCGGCGATTGCGGTCTTGCCGGCTCCGCCCATGCCAATCAATGCACAAACTCCGTGGCCTCCAGCACGCCACCAATCGCAGATCTGCTCGAACTGCGGGCGATGCTGCCAATCGCGGGCATGTGGCAGCGTGTGTACGAAGTAGTTGGTTTGATTGCCGTCGGCCACGGATGATCCCCTTCTGATGTCGACAGTATGAAGGGATTCAGCCGGTCGCTCAAGCCAGCACAACCGATACGATCGATGCATCCAAGGCAGTTGGCACTAACGGAGGCCAACGGTAACGAGTGACGTAGGCTTTCGCGGTAGCTTCTGGAAACTCTCTGCCACGAAACGGGGCATAGAAGCGGCCTAGCCGTCGGGTTAAACGAGTTGTTCTGAAGGAAGATCGTCACGTGATACCGCAAAATATGCTTCGGATTCGGCATGAACGGTCGTTGATCGATGCGCTATTGAGAGCGTCGGATGCGGGTTGCATTGGATTGGGGTTTGCGGTGGCGGCGATGTATCCGAAGACGTTGGTCGATGCGAACTACTTTCTGGCTGCGGCGGTAACGGTCATTACGGTCTTTTTGATTGGAGAGATTGTTGGGCTCTATCGCAGCTGGCGCGGTGTTGCGATCTATCGTGAGATCGCGGCTGTCGAGTTGACTTGGGTGTACAGCACCGCTGCTTTGCTTGTCGCGGCGTTTCTGACTCGTTTTACGGACCACCTGCCACGGGCAGCGCTGTTGATCGTTGTTGCTGTTGTCGCGATTCTATTCGCGGCGACTCGTATCGCGATTCGAATGGTGCAGCGGTCGCTGCTGGCTAGGGGAATCAACACGCGCAAGTTCGCGATCATCGGAGTAACCAACCTTGGCATTCGGCTTGCTCGCAACATGGAAGACGCACCTGAGCTGGGCCTTGAGTTTGCTGGATTCTTCGACGATCGGCCGGCGACTCGAACGAGCGATATCCCGGATGGACTCGGCAAGCTGTTGGGGACGATTGGTGAACTGGTCGACATGGCACAGCGGGGCGAGATTCATCGCATCTACATCACCCTCCCAATGCGAGCCGAGAAGCGAATTCGTCACTTGCTGGACCAGTTCGCTGACTCGACAGCATCGGTTTACATCGTGCCCGACTTCTTCGTGTTCGAACTGCTTCATTCACGCTGGACAGATATTGGCGGATTGCCAGTCGTCAGTGTCTTCGAAAATCCGTTCTACGGCGTTGACGGTGTAGCGAAGCGGATCTGTGATGTCGCCTTGGCGTCGATGGCTTTGGGAGCGGCGGCCTTGCCGATGATGGTCGTTGCCGCATTGATTAAGCTGACATCGCGAGGCCCAGTCTTTTTCAGACAGCGGCGATACGGATTGGACGGTCGTGAGATCTTGGTGTGGAAGTTTCGCAGCATGCGAGTGGCGGACAACGGGCCTATCGTGAAGCAAGCGACGAGAGGCGACTCGCGGATCACTCCGCTCGGACGGTTCTTGCGTAAATCATCCCTCGATGAGCTTCCTCAACTGTTCAACGTCCTCGAAGGCAACATGTCGCTCGTCGGCCCGCGACCTCACGCGACGGCTCACAACGAGCAATATCGACGTCTGATCCCCGGTTACATGCTGCGGCACAAGGTCAAGCCTGGGATCACGGGGCTGGCGCAAGTTCTCGGGTGGCGCGGCGAGACGGATACGCTCGACAAAATGTCGAATCGAATTCAGTGCGATCTTGAGTACATACGCGAGTGGTCGCTTTGGATGGACTTGAAGATTCTGTTCAAGACCGTGTTCGTCGTGTTTAAACAAGAGAACGCGTATTAGTTTGTTAGCAGTCAGAAGTTCAACATGCGTGTTGTTGAAGTTAACGAAATCGAACAGCTCGAAGCGCACCGCGATGACTGGGCGCGCCTTCTCGCAGAGACGCCAAACGCATCGTTCTTTCAGACGCTGGAGTGGCTCTCCGTTTACTGGCATCATTTCGGGCAAGACCAACGGTTGCGAACGCTGCTCGTTTACGACGATGATCAACTCAAAGGGATATTGCCGCTGGCGGTGACCAACGTTGCAACTCGCGGCGGTCCGTTGCGGAGGCTTGGTTACCCCTTGGACGCTTGGGGGACACAATACGGACCGATTGGCTCGAACCCCCAAGCTGTATTGACTGCGGGATTGAGTCACGTGCAAAAGACCATCCGCGACTGGGACTTGTTGGAGCTAGATTGGACACCGGGGAACCTCCACGACGAGGTCGGACGTTCTTTCGCCAACATCGGCGTGCAACCGCAAGTTTTCTCACGAGATGACATTTCCCAGATCGACCTGTCACAGGAGTGGGACACGTACTGGATGGGACGTCACGGGAAGCATCGCAATAACGTGCGTCGCGCAGAAAAGAAACTTGCAGAAATCGGGTCAGTCGAGCTGTTGCACTGGTGCTCGGACGGTATCCTGAAATCCAACGACAACGCCGAGCAACATGCTCGCTGGGATCTGTACGATATATGCGAAGGCGTCGCCGGCAAAAGCTGGCAAGCATCCGCCGCGAACGGCACTACGCTGACGCATGGAGACGTAAGGCCATTCTTGCGCGATGTCCACGAAGTCGCCGTCCAGAGGGGCGCTGTTTCAATCTATCTCCTTTCTGTGGTCGGAGAACCCATTGCGTTTTCCTACAACTATGTATTTGGCGGAACGGAGTATGGATTGAGGATGGGATACAACCTGGAGTTCAAAAGTGCGAATCCGGGGACTGTCTTAATCCATCGCATTCTCCAGGATGCCTTTGCCAGGGAGCAACTCGTTTTCGATCTGGGAGAAGGGGACAGCAGCTACAAACATTCCTGGCGTACCAATGTGTTACCGAGCGTTCGTTTCTGCCACTACGCGAAATCCAGCTTGAGGGCACAAGCATTGCGATGGAAACGGCATTGGTGGGGTGCATCCATGAAGCCAGTCCAGGGACGTTCGGTGTGATGACCGCCAGCGGTTGTTCAGCCGCGACCTCGAATGGCATCGGCTACTTGAGCAGAACGTCAAGGACACGGCTGACGAGGTTGCGACCGCGGCGGCGGAGCAACTGCAATATCGTTTCGTGATTGACTCGAATCGGCGTCGCAGCACCAAACGCCTCTTCAGCGAACTCACGCGCGAGTTGCTCTGCTTCTTGCTGGCTGCTGCGAAGTTGTGCCTTCAACGGGCACTGTGTATCCGAATGGACATGTACTGACACGCTATCGTCACGATGCTGTTGCACGTAAAGCGTGTGCGGGAACAGCGTACACTCGCGAGGTCGGGCATCGTAAACAGCGCAACCGTCGTTTTGCCAATTCGGACAGGTGGCTCCTTCCTGCTGGCTGACGACCACCAGGGGCCCTTCTCTCTCGACAACGATCTGGTCGGTGTGCTGTTTGAAACAGCGGTTGAACTCGAGTTGTGTGAGCCGGAGGCCCGACAAGTGCGTGCAACAATCTTGATCGATCGTACACCCAGTACACGGGTTTGATTGGGTGACGTCCATCTTACGAGCCCGCCGTTACTTGTACTTGTGGCGCTGGTTCGGCGGCCAATTCTTTGCTGCGCTGATTTGAGTCATCCGAGTTTGTCTGCCGTTGACTTTTCATCCAGCGAGCCAGACGCAACGCCTGTGCCTTGGGAGTCGACGCGTACTGTCGGACGCGATAGCTCGGTTCGAGCCGTGTTGTCCAGAATCGCTTGTAATCGAGGCAAGTTGGGCCAAAATCGAGTACGCGGTCGCCGCGCGTAAAGCTGTCTTGGATCAGGCGTGTCCAAAGCGCGTTGCCCGGCGCGAGCTTGGCGAGATCCGGAGCAAAGCCGACACGCATGAGATCGACATAGCCTTCGTAGTGGTATCCATATGCGAATGCGATCGGCCGCTCGTCTAGGAGCAGCAAGTTGAGATCGACCGCGCCGGCATTGATCGCCGCCAAATGAGCATCACGAAGCAGCGGACGCACATGGTCGTGATGCATCGTGTTGCCATCGACAAGTCCATCTTGCCAACTGTTTCTGGCGATCGACTCGCACGCGTCGTAGAGATCCCAACGCGGTTCAACTTCGGCCACCGACGTTCCGCCGGGTCGGTAACGCTCGTATCGAATTGTACCGAGTTCGCTCAAACGTCTTTCGCAGCGCTCCACGTTTCGGCGACGGTTCTTTTGTGCTCTTCGTGTTTTCCAGTAAGCGTCCCAGTCGCCGGCGAGGTCCAGCATTGCGACGCGAGTGGCTTCGTCACACTCTTGTCCAGCAAGGTTTACGGTCGTTGGCTCTGCGTCCGCATCAACGGACCGCAGCGCTCCTGTCGCACTGGCAACTGGAATCGTTGTGAAATCGACCAGATCGAACTTCAATCGTGAACTCCACACGTGATGCAACGCAGCGAGCATCGTTTCGTCAGGTGAGGCGCTGATCGGACCGTAGAAGCTGCTCCAACCATCGATTGGAAAACGAAGGACTCGCATCGCCCCGCACGATGTTGCCTCTTGCTTGATACATAGGGGAACAAATCCGGTTGGTTTCCCGTCTTCCTCGGTTGCGACAACGAACAGCGTCTCGTCAGCCGTCGCATGTTTCCATCGCGAGGCCAGCCACTCGACGGACTGAAAGAACGATGCGTGCGGCGTGATGGCGAGTAACTGTCGCCACGCAGTTGCGTATTCCGACAGTTGTTCGACGTCGCGAAGTTCAAAGATGCGATCCATGTTTGGTTCCGACGTCTGTGGTTATGAGGATTCAACCAGTTCCTGCTCGTGGTCCATTGCTTCACTGGCATCGGAGCCCTTGGCTTCGTGGCGTTCTTCAATCGGTTGAAGGCGAGCGACGGCCCAACCGAACCAATTCAGTTCATATTCGACCGGTGTGAAGCCCGCTTCTCGCAGTTCTTCGCGCAATTCTTCCCAAACAAAATGGTGGTGGTAGAGCGGTGATTCGGGGTCGAGGTGATCGCCAACTTCGACAGGGAACTCGCGACGACCGCGCAGCCTTCGGAGGATGTTCGCCAAGGCCGCTTGCATGCGGAACGCGAGTGTATCGCGCTCGCGCGTGTAGAAACCTAGGACTAATGGCGCATCGGCGCGAAGCGACTTTCGGATTGCTTCGAGTAACGCAATGCGGTTCGTTCGATCATGCACATGCGAGATGAACTTACGGGCGACAAATACCGCGTCGTAGGGCTCGGTTTTGCGCGGGACCTCGAACCTTGTAGCCGTTTTGATTGTCGCTGTGCTTTCTCGCAGCGTTAGCTCACGTCGCGACGCTTCGCACAGAGCGGGGCCGAACTCGACCCCCGTTGTGTCGTATCCAAGTTCGTTCAGGCCGACGAGTTCCCGAACGCCGCCTGCACCGACGACGAGGACAGACTTGGCGTCGGTGAAGTGTTCACGAACGATATGCCGCTCCCACGGCTCGAGGCCTCGCTCCGTCTCGGCAGAGACATCCACCGGCTTGGTTTCGTCAAAAGGATAGGTATCGAAGGCCTGGAACGACTCGTCGTCAACCAGTCCCATGAAGATGCCTGACTGAATGGCTTCCAGCCAGGACGAAAACTTCAGCGTTGCCCATTGCGAACGCTTGAGCCATTGAATTCCCAGAGTGTTCAGCGGATGCATGGCCTGCTCCTCACTAAGTTGTTTCCCGCTCCGAACTCTCGAAGACCATGGATCAGTTGCTCACGGGAACATGACGTGTTATTTGGTCCGTTCGTCCTCTCGCCGCTTCCGACCTTCATCTGGCGAAGTTTCAGCTTGGTCTTCGCCACGCCGCCCGAATTGTGGTGTGTCGTTCGCTCGTCGCGAGCGTGATTGGTCTTCCGCCCGACGACCGACTCGTGCCCCGCCCTGCGGTGTGGCTTGCTGACGATCCGATCCCCTTCGCCCGATCCCCAAGTAGTCGGTCAGTCGGCGGCTTCGACTGCCCTCGGGGCCGATTGGCACCACCAAGAAGACCAAACCTGCTCCGGTCATGAGTCCACCTAGCAGGCCGATGCCAACGATGGTTGTTCGGCCAGGACCGATCGGCGAATCACCAACTTGCGGCTCCTGAAAGCGAGTAATCAGACTGGTCGCCTGCGAAGACGATTGCGTGGCCGTCGCCGTTGCAAGGTCTTGTTTGGCTTGTTGCACGATGCTCGTTCGCTGTTCGACGTCGTTGACCAGGACGGCGTATTCAGCACGCAGTCCCGCGAGTCGGCCGAGTCGAGCCTGTAAGTCATCCAGTTGTTTCGTTAGCGAGCTGACCTGTCGCAGTGTTACCTGAAGGTCCGTTTCGCAGCTTCCGATTGCCGACGCGAGTTCCGATCGCAAGCTCGAACGTACAGCTTGTTCGCCTTGGATGGCTGCTTGGACGAGTGGATGGCCGATGCTCATCTTGCCCTTCAGATCGGACGTGCGTAGTTGTGCGTCGACAAGTCCATCCTTTAACCGCTTTAACGATGGCTGAGCGGCGAACATTGAGCTGGGCATCGCGAGTAACTCGTCGGGGTCGTCCTTTGCAGTGACGAGAACTCCCAGCAACTCGCGATGAGCTTCGACTTCGCTCTCCCGTTGACGGATTTCCGCTTTTACTTGGTTCAAGGCCGTGCGTAGATTTCCATCACCCGAGCCCGATTGGTTCAGCACTCGTAGCTCCGCCAAATCGCGACCAACTTCGCGTTCCATCGCGGAGAGTGAGTTAGTGGCCCGTTGTAGGTCAGCCGTGGCGAGTTTAAGCGACTCTTTCAACTCCGTGGTCACGCTTCCCGCGCGAGCATTTCGCAACTTGCCAAGATGTGTTTCGAGCTGATCACAGACGGCGTCGGTGCGAGAAATAGCATCCGCTGGCGTCTTTCCCTTGACGGATAGATAGAGAACTTCAGTCGTGCCGAGTTCGGAGCCGGTTGGGGCTACGACCGAGATGCTCTCTTGCAATGCTTGAATGTCCGCGTCGGTCGGGAACTTCTTCTTTCCTAAGAGCGACTTCGGTGTGCCGAGTTGCTTCAACGCGGCCGAGACGACACCCGAACTCTTTGCGACCTCGACGATGGTTTCGTGGAACGCTCGCATCGATTCCGTACTATCGAATCGACCCTGACGATTCATTCCACGAGCTTCATCACGAACGACGAGCGCTTGCGACGCTTGCCAAGTTGTAGATTTTGCAACGGCATAAAGTAGCGCGACCGTCGTCATTGCTACAGTCGGAATGACCCACAACCAGACGTAAGTACGAAACGCCTTCAGCAGGCTCATTACCGTCTGTAATAACGGATTTGGTGCCGACATTGCTATTCCCAATCGTTAGAGTTCCTACAACACGACCGCTCGCCCGCGTCAACGCGCAGAACGGACCCGCAAATATAGGTCGTGGGAAAGAGAATGTGCCGGAGCGGAAAGCACGGTCGTGACCAGGCAGGCTAACTCACGCGTCTTCGCCCTTGAAGAACTTCCGCCCCATATTGGGTTGATAGGGGGTCCAGCTGTTACCGGCGTTCACGTCGTCGGCGATCAGTTGCTTGACGGTATAGATTTTGGAATCGAGATTGTCCAAGAAATGAAGAGCGATCGCTTCGAGAGTCATCGGAAGCTTCGGGCTGCCAAATTCGTACTCACCATGATGGCTGACGATCATGTGTTTTAGCCTTAGAGCCATCTCGATCGGGAATGGCTCGCCGGCTAGTTTCTCCGTTTCGCGGATCTTCTCTTCGAGCATGCTGACCGCCATAACGATGTGTCCAATGAGCTGGCCTTCGTCGCTATAGGACAGTTCTCGTTCGTAGTTCAATTCGTCGATCTTTCCGATGTCATGCAGGAAGGCTCCCAGCAGTAGCAGGTCCGGATCAAGGCCGTCGTAGTGAGGTGCGACGAGTGACGAGAGCTTCATCAGGCTCAATACGTGCTCCAACAGGCCACCGCGATAGGCGTGATGATTCTTGATTCCCGCGGGCGCGGAGGAGAACTTCTCCATGAAGGTCTCGTCCATCAGGTAGGACTCGGCTAAGTTTCTCAAGTGATAGTTTTTGATCGCTCGCAGCATTTCAGCGACTTCCGTCGCCAGTTTGCCCACGTCCGTAGAACTGAGCGTTACAAAGTCCTCTTCGACGACCTTCTCTGGAATGACCGGATCGACACGAGTGACGATCATCTGGATCGTACCGTTGTAGAGCTGAGTGGTGCCGTTGATTCGAACGTAATCGCCGTTCTCGAAGCCGTCGGCGATCCGTTCGTTCGCGTTCCACATCATTCCGTTCACCGAGCCGGACTTATCGGCCAGCCGCATCGCGATGTATAGATTCCCGTTGCGATTGGTCCGCAGCTGCTTTTCCGAGACGAGAAACACCTCGTCGACCGATTCGTTTTCTGCGAGCTGGTTGACAAAGCGACGTGACATGGGCGAACTTTCGGCGAGGAATTGCGGTCAATAGAGAACGAGCGATTCTAGGAGTCAGGTGCAATACGTTCAAGGATGCGGCGTCAGCGGCCGTAGCGATAGGGCGTATTGCGACTTAACGTCGATGTTCCATAGAATGCCGCTGCCTGTTGGTTGCACGAAGCGACCACCAGCGAATTCAAACGGAGAGACAGATGGGAAAGAAACAGAAGAACGCGATCAGCCCGACACGCGCGGATGACTACCCCGAATGGTACCAGCAGGTGATTAAGGCCGCCGAGCTTGCGGAGAACTCCGACGCTCGTGGATGTATGGTCATCCGGCCTTGGGGATACGCTATCTGGGAGAATATGCAGCGAGTTCTCGATCGTATGTTTAAGGATACGGGGCATGTCAACGCGTACTTCCCGCTCTTTATTCCGTTGAGCTTCATCGAGAAGGAAGCAGCACACGTCGAAGGGTTTGCGAAGGAATGTGCTGTTGTTACCCATCACCGTCTCGAGCCAGGACCGGACGGCGGACTAGTTCCGGCAGGACCGCTGGAAGAACCCTATATTGTGCGGCCAACGAGCGAGACGATCATTGGTGCGACCTATGCGCGTTGGATTCAGTCGTATCGCGACTTGCCGATCTTGATTAACCAGTGGGCGAATGTTGTGCGTTGGGAGATGCGAACGCGACTGTTCTTGCGGACCGCCGAGTTCCTCTGGCAAGAGGGGCACACGGCTCACGCGACCGAGCAGGAAGCGATCGACGAGACGCGTCAAATGCTCGAAGTCTATGCGGACTTTGCCGAGAATTATATGGCGATGCCGGTGATTAAAGGCGAGAAGACGGAGGCCGAACGATTTCCTGGTGCGGTGCAGACATACGCCATTGAATCGATGATGCAGGACCGCAAGGCATTACAGGCCGGCACATCTCACTTCCTCGGCCAGAACTTTTCACGAGTTCAAGAGATAAAGTTTCAAGATCAAAATGGCAAGGAAGAGTATTGTTGGACGACGTCCTGGGGCGTTTCGACTCGATTGGTTGGCGGCTTGATCATGACACACTCCGACGACGATGGTCTGATCATTCCTCCACGGTTAGCTCCCAAGCACGTTGTCATTTTGCCGATCTACCGCAATGACGAAGAGCGATCGCAAGTGATTCCTTACTGTGAGAGTTTGAAGAAGGAACTTGAATCGCAATCGTACTCGGACGGCAAGGTGGAAGTTCTGATTGACGACCGTGACGTGCGAGCCAAACACTGGGAACACATTAAAAAGGGCGTCCCGCTTCGCGCCGAAGTCGGTCCCAAGGATATCGCTAAAAACTCAGTCTTCCTTGGTCGTCGCGACACGGGCGAGAAACAAGGCATTGGACGCGACGAATTTGTTACGACGGTCGCTTCGGTGTTGGATGAGATTCAAAACGGGCTCTTCGAGCGCGCGAAGACTCTGCGCGAAGACAACACTCGTGATATCGACAACTTAGAGGATTTCACAGCTTACTTCACACCGCGGAACGCGGAACGTCCTGAGATTCACGGCGGCTTCGCGAACTGTCACTTCGTAGAAACGCTTGAAGTCGCAGAGATTTTGAAGAAGCTAAGGGTCTCCATTCGTTGCGTGCCGATCGGACAAGAGGAAGTGCCTGGAACTTGCATCTTCACCGGCCAGGCCACGACTCAACGTGGTGTCTTGGCAAAAGCGTATTAGAAGTGTTGTTGTTCACTCCGAGGCAATTAATTCACAGACTCTCCGCAAACGAACGGCTTCTCGCTGAGCGAAAAGCGACGATGGCGATCGCCATCCGAAAGAACCGACATGGGCGCGATTGCCGAACCGAAACCCGTGCTGCTGCTACTCGGTGCATTTAGTCGCCATGAGGCAGCGCTCGACTGGGCGAGAGAGATGGCTGAGGCCGCTTGGGGGACAACAGCGCTAACGAGCAAAGTATTTTCGTTTGCCGACACAGATTACTACGAAAAGACGATGGGAGCGGGCTTAAAGAAGACGTTCTTTGCGTTCGAGCAACTCCATGATTCAAGCGTCTTGATCGATGTCAAACTCCACACGAACGACCTCGAAGAGCAGTACCGCGTGCAGAATGTTCACACGGAGCTGCGCCCCCTCAATCTAGATCCAGGATACGTCACCGAAGCCAAGCTTGTCCTCGCAACGACGAAAGACCGCGACCATCGACTTTATCTCGGACGAGGAATCTTTGCTGAGGTGACTTTGCACTACCATCGTGGCGACTGGACGACGCATCCGTGGACCTATCCCGACTATCAATCCGCAGAGTATCACGAATTCCTTACGCAGTGCCGTGATTATTTGCGCGAGCGATATCGAAACGGCTAACGCGGCGGGCAGGAACTATCTTATCCAGGCGGTAGCTGAAGTTGTAAAAACTCAGTTCTTCCCAGATGACGGCTGAATTTCTGCAAATCCAGCTACGGTAAACTCAAAGATCCAGTTGCCCCGCGATTGGGTCAGGTGGTCGCCACGACCCGGCGGTTACTATCACCGGGCTTTAGCTTCCAGATGTACGCGTCGACGATGAAGTGATGGATGTTGATCACGGCAATGACGAGTAGCACGCTTTCGGCGGGACCAAACCCAAATAACATGTAAGCCTGGGGCCAGCAGTTAAACAGGCCATAGCCCAGCAGCAGACTCACCGCGTAGAACGCGAACGCATGGTACAACGGTCCGCGTTTGTTCTCAGGGCGGGCCATTTGATCCTTAATGTGGAACACCGTGGCGATCGCCAGATACTGAATGCCGTGGAACACAGTCGCCCAAATATAAGCATCATAATGTGAGAACACGATGAACCAAATGCCATTGGTCACGACGACTAACAAACTAATCAAAGGCATTGGTTTTCCCTGCGTCTTCCAGACGCGAACGTAGAGATACCACGGCAGCACGATCGCCAAGCCACCTAACCCGGCAGCCACCAGGCCGAATGAAAGTGCCCACGGTGCGTCGGCAATCGCAGTTGCATCGGGCATGAACCACCACAGGAAGTGCTTGTCCGTCGATTGCAACAGGACTCGAATGAACGGGATGACGGCGATCCACCACAGGAGCCGTTTGTTATCCGGTGTCAGGTTGCAGCCGGATCGATAGCAATACATGACCGCAATGCCATAGGCTTGAGCCGCATAGTGAAAAGGTGACCAACTCAAGTAGATCGCTTGCAAATAGGGCCCTGCAAGATCGGCAAAGAGCATACACAGCGTCAGAATCGCGATCGTCACGATCGGAAACGCCATCGTTAGAAATGGCAACGCCGACCGTGTCCCTGGTTTGGCGTAGAGGCGAACGGTCGATGCCGCAAAGTGGGCGCTGTTGCTGCACAGAATGAACCAGGGCAGCATCGAGAAGGACATCATCGCACGATCGCCCATGCTGGCGCGGGCAACTGGGATGACCAGGAGACTCAAGCCGCCGCCGATCAACAGATAATCGAACAGCGGGTGGACGAAGCATCGGCCGATGAGTGGCGAGTTGTTCGTGTTTCGAATCGATCCTGCCTTCGCCACGTGTTAATAACCTCGCAAAGGAAATTCCAAGGCGCGTCGCGCGTTCTCATTCGCCGGGTCCAACCGTAGCGATTCGCGATAAGCGACCGCTGCTTCATCTTTTTGCTCCAACGCCAAAAACGCCGTGCCCAGGTTGCTGTAGGCGACCGACGAGTGTGGATCCAATCGCAACGCGACTTGCCCGTGTGCCAATGCTTCGATCACGCGTCCTTGGCCAAGCAGTCCCGAGACAAGTTCCGTCCTTACTTCCGCATCTTTGGGTTGCAGCCGCACGAGCTTCTCCAACGTGCTGACGGCGGTAGCAACATCCCCCGCCTGACGAGCAGCCTGCAGCAGTTCACGGGCTGTCGTGTCGTTGTCGATGTCGATCTGAGCAGCCGCTTGCATCCAAGGAAGTGTCTGCTGATATCCTTCGTTCTCGAATGCCGTGCGGAGTTCACTGATGTACTCCACGCCCACTCCTGGAATCGCATGATAACGCACCAGTGACCTGAAGATTCCAGCACACAGGGATGCCAAGAAGATTACGACGCTTAGCCAAAACACGAATGGACCAGCCCTTGCTTTCAGACTGTCATATGCAGACATCATTCATCTCGACCGGTTGGAATCATGGTGCCAGGCTGGACCGTCGAGATCGTGCCACCGGCCTCGTCGATCACAATGTGCCGATCGCCATCAAGATCCGTCAACTCGTGTACCGTACCACTGGGCCAGCGGACAATCAGTTTGTCCACGGTGTCACGATCGGCTAACCCGAAATGGACAAAGCTTGCTGCTTGCGAGTGAAAGGTGTTGGATGGATAGAGTTCACGGACGAGGCGACGGTCGCCTAAAACGACGGTCAGACGCGCACCGATCCCCAGGCTGTTGCTCTTGCTACCACGTAGCGAGACCTTGAGGTAACTCTGCATTGGAAAGTGATTCTCGAACAACAAGAGCGGCCCACCGCCCACTTGACGAACCAGCAGATCCATCTGGCCGTTGCCGCGAAAATCAGCCGCCACAACCGATCGTCCGTCGCCATCGGAATCGGACCCTGTGAGATAGCTGATGTCTGCGAACCGTCGATTCCCCAGATTGAGGAACGTCCGATTTCTTTCAAAGCCACTCAAGTTGTGGCGAAATGCGATCGTCCAAGGATCGTCCTCCCAGAACTCGCCAAGCTCCAAATCTGGCGCGGCCGGCGCACTGCAGGTGGCTGCCCGATCAAACGGCTGTGACACGACAGCCATCCAGAAGCAGTTTCACCCGTCAGGTTTGGCTCGCTCTTTACTCATGAAACCGCACGTGGCATGAATATCCAGCCAGCCGTCGTTGTTCAGATCGACGAGACGCGAGCCCCAGCCCCAGCCAACCGCGGCGATGTCGTCTCGGTTCTCAGTCGGATCGAATTTGCAGTCGCCTTGGTTGATATGCAACTGGCTGCCGGCAACCATGCGACGCAGCTTGGCCATCGTCGTGGTGTCGTAGAATTTCGACGATAGATTATCCATCACGCGGTTGCCCGCCTTCGAATACATATTCGATACGTACACATCAATGTTCCCATCATTATCGACGTCACCGGAGGCCAAGCCCATCGATCCGAAGTCATCGGAATGCTCGGCGACTTGCTGCTGGGCGAACGTGCCGTCTTGCTGGTTAACAAGCAACGCACCCGCTCCGAATTCGTGAATGACATACACGTCCGGCCAGCCGTCATCGTTGGCGTCAAGCCAGTTGGCCGTAAAGGCTGAGCGTTGACCACCGCCAGCTCCGGCAGCTTTCGTTACATCTTCGAACATGCCGTTGCCCGTGTTGCGAAGCAATTGATTGTTTTCCGCAGCGCCACTCTTGCCGTCGATCCAAGAACCCTGATTGAATTGACTCACGTCGGCTCGCGTTATGTAAATGTCAATCAATCCATCACGATCGTAATCCACGACAGTGCCGCTGATTCCTTCGATCTCACCCGCGATGATCAGTTGAGTGAGATTGCTGGCACGCGTTGCGTCCTGGAACTTCGCGCCGGAGTCGTTTCGGAAGACCGCGCGCCCTAGGAAGATCAGATCCTCCCAGCCGTCATTGTCAATATCGGCAAACAGGGCATGGTCGGCACCAGGCAGCGTCGGCAGTCTGAGGTCATACGTGGCATCTTCGAAACGCCCGTCCGGCAGGCCACGATACAGGAATGTCGAGCGGATCGAAAGTGGCTCCGTGACTAAGACATCGGTGTAGCCATCGCGGTTGAAATCACACAAGTAGATGCCACCCGTTCCCACGACTCGCGAGCCGGTTGTGGTTGTCCAGTTGTCGTGCAACGTACTTAGCAGCAACCCACGCTCAGCAGCGACTTCTCGCATCAACACATCTTGCGATTTGGCGGAGTCGATTTGCGTGACTTCGCAGTTGGACCACCACCCCTCGGCATCAAGATTCTCCCGCTGGGGCTCGCTGATTGTAAAGTTGAATGCGACGACGATCTCCCGAGGTTGTTGCTCATGCCTGCCACTGATCCGCAGGCGACATCGTCCGTTCCAGTCACCGGCGAGATCACTGCGTGACGTCGGTGCCAGCGACAGCGTGGCAAACTGCACCACGGGAGCGCTGTCAAACGCACTTCGGAGCGTTAGCAGCCACTCGATGAACTCGAAACGATGAAGCTCATGGGTCGTGCCGACACTTCGATGCAGCGAAATGAAGTCGTTTTCAAAGCGAGTTTCGGCGTGGGGCTCAGTAACGCTGCCGCGGAAATCAGCCGCCAGCGTCTTGACCAGTTCATCGCCCTGTCGCTGCTGAATTGCCTTGCTGATGGCGCGCCAGCCGTACTCACTGAGCACGTTGCCGTGGTGCTCGCATTCCCAAAGGAACTCTCGTTCATCGTCGGGAAGATAGAGCGAACTCTCGATCGTTACGTTGGCCTGTGTTTCGCTGCCAGAGTCATCAAAAACCGGACTGCGACCGCGATAGAGCAACGAGGCAGCGACACACGACGTGATCGCCACGACACCAACCACGGTATATATGACGCGACCACGCATTGTTAACCGAATAGCTACACCGCTTGAAGAAAATTCAGGAGTAAGTGCTTCGTTGATTTTAGACTAACAGGGCCGTTTTCGCATCGCAACGTGAGCCCGCTAACAACAAGCGAAGATCACATTCTCTTCCTCGCCGACGATGTCTTCAACAACTTTTGGACTCGGGGATCGTTCGGAGCGATTTTAACGACTCGGTCCAAGACTTCCTGCGCCTCGCTCAGCTTCCGTTGGGCTCTGTACGATATAACCGCACCAACATACCCAGAGGCATCCCAAGGCCGTCGCAGTATATGCCGTTCGAAGGACGCTAACGCAAGCTTCTCTTGCCCGCTGGAAAGATAGGCATTCCCCATGACGATCAATACGTTTTGCGTCATGCTTTCTAAAGTCTGATTGGGGAATAACTCCTGATCCACATGCGGCAACGCGGCGTAGGTCACCCGCCAACGGTCCTGCACCAGCTTAGCTTCCTCGTCGCGCCGTGACGACAAACGGAATGGCCAGACTCCAAGGATTCCAACGGTTTGTGCATCGGCGACCAGATGATCAAAGGGAGTTATCTGCAACAGACGATCACGTTGCTGGTCGTCTGGAAGCCGTTCAGCGTGCCAAGATTTTCCCAATACCTCCTCGACGATGCATTCTGCAAGAAATCTCGCCGCTTGCCAGTGGCCGTTCAGATTGTAGTGTACGTGCTCCAGGAATAGATCGCTTCCAGGAGCGGGAAAGCGAGACACGCCTTGGAATTGCGCCGCCACGTCACAGAAATGGACGCCAGCGGGCTCGTCGTTCGCCACTTCGCGGACGACGTTCGAGAACGAGCTTGGCGCGCGGAACCGGCAGCCATCTAAGTCTGCCGCGAGCGTATAGGCATCGGCGGCCTCCGCGTGACGTTCCAGTATTTCGAAACATTGTGCCTGACGGTAGGCGAGCAACGGATGAGTCGGGTCAACTCGGCGCGCCTCCGTCAACGTCTTCAGCGCAAGGTCGAACTTTTTGTACGAAAAGTGCCGCCTCGCTTCCTTCAACTGTGAAGCTTGCTCGTCCGCTTCGCCCTCCGTTCGTGTCAATGAAGAATTTGTCTGCAAAGGACTGAGGTCACGAAGGTTGGATGGAACACTCGACAAGACGATTGGAATTTGTGAGCGGTTCGCGATAGCAACGATCTTCTGCAGATTAGCACGGTATCGCGTCTGTGTGCTGTTGAAGACTTTCCCGTCCAACGGAATGGCGATGTCCGCTGGCAGCGTTTCGATTAAATGTGAATCGGTTCGCCTAGGGATCATCGAGAGAGCCAGTTGAAATGATCGCTGCCGCCGCAGTGTCTGGATAAGAGGGTAGAGTGTTGGCGTCAGGCTGCTCGACGTCGAAGCGGAGCCACCAGGACCGTAAAACTCGTTGTGACCCGAGTGGACCACGATCAAATCGGGGTTACAAGCGACTGCTTGCCGCACGACGTCGACTTCGCTGAAGCTGTTGATCGAGGTGATGCCCGCATTCAACACCTCGAACTGCATCTCGGGCAACTGCTGCCCGAGAATCACCTCTAGATGTCTCGGCAAAGCAAGCTCGAACGGGTAAGGAAATCCGGCTACCGTCGAACCACCAACGACAACGATGCGATAAGTGGACTCCGGCTTCTGTAGTTCAAACTGACGTGGTTCTGGGCCAGGCAAATCCTCCGGACCGTAGTAGGCTCGATCGACTGGTGCGTTAAATTCGTATGTCGTGGTTGAGGCAGCATAAGGCGCTTTTATCATCAGCCGTGTGTCGTATCCATAACCGAACAACCGCAGCGCAAGTTCCAAGAGAACGAACGGAGCTAAAGAGATGGAGATCGCCAACAACCGAAACAGCCACTTACGGCGTGATGAGATGCTGGTCCGAGAGTTAACCGTCGGCGAATCGCGTGCGTTATCCGAATTCATTCGTCGCCCGCCTGCGTCGCGTCGCTCCGATCGGCGCGCACGCGAATCCAATGATCGTGAAATTTGATGCCGCGGTGAATGTCGATGGCTGGCATGTGACACTGGATGCAGTTCGTTTTTGGCGAGACCGGACAACGCGTGGGATTTGGTTCGCCATGACAGCTTAAGCAACGTTCGACGTAATGAGCGGCGTCGCGTGAGACCGCTTGGTGTGGGTCATGACAGGTCGTACATCGCAAACGCCCTTCGCTTTCCGAGAAGCAACGGGACTGAAGAAGCCCGACGGATTGAAATCTGACAATTCGAATGTCGTTCGGTGACACGTCCGCACTCGATTCGGAATGAGCGAGGCGATGGCAGCGGCCACACATCTCGACTTCCTCTCGCGCCGATTGCTGGGTGAGCCCCGTATATGCGTCCTCGGTATCGTTCTTCATCGCGGTCACGTGTTCACCGGCGGGACCGTGACAATTCTGGCATCCAACGTGTGGACTGAGGTTCTCGATTTGCTGCCGCACGATCTTACCTTGCGTTGTGTGGCATCCAACACATGATGTCAACTTGTCGCCGCGCAGGAGTTTTCCAAAGTGCTCGACTTCCTGCGTCGGCCTGTGCGCGCGGTGTCCTGGTGTTAAATCAAGGTCCCAGCTGTGCTGGTTCGGATCGTCTTTGTTCGAATACAGTGAAACTCGATGTTCGATACCGATCGTGTCTCCCAAACGGTCGGGGTTAAGTGACAGGAACGTAATCGCGTTTTGTCCCGAGCCCAAGAGGTAGGGAAGTTGAAAGTGATCATCGCCGAACTGCTTCGGAATCGAGACCGATAGCCCTGACGCTTCATCAAAGTGATACTCGTAGGCGTATGGTCGCTCTGGATCGTTGAACGTTTGCCCAGCCAGCCAGCGGGCGACATCTGACTCGGCGGTGAGTTGAAATGTGTTCGCGTGTCCACTGGCGCGATAGTCATTGGCCTGATCCGAGTGGCATTCCGCGCACACTCGCTCGGCCACATAGAGACTCTTGGTCACGGTAGAGATCGGCGAAGAATCTGACAGATTGCCAGCATCCAGGCCACGATACCACCTAACAACGACCGCAAGCAGGCTGATCGTCGCGACAATCGATAAAGTGTTCCGAACTCGACTTCGCATGAGATCCGCTATCTTGAGACGCGACGTGGTGAACTGAAGAGCACTTCATTATAAAATAGTGAGTTCAATAGCAAGTGCTCGCAGAGCAAGGGATTCATCCAGAATGCGTCGTGATCGATCTCGTACCTCACGTCGCTCGAAATTGTCAGTAGGATGGGCACTCTTGCCCGTCCGCGCGATTAGTCGGGCAGGAGTGCCCCACCTGCAAAATCAACTGATGCAGTGTAGTACTGCTGCAGTTCTCGTCGTTCTCCTTGTCTCATGTCGTTCCAAAGACTCCACCTTGCCAGTAGTGCCTGCAGAAACGGGGCAGGTCCGCAATTCGCCAGAATCGGCAACCCTAGCGATTGAGAAGCAAGAGCACATTTGGGAGACCGAGCACGTCGCGTTCGAGTTGGAGCAGAAGTTCGGCAGGACGCTCAGCCGGGCGCTTCGGGAGCGCGATGGGGACGCGATTCAAGCCTTCTGCCGTGACAGTTTTGAAGCTTGTCTCCCAAGTTCGGAAACGCATGCTCGACATGACCTCGGACACGTGGAAGAAGACCGCAAGGACGCTCTTTATGGCCCGGGCAGCGTACACGGCGCGGCGAAATTCGCGAATTATCTGCAAACATATTTCAAGCACTTCGATGAGATCGACAAGGTCACATGCCGAGTGCTGGATCTGCACGCTGACAACAATGACACCAAGACGGGATATTGGGATGTGACTCTGTATCTGACTGGCGTCGGTAAGGATCGTCAGCAAGGATTCCTTGAGTTCACGTCGGAGCACTTGCTTCGCTGCTACTTTACCAGCGACAAAGAAATCGAGATCGGGAAGATTCTCGACCGATGGGTCGTGGGCTACGAAGTACGCCGGCGCGCGTCCAGTCCGCTGTTCGAGGAGGCCACCAAGCAGGCGGGCTTGGAGCAAATCGACATTCCCGATAACTGGACCGTCGCCCGAGACAAGGTCCGTCAGTATCACACGCAAATGGCTGCCGCGGATTTCGATCGAGATGGCTTTTGTGATCTCGCGTTTGCCAGTTCGAATGGCCGTTGGCGTCTTCTGCGATCCATTGCAGGGGAGAAATTTGAAGAAGTGACAGACGAGTGCGGGTTGCCGGTTTGGGCTGATGAAGAGCCTCGCTCGCGGAGTGTCCGCGATCAGGTGTATCTCGCAACATGGATTGACTTCGACAACGATGGCTACCCTGATTTGATTCTGGGAGACCGTCTTTACCGAAATCAGGAGGGTCGTCGTTTCGAAGATGTGACGGACCGATCAGGGCTCGTATTTGGCTACAACCCCCGAGGTTTGGTCGTCGCTGATTACGACTGTGACGGTCGGCTCGATCTGTACGCCCTTTACCAGCTTCCGAGGACAACGAATCGCGACGGAGCGCCCGGCTGGGTCGGAGACGATGAGACCGGCTTAGAGAATCATCTCTGGAGGAATATGGGCGACGGTCAATTCGCGAATACGACGGAACTCTCCAACGCTGGCGGCGGCAAGCGTCAATCGTTCGCCGCTTCCTGGTTTCATGCAACTGATGACCACTATCCGGACCTCTACATTGCCAACGACTTCGGAACGAATGTCCTGCTGATCAATCAGGGCAATGGAAAGTTCCGTGATGGCTCGCGGGAAGCAGGCGTTTCGGACTACGCGACGAGCATGGGCGTGGCCACGGGAGATCTAACGGGAGATGGTCACTCAGAGATCTATGTCGCCAACATGTTCTCAAAAATGGGGCGGCGGATCATCGCTCATGTTGCCGCCGACGATTATCCGGACGGAATCTTTCAGCAGATCCAAGGTTCTTGCGCGGGGAATCGGTTATACACCGCGGACGGCGGCGAAAGCCGCTATCAGGAAATCAGCGAGGATTCCGGCGTGAATCCTGTTGGTTGGGCGTACGCGCCGGCGCTGGCTGATTTCGATAGCGACGGACAGCTGGATATCTATGCGACAACGGGCTTTCTTAGTTTCGAACGCAGCAAGCCCGATGGCTGAACGTGCATGTGGCGGGCTGTCGTGTCACAGCCACTTGATCGAACATCGCAAACCGAGCAGCTTGGAGAGATTGATGCTGCGGCCGGCGAGTTCTGGGTTCGGTCCGTGTTCCAAATGCCGCAGCTCGGGCATAACCTCAGCGCCTTCGAGGCGAATCGCCTGTTCATGAATGTCGATGGCCAGCAGTTCCTCGACGCGTCGTTCGCATCGCAAGCGAACATCGATTCCGACTCTCGCTCAGTGATCGTTGGCGATATAGACGCGGATGGAGACGTCGATCTGCTGGTTGGCTCGGTTGGTGGAGGCCCAGTGCGGATATTCCTGAATCACATTCCCACAGAACACCACAAAGTTCGAATCGAGTTGCAAGGGACGAGTTCGAATCGAGCGGCGATTGGCGCGCGAGTCGTCTTGCGTTGTGGGGCGAAGACCATCACGCGCGATCTGTTTCCTGCCAACGGATTTATGGGGCAGAGCCCCGCCGAGTTGTTGGTTGGAGTTGGACAAGCGACAACGATCGATCGTCTCACGATCCGCTGGCCGAACGGAGAATTGCAAGAGCTGGAAGATCTGCCAGTCGATCAGAACACTCAGATCGTCGAAGGTCGAGAAGGCTATCAGTCGGTCAGCTTCTGAACTTGTTCGCGGTAGCGTTTCGCTTCCTCGGTTCGTCCGGACGATGCCGCCGCACGCGCCAGTAAGGAAACTAGACGGCGATCGTTTTGGTAATGCTCGTAAAGAGGTTCCAGATGCTTTAACGCCTCTTCCTCACGCCGATCAAAGATCAGTAGCTCGGCCTCGAGAAGCCTGCATTCCAAATCATAGGGACTTAGCGTCAAAGCCTTCTCGAGCGTCTCCATCGCCTGTTCGACGTGCCCCTGATCCCGCAACGCCTTTGCCAGAAACCGATAAGCATTGACATCGTTCGCATTCCGTTCGAGACACCATTCCGCTTCTTCCTGACTGCGTTCCGGCTGGCCTCCTTCGGAATATGCATAGCTCAGGTTGATGTGTGCCGCATAGTTATCTAGGTCGAAATCGAGCGACCGTTGCAACGAGCCGATCATTTCGCCTGGGCGCTGCAGATCGTCCAAGATCTCCGCGGTTAAAAAGTGAGCTCCTCCGTGCTGCGGATTTAATTCCGTACTCCGCCGCGCATACGGAAGCGCGTCGAGAGGACGTCGCTCACGGAAATACAGCTCGGCAAGCGTCAACTGCGGCCACCAGTCTTCGGGTGCCCTTTCCGTTAAGTCCAGCAGCGTTTTCTCAGCTTCATCAATGCGCTCTGTGGCCAGACAGATGCTAACAATTTGACGGCTTGCGTCGAAATAGGCCTCCGAATCGGAAGGCACGTTGCGAAACGCTTCCAAGGCCTGGGGCCGATCAACCTCTGACAGGACCAGTCCTAACTCGCTGTGAACGCCCCAATCCTCTGGATACTTCGCCAAGTGCTTTCGGTAGTACTCAATCGCCAAGTCGAATTGCCCTACTTCTAGTGACTCTCGCGCTACTAACAACGGTGCAGGCGGAAGCAGCATCCGGGCGATCGTTGCCGTGCCCCAGATGACAGAGACAACGGCGAGCAACAGCAATAACCGCTTCAGACGCCGCGGCTTTCGAGTTGTGGAAGTGTTGTCTGACATGCTTTGGATCGTTCGGCAATACAGTAGGTCTTATTCTCGTCCACTTCCTTCAACCAAACGCCACAAGCGATTCTCCCCCAGATCATTCCATGACTCACGTCGCTCGCCAGGCCATGTAACCGTAACCTCGCGTACCTGATCTAACGAGCCAAGACCTATCAACATGGTCCTCTCATCGCAGGAAAGGTAACTTCCTCCGGCTTGGACGGTACGAATGAGCACTCGATCACCAAGATCGATTTGCAATGTCGCGCCGACACCATCGCGATTGCTCGTAATGCCAACCAACTCGACCCGCAACTGCCCACCAATCTCTTTGGCATCGTTCTGTAACAGGGCCGTCTTGCTGTTGAGCTGGTTGATGGCGACATCCGAATCACCGTCTCGATCGTAGTCCGCGATCGCTGTTCCGCGGCCAACGTGTGGCTCGCGAAAGTAGTGGCCGGAAGATGCAGAGACATCTCGAAGCCGCGATCCACGCTCGTTGTAGAAGACTTGCGCTAGCTGCGCAAACGATCCGTTGCGGCCAATCTCCTGCAAACGGTCGTGAATGTGCCCGTTGGCGGCGAGCACATCAAGCCAGCCGTCGTTGTCAAAATCAGCGAATGAAACGCCGAATGCCAATCGTGGTCGACTTGATGCTCCAAGTCCCATCTCATCCGTGACGTCTGAAAACAGAAGATTTACCTCGTTGCGATAGAGCGTGTTCGTTTCGTCGTAGAAGTTCGTGATGAACAAATCCAACTGACCGTTGCCGTCAACATCTCCAACTGCCAAGCCCATGCTGGCCTCCCGGGCACCATGCCGATTGGTTGACGTGCCGGAATCCGCGCCGCGATCGGTGAATTTCCCGTTACCGCGGTTCTCCCAGAGGTAATTTGGTGTCGTATCGTTGGCCACATAAAAGTCTATGTCACCGTCCTGATCTAAGTCTGCGGCGATGACCCCGAGACCCTGACGGCCTTTCCCTTCCGCGACCCCGGCAGCCTTCGATATCTCAACGAATTGGCCGTCGCCTGCATTGCGGTACAGCAGGTCTGGCATTCTGTCCAACTCATTAGGATGACACGCGATGTGAATTGTCTCGTCGGCTGCTGTATGTTCACAAATGGGATAGTCTTCAGGGCCAAGTTTTGAGTAGTTGGTGATGTACAAATCGATATTTCCATTCGCGTCGACGTCACCCCATGCGCAGCTCGCACTCAAGCGTCCGGGGGAAGATTGTTGCGGGATTTCGACCGGCGTAAGAGTGCCATCCCCGTTGTTGTGGAGAAGGGTATTGGCGTGGTAGCCAGTCACGCACAAGTCGGCGAAGCCGTCGTTATCGTAGTCCGCGGATGCGATCCCCATTGAGTAACGAGTGTCGAGTAATCCAGCTTGACGTGTGACTTCCGAAAATGTTTCGCCTTCGCGGTTATAGAACAACGCATTGCTGGGCAGCTCTTCGTTCGAGTCGCCATCGAACGAAGCACCCTGACAGCAATACAGATCCGGCCAGCCATCGTGATCAAGATCGAACCAACCGATGCCCGACCCCATCACCAGGTGAACATGACGTTGCTCGGTGAGCGGAGAGTAATGACGAAAGCGTAACCCCGTGGACTTGGCGGCATCGACGAATCGGAAGGGTCCGACGGACAATTCATCCGGTCGCGGTGACGCGGTGGAAGTCCGCGTTTGGGCAACTCCATTCTGCCGCTTACCGTTCGGAGAATCCGCGCCTGAGCAGCCAACAACCAGGACGATGGCAACAGCGATCCAAATTCCCCTGACACAGGAAAGCACTTTGTCCCTCTCGAAGATTCCCCTCACTCAGTGCTGATTTAGTCGTGCGATTCGCATGCAACCTTACTGCCTCGCAGACAACAAAAAAAACCGCCCGGCTGTCAAATTCAGCCGGGCGGACTGCGTTGAGCTAACTGCACGTGTAATTCAGGTGGGAAATATCAATTGCCCGTAAATACACTAGCCTCCCCTCCTGATCTTGTGCCAGTGCCTCGCCAGATCTGTACGTCCACCGTTTCCGGCACGAATTTTACACTTCCATCAGCGTATGCTGCTAGGGCACCACCAGGATGCAGGCTGGAAATTGGCCGCCGACCTCGATTGCCGTTGTTGTGGTTATCTACCCATTCAACGATGTCAGGACAGCAGTTCTTGATTGGACAATCTTTCGGATTCACCGCGTTGGTCGAGTTGTCGCCAATGCTAATTGGCGGACGGCTCTTGCACGCAGCAGCACTTAGCTTGTAGTTGTTCGGAGGATAACTGGTATCCGCACCGCAGAAACCGGTTTCGACGATCCAACGGTCGCATCGTTGTCCCGTGTGGCTCCCGCCGGTCGTTCGCCAGTACGGAACTCCTCGATAGATCTCGCCGACCATCACGGTATTGGCGGTTCCGTCGCCGAGGAGCGCCATCTTTACCGTCGAGACCGTGCTTCCCATTCCGAAGACCCCAAGGCGGCTTTTAACTGAGCTAAACGGATTCGCGTCGCTTCCCCAAATGCCGCCGTAGTTGGTTGGAGCGTTAGCGCCGTTGCGTTGCGCCGAATCGGTGGGACACTCGTAGCCGGAAATCCGCACTTGGTTCGGATCCGTAGGGCCCGTCCAGGCTGGTTGCGACGAGTAGCACGTCGTGTCACGAATGACATCGAAATTGATCCGATCGTATAGTGGCTGTTGTTCCATATAGGGCAGAATTAGTGCTCGCCAACTCCAAGCCGTCGAATTAAACCAGCCTGGACATCCAGGATAGGAAGTGACGGTGGAGCCGAATGGTTGTGTGCCACCACCGACCAGTTGTCCGCCACGAATCGGCGGAAAGACTTTATAGGTGTCGTGATAGTTGTGGATCGCCAGTGCAATCTGCTTAAGATTATTCCCGCAACTCATCCGACGTGCGGCTTCTCGCGCCGCCTGGACCGCCGGCAGTAACAACGCCACCAAAATACCGATGATCGCGATGACGACCAGGAGTTCGACTAGCGTGAAACCGCGCCTGCGCCGCCAGTTCCTAAGCAATCTGTGATGTAATCTCATGTTGGCTCACTATTAGAAAAAAATACAAATTAAGCTCAACGAAGCTAGAATTCTATCGGTTTGCCCGAGCAAACACCTTAGTTAATTCAGCTACAACATAAAGTTACAGTACGCTGCCGTCAACAAAACGCCTAGGAATACTCTACAACCTGCCGGGATCAGCTATGATGCCGTTTTGAGCCCTCCGTTTCCAATCCATGCGCAATTTGCATATTAAAGAAAGGTGCACCGATGAAAAAGTTAACTGTGTTGGCGTTTACAATCCTCCTCGGAAGTTTGATGGGGTGTGGTGGCGAAGGCGTAGATTCTTCTGCTGCAGGCCCACCCACCAGTCCAGAACAGGACATGTCAGCGATCGAGCAAGGGGTGAAATCCGGAGAAATCGATGCTGCGTCATACGGCAAGGAATGAGCGAGATACGGCAGTCCGGCATACGTCTGCCTGTGGACGCGATGTGAATTGCCGTTCAGGTGTTTCGGCCCGACTCGTCAACACGGCGGGTAGTTTTTTATGGAAGCAGGTTCTTGTCGGACGCGTGATACTATCGGCGGAGTGTCTAGGTCGGTGTCGCAGGTTATCATCGAAGGTACCAATAAACTGTCCGCCGTTGCGCCGCTGAAAACTAATCCGCATGACTTTGGAATCCACCATCTGGTTTGCGGCCAGCTCGATCATACCAAGCTTCTTGGTTGCTTTTGTGGCCACGTTTGTGGTGCGTCGGATGGCATTGCGGTGGGGGCTGGTAGATCAGCCGAATCATCGGAAGGTGCATGTTTCTCCCGTTCCACTCGGTGGTGGCCTCGCGATCGCTTTGGGGGTGGTCCTGCCGTTTGCTGCCGGGACGCTTGCGCTGCTGCTGATGGATCAGGAATCGCTTGCAAAAGTTGTCCCCGAATTTGCCTTAGAGCATTTGGAAGGCTTGCTTGAACGGCTTCCCGGTTTATGGTTCATGCTGGGCGGCGCCTTGGTCTTGATGACTTTGGGGTTGATTGATGATCGGCGTGGCGTCGATTGGAAGATTCGTCTGTTCGTACAATTTGCGGTCGCGACAGTTTGTGTCGCGACACAAGGTTGGCAACTGACCGCGTTCATCGACGTTCCGCGAGTGGGGTGGATCGTATCGGTTACACTCTCGTCAATCTGGGTCGTGGCTCTGATTAATTCGTTTAATATGCTGGACAACATGGACGGCTTGTCTGCCGGTGTAGCTGCGATTGCCGCTTCGATCCTAGCGACCGTGATGCTGATTTCGCCCGCCGCGCCGCGGCCTCAGTTGTTTGTCGCGGGATTCTTGTTCGTGTTGGTTGGCGCGTTACTCGGGTTCCTATTCCATAATCGACCGCCTGCGAAGATCTTCATGGGAGATGCAGGAAGCTATTTCATTGGTTTCTGCATCGCAATTGCGACGCTGCTCGCCACCTACGCCGGCTATACAGTAACTGCGCCTGGAGCACACGCAGTTTTGGCACCGCTTTGCGTGATGGCAGTCCCCTTGTATGACATGACGACCGTTCTGTGGCTTCGGATACGTGAGGGGCGAAGTCCGTTTGAGGCCGATAAAAATCATTTCTCGCACCGATTGGTTGAACTCGGACTGAGCAAGACGCAAGCCGTTCTGACCATCTATCTCACGACGGCAACGTGCGGACTCGGCGCGCTGTTGTTGCATCAGGTCGATCTCTTCGGTGCGTTCGTCGTTGCTTTATTGATTGTCTTTGTCTTGCTGCTGATCGCGATCTTGGAGTCGACTCGTCGAGGGAATGATCAGCAGTGAGTAAGCGACGTCGCCATATTTCGAATCCCGGTACGTCGGCGACTGACGTCCCCGCGACATCAAGTGAAAGATTGCGGCCGCTTTGGCTCGGAGCCGTTACGGCGCTGTTCGTTGCAACTCCCTTGATTCCCAGCGAAGCCGCCCCTTCCGGGCTCGGCGTATCGTTGCTGATGGCCTGGTTCACCCTGTGCGCCGCATTCATGGTGATGGGTGCGCTGCAACGTAACCTGCGACTCCGCATCGGAGCGACTGAGATCGGTGTATTTGTGTTTGTCGCACTCCACTCGCTTAGCGCCATTTTGCTCGCGGAAGCCGGCCAACCGCGTCAGACGCTGAACATGCTGTGGCAATGGGCTGGATTCGGCGTGGCGTTCTTCCTGGTGCGCCAAGTCGTACGGACGGCGCAAGAATCACGGGCGCTGATCGCCGTCATGATCGCATTGGCGGTTTGTCTGTTGGTGCACGGGGACGACCCGTACTTTCGCTGCATGCGACAGGCACGACGCGCCCACGAAGACGGCAAACAGGGAACGCTCCCGGATGCCGGAACCGCCGGCCTGGGTGGATCGCGCCCAGGTGGGCGAATTTTGGACGCGGCCTC
>JACNKX010000234.1 GCA_014381825.1 Planctomycetota bacterium
CAGGCGAAAGAGAGCGGAGCTTACGATGCCGGAGGCATCGTTTAATAGTTGGATTCGATCTGGGAAGAGGCGGGCGGGACCAGATCAAAGAAGAACGTGAGGTTTTCGTTCTTGGGGCGTTGCGAGGATTCTCTACCAAGCGTTGCCGCGCGGGACGAATCCGTCACGCGGGACCCGAATGTCCGATGGGGCGGATGATCGCCGTATGCGTGGAGCAAAACACCGAGTCGAGCAGAATCAAGAAGAGAACGGACCGGTCTTGAATGACCGTTCCGGCTAGCAAGAGGAGCTAAGCTAAGTGGGAAGATCGCTGGTAAACGCGACGAAATTCTCTTGTTGTTGGAGTAATTTGGTGACGTCGTCCTTGTTGATCGGCGGCTTACCCTTACCGATCAACCGAGCTTCGACGACTTGTTTGGCCAACATCTCTAAGCACTCGACATAATCGTCCAGTGTCATGTCGAACAGGCCATCATCGGACATGCGGCGTGAGCCAAGTTGGCCGGCCGGCTGGTAGCCCTGCGGTTCGTCCTGTTTGAAAATCGGAGCGAGAAAGCCATCGAAGCCGCTGGCCGGTTTTCCCTTCTTACGCGCTGCCCTGCCTTGGAGGCGGTGGTAAATGGAGCTACTGGTGGAAACGCTGGGAGACTCCGACATCTTCGCCGCGAATTCGTTGAGATCGACGTACATCGCGCAAATCAACAAAGCGAACAAACTGGATATCGGCTCGTGCTCGAAGCGGCCTTGAAAAAAGTGCCCCGTACATTCGTCTTCCTTGTTGGCGCGGGTGGCAATGTACTGATTCAGTTGCCTCTTGAACCATGAGGGATCGGCCAATCGCTTCCGCATCTCATTCACCAGCCCGCGATCGCGCACAAGCTCTTTGAGACGCTTCTCCGTCGGTTCACTATTCTTGACTCCCAAGCGTTTGAACTTGTAGGGAAAGACGCGGCAGCCGCGGCGTATCACCTCCTCGTCCGACCAACCTTCGACTTTCGCCGGGAGGTTCCTGAGGATGATATGGGTGTGGTTGGAAAGAAACGCAAAAAACAGCACGTCGATGGCAAAGTAGGCGGCCAGGAATTCCACTCGTTCTTTGACCCAGGTTCGTCGATGCGAGAAGTCCTTGTTGAGGTACTTGTCCATTCCCAATAGAAACGCTCGTCGAACGGTGCGGCAGTAGATGTGATAGGTGCCCATGACCGAGGGATCCATCGTCGTACTTCGTGATTTTCGCATCGTGCCTTTCCTCCGGACATCCATCGATCGCGCTGAACTACGCCGCGATTGCATCGCAGCGGGCGACTACAGAGGAATTATTTCGTCGGGGCAAGAGAAATCGCGAAGATCGTCCAGAGGCTCCGACACACCGTTGTCATTGGCGACCACCGCGAATCGATCGAATGTCGCGTCCTACGTGGGACTTAAAGAATTTCACGCGCTACCCACCTCCGACGCCGGACAGATTGTCACTCGCCCCGTTTTGCCGAGCATCCCGTTCGGGGAGAGGCGGCGCGACTAAGCGAATCACAAACGACGCCACGAGGCTCCGAATTCCTGGCACCAGAATGTGGTGTGTGTCCCCGCATTGGTATCATGAGACTATTTTCTCTTTGTGATGGTATACCAAGAACTGCCCCGACGAGCGGACTCCAGCCGTCGCTGACGGGAAGACTTGAGACCCCAAATGGCGCCACAGCGTCGATATAATGTAGGCGTCATGAGAAGGAAATGGAGACCATGGTGAAACAAACAGCGGTACTGTATGCCCGAGTTTCCTCCGAAGAGCAGGAGAAGGAAGGGTTCTCGATCCCAGCCCAAACGAAGTTGCTGAGGAACCACGCGGAACAAGAAGGCATCGAGATTGTCCAAGAATTCCAAGACGTCGAGACGGCCAAAGTCCCGGGCCGGCCTGGCTTTAATGACATGGTGCGGTTCTTCAAACAGCAGTCCAAGGTCCGCAACGTCGAGCAACGCTGCCGCATGCTGCTAGTTGAAAAGACGGACCGGCTTTACCGCAATTTGAAAGACTACGTGGTGCTTGACGACGTTGACGTCGACATCCACTTTGTAAAGGAAGGCGTCATACTCTCGCCAGATTCCCATTCTTCCGAGAAATTCATGCACGGCATCAAGGTCTTGATGGCCAAGAATTACGTGGACAACTTGGGCGAGGAAGTGAAGAAAGGGATGCGTGAAAAAGCAGAACAAGGGATCTGGCCTAGTAAGGCCCCCCTCGGCTATCGAAACGTCGTCGGGACGAACGGCAAAAAAATAATCGAGGTCGACCCCGAAACGGCTCCAATAGTACAGCGGATCTTCGAGCGTTACGCGACAGGTCGGATCGCCATGGCCGAAGTTGGACGAATGGCGATTGACGAGGGGCTGTCCTTGAAACGGGACGGAAACGTAGCCGCGGTGATCCAGTACACGCTTAGGTTGCCCCTTTATTGTGGGTGGTTCATGTGGAAGGGAAAGAAATACGAAGGGACCCACACGCCATTGGTGACTCGTGAGTTGTGGGACCGCGTGCAGAAAGTTCGCGGTGAGCGACGAACTCGAAAACAGCGGCGAGCCAAACGAGACTTCGCGTTTTCGCGTTTAATCACTTGCGGACATTGCGGCTGCGCGCTCGTGGGGGAAATCAAGAAGGGCAAGTACATCTACTACCGATGTACTGGGTACAAGGGGAAATGCCCTGAGCCGTATGTGCGCGAGGAGGTCGTCGAGCAGAAATTTACCGAAATCGTACAGTCGTTGACGTTTGACGCCGAAGTTCTGGAGTGGATACAGACGGCCTTGCGGGAGAGCCAGGGTGACCAGCAGAGGATTCATCAGGAGGCACTCTGTCGTCTCCAAAGAGAATACAATCGATTAGAAAAGCGGCTCGACGCAATGTACGTCGACAAGCTTGATGGCAAGGTTGGTGGGCGATTTTTCGATCAGAAGTCCGCCGAGTGGCGTGAGGAGCAGCGAGTGATCGAGTGTTCACTCAGCGAGCATCGAAAAGCGTCCCAGTCGTACATGAGCGAGGGTGCCGCTATCCTTGAACTCGCCAACAAGGCCGGCGATCTGTTCGCGAGGCAGTCCTCTAGTGAGAAACGACGTTTACTCGATTTTCTACTATCGAACTGCACGTGGGCGAACGGTGAGTTGTCTCCCGTATTTCGCCAACCATTTGACATGATTGCAGTTGCGGCGGTTGCGTGCGCAGCAGAAAAGGCCGCTGGCCTGAGGACCAACGGCCCTTTTCTAGCTAGGCGCCCCCCCCAAGAGCCGAAACTGCGACAAAGCGGGTAAAAAACGCCCCCTCCTCCCACCTCGCTACAGGGGGGTAGTTGTGGGGGGGGCCCACAGAGGGAGCAACATAATACATA
>JACNKX010000163.1 GCA_014381825.1 Planctomycetota bacterium
AGCTAAATTAAGCTCGACCGACTCTGAACATTTACAGAAACAACGTTACACCAACCGGAAATGAGCGACAAGAACAAGACCGATGAACGTCTTGATGAGGGTTCGTCCTGGGTAACACTTCAGTACGGAGGTCTATACGATTGGTATGACGATTCCGATGACTACACGCACGACGCCTTTATCGGAAGTTCCGTCCATAACCACAACGATAAGTTCTTTTCCAACGACACCGCCGGCAATCTAGCAACAGGCACTGCTGCCACCGAGCGTGAAGAAGGGTCCAACCATAGCGAGCAGTACGACTACGACTACGACACTGGCGTTGGCACGTACTACAAAGATACCACAACCGACATCGTCATAAACTTGATCGTTGGAGGGTATGAAACTTGGGCCAACATTACTACCGAAGGAGTAGAATATACGAAGCACGTTTACTGGGTTGATTGGTCGGCTTTTCCGTTAGCACAGGTGACCGACATATACAATTGGTTTGATGATTGGACAACTGTGATGGCAGAGACGTTTCCCGACGTTGACTCATTTGAACTTGATCCATTCGATATCGGCGACCCATTTGGGCTTGGTGACGAGGGCCTCATGGAGGGCTCACTGGAGGAGGGCGTGTAACATGTTTCCTGTCTGGTACGCTGTTTTTCGGCGATGGAACTGACGAGCAGCGTCTTCCGCGACATAAAGACAAGGTAAACTTCACATGCAATTCAAAAACCTCAACACAAGATTGCCAGCAATCGCTGTAGTTGCCTGGTTATGCTGCGCATTGGCACAAGGTGACGCTCCACAAATTGATCGAATCAACGATCCAAGCGGGGGCTACGACGCGCTGCAGGACGTGTTGCAATACGCCAGTGTACGGGAATCTTTCGACTTGCGTCCTGAGCAGCACGCAGCGTTGCAGAGGCTCAATTCCGAAAACAAAGTGGCAACACAACATGCCACGGCTACGTGGCGTGCGCTTCCGTCCGCTGATCGTACGGCAGATCGCCTGCAACGCGAGCTGCGAACTGTCAGAAGCATGGTGTTGCCTGGAATAGAACAAGCTCTCGACGCTTCCCAATTCCAACGTCTCCAACAGCTGCAGTTGCAATTGCGAATTCGCCGAAGTCTATTCAGCCCCTTGTACGCAAATGACGTCACGTCCGAATTACAACTTACTTCAGACGGCCTTCGCAAATGGAAAGAGACAATCGACAACCAGCAACGCAGCTATCGTGAAAAGATTTCGGAGCTGCACGCGAACGTACCTGAACTGTTGATGCGTGAACTAACAGCGGAACAACGACGCAAGTACCAAGAAACATTTGGGAACCGCTACGCTGATCCATCAACTCTACCCAAGATCGACGACGATAGAGTGCCCGGACGCGGCTTCCCACCAATGCTCAATCTTGCACGCTATCCAGGTATTCGCCACGAGCTGGAAATTGTCGATGAGCAGCGGGAACAGATTTCAATGCTCTTGTCGGACTATAGAAGACGGGAACGCTCGCTTACACTTCAATGGCGAGCCCGAGATGTAAGGCGCAACCGCCCGCCGTCAAACGACGATAAGGGCAAACAAGAGGAGCTACGTCGAAAGGAGGCAGAAGAAGTCTTGCGGAAGAAGGAATTGCAAGCACTGCAAAAAAACACGCGTTCGACTTTGGATGAGATGTTACTTCCACCTCAGATTGAACGCCTACAGCAACTCGTGCTGCAAGCGCGCGCTCAGAGCCAAAGCAACTTCTGGATCCTTACGGACGTCGCCGCCAAGGTGATCGAAATCTCGCCAGAACAACAATTGAAACTCCGCCAAGTGTTCGAGACGGAATCGGTCAAGATTGGGGTACAAAGCACTCGCTTGTATGAAGAAACGCTGGAGCGGATTCTCGCAACTTTGACAGGAGAGCAGAGGGTTCGTTATAGCTTACTTGTCGGAGTACCGTTCAAACTCGACTCCGGAAACTGAACTTTAGCAGAAATGCTGGCGGTCAGCGATGGTCAATCGACTGATCCAGTGACCAGTGTCGAGAGCAGTCCGACAACATGTATTACATCTAGCCGACGGACCGCTAAGTGAGTAGACATCGTTGTGCCACCGCGACCTTAACGTGTTCGCCGCTGCGAAAGATCAAGATCGTCGCACTTTCACTTCCCTTCGGTTGAAGTTTCTTTCGCAGCTCTGCGGGATTGATCTCAACTCCGCGGACTTTGATCTCCAACGAACCGACTTTGTGTTCCCGAAGTAGGCGTTTCAGACGCCTGACATCAAGATTCAGTAGTTCCTGGACCTCGAACGCTTCCATAAGCGCCGACTCCCGGTATTCGTCGGCAGTGTAGTACGACAGGCCATAGCTGGTCGCTCGCAGTTGGAGTTGGTCCGCTAACCCACCGACAAGTCGCGAAGCGAGCAAAGTTGAATCGGGAGCAAAGAGATAACGACCACACGGGGCAACATCGACCTGTAACTCCGCTTCGCCGGTGAACGAATGGCTCTCTCCCCACCGGTCCAGGACCGTGGCCGTTCTTCGACCTGGGTGATGAGCCAAGCTCCCTATCCACACAACTTGCTGACGACACTCGCGACGGCTTCCGATCCATTCCAGTTCGACCGACATGTCGTTTTGCCACCGATCGGACAATTGCGCTCCGGGCGCAAGTTTGATTGCTCCATGATCGATTCTTTGACGCAGCATCTGAATCACATCCAAGCTCGGCTCGGAGTAAACGGCTTGCGACGTCCGCTGCACGGCGACGCGGCGGTCTGGATCGATATGCCACGCGGCGGATTCAAGGTGCCCGTCTAACGATCGCACGTCAGTCTCCTCGCACGAGAGTGCGCCAACGCCTAAGACTCGACCGTTCGCCTCCACCAGCGTAATCGCAACCGGGTCGCGATCGACAGCCACACACGGCCCACGTTGCGCCAGCGCCAGTGAATCGCCGCCGATCCCGCAGCACAAATCGGCAATCGGCTGATCGCTGGGAAAGCGACTCGCTTTGTAATTGGCGATCTGCTCGTCGGTGGACTGCTCCAGTAGCTTTCGCGTGAAGAACATGTTCTCCGGCCGCGAGAACTTCACCCGAGCCCGCTCGCGAAGTTCTACCTGCTCTAAAACGAGGTGCGTGCGTTCCGGAGTCAACACAGTTCGCAATCGCTTAGTCAACGCGACAAGTGATCCGCTCGGCGACGCAGCTTCTTCTAGGAAAGGTTGAGCCTTATCGCTCACCAGCCAGCGATAGTCGTCGATCGTCGGTTCAGGCACTTGGCATTTTATCCGGGGCGGGAGATGATGGTGGCATGTCCGATCAAGTCGACCGACTCGCTATCTTTCTGCATCTGGCACGAGCCAGCGAAATGCGGCAGCGGATGCATGTACGTGATCGATTCCTCGTGCTCGCGGCGGTCCTCGCCGCACGCTCGGACCTGCCGCGCATCGCCGCTTATTGTCGTCAGCGAATCGTGCAGCACAACCCGCAACACATCATCCAACGATGGGATACCGTTTGGCAAGCGGCCGGCGATCCCGACTTTGTCCACTTCCTGCGTCACATCGAACGCCGGTATCCACACGAGACGGCGGAAGGAATGTTGAGTTCTCTCGGTCTGGAAATGGGGCGCGAACGTGACACTTATTACGACGACGAAGAATATGCGGCATCTCTACTCGGTGTGTCGCTCGACGATCTTGCGGATCAGTTTGGTGAAGCCTCGTAGCAGTTATGCTTGATCCAATCGTTCGGAAAATGCTTCACGTGCTGATCGTACTTACCACGCAAGCTGCTTGGGGATCATTAGGCATCGCGAAGTCCGCCACTTCAACAACCGATCTCTGTCGATAGGGAACATTCCCACCAAGGAGATCGCGAATATGTTAAGACCCATTCGATTTCTATTACTACTCGGCGCCGCGATCGGAATTCCCTACGCATGGTTCAATCAAGACTTTGCACCGAGCGTAAAGAGCAAGTTGCACGAGTGGACAGCCACCATCAAGGAGAAAGATTGGTCGTTCTCGACCGACGCAACTCAACAATCAAGCAAGCCACTCTTTCGGCCTGATCGGTTGCCGGGTGTGAGTTTTGCTTCGCCCGATGCGAGTTCGGATTTGACGGGTGGAATTGAGGAGCTGGCTCAGATATTACAGTTCAATATCACGCCCCAATGGATCATGCAGCGTTGGTCTCGCGTTTCGACGATCCACACCGACACGGGCTTGGAAGGGTTGCGCGTCGCACTTGTCACTGGGACAAATGTCGATGACATAGCTGGATCGCTAACCTACTATTTCGACGACCAACAGCAGTTGCGCCGCATCACGCTGGACGGACTAACAGGAGATGATCGCCAACTCGCGAATCTCGTTTCGCAGCAATTCAATCTGCGACCAGAACCCGCGCTCGGTGCAGGGCTGTATATCGCTCGTTGGAACGGACGCCCGACAGGCGTCCTGCATATCACGCATGCACCAGTCGTCCGATCACGGCGTCCGCACGAGCGTCTTGAAATCATGCTTGAGTTGAATCAGCCAGGAATCGGTTACGGCCTAAGTACTCACGCGCAAGAGACGCTCAATCTGAGCGGACTGACCAAGCTGTAGTCGATCGGCAGAACACCCGCGTTCTACTGTTCGCGCCGGCTTTCAAGTTGCTTCTCGACAGCCGCAAGTCTCGCTCGAACCACATTGAGTTCTTGCTGAAGCAAGCTGACTTGTTCGCGGAGCAACGCGGTCTCACTTGCGACAGAATTCGGCTGACCGAGCGGAGCGGCACCGGTTACAGGGGCGACGAGTCCGTCAAGTAGTTGGCCGAAGCGACCGAGGACGGGACGCTGGCCTTGGCCGCCGAGTTGCTCCTCGAGCGATGGGCCACGTGATAGCGGTTGTGGGTCGCGTCGAACTGGTCCGGGAGCAGCAGGTGCATTTCGGATAGCAGAAGTCTCGAGCAATTGAACACGCTTGCGATAAAGACGGTCTCCGTCATAGTACGATAACTCAACGGGGCGATCGGTGGGCGCTGCCCGAATTTCAGCCACGAGATCGGCAGGTGAATCGATCCTTCGACCATCCAATGCCACGATTACGGCCCCGAGCGGCAAACCAGCTCGATCCGCCGGGGCGCCCTGCACGATGGCAGTAATAATCGCGCCGCTCCGAACGGGCAAGCGCCGTTGCCGGACGATATCATCGGTTAGCGGATCGACGGTAACTCCCAGTGTGGGACGCCCGGTGAACGCTCGTGGCGTGGGTTGCGGAACAGGAAGAGCTTCCGGCACGACAACTTCAGGAGGCAATTCGCCGGCCTCTGCTGTCGCTGCTGGCGGAATCTCTGGTGTTAAGGCTTGCTGTACTCGCTCAAGCAAGCTCTGAGCATGCGCCGACGAAGAAATCGAAACAGATACAAATCCCATTGCCAAACAAGTCTGCCAGCGTCGCATAACATCGCCTCCTCGGGTTTAATTCAGAACTCCGTTCTCGACACTCATTATAGCAGCCTGTCCAAAGTCGTCTCGGCGGCGGGCTGACTTTTCGGATATCTTGCTCGAATGGACAATGACATAGACTCCGTAGAATATGCGGCCGTCAGCTCCCCGCAGCGGGCCGAAGCCCTTGCGATGTTAGTCTCGCAGGAACCGGCGTCCGAACGAGCCGGGCGCGTTGCGACGATTGCGGCGGCCTTTCGCCAAGGAGATAACTCCACACCGACATTGGTGGGTGCCAAGCAAAACGAGAAACTCGTAGGCGTTGCGTGGGGGCAAGTCCTACCGGGAAAGACGGCACTCCTCTGGCCACCGCATATTTTGAAGGGCGAACGCGAAATTATCGGTGATCGTCTCCAGATGTTTCTGGACACCCAGCTCGAAGCTTTGGGAATTCGAATGGCACAAGCCGTTCTCCCAAATCGTGAACACGCTAGCGCCAAGCGACTCACGCGTGTGGGGTACAGTCATGCCGCAGATCTGCTTTATCTCGCCACGCAGGTCGACCGAGTTGATACGGGTACGGCTGATCGCGACATCGAGTTTGAGCCTTTTGCATTGGCCGACCGCGACCGGCTAGCAGTACTCATTGAGAAGACCTATATCGACACCCTCGACGTTCCCGCGTTGGACGGCGTCCGCGACATCGGCGATGTGTTAGACGGTTACGAGCAAACGGGCGAGTTTTCTCCAGATCGCTGGTTCTTTATTCGCAACAACCGCCAAGACGTGGGGTGTTTGCTGTTGAGTGATCATCCTAGCCAACAACAATGGGAGCTGGTTTACATGGGAATCGTTCCGGAAGCGAGGGGGCACAGGTGGGGCCTACAAGCAACCCGCTTCGCGCAACAGCGCGCCAAGGATGCAGGACGGCAACGGTTGATCCTCGCGGTTGATGCTTCTAACGATCCCGCTGTCAGTGCGTACACTAAGGCTGGCTTCTTTGAATTGCTGCGCCGGTCCGTGCTTCTAAAAATATTCAGCGTGTGAATTGCGACTTGCTCCGTACGATGGCCCTCAGCGGTCGTCAATCCTCAAATCCTCAGCGATCAACAGCTTCGGACCGCCATCGTACTTGAGAATCGCGACAAGTTTTCCACGGGTGGCCACGCGTGGACGAACTTCACAAACGACGGATTCAATTTGGTTAATTCCAAATAAATCGACGGTAATTCGAAGCCTCGAAAAAACTTTTCGGACATCGGTGGCAAGAGGTTTGACACCCGTGCTAGCAAGCGTAGAATCAGCCCTCACGTTGATTGTTAAGCAACAGAGTCGACTCCCGCATTCTCGGGTGTAAGGCTTTTAACCTTTTGACCTTGCGCTATTTCCCTACCGGCATTCGGACTCCGATATTTGGGTCTGGGTTGCGCCTGGACGGCGTGACTTCGGTGCAGCGCATAAAGGATGACACAGGAAGTGACTAGGGACGCACAGGAAGTCGAAAGAGACTTGCGCAAGGGCCTCGCTGCCCGAATCGGAACCGAGCGTTTCGACCTCTGGTTTGGCAAGCAGGTCCGATTCCAGTTGTCTGCTGACCAGGTTTCTGTGTGCGCGCCGGATCAATTCTCTCTGGACCGTCTTCGCAAGCAGTTTCGATCGGACATTTTGATCGTTGCACGTGAGTTGATCACGCGCGAGATCACGTTGGACTTTCGAGTCCTCCCAAGTTCGAAGCCGAAAGCTGTGGAGCGAACGGGGCAATCCAAGTCGACCGCGACTGATCCACAGTCTCCTCCGACAGTCAAACTTCTATCGGTGCAGCCAGCACGGCGTCCGCAGCGGCGAGAACCCTGTTACTCCCGAACTCTGGACAGTTTTGTGGTGGGTGTCGGCAATCGTATTGCAATGACGGCGGCAAAGTCGGTTTGCGAGCGACCGGGCTCCATTTCGCCGCTGTTCATTTATGGACCGCCTGGATGTGGCAAGAGCCACTTGCAAGAGACGATCTGCGGAACGGTTCGACAAACGCTTGGGCTACGACGCGTTTTATCGCTGTCATCCGAACAATTCACGAGCCACTTCTTGGACGCCCTTCACGGAAGTGGTCTGCCGAGCTTTCGACGCAAGTGTCGAGACGTTGATGTGCTGGCAATTGACAACGTACAGTTCTTTGCCGGCAAGCGTGCGACGCTCGTCGAGCTTCAGCACACGATGGATTCGCTGCTCCGCCAAGGTCGCCAATTAATTCTGACAGCCGATCGCCCACCAAATGAACTTCGGCAGCTCGGACCAGAGTTGGCAGCACGCGTATCCGGCGGATTGCTCTGCGGAATCGAACACGCCGATTACGAAACACGCCTTGGGATCGCGAAGCAAATGTCCGTTCGATCTCGACGTGCAATTCCAGAGCGCGTCCTTCAGCTTGTCGCTTCCGAGCTAACTGGCGACGCACGGCGAATTGCTGGCGCGTTGCACCGATTGGAAGCCACTAGCGAAGCGCTCGACCAGACAATAACGCTTGATTTCGCTCGATCGACGTTGGCCGACATCTTCCGAGCGACTGTTCAAGTCGTCCGATTGAGCGACATCGAGCGAGCCGTGTGCGATACGTTTGGTCTCGACTCGCGAACGCTGAAGGACGGCGGTAAAGCAAAGTCGTCGAGTCATCCGCGCATGCTTGCCATGTGGCTGGCGAGAAAATACACACGAGCCGCGTTCTCCGAAATCAGCGAACACTTCGGTCGCCGCAGCCACAGCACCGTAATCTCGGCTGAAAAGAAGGTCAATCGCTGGGTGTCGGACGGCGCCACGATCCAGCTTGGGCAAGCAGCATGCAATGTCGAGGACGCCATTCGACGCATCGAGACACAACTACGGACGGGATAGGGTAAAGCGAACCGCTTACCCAGGCTTCAGCCTGGGAACAAGGGTCCATTACGCGAACTTCGTCGTACCGGGCACGGCGATTTCTGGCACTGAAATGTCACCCCACTCGTAGGCTTCCGGCGTCAGGTTCTGCTGCGAGTTCATCGCCTCTTCCCAAGTGATCGTCTTGCCGGTGTAGCACACCTCGCGGCCCATGATCGCGAGCAGCGTGCTGTAACACATATACTCGCCATTGTTGATGATATTGCCAGAACGAATCCCGGCGAACAACTCTTTGTGTTCGACGTCGTACATGCTGGGCTTGTCACCCTTGTACTTCCATTCGTTCTCGCCTTCGATGCTGTTCTTCAGAACTTTGGCGCGGCCTTTTGTACCAAGTACATAATCTTCGACGTCGTTCTTACAACCGGACATTTGCCGCGTGTAGGAATACGTCTTCACGCCGTTGGCCCACTCGTAACACACCGCAAAATGATCGTAGATGTGTCCCCATTTGTCTTCGGTGCGAACTTGCCGGCCACCGAGTCCCGTCGCGCTAACAGGAGGAATATCGTCATTAAGCCAAAGCGATTTATCGAGACTGTGGATATGCTGCTCGACGATGTGGTCGCCCGATAGCCAAGTGAAGTACAACCAGTTGCGCATCTGGTACTCCATCTCGCTCCAATCCTCATTGCGACCGCGGTGCCAGAGCGTTCCGGTCAAATAGTTCTCCTGAATCGCAACAATGTCGCCAATCGCATTCTCTTCTTTGATCTGCTGCATCGTTGCTCGAACACCGTGGTCGTACCGCCAGCACAAACCTGACACAATCGTCAAGTTCTTTTCCTTGGCCATCTTCACGGTTTCGAGGACGTGGCGAACTCCGGTCGGGTCAACTGCGACGGGCTTCTCGCAAAAGACGTGCTTGCCAGCTTCGATCGCGGCACGGATCTGCATCGGGCGAAAGTGTGGAGGTGTACACAGACATACCACGTCCACGTCGGACTCCATGACTTGCTTGTAGGCATCAAAACCGACGAAGCAGTTATCGTCGGTGACTTGATACTTCTTGCCGATCTGCCGCGACAAGATATTCTTGCAATGATCTAGACGATCGGGAAACGCATCGGCCAGCGCGGTTAACTGCAAGTTGTCCTCGGCACGCATGGCATTCACGGCGGCACCGGAACCTCGCCCGCCACAACCGATCAAACCGACTTTCAAGATATCGCTACCCGAAGCATGGACTGCTCGATTCGCGCCAAGCGTCGCGGCAAGTGATCCCGCGGCGACAGCAGTAGTCGAATTCTTTAGAAAGTCACGGCGTGAAGCTTGGTCCGACATTGCGAACTCCTTGAGGCGGGATATTTTCTGAGAGCGGAATGGCTTGTGTTTCGTAGTCGATATGATAGCCAGCAAGCGTGGATGACTGCAAGTTTACCGAAACGGAAGCGGATCGGGAGACGAAGACCGAATCGCACAGCCAGAGCAACGATTAGCGCACCGTCCGCATATACCGGAGAAACTCAGTATTTAACTTCTCGACGTCCTCACCAAAGCACTCTTTGAATAGAGCCTGACGGTCTTTAGGATCATCGTAGCGCAGAGGAAGTTTTTCGGACAACACCTTCATGTAGGCCAAGTAATCCTTCGGATGCTTGTGGATCAGAAAATAGTTCAGCGCCCACGCCTCAGCATAAGCGTCGCTCGCGATCCTTGGATCTCGAAAACGTTCATCATTGGAGACGAGAGTCGCCAATGAATCAGACGGACGGTTGCGCAAGTAACGCCGAAACTCGGACAGGCGCACTCGATTCACGCCGCCGATATTTCGCCAGCCTTTAGAGCTTCGCAAGTCCGGTGTCTCGAAGTAGATCGCGACTCCCTCGCTGACCCACAACGGAATGTCGGCATAACGAGTTTGCAGGCCACAATTGAACGCGATCTGATGCGTCGCCTCGTGAATCACGGTTGCTACCGTCCGTTCAGCACCTGGCCGCATCAGCAATCGATTGATGTGAGCGGCTGTCGCGCGGCTGTTGCCACCACCTGCCTCGGAGCCAGTCAAGTCGTACATCACCACGCGGTTCGATCGCAAGCTGTAGTAGCCGATGATCTTCGAGGTCGCTTCACCCAATTCTGGCCTGGCGTACGCGGCATAGCTGCGTTGAGAGTCGAAGACAAGTGCGACCAGCGGAATTTCGGGTTCATGAAGCTTAAAACCGCGATTCTTCCAATACGTGTTGAAAGCCAGGAACAAACGCTCGTAAAGTGCGCCACACCACTGGGCATACGCTTGCGACGTGTTGTAACAGACAAGGTAATGAGCGGTTTTGTGAACACGAAATCCGTCGGGGAACTCTTTTAACAGTCGCTCGCTCATCGCGTCGTGATCGGCTGGGGCGAAGGGGATCGCATCCGAATCGCGATTAACGATCTCGTCAGGCGTGATGGCCCAAAGTACTCCGCTAGCGTCTTGAACGAGCAATCCACCGTCCGCCGCTTCGACAATGATCTTCCCATCCACATGAATCGACTTGCTGTCACGTTCGAGCGAGACATGCTCTATCGCGAAGGCGAAGGTACTGGAAAGCGTGGCGATCACGCAGGCTGTTAGAAGATGCCGGAGATTCATGGATCTATTATACTCTGTCATCCGATATTGCCCGAGGCGACATTTTCGCGGGTCGCATCAGCCAGAGCAAGAACCCGCCAATCAGGATGAAGCCCCATACCGTCGTTAAGCAGATTCCAGCGACCTGATCGTCTACGCCCGAATGCAACAACCCAAAGACGCGAACAGGAATCGTCGTGACACCCGGCGGGACGACAAGAATCGATGCCGCTAAGTCGCCAGACGCAATCGCGAATGCGGCGAGCCATGCCGCGATAAGCGATTTCCAGCGACTTGGCACGCCAATTCGAAGAATCCTTCCAATTGGCCCGGCACCCTCGGAACTTGCGTTCTCGAGCAATTCATCTGAGATCGTTCGCAGTGCATACCACAGAATCAAGATCGCTATCGGCAACGCCTTAACCAGCATTGCCAGCCACGGAGCGAAGATCGTTCGATCATACAACCACACGAGCAAATCCGATTGCTCTCGGTTCAACAACCAAATCACCGACAAACCGACCATCGGACCAGGAATCGCAAGACAAATCGCCGCAACGCCAATCGCCGGTACAGATCGCATCCATCCACGGCGAGCGAGCCAAGCCAGCGGCGTCGCGATTATAGCAGAGGCCGTCGCAGCCAGACCGGCGATCAAGAACGTCCAACCGTGTTCCTCGCCGAACTGCCGTGGACTGCTGACAATGATGTTCAAGAATGCCATTGGTGACCAGTGCCGCAATCGAACTCCGTCGACTTGTTCAACAACCAGTCCAGCTTTGTAGATCACGTTCAATGGCGGGGTGCCGATCAGAACAAACACCACCACATAGCAAGTCAGCGCAATCGGCCATCGCCAACGACCGAGTCGAAACACGCGACGCCGCGTGTGACTTGGAAAGTGTTCGGGGGGAACCAAGCGTGACAGCAACAACAACGTGACGGCGACGAGACTGCTTACGAGCAACGCTGTCGTCACGCCGGTCGGACGCAACGGTTGAAGCGTATCAATCGCTCCGACGAAGGGGACGTCGATATAAATCTCTTCAGCAAATGTTCGCACACGGTAGAGATCTGTCACCGTCATCTCTGTGCCAACGGTAACCAGAATCCAAAGTACTGCAACGACCAGAAAGGGCAGCGTGCGTCGCGACGTGATCTTGAAAAACACGGTCAACGTCGAACCGTCCAGCATCGCCGCCTCTTCCAGTTCAGGTTCGACCAGCCACAATCCAAGTCCAACGATCAGAATCACCCACGGCATAGCGGCCAGTCCGTGAATCCAAATCGCGGCTCGCCAGCCGTCAAGTATCGGCATCGCTGCGGAACCGTGAGCAAACGAGTACCAACCCTGCTTACCAAAGCCTGCGTCCCAACCGGCTGCTTGAAGATACAGCGGAACGAAGAGCATCGCGCCGAAAACCAACAGCAGAATCGTTCGCCCGGGCAAATCTGTTCGCAGGAGCAAGAACGCCAACGCCGCGCCGATCGGCACCGCGAGTGCTGCCGCGCCGCCGGCCAGTGCCACCGTATTTCTAACTAACAGCCAAGCTCTCGGATCGATCAACATCGTTGCAGCGACTAGCGCGGTCGCGCAGCAAACCGCAACAACTCCCACCCACGACGATCTAGAAACTCCCTCACGCATTGCATCAGTTTAGATGCCAACGCTCGCTGAGCGAAGATGCTCGTCAGTAAATGACGACGCTCGGGAATAATCCTCAACAAGCCAGGATCAACGATACAAGAAACCTCTATGTGAGGTATCTCGTCTTATCGAACGTCTGCCCAGTTCTGTCGCGACCTACCAAGGAGCCTAGATCATGTTGTGCAAATGGTGTGCTTGGACTTTGCCAGGAATTTATCTCGTCTCACTGGCTGGATGCGGCGGGACGGCACCGACGGGAGATCGAAGCTCCACGCCAACTGCCTCGCCTCAATCATCGACGATACGACCTGCCGAGGACGAATTCGACAAATCCTACGTGTACTCCGAGAGCAGCGTGGACGGCGCGAGTGCCAGGGAGGTACAAAACTTGGCTGAGATAGCGGAAGAGACACCTGCCCCGGCTTCAAAAGCCCCAGTCGTACGGCAGAACGAATCCGTTCGACAAGACCAAGGGCACGGTCCCGGAGTCGGTGGCGATAAGTATGACTTGATCGTCGAAAAATCCTTCGTTCCAGTTCGAGAGCAGCCGCTTTCTACTTTCTCGATCGACGTCGATACGGCCTCCTACTCCAAAACTCGGATGCACCTACTTCAGCAGAACTCGATGCCGCCAGTCGATGCCGTTCGGATTGAAGAGCTCGTGAACTATTTCGATTACGATTATTCTCCTCCGGTTGGCGACCAGCCGTTCTCCGTGAATGTCGAAGTTGCCAACGCACCTTGGCATCCGCAGCATCGCCTCGCACGAATCGGTTTGAAGGGGCGAGAGATTCTACAGCAGCGCCCTTCGAGCAATCTAGTCTTCTTGCTAGATGTATCTGGCTCGATGGACTACGCGAATAAGCTGCCGCTCGTGAAGCAGGGTTTGCGACTTTTGACATCGCAATTGGGCGAGAACGATCGAGTCGCAATCGTTGTTTATGCGGGAGCCGCTGGCTTGGTCCTGCCACCGACTCACGGCGATAACAAGCATCGGATTCTCGAAGCGCTGGACCAACTGCACGCCGGCGGTTCAACGAATGGTGCCCAGGGCATTCAACTCGCTTATCAAGTCGCCAAACAGAATTTTATCAAAGGTGCCGTCAACCGCGTGATTCTGTGCAGCGACGGCGATTTTAATGTCGGCACTACCAGCACCGGTGCACTCGTGCGACTGGCCGAGCAAGAATCGAAGGCGGGTGTGTTTCTTTCGGTCCTCGGTTTCGGCATGGGCAATCATAACGATGCGATGATGGAGCAGTTATCGAACAAGGCGAACGGCAACTATGCCTTCATCGACAATGAGGCCGAAGCTCGCAAAGTTCTGTGCGACCAAATCAATAGCACGTTGGTCACGATTGCCAAGGATGTGAAGATCCAAATCGAGTTCAATCCTGCGCACGTGGCCGCGTATCGCTTGATCGGTTACGAAAACCGCCATCTCGAGGCCCATGAATTCAACGACGACAAAAAGGACGCTGGCGAAATTGGTGCCGGCCACGCGGTGACAGCTTTGTACGAAATCGTCCCCGTTGGTGAAGAAAACGACTCCGGTATCGCCACGATCGATCCACTGAAATATCAGAAGACGAAGTCGGATACATCGAGTGGTGACGAATTGATGACAGTAAAACTTCGCTACAAGCAACCAGACGCACACAAGAGCCAGCTAATCGTCGCCCCAGTCAAGAACACGCCAGTGCAGTTCGAGCAAGCGACAAGTGATTTCCGTTTCGCTTCCGCGGTCGCCGCCTTTGGGATGCTGCTACGAAAGTCCGAACATGCACCCGACGCGAACTACGCCTCGATCCTTGAAATCGCAAACGCGACACGCGGCGAAGACAAACACGGCTATCGCAGCGAGTTCATCGAGATGGTAACAACCGCGGGTCGTCTCGCCGGCGAACCACTCGCCGTGACCACCTGGAAAGTACCCGTTTGCGAAGTCCCACCACCCGCCGTCACCTATTACTCACAATCGCCGGTTTACTATTCATCGACTCGCGATTCGTTTGCATTCGCACCTTGGCTGATGATTGGCGGAATCGCTTTGAGCGTATTACTTATTTTGTCCGCAACGATAGCCGCGATCATCCTTTCGGCCCGCTTCCTCGTTCTTCCAAGCGAAACGTCGGTCGAACAATCCAGCTGGCCCTGCACTGCAAAGCAACGAGCCTGCGTTCCGCAGAAACCACCGATTCGTATCGGTCGTGTATTCTCCCGTTGAGAATATCGGAAAGGTCTAGGGAGGCGGTTGCTGACTGTGTTCGGCACTAGGGACGAGGCTACCTCACGATCAGCGATCGGCATCGCATCCAACAGTCGATCCTTGGTGCACCTCACGCGCGGTAGCTTGCCGGGACAAACGACCGGCGTCGGCTGGCTGGGCCCCCAGGTTGATCGGGCGATGGCAGCCATTAGGTGACTCAGAACGAAACCGCCGTGTGCCTGAAGCGATTTCGCGGTGGATCACTTTGACCCACGCTTACCCTGTTCACCTGTTCTAGCGACGTCGTGAATCGAATTGATTAGCAGCGCGAATGTGCGGCAACTCGGAAGAATTGACGCATTCAAAAATCGCGGAATAAGTTCGGACCCAATGGAAGACGTAGTTTCCCCGTCATCGAATGAAGGCGTTCGATCCGGAAGACGGAAGCTCGATCAGCGGGTTTACGGGGACCGCGCCACTGTCGAAGTGTTCGCCGAGAACGGATCAGTCCATTGTGCGGAAGGCCGGAAGCACCTGGGCGCGCCGCTTAAGGACTTCATGATTTCCGTCGACGGCGTATCCGCCAAGTGATCGAATGACTAAGGCGTTCCGGGATGCAACGTAGCTCACGCTGAAGACAAAGATCAAACCCCGTGGCCGCTCAACTCCTGATGCGGCCGATAGATCTTGTTTGGTTGGGTAATACGCGATGTGCATCGAAGACTCAGAGAGCCTCTGGATACGCGCTGAACTTTCTTCGTTCCAGCAACGGTTCAAAGCACAACAGGCGAGCGCAACCTTCTCGTTCTTGCTATCATGTTCTGAGTTTGATAACCACCGAATTAGACCCAGAGAGCATCAATCGTGAACGCCCTTCGCACGTGTGTTATTGTCGCTGCGGTTACTTCAATTTCTATTGGAACATGGGCTCGCGCCGATGAGGGATTGATCGGCCATTGGAAGCTGGCCAACGATGCCCGGGACAGTTCGGGACATGGGCATCATGCTATCGTGCATGGCGTCAAGTTCAGAACAGATCGCAATGCCGTGTTCGACGGGATCGACGACTGGTTGGAAGTACCGGTCTCTAAATCGTTGAGCCTCGGCAAAAGGCCGTTCTCAATCTCGACTTGGATTCACACGGACGAACAGCTCGACGACGTGTTGGGCGATGTGATTACGTGTTACGACGCCGACTCTCGGACTGGGTTCACATTGAGTTTGATGAACTATGCCGGCGTCACTTCGGCTCAATCTAATTGGCGCAATGTGTTATTCGGAATCGACGCGGGACATGTTGACGCCGAATGGACTGATTGCGGACGTCCTGGAACCAATCAGCAAGTCAAGTCGCTGGTGGTCTTCGGCGGAAGTCTCTACGCAGCGGTTTGGGAACCGGGAGAGGGCGAGTCCGGTCGAGTCTATCGGTATTCCGGTGGCAGTCGCTGGGAAGATTGCGGAGCCCCGGACAAAGCGAATTCCATTACAGGAATGGCCGTCTTCCAGGGAAAACTCTACGCCGGTTCGGAATTGTATAGTGGCGGTGGATCGTCATTGCCGCTCTCTCCCAACCAGAATCACGGCGGCACAGTTTATCGTTATGAAGGCGGAACTCGCTGGACCAACGTAGGCAAAGTCGCCGATGTCCGCAGCATCAGCGGCCTGACAAACTACAAAGGAAAACTCTACGCGGGAACAGGCACAACCGGTGCTTGGCGTGATACGCCTCGCACACGGGGCATGTACCGCTTCGACGGAAACGGCAAATGGACATCGTGCGGATGCCCTGATTTACGAGTCGTTCACATGAGCGTTTACAACGGCCATCTTTTTGGCTTGAGCTACGACGCAGCTGGATTCTTTCGTTACGACGGCGGAACCAAGTGGACGCGACTTGGTCCAGTTCCAGACACCAATCAGGTTTACTCGACCGCCGTCTATGAAGGTCGCCTTCACGCTGGCACATGGCCGACCGGTTCCGTCTTTCGTTACGAGGGGCCTCAGAAATGGATCAACACAGGTCGACTCGGTGAAGAAAAGGAAGTCATGGGAATGGCGGTCTATAACGGCAAACTCTACGCAGGCACGTTGCCGTTGGCAGAAGTTTACCGCTACGACGGCCAAGACAAATGGGTCTCCACCGGGCGACTCGACAAGACGCCCGACGTGCGATATCGAAGAGCGTGGGTGACCGCCGTTTACAACGGCAAACTATTCTGTGGAGTGCTTCCGTCGGGACACGTCTTATCCCTCGAAGCTGGCAAGTGCGTTACGTACGACCGTGCCCTCTCGGCAGGCTGGCACCATTTGGTGGCAACCAAATCGGACAATAAGTTGAGCCTTTACATCGATGGCAAGAACGTCTCCAACAGCACATCCTTCGACTCAACACAATTCAATCTGTCGACCCAGGGACCGTTAAAGATTGGCTTCGGACAACACGACTATTTCAACGGCAAGATAAAGGATTTGAGAATCTACGATCACGCGTTATCTCAAAGCGAGATCAACCAACTGTCGCAAACCGATCAATAATTGG
>JACNKX010000213.1 GCA_014381825.1 Planctomycetota bacterium
GTAACCCATAATAAGACCATCGGGCACCTTCTCCCCCACGGGGAAGAAGGAAAGGAAGGACAGAATGGCGACGGCTTAAATATTTCCTACGAACATCAAACGACTTACATCACTTGAAGCAAAAAACTGGTGAGCGAGGGGGACCACGAAAAGGAATTCTGCGCCGCGTGCCACCATTCCGGCGGATCCACTCGCTGGCGCTTCGTGCTTGTAACAGATCTGGCGGCGTCGAGTCCTCCCCGCCCCCGCTCGACTCCAGTACACTGCAGTTCGCGTGAAAGTAGCAGGCACACTCCGTGTGCCGTTCGCAAATGACGATATCCTTCCCGTTACGGCACACGGAGTGTGCCTACTACTATAAAGTTTCCGGGGCCGTAATCTGGCGGGGCAATTCCGGGAAAAGATGAGGAGGACTAGGATGAATAATGAAGACGCCATGCAGGCCATCGAGGCCGAATTGAGCCACATTTGGATGGTGCGAGCCTTCCTAAAACACTCGGAAGAGGCCGAGGAAGATGAAGAGCTGTGCGATGCACATCGAGGGCTCTATGATTATATGCTCGCGCTGGGAAAATCGAGCAACGAAGCCAATAGCGTGGCGTTCATGAAGACAGCGGTCAAGAAGTTTGCCAAACTGCGCAAGAGCTGCCAGTTGTTTTTCGAAATCCAGCCGGAAATATCTAGTCACACCAACTTTATCATGGCAGCCAAGTCGCTTAATTACTCGCTGACCACTTTGGGCACCATCATCGAGACATACAAGGCGGCAGGAGAAAAGTAACTAATGGCCGACAAGGGACTCTTGGAAACCTTCGACAACGAATTTCCGAAACGCGACTACACGATAAAGATCCGCTGCCCCGAGTTTACATCGGTCTGCCCGAAAACAGGACAGCCGGACTTCGGTGTCATCACAATTCATTACTCGCCCGAAGCCAAGTGCATAGAACTCAAGAGCCTGAAGTTCTACCTTCAGTCCTACCGCAACGACGGCATCTTCTACGAAAACGTCACCAATCGAATTTTCGACGACCTCATCGAGTGCCTGCAACCACGCCGACTCCGCCTGCTCGCCGAATACAGCGCTCGCGGCGGGATCACCACCGACGTCGAAGTCAATTACGAAGCAGGGTAGTTTCAAGTTCCAGGTTTCAAGTTCCAGGTTCGACGGTGGCGCCGACAAACTAGGTTGGAATCTCACCTGGACCACGACATGTGGTCGTCGTGTTATCCAAAGGTTGCACACCAACCTGTGGATAACAGGGCGACTGGATGCGGTGATCCGGGTGAGTTTCCAGCGTAGTTTGGTGACACTAACCTGGAATTTGGAACCTGCCCTAATACGCCTGCGGCCCGGTTGCTTGCCATTCGGCGAACAGGTCGACGCATTCGTTACGGAGGCAATCGGGGATGAGTTGGACGTCGCTGCCGCCATTTTGCAGCAGCGAGCTGGCGGGAACAAACAGTTCGTTGAATCCAGCGTCGGCGGCGTCGGCGATCGTGGCGCCGAAATAAACGGTTTCCACTCGGGACCAGTGCAGGGCTGCCATGCACATGGGGCATGGTTCGCAGGTTGTGGCGACGATCGCCGCCGGTAGATGAATACTGCCGAACTCCAGATTCGCTCGACGAATCGCGTTCACCTCGGCGTGGGCTGTGGCGTCGGTCGTTTTCCAGACCGTGTTGTGTTGACAGGCGAGCACACGTTCGCCGATTGCAATGGCGCATCCGAACGGGGCCTGCCCCATGGCGATCCCCAGTCGAGCCGCTCGAATCGCCTGTTCCATCAGTTGTTCGGGATCCACGACTACCCTTGCCCTTGCCCTTCCCCGACGCGCCCTTCCCCGACATGCGTAAATATGCGAACCATCGCGTCAAGGTACTCGCGGAGTTCGTCGAGTGGGGTGGTGAGTGGCGGGCTGATTCGAATCACTTTGCCGGCAAGTGGTCCGAGCAGATGGATCGCGTAACCTTGGTCGTCCCCGACGTACGCCGCGTGAACACAGTCGTTGGCGATGTCTTCGGCTGACCGATCGCCAACGGCCTGGCACTCGATCCCCCACACACAGCCCTCACCGCGGACGTTGGCGATAACACCCGTGTCCAACAACTTCAACAACCCCTCGCGGATGACTGCCGAGACAGCCGCGGCATGGCCAATAACGTCGTCGGCGGCGAATTCGTCAAGCGTGGCGAGGACACCCGCGGACGACATAGGATTGGCACTCCACGTGTCCGAGCCTTCCCCATACCCGAGAGCGTCGATCACTTCGTGGGCACCGACCGCTGCGCTCACTGGTACACCGTTGCCAAGTCCTTTGCCCAGGCAAACGATATCGGGCTCAATGCCATAGTGGGTGAAAGCAAACATTGGTCCGGTACGACCGAAATTGGCCTGGATCTCGTCGAGAATCAACAGAGCATTGTGATCTCGACAAAACTGTTGCAGCAACTGCAGGTACTCGGGTTGCGGATGATACGATCCGCCACCGCCTAAGTACGGTTCGGTGATCAGACAGCAGATCGAATCGCCGATTTCTGCGGACAGTTGCTTGAGTTCCTGCCGATACGGTTCCAGGTCGATCGGCTCATCACGTCGAAAAACGTTGATGCACTCTTGTTGCGGAAACGAGATAAACCGTACGCGTTCGTCGCGTTCCGAGTCGGACTCACTGCCGGTAACCGCGCCGGCCAAGCCCTTCTTGCCGTGAAACCCGTGTCGCGTTGCCACGATCTTGTGGCGGCCCTTGCCCCAACGCATGGCAGCCCACAGCGATTTCTGGACGGCTTCGCTACCACTGGCAGCCCACATGATCCGCTGCATTCGCGCGCCACCTGGCTGGGACTGCATGAGTTCGAGCAGGCGGCGTGATGCATCGATCTCAAGTGTCGTGGCAGCGTTGTACGCCGTTAGAGGAGCGGCCGGAATGTACTGATCGGGATGGTCGGCCAACTGGTCGATACCCAAGTACTGCACCATCCTCTTCCACCAACGAGTCGGATTGTGGCCGAGATTGGACACGAGCACACCGGAAGACATATCCATTAGGCGGCGGCCTTCGCGAGTCCAATGATAGCAGCCGGCACTCTTTTCAATGACAGCCAGCGTGGGTGTGAACGTTCGCAACGCTTTCGACTCGACTTCCGCCAGGGCGCGTCGCGATTCATTGGATTGTTTTTCGCCGTCGTGAACGATCACTTCAGCGGATGGCGTTTGTGGGTCGACCATGCGATTTCCATCAGGAATTAATTGGTTGCCGGGCTTTTTAACTCTGGGTTACTCACCAAGGTCGTTGCGAGGCGTCGGATCGGTCGTAAATAACCGGAGTTCAAGCAGAAACT
>JACNKX010000235.1 GCA_014381825.1 Planctomycetota bacterium
CGCCGAATCTGAAATCGACATCGCTGGCGGCAACCCGGTGATTTTGGTCGTTAGCAGTCAGTAGAAACCACAACCTGTAATCGTCAGCGCTGTTGTTCCGCGTGAAGTGTCACCACCGTTCCACGTCTTCCGTCGGCTGAAGGCCGGCGACGCGTCTTCTTAGTCGATCCCGTCGGTCAATGCTCCGGCAGACTGTCGGTGCGCGGACGAATGTGAATGCATCATCCCCGATCCACCTGAATGAACATGGTACAGTCGTCTGGTTCGCTGATAACCACGCCGCAACTTCATCGACGGTGAACGCCGTGTTCGATCGTCGCCTGATTCATAAACCCCGCGTCAGCCCGCATGCCGCCTCGAAACAATCAGAACAGAACACTGCCTCTCACGTTGTCAAAACTGCTCATGCGGCCAGTTCTGACTTTCAATTCCAAAGCAGTCACGGCAGAATCTGAAAGTCTTGTCGGTGTCCCTTTGAACGCCAACTCATGTTTGACCCCACAATGGGCCATGCTGTCAAGAACTGACAATTGAACGTCAACTCGCGAAAAGACTGCTAACAATGTGTTGCACCGGAGCGGCGGAGCCACGCGTCTTCTGAAATTCCAAGTCGTTCGCCGCCGCCCGGTGAACACGGTCGATATCCGACTGAGGCCCACATTAAGGTCACATCAAAAGTGCTCCCCGACATTGACGACATACATCGCTACATTGCCTACGGTAGCGTGGGTGCGTCAACGGTTCGCGGCCTTCGCACCAAGGGCGTCGTTGCTTCTGCCCGCGAAGCCTTACGGAACATTGACTTGAAACCATACGGCAACGCCACTACAGAATCATTCCGCAAGACATTGGACGCCGATACTGAAACTGTCCGGAGTGCGCTGACTGATGGCGCACAATATTGGGGCGTCGCCCGTAAGGTACTAAACATCTTTCTTCGCGGATCACTTTACAATACATATCTGACCGCACACTTTGGGCTGGCTCGATTGGAAGCTTGTTACGAAATACCACTCGATTCTCTTTCTGCCACGGGTATTCGCGACCATACGTTAGAACGGCCACTTCCTCGATGGATGGGCGTCAAATATGTTACACCAGAAATCAACGATCACTTCCAACGACTGGCAACCGCCATTGCCTCTGAAAGGAAAACGCTTCGGGTTCACCTCGACGCGCAGTTCTACGGCGGCCGCTAAACGTCGGATATCAAAACGGTGAACGGGAGGGCTCGGCGCTGTCGGTTCTGAAGTCAAACTCCTCTCCTCGCCCCCCGTTACCTTTATCGTTATTTTGCCACTCGCGGCCCACCTGATATGCAATGTTTCTTGCTCGACTCACATTTGGTCCCGACGGTGGTAAACCGCGCGAACGCGACGCGTTGAAAGACGCTGCCGAATGGTATCTCGCTGCGCTGCTCAAGAACGGCCAGATCTACGGCGAGTATCTGTTCGCATGGTGCGACGCGACACTCGTCGCATACACGCATGTCGCGCGACCTGATGCCCTCGCCAGACGTCACCATTCTGAATGGGCCAAATCGGCGTTTGATTCTGTCGTCGAGGGGTTTGGACAACCGCCGCAGTGCGAAATCATCGATGATGATGTCCCCAAGCGATTCCCGTCATGGAATCGGTCAACTTCCTTCTATCTCTTCACCCATGCGTTTGATGACGTGTCGCCAATCTGCTGTGGCGACACCGGCCGCCCGATCCCGCTTTATCTGCTTCCGGTCGCGCAACAAACTCGCGAGGATATCTACTTTTGGTCTCGCTCGTACAACTATCACGACAACATCTGGTTGGGTTCCGCGGCACTTGAAATCCCCGCGTACAAACAACTCGCCGATCCAACAAGCGATCTATCGGTGACCGGTCGTGAACTTTGCGCCGACATCGAACGCGCCACGAAAACACCAACATTCTATTTCATGCACCGTTACTGGGGTCGCAACGATGGCGAGGCGGTGCGACCTTGTCCCGTTTGCTGCGGCAAATGGCACGCGTCCGGTAAGTCGACCGATCGGCATCCGTTCCACGATTTTCATTTTCGGTGCAAACCCTGTCGTCTTGTTTCCCACTGCGCCGACTCATATGATGACCAACGGCACGCACGAATCGGTGAATTCAAGAAGACAAAATAACCAAGCGTTGCACGCGAGCGGGCGGCAACGTCGGTTTTGAGATCAATGTCACACGCGCCCGCCGCGTGAACTTGGTCGTTCTGTCGCCGAAATGTGACGTTCACACAACACAACAAAACAAAGCAGGAGGCCACTGACTTCGGTTTGGACCCGACGTCACACTGCCACCATCAGGATCACCAGAGTTTTGGACGCTCCGGTGTCGGCCACCTTTGGATCGCGGTGCGGCGGCCTCCTGCCTTAATTAATTCAATCCGCTCCCGATTCCTCCGCCGCCTCTAGTTTCCGGCGAACCTTGGTCAGCATCGCATCCACAATTAGCAAATCATCCGGTTCCAATAGCTGAATTTCCGACTTCATACCTGGTCCGCGGATGCTGACGATATACTTCGTTTTCACCGACTGATCCCGTCCCGCATCGAATTCATCATCGCTGTCGTCATCGAATCCATCGTCCCCGTCTCCTTCGTCGTCGTCCGACTGCAAGCCGTTCAAGACACCGCCATCTCCGAGCAATCCGACATCGCGTGCCGCATCGACGAAATATCCTGCGACTTTGCTGGCATCCGATTCCGCAACGTCAAACTCGCGTATCAACAACTTGTCAAGAATCGCTACCGGTAGCTCTTGGCCGTGAAACCGTGCATACAGCCGTTCATAAACTGGTGGGGCCAGAAGCGCCTTCTTCAAAGCGGCCTGTTTGTCGGCGTCCGAATACGCAAGCTTGTAATCACGATACAATTCCGTGACCGCCAACTGCTTTTTGCTCGTGTCAATTAGCCCAAACTTGACCGCCGCACCAACCGCGGCCATAAACGCGCCGCTTACCTTCCTCTTCATGTGTGTTGCGCACATTTCCGTCGTGCACTTGCCACCGAGCGAATCGACGGCCTTCGCCAATTCGATACTTCTGGCCAATGATCCGCGTGGGTACTCTATGATTTTCGGCATTTCGTTTACCTCCCGTAATTGCTGTCGAAGGTATTTATATGCCGCCTCGCAATGCCTTGCAAGAGTCTAAAATAAACTTTTTGTACGATTGCCGCAAGTTCCTTGGTGCCAACGCATTGCAACGCCGGATGGTTCATGGTGACTACTGTCTGGTGCCACTTACAGTCGTCGCATAGGATGGCGACAGAACAGCTGTATGTCTTTTCTTGTCAAGTAGTACGTACGCTGTGCGCGGTAAAAGT
>JACNKX010000225.1 GCA_014381825.1 Planctomycetota bacterium
AGCCCTTCGAGCGGCTCGCTGCCGGTATTCTCAATCTCTACACCGTTTGTCGCTGCTTCGTGACTGATGAAGACTTCGTCCTCGGTCTCGGCGCCGAAGCGAATCATGGCTGGCGTTTGTAACGCGAGCTTGCCCATGCGACCCTTACCTTGAACCGTGATCCAGCCGCTGGCTCCCGGATCTTTGAGCGTACACTTCGCGCCGGGCTGCAACGTCAGGCGACGTGCGCTGAAGAGCTGATCGCCATCGACACGACCGTACACGATCCAATCATCATGCCAGCCATCGCCTTCGTTGGCAGTGATCGGTTCGAGGTAGTTGTTGTCTTTGAAATTCGGATCGATGTTCTTCTCCCAATCCAGCTCGCCGACGATGAAGTCAAGATCTTGATGCTTCTCTTCCGGCATATCCTTCACCAGCAATGACCAAGGCACATAGCGTCCTTCGACGATGTTTTGATACATACCAAAGACATCACTTCCCCATTGTGGCTCGTAGGTGCATAGCGATCCTGGTGCGTGCAACACTCCTGGCGGGATTAACCAACCAGTTCCTCGCTTCAGTCGGTACGCCTTCGACAAGTCGAGGACTCCGTTTTCACCCTTATCCCAGTCTTCGAGACACTTGCGAAGATCCGCTTTCGTCGTTCCGGGCTCGAGTCCCATAAAGGTATAAGGGAAATTGTTGTCACAGTTGTTGTACTGTGGCGCGAAGTAGTAGCTCTCCGGCTTACCTTCCTGGCCAACGAGTTTTGCATCGGCGAAGCTCTGATGCATGTGATGGGGAATTGGCCCCATATTGTCGAAGAATTTCGAGTAGATCGGCCAGCGCTCGTACTTGTCGAACATCGTTTTACCGATCATCCGCGCACCAGCTTCTGCGACCGCGTCCTTCAATTGGAAGTGCTGACCTTCGAACAGCGCAAAGCTCTGACCTTCATGCCAGACGCGTCCTTCGTTCGCCGCATCGGTCGTACTCGCGAACCAACGTTCGTCAATGCCGCCACGTTCCGCACCGTACTTGTAGTAATCAGCTGGATGAAGCTTGATCCGCTTTCCGGGGTGAAGAAAGCTCCGTGGAACCCATGTCGGCGAAAGACGCAGCAGGCCTTCGCCCGCGTCGAGTGCGCTGTCGAGGATCTTTCCAATGCTATCGCCTTTTGCGATGTTTTCCATCATGTTAATGGTCGCTCCGAATTATCGTTCGATTGATCGCGCCGTGGACCGGCCTGACAAGTACCAATGCCGTACAGCTGTTGTATTTCCAGCGAATTAGACCTACCTTCCTAACAATTTGGGGGGCGCTTGGCAAGGCAGCGGAAAGTTGTCGTTTGACGGTGGAAATCTCCGCAGGCGAACCTTATCTTCGTACATATTCAATGTTTGCTTCAACTGGACTAGGCGTTTTGAGCGAGACGGCTCGACATGACCTAATTAACTCGCAGAGGATCGAATCGATGGCAGCAAAGACCTGGAGCGTAATTCATTCCGCGGTGGGTGGCTCTGCCAGCAGCGCACAGAATAGTCGACTATCCGTTCCTGGCGCCGACGGACTCCACGTCACTCACGAAGTTGCACGCGGAGGACTGACCGAAGGCGTCAACGTTCTGACCGTTGCGAACGGTGACATGAAGCTTCGCATTCTTCCGACGCGGGGCATGAGTATCTGGGATATGACCTACGGCGAGCAGCGTCTGGGATGGAAGTCGCCTGTCCGAGGTCCCGTTCATCCCGCTTTTGTTGATGTTGGTGAACCGAGCGGCCTCGGCTGGCTAGATGGCTTCGATGAACTTCTGGTTCGTTGCGGCTTGGAGAGTAACGGCGCGCCAGAATTCGCGGAGAACGGCACGCTACTATATCCACTTCACGGTCGCATCGGTAACAAACCGGCATACCACGTTAACGTCACGATCGACCCCGATTCGGAAGAGATCACCGTCGTCGGTTACGTTGAAGAAGTGCGATTCCACTTCCTCAAGCTACACATGACCACAACGATCAAAACGCGCGCCGGCGAGAAGGGATTCCGCATCCACGACGAGATCACGAACCTTTCGGACAGTCCCGCCGAGATGCAGATGCTGTATCACGTTAACTTCGGCGATCCGCTGTTGGACGCAGGATCAAAAGTCGTCGCGCCGATCAAGACGATCGTTCCGCGCAATGCGCACGCGGCCACAGGCATTGGCAACTGGTCGAGCTACGAGGCACCGCAACCAGGATTCGAAGAGCAAGTCTACTTCTTTGAGTTGTTGGCTGACAAAGCCGGCGCGACGCAAGCAATGCTAAAGAATGCTCACGGCACGGAAGGCGCGTCGTTAAAGTTCAACAAGAAACAACTGCCATGCTTTACGGTCTGGAAGAACACGACATCGCTCAAAGACGGCTATGTCACCGGGATCGAGCCGGGCACGAATTTCCCTAACCCAAGAACCTACGAAGGCGAACAAGGCCGTATCGTCAAACTCGACGCCGGAGGTTCGTTCGGTTTTGATTTCGAGCTGGCTTACTTGAGCGAAACCGCCGAAGTCGAGGCGGCCGAAGCCGCGATTGCCAAACTGCAAGGCGACACCAAGCCGCAAGTCTATGAGGAGCCGCAGGATGGCTGGTGCGCACCGTAGCGAATCTCGTCTGATCACATGTTCACGATCGTCTTAAGCGAATCGCACAAATCGCGTTGCGTCGCAATTTCGACCCTGTAATCGGTTGACACTGCATTCGTCTGAATTAAATATGAGTTTGTAGGCAACTGATCATTGACTTGGCTGGGTGCCTTTGTTTCCGGTGGAACGGAATCTACGCGAGGCGTTACTGATAGCGTTGTTCGACAGACAAGGTTTTTATCCAATGCGAAGATTAATCACGACATCACTCGTTGTTTTTGGACTTCTTACATCAAACGCGGCGGCTCAAGAGCCAGGTTGGTGGGGTGTCGTCATCGCGCCGAAGTCGATCCGCCCGCAGATCGAGGCCACCCCAATCATCTATCGCCCCTACCGGCCATTTCACTTCTACGGAAACACAATTCGTCGGAAGTACTACCGCGGGACAGTTGTTCCCGCCCCGCGGGACCTCGTTGGGGCCACTGCTGCGTTGATTCGGCAACACTAAGGATGCGGCGTTACGACGGAAGCTGGTCCAACGGACCTATTAGGGCGCGTCGCCTCGCAACGCCGCCGGGAACACCCCGTTGCCGCATTGCGAACGAGGAATCGAATGCTACTATTAAGCGTCCAGGTCTGGCGTCGCGGCCCGAATCGCAGCGTCAACAGATTTTCAAGGGCGGTTAGCTCAGTTGGTTAGAGCGCCACGTTGACATCGTGGAGGTCG
>JACNKX010000238.1 GCA_014381825.1 Planctomycetota bacterium
AAAATCGGATGGACTGACCACACCTGGAACCCTTGGATGGGATGCGAGAAAGTCTCGCTGGCATGCAAGCACTGCTACATTGCGCGATGGTTGAAGCTGCGTGGTTGTGAACCATTCGGCGGTCCAATCAGGACAAAAGAAGGATCATGGCGCAAGCCAATTTCTTGGAACCGGTCGGCGATCAAGAACGACACGCGTTTCCGAATCTTCACCTGTTCCTTGTCGGACTTTTTCCACGCCGATGCAGACGCATGGCGACCGGAAGCGTGGGAGATCATCAAGGAATGCCAGCATCTCGACTGGTTGATTCTTACTAAACGTCCCGAGTTGATCCATGATCGTCTTCCGGCTGATTGGGGCAAGGGTTACCCCAATGTCTGGCTCGGCGTAACCGTCGAGAATCAGAACTATGTCCAACGGGTCAACCTGCTGGCGAAGATTCCGGCGGCAGTACGTTTCGTCTCGGCCGAGCCGCTTCTTGGCCCGCTGAAGTTCGGACGTCGACTCCGCAACATCGACTGGGTGATCACTGGCTGCGAAAAGACGGCCAAAAAGAAACGCCGAGAAATGCAAATGGACTGGGTTCGCAGCATCCGCGATCAATGCGACGCTGCTGGCACGGCACTGTTCCACAAGCAGTATTACTCAGGGAATCAGATTGTCCTTGATGGAGTGATCGACGGCCAAGTTCGTCAATCGTGGCCTCGCACGGCTGCGTAGCATCCTACGGCCCGACCATCACGGTCGTCCGGTGACGGCCCGGTGCAACCGCCGGGCTGTCACCTTTACTCAAAAGACAAATTTACAAAACCACGTTTAACAGGAAAAAGATAATGGAAAGAACGAAGTCAGAATCAATCGCAACGATCGTTTCAGAACAAGCTGTCGCCGAAGCGACCACCCGACTTCAAGCGTCGCGTGAAGAATGGGAAATGGAACAGGAAAGGAAGCAACTCGAAGCCGGTTTCGATGCAGGCGTGAAATGGGGAGTGAAGAATGCTCAGTACCCTGAACTTAGAAATCTTCAAGAGCTGCGTGAATCGCTTGAAAACGAAGTGGGCGACGACTTTGACCAGTACTTCGACGAATGCGACGATTGTTGCTACCAGGTTTCCGAGCTAGTGGGGTCGGTGGTCCTTCAAGGCTACGAAGCCAAAGTAGACCGGAGCGATGCCAGGGACTTCTGGAAATCAATCGACGTTGAGGGCAATCCATCCGGCCCTTGGCTTAAAGGGTTTGTTCTTGGAGCAACTGAGTTGCTTGAGGTGGTGGAAGACTAACGTCGTGTTTCATCTCCGGTTCGTTCCCATGATTTGGGAGCCGATTGAGCTACTTTCATGACTGGTTCACCAAGAGGGCGTGCCCACCTTTTCATGACCGGCCGATTCAAGACGCATCGGCCGGTCCACAAGGGGGAGCCCATGAACTCCATTCCAAATGCACCTGGCGTCTACATCCTCGTCTTCTATTTGTCGCAGACGACAACCATCACGTTTAATCGAAAGAGTTCCCAGCACTCATTTCCGTCTGGCTGGTACGTCTACGTTGGGAGCGCTCGTGGTCCCGGTGGACTCAGTCGCCGAGTGGCCCGGCACCAGCGCCGGAATGCCGATGGCAAACGCATGCACTGGAATGTCGACTACTTTCGCGAACTCGCGCCAATTGTCGAGGTGTGGTACAGCTACACTCGTAGCGAACAGATGGAACACGAGTGGGCGTCGGCCGTGAGCAGCATGCACGGAGCCACTGTTCCCGTTCAAGGCTTTGGAGCCAATGATTGCAGGCAGTGCTGCTCGGCTCACTTCGTTCACTTCACTGAACGGCCCGCTACATCATTGTTTCGCTCGCGGCTTCGCGACTTGATCGCTCAGCAACCAAGCGTCTTTGTCGAGTTCGCTGACGACGCGCTCACGGCAATGACAGTGAGCAAGCACATGCTGTTTGTGGAATACCACAGAGGTCGCCGGTTCACTGAACTGCGTCATCTGGCCATCGCCCAGAGTGACCTGGATGTCACTTCCTGGCACAGTCTCGCAAAGCGGCGTCCCGCACGGCAGTTGGCGGAGCAAGTCGCGGCACAGCTGGATGTCTCCTTCAAGGAGTTGCAGAAAAGCATCGAGTTCGCGGATGCCGTCGAAACGATCGTAGGCAACTGCGGCAATATGGCATTCCGGGTACTTTTCGATCCCATGCGTCCGCAACGCCGGAAAGGCATCATGGAATTGAGTCGAACGGCCGACACGCGACAGCAATATCGCATCGGCGGTGTCACCAACGGCTCGTTTCGATCCGTTGGGCCACAGAGCAAGGACTCTGTTTACGACACCGTTGCATTCAAGGAAGTGCCAAGCCGGCTGGTTCGTGCCCGAGGCGCGGTTCATCAACTCGACGTCCACCTTCAGAATGGGGTCCAGCAGAGCGTTGCAACGGAGAGTGATCGACTTGCCGAGCTCTGCCTGCGTGCGGCGGAGCAACTCAGCAAACTCGTGAACGCGGAGTCGGCGGCTGACCACATCCTTCCAAGAGAGCTGGCAAAGGAAGTTGTATGGCCCACCCTCATGTCACGCGACGTAAAAGGGAAGATTGTTGGTTACGGTCGTGAAGCCCTTCGATTGACCATAAAATCGGTCTGGGACTACCCAGAAATGCGACGTCGGGGAATCTTGCCGACTGCTGCTGAACGCCGGAAGGTAAATCAAGAATGCGAGCGAATTATTGCGTCGGCAGAGTCTGTGCGAGTTGCCGTCCTCGGGCAGCGCACATGATGTGTGCTTTTATCCGTCACGCATTTTCCGATAGCCAGCGTTGGACCTCCGATCGGTCCCTGTCGGCGTTTCGACCGAAATGCCGTTCAATCCACTCCCATGTAATCTCGTAGATGAGCAGTAAACGGGCTGGCTTGTGCTCCAGGCTGCGTGCAAGCAGAAATGTAGACGTCCGCTCGATCGTCTTCAGTTCGTAACGCTTGTCACGGACACCCTCCGGGTAGTTGGCATGGTAAAATGCCAGGGTGAATGTCCGTTGGCCGGAGTTCGCCGGCTCGACCGCATCGACTCGGATCGGCGAGTCGCTGCGTATTTCGTCGCCGAACTCCTCACCAATGAACTCGGCGGCGTACCAGCGTCTGGGCGTGAGAGTAAAGCGAGACATGCTGTTATTCTAATAGCATAATCTGAGTTGTCTTCACGCTCGCGATGGAGTCAGCAAGTTGAAAGCGATCCTCGATGCCCGCCCACAAATGGACCTTCAAATCACGATTTCGCGCCAATGCTTACGGGT
>JACNKX010000156.1 GCA_014381825.1 Planctomycetota bacterium
ACGAAGTAAACGAAGAGGAAGGTAAAAAGAAAGACCGCGACGTACGAGAAGATCTGTAGGCAGATAGAGATACGGTCGGAAGCAATTGCAACCGATGGAGAACGACCATGACAATCCTCTCAAAACTGAACCTCACCGATATGACCCGCTCGAAAATGATCGCCTCGCCAGAAGCGCGTTTGCGGCACAAAATGCTCGAAGCATTGGAAGATCAGCTTGCGGCTGCGAATGCCGACAAGAACAACGAGCCATTCGTGAAACGAGCTTCCCGCTTTGTCACCGACCAGGAAACCGGCGAACGTGTGAAGCGTGATGTTCCAGTCCAGTTTCGCCGCTGGTGGTGGACGGATGCCAGCAATGGCAAAACCTATATCCAACTCCGCTACGGCAACAAGCCGTTGGATTTAGCGAAGGACAAACCGACCATCGAACTCAAGAACGTCGATGACCTTGTTCCGACGTTGGAGCAAATTCACAAGGCCGTCGCTGATGGTGAAATTGATGCCGTTTTGATTGCGGCTAAAAAGGATCGAGCGAAACGTTTCGTGCGCACTTCAGCTTAGGACGATTTGCGACATTTGCGGCGGGACGGCTCATGTTGGGCTGTTCCGCCGCTTTCATGGCCAAACGTTTGTTCCCGCAGCAGACGGCATTGCTACGACGTTAGTTGTTCACCGTGGAAACTTGACGACATTTCCTGGATCTCGGAAGGCAGAAGCTCCCTCGTCTCGGATTGTCTTCAACGCCTCGTCCAAAGCTTCTTGGTCAGTCTCGAATAGCTCATCCCAAACAGTTGAGGTTCCTTCGTCGTCGATAACTTCCAGCGACCAAGTCGGATTGTCTTCAAGACGGTAGATATCGATACGGAGATCGAGGCCGCACTCATTATTCGTCATGGATAGGCCTGAAAAAACAATGTTGGGATCAGCCATACAAATTTCTCCACAGAAATCGCTAATGTCTTGCTCTGTATTTCACAGTGAGCTGGCGAAATAAAGCCCACAAATCCGCCACGGCAACAAGCCAGTAGATTTGCTGATGGACAGGCGTTACCAATGGATGACGCTAACTTGACGTTGATTTATTATACAGTGTGCATGTGATTTGCCTGCTGGAAATTCTGGGAGGTGAATGCGTATGCCGTCTGGAGACGCCATACTTCGGGCCAAACTTGATAAACTTGAAAACCTGTTCAGGCGGGCTGGGACGACGGGCGAACGCTCTGCCGCTGGCGCGGCGATCGATCGCGTAAAAGAACGGCTCAAATCGGAGCGAACTGACCAAGAGATTGAGTTGAAGCTCTCGCTGCCAGATGCTTGGTCAGTGCGACTTTTCGTGGCTGTATGCCGCAAGCACAATGTGCGCCCCTATCGATACCCACGCCAAAGGCGAACGACGGTCATGGTGAGGACGCCTGAGCGGTTTTTCGACGATGTGGTTTGGGCGGAGTTTTCCAGTCTGCAAACCGAGCTTTCAATATATTTTGAGGAGACGGTCGAGCATCTGATCAGTACTGCGATGCAGTCGGATGGCGATGACAGCGGACTTGAGGTGGCTCAGCTGGCATGAGTAATTCGGCGGCGCAACTCTTTGTGTAGATTGTTACGCCAAACCTCGATGGTGCCGGTAGAAGGGCACCATCAACTTGAATACTGTTTGATCACCCGTAAATGCCCATCCGTGCTGAACTCGCTTATTCCAGCATGTCTGGGCTCACCTCAATATGGAAGCTAAGCCGTTGGGTGCCCACGGGACTGGAAACGATTGCGGCACTTTTCATGACGAAATGGCCTCACAGAAAACGGTCAATATCCATCATTAACTTGCATGGCGTCTGCGAACATCAGCGGCTAAACTCGCGTCATGTCGAAAGGAACTCAACGTAGGCTGGCGGCCATCGTAGCCGCTGATGTTGTCGGTTATTCACGCCTGATGGGCGTGGATGAAGTATCGATACAAACCAAGATAAAGGAGAGACGACTGTGTCGGCTTATATGATTTTTGACGTTCGACGGGGTGATAAGAAAGCTATGAAGCCTTACAGCGAGAAAGTCATGGGTACGCTTGAACCGTATGGTGGCAGGATAATAGCTGCAAGTGACAATATTGATGTCCGCGAAGGTGACTGGGATTTTGAACGTATTCTCATTGTTGAGTTCCCGACCATGGAAGCGGCGCAGTCCTGGTATGACAGTCCAGAGTATCAAGAAATTCTGCCAATTCGGCTCAAAGCGTACAATGATCAAATGGTCATCGTAGAGGGCAATCAATAAACAATTTTGGTGCTACTCGGTTCGTCGGGAGGTTGGCTGCGAGAGGCTATGGATGTAACTTTTCCGCCATTGTGCCGTTGTCAGCACAGCCAACTTGTGAATTTCGCAGACAGCCGCCTTCCGTCATTAACTTGCACAGCTTATGCGAACACCTGCCGTTAAACATAGTTGATCTCCGTCATCGGCGCTCGAAGACTAAAGAGAAATTCACGTTTTGTCCTCAGCGCCAAGTTGTTCCTCCGGTCGATTAGAGCTATCCTCACGAAAATTCAGCCCTTAGCCCATAGGATAGTTCGTGGTACGCGAAAAGCGCAGATTAACGGCCATTGTCGCAGCAGATGTGGTTGGCTACTCCCGCCTGATGGGAGTAGACGAGAGCGGTACGCTTGCCGCGATGCGTAATCATCGCAGCGAACTCATCGATCCCGCCATTGATGAGCATGGTGGCCGCATCGTGAAAACGATGGGCGACGGCTTGCTACTTGAATTTCCCAGTGTGGTCGATGCAGTGCAGTGCTCTATTGCGGTGCAAGAAGGCATGGTGGCGCGGAACAGCGATGTTCTCGATGACAAGCAGATCGTCTTTCGCATCGGCGTCAACCTCGGTGACATCATCATTGATGGCGACGATATCCACGGTGATGGCATCAACATTGCAGCACGGTTGGAGGCTTTGTCTGAACCGGGTGGAATTTGCATCTCATCTCGGGTTCACGATGACGTCCGGGACAGGTTGGATGTGAGATTTGTTGACGCAGGTGAACAGGAACTGAAAAACATAGCCCGTTCAGTTCATATTTGGCGTTGGTCATCCAGTGGAATGCAGCATGCGACACAGGCGGAGAGCGAAACGCTGTCCCTGCCCGACAAACCCTCCATCGCCGTGCTGCCCTTCAACAATATGAGTGGCGATCCAGAACAGGAATACTTCTCTGACGGCATTTCAGAAGACATCATCACGGAGTTGTCCCGTTTCG
>JACNKX010000228.1 GCA_014381825.1 Planctomycetota bacterium
TTTCAAGTCGCAAACCGCCCGTCCGCAACTATCCGTGGTACGACGAAGGACGCAGCCCGCTTGGCCACGTCAACAGTCCGACGCTGACGTTCGATAAGGACCATATCGGAGAACGTCTATCATTCCCATTCCGCATGGCTGACGGACGGAAAGGCGAAGAGCTGTCAGGTCGCGGCACGTTCTGGGTCTATCGTCTCGAAGCGAATGACGATCTGGTCGTCGACATCAACGGCAAGGTTGTCGATCCAAAGCACATTCAGCGTACTGCCGCCGGCAAACGTCGTGGCGGAGTGCCGGGCCAAAGGATTGAGATCGCGCTCGCCGATTGTCCGCCGTTCCGAGGGGACAACGAACTGGGGCTGACGCTGAAAACGCGGTTAAACGGACGGCAGTCGCCCTGGATGGAAGAACTTGAGATTGTTGTGAACGACGCGACTGCCCACAAACAGTCTTCAAATCATCGGCGATGATGGGTCAGCGATGGACGGGCACAATCCGTATGGGCAAACCTGTTATACTGCGCGGGTGTTTGCCGCGTCGCACACGCGACTCACATCGGTCCGATTGTACGAGCCTGCCTCCTGGTGCTTCAGATGTTACGCATCCTTGACCAATCATTGAGATGTCGCGGCAATATCAATCGTCGTGAGTGGCTGCGGATTGGCGGGCTGAACGCGTTGGGCCTGTCGTTGCCTTCGGTGTTATCTGCGGCAGCTCGGTCGAGCGTCGGGGATACCGATCATCCGACATTCGGTCGCGCAAAGAACGTGATCTATCTGTATATGGGCGGCGGGGCGCCTCAGTACGAAACGTTTGATCCGAAGCCCAACGCACCCACGGATATCCGCGGCTCATTCAAGCCGATTCATACGAACGTGCCCGGAATGGACTTCTGTGAGTTGCTGCCGCGCACTGCGCGGGTCGCCGACAAGCTGGCCGTCTTGCGAGCCCTTTCGACCAACGACAACACGCACTCGACGAGCGGATATTGGGTTCTCACCGGTTTCAAATACACAGGCACGAACGCCCGAGAGATTCAGCCAACGGATTGGCCGCATATCGGCTCGGTCATCCAGATGCTGAAGCCGAGTGAAACTGGTCCGTTCAGTTTTGCTTGGCTTCCCGAACCGATTATTGCCAATCCGGGCGTCAGAATCTCGGGGCAATCGGCTGGTTTCCTGGGCCGCCGATGGGATCCGCAGTTCTTCACCTGCGATCCGCATCGTGAGAACTTCGTCGTCAAGGAGTTCGAGTTGCCCGACGACTTGCCGACGCTGCGACTCTCTTCTCGCACTTCATTGCTCAACCAAGTCGATGGCTACTTTCGCGCCAACGAGCAGTCTGGCCAGATCAGCGAATACAACCGGCTGAAACAGGAAGCGCTTGGTATCCTGACGACCGGCAAGGCGCGGAAGGCTTTCGCGATCGAAGAGGAGTCAGTCAAGAACCGCCAGCGATACGGTAATGGTAAGTGGGGACAAAGCGTTCTGCTGGCGAGACGTTTGATCGAAGCTGGCGTGCGGTTCGTACATGTCAACTGGCCGCGCGAGCCGGGAGACCTTAGTTCGAGCTTTCCCACTTGGGACACGCACGCACAGAATGATCGGCGAGTGAAGGATGTGCTCTGCCCGCAGTTCGACGTCGGTTTCTCCGCCTTGCTCGAAGACCTCGACGACCGCGGATTGCTTGACGAAACACTCGTCGTTGCCGCTGGTGAGTTTGGCCGCACCCCGAAGTTCAATGCACGAGGTGGCCGCGACCACTGGGGGCCTGTTTTCAGCATCGCCCTTGCTGGAGCTGGGATCTCCGGCGGGCAAGTCTACGGAGCGAGTGACGCGAAGGGCGCCTATCCGCATGATGGACGCGTCCTTCCCCAGGAACTCGCCGCGACGATTTTCCACCTTCTGGGAATTGGACATAATGCAACGATGCTTGATCGCAGCAATCGCCCGATCCACATCTGCAACGGCCGGCCCATCTGTCCGATCCTCGGCCTGACTCCCTCCGTGACGAAGCTTCGGCCCGCAACCGGCGAAGTCGCTTCCATCCCCGACTTCCGTCCGATCTACGAGCCGAAGAAGAGCTGACGAACTCGCGCCGATCCCGTCCCGTCTCGTCGCTGCTACTCCATCCACCACGTATGGAACTGTGTGAAAGCTATGGCAACGCAGAATGTTGCTTATCCAATCGCCCTCCCCGCCTTGCTGGCGGCGGTAATTCGCCAGAATTCCGAAGCGCGGGGAATTCTGGCGAATTCCACTACACGCCAATCCCACAATCATCATTTGAACATGCCTATCGTCGTGACTCTTCCGGACATTGTGAAGGTGTGCTGGACCGGCGCTTCCTGTTACACTGGATACCGCTTGGTCACGGACCGTCCTGTCACCATCTCAAGGACCGCCAGATGACATGCTTGCCGACACAGACAATTGCGGCGGCGATCTTATTCGCTTCCCTGCTCCTTGACGCCGCGCTCGTTGATGCCGCGGACGTCCTCGAAAAGATTGTCTGGACGCTGCCTGGAACAGAAGTCGGTGATGCGAACCTGACTGACGCGAGAACGCTGATTGACGAACACGGCTTCGAGTCGTGGTTTCTTCTGCGAACGACAAACTCGAATGGAACTGTCGCATCACGGACGTGGGCCCGCGACGGCAGATATGCGCGGCTGGACGCATCTGCAAGCGACCTGTTCGGCGCTCCGATCAAGGGCGCAGTCTATCGCACCCAACCCACAGCGCTCGCTCCGTTCATCGCCGGTGTCACGCGAACGTACACCATCGACTGCACCATGAAGCAGGGCGAGCTGATCCTCGCACCGGGCCCGGATCATGCGGTCGTGCTGGGGTGGCGCAGTCCGTTTGATGGGCGAGTCGCAATTCGCGGGTCGTTCAACAATCGCCAGACATGCTGCGGGAATAACTCGCAGGTCAACTGGTATGTCGAGCGAGGAACAGCTCCTGATCGGAAGATCGGGTTCAAGCCTGAGACGCTCGCGCAGGGTGTGTCGGACGACAAAGTCAACGGTGGCATTTCTCCGTTCGAAATGCAGGACCTGGAAGTGGTGGCTGGCGACTGGTTCTACTTCATTGTTGACAGCAAAGCCGATGGAACGGGTACGCCGCACCACGGTGATGCCACGATTCTGGACCTCACCATCACCATGACGGGAGCGACGTTGCCTCCGCCACCTGAGTTCGAGAAAGACATCCGCCCGCTGCTGACGGCTCATTG
>JACNKX010000142.1 GCA_014381825.1 Planctomycetota bacterium
GCTGACTGAGTTCTTCAACCCGTCCGAAGACAACAACGCAACAGATGACATTTTGTTCGATGATATACATATCTGTGGTTCAATTGTTCTTTCACACCAGGGATGCGGATATTACGATCGCTTAGTCATCACGGGACCGCAAGCCGGACAAGTGTGGACCGATGCGCGTGTATCTGACCAAGGGATAGCGCCGTTGGGATGCGACTTCTACACTTGGTATGATCGATGGGTCACCGACGCCATTTACGATCTTTGATGCAACGAAGGACAAAATCACGATGATGCGCCGGAATCGCCGAAGGGGCGGAATATGAAATCAACGTCATTGGCGGCGACTTGGTGTTCGTGGACGTTAAGTCAGTGAAGTGCGCCGCCTTTACCCTCCTTGAAATAGAACAATGCGACGACAAGTTACCATCACGTGTCGATTCCACCAAACACTACTCGTCGTCCTCGCGCTCACGTGTTGCGTAGTCAGGGCGGACGATTTTCGGAACGGATATCACAAGGAGATCGCCGTTACGGTCGCGACGCGGATCGACTCGATCTATCCGCTGGCAAACCAGAGCCCCTTGCAAGCACCGGCCGGTTGGCTTGATGATTACGATTCGACCAAACAGCGATACGAACTATTTCTGCCTCCGCGTTATAGTTCTCGAAACCCGTCGCCGGTGGTTCTCTTTATCTCACCTGGAAAGCAGCCGTCCGGGTTGACGTCATTTCGTAAGGCGTGCATGAAACTCGGTGTGATTTTTGTCTCTCCGTATGGCGCCGGCAACGATTGCCCAGGTCCACAGCGCGTGCGCATCACGCTCGACGTCTTGGATGACGTACGTCGTCGCTTCAATACGGACGTTGATCAGACTTATATAGGCGGGTTCTCTGGCGGAGGGCGCATGGCATGTCACATCGGTTTCGCATTGCCCGAATACTTTGGTGGAGTGATCCCTGTTTGTGCCGCAGGTGATTTGCGCGACGAGTCGTGGCTGCGTCGCCGGTGTGTCGATCGGTTGAGTGTCGCGTTGGTGACGGGCGAGCGGGACTTTAATCGTGCCGAAATCGAACGATTTCGCGGGCCAATACTTCAGGAAGTTGGTGTCCGCACGCGAGTTTGGGTCGAACCGAGACTGGGACATGGACTGCCCGGTGACGCGACGGCGACGCAAGTGCTTGAGTGGCTGGGCGAAGCGGCTGCCGCTCGTCGTGAACTCGCCAAAACAATCCCGGCGACTCGGGCACCCTCCGACCGCGGTGTGGACCGCGCCGACCAGGCTCGTCAATTGTTGGCCGAAGCTGAACAACGCATCGCCGACAACGCGGAAACGTATGAAGCACTCATGTTGATGAAGGGCGTTTTAGTTCGCTGGCCCGACTTGCCGGAAGCGGAGCGGGCGAAGCAGACATTGTTGCGATACGACGCTCAGCCGGAGGGCAGATGGCGTGAGGGCGATGCTGCGGAACAACGACGATTCCTGATTGCGCAGGCTCGCGGACTGGATCGCTACGCCAGTGGAGATCTAGCCAAGCAATACGAGCCTCAACGCGGCGGTATGGCACGTGCGGCGATCCAGCTCTGGAGACAAATCATCGCTGACGGTCAGGATCAGAAAGCGGTTGCCGAAGCGAAGAAACGGGTGCCTGAGTTGGCAAAGATTGTGGACGACAAGTAGCTGATGGCGTTCCGTGATCACGGAATAGACGATCTTCAGTATTGTTCCCGATCGTGAGCAGTTCCTGGCGGCCGCTGAATTGCTACTTCTCGTCGCATCCGCCATTAATGGCAAAAGCTCGGTCTCAAACACGTCGGTTAGCTTTACCGAAGTGCCTAACAGCTTGTTTGTCCCCATTTTCAACAAAGACGCCGAAGTTACTCTTCCTGCGTCACCAAGTTTCCGTGAAACATAGAACTCCGAATTTCGGTAACTAGACTAGAGACCAGTCTTTTCCAAAGAAGGAGTCCACGTGCCGCCTGCGATTCGTACCCAACGCTTGACGAAGATTTATGCCAGTCGACTGGTGGCGGTCAACGATTTGAACTTGGAAGTTCCCAAAGGAGCGATCTTTGGATTGCTGGGCCCGAACGGAGCGGGAAAGACGACGACCGTGCGACTGTTGCTGGGGTTACATCGACCGAGCGCTGGGCACGCGGAGGTTCTTGGTCGTCGGTGCGGCGTCAACCGTGTTTCGGTTCGCAAGCTTATCGGCTACTTGCCCACGAACCCAAAGCTGCCGGGGCATCTGCGACCAATCGAATATTTGGACTTACTTGGCCAACTATACGGTTTGCCAAAGCATGTTCGAAAACCGCGTCTCGCATCGTTACTGCGCGCCGTCGGATTACTCGGTGCGACGAATCAACAGATCCGCACTTTTTCGACGGGCATGAACACTCGGCTAGGAATCGCTGCGTCGCTGATCGGCGATCCACCAATCTTGATCTGGGATGAACCGACTGCTGGTCTCGATCCCGCGGCAAGACGATTTACTCTCGACCTGATTCAAGAGTTGGGGCGGACGAGGACCATCGTCGTGGCGACGCATATCTTGAGCGACATCGATCAAGTTTGCAGTCACGTCGGCGTGATGCAAGAAGGCCGGATGATTTTCTCAGGAACGATGCGCGAGATGCAACGTCGGCTGAAACGCAATGTCTTTCGTTTGGATCTCGATGGCGGAGAGGAAGACCTGAAACGACTGGCCGAACAAGTTAACTCGATGGACGGTATTGGGGCAGAAATCGGACAGGGTGAGACGATTTCGATTCAGCTCGCCGAGCGAGTGAGCCGCGCGAACGCGTTGTCCGAAGTGTTGAAGTTAGTGGAAACATCAAACCTAACATTGCAGAACGTACATTCTGGTCAAAACGAAACCGAGGACGTCTATCTGCAGTTGCTGCAAGAGGACGAAGCCCATGGATTCCAACGCTTCACTTTCGAGGCTGACAGCAGCGATGATGCCGTTCACGGCGATTCTTTGGCATGATCTCCGCGTGCTGTGGTCTAGCTGGTTAGTTCGTCTGTGGCTGGTTGCCACGGCGTTACTGGCAATGATCCAGTTGCTCTCGAACTGGGGAAGCTTTCAGACTGCGCCGTTAATCGCAATTCTGTTGCTTCCCTACATCATCTTCCCTTGGTCGTTGATGGTGATGATGTTGAGCGTCAACCCGCTCTCGGGCTCTCAGTCCGGAGTTGCAGCCGACGGTATCTTGAGCCGGCCGGTCACCCGCT
>JACNKX010000167.1 GCA_014381825.1 Planctomycetota bacterium
TCGGCCAAAGCAATAACCGAGTGCCCATCGAAGACAGGGTACAAAGCGACTCCTCCTCCCAGGATCACGGCTAGGACAAATCCAGCTCGAACCATCTGCGTCAACCCGAGCTGCCACCGCTTCGGCTTGTCGTGCTGGGAGGTCATTGACATCCCCCGTTGTCAGGTGCGACCAGCGTTGGCGTCACGTCGCCCACCCATCGTCTGGCAGCAAACTGTTGGGCGCATCATCGCGGAATAATCGGCAACAGGATATGGGATGCTCGCTCTTGTCCGTGGAAAACCGTCTGCGATGCTTCCAGCAGTTCTGTGGCTGAGGCAAAGGGATGGCCTGAATTGGGGTTTCTGTCGAAACGAGGGAAGTTGCTACTGGAGATTTCAACTCGGATTCGGTGTCCAGCTTTGAACAGATTGCTTGTCACCCAAACATCGATCTCATAGCGATAGGCCTTGTTCGGCTCAATCAGCTGTGGCGTCGGGCCGCGACTACGCCAGCGAGCGCGTATGATACCATCGCACAGATTGTAGGCCTTTCCGTTGGGATGAACGTCCACCAGTTTCGCGGTGAAATCCGTGTCTTTGGCGGACGTCGCAGCATATAGAATCATCTTTACCGGGCCGGTGACTTCGATGGCATCCGTAAGCGGCGCTGTGGTGTAAACCAAGACATCTTCGCGTTGCTCGACTGAGGATTGTTCGCGTGGTCCGGCGGGCGCTCCGCGAAAGTTGTTGCCTCCAGCAGTCGGAACTGGATTGTTTGGGTCGTACCTAAACGTGTCGCTTCCGGACGTCTCGGGTGTGCCGAGGCCCAGGACGCCACCTCCGGTGATCTCGGCCGCGTTGCCATCGCTATGTAGATAAAACGGCGTGTATCGTGTTCGAGCCAGGGGCCATTCGCTTTCGCCACGCCATTTGTTTTCGCCCATGACAAAGATGTCGTATTTCGGCCACTCCTGAATGCCAGTGTCCTGATCGCAAAGCCAATAGTCGAACCACTTCTTTTGTAGCGCAGCAATGTTTCTTCCGGCTGCCTTGCCGAAATCAAGATGGCCCACTTTCTGTCCCCCAACGCCATGCCCCCAGGGGCCAATAATGGTGAATTGATTTTCTCGGACGGCAGGAATTCTTGATTCGCTTCTTACACTGGAAGTCATTTCAAGCGTGGCTTTGGAAAAGACGTCGAACCAGCCACTGATGTTCAGGACGGGGACTGTGATGTCGTCGAAGGCCTCGCGACCGATCCCCCGCCGCTTCCAGTAGTCGTCGTCGACCGGATGTTCAACCCAGCTTCGGAGATAAGGCACCTGCTTACTCAACTGATCGTCGAAACGGTTGAGTGGGAGGAAGTGAAGAGCTTCGCGCATCTCCTTCGGCGACAGTCCCGCGCCGCCGACCGAGGCTCCCCACCTCATCATCAGCGCAAGTTTGAAAGCGCCACCCTCGTAGGCAAGGTCGTAGGCGTTGCAGAAAGGGACGACGGGAACCATGGCCTTCAGATACTGGCTGCCTTTCGGTGCCGACGCCCACTGCGTCCAACCGACGTACGAACTCCCAAACGTTCCTATTTTTCCGTTGCACCATGTTTGAGTGCCGATCCACTCTTGGCTGTCGAAACCATCTTCAGCGTCGTAGCGAAAGGGTTCCCAAACTCCTTCCGAAGCGCCGCGACCGCGACAATCCTGAACGACCATGGCGTAACCCTTACTAGCGTACGACCGCCCCGGTCCATATTTCTCACCACCTTTGCCATAAGGTGTTCGTGACAGAATTGTTGGGAACGGCCCGTCGCCTACGGGGCGGAAGACATTTGCCGCGAGTCTTGTCCCGTCGCGCGTGGGGATCATCACGTTTGGCTCGAAGACAAATCGCGAGTCTTGCGCTAGAAGTGGTGAAAGCAGTACGAGCCAAAGCGTTACGGTCGCGATCGGAAACCAACTTTGGACCGGCATCTGCAGATCGTGAACAGACGCCGACACTCGATCTGCTCGCCGGTCTTTGATCGGTAAATTTGCCATTACTTAGATGTCGACCTGTTTGTTGTATCCGGTTCCGTGAGCATCGCCTCCAAGCGTGATTTGAAGTCGAAGTTCTTGCTCGGGAAGTGGCTGCCGTGCGGTTTCGATGGAGCGGCGGCCGGATCGTCGACCCATACGTCCACGCCGTCGTACGAAACTGAAGACACCATATTGGTAAAGTTCGCGATGCCATAGTGCCATCGGGGTTCGCCCGTTGAGCTTGGGCGGAGTTCCAGCTTGATCAACACTTCCGGATCAGTCCCTCGACAAAAGATGAACAATGAACCCGAAGCCAACTTCCCGTTGCCTTCTTCATCGTCGTAGCTGTGAACCGGACGTGGGAGCAATCGGAAGTCCCACAGTTTGCCGGCCCGACTTTCGCCACGTGCTTTGAATCGCCTCGCGATGGCCTTCGCCTGCAGTTGACGCTGGACTTTGTTCTCGGCGGGTTTCGGTCCTTTGGGGACTTCTTTCCAATCGAGCCCCGGTCCGGGTGGTGTCCAGATCTTTCGTCCATCGCGAATCATCTCTAACGGTTCGTCGCACAGCGAGTGATACTCATGCAACTCGCTCCATGCTTTGCCATTCGACCAGGTCATCAGGACGCTGGTAATTGCGGCGATTGAGCGACCACGTTTGTCCGTCCAAACGTAAAGCAGGCCGAGTTCGCGACTCGCATCCACTTCATCGACATGGACGAACGCTGGTTGTTTCGCCAACTCGAAAGACACGTTCGGATCCGCAGTCAAAGCCAGACGATACTCGCTCAACGAGAGCGAGCAGTACTGCATCCATGGTTTCTGTTTGGGTGCCGCCTTCTCAGTTGCACGTTCGTCTGCGACCTGCGCTATCGCGACCACTGGTGCAAACACGACCGCGAAGTTCACCATCAGTCCAAGCAGTTCGCGCATTTCACGTTTCCTATCCGCTGGTTGTCACGCCGTATTAGGTGGTGTCTGTGGTCGAGTCTCAGGCTTACGAACATAATTTCCAAACCGGCTTAGCCACTGGGATTGAATTACTCTCTCCGCTCCTAAACTGACTACACAGGTCACGTGACGGTTCTGACAGAGAATCTCCCGACGATTGCAGGCTAAGCAAGTCTACCTACTGCGGATATTCTGTGTCCAACACTTTCAGCCGTCTGGCGTTTTGCCAATCCCATTCATAGATCGATGGCATATGAGTGTAGATGAATTCTGGTCCGCCATCGAAATGATGGAGGCCCGTAACCGTCGTTAGCTTTGTTCCGTCCTTCGACCAACGAAACTGAGCGACCGCCGACTGCCTAATGGAAGCGGCGATCTGCCCGTCGGCAACATCGACAATCGTGACCCCAACGACGTTGCTCGACGCCACGAATCGGCCGTCAGGAGAGAACGAAAGCAGTCTTACAGCCCCCGGAACGTCGGCAATGCTGTGCAGCAACATTGCCGATTCCGAATCCCAGATCAACAAACCGACCTTGCTGTCGGACACTGCCACATCCTTTCCGTCGCGATAAAGACGCTTCGCTGATCGTGAGAATAGGCGATCGCAATTCCGGCAGGTAGCTCACACAACAGGCAACCGGAAGGGAAGGCGACCAGTTGCAGTATCGGCTTCTTGACCATATCTCGCTCGCGAAGCGGATGGTCTGATGGCCGTAGGTCAAGATCGTCGAGACGGACTAACAGACGCTTTCCATCGGGCGTGAACTCAAGGCTCGTGATTCGCGGAATCTTGGCGATACGAGTGTGTTCGTGATAGTGACCGGCGTAATGGAACTCGCCGCCGAGGCCGATCTTCGATTCCGCGCTGGTTTCCAGATCCAAGACTCTGCCATCTGCCCGCACAAGCGTCTTGCCATCTGGAGACAACGCGAAGTTATCGTAGGGAAGCAACGGAACTTCTTTAAAAATGCGGCTCGTCGGCGACTTTGACCAATTCCAAACATGGAGCGTGTTGCCAGCCTCCCGATAAGGCAAGTACGCACCAACGGGCAATGGCTTGTTGCGCCCCGTCGCCACGATAACCGGCGCGTTGGCGGCATGCAACACTTGGGCCCCGTTGGCGAAACGAAGCCACACATTTCACAACCGTGAGGAGTAGTTTCAGAGAGAATCGCGCGGGAGATTAAACGATCCCGTTAGGAAACACGAAAACGAATCTTCCATAAACGACTGCAACACGACCGCTAGAAGACGTCGAGCAATAATTCCTGTCCTCCGTAGTAGTAGAGAGGCGTGGGACCTCCGACGACCATTCCTCGTTTCACCCAAAAACGGAAGTACCCTCCTTCCTTTCCGTGTGCGATGAACGTGCAGCGTCCGAGCAGGATGTCAGAAAGGTGTCTCGAATGCTGCGTAATGATTACTTCGCCGGAGGACTCGTTGGCCATTGTTCGGAAGCCATCTTCATCACTCCGTGGAGACCAATACCCGAAAGGCTGAAGACCTTCGCGTTTTACTTTTGCCGAGCCTTGCACCAACTGCTGACCGGCGACGCTCGGCCACCCCACCAGAACGCGAATGCGAATGCGACGATCGCAACGGCCAACAATAATGTGCGCAACCGAAACCGAAGTCGTCGTCGTATCCGTGACGTGCTCATCAGGCTAACTCCGGTCCGAGAATCAACTGCCCGTACGGAAACGCCAGAATGTCCTCAATCGTATCACCGAGTACAAGTCGTTCTTGTTGGGCACGATGACATGGCGGATCGCGCGAGTACCAGTGGCCGCTTCCCTCTGTTCCATTTTCAGCTTGAACCGACCCGTGACAGCAACGGGTTGGGCTCCCGCTGAAGTCGACTCCCTGCACTAGGTTTGTTTGTCTCGGGACGGCGAATCACGGGAACTTGTAGTCTCACGGTGTACTACCGAGTTCAAATCCCGTCGCGATTCTCCTGTGCTCCGCGTTTCCTAGGATTGCCCATCTTGATACAATAACGTCGAGCGTGCAGGACGCTACTGTGTCCGCGGAAAGGGCTGAGCCCACCTGATTCGTGTGTTGTGTAGATTGCTGGAGTACCTTCTTTCGGCTCGCGACGCGGACACCGGGCCAAGCGGCAAGCAGCCGCGGAAAGGAGGTCGTCATGACCCACCCACATTCTGCCCCAACGCGATCGCTTCCCGATCGGCCGAGTCTCGGCCAGCTTCGTAAGCAGGCGAAAGAATTGCTCAGGTCGTACCAGGCCGGCGAGTCGGATGCCATTGCCGAGGTCGAGCGATTCGAAACGAGCCCCGATCCGCAGTTCTTCGCACTCACTGATGCCCAGCGGGTTCTCGCACGAGCTTATGGTTTCGCCAGTTGGACGAAGTTCAAGCATCACGTTGACGGCGTGAACGTCGATGCATTTCTGCGGGCGGCACGTGCGGGTGATCGTGCCACTGCTCGCAGATTGGCAGAGGTGAAGCCCGAGTTGGTGAACGCCGCGGGCGATGAAACGGACGAGCGACTCGCGATTCACTTTGCGGTCCTCAATCGCGATGCGGATATGACGCGTCTTCTGATGGAGCTCGGTGCGGACGCTCGCAGAGGATGCTGGCCGGATCGTGCCGCGACCACGGCATTCACGCTGGCCTCGGATCGCGAGTACCACGAGATCGTTGAGATTCTTAGCCAGGGGGAAGATCGCCAGCGAAGGGAGCGGAGTACTGCCGGAGCAACAATCGGTTCGAAGACCGACGAGATTGCAGAGGCCATATTGAGTGAGCGCTGCGACGACGCAATCCGGATACTCGAAAGCGACTTGTCGCTGATCGGTGCCTGCAGCAATCACGGTGCGACACCGTTGCACATCGCCGCGTTGAGGCACAATCCGCGGATGGTCACGTGGCTGCTCGCTCGGGGCGCCCCCGTTGATGCATCGAATCCTTACACCGACCGACCGATAAGCTACCCGGCTTCAGCGGGCCTCGGCAGAACGCCGCTGGACTATGCCGCGATCGTCGCGGGATGGGCCGCCAGCGACGAGTACTTTGGATGGACCGCCAGCAACGAACGCTTCCCGTACCTCGAAAACTCGCGTGTCGATCCCACTCGCTTCTACGAAACGGTGAAGCTCTTACGCGCCGGTGGAGCGGTGTTGACACCTCGAGCTGCCGTCGCGATCGGTGATCAACAGTCGGTGCGGAAAATGCACCGTGCAGGGCGCCTCCACAACGAGATTCACCTCGTTCGCGGTGGGCTGCTCGCCGTCGCGGTACGAGTCAATCGCATTGATATGGTCTCGTTGCTGTTGGACCTCGGCCTGGATCCCGACGAGCCGGCAAGACTCGACGAAGACGGCACAGAAAGCCGGGGATTTCCGCTCTGGTTTGCGGCCTTGTGCGGCCGGCGTGAGATCGCCGAACTCCTGGTCACCCGCGGTGCTGACGTCAATGCCTTGGTCTTCGCGTCTGGCGACCCGTTGTGCAACGCGTACGCAACGCGGGACGAAGAGATGCAGGCACTGCTGCTTACACACGGAGCACGACTGACCGTTGAGAATCTGGAGGGCGACGCCCAAGAAACCGTGAGAGCGATTTTGAACGGAGAACTTGCGGCGCAGAGCCTCAACGCGGTTGACCCAACGCACGCCGAACTGATCGAGCATATGCTGCGAGCGACTGCGGGCGGCGACTCGGAAATCGTCCGTATGTGTCTGCCGCACGTCGAACGAAAAGTGGACGATCCGTGGTGGGCCGGACTGCTCCAAACGGCATCGCTCGACAGTTTGAGGCTCATCCTGGACAACGGGGTCGGTCCGGACGTCGCGGAGGTCGGAAAACCAACCGCCTTGCACCGCATCGCCACGGACGTCGCGAACGGCCACGTGCCCGACGAGCAACAAGTCAAGCATGCTACGATGCTGCTGGACGCCGGTGCGTCACTCACGCGCCGTGATTCGCTGCTGCAATCAACCCCTCTCGGTTGGGCCTGCCGCTGGGGACACCTTGAACTTGTCAAACTGTACCTCAAACGTGGCGCCGACCCGGTGGAAGCCGACGCCGAATCGTGGGCAAAGCCCCTGGCCTGGGCCATAAAGCGTGAGCATCACGAGATCGTTGAATTGCTCGGCGCTCATCTGGCAAGATAGAAGACAACGAATCAGAGTCGTTGAAAGACCTGGATTCGAGCAGGAGTGATGAGCGTGCTCATGGGTTTGATAGTAATTGGGGACGAGCCGGCCAGAGAATTTGCGACGCCGACGTACGCAAATGGGTTGGGAGCCAGCGCAATCGCGAACGGCCACTGCTGCCGATCGACCGCAACAACAATCTGCTTCGCCGTCGCCACGGACTCGCAAAATGGCAGTTTTTCTTTCCAGATACCGACGACAAATTGTTGTATTGACATGACAAGCTTTTTTCGTATCGGTTCGTGATGTTGTCATCTGCATTCGTTAGAATTGTGCCGGGTGAGACACACGCCGGACGGGCCGCCACTCTGTCTAGTCGGCTTGTCGCAGACGTCGCTTGAACTCTTCGACCAACTCCACAGGGCTCGGATCTTCACCCAGCATCAAGGCTAGCTCGTAGCTGGCCCATTCTCCGACTAGCAGCGTCGAGAAAATCTTCTCTAACCGGCTGCGCCCGTTCATCGACACTGAGCTCGATTCAAGACCATATGGCTTGAGGATCTCAATTGTGATCCGCTCGCAATCCTGAAGCCGAGGATCTGCTTGGGGATCAGAGAGAAGAACCAAGTGGAATCGCCCGTGGCGATGAATCCAGCCGGTCATCTCGTTGTGATTCAACTCGGGAAAGACGTTCCAGAAGGCGGGAGTCTTGGCGTTTTCATTGAACTTGATCTTCCAGATCCGGGCGACCGTTTCGTACGCCAACGGCGAATATACGACCGGTGTTGCTTCGCGCAGCACGTCGACCAAATCGCGGCCTCGCTCCCGCGTCCTTTCCATTTCGTCGAACAGATAAGCGACCAGCGCTGCGACCGCGTCTTCCGCCCCGTCAACGGCGCATCCACAACGCGCTAGCAGACGGACGAGGATTCCGACTCCGTATCCAGTAGCGCTGCGCGGCTGTATCCACGCAGGTGCTGCTGGAATGCGAACGAAGGGAATGTCATCGCCGCGGCAACGCTGTTCGAGGTGGCCCCCGGAGGAAATTCCTACCAATGGAAATCCGTTCTGGAGTGCCGCGTCATAAATTGACAGTGTCTCCTCGGTGTTCCCCGAAAACGAAGAGGCGATCATCAGTGTGCCCGTTCCATTCAGATTCACCGGCAGGTCATAGCTGCGAAGGATGTGAAGTGGCACTCGGGACAAGCCGGCTTCGGCCACCAAAGCGGCGGCCATCCACGATCCACCCATCCCGGCAACTACGATCTGATCGAACGGACCGGCCGGCAGTGGCCTGTCCGGTTCCGTCTTCAGTCCGGCGATGAGTTGCGCTGGTGATTTCCGAATGATGCTTTGCATATCCTGCGTATCAAGCGGATGACTCATTGTGTTTTCCTCCTGCACACACTGGGTGTTGCCGAGGCATCTCGGCGTTGCCCTACTTCCAGGTCGCGAACTGTTCGAGCAGGTCGACACAGCGATTCGAGTAACCCCATTCGTTGTCGTACCAACTGTAGAGTTGGACGAGTTCACCGGCGACGACCATAGTCCGCTGCGTATCGATGATCGCGGATTCGCTGCGACCGACGATGTCCGATGAAACGATTTCATCCAGCTCATGGTCCACGACGGCCATGATACTCGGATAGTCGTTTGTGGCCGCGTCCTTCAGGGCTTTATTGACTTGCTCCGCCGTGACAGACTTCTTCATGAGCAAGTCGAGCACGCTGACGGATCCGTCCAGCGTCGGCGTACGGATGGCACCTCCGTTGAGATCGTCAAGACCGTCAATTACTTTTCCAATGGCCTTGGCAGCACCGGTCGTTGTGGGAATCAGGTTGCCGAGAACTGATCGAGCACGCCGCAGATCCTCGTGAACTGCGTCGCAGACGTTTTGATCGTTCGTTGCCGAATGGACCGTCGTCAATAGTCCGGCCTTAACTCCCAAAGCTTCGTTCAAGACTCGCAACGGCACTCCGATGGAGTTCGTCGTACACGACGCATTGCTGATGATCTTGTGATCGGAGGTGAGCTTGTCATCGTTGACGCCAACGACGGCCATGAAATCTACGTCTCCGCTTGGGGGCACGGTCAGCACGACGCGCTCAGCTCCCGCCTGGACGTGCTTCATGCACTGCTGTTGGCTGCGGAACACGCCGGTGGATTCAACCACAACCGCCCTCTCGCCGCAGGCTGACCAATCCAACCGGGCCGGATCTCTTTCGCTGGAAACGGGGATTCGTTTGCCGTTGACCAGTAGAGCGTCTTGCTCGAATTCAACTTCACCCGGAAAGCGACCCTTAACGCTGTCGTTTCGCAATAATGCAGCAAGGATTCGAGTTTCCGTTAGGTCGTTAATCTTTGCAATCTCCAGGTCAGAATCTCGTTCGAAGATTGCTCGCAGGATTGAAGCTCCGATTCGGCCAAACCCGTTAATGCCAATGGCAACTTTTTTATTCATGATGTGCTCCGTTACGTTTAATGAAGTGTGCGACCATGCACGATCGATTGGACTTTTCATACCATCGGGACGCGTGGCGCCGCGGTCTGCCGTCGTTATCGATCCTCGTTAACACTCTGGGTTACTTGACGACGATTACTTCTCAATGCACTCCATCACCATCTGTACCAGCTCACGTTCATAATCCAGATCACACTTGCCGCTAACACTTTTCGTTTGCGCCAAGGCGTCAATGATCGCCAGCGAGACGGCCTTGCTCCCGCTCTTTAAGAGAGTTTCCGAGAACTGATATTCACCACGAGCCCTACTGCACGTAACAAAAGAGACATTGCGATCTGATGCTGGCAGCCGGACGAAATTGATGTCGAGCCGGTTCACTTCAGGCAAGCTGTCGCCAATCTTCTCGAACGCCTGCTCGAAGTTCTCTTTGAGAATTCCATCGGGCTCGAACATCTCTCGTTGTTCTTCTTCCTCGTCGCGGAGGACTTGCTTGGCAGTCTGCACGCCATGAGAGCTCAACAGCCGATGGAACTCACGCGTGACTCGCACCGCCTTTCGCCCCAGCCGCTGCATGCTCTGGAACTCGACGTCGCTGAACGAGCAGAGGACGTGGTCGGGGAATGCCCGCCGGAAGGCGTCGACCCACGCGTGAGGACGCCGGGTCTGAGACCAATAAAGGCTGTTCTCAAGTGTGTGAAGACCTTCCTGGTTCTTGTCGATTGCGTAGCGGATTATTTCGGTCTTCATGTCTGGCGGGCAGGAGTCGAACAGACGCAGCACATAGGTCAACAACCGGTCCATGCTGGCGTCGCGAGATTCGTTGATTGGCATGTGATACAGATCGAGGTCGAACAGGCTCGTGTCGCGCGTGGTTAGCACGAACATCCCTTTGCAGTAAAAATTCGTTTGTCCCTCCTGCGCACACTTGGGATACACTCGGCCCTCGTCACAGGCGAACATCGCGTTGCGTTCCTCTTTGAAGTAGCAGTCCAAGTTGCGATAGATCTCCATGACCTCGTCTTTGGCGTCGACAAACACGCGCGTGTAACCATCGCGTCCCTGGGGTTCAACACCGGCAACCACTTCGTAGCCGTGCGGGTCAGCGTCGCGACAGTTCGCCAGCAGTTCACGAAAGACGCCCCAGCACGTTTTCCAGTCCTTGGCACCGTATCCCAACGTCAGATTCGTTGCGTTGGACTCGACCGTGCCGTCCGGTTGCTCCCGGACAAAGACCAGTTGTTCCACTTCCTCGCCTTTGACCTGAATAGCTGCCGTCGTGAAAGTGACTTTCTCTCGTCCAAGGAAGACGATGACCGTGATTCCCTGACGTAGGGCGGCAGTAATCGCGAGTTTGAATCCCGATCCGAACATCCCGATCGTGTCCGGATCACCCGCTTTGTCCGTAAATCCAACGAGAAACAAGGCGTGAAAGTCCGTAACGCCGGGATTCTGAAACATCACAAAATTGTTGTTCTTGCACATGCTCTTTGTCATTCTGTCGCTCCTTGTTCTCTCTTGTGTCGACCCTAGGTTCAGACCTTACGAAGGCGTCACGCACGCCACTGGTCGCATGATAGGAAGCATGCAAGGCAGAGCCCATAGACGGTCAATAACGACTGTGCGACGAACTGGCAAAGTACGTCTTCTCGTCGCGCACGCGCGCCTTTCCGCCAATCGAGCGCGACGGATTCAAGCCCCACGACCGATGCTCCAACGAGAACACCGGCTTGGCCACAGTTGCAGCTTGTCACGAAGCTCCGATATCATTGCCTCCACAAGTTCCATCAGCAGGATCAACAATGGACGCATTCTTTGTCAGCTTTGGCACGTCTATGAAGGCATCGCCGTTCAGCTATCGGCGGCGGAAGTTGACTCGATTACTGCGAGAGCATTCGATCAGGCTGCAGTGGGTACAGGTCGGCAAAGCAACCAAGCCGGTTATCACGCGGCTCGTCATGGAAGCGAAGGGTGCTCCGGTCGTTGCTTTGGACGAGCGACACCCGCTGCCAAACGATGCCTCCTGGCTGGCCGACTTGACTGCGGAGACAATCGACTTGACGGATCTGCGCCGCCCACAGCTCGTGTACGTCACTTGCAACACGGACGCAATCGGCAAGGCACAGATGTTAGGGCACCCGATTCTCCGGGACTATATCGACCGAGATGACGGGACTCGATGGGTCGATTCCGTCGCGGAGTCCGTTGGCGAGTTAGCGGCACAACTGCGTTCAACGACGACGAATCCGGCTCCGACTATTCTTGGAGTTCCGTCCGACATCGTTGGCGTCAGCCCGTGTTTCTGCCAAGCAGCCGAAGATCTCGATCGACTCATTCAATCGCCTTACGGCTTGGTGACCGGTGAACAGGGCGTTGGCAAGCTGTCGCTGATTCGAGCCATGTGGCGACAGCATCGAGGCAACACTCGGTTGATCGTCGTGCCCTGCGGCTCGTTCTTCAAAGATTACTACATTTCCGGCAGCCGGCGACGATTCGGCGGTGGTCGCGAAGCGGTCGACCAGTTAACACCGTACATCATGGAGTCGAAGAAGGGGCTGTTGGTTCTGCATCATGTCGAGCAGTTGCCGACGGCGCTCCAGCAAGAGCTGGATGTTCGTTTGGCCACTGCCTCAGACAACCCGGACGGCAGTATGCGGTTCGCGGGCATCGATTCCCAGGGCCCTGTAGACTACGACTTGAATCTGGTCGCGACATCGACGTTCGAGCCCGATCTGTTGGAACAATCCGGGCATGTCATTCCCGATCTGATGTCGAAGTTGCGAAGGCGGCACGTGCGCATTCCGTCGCTGGCCGAGCGTGGTCCGGAGGACATCGGACTACTCTGCGACGACATGTTGCAGCGAATCAGCGCGAGACAGCGATTGACGACGACAGCAAAGCTCGGTAAGTCCGCATTCAAGATAATGACCGCCACCAACTGGCCAACCAACCTCTCGGATCTGCTCCGTGTACTCGAGCACGCCGTACGCCGCAGTCGCGGCAAAACGATTCGCCCCGATCACCTCCCCCAGAGTTTGCGGACAACGGGTACTCGTAATGGCATGAAGACGCTGGACGAAGTCGTGGCTCAGGCTCAACGCACCGCCATCGAGAATGCCCTTCGACAAACTGGCGGCAACATGGCGAATGCCGCCGCCATCCTCGGCTGCCACAAAGGAACGTTACATCGCCTGACAAAGAAGCTAGGTATCAAGCACCGGTGACGGAACTCAGAGGTCCCGTTTGCGCATGCTGGATTTCGGCTAGTTACCAACTCTTGACGAGAAGGCGGCGCATCGGAAGGATGTCGAAGATCATAGCGGAAGCGACAACTGCTTCTTCGTTGCAGCGTTGCAAATCGTCTCGCATCACTCATACTAATGGCCTAATCGCGACTTGGGAGGCATAGTCAGGCACGTGCGTTCGTGAAGGTTGTGTTCCCATCGACGATGGCAATGTAGGCGTCATACTGCATCTGTTGAGGTAACGATGGGCTGGTTCGCGAATTTTGCTATTGCACGGAAGCTCAACCTCGCCGAAAAAGCCCGACAACAACGGCGATGGCGCAATGCTGAATTGCTGTTCCGCAAAGCATGGAATCAGCTTTCCGAGCAATCTAAGCATCCGGTCGATATCGAGCTGCAAGACCGCGCCCTTGGCGGCCTCGTGAATTGTGCGATCCATACCAGTCCGGTCATTGATGTATTGAACTATTGCAAAACGGGGCGTTCGCTCGGTCTGCACTCTGCTGTGTTCTTTGAGTATCCGTGCAAGAAACACATTGCTGATGCGAGCATCGCGTCGTGGGACAGCGTTGCAGAAGATCTCGTTGCCTGGGCTTGCTGGAAAGGCTCACAGCAAAGCGATCGGCCAACTTCGCAAGTCGAATCACGTCTTCGGCCTCTCCTACGACCGACAGCAGATCGTTCTCGCGATGTCACATCATTCTTGACACGACTTAGTGAGTCGCAATTTCAGTGGCCGTGGTGTTGGCTCTTCTTAGCTGAAGATGCTCGGCTGTCTCAGCAGTGGGCGGCAGCGGCCGGATATTTCGATCGTCTGATAGAGTTGGAATTGCCTTCGAATCTGCCAGCTCGCGAAACGCTTTGCTGCTGGCGAGCACACTGTCTGTACTTAGCTGGAGATCAGGAAGCGGCGTTCGTAGCCCTTGACCGGATCGTTGAATCGTCGCCGCCGATCGCAGTTGAACATTCGATTCTGTTCGGTCGCCTGCTGTCCGAACGCGGAGATGACAATCGCGCATTCGAAGTCGTGGCGAATGCCTTGCGGCGATCTGTACACGATCATGAACTCTGGAGGCAGCTTGAGTCGTTGGGGTACCGAACCGGTCGATGGAACGACATCGCTGATCTGACAGCGCAGTTGCAAGAAGAGCCAACACTTGTGGCAGTGCCCATTGAACTTCGCTGCAGGCTGGCAATTGAATCGCAGTCGCTCGACCAAGCTCATCTTGCTGCGTTGGACATTTGCAAGAACGAAGAAGCGGAGAGCCAAGCTGCCGAGTGCCTCCGATTGTTTGCCGCGACTGTGTTGTGTGTCGAGCGAAACATCGAGGATGCGCGCGTTATGCTGGACAGCAGCGACCTGCATTCGCCAACTCACCGGCTATGTTTTCTGATCGTCCGCTTGTGGGCCTGTGTCACTTCTGCAGACACATCAGACGCCGCGGAACTGGCGCGACAACTGGGCGTTTCCGACGTGCGGAAGATGCTGGGGCGAAGCTGGGATCGGCTGGCATGGCGGTTGGTGGCTAGGAGTTTGTTTCTCGGATCGGAAATAAACGAACTGTCGCGATGGCTTCAGACAGTTGGAGAGATAAGCGACGAAATCATCGACTCAGACCGGCGCTGGCTGGCCACGAGTGCTACGCAAACGATGGTTTACAACGGCAATCTGACACAGGCGATTTCCCTCGCGGAGTTAAGTCAAGATCAGGCCGTGCGAGGTTGGTGTGCGAGTCATGTACTGGCGAACTCGATACGATGTTGGAACGAACGCGGAGACAACCTCAGCGAACTGCTCTCCAACTTGGCCGTGCAACTCGATTCGGCGCGCCGGCTGGGATGTCGATTCGACCCGCTGCAAGAGCTCTGGCACGCCGTAATTGGAGAGCTGAACGGCGAAACGACTTCAGCCGCCGACCTGCACCGATTGCCCCGAGCCGAAGAGCTAGACGACGTCGATCAGCAGGCTTTGCGCGCGTATTTGGGTTGGTCGTGCGGCGAAGCCGAATGGCTGCCAACGGCTTCGTTGCCGACTGCAGGCAAGACAGACAGTTCAATGACTTCGTGGTTTGTACACACTACGGCGGTTAGTTTGGCCCAAGATGGTAAGTGGTCGGATGCAGCGGAGGTGTTGCAACTCGACGAGGATAATGTCTCCAGTGTACTGCGCGAGCTGGGATCTAGGCCGCAAGAAGTCGCGCGTCAGCAGGCCTGGGAGGACTACGAAGCGGAGCGCTACAGCAACTGTGTCGTCGGATGCATTGACTATCTGAAAACAACCAATGGCACTGTTGATACTGACATTGATCGTCTGGCAGTCATTGCATTGCAGAAGGCCCAACTCACTGCTTCTCAGCGTCAGAAGTTGGCAAGTCGGATAAGTAGCGAGATTGCGCCGATCGCGAAGCAACACACCTTGACGATCGATTGGCGGTTCTTCGCACAACTGGGGCTGTTACAGCATGCTCGTGACCAACTGTGCCGACAAATCCAAGCCGGCGAATCGCACACTGTTCACATCCACGCTTTAGCTTTGGTTGCCACATCGTTGGCATGGCGAGCGCTGTGAGCGGGAACCATTGATAGCGCACTGAAGAGCTTCCTGGAAGCGCTCGGCGCGTGGGCCAGCTTTCAAGCGAGTGACCGTACGCTGACGAACTTCGCCATACAACGATTCCGCTGTTACGATTATCGTGGTGCCGTACCGACGCCCATGACATTTCGATCGTCTGTCGAGAGCGCTGTCTTGGAGTCGATGGCGGCTTTCGCAAACGCACTTCAGCGACCTGTCCGAGAGCTGCGGCGCGTATGGGACCTTGATGTTGAGTCGAGCAGTTTGATTGCGGAACACGGTGGTCTGCCGGTGGGGACGAACGGCCAGTCGCTTGTCGCCGGCCCCGTCCTTGCCCGCTCGTTGGACTTGGTAGACGCTGTCAACGAACTGGTTCAAAGCATGCAAGAACGTCGTGCCGAACAACCGTCGGACCTTGACATCGGTGGTTTACTCGCCTCTCTGCTAGGACTGGACGGGATTGTCCCCAGTAAGAGTAACGGCAAAGCTTCGAAAGACGCTGTTCTGTTGAAACGATTGTTCTCGCCGTTGGGACCGGCTTGCGTCTTGATCACGCGTCGACAATTCGACGAAGCCCGTGATGTGCTACAGAGAATCGAGACCGGAGATTGGATCGATGAGGATATGGAAGCCCCATCGCCCCTCCACATACTTGAAGAGTTTGTACGCACTCGCGAAGACCGGCGATGGTACCAGGATCAATGGAAACAAATGGTCATCGAATGCGATTTGCAGGAGTCTCGTGGACTTGTCGCTCAGGTGCCGATGGAGGTGGCTGCGGTTCGCAATGTGTGGCAACACGCGCTCGATAGAGCACGAACTTGGGACTGCGAAGATAAGGTGAGGGAGGAGATCGCAGAAACGGGGGTGGGGCGTGGCGAGACGTTGTTCCGGCCGCGAACCAAAGTCGAACGGATGGGCGACTCGACAGACAAACGGACGAACCTGCAGCGGCGCGAGGAAGCGATCCAAGTGATGGACCTGGCGTGGGAAGTGACTGGTAGCCCAACCGTTCAAGGACCACTCGCCGAGAACCTCAATCGTATGTCGGTCAAGGCGTTTGATCGGGACGACCGTGACCAAAGTCTTTCCCTGCTCATGCACTCCTTGAAGGTCAAGCCGAATTCACCCCTCACCTGCTCC
>JACNKX010000036.1 GCA_014381825.1 Planctomycetota bacterium
CGTCCCCGCGAGCTAAGAGATCTACCTCTTCGTAGTGCTCGCTTGCCTCTAAGCGTCGCCGCAGCCGACGTCCGGCAGTCCCGTCGAGAATTTGGTGCCCGGTCATATGGTGCTCGATCAACCAAAACGTCCGCTCGGTAATGAAGCTATCGAGCGCCTGCAGGCCGGCCATGACATGGTCTTGTGGGTCGATCGCTTTGCCGACATCGTGTAGCAAAGCCGCCAAGAGAAACTCTTCATCGTAAGGAAGCTCGTCGCGCGCCAAGTCGAACACCTGTAGGCTGTGGTACAGCGCGTCGCCCTCTGGGTGATACTTGCGGCTCTGCTTGACCCGTTCCAGCGGCAGCAACAGCGCTTCGTATATCTGGAAGCGATCGATCGAAGTTTCGATTTCGCGAGACTCTTCTTCCAGGTCGACGTTGGGGTACTCCCTCAGCAACAGCATTTCCAATTCGGCAATGCTGGCTCGCTCTTGAGCCTTATGCGTTATCGAGCTTTTGAGCACTACGTGCGCGTGAGCCGCGGCGTAAACGGTCAGTTCAAATGGAAACCGGTCCGACACATGAATGTGGACATAGGTCCGATTTTCGCCCTCTTTGCGGACTTGCTTGCGCTGGACTTCGTACTGGTACCCTTCGTTCTCGAGTCGTTGGCAGATCGCGTCGACCGAATCGGAAAAGAGATGAATGTCGATGTCCGAGCCTTGGCGGACATGTCCCGTCAGCACACTGCCAATGAGCCGCGGTCTGAAGGCGGTGAGACGCTTCATCATGAAGTAAGCGTCGACGCGCATCTCGCGGAGATTGGCCAGCTGATTCTGGCCTTCGTACAATCTTGCGAACTTTTGAATTTCGTCGCGGATTTCGGCGTTGCTCGGCAGGTCAGCTGGTTTCACCCAGCTTCGGCAAAGTCGCCTCCCCGCCTTGATCTTGGCCTGATAGTATTCGCTTTCAATACGCTCATACATCAACCGTGCGGCTTCCCAGGCAATCTGCCGCCGCAGCTTCGAATTAGGCATCTTTGGCGCCGTTAGCCCATTGACCGACGCTCGGGCATCAAGGAATCGAATAGTTAGTCGCACGATAGTATACACACGAGCCATCGCTGGCAAGCCGTCGGACTCTTGTCGGGCGCCATTCATTCTGCCCACTCGGCAAGTCGGTCTTTGATCGTCTCGACGCGTCGACGGTTCACGCCCATGTCCGAGTGACCCACCCGAGACCCCGAACGAAAGTGGATCTGGTGACCATCGCGGTCGAGCAACAACTCGACGTCGTCGACGAAACGAAAAAAGCGGCTTCGCACTTCAAATCGTGCATAGGTGTCGTCCTGAGTCACTTTACGTGAGCCGGGCAACTCCTCACAGAAGCTGCACGCGGATTCGAACGCGAGCAATAACTTTTTTGTTTTCGGCACCTGGAATGGTTTGATGTCGTGGCGAGTCGAAGGATCGAAACTACAAACACAGTTCGGCTTGTCGGGACAAGGACTCAGCTGACCCTGTTCGTCGAGCCCCAGTTCGGGCGCCGTCGCGGACACTCGGCTTGCCACGCGTAAGACCAAGACAGACAACGCGACCAACGCTGCAAGAGTGATCGAAATCCAGATCATTTTTTTTCCGTGCATGTCCGTTCCCGTTTAACGCCAAACCGCCTATTCCTAGCCGTTGTACGACGGACTTCCGAGTCGACATTCCTAGCCCGAAGCGTGAGTTTTGAAGTTGCGCTATTTTGGTCGAAGCTGAGAAATTGGTATTGCAAAAAACGGGCTCCCCCGCGACGAGTTCATTGTTGTTCTCACCCGTGCAGTAGGAGCCCGCAATGATTATCGTCGAACAATCCGTCGCTTCGCTCAAGAGGTATTTGTCAAAAACAGGCCTGAACGAGTTCGCGAGACTGATGGTCATGCGAATGGTACTCGGCTTTGTACTGCACCCTGGACGAATGTCTTGTTCGGCGGCAGCTGGTAGCATTGCGTCAGAATCCATCCATCGTGGTCAATTAAGTCGCTTTCTGGCGCGACCTCGCTGGCAGGCTCCAGATTTCAACGAGCCGTTGCGAAGGTCGTTATTGGACTTGGAAAGCAGAGACGGCCCATACATTTTCATCGTGGATGCGACGATGACAACGCAGGCGGGAAAGAAGACGCAGAATACGTACAGTACCGGCAACAGCAAACGTCGCCCCAAGAAAGGGCGGCGTTACAACCAAAAGAAAGTGGTTCGCAAGACGGTGCATTCCTTCACTTGCGGGCTGCTGATTACTCCTTCGGGTTTTCGTATTCCTTACCAAATCCCGCACTACACTAAGAAATATTGCGAAGAGCAGGGGCTCGAGCATCAAACGACTGCCGAGTCCGCAGCGGAATTGATTGCCAGTTTACCTCTCCCCGAAGAGGCTGAGGTAGTTGTGCTGGGAGACACCGCATATGACGCAAAAGTCGTGCGCGAAGCGTGTGAGAAACGGAACTACGATTGGATCTTTCCCGCCAACGCTGAGCGGGTCTATGAAGGGCCTACCGGCCAACGACCAAAACTACGTTCTCGTCTAAAGGATTGGGCGGGACTGTCGCTACGGACCATAAGACTTCGAGCCTCAACGGGTAAATACGCCAGTTATCGGCGGATCTCTCGTTGGCGTGTTGGGTCGAAACAGAAACCACGCGTTTATTACGCCCATCAAGAAAAGTGTGCAGTACGGAACGTTGGTGACGTGCAGCTTGTCTTTTCGACAATGAAACCAAACCTAGAAAAAGCGACGCCCGACGACGTAAAAATCCTGATGACCAATGCAACGAAGTTGAGTGTCAGCGAAGTGATCGAGTTGTACTCGGTTCGTTGGCAGATCGAGTTATTCTTCAAGGAATTGAAGTCAACCCTTGGTGCGTGTCAGTACCAATTCGAGAAATTCACTGCGGTGGAGGGTTGGATGGAGTGTGCCATGACCACTGTGTTGTTCCTTGAAGAACATCGCGCCCGTCGCCTATCGGATCGACGATTGAGCAAGGAGCGTCGCAAGTGGTGGGAGTCGCAGCGACTCCACGGAATGTGCGAGGCGTTCCGACAGGAGACGGCCACTGCAGAGTTAAAATATCTCCAGGATCGCCTGAAAACTTCGGGAGGAGTCGAAAAAATGAAACGACTGATCGCCAAATCTATACCAACGGAATTCCGGATCGTAACGTAACCCACAGCTCAAATAGCGCAACTTCAAAAAGCGT
>JACNKX010000135.1 GCA_014381825.1 Planctomycetota bacterium
GCTGGTCCTTCGGAGTGGCTTAGACATGTAGGACGGGCACTCTTGCCCGTCTTTTATACTTGCCCGTCTTTTATAGTAGTCGGCACACTCCGTGTGCCGTAACGCGAAGGATAACGCCATTTTGCGGACGGCACACGGAGTGTGCCTGCTAGTTTTCACGCTTGGTTCGCTTGGTTAGTTCCCCAACATTTCCAGGAATGTCTTCATCAGTGGAGCGTTATCGTGCCAGGTTCTGGCGGTAACGATGTTGCCGTCGACGACGGTGGCCTGGTCCACGTACGTCGCTCCGCCCTGTTCGGCGTCCATGGCACACTTGGCAACCGTGGTGATCTTGCGGCCCTGAATGATGTCGGCCGCGGTTAGTATTTCAACTCCGTGACAGACCGAGGCGATCGGCTTGCCTGCCTCGGCTATCTCACGAGTGACTCGCAGCAACTCCTGGTCGTAGCGAATGTACTCGGGAGCTCTTCCTCCAGAAATGAACATCCCGGCATAGTCGTCGCCCTTGGCATCGGCAAAAGCGACCGTGGCTTTGATAAAGTATCCCGGGCGTTCTTGGGTGATGTCCCACGGGATCGACGAATCCGGTGGTATCTCGTGGAGCACGGTGTGGTACAACCGCGCCTCGGGACCGGCGACGTCGACCTGATAGCCGGCCTCCTGTAAGCGAAAAAATGGGTAGAACGTGTCGAGAGCTTCGGTCGCATCTCCAAGAGGCATCAGTATTCGAGGCATCGTTTTCCTTCGTCGAGACCGGAGACTATGTCTCATGATTATAGCCGAGCAGGCAGATTGAGGCACCATCTTGGCTTGAGGCAATGCTGGCAGGAAGATGGGGGCAGGAAAATAAAGCCTCGTCAGCAGAATCTGTGGGTATGTTCTAACTCAGGAAGTGCTCCGAGCCCATGATATAACGCGATTTCCAAGGCGTCATGGGTACGAAAGCCGTAGGACTTTCTCATGGTCAATTTCGCTTTGTTGTTGAAACCCTCTACTATACCCGCGGAAATCTTGCCGTCGGCGAGAAACCAGTTGACCAAGAGCTCCTCGTGGTTGCGGATTGTCTTGGCGACTTTCTTCATAGGCTCCAACTTCGACCTCATGGTTCGTGTGCACCATTCCTTGAGGAAACGTCGAGCCCAGCCAGGCGATGAGTATTCCCAAAATCGCTGAAAGTCTTCCTTCAGCAAGTACGCCCGCACTGCATTGAGGTTGTATTTCAGTAGCTCATTGAGCTTCACTGTCTGGGTGCTGGTCAGGTTGCCTTTTCGTTTTAGCAGACACCATCGAGACTTCTTGAGCAGCGGTTCGTAGCCGTCCTGTTCCATTTGCCGAGCTTCACTAGCGCGGACTTTATCGATGGCTTTGTTCATCATCGACATGACGTGGTATCGATCTAGCACATGGACGGCGTCACCTGCTCGCTGCCGAATCACGTTAATGTAGGCTTTCCACATATCGCTACAGACAAACTGGAGCGCCGGAACGATTTGATCACCGAGTAGGTCAAAGAACTTCTGCAACGTCTCCTCACGGCGTTCACGACCAATCCAGAGCAAACGTCGACACTCTCCGCTGATTTCGTAGACGAGCGTGACGTATTTGTGGCCTCGATGAACCTGAATCTCGTCCACGCCGATGGCTTTCACACCGGAAATTACACGGTGAACCAGACCCCATCGGACCGTGTAATCGATGCATCGGTAGACAGTATCCCAGCTCGTCCCGAAGACGTTGGCCACTTCCTGCCACGACAAACGCCGAGCCCACGTGGCGAGAAACCATCGGTACTCAATCGTTGTCGCGTGCTTGCCATCTCCCCAAGGAACTTGCTCAACTTTGACGCCGCACTCGGGACATTGGACTCGCCTTGGGGAATAGACGAGCAAGACGGCCATCTGCCACAAGGGTACGAATTGCCACGTCCGATCCGGCAGTTGGTCATACCCTGGGCGCTTCTTCCCGCAACCGCTGCAAACCGGTCGGCCGTTCTTTCGATGTTCGACTGCGATGACAATTTGCCCTTTCTCGTCAAATTGGCCGTCACCGAACACGAAGGACTTGTAATCCGTCACTCGATTCAAGATAGTCTTTAGTTGCATCCCCGCGGCCTCCGGAAGTTGATGTAAGCAACCAACTTTTTACCGTAAGCCGCGTGGGGTGCATATTACCTACACACCCGCCCGTTGCGGACTGTCAACAACGTGACAGTCCACCCGGCAGTTTCTACCAACCTATTCATCTAGCATTTTTTTCGCCCGCAGCCGCCGCGCCAGTCTTCTTGGGCGGTTCGGGCGAAACAAATGCGGTCAATTCAATCCGCTGCGCGTATCGAATCGGCTGAACATACCCACGAATACTGCGGACGACCCTTTTATTTCTGCAAAAACTCCAACAGATCTTCGATTGACGTCGAGCTCAATAACCTTATTCTCGAAAGTCAATGGGAGCAAAAGATGACCATTGGGAAGGGTCGCGAAAGCCCCCATCCCACAACTTTCAATTTCGGTCTCACGTTTGACATTTCCCTCGAGGTCGATTTCGATCAAGAGCGAAGTGTCGTAATTTGTTCGAAAAAATCCGATTGTCTTGTCGGGCAAAAGGCCTGCACCACGTATAAGACGCCTTGGAGACCGGTAAAGCTCCTGCGTCGTTTTGCCATCCGGATCCACGATGTAGACTTCTCGTTCAGCTGCCACCACTGTTCGCTCATCTTCCAATCGAAAACAGGCGACGGGTTCGTAGGCGACATGCCTCCATACAACTTTGTTTTCCGGTGTTCGCTCGGTGACCTGAAGTTCTTCCGACTGCGGCGCGTATCCATGTTCGGAGATCAGCACGTGTCCATTCGGCAATTGTTCCGCAGATCTCGGGTTACTTAACCCACCGACCCTCCAGACGACTTTATTGCCCTGATACAACTTTACTGTCCCTTCACCACGTTTGGGTCCTGTATCACAAATCAAGGTGCCTTTTTTGAATTCATATTCCTTGGTTTTCTGCTGCGCTATGGTACGCGCCCATTCTGCACCGTTGGAGTAGCGGCATCTCGCCTACGCGGCATGTGCGAGTTTAGGTCAACTCGGATAGAACGTCGCTTCTTTTCGCAACGACGCGGGGACACATTTATTTCTCGCCCACAGCCGCCCAAGGAACGCGGGGCGAGGCAACTGCGGGCGAGAAAAAATGTTTGAAACACTGGC
>JACNKX010000064.1 GCA_014381825.1 Planctomycetota bacterium
GACGCCGGAATGGAGCTGCAACGGTTTCGGACGTTTCACTTTCATACGAAGTGAATGTGTCCGGCCGAGTCTTCCTTCACGGAATGCTCCCGGTCGAGGTCGCGTTAAACGACGCGGCTCCCATTGCCTGAAATGCTAGGCCCGACTCGGCTGCTTGTCTCGCGACGCGTGACCCATTAGCCTGGAACGCTTCGATTTGCCAATAATTCTTGCCATAGGACATTCGCGTGTCAGAACTTAATGAAAAATCGCCGCGTTGGTACGAAGGAATCACTAGATATCAGTGGCTTGTCTTGGCAATCGCTTCTGCGGGCTGGATTTTCGATGTCTACGAAGGCCAAATCTTCAATATCACTCGCGGGCAAATGCTTGAGGAGATACTTGGCGAGTCCGGCGACCAATTGGATGTGAAGAAGTATGGCGACATGTTTCTTGGAATCTTCCTTCTCGGCGGTACGTTTGGAGGATTGCTATTCGGTTCGCTTGCAGACCGCTACGGAAGACGCCCTATTATGGTCGTCACTATCCTCATGTACTCATTGTTTTCCGGCCTAACATTTTTTGCGACTTCACTTTGGCAGGTTGCGGCATTGCGATTTTTCGTTGCGATGGGAGTGGGAGGTGAATGGGCTGTTGCTGCAGCATTGGTAGCTGAGGTATTTCCAACTCGAGCTCGAGCCCAAGCATCAGGCATTTTTCACGCGTCTAGTATTCTTGGAACATGGATGGCAGCGTTGGCAGGTTGGGCTGTGGCTGCTCAGTGGAGGTACGCATACCTATTTGGTGTCTTGCCTGCATTGTTGATCTTGTGGGTACGCGCGAGTGTCAAAGAGCCGGAGCAGTGGCAGAATCGCAAAGCAGCTACTGGTGGAAAACAACTGGGAAGCTTTAAGGACTTGTTGTTCAATGCTCGTTGGAACAAAAATGCGTTTCTAGGAATGCTCCTCGCAGCAGTTGGCCTTGGAACATTCTGGTCGGTGACGGTTGCAGGCCAAGACCTCGCAAAAGAGATGCTGTTATCGGCTGGCGTTGATAATGCGACGGCAGCAAGTAAGGCAAAGCTCGCATACGGATTGATTCAGACTGCTGGCGGGGGTGTTGGCTTACTTTCGTTTGGGCCATTGAGCGCATGGTTGGGACGACGACGAACCTTTATGATATTACACTTGTTGGCATTTGTGATTGTTCCAATTACGTGCTTTGTTCCGACCAATTACCCGATGCTGATCGCGATTCTTCCGGTATTTGGATTCTTCACTTTGGCGATGCACGCAGGGTATGCGATTTACTTCCCGGAGTTGTTTCCGACACATCTACGGGCGACGGGAACAAGCTTTTGCTTTAATGGCGGGCGGCTTATCGCTGTACCAGTGTTATTCTTTTCTGGTTGGTTAAAGTCGTTGCCCAACGTTCGCTTCGAGTATGCAGTAACCGGTCTAGGGTGCCTCTTCTTGCTCGGATTCTGTTTGATGTTTTTGTTGCCGGAAACCAAAGGACAAGATCTTCCCGACTAAGGAACAGGCTGTGCCAGAGTACGCACCATTAAAACTCGGGCTAATCGGCTACGGCCTGTTCGGTTCGCATCATGCGAAAGCGATAGCGAATTGCGACGATGCAGAATTGGCTGCCATCGCGGTACGTTCTGATGCCAGTCAGCAATTGGCTCGTGATGCCCATCCAACAGCCGATGTGCTTGGCGACTATCGACAGCTGGTCGAGCGGGATGACATCGAAGTCGTCTCCGTTGTCGCGCCAAACAAGTTGCACTACGAAGTGGCGAAAGCTGTCCTAGAATCGGGCAAGCACTTGCTCCTAGAGAAGCCGATGGCATTGCAAGTCGATCATTGCGACGAACTCGTCGCCCTGGCCAACGCAAATAGTCTTGTCTTAGCTGTTGGGCACGAACTGCGGTTGTCATCGTTATGGGGCGGGGTCAAGGACTTGATTGACCAAGGCGTGATCGGCGATCCGCTGCATGTGTTGATCGAGCTGTCGCGTTTTCCGTACCGGCAAGGTTCCGAGGGCTGGCGATACGACATTGATCGCGTGGGGAGTTGGATCTTGGAAGAGCCGATTCACTTCTTCGATTTGGCGCGATGGTATCTCTCGTCTCGAGGCGAGCCGACATCGGTTTACGCTCGCGCTAACTCACGAGATCACGACAATCCAAGGTTGTTCGACAACTTTTCGGCGATCGTCAACTTTGACGGTGCCTATGCGGTCGTATCACAAACGCTTGCTGCTTTCGGGCATCATCAAACCGGAAAAATTACTGGAACAGAAGGGACGATCTGGGCTTGGTGGAGTGCTGCAGACGCTCGCTCGGACAAACCGACGTTTGGATTGCGGTATGGATTGGGTGATGAAGTGACGGAGATGACGTTCGACAAGCCGACGGGAGAACTTCTCGAATTAGCCGACGAAGTCGCAGCCGTCGCTCGCTGCGTTCGCGCGGGGAGTCAGCCGCCATGTACCGGCGTTGACGGTCGTTGGTCGACCCTGCTGTGCTTGGCAGCGGAACGGGCGGTTGATCGGGAAACACCCGTGTCGATTGAAGATTTTGTGGCGAATTAGCTCAATCGTTGTGTGGCGTGTGATTCGGATTGAGCAGCTTCAGCAAGATCGCTCGCAACTGCCGCACTTTCAGTGGCATGGGCAGCAGTTTGCGGTGTTCAGCGGTCGCGGCGCGTGTCCCAAAGTCCTGATGCTTTTCGGCGATAAACAGCACGGCGGAAATGTCCTTTGTATCTTCATTCTCGCCGAACGAATTGAAGGCGTCGAGTGCTTCCTCGCCCATTTCCGTCGTGCAAAAGACAACGCACTCCGCCGGCGGATCACCACCAGCTGCGAACCGGTCTAACGCCCGCTGTGCGTCGCCGACAACCAATACGCGATAGCCACGTCGCTTCAACAGATCACGCAACGCATCCTGCATCTCGATATTCGACTCGACGATCATCACGCTGTGGCCTTGGCCTTCGCGTTCCAGTAGCTTTTTACTGCGTTCCGCACCTTCCGCTTCGTCCCTCTCGTCGCCCTTTTCGAGCCGCCGAAGTACGTCCTGCAAGCCCAACAAAAAGTCACCTGGTGTGGAATAACGTTTTTCAGGGTCCAGCTCCATCGCTTTGTTAATAACGGAAACGAGCGACCCAGGGAGGTCTGTCTCGTGAACCGTGATCGCGGTGATTTCGCGAAAACGCGCAACGCTCAGTCGTTGTGAGCGGTCTCGCGTTTCTGATAAGGGCGGGACGCCCGTCAAAATGTGGTAGAGCATGCATCCGGCAAAGAAGATATCACTCTGCGGATGATCCTTTTTGACACCCGTGATGCGTTCCAGTCCAGCGTAGTCAATACTGCGGGCACTCGTAACTTTGTCGCCGTCCTTCTCTTTGCCTGTCGCGGCGATTGCGGCAAGTCCGAAGTCGACGAGTTTGGCGCGACCAGAGCTTGTTAGCAAGATATTAGAGAGTTTCAAGTCACGATGAGTTACGCCCTTTCCAATCGCAAACTCCAAGCCTGAGACGACATCTGCAATCAGCTTTACGGATTCAATTGGAGTGAACTTCTTGCGGACCTTCAAGATCTCTCGCAGGTTGTCTCCCTCGACGAACTCCATCACCATGTACTTGCGATGTCGTTCTGTCCCGACGTCGTAAACGGGAACGATATTCGGGTGTCGCAACTCCATGACCATCTTGGCTTCGCGCAGGAACTGTTCTTGCTGCGAGATGTCGTTCAGAAAACGATTGCGGAGTACTTTGACCGCGGCCACGCTTTCTTTGTCGACGTGAACCGCACGATAGACTCGCGCGAACGTACCGGCGCCGACTAAGTATTGCAGTTTGTACTTGCCATAGAAGAAGCCCGTCCTTTCGCCTCGCAAAATTCGTTCGATTTGCAGATTGGTCAGCAAGCCTTTCCGTAGCATCGCTGACGTCATGTCGTCAAGCGACACATCGCGCGAACCCAGTGTACTCCATACGGCTTCGATTTGTGGATTATCGAGCAGAGCGAGATCGAACACGCGTTGCGCAAACTTCTCAGCACTCCAATCAGACATTAGCGATTTGCCTTCCTCTGTTCGTCCGCGACGTCACTCGCGACGAGTGGACATCGGCATCCGAATGATGCTCGATGAACTGTTCCATGACGTGATGATGAATTGATTCATGGTATTCGACATTCGCCAGACTCGCAATCTAGCAAAATGTTGCGTTGCACCACGACAAAACTCCGGCTCGAAAGGGAGAGCCGGAGTTTCGTGGGAGGGGTAACGTAGGGTTTCTCGGAGCGAGCTATTCGTCGCCGCGATTGGTGCCTTCTTCCAGCTCTTGGCGAGCTTCGTCCCGCTCGCGCCGTGTGGCTTCGAGATCGAAGACGAGGTATTTCATGTCTAGCCGTAATTGTGCAAGAGCGTCTTGTACGAGGTTTAGAATACGGCGGCGGCGTTTTGTGCTTTCCGACACTCGGCTAAGGACAGGCTCGATCATCGTCCGGTGCTCGGCCGGCAAAGCGGCGATCAATCCGGCGAGTTCAATCATGTCGGCAGGGAGTTCCTCGGTGTTGCTCTTATTCAGTCGCGGTGCGGTGCTCATGTCGATGTCTCCGTGGTTGCGTTGTGTTGGGTTATGAAAGCACCCGTCGTGCCAACGGTCGTAACCCGCGACCCCAGAAACGCAACTCTTCTGAAAATAACATGTTACGTGGATCGACTGCAAATCGCCGGAAAAGTCGACGTTGAAAATACGCAACACCATTGGCCTATTCGCTGGTCGCAAATCCTGATATAAGCACGCCTTACGCCAAAAACATGGCGTGCTGCATTCGATGTGGCGTCGCGTAAACATATCTTTTCTTCCAGTGTTGCCCCCTGGCTACGGCGTTGCCGAAATGAAACAGTCGCCCCGGTTGCTGTCTTTCGCTTGTGCGCTGTTCGCTGCGCTTTTGGCGACTCACGGAGTGGCCGTACAAGAGCGATTCGAGTCTCCAGAAGTCTCGTGGCGGTTAGCAGAATCTGATGGTTCAGTTCGATTGCTGCATCACGAGCGAGACTTTACGGTCTCCCGTACCGGACAAGGATCGGAACACGTTCGCGTTTGGAGCACGCAAGCGACATACGTCTACTTGGCCCACCCCGTTTCGCCGGCGCGAATCATTGACGAGTTGCTTCCCAGCTTATGGGTCAAGGCGGATCGGCCTGGCTCGCGGCTGATGATGCGAGTTGTCTTGCCGAGGGCGAAAGATCGCGACGGCAAGACACTGACCGTCCTACTCGAAGGCGACTTCTATACACAAGCAGGCGCGTGGCAGCGTCTTCAAATGCGTGACCTGAAGAAACTGTTCGAGGCGGAAGTCCGTATCCGCCGTCTGCAACTTGGTTTGGTAGATGACCATGAAGCATACATTGACCACGTTGTGCTCAACGCCTACAGCGGCCCAGGCGTTACCGAGCTGTGGACAGATGATCTCGAGTTGGCCGGTTATGCATCTTCACCGCGCGTGGCGACACCAGTTGGCCTCACGGGAGCGGTTGGAATTGCAGCGTCAGAGCCCGATGCTGTTCAGCTCGCGAATCGTTCTGCAGAACTGCAAGGATCAGTCCTTTTGGTCGATGATCGCCCGTACTTTGTGCGAGCCATCGAACACAACGGCGAACCGTTTTCTTGGTTAAAGCACGTTGGCTTCAATACCGTTCTGCTTCGCAGCCCGCCAAGTGCTGCGGAACTGTCCGAGTCCGAGGAAGCTGGTGTCTGGCTAGTTGCTCCGCCACCGATCACCAACGGCGTGCTAGACTTGTCGGCTGCGCATCGTCGAGTCATTGCATGGCGACTTGGGGCAAGTGCAAACGCCATGGAGTTGACGGCGATTAGCAATTTCGCCGCGCAAGTGCGGCGTCAAGATCGTGAGCAGGCACGACCGATTGTGTGTGATCTTGCGCGTGACGTTGACCGATTTGTTGACGTCGGCGACGTGTTGATGTTCTCCAAGCCGATCGTTGGGACGAGCTTTGATCTGCGACACTACGGTGATTGGCTGAAACAACAAATTCGCCCCTTGGTTGGAAAGCCGTTTTGGGGAACCATCCAGACCGAGCCTTCTTCGCGAATGGTGGAGCAGCTCGGGATCGCGAGCGCCACGTCTGCAGCAATTCCTTCACAGGCCTCGAAACCTCCGAAGCTCTGTGCCGATCCCGATCAAATCCGACTGTTGGCGTTTGAAACGGTCGCTGCTGGCGCACGAGGCGTCTGCTTTCGCTCGCGCTCTCGTCTTGATCTCGACGATGACGTTGCCAAGTTGCGTAGCGCGAGCCTGCAGCTGATCAACTCGGAACTCGCCCTGATCGAACCGTGGGCAGCGGGAGGTTCAGTCGCGGAAGAGATCGACTTGCACGATCCGAATACACGAGGAAACATGTTGGAGACAGATCGTTCGCGTCTGCTCGTGATTACGCGACACGAGTCGGGACAGCAGTACGTTCCTCGCCCACATCGCACGGAACCGATTTCGTTCGTTGCTCACGCCGTGCCTATTACCGATCAAGCCTATCATCTCGGCTCAAACGGCTTGCAACCCTTGCTGCGTTCACACACGAGTGGCCCGAGGATCACGATTCGTGAAGCTGATTCCGTTTCGCTCGTTTTGTTGACTCAAGATCCTCTCGCGATCAACCGTTCAACACGTGAACTGTCGGAGAGCCGTGAACGAAACGCGACGCTGCGTCAGCAGATCGCATCGATTCAGTTGCGCCAGACGATGGATGTCGTCGGCAAGCTGGGTCCTAACGAATCAGCCAATCGAATCCTGGTCGAGTCGCGTGCGATGCTCGACCGAGCAGAGCAACTGCTGCGTGGCGGCGACTCACGCGATGCGATGGTCGCGACTCGCGCAGCACAGGAATTGATTCGTCGCGTGCAACGTGAAACCTGGGAGGAAGCTGTGCTGGCGTTTCCATCACCAGCGTCGAGTCTTCTTTGCGCGAGCTTCGCAACGCTGCCGCTTCACGCTGAAGCCACCAACCGTTTAGCAACCGCAAGATGGGGAAACAACGCGTTGCAAGCGGGTGACTGCGAAAGTCTCGATGCGATGCTGCGCAGCGGTTGGCGTCAGCACGCGCCCGATGTCGGTGCCCAGAACACGTTTGTAGAGTTGTCACTCGAAGATCCGGCAGGCGGCCGGTCGGCGCTTCATCTGGCGTCACGTCAATCGCCGACGAACATTGCCGCCAGTCGCGGGTTGCCGCTATCGATCACGAGCGCTCCCGTCATGATAGAAGCCGGGCATAGCTTTAGGATTCACGGCTGGGTGAAAGTACCGGAGGCAATCTCCGGCGGTAATGATGGTTTTATGGTCTACGATTCAGTCACTGGCGAAGAGCTTGCCGAACGAATCACGCAAACGAATGGGTGGCGAGAATTCACGCTCTACCGCATCGCGACACACAGTGGCGAGCTGATGCTCACGTTTGCATTGACGGGTTTTGGAGAAGCTTGGCTCGACGAGGTGTCGGTGGCGATCTTGAAGTAGAGCAGTCCATCGTACTCAGCCTTCAACTGTGTTTGGAAATAGAGCATCGTCCGCGTTGCTTCGAGTGAGTGCGACACTCCGAAAAGTCGCTACAATGCTCTCGTTGCCCCAGACGTAAAAAACATTGGTGCGATTCACTATGGGCTCTCTCTCAGTAACCTTCGTATTGGTCATTTCCGCTCTCGTTGCAGTTCTGCTGCTGGTCATATTTGTGGTGCTACTGTTCGTCCTGCGGCGTGGACCAGCACTGCCGGAACCGAAACCGATCGATTTGAAGATCGACGTTGCTTCGCTTAATCCAAGCGGGCCGTCGATCGAGGTTCCACTGTTGACCTACTCGGGCAAGCCGGTGCGGCTTGCCGCGCTGGTCGTCGCGCCGGTGGGTCGATCCGGAGCGATTCCTGAGGCGGATCGACTTCTCGATGCGGTCGATCAACTGATCCCGGGCTTGGTTGAAGTAATCTCGACCGACGATCCGATGGTCAAGTTCTGGCCAGGACAGTTGAGTACCCACGGATTTGCGCATGTATTCTTCCGCAACGTGAAGCTGCCCGGCGCACGTGGTGTTGGAACGCCGTGGTGTAGTGTCGCAGGGAAGTTCAAGGCCGGTGGACAACAGTACTTGGCGGGCATGCTCTGCAACGCTGGCGGACTGACCGAATTGAGTGAAATCGCTGTTGATGACAATGAACAATGGGCGCGGATATTGGAAGTCAGGAGAGCGTAGCAGGTGCAACGAGGTCAACAGCAACTCCGCGAAGACGCTCTTGCAATTTGGAATGCCGGAGTCGATGCCGTCGATAGCGAACGGCTGATACGAGAGAATGTTCGAATCGACGGCGAGTATCTTGTTGTTGGCGACGAGATGTTACGTCTCGCGGATATTGAACGCATCGCCGTCGTCGGTGCGGGAAAGGCGGGCGCCGGCATGGCTGCTGGAATGGAATATTCGCTTGCCGAAATGGCCGTTGCTAAACAGCTGTCCGGTTGGGTCAACGTCCCCGAAGATTGCGTGCGAACTCTGGACCACATCACGTTGCACGGCGCGCGACCAGCCGGAGTGAACGAACCAACGGAAGCTGGCGTCTTCGGTGCGCGACGCATTTTGGAGATCGTTGGCTCACTCGGACCGAATGACCTTTGCTTTTGTCTGATTTCGGGTGGTGGCTCCGCCTTACTCCCGGCACCCGTCGATGCCATCACCCTCGCTGATAAGCAAGCGGTGACGAAGCACTTGAGTGGAGCGGGCGCTAACATCGAGCAGCTCAATACGGTTCGCAAACAACTCAGTCGTATCAAAGGTGGTGGGCTCGCGCGAGCTTGCGGCGCGGGGCGTTTGGTGACCTTGATCATTTCCGACGTGATCGGTGATCCGTTGGATGTCATCGCGTCTGGACCTACGATTCATGACAGTAGGACGCCGCAAGACGCTCTCGATGTTCTTAATCGATTTCACGCTCGCGAGGCGGGAATCTCTGCGTCAGTATTCAACTACCTACGACAATCCGCATCGCAAGACCGTTCTACGAATCCGGCTTTCGCTTGCGACATTCAAAACCTCGTCATCGGCAACAACGCTGCCGCAGTCGATGCCGCCGGGATCGAAGCCGAACGCCGTGGCTACTCCCACGCGATGACCGCATCCACAACACTCGAAGGAGCCGCCGAAGACATCGGGTGCCACTTGGCGGACATGGCGATGCGAATGCGGGATGAGCCTGGGCCTGACTGCTTGATCACCGGCGGCGAACCGATCGTTCAACTTGTTGATGCTGCCGAACGAGGCAAGGGTGGCCGGAATCAACAACTTGTTCTCGCCGCGCTAATACACATACTCAAGCACAGTTCCGACGTTGATGCCGCTCTTCGAGGTATCGCGCTTCTTTCAGGTGGCACGGATGGTGAGGATGGTCCCACGGATGCCGCCGGTGCGTTCATCGACGAAGGTCTGGTCGCAGCGTTCCGAGACCAGCAACTCGATCCGGCAAACTACTTGCAACGCTGCGACGCCTACCACTTCTTCGAACAAGTTAGCGCGCTGATCAAGACCGGACCAACGCATACCAACGTTTGTGATCTGCGCGTCGTCACCGTCTCGCAGTCAGGGACTGCGTGAAGCGAACCGTCGCGACATTAGGGGATGCGGAAGCGAGTTGACTCTTCGAGTGGCAAGCAGTGTGTCCATGCTGGCACTGATGTTGCCACAAAGTGATTGGGGTAGGTGGTGGTCCGATGGCCGCGAGGTGCGACTCCAAGTCTTCCCAAGTGAGGATGATGAGCAGCCCTTGGTACCCTAACCACGGTCACCTTCGATAGCAGCCGGCACCTTGGCGACCTAGACGACGCAGGTGTTGCCGTCATGTGCGCGCAAGCGTTTTGGCCTAAGTAGCACAGGTCGCGATACATGAGCACGTCCGAGTCAGAGGCTAGGTCACCGGATGTCCAATCGGCACGTCGTTGCCGCGACCAGGTGATCGTTTCCGGAAACGCAGGCGAGGACTTTGTGCGCGGCCTCGTTGAAGCAAGTCGGCAACGTTGCTGCCGCACACTGGTTGCCTGAAGAACGATGTTACGACTTACTTCTTCCCTTTGCCTTTTCCGGGGAAGAAGAAGTTAACGGTGTTGGAACCGAAGATGTCGACATCGTCGTTCGTTTCTCCGGTTAGTTCAACGTCGACCGACTCTGCGTCGCCCGAATCGAGATCCAATGCGAGGGCATCCAACAGGTCTTGCACGGCGAAGTGCAGGATCAAATCGAGGTCGCCGTCGCCGTCCACGTCTTCCAGGGAGAAGTGGTCGGCCTCGATTCCCGACAAGCGAACCGTCGAAGCATCGACATCGGCAGCGTCGAAGGCCGACGTTGTGTAGATCGCCACAGGAATGAAACCTTGGCTTTTGGCGTTGACCTTGTTTTGACTGTTGCCCGGTTTGACATCAACATCGACTGGCTGGATGACATTGATCTCGAAGCTGACCGTGTCGCTAGTTCCTCCGTCCTTGTCCGTGGCCGTGACGATGACAGTCATCGCGCCGCCGACGGCAAAGGCATGATTGACGGTCGTTCCATCGGCTCCACTCACCGTTTGATCGATCGTGCCGTTGCCGTCCCAATCGATGTCGTAGTCGAACCCAGCCGCTTGATCGGTGCTGGAAGCATCAGTTGCGCCGAGCGTTACCGTGACTGACTCGCCAATCAAAGCGGAAGCGGGACCGCTGGCCGAGGCATCAGGCGCCAGATTGTTGACGACCAGCGTGAACGAAACATCATCCGTACCGCTGTTACCGTCATCGCCCACGATCGTGACGCTAATTCCTTCGGCAGGACCGTCGTCGGTAGCCAGCGACCAACTCCAGGTACCGTCATTGTTATTCGCCACGCTACCCGCAGACACATCCAGCAATACCGTATCTCCGTCAGGATCGCTCACCGTCCCCGAATTATTAGCCGTCTGGCCTTCGTCCACTGTCACCGTAGCCGCATCGACGGTGATCTCTGGTGGCTGGTTACTCACAGGATCAAGTCCGTTGAACCACACGCGATCGGGCGCGGCACCTCGACCAAAGGGTCCGCCGCCAAGGCCCTGGAACAGGTCGAGATCACCGTCGGCATCTAGATCACCGAGTGCCGCACTGTGATCGTCTGGGAAAGCCGTGGGATTGACAAACGCACTGAATGCACCGCTTCCGTCATTCAGAAAGATCTCCGCATGCCGCGCGCTGGCATAAAAATCAATGTCGCCATCACCGTCGACGTCGCCTGGCACGACTCGATAGTGGTGTCTGGATGTGGTGTTGACTGTTGACGTCAAGGTGAGGTTGCCGGCTCCGTCGTTCTGCCAGACATCTATGTCGCCGGACGCGTTGTTCAGCACGTCGATGTCACCATCGCCGTCAACATCTGCTGTCGCGATCTGATAAATCGTCGCGCCGCCGTTCGAAGGAACCAGCGTCTGGGCGAAGGTAAAGTTGCCGGCGCCATCGTTCATCCAGACCTCGTTCCCGGCCAAATTAAACCGACTGAAGATCGCATCCAGATCGTTGTCGCCGTCAAGGTCAACGAGATCAACATCCATGTCGTCACCGACCGCAGCGCCGATCGTTCCTGCCGAACTGAAACTCCCGGAACCATCGTTCGCGTAAATGGTGCGAGCGCTGGCAAAGACGATGTCCAGGTCGCCGTCACCATCGACGTCACCCAGATCGGATCCTCGAGGCAAAGCTCGCTGGCCGCTCAAAGTCGCGGAGGTCGTGAAGTTCGCGTTGCCATCATTCACAAAAACCTGCGGCCAGTCGAAACGCCAGTGTGCGGCGACCAGATCGAGGTCCCCATCCCCGTCGATGTCACCGGCTTCGAGATCCTCCGTGAAGCCGACAGGCGTACCGGGCAGAGCATTGCTGGTTGGAAAGTTCCCCGTGCCATCGTTCAGATAAACCTGGCTGTCACCTAACCCACCTGCAAAGTTCTGCTGTCTGTTCGCGACGGCCGCGTCCAGGTCGCCATCACCGTCAAAGTCCTCCAGGATCACGTCCGATGAGCCGCCACCTGTCGGGTCGACGCCCGTGAGAAGCTGGCCGCTATCCATAAAGCCGAAGGCCAGCAGTCGGCGGTCCTCCAAGCGTTCCGTGAACAGCCGTCGTTGGCCTTGCCGCCGGCGCTGTTTGCGGTTTTTCGAGGAAAACAGCTGACGGAAGAGGGAAGGTTTAGTCGTCATGAGGTAACTCCAGGATGATGAGGGCGGTTCAATGTTCAGGTGTTACGAAAGCGCAAAAAAAGACCGCTGTCGGCGCAAATGCCGGCGCGGTCCTTTGGCGTATTAGTTGTGTTTGTCCAAATCTCAGAGTAATCAGAGACTGGGGTTTTACAAATGTTTTGTTGTGCGACTCCCGACAGCCGGTAACGTTGATGTTCGGTTGTTCGGAATCTGTCGATTGAGATCGCAGGAACTGATTGCTGGATCGCCGGCTGTTGAGCTTTGGACAAACACAACCATGGGCCGATTCGGACCACGAACACCGGCGACCCAGCAGCGAGTTCATCGCGGCTGCTGGAAGTGGAGAACTTGCTACTGGTAAGGAAACTGCCATCGCAGGGCATTGAGTTCGAGCAGGAAAGAAGAATTGAACTGGCGAAGGCGTTTGATCACACCGTTCGCTATCTGTCTGTAATGCAGTCCCGTTTCGAACATTACAGACAGCCCACAAAAAACTGCCGACAAAGAGTGCTTTCGGACATCCCAGCGTCAGAGTGGCCGGGCTCGTTCAGTGAAAATCGCCCGCTATTCCCCGGATACTGCGGGGATTTCGCAAACCACTCGGAATCCGAAGCGATTCATGGGGAGTTGCGGATCAGACCGAAATCTTGCCCCACAAGCCAGGAAATCGGGACCACCCTTGAAGCTTGAACCACGTGCCACGCGCAGGCCGCCCGCTGGTGCCCCTTGTGGATCGACCAGCGTTCCAGCCGGATACAGCCCCCACCAATCATGACAGTACTCCGTGATGTTCCCCAACATGTCCTGCAATCCCCAGTTGTTCGGGCTCTTGAGCCCAACTGGCTGGGCTTGCCCATCTGAGTTGGAGTCGAACCAGGCGAATTCGGACAGCTCTTCGGAATCGTCTCCGAACGAGTACTTTGACGAGCTGCCGGCCCGGCACGCCCATTCCCATTCTGCTTCGGTGGGCAGCCGATAGCTGGTTCGTTCTCGATCCGACAGCCACTTGCAGAAAGCGACTGCGTCATGCCAAGAGATTTGTCCAACGGGATAATCATCACCGTGAGCCGCTGTTTCGTGCTTCCAAGTGTGCTCCGGTTTTGGCTCGTCGTTCCACTCGCCAACGATGCCGCCTGTGCCTGACTGCTCGACCGTTGTTAGATATTGCGTTGCATCGACGAACTCTCGAAACTGAGCCACCGTGACCTCGTGGGTACCGACATAGTACGGTCGCGTGATGCGCGCGGTGAACTCCGGCGTTACAGAGAAGTCACCGGGCGGAATGAACTGCAGACGCATTCCAAGAGAGTTTGTCGTCTCGGCCTCTACGCCAAGATGTGCTGCCCACTTCTGCTGAAGTGACGCGGCTTGTGCGGCGTCGAAAGGAAGCATTGCGGAAGATGGCGGTGGATTGGTTCTTGTGACCTGCGTGGGCGACAATGTTGGTACACCGAAGATTGACTTAATCCAAAAGAACGCCACTAGGCTAATGACACATGCGATCAACAGACCAACGCACGTGACAACCCACCCACCGGCTTGCGGCGCAGCGCTGCTAATCTGTTCCAGCTCATGATGGACTTCCTGGGCCTGCTGATAGCGTTCCTCGGGCGCCTCTTTAATACTGCGTTGGATAACCTGATCGATCCGCTTATCGATGTCGGTCTCAAGTGACGGAGCCTTCCAATCTGCTGTCGGCAGGCGTCCTGTAAGCATCTCATAGAACATGATCCCAAGCGAATAGATGTCCGCGCGATGATCGACGCCGGCTGTATCGGCAACTTGTTCCGGTGCCATATAGCGGGCGGTTCCCATGCGTACTCCGGTCTCGGTCAGGGTGATTGAATCGGATTCCGGCTCGGTTGCAAGCTTAGCGATCCCGAAGTCCGCAACCTTGGCGTTGCCGTTCACGTCGACAAGGATATTCTCAGGTTTGATGTCGCGGTGGACGATGCCGGAATCATGTGCGTATTGCATCGCCGCGCAAATCTGAGGTATTAGCCGCAAAACTTCCTCCGCAGAAGGCGAGCCTTCGACCAGCAATTCCCGCAACGATGCGCCCTCGATGTACTCCATGATCAAGTAGGGAAAACCTTCGACACGACCGGCATTGTAGATTGTCACAATGTTCGGATGATTCAGCTTTGCCAACGTACGGCATTCTCGCTCGAACCGTTCCTGACGCTCGGGATCGGACGCTTGTTGTGGCGGCAGAATCTTGAGCGCAACCGCGCGATCTAGTTTCCGCTGCCGCGATTTGTAGACCGCGCCCATGCCGCCTAGAGCGATCAATTCGATCACTTCGACATCGCTCAGCGCGTCATTGAGAGACTCCACACTCGGTGGCTCGAAATTCTCAGAGGGCGGGGACGAAGTAGCTCGGCTCGTCCCCAACTCGATTGCGAGGTGTGCAAGACAACTCGGACAATGACCATTAAGAGCCGTTTCCGGAATCGGCTGTCTACAACGATCGCAAACGGATGCACTGGACATTCGGGATGACTAACTCGTATTCACTGTCGGGACGCCTCTCGCCGAAAGGACGTGAGCCCACATCTCATTCTAATGCGATCAACGAAGGATTGTTACACGGTCTGGCCGCCAGTCGAACGCATCTATCTCCCAGCGGCCAAGGCGGTCAAAAGAAAGCGCAGCTCATCCTCCAGTTCGTCTTCTGTTTCGATCGTGTGTGCAATCGCAGCTCGCAACAACTCTCCGTACCGACGACGCATCCGATGAACGGCAACTCGCGCAGCCCCCTCCTTCATTCCCAACTGATTTGCCGCGTCCTTGAGCGACGTCTCGTTTGAGCCGGTGAGAAAAGGCTGCAGGATTGCGAACCGTACACCCTTTCCCTGTTGCTCCCACTCTCTTTCGAGCTGACGTACGCATTCCTCAATCGTAGCCATTGCCCACGCCCGATCGAATTGCTGTTCGGCAGACATTTCGATGGCCACTTCGACTTCGTAGCGTTGATTGCAAGCCTGCTGATCGATCGAAAGGATGAGGCCGTCGGGGCGTCTTTTCTGAGCAGATTGATGGCGGTGCACTCGTACAACGAACTGCTGAAGAGCGTGCAACAGAAACGTGCGAAAACGACCGCGTTGTCGATCGGCTCGGGAAACGATGTTCTTTTCCAGCAGCCAAGCAAAAAAAGATTGAATTGTGTCCTCAGCGTCTTCTGCCGCAACTCCTTTTCGCCGGAGGAACACAAAAAGTGGATACCAGTATGCTTCGGCAAGTTCAGAGAAAGCCGCTTTCGAATTCGTGTCGTCGCCGTCAGCCTTCAGCACGACGGTCCAACGGGTCGTGGCAAATCCAGCCCTCGGCGTCGAATCGTGCGCACTAATATCCGCATGTGACATTCCCTCGATTATAGCTTCGGTTGCCAATTCCGCGGACGAAGGTGCGTCTCGGGCGGAGAGACTGTGAGCTAAAGGTGCATGCTGGTGCAGTAGCTGAGTGCAGTAACGACTTTCGCCCACGTTGCTTGATCGGACATGTTCTCTATCAAGAATCCTGATTCATCGTCAATTCCAGTGGTCTCAGAATTGCCTAATTCTTCCAAATGCACTTACGAAGAGCCACTTTTGTCCGCGTGTTGGAACCCAGGAATTGTTGCTGAGTGTCGAACGTCATGCCACCGCTGTAATTCGATTGATAAAACGACATGCCCGATCTCGGCAGTTGGTCCTCTGTGCTGTTACCTACAGTCGGTCGGCAGCAGGCAGATGCTCCGACATCGTTACGCGCCCATGATGAGTATCCGTCCGAGTGCTGAAACCACATGGTGCCAAGTGACACAGGAAAAAGTCGTTCTGAGTTGCGAACACACGATGCTGAGATGATCCAGGTAATCGCGTCCGACGCTCGCAAGCAATCGGCGAAGTGGCGGTTTTCCATTGCCAAGTATAGTTGCGGAGCTGGCAATCTGTGACTACTGACCAACGCGGGGTAGTTCTTGCCAGCGACTCAACCACTCTTCAAAAAATTAAGCAGGATGGCCAGCGATCCTGCGTCAGTGGTGGCTCATACTTCACGCGGGAATAAACTAGCTAGTTATTGGCTCAAGCTCCCTATGAAGATCTACTCATTCCTCGCCGATGTCGTCGTTTTCGTTCACGCTGCCTATGTGTGCTTCGTCATCTTCGGGTTGGGGGCGATATTGCTCGGCTGCGCCTTTCGCTGGCGGTGGATACGCAGTTTTTGGTTTCGCGTCGTCCACCTTGGTACGATCGGCATTGTTGTTGTCGAATCGTTGTTCGGAATTACGTGTCCGCTAACGACTCTGGAACATAGTCTGCGACTTGCTGCCGGAGAGACTGCTCGAGGCGAGTCTTTCATTGGCCGCTGGGTTCATGATCTATTGTTCTTCGACGCGCCGCCTTGGGTGTTCACCGTCGTCTATTGCGTGTTCGGGGCGGTCGTGCTGGCGACTTTTGTGATCGCGCCTCCAATGCGCAGGCCGACGGAACAGATCGAATGAGTTTCAGCTACGTTCACACGCTGAAGTCAAATGTTTGGCAGATGTATCGCCAGACGCGGCTGGCGACGGTTTGGTAGCCAGTATGGATCTTGGCTTGCCCAGTGGCTCCGATCAGGAGTTCGCTTGAGTCAGAATGAAGCGAGGCGTTGGCCTGATAAGTTGTATTCATCGGGCGTTCTTGACCCGAAGCGTCGGTTTGTGTGATGACGTCACCACCGTTCTTGCTAGACAGGCCTTTCGGCGCGATCTTCATGTCGAGTCGCGACACCTGGTCTAACTGCGTGTGCAGCCGCCGTCCGGGAAGTTGATCGACGAAGATCTCGATGCTTTGGCCAGCATGCACAAACTCGATGTCTCCCTGGTCGATTGCAAGGATCGCTTCGACGCGGCGCGGATCGCCGACTTGGCAAAGCGGTGTTCCTTCAACGAGAAACGCGTCGATGTTTCGTACGTCGAACGGCGATCCGAACCAAGTTGGCAGCCGACTTGGATCATCTGTTGGTTTCGATACCGTTGGCGGAGGAATTATCACACCGGCGAAGGGCGAGACGACTTGCATCGCGTCGAGTTCCACTTGTCGTCGAGCGATTTGATCGGTGATCGCGGCGATGGACTCCTCGACTTCTGCGATTTCGTGTGCCGCCGACTCGTCTTCAAATTCGCGCTGTCGCAGGCTGGCCAATTTCGTATCAAGCCCTTGCTTCTCTCCACGGAGTCGCACGAGCGTGATGTTCAGATCTACGTCATCAAGCGTGACGATCGGCTGCCCCGGAAGAACCGTCTCGCCTGGTCGTACATGTATCTTCTGTAGCGCGCCGGGCGATTCGACGTAGACCGTTGCGGCACCACGCGGTTGGACGTAGAGGCCGCAGCGGACATAGTGAGGAATCGGCAGCATGAACACTGCCAACACGACGACGCTCGCGATGGCAACACTGGTGAACATGCGGGGCTTTTTCACGCGATCAATCCTCCCAGGCACAAAAAAGAACTTGCCGAGCTTCCACAACGGCTGAAAGACGAGTCCACCGACAGCGAAAGCTGTGATCAGTTTTCCGATGACTTGCAGCCCATACGGCTCGAAAACCATGTACAAGAACCACAAAATTGCAGCCAACACGATCCATTTGTAGATCGCGGCAGCGACCGTATAGAGTGCGAACAGTAACTGCCGTCGCTGGGGTAAAAAGGGGTCGGGCGCCTCGGGTAGCCCAAGCGTCCACGCGGCCAACTTACGTTGCAGAATCGTCGTTGCCTTTTGACGTAAATTCGGGATCTCGACGAGATCGGACAGAATATAGTAGCCATCGTATCGCAGTAGCGGATTCGCGTTGAACAACAGCGTGCTGACCGACGAGATGAACATCACATTTAAGCAGAGGTAGTTCAACAAACCGGGCTGTGTAAACCACCACACGAAAGTGCAAACTGACGCCAGAACGATTTCGACATACATTCCCGCTGCGCCGATAGCCGCTCGCTTCCATTTACTCGGCAGCATCCACGAGTCAGAGACATTGCAGTACAGACACGGCGTCAGCACCAGCAGCATCGCTCCCATCTCGTGACACTCGCCACCGAATCGTTTACACGACAGCCCATGCCCGAACTCATGCAGCACTTTCGTTCCGGCCAACGTCAGCGTGAGCCAAAACCAATTCTTCGAGGCAAAGAAGTCTCCGAACGAGGGCAGCTTTGCTTGGAAAACATCGAATTGAGCTGTGACGAGCAGCAATGCGGCGAATGCAAGAGCGACGCACAGGAAGAAGCAAGCTGGAGAGAAGAACCATCCGATGCGTCGATCAAGCCAACCAAGTAGACGATCCGGATCGAAGCCCTTGAAACGAACGCAGAGGACATTGGTTAGCGAGGAGATTCTCTGGCGACGAGCTTGTTCGCTATGTCGCTTGAGCAACTGGGGACCTTGGCCTTCGGCATCGGAAACGACGAGCGCCGATCGATGCAACATTCCTGTGAGTTGGTGCAGATCTTGGAGCGTGATCTTTTGCGGCGCGAAGCGTTCTTCGAACTGCGCTTGAATTTCTACGAGGCTTGACTGCCCGTCAAGCATTTGAAGCAGCGCGATCTCTTCTTCTTCGAACCGATAGTACTTTAGCGCGATTGGATCTTTGACAACCCAATAGTGCCGGCCCAAGTAAGTCTGATGCTCCATACGCAGATCGGCGCGCATTCGTAGCTGAAGCGCTCGCGAGCTACCGGAGGTCGAGCTTTTCGCTAGTTCTGCCATCCGTGGCGTTTTCTTCGTAAAGCTCTACTGCAAGTGAATTACCATCGTCGCGGTGGAACCAGGATTCAGTAGCCACTGATCTTTTTCTTTGCGGTTCTCGACTTCCGCACGCACTCGATAGCGATTTCCAGCCTGAACAACCGGGTTCACATACACGACCTTCCCCTTGAACTGTTCTTTGCGGCCTCGTGCCAAGTTGATCTCGATAGTCACTGGCCGATTGGCGATGTCGACGACGTTGTAATCGGCACCGCTTATAAAGCCGTCGACGAACAGTCGATCCAACTGCACGACACGCAAAACCGGTTCGCCGCTGGCCACCCATTCGTTGCTTTGGCGATAGACTTGCAGAACCTGACCGTCGAACGGAGCAATAATTCGGCGACGCTCGATGCTGTCGACAGCGGCCTGGACGGCGGCGTTTTGCACATCGGCTGTCATCTGGGCGACTTTCAAGTCGAGTCGGCTGCGATCGATTTGTAATTCGGCGCGAGTGCGATCGAGTTGCTTACGACGGATCTCGTTTGCTGGAACCGTGCCGGGCGAGCGGCGATTGATTTCGACGTCCTGGTTCAATTCGGCTTCAGCCAGCTCGAAGGATTTGATCGAGTATCGAACTTCGATATCGTCATCAGCACGAGTTTGGGCCGCGTTGCGTTCCAATTCTGCGGCGACTTTCGAGAGCAGTGCCTGCCGATCATTGATCTGTGCGATGAGCGAATCTTTCTCGACGTGATCGCCTTCCTTTGCGTTGACCGTCAGCAAGCGACCGGCCTCTTCGGCGGGAACGTCGACGTCATGTATCAGGAGTACTTGGCAGTGGGAGAGTTGCGCCCGGTTGGAGTCGTAGGGGTCGTCAGCCGCTACGAGCGGAGCTGACACCGCGAGTGCTGCGAGTAGGCGAGTGATGATCTTCATGGAGTATTTCTCGTTTACAACCAAAATAGAACCTTGGTTTGAATGGTTTCAATCAGTTCATGGAAAACAACGAATCCGATCGAGCGTCTTCCACATTGCACACGCGCCGTTACCGTTGTTTCGCTTCGCAGCTCGGGCAACGCGGCTCTATCAACTGCAACTCGCAGCAGCACTGTGTTTCCGTCTTCGCCCCGGACTTCCGCGACGCGGTGGATTTCAGTGACTTGTCCCTCGAACTCGCTACCAGGGTGCGAAGCCAACGTGAATGTCACCGTCGGCAGTTTCTCACCGTCCTCGATCTGTCGTTCCAAATGCCCCATCCGACGCTCGGGCATATTCAACTCTAGCTCCCAATCGTCGTTCGGGTCGACGATCGTCATCAGGATTTGGCCTCGTTGGACCGGACGACGGAGCAAGACATCACCCACGCTCCACGTGACGACTTGCCCATCCATTGCGCTGCGCAGGACAAGCCGCTCCTGCTGTTCCCGGAGTAGCGCTAGTTCGCGCTCGATGCTCTCGGCTGATTGGTCCAGCTCGAGCAGTTGCCCCGCCATCTCGTTCTGTTGCCCGCCAGTCAGGTGTTGGTCGTATTGGGCACGCGTGAGGCTACGAATCCGTTCCCCTGTAGTTCGTTTACGACCGATGAGATTGGCGATCTCGACTTCGAGTTTGTTGTTGCTCATTCGAGCAAGCACGTCGCCGGTGCGGACCATTTGTTCGTGCTCGACCGGCACGTCGATGACCACACCATCCAGATGAGCGAATACTTCGCGGCGGACGGCAGGTTGGAGTTTTCCATTTGAGGCCAGATCGAAATCTGTCGGGACGATCGCCAATCCAAGTACGAATACTAGGATCACCGTGGCGATCGCGATCGTCTTTGGCAGCGTACGAGCTTGAACAATCCACTTGGCTTTGCCGATCGCTCGCCAAACAGGCATCAAGAACAGACTCTCGTGTTCGATTGCATTGGTCAGGGCGCAGGCGCTGTGCGTCGCAACGATCTCGACTCGCTCGGACATGCCATCGTCGATTCGGCTGCTGGCCAACTCTTCGACGATCAGCGCCCCGATCGCTTGCTGTTTTCGTTCGTTCCGGTCGTTCTCGTCTTCTGGTTCGGGTGGATACAGCGGCACAACAGCGATCATTTTGGCGTGCGATTGATCGACATAAGCGTGCAGCGGTTCTTCGACCTGAGGCGGCAAGTCCCGGTTGCTTCCTGTGTACCACAACGGTCGATTCGCAGCCGCGACGACCGAGGCAAGTCGACTGAGTTGCTGAACCTCGGCCGCTCGTCGATCGATCGTGTCGAGGCCGCTGACTGCTTCGACCGTCAAACGATTGCCTTTGCGAAGCGCGATACTGACTCGATCACATTGAATCAGCCGGCGGCTTTCGTTGACGATCGTGTAGGCAGTTGCCTTCGAGTCTAAGCCCTGGTGTGCCGAACGAATGAAACCTTCGAGTTCCTCCCACAGCGATTGGCGATCGCCGAGGTGGCGAAGACGCCGATTCTTCAGGAAGTCGCTAGCGTGTTCGCACATCTGGACGAGGAAGCGGAGATAACCTCGTTGTGTGGTCGGTCCGCCGCCGGCGCGTTGAAAGATCTCGACGACGCCGATTGTTTCCTGGTCAATGCGCAAGCACGCCAGCACTAACAGAAAGTCCGTCGGATTGCCGGCTTCTTCGCCATCCGCCGATCCGGACTGTGGCGGCACGAGTGTCGGTTGTCCGCTAGCGATGACGTTTTGAAGTAGTCGCCCATGCCGAAGTTGACTTGCTTCGTCATCGACTAGCTCGGACTTCGGCAGATTGACCTGATAGTCCAACTGCAAACTGCCATCGTCTCGCATGCTCCATACTGCGCCGCCATGGGACGCTAACGCCGAGACGACGCGACGCAGGAACTCTTCGTAGAATTCAGCTAGCCCGATGTCGGCTTGGCAGAGCCGTGTGATCTCCGTCACGAGCGTACGGATCTCGTTCTTGGTCTGTTGAATCAAGACAGGATCGATGGTCCCCATATCCACGCCGTTGGTGGCCGGATCTGGAGTAGGAACCGATCCCACGAGCGGAACGCTACCGGGGCTAAATTGCGAGTCGAGCGGTCCCGCAGTACTCATTGAGTCGTACCAGATTTGCGTGATTCAAGGATAAGAGACGGGCTGCGCGCACGAACGCGCAGCAGAATTAATGTCGACGCGAGACGGTTCGTCGTGCCGCTAAAACCGATAGAGCCGATAGAGATTGCCTAGTTTGCCGAACTTCGAGCTTCGAGAAAGCTGATAGCAGCGCCAGTAAGGAGTACGCAGCCGGTTGCGATCGTTTCGGGCGACCAGTCTAGTTGCTGCGATTGAAGATACTGCGCGTAGGTGAAGGCCGCGTGTAACATGAAGAGGCAAGAGAGAAAAAAGATGATCGGTGTCACGGGGAACAGAACGACTTTATGCGGTCGAGGTAAAGTTGGTTCGCGGTATCGCAAGACGAACACGGACAGCGAAACGAGGATCGCGAATGTCCAAAATACGGGCGAGGTGAATGCTAACAAACGGTCGAAGCCTTCCTCGCCCCCGGCCAGCGTTCCAAACACGACCACCCAGAGAAACGCGGTCGCTCCCTGTACCGTTAACGCGCGAGCCGGTGAGTCCCACTTACCGCTCCACTTGCCGAGCCAGCCGAAAAGTCGATGTTGAGTGCCGACCGCATAGTAGATACGCGACCCGGCAAAGAGAGTGCCGTTGATCGCACCCAGACAGGACAGGCAAATCAACAGGCTGATGGCGCGACGTCCCGCGTCGCCAAACTTTGTTCCCATAAAGTCGGCAACAACCGTCGGACTGCGCAGACCTTCAAGTCCAACCGCCCGGACAAGAGCCAAGTTGAACAGCAAATAGATTACGGCGATCAAGCCAACACCGAACACGAGCGAGCGCAGCAAGTTCCGTTCGGGGTGTTTCACCTCGGCGGCAACGAAGCATAGATCGTTCCAACCACCATAAGTAAACAGCACGAAGATCAGCGCCAGCCTTAGGTTTGATGTGGGAGCTTCTGCGGCAACTGCCGCCGGAGTCGCTGCAACGTGCCCCGGCGCAAACATCGCTACCACGAAGATCAACAGCAGGCCGACCACTTTAATAACCGTCAACAGATTCTGAGTTGTCTTCCCAGTCCGAACACCTAATACGTTCACAACCGTAATGATGACGATTGTTGACGCAGCATAGAGAACAAAATCACTTCCCTTGTCACCGGTGCTCAACGGTGTGCCTTGGACGAGTTCATGAGCGAAGCGAGCAAAGACAAAGCTCATCATCCCGACGCTTCCTGGTCGCACAATCCAAAACTCAGCCCAGGCGAACAGGAAGCCGACTTGTGGTCCGTAGGATCGACTAAGATAGACGTAGTCGCCGCCTTCTTCAGGTGTGGCCGTCGCGAGTTCGACGTAGCACAGAGCGGCGGCAAGTGAGATCACGCCGCCCAAAATCCAGACGGACATTAATTCCGGGAGTGAGGTGACGTTCGCTGCGATCTTCGGTGTGATCTCGTAAATCCCAGCGCCGATCACGATTCCCGCAATGATGCAGATCGAGTCAAATAGTGTAAGCTGACGGCTGGGTGCTGGTTGTTGGGGGGCGTTGGCAGACATATTGGATTGAGCTAGTTTGCGAGCAAATGAACAACGAAATCCCCAAGCCGCCGCGTCCCGACGACATCTGCCCACGACCGGACAAGCCGGTAGTACAGACAACGCAGCCGATGGCACCGGCAATCTATCCGACTTCGGTATGGATGTGCAACGACACGAATCAGGCCGACGACCTCTTGGCGAGGAAGTTGGACGGATATATCTATCAACGTGATGGTCATCCCAACGCCGACGCATTCGCTGAAAAGGTAGCAGCACTCCACGTGGCCGATTGTGTCGCGGTGACTTCGTCCGGCATGGCCGCTCTATCCTTGGCGGCTTTGTCGCAACTGGTGCCGGGAGATCACGTCGTCGTTGGCAAGCAATTGTACGGTCGCAGCTTGTTGCTACTCACGCAAGAGCTGAACCGCCTCGGAATCACTAGCACGTTGGTTGATACCTGCGACCTGGACGCGACCCGTGCTGCCACGACGTCCGCAACAAAGCTGGTCGTCGTCGAAACGATTGGCAATCCGTGCCTGAACGTCGCGGACATCGCTGCGTTGGCGGAAATCGCTCATGGTCAGGACGCGAAGCTGCTGGTCGACAACACGTTTGCAACGCCCGTTCTTTGCCGCCCGCTCGAATTGGGTGCTGACTTCGTTCTTGAAAGTGTCAGTAAGATGATGAACGGCCACAGCGATGTGATGCTTGGCGTGTTGTGTGGCCGCGAGCAAGATTGGGACCGCGTGCCGATGGCTCTTGCGGCGTGGGGGTTGGCCAGCAGCCCGTTCGATGCGTGGCTGGCTGTTCGCGGATTGGCCACAATGCATTTGAGAGTCGAGCGGGCTTGCGAAACTGCACAGCGAGTGGCAGACGCCCTGTGCGGCGAAGGTTCCGTCGAGCATGTTGATTATCCCGGCTTGCCCAACCATTTTCAGCACGATCTCGCCACCAAGCAGTTCGGCGGGAGCTATGGAGCGATTGTCACGTTTCGCCTGGCGGGCGGGCGATCAGCCGCGGACGCTTTCATCGCGGCTGCGAAGAGAATTCCCTTCTGTCCGTCGCTAGGCGAGGCAACCACGACCCTCAGCCATCCTGAATCGACGAGCCATCGGGGACTTTCGTCGGCGGAACGGGAAGTGTTGGGGATCTCCGGAGGTACGATCCGCCTATCTATCGGACTCGAATCGACCGACTTTGTCATTACAGCGATTCAAGAAGCTTTGACCGCCGCCTAGCAGTCAGTCCCCAGGTCGGAGACCTTCATAGAAGTGTCCTAGAAAAGCCTCGTCACAGCGCGCACAAAAAGCGGAAAAAGACTAGATGCGACAACCACAACAAAGAGGATGATTAGCAGCGTATTTGATTTCTTCGCTGGTTTTTCTGTGGCAGTGAATTTCATGGTTGGTTTCCCGTGCGGTGGGTACGCTCACTGTCCCTCTGTGCATTGTAGCAAGCAACCGAACCCGCTACCCGATTGGGGCGGTGCCAACGCGACCGCACTTCCTTCATCCAGCAATCCAACCGTAGATCGTCAAAGTCAACCAAAGAAGAAGCGGAACGCCAAGTAACAACGTGACGAGCGAGATGGGCAACGACACAGGCAGCCGGCGAAGCGCGTGTTGATACCATCGGGTCCTCGGGACATCGAACGCGATCGAATGTCGTTCTCGGTGAGATTCGGACTTCATCTCAACTCCTTCAGCTTCGCTGTTTCGTTCGCCCAACGGGAGGCACGACCGTCATCGCCCGTGCCAAGGAGTAAATGGTGAACTGCGATCAATTGTACTACGGCGGCACCCGTTGCACTACGTCAAAGGTGACTCAGTTATGTGCCACCCGCACTGGATTCGTGGAACAATCGCTCGCTCAACTCTGCAGCGAACGAGTCGTGAAACTGAGTCAAACTCTCGATTGCGAGATGGAGTTGGGGAATCGTCTCACGGGTCACAGCCGCGTACGCAGTGCCATCGACAGGCGTGTTGCGCCAAATGCCGACAGGAACACCAGCAGCGATGTATCGTTGGGCGTCGATGTCAGAGGGAACACCGTGTTCGTTCACCATTGAGGTGGGGAACGCGAAAAACGTCCAATGGCAGGCACCGTTGGCGTAGAGCGAGTCGAGGTCGATTAACGCATTAAGGTCGATTGGCCCAGAGTACACCATCGGATCACCAAAGAGCTGCGGCACAAAACGGTTGGCTGGGCGGTCGAATTCGCTATCCACATCGATCAGCCAAGTGAATGTTAGCCCATGACTACTGAACCACCGCGAAACTTGAGTGTGACTCCGTTGTCGTCTGATTTGACCGCGTAATGAACCAGTCGTCCATCGCCCGGTCCGTCCCATTCATTAACCAGAACCTTGCCGTCATCGGCATGAACAGCAAATGCGACCAGTTGTTTATGCCAAATTGTTCCGTGAACTGGGCCAGTATCAACGTCATCGGCTTCGATAGAGCGTATTCCATGAGTGTCGATGCACCAGGCCGCGAGCGGGTCGCCGTCGCAAATCACTCGCGAATCGTCGACGGTACAGTATTCTACGACAAAGATTGCGCTTACCCTTGCTGACCCGAAAAGGGGGCGAAACAGCTTCCCTAGCAATCCGGTCGGATGGATTCGATTCCATCGTTTCGTCGTGCGCGCCAACACGGCTTCAGCCGCCACTTCGCGGATTTTTTCGTTTGACATTGCACTCGTCTTGACGGGCAACGGGTTGGTTTTTACGTCACCGCCGTGAACGAAGCGGTTTACTCTGAATCACGAGAGATTGTACCAATGCCAACGCCCGTTGCCAAAGAGCGAAGGTGATCGCGAAGCGACTAGCGTAAAAACCATGTTAGCCGCCCTCCGCGATGGGAAGCTTAGCGTGCCAATCAGCGAACCACTCATTGGGAAGTGTGATTACGGTGAAGTCAAGACCCTGAAGCTCGGCGAGTTTGTATGTGTTGTGAAGAAACAAATCCCATTGCACGAAGACATCCTCCGCTACGTCAACGTCAGGCGTGCGGTCTCGATTCGCAAGGTCATCGTCAAAGTGCCAGAAGTAGAGTTCGCACCATCGGACGATTTGCTGATGAGTGTAAGTGGAGTCAGCGGGATCGCCGCCAATCGTGAGGAGGCGGGACAGATTGTTGGCCGCGAAAGGCAGTTCAATCGGCGGTGCGGGTGTTTCCGTCCAAGAGCCGACGTATTTGTTCCGACCGCGTTTTCGCTTTGGGTCAGGGTCGAACTCGTAGTGCGTCATGATCGACTGCGGGCGGCTAACATTGTTCCCACCGACTACTTGTCGCAGTTTACGGTTAAGCTAGGCAAGCTCTCCGCGACTTCGGTCGATGCGCTTGATTGTAGCAACAATTCCGCGTGAGTTCGAAATTCACCGTCCAACGCGTTATCTCGCTTCGACGCCTCGTATTTCCGAACCCATGATCGTACGCCTTGGATTTCCCTGCGGCTTCGAATGGGTGAATCGGTACAGTGTCGGCATGCCTAGCGAGCGAGATATCGCAAAACGGTTGTTCCAATTGCGACTCAGCGCGCTCTGCCTCGCGGTAGCCGTCATCTGCACTTGCGCGGGTTGGTGGTCTGAACGTCGGCGGCTGCATCAACAATTGGATCAACAGAAGTTTCTGTTCGCGCAAGAACTGTAGCATCAGAAAATCCTCTTTGTCGTACGTCACGGGACTGTCGCGGAAAGGCGCGAATGTGTCCTGGAAATGGACCGGGATCCTCACCCTGGGCTGTTGAAATTTGCGGTTGATGCGTGGTCTTTACCATTGAACTTCGTGACATTTTTGTTCCCTACCGTTCGGTGTTCATCCCGTTAGGGATAAAAGTGGGGCAAACGCCATCGTGCTGCAATACCAACGTTTTAACAGCCCGGCCTTACCCTAATTTGAAAAACCGAAAAGAACTGACGCTCAGCTTGCCTCTATTGACCTAAGCGGAGTCGGGCACCTAGTATACGGAATCGGTTTTTTGGTATTTCCGTCCCGTTTGGAGGTGTGCATGGCACGAGAAGAAGCGTTAGAAGTTGAAGGTACGGTGACCCAGGCTCTGGCCAATACGCGATTTCGCGTTCAATTGGACACGGGAACTTTGGTCATGGCGCACGTCGCTGGCAAGATGCGCAAAAATTTCATCCGTATTGTTCCGGGCGATAAGGTCCGGGTCGAACTCTCGCCTTATGATCTGGCGAAGGGTCGAATCGTCTACCGAGAACGGTAACGGCGGCTTGCTCTTTGCTTCCCGCCTTTCGCGGTGAGTTCCTCGATTCATTCTGATGCCGCACTGCACTTCCCTTGCGCGCTGATCTTAGAGGCTATTCCGGTACTGCGAATACGTCAGCTAAGTGTTAGACTTCTCGGTTCGGCTCTCTTCGAAGCAATTTCGCAGCAAAGCGAAACTCCGAGCCGTTCCAGACGGGTATAATCCCGGCAACACCGAACCGGGTGACCGAAATAGAGTTACCCGTAGATCAACTTAATTCTCCTCGTTTAACGACAAGCCGAAGGCGACGACATGCATCGTGCTGCAAAAACTGACGACTTCGTCATGCCGTTAAACGAATAAGCAGCTGTTCCACACTTACCTTGCGTTGACAGGAGTCACCAATCGTGAAGAACTTCGTTTCACATCTATTCAAATGCACACTCGGGTTCTCGCTCGTCGTTGTGTCAGTCGTCACTGCGGTAACTGCCACGGCGCCATCTGTCGCGGTAGCTCAAGATGCTCAGAAGCCCGCGGTTGTCATTTCGCTGGCTAGTATCGAGCAGTTAATGGGTAACGTTGGTTACTTAACTCAAGTCGCTGGATCGCCTGAAGTGGGCGCGATCATCACAATCATGTCGGGCCAATACATCGAAGGCTTGAACACGAAACAGCCGGCAGGCGGATATGTAACCTTCGCGCCTCAGCCAAGCGCCGTTGTTTTTCTTCCAGTGTCCGATTTCGACATGGTCACGACAAAGATCGAAGAGATGGTTGGCGAACTGGAAGACGTCGGAGATGGCGTCAAGAAGCTCGCACTGCAAAGAGAGATCTTTTTGAAGGAGAAGGACGGTTGGATATTCGCCAGCGACCAGCGAGCCAATCTAGATAATGTTCCAGCTGATCCCAAGTTAATGCTCGAAGGATTGTACGAAACTTATGATGTGGCAATTCGAGCCAATGTGCAAAGTGTGCCCGCGGAACTCCGGCAGATGTTTTTGTCGGAGATCAAGGAAGGTTTTGAACGAACCGTAGCCAGCGAAGACGATGACGACAAACGCCGAGCGCAGCAAGAAGTTGGCGGGCGCGTGATCGGTCGGATCGGCCGATTCGCCGACGAGGCTGATCAGCTGACGGTCGGATGGGGAACGTCCAGCAACGAGGGGAAGACGTTCATCGATTTCAGCGCGACGGCGCTGGCGGGGACGAATCTTGCCAAAGAGATAGAGTCAGCGGTCACGATAAAATCGGAATTCGCAGGATTCTTGGTCCCGGGTGCGGCCGCGACAGTCCATTTCACGGCTCCTGTTTTGAAAGAGGATGTCGAAAAGACAGTCTTGATGCTAAATGCCGCTCGTGAGAAGGCGCTCGAAGAGATCGATAAGGACGATGATTTGCCGAACGACGAAGCTCGCGCCGCGGCGAAGGACATCGTTGGATCCTTGATGGATGTGCTGCAACAAACGATCGAGGCCGGGAAGCTGAACGGAGGAGCCACTTTGTTGCTTGAGCCGCAGAACATCAACTTTGTCGCCGGTGGTTTCATCGCGGACGGAAAATCGGTGGAGAAAGATTTGAAGCGTTTGGTCAAATTGGCGAAACAAGCAAAGGACAATCCCGGAGTCGAAGTCAAGTTCGATGCCGAAACTCATGGCGGCGTCTCGCTGCATACGATCGTCGTTCCGATTCCGCAACGTGAGGAGGAGGCACGGAAGATTCTTGGCGACAAGATGATTACGGTTGTCGGCACCGGTGCCAAGAGTGTGTACTTTGCATTCGGCACCGATTCGGTGGAGCTTCTAAAGCAAGTGATCGACGGTTCGGCGGCAGCGAAGGGCGAAACGTCACCGATGACGGTAAACATCGCGTTGGGACCGATTCTTAACTTTGCAGCATCGATCGACGATGATCCCGTGGTGGCTGGTCTGGCCGAAGCGATGAAGAATGGTCAGGGCAAAGACCAAATCGCGATCTCGTCCAAAGGAATCCCACGAGGAATTGCGTATCGCGTCGAGGTTGAAGAGGACGTGCTGCAATTGATTGGGCAGGCCGCAAAAATGCGGGGCGCACAGGACCGCGATCCCTTTTAGTGAGATTTGCGTAAGACGCGTTACCTGAAGCAGGAGGCATTGCCAATTTGGCGATGCCCTGCTCGGGACGCGGCCTCGTGTGTTCTGAGCGTGAGCGATGCGTGGCAAGCGTTCGAGACGCAGAGAATTCAGCCAAGGCCGACTTACGACCGCCCACCTTCGCAACACGTCTCGCAAATGGTGTGACATCGCGAGCATTGCAGTTTCGCTCGGATCTCGATCAATCGACCCGCGCAAACGGGGCAGACCAACGAGCACTCCGATTCTGCTCGAGCGGGCTCAGCCGCGGAAACGCTACGGTTGTCTTCTTGCATCGGCTTTCGCCTAAGAATCAGGCATATCACAACTGAGGCCACCGGCGGCCGGGACGTAGCACGCTCGCGTGTAGTCCATCACCATACGATGAGCGCTGAACCGCCAAGCCAGTGTCGAGATCGAGTTCATCATCATCTTGATCCACCGACGCGGCAGCCCGTCAACATCTCGATCGTAAAACGTCGGAATGATTTGCTCTTCTAGAACGCTGTATAACGCTTCTGCATCGCGCCGGTCCGTGATTTCGTCCGAGACATGCTGTGTTCCGTTTCCGATGGCAAAGCCATTCGAACCGTCGTAGGCCTCCGCCCACCAACCGTCCAGAATCGAAAAATTCAAGCCGCCATTGAGGACAACTTTCTGGCCACTCGTTCCGGAAGCTTCGAGCGGTCGCCGCGGATTATTCAGCCACACGTCGACGCCCTGTACCATGTGTCGCCCGACGTTGATGTCATAGTCTTCGACGAACACGATCTTCTTGGCGAAACGTTGATCGTGCCGTAAGTTTGCCACGCGTTGGATGAATTGCTTTCCGGGCTCGTCTTTCGGGTGCGCTTTGCCTGAGAAGATGAACTGCACAGGCCGCTCGCGGCTGTCGAGCATCTCCAAGATGCGTTCCAGATCGAATAAGAAGAGATTGGCTCGCTTGTACGTCGCAAAGCGGCGAGCGAAACCGATCGTCAACGCGTTTGGATCGAGCACGTTGCGAGCTGCCTCGACGGCGTCTTCACCTTCCTCGCGCCTTCGACACTGCCGGCTCAGGCGACGGCGGACGAATGTGAGTAGTAAGCTCTTTAGCGCGTTATGTGTTTCCCACAATTCGCCAGGATCGACTTGATGAATATTCTGCCAAGCATCCGGTTCACCCATGCCGCTCGACCAACCAGGCGAAAAGTGGCTGTCGTACAGTTGACGCATCTGCCACGCTAACCAACTGGGTACGTGAACGCCATTGGTGATGTGCCCGATCGGAACTTCTTCTTCAACCCGCCAAGGCCATAAAGGCGCCCACATGCGGCGACTGACGTGGCCATGCAAGTTGCTGACCGCGTTTGCGCGTCGAGAAAGCTTGAGACCGACGACCGTCATGCAGAACGATTCGTTCTCGTTCTGTGGCTCGACGCGTCCCAGCCCCATCAGTTGGTCGTAAGAGATTCCGAGCGAATCTCGCAGTGGACCAAGATGTTCTTCGACCAAGGCGCCATCGAAGCGATCGTGTCCGGCTGGAACTGGCGTGTGCGTTGTGAATACGGTGTGCTGTGCCACCTCTCGCAACGAGTCGTCGAACGTCATGCCGTCATAATGCATTCGTTCGCGAATCACCTCCAACGGCCCAAACGCGCTATGGCCTTCGTTCAGGTGATAGACACCAGGCGAGATGCCGAGGGCTCGAAGAGCCTTCACACCTCCAACGCCCAGCAACAACTCCTGGCGAACGCGTGTTCGCTCGTCGCCACCGTAAAGACGATTGGTTAGTTCACGGTCTTCCGGTTTATTGCCTTCCACGTTCGAATCAAGCAGATATAACTTGACCCGACCAACGCGAACGAGCCAGACCTTCGCGAAGATTTGTCCGTTGCGAGTATCGATTTGGATCGTGACAGGTTTCCCATCTGGTCCGCGTGCTGGTTCGAGTGGCGCATTCTCGACTTTTGTGTCCTGATACTCTTCGCGTTGGTAACCGTCTTCGTCCAGGTGCTGGCGAAAATAGCCTTGACCGTAAAATAGGCCAATGGCGACGAACGGAATCCCCAAACCACTCGCACTTTTCACATGGTCACCTGACAACACGCCGAGGCCGCCCGAGTAGATCGGCATCGATTCGTGCATACCGAATTCGGCCGAGAAGTAAGCGACCGGCTTTGCCCCGAGGACCCCCGTATTCGTAGCTCCCCAATCTGGTCTGGTAGCCAAGTACTCCTTCAACCGGCGCACGGCATAGTTGACGCGGCTGTACAGCACCATTTCTGAGGCGCGATTTGCCAAACGCTCGGGTGTGAACTCTTTCAAAAGCGCGATTGGATTATGGTCGAGCTGCCGCCAACGGATGGGGTCGAGATCGCGAAACAGGCTGATGACTTCGGGGTGCCAGCTCCACCAAAGATTTCTCGACAAGAACTGGCATTTTTCGTACAGCGTATCGGGGCTCGACTCGCCTGCCGTTAATGCCTGTGATCCCGGTGCAGTGATTCCTTTTTCGGGCATTTCTTCTACCTGACTCATAGCAATTCCTTTGGTCTAGAGGCCAAAAGCCTTCCGTGTCTTTGCGGGCATTGTCGAGAGCGGTTTGTTACTTGTCGAGGGGAGGGGTGTCAAGGCGATTGCGACCGAAGCTCGCGGCTCGCCGTAAGCGGATTAGTAGAATAGGTGCTATACACGAAATTGGTCGAGTGCGCGGGTGTTTGAACGTTGACGAACCACGAGTATGCTGTCACCTATGGGAACTCGCATCGAATCGCCCCAACACGAGAACCTGCAAGAGCTTTGCCAGAAGCTTCGCGAGCTAGCACCGCAGTTAGACGAGCCAAATGCGTGGCCAGCAGCGCAGTTACGACTTTGCGGTGAATATGGTGTCTTCGAGTGGTTCTTGTCGAAGGAATCTGGTGGTCAGGGGTGGGCCGAACCCGATGTCATGCAAGGCTATCTCGAGTTGAGTGCCGCCTGCCTGACGACGACCTTTATCATCACTCAGCGGACCGGAGCCTGCCGACGGATCGAGGCGTGCGACAACGAGGGCCTGAAAGCCAATCTTCTGCCCAATTTGTGTTCCGGCGAGAAGTTCGCGACGGTCGGTCTCTCGCACCTGACAACCAGCCGTCGGCATCTCGCGAAGCCGGTTTTGCGTGCCGAAGAAACGCCGGACGGATTCGTTGTCGACGGATTTAGCCCTTGGGTCACAGGAGGCCCGTTTGCCGATCATATCCTGATCGGAGCCACCATCGCCGACGGGCGGCAGGTGCTCGCCGTATTACCGATGGATGCGCCCGGCGTCTCGGTCGCACCCGTCGCGGAGTTGGTCGGCCTTTCGGCCAGTCATACGGGTGCCGTTCACTGTGATCGAGTTGCCCTAGGACGAGAGTGGCTAGTTGCGGGGCCCATGGAAGGTGTCATGAAGCAAGGTGTTGGTGCTAGGCCCGGTGGCTTTCAAACGTCGGCGCTCGCCATCGGCTTGGCGGGAGGTGCGGTGCGTTTCCTTCAAGAGGAAGCTGTCAAACGCGGTGACTTAGTCCCAGCGACCGACGCCCTGCACGCCGAGTGGTACGAGCTGCGACACGACCTGCTGAATGCAGCGGCTGGCGAACCGGTTTGTTCAACCGAAAACCTGCGAACTCGGTCCAACAGTCTGGCGCTCCGCAGCTCACAAGCGACACTCGCGGCCGCCAAAGGAACTGGCTACGTTGTCGGTCACCCGGCCGGTCGCTGGTGTCGCGAGGCGTTGTTCTTTCTCGTCTGGAGCTGCCCGCAACCGGTGATGGCAGCAAACTTGTGCGAGTTGGCTGGGATTGCAGACTGAATGACCAAGGACCAATAACCAATGACCAAGGAAGAAGTGCATGTCGTTTGGCATTCGCAGGCGGTCTCTCGCGAAGAGCGTGAGCAGCTAAACGGACATCGTGGCTGCGTGCTGTGGTTCACAGGCCTGAGCGGTTGCGGCAAGAGCACGGTGGCGAACGTTGTCGATCACAAGCTGCATCAGCTCGGAGTTCATACATTCCTGCTCGATGGCGATAATGTTCGTCATGGCTTGAACGCGAGCCCCGGGATACTCAAAGCCGATCATCGCGACGAGTTTGCTCAGCGATTTGGCTTAGGCTTCTCAGCGGAAGATCGCGAAGAGAACATTCGTCGCATCGGGTCCGTCGCCGAGCTGTTCGCTTCTGCCGGCCTCATTACCATCACGGCATTTGTCAGTCCGTACCAACGTGATCGCGATGCCGTCCGGCGACGAATTGAGACCAGCGGACAGCCGGGCGATTTCATCGAAGTGTTTGTCGACGCACCACTCGAAGTTTGTGAATCGCGAGATCCGAAAGGGCTCTACAAGAAGGCTCGGGCGGGCGAGTTGAAGGGCTTCACCGGGATTGATGATCCGTATGAAGCTCCCGAACGCCCCGAGCTGCGACTGGCTTCCGCGGAACGCTCACCAGAATCGCTCGCTGATCAAGCGATCGCCTATTTGCGTCAAACGGGCAAAGTTTCGTAGGCACGCTGAGCCTACCGCTTGCCCTCACGCGACTCGACGTTTTGGTGCCACTGGGGCCGATTGCTGCTTGGTTGCCGAGTGGAGGATGTTAGTTGTTGAGACACCGTCAACCAAACCAACAACGCAAACTTGACCACCGTACGCTTCAACCACTTCTTTTCCGACAACTTCGTCGACCGAGTATGTTCCGCCTTTTACGAGGACGTCAGGACGGATGGCGTGAAGTAGCTGGTGCGGCGTCTCCTCGTCAAATACAACGACTGAGCTGACGCAGGAGAGCGCGGCCAACACCGCGGCACGATCGACTTCGTTAATGACTGGACGACTTGGCCCCTTTAGTTTCCTCACACTAACGTCGCTGTTGATGCCAACGACGAGCTGATCGCCCAAAGCCGCCGCCTCTGCCAAGTAGGAGACATGTCCAACGTGTAAGAGATCAAAACAACCGTTGGTGAAGACAACGCGTTGTCCTTGGCGGCGTTGCTCTTGAGCCCATATGGCGGCTTGCTCGAGAGAGACAACTTTGCCGCGACCGTTGTGAACCCCAGCGCACAATTCGTCGGCGATTTCTTGCTTGTTGATCACAGCAACGCCAGCCCGCTCGACTTCTAGTCCGGCCCCCGTGTTCGCGAGATGCACTGCTTCTTCTGCCGTTGCTCCGCCACCGATCGCCGCTGCAAGCATCGCTAAGACCATGTCACCGGCACCAGTAATGTCGTAGACCGAGCGGGCTCGTGTCGGAATGACTTGGCCGTGACCCTCACGATGCACGAGAGCCATACCCTGACTGTCGAGTGTGATCACCGCTAGATCAATTCCAAGGTCGGCACAGAGGCAGCTGCCAGCGCGAACCGCATCATCGGACGTCTTGATTTTGCAGCCCGCGGCTAGCTCAGTTTCGACGCGATTCGGCTTGAGGAGCGTCGCGCCTCGATACTGCTGATAGTCGCCGCCGCGAAGCGGGTCGACGAGTATTGGCTTGCTGGCTTGACGCGCCGCTTCGATGATCGCTTGCGTTACCGCCGGAGTGCAGACACCTTTTGCGTAGTCTGAAATGAGAATGACGTCGAACTCTGATACCGTTTGCCGAACTTTTTCCAGCAGTTCGTCAGTGAGTGCTTGCGATAGCGGCGTCCGGACTTCGTGATCGACGCGTAGCATCTGTCCAGGTCGCAGCCCGCCGACGCGACCGATGAAGCGTTCCTTGACCGTGGTCGGGCGACTGGCGTCCGTCAGCAGTAAGTCGCAGCCAATGCCAACATCACTCAGCAGCTTTCGGACGGAGCTCCCTGCTTCGTCATCGCCAACGACTCCGGCACACGCTACTTCGCATTCCAATTCTCGCAGCATGTGGCAGACGTTGGCTGCTCCGCCCAAACGTTCTTCCCGCTCGTCGGCAAGCAGGACGAGAATCGGTGCCTCTTGGCTGACACGTTCCGCGTTGCCTCGCGTATAGCGGTCGAGAATCAGATCGCCGACAACCAGCACTCGCGGTGAGGTGAGATTTTGTAGAACGGTAAGCAAGTCGGCAGGTTTCATCTGTGCGAGGTCTCTGTCGCCGAGGTTAATAGTGCGTGAAACGAGTGCAAACTTATAGTCGGGATCGTCTTGGAGTCAAAGAGAAGTTGCGCAATGTCGCTGAATGATCTTTCAGCGACTTTGCTCGAATCGGTATAACTCAGCGATGTTTCACCCGAAGGAACTGCTAGCATGAGCCGTTATCCGCTGTTCGACCGTGAGCAGATCAAGTTGAAGTCGCTTGCCGAGCGTGGGCATGATCTGGCAGTAACCGATTGCCTGTCGCTTGATGCTTCTGTCGAGCCGTATGAGTACCCAGAGTTTTCCGCACTTGTTAATCGCATCGTAGAGGCTCGAAGAAACGATCGCCCTGTCGTGCTGATGATGGGCGGACATCCTATCAAGCTCGGACTGTCGCGATTCTTGATTGACCTGATCGAACGGCGAGTGATCACACATCTGGCGACCAATGGTGCTGGGATCATCCATGACTTCGAATTGGCGCTCGGCGATGGAACGAGCGAAGATGTACCGAAGTGGATTAAGCAAGGACAGTTCGGGCTATGGAACGAAACTGGAGCTTTGAACGACATCATTTCCGCTGCCGCACAACGAGGCGAAGGGCTTGGCGAAGCGGTCGGCCGAACCATTGAAGAGAGCAAACTTCCGCGTCGCGATCTGAGTATCGCTGCTGCAGGCTGGCAAGCCGGCGTGCCGGTGACGTCTCACGTCAGCGTCGGCAGCGACATCATCCATGCTCACGCAAACTGCGATGGTGCGGCACTCGGGAAGGCGAGCTTCACCGACTTTTTGATGTTTGCGAGCGCGATCGAACAGCTTGAAGGTGGCGTGTATTTGAATATCGGAAGCGCGGTTACCGGGCCGGAGGTATATCTCAAGGCACTGTCGATGGCTCGGAATGTTGCGAGGCAGTCGAATCAGAAGATCTGCGATTTTACGACTGCTGTCTTCGACCTTGTTCAGTTACCACCGAATTATCGAGAAGGTCCGCCGACAAAGGATCACCATCAGTACTACTATCGGCCTTGGAAGACGATCCTCGTCCGTACGGTCGCTGATGGCGGGCAAAGTTATTATTTTGGGGCGGATCACCGGGTGACGATCCCCAATCTTTGGCGTATGGCTGTTGAGCGGATGTCCGGCGACTCAAGCGTGACGTCGGCGGTCGCATAATCAGCCGAACGGGGCGTACGGGTCCGCGCTCGCCGTGGACGACTAATCCATGCGGACACCGATCGTTAACAAGATGTTAGCGAATCGCTGTTGATCAGCGCTCTGAATCGTCAGGATGTGATCGGGAGTTGCCACCGCGTCGTAAAACGCCCATTTCTCGATCGGCTCCAGTTCTAAATCGAGACCAGCCACTGCCATCGTTTCGCGGTAATCGGCCCAAACTGGCGGATCTTCCGCCAACGCATACTGGCCGGTTGTTTCATACATCATCGTATTGACGGCCTCGACGGGGAGAGCAGATAAAACTGCCTGCAGAATCTGATTGCAAGTCAATACGCCCGGCATCAAGTTCAGATGCACGAGCTTTGCATTGGGACCGATCTTCGACGACGCCGGGTAGTTGCCATCGGCGATCAAGACTCTACCGTGATGACCGGCGGCTCCGAGAATCGCATTAATCTCTGGGTGGATCAGTTGGTGTTTGAGCACGCGTTTGTCCTCATGAATCGAGCTGTATCGTTCGCGATTTCGGCTGCGAAAGAGCCTACATTCCAGCAGCCAACGCATCCAAGTGCCGACTAAAGTGGTCAGCCAAAACTTCCGTGTAGGTATCGGGATGATCTTCGAGGACTGCTCGCACTGCTGGGCCGAACTCTTCGTGTGTCAGCGTAGAGCCGAACGTGCAATGCAAGATCTGGCGTCCTGGCTCAGTGAAACCATTGCCTGTCGGTACATCAGCCCATCGCTCCAAGTAAATTCGCTCCAGGCCATCCGCGTTCGCGATTTCGCTTGCTGGTGCAACGGCCTCGTTCGTGGCCGACACGTGATACGTCGCCTTGTCCGTGTCGTAACGGGAACGACCGAAATCAATCAGCTCTCGGAAAAGTGGTTCGTCATGACGGGCGACAACTCGCAAGGCTTCAAGGTAGCTCGTGCCCGCCGTTTTCACATGGAAACGGCCTTTGGTTGCGCGAGCCAGCGCCGAATACATCGAAACTTTGTCGGACCCCGAGTGCAAGCTCAGCTTGTAAGGGCCGAGTAAGTCCGCGATGGCGGCATGTTCGTTCAGCGATGCCTCCAGCGCGTCAACGTTGCCTTTGTAGTCGACTCCCTTTTCGAGTTCGCCGATGAAGCGTGGGGCGAGGCTGACCAGCTTCATGCCGCGACTGACACATTGGTCGGCGATGATGTAGTGTTCGGCCAGCGTTGTTGGCTGATCCGTCTCGTCGACACTCAACTCGATTTCGTAATCGCGACTGGCTGACTCTTGTACGGTCTTGATATAGTCGGCCAGCGCCATCGCGTGGTTGATCGCTGCGCCATATTTCACCGCGCACCGCATGCACGCCTGCTCATCGAGCGCGACGGTCGTTCCCGTTGCCAAAGTGATCTTTTGGCCGAGGTACTTGTCGAACCACCCGATCGAATCTCGAATGCCGTTAAACTTGTCGCGAAGAGTCGCTTCGTCGTAGCTGTCCGAATGCTCGTCGACATTGTCGGAGGGATCGATCGTAAAGAAAGTGAAGCCAGCGACCGCCGTGCGATCAACGTCTTCGTTGGTCTTTAGATGGTCTGCGTCGGCACCTGTCCTGCCAGTCCAACCAGCTTGCTTCATCCCATCAATCGCATCGCGCATGACACCTTGTGGCGAGCGGCTCGTGCGCGCCATCTCGCGTATTGATTGCTGCGGAAAGATCGGCTCGATGCCGGCTCCCGATCGCTTCATCGCTTCTACGTGGCCAGGAGTCGCCAGACCAATCCGATCACCGAATCCAAAGCTGGGAGCGAGACCAAGCGTCACGCATCCTGTCTCATTTGCATCACTCATCAATACGACTTTCTGTTACTTGATGTACTTGTTGTAGGATTCGATTGTTTGTTTCGCAGCGGCATCGGGATCTGGGTACGCGAAGGCTTCCGCTGACGCGTAGCCTACGTAGCCGATCTCGTTCAACGCGGCAGCAATCGGTTCGTATTCCATATGGCCAAGGCCCGCAGGTCGGCGATTTGAATCGACGAAGTGCACGTGGCCGATGTAGCCTTTGCCATCGCGAATCCCGTCGGCGATACTCGTCTCTTCAATGTTCATGTGGAACAAGTCGGCGAGGAGCTTGACGTTCGTTGTCGTTAACGACTTGAGGAACTCAACGCCATCTGCCATCGTGCAAATTAGATTTGTCTCGTAGCGATTTAGAGGTTCATAAATCAGCGGAACATTGTGCTTTGCCGCGTATTCGCCAAGTTCTTCGAGAGCACTAGCAAGCAGCGCGAGAGCATCTTCGCGACTTTGGTCACCACCCCACTTGCCCTGCATAGAACCGATGATCGCAGGAGCGCCGAACGGTCCTCCCATATCGATAATGCTGCGCACGAATTCTGTGGCTGTGGCTCGCTGAGCTGGATCGGGATCGATCAAGCTCAACCCATGAATGACCATGCCAGCACCGGTGCCGACCGCCGCGACCTTGAGGTGGTGCCTTTCGAGCAATACCTTCAACTCGTCGGCGTTCACAGCGGAAGGTGAGGGCGCGAAGATCTCGATGGCGTCGAATCCCAACGCGGCTGCCTTCTCTGCGGCGGCACGGAGATCGTCCCAAAAGACGAAGGGGCCTCCGCGGGCTTGAGTCACGAGGCTGACGGTTACGGCTGATGGGATCATGGGAGTTCTCTTTGTAGTCATCACGCTCCGCGTGACGAGCCCTTTCGTTTGAGGTTGAATAATCGGAAATGGAGCAAAGTGGGGAGGCATTTACGGCGAAGGCTCATCGCTCCGAAAGTGATGGCTACATTTCGATGATCGCTTTGATCACTCCCGTTTCCGGTCGTGTGTACGTTTCAAAGTTCTCGATAACCGCGTCGAATCCGACGCGGTGTGTGATCCAAGGACTCGTGTTAATCGTGCCGTCTTCGATCAGTCGGATAATACGAGCGAAGTCAGAAGGCAACGCGTTTCGCGAGCTCTTGATCGTCATTTCAGGGCGATGCAGTTTCGGGTGTTCGAAGCTGACTTCGGCCGTTGTAATGCCGACATAAACTAACGAGCCAGTGTGCGCGACATAGTTCAGAGCATTGGACATCGATCGATTGCTGCCCGTCGCATCGGTGACGACGGCATACATGTCTCCACCTGTGAACTCTCGCATCTTGTCGATTTCGCTACCGTCGCCGTTGAAGAGCACTGTGTGCGCGACTCCGTACGTCTCGCGACAGAAGTCCAAACGCGACTGCACCATATCCATGACCGTGATCGTGGCACCGGTCAGACGCGTGAACTCAAGCGTCGCCAAGCCAATTGGGCCAGCACCGATGATCAAGACGTGGTCACCCTTTTGCGGAGCACCTCGATCCGTGGCATGGCAGCCAATCGCGAGCGTCTCCACCAACGCGAGTTGCTCGAACGAAAGCTTCTCGGACGAATGTAGTTTGTCAGCGCGAATCAAGAACCGCTCGCAGAGGCCTCCGTCAATCATCACTCCGATAACGTTTAATGTCTCGCAGCAGTTCGGTTTGCCCTTTCGGCATGGATAGCATTCGCCGCAGTTCATGTACGGCTCGACGCTACATCGATCACCGGACTTTACATTCGCGACACCTTCACCAATTTCTAAGACTTCGATGCCCAACTCGTGGCCGGGAATGCGCGGGTAGCGAAAGAATGGCATCTTGCCGAGATAGCCGCTGTAGTCTGTGCCGCAGATTCCCATGCGATGGGTGCGAACCAACACTTGCCCCGGACCAGGGCTGCCTGGCTCGTCAATCTCGACCTGTTGGAATTGTTTAGGTTCGTTAAGTCGAATGGCTCGCATTGATAGAAGTACTCGGGTGAAAAGCGGTGTTTAGAATTACGTAATATAAGATCGATCAAAGATAGCTGTCTTGTGTCAATCGGTCATGTTCTATCGAAAGTCAGACATGGCGCCTCGCTATCCGACTGGTTCGTCATTATTCTCTGGCCGTCCTTCGATGTAGAACCAGTTATGGATGGGTTTCAGTATTTCAAGCGTCTCTGCTAACAGTTGCTCGTCCATTGGTTCCGCAGCCCACTCCACCCATTGAGCGACGCGGTTCGGGTTCGCCGAGCCAGTGACGCATGTCGCGAAGCTTGAGTGAGCAAGAGAGAATTGCAGGGCCAGCTGCGCGATATCGGTGCCACGACTGGAGCAATGATCTGCGGCCCGCTTGGCGATTTCGCGAACCTGCGGTGTCGCCTTGTGCCACTCGGGCAATGTTGCCGTTGTTAACAGCCGAGCCGAGAAAGGCGCGGCGTTCATGATACCAACGTCCTTCGCTTCGCAAATTGGCACCAACTCAAGTGCCATATCGTTCTGAAGCGTGTAATGGTTGTAAGTTAGGATCACGTCGATCTCGGCACGTTCCAGCACGTACTTGAACATCTTCATCGGGTATCCGCTGACGCCGATATAGCGAACCTTGCCCTTCTCTACTTGCTTTCGTAACGCGGGAATCGTTTCTTCGACGATCTGCGACATCTCGACGAACTCAAGGTCGTGACACACGACGATGTCGAGATAGTCGACCTTCATTCGCTCTAGCGAAATGTCGACACTCTCCTCAACACGCCGAGCACTAAAGTCAAAGTGTTGTCCGGCATAGCGGCCAAGCTTCGTACCGAGGTAGTAGCTATCTCGTGGGATATCAGGCAACACGCGCCCCAGTAGCATCTCGCTCATGCCGCGTCCGTAGAACGGCGACGTATCGATGAAGTTCATGCCCAGATCCAGAGCTACTCGGACACTTCGAAACGCCTCTTCCAAGTCGATGTTGCGGAATTCCGCCCCCAGAGACGACGCACCGAAAGACAGCACGGTGAGGTCCATGTCTGTCTTGCCGAGCGTGCGCTTCTCCATCTTTACGTGCCTCTTCATCATCCATCGAATCTTAGCCAGAGCGTGTTGAATCAGCACTCAAGTAGGCTAGTTCGTCTTCAATTCTGAAACGGCTCATCCTAGCCGTAGCAACACGAACGCTCAATCGGCGACGTTGCAATTACGTCCTGAAATGTGCGACTACAGGAAGGCTAAACCAACCTGATTTCACAACATGGCCCAGACGAATCCGCCGCCGTAGAGACTCGGGGCACGTAGGTGGAATCGGTTCGTCCTCGGTCGCCGGAAAGATACCAGACACTCCGAAACATCACGATTGTAGGAGTGTCTTCACTCGGCGTATCGCTGCTCTTCGACGGAGCGCTCGACCGCCCGATTCCTTGGCGTTTTCATTCGACGGCACAAACGCGTAATCGAATAGTCCCTTTGAACGATCCTTGACTCGCAGGCGGAAACGTAGCTTTCTGATCATCTCACGCCGAGAGTCGATCGTCTTCGTCATCCGAGTGATCCTTGGTGAAGGTCGGCTTTGCGAGTTTATTCTGACCGTTATGTGTGACAGAGTAAAGCATTACGAATAATTCTTCAATATGTCTGCCTGAAGTATATTCATCGGAAACAAAGCTGACCACGGGTGACAGAAAACTATGGTCGACAGGATGTCAATCCAAAGATACTTACAGAAAGTACCATTCGATCCATCAAAGTCCGCCGATGTTTCCTAGTCGCCATACTCGCCGTTCATGACGCCAACGCCGGGGTGAACGACCGGGTGGCGTAGTGCCTCCTCGTAATCCTTTAAGAACTGACCTCCGTCCACATGCATGTTCAACTGGCCTATCGATGGAATCTTCACCATTCCTGAGGGAGTGATGCAGTTTTCTAACACGATTCTCAACGAACGGCTGCCGTGGGTAAACCGAGGAGTACGCAGCAATGCTTCGATTAACGCTGGGTAAATCATTGCTCGCCCACTCGCTCCAACGAGATTTCGTTGCTCCAAATTCGCCCGTAGCTGAATTGCTCGGCGGACGACCGCATTACTATCGGTCTCATTCTTGGGATTGATTCCTACCGTATCGATGTGTCCCGCCAGACGAGAAATGAAATCAGGCCCCTTCGCCTTTACGAAGTTGAGCCGCTCGGCTTCCGACATCGCGGTAGGTTGTTGCGAAAAATGTCCGGCGAATTCCTGAAAGGCCTGTGATGTCCCGCCCGCGAAAACAAAGATTACCTTGCTGAGATCAAGCATCTGCTCGCCATGTTTAAACTTTCCATCTTCCATTGGCGCCAAGAAGAACCGGAGCCAACCGAGTTCTTCGTCTCCAAGGCGACAATCAAATTCATCAAAGAACACTAGCAGTGGTAGATCGCCACCGGTGTTGTTTTTGATTTCCAGGAAAGGAGTAGCTAAGTCGTCTGGAGAAGAGAATTGCGCCAGATTGTACTTGAGCAATTTGTATTTACCGGCACCGAAGATCCCTCGGGCAACTTGCTCGACGCCGAAGGATTTTCCCGATCCGGGTGGACCAAAGACGGCGATCGATAGTGGCTTCGTACGTTCCTTATCGCGGCGGTACTCGCGGATGATTGAGTCGACGTTTCGAAAGCTCTCAATTTCGCTTCTATCAAATGTGATCATCTTGCCGAATCGAACGACCGGTGCGACGATCGAGAATAGCTCGTTATTATTATCTGCCGGAGGATTGAATGCCGTACTAATGCCGCTGTAGGCGATTTGGCACGCCAATTGATAGAGCTTCCCTTGGGCGGATTCTTCAAGAATGCTCCAAGTCTGATTCGCTAAGACCGAGACTTCACCGATTGGTTTAGTGGCCTGAGCGGGGTCGTCGGCAAAGACTCGCCTGGCCGCATCAAACTCTAACTCGACAACTTGGGAGTGGTCCGCGAATTGGGCCGGTGTTCCGTATCCGAGTTCGTGAAGCGTCTGACTTCGGTGAATCGCAAAGTCAATCCCGCTACCAAGGGCAGCGCTGACTTCTGGCGTGTTCCACATGTTTCTCTCTTGTACGATGCCGAAAGTAAATAACTCGGCAACCAACGATGCGGCAAAAACTGAATTATTGCCAACCACGCGCCCGTGCTCATTAGGATCGCGATAAAAAGCCTCGAACGATTGCGAATCGGGGTCACACCGACCTTCGGGGTCGTAGTGCAGCGAAAAGGTCCCATTGTTTTGGATGTACAACGCCGCCGCGACTCCGATACGAACGATCACGTGCCCAAACTGAACCAACGGCGCGAGTTGCGGGTGAGTAAATGCCTTGACACATTCCTGTGCGGTGCGCTCAAGGGAAATACGATGGCTGATCCGACACCCGAATCCTCGCAACACGTGAGCGCTGAGGATCACGATCGTGCTAACTCGCAACTGCTGATCATCGCGAAGGTCCATCCAAATTGAACCGGTATCTGGTGGACTCACGCATGACTCAAGCGTTCGATCGATGACGGCAACGACGAAACCGCCTTCGTCCTTCACTCTCGCGAGTTTTGACGCCCATGGTTTCGACTTGTCGACCGCAAATCCGAATCCCAAATCTTGAAACACGTAGCCAGCGTGTTGTTCGTCTAACTGGCTCGCATCCACGAAAGGAGGAGCGGTCGGATCCGTTGCGAGTGTTGGTTCGTCAGCAGAATCTGAGAGCGCAACGTTGGCTGTCTCGTGAACCGTACTGTCGTAACCTTGCGCGTCGCATAGTCGGTAAACCGACGGTTCAGTTTCAATGGACTTATACGACTCGACTCGCCAAAAAGCACGCCGCACGTTAACCGTTGAACTGTCGGCTGACGCCGATAACACCGGCCTCTCCGTTTCGTAAACTTTGATCGATCGATCCGCAAGAATCGAGTCATCGGCCACGTGGGAAATGATAATTTCATCAGGCTGGAACAGGAGATCGCCTAGCTTTCCCCGCAAGTGGACGGCCGGAAGAGATGCGTCTGATGCGCACTCAAGACGAATGTCTACATCCATATTCTCCTGGCCGACAAGCGAACATGCGTCTGCTATTTGATCGACTATGAACGACTCGCCATGGCGGATGTCCGATAATTCGTACTGTGCTGGAATTACAAAGTGGGGCTGATTGGTCAGCGCCGAACCGGGGACGATGGTGAGTGGCTCACCGACGGTCAACGTATCTGCTTCGACGGAGATATGAATCGATGTCCGTGGCTTCAGCTTGCCGGACGCCCTCGTTGTAAACGGTTTGACAATTCGCTTTATGTAGCGATGCGTTTCTGCATCACGAAGACTTGTCACGATATGAAGTATGCCATTCGAGAACGAGAGACTGACGGCGTCTGACCATACGGTAAATGGTAACGGCTGTGTGTCTGTTCCGCCGAGAATCAGATTGAGCTGGAATGGGCCTTGATCCCCAACGAAGCTCCAGGAGTTCTCTGAGCTTTGTTGCCCTTCTTTACACAATGCAAGCGATAAATGTCTGTTTGAAGGAATCGAGGTGGCGGCGGCTTCGACCATGTCGGCGAGTAGTTCTGCGCCACCTCGAAGTATTCGGCCTGAGAAGTCCCGCACGGCTCGATAAGGCGGGACTCCGTTCGCAAAATCATCAGGACTGATCCGATGTCGTTCGTAGAGACACAGGTGAGCTAAGTCGCCTTGGACCGAGACAGTTGGTCGATATGTACTCGAAGAATCTGCCACGCTCACCCCCACCAATCATTTTTTCGTCGGCTGGTTCCCGCAATTCGGCGAGATGTTCCCTCACAACATAGTGATGCGTGGGCATGGATTCAACTAAACCAACTGATTCGGGAGAAATAGTTTTGCACCCCGCCAAAGATTTGAATCCGTCGGAGTCGCTCGGTCCTGCGCCCTCGAGAAGGCCGCACTGCGACATTGTGCGCCGGTTGACGCCCCGCTGGACGCACCTAAACTTAACCGTTTGCTTTCCCTGCGCTGAGCTATACGAGCATGTCCTCTTCGGAAAACGCTCCCGCCGAACCTGGCATCGACGACAAGCCGCTCCCCCACATCGAGCCGCCGTCCGCTGGTTTCCTGCTGCAACTGTTCATCATTCCGATGCTAATCGTCGGATTGATCGTGATGGTTTGGTTGATGTTTAGCTGGCTGGCGCACATGGGTAGTAATCCGCATGAGTTGGTTCGTGATTTGAAGAAGCCGAACGAAGCGAGCTGGCAACGAGCGTTGACGCTCGCTGATTTACTTCGCAATCCGGCACACGAAGATCTGAAGAGTGATGTCGAGATGGCAACGGAACTGGCCGCAGTTCTCGATGGCCAATTGGACCAAGAGAACTTCGACGAAAACTCGATTCGGTTGCGAATGTTCCTCGCTCGAGCCTTAGGAGAATTTAGAGTTGCCGAGGCACTGCCTCCCATCCTGCGAGCCGCCACGCTCGAGCGTGATTCCGCCGAGATCGATGTGAGACGCACGGCTCTCGAAGCGATTGGTGTGTATGCGAACGACAACAAAGATGTCGCGCTGTCAGAAAGCGAAGCCTGCATGGATGCGTTGATCGCCGCATCACGCGAACGGACAGATGCCCCAGAGGAGAAAAGAGCAAGAGCTGACTTGCGTTCGACAGCGGCGTACGTTTTGGGCGTCATCGGCGGCGAACCGGCGTTGGACCGACTGGTGATCTTGCTCGATGATACTTATACGAATGCTCGTTACAACGCGGCAACGGGATTGTGTCGCTACGGTGATGCGCGGGCGGTTCCGGTGTTGTTGGAGATGCTGGACCCGGAAAACAAAGAGTCCGGTGCGAGCGAAGAGCATGAATCGGGTCGAGATTGGAAGCGTCTGCAAGTAATAAATGCCGGTATCGACAGTTCCGGGCAGTTGGCCGAAAACAACTCGGCAGATGACCTTGAACCAGTTCGAGTCGCGCTGCAACGCATTGTTGATTCCGAACTGACTTCATTTGGTTCGCGCGTTCGACATGGCATCCGTCTTAATGCGAAGGATGCGCTGCTGGCAATGCAAGCGACGGGTGACAAAGCCGTCGCGCAGTAGGTTTTATCGAACGCGATTGAGCGGGCGTCAATTTGCCAGCCGCTTCTACTCACTTTGCGTATGATTCAAGCGCAGCGTGAGGTCCGGTTATAGCGGTTAGATAAAGTTGTGGCGCAACCGCAATCGGCTGCATCAGTTCGGTTGTCGAACGCGGATTCAGCGTCGGCACGGGACGAAAAAAACTTCAAGTATTCTTGAAAATCGTAAAGCCTTGTCGGAGTTGATTTTTGCGATGATGCTGCGGACTTCGAGCAACTTTTTTCATTTGCGAGAAGACGCTTTGTTGGGCAGACTCATTTGTATGGGGTGCATGCGCACACGGCCCTGTGGCGATTGGGTGCCACAACGACGAGTAACCTCTGAATTACAACACGGTGAAGTGAGAATGTCGATGAACTTTTCTATTTGCAAATCTGCGATCGCAGGGCTTTCTGCTTGTTTGGCATTCGCGTCGTTCGACGCGACAGCACTTGGGCAAACGGTCTATCCGGCCTATCGAGTTCACTACCGGACCGTTAATGAAGAGCGAACGGTCTATCGGCCCAGTTATGAAACCATCTACGAGCAGCAAACGATCACTAGCCAGAAGCCTGTCTGGGAGACCGAAACGCGAATGCGTCGCTACACGGTGGCCAAGCCGGTTAATGAAACGTCGACTCAAATGAATCGCTATACGGTTCGCAAAGCTGTTTGGGATACAGAAAATCGAACTCAGCGACGTGTTGTCCGACGGCCTGTCACCGAACAGGTGATGCAGAATCGAAGTCACGTTGTTTACGATCCGGTAACGACCATGCAAACGCAATACGTTGACCAAGGATCGTACGTCGACAACTATGTGCTGATGCCAGGCGTTTCGCGTAATCGACTTCAGTGGCTGCAAGGCGGCTATGTCCAAGATCCAGCGACGGGCACGATGGTTTATCAACGTGGCGGTATCCATTGGGTTCCGACGGCACCGCCCGCGACCTATCAAGTCCAGCGACAGTACGTCCCGAATGTTGTCGCTCAGCAAGTCCCCCAAACGACTTATCAACAACGTGTCGTCAATGAGCAAGTTCCGATTAACGTAACGCGTTACGAGGACACCGTTGTCGAAGAACCGTACCAAGTCCAAGTTTGCAAGTACGTGGACGAAATCGTCGAACAGCCGGTTCAGATTACGACACAGCGCGTTGAGTACGAAACGAAGGAAGAGCCAGTCCGAGTTCGCGTTTGCAAATGGGTCACAGACACTAAGACAGTTCAGGTGCCTCGCACCGTGATGAAGTGGGTGCAAGAGAAACAGATTGTTCCGCGAACAGTGGTTGAGCGAGTGCCGATTAACACTTGTTCGCCTTGCAGTACTTACAGCACGTCGCGCGTGACTTACTCCGCCCCCGCGACTGCCTTGCCATCAGTTGTCGCCTCTTCTGCCGCTCCAACGACGACGAATCGCGTGGAGGCAAAGACTCCTGAACCTCCTGCGGAAGCAACTGGTGAGGAGCAGGCAGAAGCAGACTCGGGTACAGGCGAAGTTGAGGCAGCAAATGATGAGACGCCGACTGGTGATCCGGAATTGAAGCAAGGCGAGGCCCGCATTGTTCCGATTCCTGACATGGGACGTGGTCGACGGGGCTTGGAGGCCGGTGACGATCATGTCGCCGACGCTGGCGACAATTCGACGGCTTAGCGCGAAGCAACCTCTTCGAAACACAAACGCGAGCTCCTGCTTGCGTTTTCTTTTGCGCTATCTTCGTAAACGCCGCCGCCAGCTAATTGACACGGCCAGCTTGGACCGCAACACTGACATTCGTCATTCGGTACTCGCCACCTTCAGGCCGCTCTCATGTCTTCGGTCCTCAACAATGAAAGTCCCGCGTTGCAAGGCAAACGTGTCGCGTTCGTTGGCAAGCTAGGTGGTGTTAATCGCCGTGAAGCCCAGCAGCTCGTGCGCGATCAAGGCGGTGTTTCGGTTGCTAAATGTTCTGCGGAAGTTGACTTGATCGTGATCGGTGCCGACGAGTTGCCGCTGGCGGAGGATGGCGAGTTACTTGATGCCGAAATTCGTGATGCGGCAGGCGACGGACGGTTGGAGATCATCTCGGAAACGCAGTTCTGGCAACGGCTCGGGATTGTGGAGGCCGAACAGCATGTACGGCGTCTCTACACGCCCGCGATGCTCGCCGATCTGCTGGGCGTTACTGTTTCGATCGTGCGACGATGGCATCGACGAGGATTGATCGTTCCTGCGCGCGAAGTCCAACGACTGCCATACTTTGATTTTCAAGAGATCGCGACGGCACAGCGGCTTGCGCAGCTCTTGGCTGCTGGTGCATCACCCGCCGCGATTGAAGCCAAACTTGCCGCCTTATCGCGTTACGTCCCCGATGTTGATCGCCCGATCGCCCAGCTGTCGGTGATCGTCGAAGGAAAGCAGCTCCTGCTTCGTCAGGGAGAAGGCTTGGTCGAGCCCGGCGGCCAATTGCGAATCGACTTCGACGCGTTAGAGGCCTACGCGGAGGAGATGTCCGACGAATCGGAAGGCTCGTCCGACCAAGTGACTTTGTTGTTAGCCAGTCATCTCGCCGAAGCGTCCGAACCCACGACGCCTGAGGAAATGGTTGAAGCCGCGATCACGTACGAAGACGACGGCCATCTTGAATCGGCCGTCGAGATGTATCGCGCGGCGCTTACAGCCGGTGGCGCGCGACCTGAGGTGTGTTTCCATCTTGCCGAGTTGCTCTATTTGCTTGGCGATATCTCCGCGGCTCGAGAACGTTACTTCATGGCGATCGAGCTAGACGAGAACTTTGTCGAGGCACGCGCGAACCTTGGTTGCGTATTAGCGGAAACTGGCGAGTTAGAGTTGGCCGTCGCCGCCTTCCAAGGCACTCTGGCTCACCATCGTGATTATCCCGATGTGCATTATCATCTCGCGCGAACGCTCGACGAACTGGAACGCCCAGAGGAAGCCGATATCCACTGGCTCGAATTCCTCAAGCTGGCCCCCGACAGTCCGTGGGCCGATGAAGCTCGCGATCGCTTGCAGTAGTTAGCGCTGACCGTGCGTCCAGCAACGTGGTGTCACTTGAGGAGCATTTCGATGTGGATCAAGGTCAAACTTGTTGACAGCGTTGTTTGCGCCAACTTTACTTCGTCGAAGATCCTCGATGAAGACGCGATCCAGCAAGCTGGTGTCGAGCTAATGCGTCTCGTCGAGAGAGCGTCTGAAACCAAAAAGCTGTTACTCAGCTTTGAGGGCGTGCAATTCATGTCATTGGGGATGATCGGCAAGTTGGTCTTGCTGAACAAGAAGGCAAAGACCCAAGGCGTACAACTGAAGTTCTGTGACATCAGTCCCAACGTCCTCGAAGTCTTCAAGATCGCTCGGTTGCGCTGCACATTCCCAAACGACAACAATGTCGACGAAGATGATTAGAAAGAGGACGGTGATGACGAGGACGAAGGTCGCGGCAACGCCGGGGTCTTCGCCAAGCCCCCCGAGCATCCAGGTTCCGGCGGTACACATGCAAAACCGCCATGCGACAACCGTTCGTAAATGGTTACGGGCTTTGACTGCGAATGAACGTCACGGTCCAATCAACAGTCTGCAATTCCGCCGCGAGATGAGTTTCCGTCACGGGAACCCAGTAAAAATTGCTACCTCCGCCTTCCGGGAGAGACACACCGGCAGAGACAACTTTGTTCTTGGTGATGTTTACATTGGAGGGAGCGGTGATTGGTGTGATCGTTGGAAGTGCAGGACCCGTGCCAGTTTGAGCAAAGATTAGATGCCATCCGATCCAAGGAATCGGAAACGATGTCCAGGGATTGTTCAAAGGAACAGGAAAATTGTGCCACTGATTGAGGTTACTCATCCTCGGCACACGGACCCACGCTAATGGCGGCCCGGCTTTCTGATCTGCCGCATATTCAGCTTGTGCTACGACCGAAGGCACTTCCAGACATGGCCACGGTGTCGGCCCTGTAATATCGCAGTAGCAGTTCTCTCCGCAGTCGACGCACATATTCTCGTCGGGGTAACAAAAGCCCCCACATCCGGCCGAGGAAGAACTCGAACTTGATGATGAACTGCTTGATGAACTGCTTGATGAACTGGAACTGGAACTGGAAGAGGAACTAGAACTACTCATGAGTTACCTCGTTGCGATGGAGCTTTACTGAACGAAACAATTCCCTAATAATTGGAGTACTAGTCTACCTGGCTTCCCTATGTCACGCAACTTTCACCGTTAAAACGCCAGACGGCTAATCCTCGATGCGTCTGACAACTCGAAATCCTTGCAAGCGACCGAGGCCTTGTGGATCGGCCGGGCCCGTTGTGGACGAGTCCATTTCGTCGGCCACGCGAAAGCAACTCTCGCCACGAGTCACATACCGATTCGCCGTGGAGTTTTCGATACAAGGTTCTGCGACGTTCCCATACATATCGAATAGGCCGAATGCATTTGGAAGCAATTTGCCAACGGGATTAATCAAAGAATCCGACGTCTTCTTATGCCAGCCGTAGTAGTTCATGAGCCGAACATTCTCGCCGAAGAAACGTGAAGTCGTTGATCCAGCGCGGCATGCGTACTCCCACTCGAAACTCAACGGAAGCCGATAGCCACTCTTGGTTTCGAATCCACTTACTGGATAACAGTTCTTCACGGTAATTTCGGAATCCGGAGGATAGCACCACTCTTCTTCTCGAATGCCTTCCTTGCGACTTAGCCAGTTGCAATACTTCGCGGCTCGAAAGATCAGAACACCTGCAGCAGGAACGTTGTGGTTTGTAACTTGGTAAGTTTCGTCTTGAGCGTGATCAGGATTGAATGTTCGAAAGCTATCAAGTCGAACTTCGGTACTAGAAATTGCAAAATCGTAGGATAGTTCTGGCGGGGCTGTGTAGCCATCAACGCGAAAGCAGTGCGGTCGCAGCACGACCATTGTTTGTCGCGAATCGTTGACATACCAATCGCGCGAAGCATCAAACTCTTGCTTGGTGAGGTCACCTTCATCAGCCACTACTTCATGTCCGAGATTTCGTAGCAACAGTCCCGAGACCGAATGCGATTCAGCGTCTGGATCGTCACGATGAATCTCTCTCAGACGTTGGGTCAATCGGTCCTGTAAAGTCGAACTCAACGGTACACCGGTATGGTGCCAAGCTGCTAGTAGCGCTACGTTTCGCATCGCACCGTCTTCGTGACCTTCAAGGATTAAGGGAAGAAATGTGGTCAAATCAATCCGATCCGGATGCATTGCATGTACGACATAAGTGCGGAGCCGCGGATCGGTCGCGAGCTTGGATGCGTCGCTCAGTAACACTCGGTCACCTAACTCGAAGCTCGCTACGATCAAGTTCGCCTGCCGTTGGCGATGCGCATCGAGCTGGGAATCTTCCGGTTCTAGCGCATTCAATTCCGAGAGTTTATTCTGAATGAGAGACAAAGAGTTCTGCGGATCGACCTGGAGTTGTTCCACAATCGCTCGATACTACGGTGCCTCGGCAACGACCAATCCCTCGACCAGCGCCGTTGTTCCGCCGGCGTCTAATTCGGACAGAAACAACGCACCAATCCGGGCCCTTTCAAGCGTCTCGGCCTTCGATAGATGGGCGAGTACTGAGTCCCTCAGTTGGTCCGATACGGGCTCCAACGCCTCGATCCACATCATCGAGAAAGCCGCTTGTTCGCGAAGCAAGGACCCCGCAACTTCGTCGCAGAATACGCTCCACGTCTCGGCCGAGTCGTCGAATGCCGCGAGTGCACAAGCGACGCGGAAACGTCCGCGAGGGGGCAGTTGTTCGTCTGCAAGCTTCTGCCGGAGGTGATCATCGATCCCATCGGGACGTGTTGCGAGCGCATTCCGGACGACACGAAAATCACGAGGTGGAAGTTGCATCTTCGTCAGTTCATCAGATAACCACATGACGTGTTGATCCGTCGCCGGAAGAGAAGCGATCGCGGCGCGGATTCGCGTCCGCTCCGATTGCGATACGTCGGCAGCAATGTCGGTCACGAGCGGATCGATCCATTCTCGATAAGAAGACATTTCTTCGACGACGCGGGGCACGTCCTCGATATTAACATCACCCAACTTACTAACGAGAACAGCCGCTTCGCTTACCTTTTGGCGTCGATCGGCCTGCCGCAAGATGCCGGCCGAAATCAATGAACCGATCAGCAACACCAAGCACAAAACGCCAGCTCGGCGAAGCAATCTTTGACCCGCGGCTTGCATCATCTTGCGCTGTGGCGATGTCCACTCGCGACGATTTGTCTGGAGCCGCAACCCGATCCATTCCAGTGGCGAAGGTAGCAAACGGTGCGACGGTCGGTTATTCCATAACTCGGCTTGCTCCTGCAGCAACAGCCGGGCGCGTCCACGCCGAGTTCCTCGCAACTGGCAGTCCAACCACTCGCGGATCGAGGGAACGAGGAAGTCGTGTGTGAGTTGATATATCGGCTCGGAGACTGCTGTGTGCTTCGACGTGCTGTCAGACGTTTCATGTTGTGTTTCGTCATCCGGCGATCGTGCGGGCGTGAGTAGCCGAAGGTCGACATCCAGCAGATGCAACAGCTCGTCGAAGTCCTTCGGATGCGAAGAGTAGTGTGAAGCCGAAAGCAACTCGGATCGCGTCCGTGCTGCATCTTTAATGTTGCCGACTCGCGGCAGTAACGCTGCCAAAACGCCCCTCGCCGCCTGTTCGTGCCCACGTCGCGCGGGACGCGCGCGCGAGCCAACACTGTTTTCTAGATACGCGACTCCGACGCCTTCGGTCCCGCCCATCTCGTCCAGCGTCGCTGGTGTCCATTCGCGATCCTTAACCATTTCCACAAACACCGTCAGACGAACCGGGTACAACCGATTGTCTTCGGCCAATTCTGTGATCGCCCGCGTCATGAAAGCTGTTTGTTCCGCCGTTTGTTCCGCCGCGTTTTCGGGCAACCGCTTGTAGGCCACACCAAGCTCGCGGAGCACAGATCGGGCGTGCTCGGGATCAAACGAATCAACAAGCATTGCGTTGGTTCCGTCGACGATTCCAAGTTCCAGCTGTCGCATGAAGCGACTGACCGGTAGCCAGAAGTCATCACGAACCATCAATACGCATTGTACATTTCCGCCGTCGCACTGACGAAGCGCACGAACGAGTTCGGCGTCAGCTCCCGTCTGCCATTGGTGTAGCCACTGCTCAAACTGATCAAGGATCACCACAATCTTTTGACCGGATCGCAACTCGCCGTTCTCGCGCAACTCGCCGATCGATTCCGCAAGCTCCAGCCCCTTCGATAGCCCTTTGAACTTGCGGCGGAGCAGCCGTAGTACTCTTGCTTCCGTATCGACGGCGGTCGCATCGACATGCAGCGTGCAAACATCGGTGGTCAGCCGCGGAATCACCCCCGCCTTAATCAAAGATGATTTACCGCAGCCGGAAGGTCCGTATAGCAAGCCAACATTGAATGTTTCGTCTGGCTCGCGTTCTTCGATACAGCTTTTCCAGAAGCGAACCGGTGTCGGCAGGCCGTCTCGGTCACGAGGCCCAGGGATCAGCTTCAGGAAGAAATCGCGATCCTGTTCCGTAAACGAACGCAGACCGCGCGGGATCACCGGCGCGTCCGGCGGTTCAATGTGACCAGTGCGACGTCGCAACGAAGAGCCTGATCCGCCGGTGGTGAACCTAATCCATTCGCTCAGTTCGTCCGCCAGTTCGTGGGCCGTTCGGTAACGCCCTGACATCTGTTGCGATAAACACCGAAAACAGATCCGTTCCAACTCACTAGGAATGGTCGAATCAATCTGGCGTGGTGGAGTTGGTTCAGCGTAAAGGATCTGCTGAAACACCTCTTGAACGGTCGAACCAGTAAACGGAAGTCGTCTTGTTAGGATGCGATAGAATACGACTCCGAGTGCCCACAAATCGGTGCGACCGTCAATTCGATGGTTCTCGCCGCGAGCTTGCTCGGGCGACATGTAATGCGTCGTCCCGACGACGTTGTCGGAAACGCTAACTTGGTCGCGATGTCGAACCGCCAGTCCAAAATCGGCGATGTGCGGGCGATCGTCTGTATCGAGAAGTATATTCTGTGGCTTGACGTCTCGGTGAACGAAGCCTTGCTCGTGAGCATGGGCCAGAGCCTCGGCGATATCGGCAATGAGTTGTGCCGCGGCCAGGGAGGACAGCGATTCGTGTTCAAGTAAATGCGCCAAGGAGCGACCGCGAATGTACTCTAGAACTATAAACGGCGTGTCGCCTTCGCTGCCGACATCGAAGACCGTCACAATGCCGGGATGCTGTAGTCGGGCGGCCGTACGCGCTTCCTCGATGAAAGCTCCTAACTGGGCATCGTCTTGAAATCGGTCGCGTCGCGGTAGTTTTAATGCGATCTGCCGATCGAGTTGCTCGTCGTGAGCCAGCAAGACATCCGCAAAGCCGCCACGTCCGACTCGCCCTCGGACCACATATCGTCCCAGGTGACTGGGCAGCGGTGGCGCGGAGTTTTCGCCGCGAGGAGTCGAGTCGCGCGAGTAACCCTGCGTCGCGTCGAGAACGTTCTTTGAATCGTCAGGCGTGTGAGCAGTCATGAATAGCAGGAACTGTTTGAGATTGCACTTCGACTCAATCATAATATCAACTCTCGACGCAGGCTGCTTCAGCCATGGTCGAGAATGCGCAGTAAGTTTCCTACAACTTCCAGGTGTTTGATCTTCGTGGCAGTACAAGCGGCACAATTCCCGAAACAGGCCCCCCTTTCACCGGCGATCGATAAACTGTGCGTGATTGGCCATCCAAGTCGTCTGGGCGGCGCTGATACCGAACTCGATCACCAAATCCGCTGCTGGCAGGAAATGGGAATCAAAGTTCACATTTGCCACACGACGTCACTCGATCAAAATGCCCAAGCGATGCAAATGGAGCAACGCGGCTGCATCTATCACGACGCTTGCGATTGGAAGTCGCTTGAAGGCTTGCATTGCATTTCATTTTGCAATGGCGAGTTCCTTAGCCAATTACCCGAGATTCGTCGGTATGCGCGTTCGACTTCGTTCGTGAATTGCATGACATGGAATTTCGATCGTGAACTCGAAATGCAAGAGCGCGGCGTGATCGACTTTCATCTTTACCAGACCGAACACGCTTTCGAACGGGTCAGCGAGAATCTGAAGGGACTCGGCGTGTACCGACCACTCCACTTCGTTCCTTACTTCCACACCGAGGACTTTCCGTTTCACGACAACAGGCCGAAAGATAAGTTTCGGTTTGGGAGAATTTCGCGCGGCGACGCGGATAAGTTTGGAGACCGTCAGCTTTGGATTTACGAAACGATGACCGCACCAGTCCTCAAGGAAGGATTGATCGTTGGCTGGGACGACCGAGCTAGAAAGCGGTTTGGTCGCGAGCCAGATTCGTATATTCGGACCGTTGCCGAAGGCGGTATTTCGCAGCAGGAGTTCTATCGACACTGCGAAGCGATCATTATGACAACGGAGACTTACGAGAACTTGCCTCGCGTCGGATTCGAGGCGATGTCATCTGGTTCGATTTTAGTAGTTGACAATCGCGGCGGGTGGCCACGTCAAATCGAAGACGGTGTCACGGGTTGGCTGTGTGCCGACGATCGCGAGTTCGTTTACAAGGCGTCGCGATGTGCATTTGAGCGTGAAGAACGCGACGCGATGCGGCGGAAGGCGAGGGAGAGACTCAGTCGAAAATGGGGGCTAGCCGCGTCCGCATGTTCCTGGGAAGCGGTGTTTGATGCGTGGCAAACGCACTCACCTTAGGCATTTCATTGGCTCCCAACAATATAACATAGATGGTGGTTGCTCAAACTTATGGATGGTTTCGTTACACTAGCCGTTGGCGACTCGTTTCTTCAGCGAGCCGTCATGTTCGCGCTCTCGGCACAGCGATTCAATTACCCAACGACACTGCTCTACAAAGATGTGGACCCATCGCCTTACGCGGACCATTTCTTCAAAACAATCGACGTAGGCCGGGCTCACATCGACGGTGATGTTCCACGTGCGGCGACCAGCGTTCACCAACTGAAACGATACACCTATCTACACACACCTGAGTTTGAGCGCGGCGCATATTGTGATGCTGATTCGTTGGTGATCACAAATCCCTCGTCTGTCTTCGAGTTAGCTGACCCGGTGCATACTCCCGGCGCGAAGGTGATTACGGAAGACATGCGATGGGGAGTACCGCCGTTTGTTGAATCAACCGTTGGACTTGCCCAGCAGTTGGGAATCGTCAAACCGATCCATACTCTGAATGGCGGATTTCTGGTTTGGCGTCGCGGAGTGGCTGCCCGCGAGTGGTTTGACGACTTCGGTCGTTTCTTTAAGGTGCTGGGAGAACTCTTTCGCATGCACGGAACGTGCGGAGTACGCGACGAGCTTTGTATGGCGTTTGCATTCGCGAAGCATGGAATTCATTTGCCGAAAACCAATTCGTCAATCGGAATTTGGGATGCCTGCAACTTAGTTCTAGACATTGAACGCGAACGCTTCGAGTGCCGTAAGGGATACTATTGGGAAGGTCATGACTTTCGTCCTTGCATTGCTCATTTTGGTGGTCGCCGGATCGACCGGTCGTATCGCGAATGTGCGGCGTACTTGAATCGTCGCCACGCAGTCGACTTGCCACTCTTTCGATCAAACTCGCAATCCAGTGACAATCGGCAATTGCGGGATCGAGCGGTGTTCAACTCGTTCTCCGTTAGTCAAACGGAGTGCGAACGTCTCGCCGACTTTGTGCGTCAGAACGACATCAAGTCAGTCCTCGAATTCGGCCCCGGGGCATCGACGTGGTACTTCGCGGATTCCGGTTGCGATGTCGTGTCGCTTGAGTATGACGAGAAGTGGTATCAACATCATCAGCGTGCGTTCAGGGACGTTCCGAATGTACGTATCCTCAAGTTCACGAACTCGTCTCCCATCCGTGTACCGGAACTCGGTGACCGTACGTTTGACTTTGCGTTCGTCGACTCGCCTGTTGGGACTTTGTATAAGGAACATTCTCGTCTCAACGCTTGCGAGTTTGTTGCAGAGAAAACCAGCCAATGGATGTTGCATGACTCGCAACGAGCTGCTGAACGTCAGACGCTTGATGAGTTCAAAGCACGAGGATGGCGAATAGACTCGGTTGCGGACTCACCAAAACTAGGTTTCGTCAGAAGAATTATTGCGCATCGCGAAGGTGAGCATAGAACCGATACCACAACGAGGGCGAGACGATCGTATGACTTCACACATTGGAGTACGTTGCCGAAAGTATCTTGCCAGTGCATCACGTATGGCCGCCCAGATCTATTGAACGAAGCCGTTGAGTCCTTTCGTCAACAGGACTACGCCGGTTCCAAAGAACTCATCATTCTGAACGACCATCCAGAAGTCCTATTGAGTGCTTTCGCAGACGAAGAAGTTAAAGTGTTCAACATAAGCAGCCGGTTTCGTACGATCGGCGAGAAGCGGAATGCGTGCTGCGGGTTATGTTCGGGTGACGTCATCTTTCCGTGGGATGATGACGACATCTCTCTTCCGTGGCGAATCTCGTTGTCATTGGAACAAATGGTGAACGGCCAGTACTTCAAGCCCGACCGGCTTTGGTATTGGGCCAACGGAAGCCTAACCGAGAAGCGAGCCGTTGCCCACGCGATGGGGGCGTGGAGCAAGAGTCTGTTTGACGAAGTCGGAGGTTATCCGCACCTTCAGAGCGGACAAGACCAAGCGATCGAACAACTGTTCGGGGCGACTTCGAAGCGCGACGTTCGACCGGTACACCCCGAAGACATCTTCTATCTTTACCGGTTTCCAGGGACCGGCAGCTATCATCTATCTGCTCATGGATATGGTAACGGCTTCGACGAGGCCGAGGTCTTTGTGAGGAAGAACGTGCAGCCCGGAACGTACAGAATCGAGCCTGCCTGGAAGCATGACTACCTTGAGATGGCCGCCCACACCGTACGGCGGGCCAACTCCGGTGGACATTGATAGTCGCACGCACTGCGGTTTTGGCTTATCACTCGTCGTTAGGTAACGAATTGGCGAACACTCCAGTTTGCGGACTCTCGACTCGCATATACTCAGCGAATGTCATGCTGATCGAGATCGCGTGGTCGCCGGCGTTGAAGTTGATCACTGATTCTTCGCCGAGGCATTCGTCGCAATAGGTCTTCAGCTTGAATAAGGAACCGAATGGCGGAATCGAGCCGGGCTTAAGGCCCGTCATTTCGAGGACTTCTTCTGGGCTGGCGAACCGCATGTTGCGTGCTTTGAACCACTTGCGAGCGGCTTTGCTGTCCAACTTTCGATCGGCGGGCAGCACGAACATCACGAAGCGATCATCCAACTTGCAAATCAACGCCTTGGCCCCACTTGCTAGAGATGTCCCCCGCACCTGAGCGGCTTCCTGGCTTGTGAATACGGGCTCGTGACGCAATTCGTTGAATTGAACGTCGTTTCGTTGGAGCAGCTCGGACAATCGGTTAAAGACGGAAGGCATCTTTTCACCACTTGCTAGTGACGATGGCAGGCGAGTCGGCAACAAATCGATTGGCACCGCCGGTCCCTGGCCCCTGGTGCCGCGACCGACGACCAATCGTAACATTTAACGCGAGTTTGTCGACGATGAGCGTCGGCTTCGCGCCTTGAAAAACGGCTGTTACACCGTATGCTGATAGGTTGCCTAAAGATCATCAACATCGCCGTGCCACGACGAAAGCGTGGACGAGCTGGAAGCAATGTCGTCGTGGCTGCTGTGCGGTCACACTTTTTGCCTGCGTGGGGCCCGCCGCATACGATGAAATCTCACCCGCATCTCGGCCTTCTCGCACATTCCGCTAAGCGACATCACAAGGTCTCCGGCCCAAAAACGCCATGAGCGAGTTTCTATTCCAATACTATCCCGTCCACCCGACGACTTGGGTCTACTTGTCGTCGCTGCTAATGATCGGTGTGTACTTCAAGTTCAGTCGATTTTGGAGCGTTCGTAACGTCGACCTCGCCTTGTTGATTTTGTTGGCACCTGGTTTGTTGATGGTTCACTTTGGCGAACAACGAGAGTCGCATGAGCAAAGCGCTGAAGAGACGGTCGCAGTTATTGACGGCGGCCTACTTGCCGATGCTGTCGGGACGGAGGAGGAAGCACGCTTCACGACGGGGGATGAAGAGGTATCAGGATCGGATGAGGTATCAGTCGCCCCACCGGATGCAAACACTGACCCCGACCCTGAGCTCGACGGCGAAGATGGCACAGTTCTTGAAGCCGAAGCGATCGGTGAAATCGCTACCGCCGAGGGTCAGCGCACAGCAATCGAAGACGAGTCGGTCGAACAAGCGGCGTCGCTGTCCGGCAGAGCCGTCACGTTGATCGGCTACATTTGGCTGCTTAGCGTTCTCGGAATGTTTCTCATACGGCTCTTGCTAGATCCGACGATGGTCCGCCGTCCGTTGCTCGAACCGAACCTATCGACGGGGGGCTTGGCGTTTATCGGATGTCCGCTCTTCGTCTTCTTCATGGCGAACGTCATCAACCGCC
>JACNKX010000044.1 GCA_014381825.1 Planctomycetota bacterium
GACCGCAACTGGAACAACATTGACGTGCTGCTGGCTCTCGGCTGGGACTTCGTTCCAGCCGTCGACCCTTTGTAGCAATGGCTACGACAACACCAGGAGCATCGCAGCGGTTCTAAGAGTCTATCCGGATAGCGGCTCACAGCGAGAAGGTCGCCGATAAGCAATACGTGCAGCTCCTGGAACTTGCCGCCCGCGAAAGCCAAGACGCCGTGGCCGATGCACTGCGCGTGATGATCGCTGCCGACACGCCGATCGACGTCGAGTCGATTCGGTCCTCGGTTCTCGCCGGGACGACCCTTCCTGCGGCGACCGACATGGAAGTCGAACTGCCTAACCTGACCGATTACGATTCTTTACTTCAGCACCCCGACATGGAGAGTCTGTGCAATGACCCGAGCGACATTGGGGTCCACTTCAGTTGGTTCAACAGTTGCTGATCGCCAAACGGGACTTGCGTCTGCCGAAATTGATCAAACAGTTCTCGAGTTTCGAGGGCTTGATCATCGACGACCTGGGCTACGTACAGCAGAGCCGGGAAGAGATGGAAGTGTTGTTCACGTTGCTTGCGGAACGTTACGAGCGCGGAAGTGTTCTCCTGACGAGCAACCTAGCCTTCAGCAAATGGGACCAGATCTTCAAGGACGCCATGACGACTGCCGCCGCCATCGATCGTCTGATGCACCACAGCGTGATCATCGAATTGAACGTGCCGAGCTACCGAGTGGAGACCGCAAAGAAAACGACACCACAGCAACCGAAGCGTACCAAATAGAATTCGTGACCGGGAATTCCAATTGTCGCTAAAGCGGAGAACTAATCGTCGCCGAACAACGTTTTCGCTTTGATCTACAATCTCGTCCGACAAGTGATCTTGATTGCCGCCAAGCAACAACAAGTCGACTTTCGTCGCATCAGTTTCATCGACGCCCTACGTTGGTTGCAAACTGCAGCACCAGGCGACGCGATCCCTGATCTTGTCGTCAACCCACTCCGTCGCCACCGCCAAGAACCACGTGTACGCAAGCGCCGTCCCAAAGAATACCCCGTCATGAAAAAAACACGATGCCAGCTTCAAAATGAACTTGCACAGTAAGCACTTACCAATAAGTTAATGCCATTCCACAATGTCCCCCTACTCCTCCCTCTAGAAAGATCAATGTTTCTTTGTATCAACGTGTAGCGGACTCAACTCCCCTTCGACGCGAAACTGGGGTTGATACATTTGTCATGAGTCACAAGTTTTCAGGGAAATTTGAGAGCGGACCGAAGTCTCATGGACCCTCCGGCCTATTTTGTCAGCCAATTCACCATCGTTTGAGTGACCGTCTCAGACGCGTCTTGCTGGACGAAGTGCCCCGCGTCTGGAAGCGTGACAAGCGTCAAGTCCTTCTCGAGCCATTCCCACGTATCGTTCAACGCCCCCGGCAACAGCGCTGTGTCCTTTAATCCGTGGATCATCAAGACGGAACATTTTACTTTAGGGAGCTCGTTGGCTGATCGGTCGTAAGGCTCGCGGGGATAGTTGGCTTTGTAATAATTCAGCATGCTCTCAAAGGAAGAACGCTTAAAGGCTTCGACGTATTTAGCCTTTGCTTCTGCATTCTTCACCCAAAACGTCAGGCCTTCGGCAGTCAATTGAGAAGCGGCTTCCGTCTTTTGGAAGTGCCGAGCGTACGCCGAGGCTTTCTGCTGATCCGGGTTGTTCGCCAACTCGCGTCGGAGTCCGTTCAAGTGCGGCAGATTCAAGATCACCAGACGGTCCGTCATCGCCGGATGGGCCATTGCGAATGACCAAGCCACGGCACCGCCCCAATCATGACCTACGATCACAGCCTGCTCACGTTTGAAGTGTTCGATCACGGCTTTGACATCTCCAACCAGCTCTCGCATCGCGTAGTTCTCGACGCCGTCGGGCTGGTCGCTCTTGTTGTATCCACGCTGGTCGATTGCGACGACTTGAAAGTACTTCGCAAGCGCCGGTATCTGCTTCCTCCACGTATACCAGTAGTCCGGGAAGCCGTGGATCAGCACGACGAGAGGTCCTTGTCCTTGAGTGACGTAGTGGATCTTAACGTCGCCGGATTTGGCAAAGCCGTGAGTTCCTAGGTCCGATTCATCGGCGCAAACGCAAAAAGAAATCGAGAGGGCAATTAAGCTCGCAGCTAGTAGCCGTTGAATCACTGTTGGTTAGCTCCTAAGAACGTGTTTGTAAGGGCTTGAACCGATCGCACAGCTCTATTAGAACCATTACTCCAAAAGAGTTTGTCATGCGGAGTCGTCGCATCACCTCCCTTGAGGTAAGGCAACAGATCCGCGCCATCCAGATCCGCGCCATCCAGATCCACGCCATCCAGATCCGCGCCATCCAGATTCAGACCCGATGGCAAGTTAATTCCCGTTCGCGACGGTACATGAGTATCTCGCGCCCACCTACCACGCTGCGCGCCAGCTGAGTCGCTCACATTTTGGCGAACACCGGGCCTAAATCCAAGTTGGTTCCCAACCCTTTCGATAAGGCTTTGTTACCCACTCCTGAGCCTTCGCGTTGTTTGTAATCTTGAGAGCCTTGGCGTTCCAAGCGAGCTCTTGTCCAGGAAAGCGAATGCCGATGGTTCCTAGAAGGACGGTCTCGGTCAGCGGGCCGGCGTAATCGAAGTGCGAAGTGGTTTCGCCAACTCCTCGACAAGCGTCAGCCCATTGGGTGTAGTGATCGACTCCTTCAATCACGGGCAATTCCTTCGCCGCGAATTTCTCTTCTGGGAATATCTTGGGCATCGCGACGTGCGGAATGACCAAGGAACCCTCTTCACCGACGAGGACCGAGCCTGCGCTGGGCAGTTTGTAACTAGTCGGAATGTCATCCAGTTTCTCTCGTGGCGGCAACGCACCTACCGCGTCATACCAAGTGACGGGAAGGGTCGGGCCAAGCGTATACTCAGTGCCCGGGAACTCGTATTGCACGGTCGCTTGATCGGTCCAGGACTCTGGAAACAACGTGGGTGCTTCGGCCTTGAACGTGGTTGGCGAGCCGAGTTTTAGAGATTTGAAAACCGGGTCCAGAATGTGGCACCCGAAATCTCCGAGTTGCCCGGTGCCGTAGGCTTGCCAGCCGCGCCAGTTGAAGGGATGGTACATGCCAATTTTGTAGGGGCGGTCCGGCGCGACGCCTTGCCAAAGATCCCAACGTACGTTTGCCGGCACGGGATCATTGCCGTTAGGTCTCGGCAAGTGTCTTGGCCAAGATGGTTTGCCGCCTTGCCACGAATGGACTTCTTTAACTTTGCCGATCATGCCCGCGTGGACCATGTGTACTGTCGTGCGATACGCAGAGTGTGATTGAATCTGATTGCACATTTGAGTCACGGCTTTGTACTTCGAAGCAGCCAGCTTCATTTGCCGCGCTTCGTGGACCGAGTGCGTGAGCGGCTTTTGACAGAATACATGTTTGCCCAAATGCATTGCCGCTAATGAAATCGGCGCATGCATGAAGTCCGGGGTCGATACTAACACGCCCTGGATGTCGTTCGACTCATCTAACAGCTTCCGCCAGTCGTCGTATTGTCTTGCCGCACTATACTTCTCGGCCGCTCGTCCAAGATGATTGGCCGAGCTATCGATATTGCACAGCCCGATCACTTGAACCTCAGGACTTGCCGCGACGCCGTTTAAGTCGCTCCAACCTTTACCGCCCGTTCCGATACTGGCGATGCCCAAACGACTGTTGGCTCCATGGACTCGCGAATACTGAATAGCTGGTAGAACAATGGCTGTACCAGCTAGTGCGGTCGACTTAATGAACGAACGACGATTCGGTGATGTGACCATGGTTGAGTTCCGTTTTTGAGTTAAGTGTGAGGCCGAAGTAAAGTTGATTCTAACCAAATTGAAGTCACCCGTCGTGGGCTTCCAATAAAATGGGCGCTTCGTATACAGAGTACGACTGCACCCTGTCCTGTAGCATGATATTGCCCGGTAACATGAGACTTTGGAGAGTAGAGTCATTCCAATGAAACACATCGTTTGCATGCTAATTGCGGTTGTCGTCACAGCTTCCCCTTCGCTTGGCGAAGATCGACTCGCGTCCGCGTCAACACTGTCGGACGAGGCTAGGTCGGTGATCCACTCGGAGATCAAAACTGTTATCGACGAGGGTTACTACCCAGGCATCTCGATCCTGTTGATTCATGGTGATCAAGTCGTCATGCGGGAAGCCCACGGCGTGGTGAATCTCGAAACGAAGGCGCCATTCACCGTTGATGAACTCTGCTGGCTGGCTTCAACCGGAAAGATCTTCACGGCGACGCTCATGGCCAGCCTTGTTGATGACGGCGTCGTTGCGTTCGACGATCCTATTGCCAAGACGTTTCCCGAATTCGACGGCATCCTGTTGCGCGACGGATCAACACCGAAGCAGCCGGTCCTGTTGAGGCACGCGCTCAGCCACACGTCGGGCGTGCCCAGTAATAACTGGATGGCTGAGAACGGAGTTATCGACAGCGATCCCAAATACGCAGACTACTTCTTCCCAAAGACTCCGCAAGATTTCGTCAATGCGTGCATGACGCTGGGACTCGTCGCCGAGCCGGGCACGAAGATGATGTACGGACGCCCGATTGATCTGTTTGCCTGCGTTGCTGAAATACAGACCGGCAAGAGTTTCGTTACGCTGATGGAAGATCGAGTCTTCCAACCACTCGGCCTTCGCAACTCCACGATCCGGCCGACCGCAGATGAGCTGAAACGCCTCGCGCCGCTTTACCAGTCAAACAAACCGGGCGTCTTCGAACCGGACTCGTTCGGACTGGAAGTCGCCGAACGACAGAACGAGCGACTCTCAACAGCCGGCGGAGGGGTCTACACGACGCTGGACGATCTTGGCGTGCTGATGCAGCTTCATTTGAACCGAGGCATCCACGAAGGCAAGGAACTGATCCGCGCTGAAACTCTCAGTCAGCTCTACGAGCCTCAACCCGGCACCAACGGACGCTATGGACTCGCATTTCAAATCCACGACAGCGAGATCAATGGCAAGTCTCGGTGGCTCTCACACCCAGGCTATTCCGGCCCGGTCGCTTGGTTCGACTTTGAGCGAGATCTCGCCGGCGTCCTGCTGATGCAAAGCAACACCGTAAATCGCACGAAGCACCATCAGCGAATCATCGACACGATTTACGAATTCTTCCCAGCTGGTCGGCCCGGCAACTAAGCCCTGTTGATTCATTTCGCCACTCGACGGCTGGTTGCTACTGCCGGGGTTTCCCGATTCTCGCCTCGCCGTTTTCGGCCACGGGAATGAACTGCATGGCGTCAGCGATCACATATTTGCCATCGGTCCCATCAGTGGCGATACGCACCCAACCTCGCTTGCCGTCATCGAAGCGATATTTTCCAAGTGAGCGAAAGAGTCGTTTGAACTCTGGGATTCGTTGCTGATCGATTCGCAGAGTCGTTTCGCCATCGGCATGATGGATAGTCACCGGCGTGTTGGTCGAGCGGCGGACGTTGTAACAGTGCGACAACCGCACTTCGTAGATCCCCGCTCGTGGCAAGTCAGGCGTGTACGTGACCGAGCTCTTCCCTTTATTCTCCTTTTGATCGTGCAGGTAACCCAAACCAACGTAGGGCGGCGTATGTGTCGAGTACCGCCACTGGCCAGCCAACTCCGCTTCGGTTTCATCGACCACGATCCCAGGAAGCTCGCCGGGAGTTTTTACGATAAACGGAACCAGCATCGGATTATCCACTTCGCCTGGCTTGTGGGGATTGGGTAACGCGTCCGGATGAGGATGTGCCGTTTTCTCGCTTGCTACACAGTACGCCGTAGCGGCCAGAGAGATCATTGCCGCTGGCACAATCACGCTCGACGTCTTCAAAACGAATTCTATCATTCTTTCAATGCCTTCTTAACTTCGACAGCGGCTTGCAGTGGGAGCAACATGATATTTCGCGATGAAAGTGTACATCGCACGGAGCGGACTCAGCGAGCCTCCGGTTCGGAGTGGTCTCGGAGCAACTTCGCTAGTATCGGTCGCGTCTGCTCGATTCGCTTCAGGTCGAGTTCGACACCAATCGAGCGGCCAATGGACTTGTAGATGCCTTCTAGTTGTGGGCTCCATTCGGCCGAAATCACATCGAGTGGCGTTTTACCTCGACCGTTTTTTACACTGGTCGAGGCCTCTTTCTGAAGCAATAGCTCGACAAGCTCCTGATGCGCGAAGAACGATGCAAGCAGCAGTGCGGTGTTGCCATCCTTATTCGCGATCGAAACACTCGCTCCCTTTTCGATCAGCAGCTTCGCAAGCTCCGATTTCCCATACAGAGCAGCTGTGTTCAGCGGTGTCGAACCACTGCCCGGTTGCTTCGCGTTGACCGAGGTGCCCGCATCAAGGAGGCGAATCATCTCTTTGCGATTTCCTGCGATGACTGCGGACCAAATGTCTGTAGCGGACGAAGCCTTTCGACGGGGCTGCATGCGTGCGGCGATGGCCGGGTCCAACTTGGCTCCATCGGTCAGGCAATACAACTTGGAAGCCGTGCGAATCAGCAGATTGTCGTCGACAGCGGCGGGGCTAGCGATACAGAGTTCGCCGAGATCGTTGGTGCCAATAATCTCAAACTTCGGGCCAGCTTTAACCACGTAAGTCAAACCGTCTTCACTCAATAAGAACAAACGCCCGTTATACGCCAGCGGTGACGAGGTGAATGAACCGCGAGGATTAAAACGCTGCTTGCCATAAATCTCTTCTCCCGTCTTCGCATCGTGACAGGTCAGAAACCCACGATCGTACAGCGTGTAGAGATAATCGCCGTAAACGATCTGTGAAGGATTGTATGACGACGACGTGCCTTGATACCAAGCGATGAACTCGCTGTCCGTGAAATCACCCTCGGGAGTTATATCTCCCTTGGCTCCTGGCTTGATGGCGAACGTCGGTCGATGAGCATCGCCCACATACCCCGATGCGATGAAGCACATGCCGTGAGCCGCAAAAGGTGAGGGAATCACTAGGTTCGACATTCTTCCGTCGAACTCCCAGAGTAATTCGCCGTCCAGCGAGTAGCTTCGGTTACGTTTTCTGCCAGGAACAACAATCTCAGTTCGGATGTCATTCTGCCAAATCAACGGAGTAGCCCACGAGTGTGTTTCGTCGCGTCGCTCGCGCCATCGTTGCTCACCTGTCTTCGCGTCGAATGATGCGATCCATGAAGACTCACGATTGTCATAGACGACGATCACTTGCCCGTCATGCACAACCGGCGAAGCCGCAGCGCCATAATCTGATGCGGTTTTCATCGGTTCGATCTTCTGTGACCAAAGTGGCTTGCCGCTGAGGTCATAGCAGTACAGCCCCAGATCACCAAATAGAACATACAACCGCTCGCCGTCAGTCGTCGCTGTTTCCGCGGCATAAGTACTTTTGGGATGGCGCGGAACCTTTGGCTTGCCCGTAGACGCTTCGTGCTTCCAGACTTCCGTCCCAGAGTTCAAGTCGTAGCAATAGACCATCCAATGGTGAATCCCTTTCGACGGTTCGCGGACGCCTTCTCCGAGATACAGTCCTTTGCTCGGCGTCAGATTATCTTCGTCGCCGACGACGGTCGATAAAAACACGCGATCGCCCCAAACGATTGGACAAGCCCAACCCCATCCCGGCACATCGGCTATCCACTTTACATTGTCAGTATTTGTCCACGTCGACGGCAGGCCCGCATTGTCTTTCGCGACTCCGTCCGCGTTCGGTCCCCGGAAACGCGGCCAATTGTCCTCGGCCGCGGCAGTCGCCGCGCACAACAGTATCGCGATCGTTACGAGTGGTTTCATGTGATGCTTTCCTGATTGTGTCGTGTTCGATGACAGTCGCCGAACACTCTCGTACTTTGAATTGTGGTAGCTGAAGTCTTGGCGGCTTCAGCTACATAAACATTCGTTGTTCTCAAACCGAAGATGTCATGCCAACCTTTTCAGCATCCAAAACGATCGCGTCGACAGCTTCGTCGCGTTCGCCACTTCGGCGACGGGGCCCATTAAGCAGTGTGCCGATTGGTGTATAGCGAATAAAAAGCTGATAGCTGATCAGAAGCAAGCCACTGGTGACGACACAGACAATCGAAAACTTCACGATCGCTGGCAACGACCAGTCGTAAACGATGTATTGCACAAAAATGATCAGCGGGATGTGCGCAAGATACAACCAGTAGGACGAGTCTGAAATGTAACGCATCGTCGTGCTTTCGCGAGACCACAAACTGCGGAACAATCCCATCATTCCGAACGTAACGAGCCACACATAGGCGACTTGGCAAAGGACGGACACCACGCGACTAGGGTTCTCGCCCTGAATCCCAGTAGAAAGTCCTACTGGAAAGATCACGAAAAACGCGACTGGAAGAGCAAGCCACCACCAACGACCAACGCGTCCGGATTGGTCGTCCGCGTCGAAATAAAACACCCCGTACGCAAAGAAGATCGCGTAGTATCCCAACACGGTTGGCATTGGGAACAAGCCAATCGAAGTATCGGGCCCAAAGCTGTTTCCAGCTTGTCCCATAAAAAACTGCGGGATCGTAGTAAGCGGAATCAGCCAAGCGTATCTCCAAACGGAGAGCGTCATCCACGCCGGAACTCCGGATACACCCATCGCCTTTCCGATCGCGACACACACAGCGAATCCACCGACCAACCAGCACAGGAACCACAAAAACCAAAGGTGGCCGAACAACGGAAAGAACAGGAACAACTGAGCGAGTCCGGCGAGTTTTTCACCATCACTTGGACCTTCGCCCACCGAGATTCCCCGTTCATCGAGCATTTCGACGATTTGCTTTCGACCAAGCTCGACTTCCTGTTGGTCAACTTCGATACTCAGCATGTCAGCAATGAATTTGGTAATCCCCCACGGCGCATAAACTCCGTCACAGGCACGATCGCCGTTGTTATTGACAGCTCGTGCGTCGGCTCCTGCATCGAGAAGTCGTTCCGTCGCTTCCGCATGACCAAAAAAGATGGCACCGTGCAGAGCGGTAGATCCATCCGGTCCTTTCATCTCGACATCGGCACCTTCTTCAATCCGCAACTTCACGGACTCAACGTCGCCAATTGTTGCGGCTGTAACAATGTCTGTCTTCTTTGCCGTTGCGATGGCGCTGGATTCTTTGCTCACGACACGGCTGGATCGATCTTTGCCAGCCTCCGCTTTCACGTAGGCCGACACGATCCATGTTGCGGGAATGATCGTGAACAACGCGATGACCATCGGCAGGAAGATGCGTTTGAAGCGATGGCGTATTAGTGATTCGAGGCCTCTCTTGCGCCACAGCATCGCGGTAAAGAAGCCGCTCACCAAAAAGAACAGCGGCATTCGGAAACCATGTACGGCGGCCAACAAGACTCCAAAGGCCTGATGGTTCTGCGTATCTTGAACTCCCCAAAACGCTCCCATACCGGGAATAAACGACATCGCGCCGTGCAAGGCGATCCCGAGCAACATGGCGACGGCGCGAAGCGCGTCCAGATCATGACGTCGAGCGATTGAAGCTGGAGCGGTATGAGAGATACTGTTCGCCATTTCTTCTCTAGTGGACTGCCGTTGAATTCGCGGACACCACAAATCGTCAAATCGCAATGCGACACCGCACCCAACTATGCTTACGTATCTGTTCGGCGGTTAACAAGGCCGCTTCATCGCTTTTTCGTATCGATTTGTATCCGTGCTGATCCTCGAATCGTGCATCGAAATGTAGGCCGATCGCGATAGCGGATTGTTGATTTAATGTAATGGTGGCATCCTGCCGCCGCCTGGGACTCGACGCATGCCGGTCTTGTGGCCGCAGGATGCCACCACTACGACAAGAACCGACTAAATCAACAGCCCGCCAGTATCGGGCTCCTGCATCGCGACAACGTAGTTGGAACTCCGAGGCTCAATCGACTCGCTACGACCAATATCAAATCACGCTCCAATCGGTACGTCATAGCTCAACACGGGTGTAGGGGCAGGAGATGTACGTCGGATAGTTTTTATCTCGGTAATCCTGCCTAGGCCACATCTCTCCGACATTGATCGTCACCAGCTTCCGCCGAGTTGGCACTCGGTCATCGACACGATGCCAGTCCTGAACTACCTCCACATCAAGCGTCGAGGGATCTCGGATCGCTGGCATGTCGAACAGTGTTATCGCGTCGTCGCGTTCGCTCGCGCCGGTCGGTGCTGGCTGTGTTCTCGCAACGTAAGGCAAGCCACTAATCAGCACAAAGGAGAATAGGATTCGAGTCGTCTTCATGGTGCAGTTAGCCACGGGTTGGTAAAGTGAGAAGATTATCAAGTGCTGGAATGTGGGAACGACGCGACAACTCTCGTAGCTGGATTCGCAAGAATTCAGTCGTTCTCTGAAGTTTTGCAACTTCAGCTACGGTCTTGCAGTGCCTTGGAAACACACAACCTCATTCGACACCGTCCTCACCATGCAAAACCCCGCCAACTGCTATCAATGGGTCGCTCGATTCTCGGCCTTCGTCATGGTCGCATGTTCGATTCTAACATCTGCGAGCGAAGCACGGCTGCTCGCTGATGACATCAATCCTCGCAACACTCAGGCAGCCGGGCAAGAGCCGCTCGCGCCGTATGAAGCAATCAAGCAGTTGCATGTGCCCGATGGTTTCCAAGTAACGCTGGCGGCAGCGGAACCGGACGTACGACAACCGATCGCGATCACATTCGATGATCGAGGACGGTTGTGGGTGGCGGAGAGTTACTCGTACGACGGCAGCACGTTCACGGACGAGCCTCACGATCGCATCTTGATCTTCGAGGACACGACCGGCGATGGTGTACTCGATCAACGTCGTGTCTTTTGCGACGGACTGACTCACTTGACCGGATTGGAGATCGGATTCGGTGGCGTGTGGATTACTGCCCCGCCGCATCTAGCTTTCATTCCTGATCGGGATCGAAATGACGTCCCCGATGGCGACTCGATCATTCATCTCGAAGGCTGGTCGCTGAAGGCAGAACACAACAGTGTCAATGGGCTCACGTGGGGCCCAGACGGCTGGCTCTATGGACGACATGGGATCAAACAACCCTCGCATGTCGGGCGGCCCGGTGATGCTGCGGACCAATGTATCGAGCTGAGCTGTTCCATTTGGCGATACCATCCGACGCGGCACCGGTTCGAAGTGGTCGCTGACGGAACAATCAATCCGTGGGGACTCGACTTCGACGACTACGGACAAGGCTTTCTGACAACCAGCGTCGTGGAACATCTCTGGCATCTCGTGCCGGGTGCGCACTATGAACGTTGGAAGAATCGCGGAGTCCATCCCAACCCGTACGTCTATGAAGCGATGACTGCAACCAGTGATCACCGTCACTGGTTTGTCGCTGATGAGTCCGCCATCAGAAAGTCGGACCTCGGAGCGATCCACGACGATCACGACACGCAGACTAAACTAGACTTCGGCGGCGGTCATTCACACTGCGACGCCATGATCTACCTGGGAGACCGCTGGCCTGCTGAGTTTCGCGGCTCGGTCTTCATGAGCAATATCCACGGGCGACGTATCAATCACGACAAGATTGTTCGATCAACGGGACCGTATCGCGCGGAACATGCTGACGACTTCCTTGTCGCCGACGATCCGTGGTTTCGAGCTGTCTCGATGAAATACGGGCCGGACGGCGACGTCTATGTGACCGACTGGTCTGACAACGGAGAGTGCCACGATCGTGACGGAGTCCATCGCACCAGTGGGCGCATCTATAAGATCACATGGGGTAAACCGATCCGCGTACCGGTTGAACTGGCGAACGCCCCGACCGAACAGCTCGTCAAACATCAGTTGCACGACAATGACTGGTTTGTTCGGCATGCGCGACGCATCCTGCAGGAGCGTGCTGCGGCGGGGCAAGACATGTCGCAGGCACACGCAGAACTGAAACAGATGTTTGCGAGCAATCCAGATATCACTCGAAAGCTCCGGGCGATGTGGGCTCTGCATTCAAGTGACGGAGCAGACGACGATTGGTTGATCACCCAGACGCATCACGAGAGCGAGCATGTTCGTTCGTGGGCCGTGCGATTGCTCGTCGATCAGACACCGCCACCCGAGGACATCATCGACGAGTTCACCGAGTTGGCTCGAGCAGAGCGATCGTGGTTGGTTCGCATGACACTGGCATCGGCATTGCAACGCGTGCCGGTTGGGAAACGCTGGCCGATTGCAGCTCATTTGGCAGGCTCAGCAGCCAGCAACAAGGACTTGAACCTGGTGCGAATGATTTGGTATGCGATCGAACCAGAGATCGCCACCCACCCGGAACGTGCGATACGCGCGGTGGAAGCTGTATCGGCTCGTCTTCGAAGATGGATGGCACGTCGCATGAGCGAACACTCGGCGCAATCCCGCGCGTTTTTGTTCGACGCGTTGGACCAATCCAATCAGCCCGATGTATTAGCGGACCTGCTGAGCGGATTTAACGAAGCCACGAACCAGTTCGACAGTCCGCCCATCGCTGCTAACCGCATCGTAAGAAAGTTGATCGAACACCACGATTCTCGTGTGCGCATCGCAGCCGTGAGCGCTGCTGCCATGGTTGGCGACGATTCGACGATACAACATATTCGCGGACTGCTGCACGATGCGGGAACGGACGCCGAGACTCGCCAAGCCGCTCTCGCGGGGTTGGTTCGGCGCAATCCCTCGCATCTGGCTGATGACTTGCAACAGCTGATCGTCGGGGGACGATTAACGGCTTCGGCGCTACAGGCAGCTACGGCGGTCAACGAACCCGAGTTGGCTCGGACCGTTCTAAACCGGTACGACGGTTTTTCCAAGGCTGATCGAAACGCCGCAATTGACTTGCTGGCCGCACGCCGGACCAACGCCGGCTTGCTCGTTCATGCGACCGAACGAAACGAGATCCCCGTCAGTGACATTACAGCGGCCCAAGCCCGGCAAATCGCCGCGTTGAACGACGCGAACCTCCTGGAACGACTTGAACGAGTTTGGGGAACTGTCCGACCGTCATCTGCCGAGCGACTGCGTCAGATTAAAGCCTGGGAACACAAACTCGACCCTTCTCGAATCGCAAAGGCTGACTTGGCAAACGGTCGCCGCATCTTCAAGGAGACATGCGCCTCGTGCCACAAGCTGTTTGGTGAAGGTCGCACTGTCGGCCCCGAACTGACGGGCGCAAATCGCCGCAACTTGCACTATCTCGTGTCTAACATCATCGACCCCAGCGCCGCCGTCCCCGTCGATTTCCGGTTGGCCATCGTGGCGACCAAAGATGGTCGAGTAATCACCGGCGCGATCTTGCGAAAAACCGATTCAACACTCGCGCTCCAGACGCCGACCGAAGAGGTTCAGATCAAGTTGGATGACATCGACGAGATTAAGATGTCGCCAAAGTCGATCATGCCTGACGGCTTGCTCGACAAGCTAACCGACATACAAATCAGCGATCTGTTCGCCTGGATGATGAGCAACGGCCCCCTATATGGAGTGTCAAAACAGGAAACATCAACGCATGACGCGACCGCTGAACTGCCGGTCGTCATTCTGTTGGGTGATTCGATTCGAATCAACTATCAGAAGACAGTCGCCGCCGAGTTGCAGGACAAAGCCACCGTGTGGTCGCCGGAGGAGAATTGTCGACACACGGCATACACACTGGAACAGCTAGAAAAGTGGGTCGCCGGCCGCAACGCTTCTGTCGTCCATATCAACGTGGGATTGCACGATCTGTTTCTGAATTCAAAAACCGATCAACCGCGACATAGCCTGGCGGTATATTCGACGAACCTGCGAAAAATATTTGCCCGACTCAAGGAGTTAACCGACGCGGAAGTAATCTTCGCGCTGACAACGCCAGTCGATGAAAGTTGGCAAGCCGCGTCGAAAACGTACAAACGCGTGGTCCGCCGCAATCTTGATGTCATCGAGTACAACCTGCGAGCAACTGAAATCGCAACAGCAGCCGGCATTCGCGTTAACGATATCTACGGCGCCGCGATCGCAGCAGGCAAGCACGAAATCCTCCGCGAATCCGACGGGATTCACTTGTCCAAACGTGGTGAAGCGGTCATTGGCAAAGAGGTTGCACACAGCATCACGTTCGTGCTTAGCGAAGCAAGACGATGATATAGTGCAACGCGTGCAGTGGAAGCATCGCCCGAACAGGATCACGGCCAGACGCTTTGGCGGTCGCATACCGAATGCGACTGAGTTACGATTCATGGTCATTAACCATGCCGGAACAAAACGTCGGAGTAAGTCCCCATGATTCAATCGATGAAATACATTCTTCTCGTCTTATCCAGCTCTATCGTTGTCGCACCGACCGGCAGGTGCTTCGCCGACGAGCCGACTCCGCCCAAAGGCTTTCAGGCCATCTTCAATGGAGAAGATCTTGCGGGCTGGCATGGCCTGAATCCGCACTCTGCTGCCAAACTGGAGGGCGAAAAGAAGGAAGCGAACCTTGCAGCGCAGCGTGCCGCGTTCCCGAATCACTGGCGAGTCGAAAACGGGGAACTCGTCAACGATGGTCACGGTCCCTACGCGACAACAGATGCCGAGTACGGCGACATCGAGTTACACTTGGAATACAAGACAGTGCCGAAAGCCGATAGCGGCATTTACTTGCGAGGCACTCCACAGGTTCAGATCTGGGATTGGCATCAAGTCTTCAATCCGGCGAGACCAACTCGGCGTCCACATCTTGGATCGGGTGGCTTGTTCAACAACACTCCTTCGACGCTCGGGCGCGACCCGATCATTCGGGCTGACAAGCCATTCGGTCAATGGAATCAGTTCCGCATTCGTCAGCTCGGTGCTCGAACTTGGGTATGGTTGAACAATCGGGCAGTCGTTGAAGGCGCGGTTATGGAGAACTTCTGGAACCGCTCGCTGCCGTTGCCAGCGACGGGCCCCATCATGCTGCAAACACATGGCGGCGAAATCCGTTGGCGGAACATTTTTGTTCATGAGATCGCCAAAAAAGAGTCGGAACGGATTCTGGCAGCCAGTCCGCTCGTTCCGACCCCAACTGAATACGATGTGGCATACGGTTCGCATCCGAAACAACTGCTGCATTTTTGGAAAGCCGAATCCGACAAGCTGACGCCGCTGCTGTTCTTCATTCACGGTGGAGGCTGGATGGGTGGCGCACGAATGAGTGGACTCGCGTCGATGCTGCCAGAAATACTGGACGCTGGTATTTCAGTCGTCTCGGTCGAGTATCGATTTATTCCTGAAGCAACCGCTGACGGAGTCGTTCCGCCAGTAAGAGGCCCGTTACACGATGCGGCTCGGGCGCTGCAATTCGTTCGCAGCAAAGCCGCCGAGTGGAACATCGACAAGACGCGGATTGGTGCATCAGGCGGATCAGCCGGAGCTTGTTCAAGTCTGTGGTTGGCGTTTCATCCCGATATGGCCGACCCTAACAGCGATGATCCGATAGCACGCGAATCGACGCGACTGTGGTGCGCCGCCGTTCGAGGAGCGCAAACAACGCTCGACCCACGACAAATGAAAGAGTGGACACCGAACAGCCGCTACGGTGGCCACGCCTTTGGCTTCACCGGCGACACGACGCAAAAGCTATCTCAGTTCGACGAGTTCCTCGCCAAGCGAGACGCGATTCTGCCATGGATCGCCGAATACTCGCCTTACGCACTTGTCACCGAAGACGATCCGCAAGTGCATCTTTTCTATTCAGCTCCACCAGCACTTGGCAAACCGCAAAAAGACCCAACACACACATCAAACTTCGGCGTGAAACTCCAAGAGCATTGCAAAGCCGCCGGAGTCGCGTGCGAGCTGGTCTATCCTGACGCACCAAACGTAGAGCACGCGACGACGACTGAGTACTTGATTGCGAAGCTTAAAGGCAAATGAGATTGCGCGATCGGGGAAACGTGTCACCAAGCATGAACGATCGCCTGATGTTTGGCAGCCGGACGTATCCCCGTTTACGCCGGAGGCGTTTTACATAGTATGAAGTGGACCCCAATAACTGGACAGGGCAATAAGGGGTAGAATCGCCCGAATTC
>JACNKX010000232.1 GCA_014381825.1 Planctomycetota bacterium
CTAAAAACTCTCAGAATGCGCTCGAAACGAGTCTGAGTCACACAACTTGAACCCCTCGGTAGCGAAATCATGCAACCGTGGGTTTTTTTCGTGCGCCGGTTGAGAGACAGAGCCGCTTATACCCATTATTTAAAAGGGTTTGCGACACTCTCGAGGGTGCCCGAGTTCCAGGCGGGAGGTCTCGAGTCGTAGACGATCGGTTACGACACTGGTGACAGCTGAATCATCGCAATCACTTTTGCCCGTGCGCGATCCTAAGGTCAAACCAGCGAGTGCCGGCGACTTGCGCGAACGCGTGACCTGGCACAAAGACGACCGCGATGCACAGGAAGGCGGTGACGTCTCGAAGTCTCATTTTACCCTCGATGACTTGAGCGAGTCTGTGTAGGCTTTGGCGTCGGCTGCAAGTTTGGCAAGGTTGGGATCCGCCTTTTGCTCGTAGTCCTTGACGGCCTTGCCCGCGTCCACCACGGCCCTGTTGCGGGCTTGGAACTCAGGATCGTCGTTCAGGGTCTTGCGTTTCGCATTGCGCTGTTCGACGGCAGCATCCACGCTTCTGAAGGCTTCAGGAAAACGGGCTTCGAGGGCGGCCTGACGCTTTGCCGTTTCGGCAACCAGGGCGGCGAGTTGCTGGTCACTGGCAGCTTCCAGCGCGGCGCGAACCTGTCCAAGTTCAGAAGCGAAACGCTGCTTCGCCGTCCCATCCTCTTTGAGGCGCGCGAGTTCGGGTTTGGTCGACAGGACGTAAGCGTCTTCCGCCTTACGTGCTTTGTTAACCGCAACCTCCATGCGCTTAAATTTGGGATCGGCTGCCTTGAGTATCTGTTTCTTCTTTGCGATGAGTTTTGTCAGTTCTTTGTGCGAGGCAAATGCAGCGGCGTAGTCGGCATGTAGATCGGCTTTGAGCTTGTCATGTTTAGCGACAAGATCGTGATATGTCTGGTCCTCCAAAGTTAGACGTGACTTGACGTTCACGTACGCGATTTTGTAACGCTCGGCGGGATTACGCTTTACTGGCTCACGATCCGATTGAAGGGCTATGAGTTTCCTGCGAGTCTCAGACCAGTTCTCGCGTTGACCGGTGGCCTTCCACACACGCACGTTGTCGATCGAAGCGCCGGGCAGATCGAACTGGAACGCGAAGTACTTGCGAGTGCGATCAATGATGGGATGCTTGCCGATGACGAACTCCTTGTCGTTCAAATGCGCAATCATTTCGACACCCCAGTATTCCACCGTCATCGTCTGCCACTGGCCGAGGCGAGGTTCGCGGACGCATTCGCCAAGGTGAGCGGGCACAAACCCGGCGTCTCGATCGACGGGCGTATTGAGCTGAAAGTGCTCGCGATGAATTCGTGTGACGCTGTTGTATCCACCGCCGCTGCCCGTCACGAGGCGAAGGTCTGTCGTCTTTCCCGAGAACTTGAAGTCGAACTGAATGATCGTGTTGTGGAAAGACGGATCCTTCAGGAAGACACGTTTTCCTTTTGTTGGATCGACGTTCGTACGCAACAGAGCTCCGTCGCGAAGTGCAAAATCGGCCTTGAAGCCCCAGCGTTCTGAAACGGTCTCAGGGTCGAAGTCTTCCGAAAAGATGAGTTTGCCTGGCCTACACATTAACGAGTTGGGCGGAGCGGACGTCTCGGCAGTTGCTACGGAAAACGCAGAAATGCTGAGCAAGAGATGGAGTATTAAGGTGGCTTTCATGGTTGCGTTTCGTTTCGGATGTCAAAAATAGTCTCTGGTAACCCGACGCGTGAGGGAGGGATGTCCGGCAAAAGTTGTTGATCTAGTGTTTTTTTGAACGCTGGCTGCTGCCTCAGGGCGTCTTGCCGAACTGGGGCTCTTTGCCTGGACGTACGACCCAATCCGAGAAAAGCAATGTGAATCCGTTGTCCTCAAAGTCGCCGATTTGCAATTCGACAATGTTCACGATGGGAATCGAGACCTCGCCGTAGATTGTTGAGCGACCGATTAGTTGCCCGTTCATAACTTTCACTGGTTCGAATCTCAAGATTGAGCCATCGGCCAATTTGAAACGGAACTCGGAGGCATCGCTTGATGTTGATTGAATAGTGCTTTCCGGCTTTTCAACGTTGACGACTCGAGCGATTCGTTCAATCGGCACTGAGGACTTTCGAAGTTTGGACTCAAAGTCAACGGCATTCCCTTTGATGCCCACAAGACTACCACGTTTCAAATCGCCGTTGTTTGCCACGAAGATGTGGCTGGGAGGGCTGTCACGGTTGAAACGCGGCACGGTTAATGCACGTCTCAATTTTTCGAAGTCGATGGAATTGCGAAAGTCTTCGGTGAATTCGATCGTCTTGAGGTGCGATCGCTTGAGCGATTGCGTCCTTAGAAACGGTGATTGAAAATCAAGCGAGTCCATGTCGCACGAAGATACTCGGCAGGGTATCACCTCACCGGTATGCAGATGGATCAGGTGAGGGAATGTATTGGCGTCAAATGAAATTCCTTCCTTATTTGCGTTCCGAGCACTCCGCTCGATGATTGCTCTGCCCCCTGTCGAGAGCCGCAATGGACTGTCTATTCCAAGCAGTTTCCAACGCAACGTAGAGTTGGCCGAGTCAAACTGAAGCAGTCCAAGTAGGCTGCCCGAATCAAATTTCATGCTGTCAAGGTTTTGATTGGGCAGACCATCAGGACTTGCGACTTTGTTCGTTAAAGGGAATCGCAGTGACAACGCGTTGGTGATAGCACATGGTATTGGAACATCCGAGAATGCAGTCCGCAGTGTCACGTGGCTCGGGCTGGTCTGCTGGACTTGTCCACGTAGGACCGCCCCGTCGGCGTAACGCATCTCAGACGCATCGCTTGTTACCGTGAGTTGGACGCCGGGAGTTTCGATGCGGTCGATCTGGCTCAGGTCGATTTTTCGTTGCCTGTCCCCGTTCAGCACCCCGTTCAGCACAATTGGCCCGCGCTCAATGTTGGATAGACTGCCATACAAGACGCTTCCGTCGAGCAGATGAACCCGTGGCTTCTGGTAGTCGATGGGGTTCTGTGAGCGACTTTTGACTTGCCGACTCAACACCAGTCTTTGTATGGTCAGGTCTTTGCCGCGGTTGCGAACGATGATGCCCGAGTCACCAGTTGCCGCATGAGCATTCT
>JACNKX010000060.1:0-54622 GCA_014381825.1 Planctomycetota bacterium
CCTGGCACGTTTCGCGCACGACGACTGCGCGAGATCGGAGTTTCACGTTCGGTCCAAGCGTGGTTACGGCGCGATCAAGCCAACCGACTCCGGTCTTTTCGACCGACGCCGCCAGACTTTCGAACTAGTTGACACGGGGAACACCGACCGACGCGCGCAGCGGAGTGTTTCGTCGAGCGCCTCTTCCGGGGGAGAGTGGCGATCTCCGCGGCCATCTCAACGATCTGCGTTCGTGACCGAGGTCGTTTTTCATGTGTCACTTGGCCCCGCGCAGTTCCTGCCCACGGACGGTTAGTCCTCGGTCATTTAGCACGTCAGAGTTGCGCGCTCAGGACGCGATCACCGCAGTTAGCTCGGCAGTTTGCGTTAGTGGGCGGCCGCCTCTTCAGCCACAGGAGTGGGCCGTCGGCCAGGCGGGGATGGACCTATCAATCGTCACGTACGAACTCCATCGGTCCAACGGTGAGCTTTCGCACTTTGCCGTCTGCGTCTTCGATGGACCCAACTCTGAGCGGTTGGCCGAGCCCGTGTCGAAACGTGTATTCGCTGTCCACATCCTCTGCCAGATATCCCGGCGTTATCTTTACGGCATCCCAGAAGAGCATCATCCGGGCCTGTTGCTGAATGGAAACGATCACAAGAACGCGTCCTTTCGTATCGTGGTATCGCCCGCTGAAACGGTGGAGATCTTCGAGCGACAGCTCTGCAGCTCTGGCAGCGGGCTCTTGGAGGACTGGAGCCTCCACTGGCTTCAGCAGCACTTGCTCGCACATTTGAACGAATCCGCTGAAGGCCGATCTCGCGCGATCGGTATCACTGTTCCAAAGAACGACGAGGCATCCATTGATATGTGGATAGCGGCGAACGTCCGCCAGGAATCCCCGCACGCTGCCATTGTGGTGATGGATCGTCTTTCCATCGACAGCCTTTTCGATCTGCCAGCCAGTGGAGTGTCCGCCGATCGGATTGGACGTCATTTCGGCGACGCTCTTCGCGGACAAGAGAGTTCCATCCGCCAGCGCTCGATCCCATCGCCACAGATCCCAGGCCGTGGAGACAATTCCGCCCATGCCGCGGTACTGATAGCCATACTCGCCGTAAGGATGTTCGAGCGCTGACCGAGGCGCGCCGCGTGAACTATCGCCGGTTGCGACCGCATGGCCGTCCGGAGCCGGGTCTCCGGTAAAACGCGAGGCCTTCATGCCAGCGGGTTTGAAGAAAAGGAGTGGCAACCTCCCGTTGTTTACGTCACTCGGTTCGCAATGTTCGCGCCGTATTCGGTTTTCAGCCAATGGCTTGCTCGCCGTTGCGCGATGCGGACGACAACACCGTCGAGCTGTTTCAGCCTTGGTACTGGTGGAAGTTAGGGCGATCCGTGTCGAGGCCCCAAGTGTGAATGGGACTCCTGGAACAGTCCCCGTTCACCTCTCGCGCTGACTGTGCCTAAGGTCAACAAAGGCCAAGACCTCGATAATGGCCTTTCTTTCCGCGACCGGCATCTCTCAGTCGCGACGTTCCAGAAGCAAGACCGAGGTGTCGTCTTTCCGACCGCTGCCCTGCGTATACTCGTTGGAGGCATCGAACAATCGCGCGACGGTCTCTTCGAGAGACAGTTCAGCGGTCTCGGCCAGCGTTCGCACGATTCCGTCCACGCCGAATTGATTCTCGTCGTTGCCTTCGGGAAACGCTTCTTCCAGACCGTCCGTGTAGAGCAGCAACCGGCAATTATCGGGGAGCTCGCACGTGTACGATTCGTATTCCGCGTCTTCGTCCACGGCCAGAGGCAGGCCTCCGGCGTCCTGACCGGCGATCGGTTCGATCGTGCCGGTTAAGAGATTCTGTAGCAGCGGCGGCTGATGTCCGGCGGCGGACCACTGCAATGTCTGAGTCTCGGCATTCAGGATGCCGTACAGCAGCGTGATGAAGCCGCCTTTTTCGGTGACGATCGACTGCTCGCACAGGCCTTTGTTGATCTCCTCAACAAAGTGTGCCGGATCCTTGTGCTCTTGTCTGCGCATCATGCGAACTAGCGTGTGCATTGTCATGATCGACAGGCAGGATTTCATGCCGTGCCCCGCGGCGTCGCCGACCAGCAGCACGATGCTGTCATCCGCTAGTGTAAAGACGTCGTAGTAATCGCCACCGGCCAGCACCACCGGCTGGCCGCCCAGGACGCGGATTTGCGAAGGCTCGTAGCGGCCACAAATGCGGTAACCGCTCGGTGCGACAAGTTTCTTCGGGATCACAGTCGCCTGGAGTTTACGGACCGATTCGACTTCCTCGCGGAGTTTTTTGGACAGCTCCTTTTCGCGCGCCGCGCGCACTGCATCCAGCGTGCTGTTCAAGATTGCTCGCAGCATGAACATGTAGTCGCCACCCAGATCGCGGGTGACGTAGGCGCTCATGCCGTTGGCCATGAATCGCACGACACGGAAGACGTCCGTCGGCGGACAGGCACCGACGATCGGCGAATTGGGATAGCGGTCGCGCACGAGTTCAAACAGTTCGAACCCGGATTCCACATCGGGCAGCCCGATTGTCATCAGCACGATATCGGCCTGCTGGCCCGACTCGATTGCCTCGCGGAAATCGGCTGGCGTCGTTGTCATTGTCACTTCGTTCTCGTCGACGCCGAGGTACATCGAAATCAGTTCGCCTTCAGTCTCGTCGTCCCAGACCGCCAGAATCTTCATCAGTCACCTCTCAACTCTGCCTGTAGCCGATTTCGTTCCTGAGTACATGACTGGAACGGCCCAATCCGGTCGATGCTCCGCAACATTAACGTACAGAAGGCAAATCGAGTAGGGTAAGCGACGCGCGCCAGCCGTGTGCATCCTGCTCATCGGACCGTACGTACGGAGCCGTGTACGGCTCCTGATTCAAGTAATCTTAAGCGTAGCTTGGGCGCAATTGACAGCCACCATATTGGCGAAGATCACTTAGGTATTAGGCAATCTCACGACTGTCCAGCTCGTGGATCGTCGCAGCGCGCATGGCGTCCCAGTCGATCCGGTGGCCAAGTCCTGGACCTTGTGGCGCATTGACAAAGCCGTCTGATCCGGTGCGAATGGTCTCGTGCATGCCGAATTCATACGGTCCGTAGGGAACGGGCTGTTCGTAGTAGGAACTCAAACCGCTCCCCAGCATCAAATGCAAATTAGCCGATGAGACAAGCGTGTTGCCCCAGGACATGATCTCACATTTCATGCCAGCCGCCTTGACCAGCGCCATGTACTTTTGAGCCGGAGTGAAACCGCCACAGACCGTGACATCCGTGCGTGCCCTCGACCAACAGTCCGTCCGCAGCGCATGTCCCCAGGCAGACAAATCTTGAATCCAGTTGCCGGATGGAATGATCGGGACGTTGACTCGCCGGGTCAATTTGCGATAGCCCTCGCGGTCGTAATCCATCAGGGGCGCCTCGAACCATTCAAACCCCAAGTCCTCTAGCTCCTGAGCCATTTCGAGAGCGTCCTGCCACTCGTAGTTATTTTCGACATCAAGCATGAAAGCCACATCGCGATTCGGGAAGGCCTGTCGAACGGCTCGCACCAGTTCACGATCTTTCTCGGGCAGACACCAGCAGTGAAACTTGATCGCGTGAAATCCCTGTTCGATCATTTCCTCGACGAACTTCAGATACGTAGCGACATCGTCGAACAGCGGCGTACTGGCATATGATCGAATACGATCACACGCGCCTCCCAGCAGCTGATACACCGGGAGATTGGCGTACTTGCCGAACAGATCCCACAAGGCAATGTCGATCGCCGCGAGCGCTCCCGGCGAAAGCGGAAAGACTCGTGACCACAGAGCATTCCAAATCGGTTCACGATGCAAAGGATCTTTCCCGATCAACACCGGGATCATGTGCCGTAAAGTCTCTGTCGTATACCGATCAAAGCCATAAGACGTGTAATTGGACACGCCGCCGACTCCTTCAACACCTTCATCCGTATAAATCCGGACCAGCGTGTTGGTCATGTATTGTTCGGGCAGGTCGTGCGACCAAGTGAATCGTTGCACCTCGGGGGCGACGGCCAGCACTTCAACGCGATCAATCTTCATGGACACCTCTTTTCAGCGGGCCTTGTTTTCAGCGGGCCTTGGTTCAATCGCAGCGAAGGACCGGGGACACCCACGTTCGGTGTTGGTAAACTGGAAGCAACCGCATCTCCAGGAAGCCCCGGATAATGACGAACCGATGAGGTACAGAATAGCAATTCGACAAGCCGTTTGCTGCCTCGTGCTTCTATTTGTGCCTGTGCTTTGCGTTCGGGCGCAAGAGAACGGGGAATGGCCGTTTTATCCGCCGCGCGACGCTGAACCACCAGCGGTCAAGTCAAAGTGGATCCGCAACGGAATTGACTCGTTTGTTCTCAAACGGCTGAATCGAACTGGCCTGGAACCGGCACCGGAGGCCACTCCGCGACAGCTCGTCCGGCGATTATATTTCGATCTGCTTGGTTTGCCGCCAAGTCCTGCGGATGTTGAGGAGTTTCTCCAAGACGAATCGGACGCGGCGTACGAAGCGCTCGTCGATCGCTTGTTGAAAGATTCTCGATATGGCGAACGATGGGCGCGGTTGTGGCTTGATCTAGCACGCTATGCCGACACGGCTGGCTACGAAGGGGATCCGGATCTACCGCACGCTTGGCGCTATCGCGATTATGTGATCGATGCCTTCAACAACGACAAACCATACGATGTGTTCATCAAAGAACAGATCGCGGGCGACGAGTTCGACGAAGTCATGGGAGCAGGCGATCTGCCCGGAACTTCTCCCGAACGGGTTGTGGCGATGACGTTCTTGCGACTGGCGCCGTTCACCGAACCGCGTGGCGACGAGACGCGTCACCAACTGCTCAGCGAAATGACGTCAACGGTCGGATCGGTGTTTCTCGGTTTGACGGTCGGCTGTGCCAAGTGTCACGACCACAAACACGATAACATTCCGACTGAAGACTTTTACCGACTAAAGGCATTTTTCTCGACGGTGTCAATTCCACGTCCCGAACCGGGCGACGGCTTTCAAATTGGTGGCTCGCTGGCAGCACCGTTCTATCGCAAGGATGAACAAGCGTGGGCGAATGAGCAACGAAAGAAGTTCGAGCGCGAAATCGGCGATTCGAAACGACAACTCGAACAACTCACAAAGACGCTGAACACGAAACTGGGCGGTGGCGCGGGCTTTGGGCTCCAAGCGATGGGTGGGCCGCTCGGAAATCATTACATCTTTGGACGGACATCGGTTCATGAAGGCGATCTGCATACGTCAATCGTCAACTGTGACGGGAAACACTGGACGTTTTATGTCGACAATCGCATCGAGTCGAAGACAGGCAGCAACGCCGGTTCGAATCAAGGGCAGTGGTTTGGCGATCTTCCGAATCCGCAGCACGTATCATTGGGACAGTACTCGGAAGGCACGGGACAAATCAAAGTCGCCGACGCACATCACGTTGGGGAATTCGCGCAGGTGCTAGTTTATGATCATCCCCTGAGCGAAGTCGAGCGCGTTGCGTTGGATAAATGGCAAGCGGCGAAGTGCGTGAGCGAGCCGCCGCGACAGGGACTGCGTTTTTGGCTCGACGCATCCGATCTCGATGCGGAGCGGGCGAGTTCAAATCCCAAAGATGGAAGTCATGTCGCGCGCTGGACCGATCGGATCAGCGGCATCACACTGGCCCAGGATGATCCGAAGCTGCAACCCACGCTGGCCGTGGTGAGTTCGAATGGAGACGGTGCGGACGCAACGGGAATCGCCGGTGTGCGATTTGAGGGCAACTTTCTATCGGGCCCGATCAACGACGTCGCCTTCACGCAGGATCAGGCCGGTTCGCTGGTGGTCGTGTACACCGCTCGACATTCCCACGAGGGATACGGCTTTGAAGTCGGAGGCGACGGAGCATTTCTCAGTTCGTTCATCAATCCCGGCGCGTCGGCGCGAGAAAGCCTGGATTCAATTCTCAATGACGACGAGAATTCGCTAGTTTCGACGGAGGACCGCCAGCGGTATCACTGGTTGTCCGGGCGCGAAGGGTTTCTGCGCCAGCGGCTCAAGCGGTTACAACCAGTCGCGATGTCGCTACGGCATTCGTATGGTCCGCCCTACGAACCTGGTGTGCCAACTTCGCGCGTGATGATTCGCGGTGAGTATGACAACCCAGGGGACGTCGTCACCGCTGGGTTTCTGAGTTGCATCACCGGCAACCGCGAACCTGCGACGATTCGGCTGGACCCGTTCAAACGCTGGCCGACACGAAGTCGACGCATGGCATTAGCGCAGTGGATCGCCAGCCCCGACAATCCGCTCACGGCACGTGTCATGGTGAACCGGCTGTGGCACTGGCACTTTGGTCGTGGCATCGTCGCCACACCCAGCGACTTCGGACAACTCAGCGGAGGGCCGTCGCACCCCGAATTACTCGACTGGCTGGCCCTACAGTTCGTCAAAGAGAAGTGGAGCGTCAAGGCCGTTCACCGGTTGATCGTCACCTCCGCAACGTATCGTCAAACGTCTTTGCGAACGGACAACCAAGCCGAAGAATCCGATCCAGACAACTTATTACTGTGGCGATTTCGGCGGCGGCGTCTGGAGGCAGAAGCGGTTCGCGACAGTGTGCTTAAGGCCAGCGGTCGACTCAACTCCGAACAGCTTGGTCTGCCGATCTTTCCGCCGTTGCCAGACGGCATCGAAGAACGGGTCAAGTTCTCTTCTAGCAAGTGGGACACGCAACGTGGTCCGGAAGGGCGCAAACGCAGTATCTACATCTACCAGCAACGTACTTTGACAATGCCGTTCATGCAGTCATTCGACGCGCTGGTCTGCGATGAGTCACGACCGCGTCGGCGACATTCGATCACCCCCCTGCAGGCGCTAGCAATGTACAACGGCAGCTTCGTTAGTGAGGAAGCGTCACACTTTGCGGCGCGAGTCGTCCAAGAAATGGGCGACGACATCACGAAACAAATCACGTACGCGTTTCAGATCGCGCTCAGTCGCCCTCCGTCAACACGTGAACTGGCCGAACTGAGAACGCTCGCAAATTCTGGCAAATCCAGACTCACTGCAGTTTGTCGAGTCCTATTGAATAGCAATGAGTTTATTTATGTCGACTGAGTACCTACAGGCTGGCCAGTCCTCAACGTCCGATCAGACCCAAGCCCGAATCGATCTGGCCGCCATCTTGCGGTGGGCGGATCGCCAGGGACTGAGTGAAGGAATCTGCAATCACTTCAGTCTGCAGCTTCCAGGAAAGACCGACCAGTTCCTGCTCAATCCACAGGGCTTGCACTGGTCCGAGATGCGAGCGAGTGATCTGCTGGTCGTCGATTCGAACGGCGAATTGATAGAAGGCAAATATACCGCCGAGCCTTCCGCGTTCTTTATTCACTCAAGCGTTCATCGGAGCCGTCGATCGGCAAAGTGCGTTTTGCACGCGCATCCACCTTACTGTACGGCACTGTCCTGCATTGAAGGCGGTCAGCTGGAATGGTGCAGTCAAAATTCGCTCCGATTTTACGGGCGCATCGCTTATGACGACACGTACAACGGAGCAGCGTTTGACGATGAAGAGGGCGATCGCATCAGCTCGAAGCTCGCCGACGCAGACATTCTCTTCATGGCGAACCATGGTGTGCTCGTTACGGGCGAAAACGTTGCGTTGGCTTTTGACGACCTTTACTATTTGGAGCGAGCCGCGATGACGCAACTCATCGCTGTGAACGCTGGCCGTTCATTGCGGCTAGTCTCCGATGACGTCTGTCGAGCGACACACAAACAGATCGCAAACGATCGCGATCAGGCTTACCATTTCCTTGAGGCGATTAAGCGGATTCTGACACGAGAATGTTCGGAGTTCGCTGAATGAAGTGGCTAGGGCTTCCAGCCGCAGCCACGTAGATAAATCGCGAGCCAGACTCAAACGCAAAGTTCGCCGGAGTACTAGTGACAAAACCTTTCATTCGAAGAGAATTCCTGAAGACTGCCTTCAACGGAATCGGAGCGTTGGCGTGTGGTGATCTCCTAACCCGCGAATCATTCGGTGCGTCGTCGACTATCGATCCGCTCGCGGTCCGCGAGCCGCATCTTCCACGGCGAGCGAAGCACTGTATCTTCCTCTTCATGCAGGGTGGAGTTAGCCAGCTCGACTCGTTCGAGTACAAACCGGAATTGAAAAAGGTCCACGGAAAGCCACTGCCTCGCATTCCGGACATCTCGGGTGAATTACAGGGTCGGTTGTCGTTTCCGCACGTTGCGATTGGCAGCCCATTTGAATTCCAGCAGCATGGAGAATCCGGGCACTGGTTTTCGGGGCTGTATCCGCATCTCGCGCAGCACGCGGACAAACTTGCGATGATTCGCGGCATTAAAACGGACAATCAGAATCACGGACCATCCACGCTGCACGTCACGACGGGCAGCCAGTTTCCCGGCAGCCCTTCGGTTGGTTCATGGGTCAGCTACGGACTCGGCTCGCCGAACCGCAACATGCCCGGCTACGTCGTGATTCAGGATCCGCGAGGAGCCCCGGTGAACGGAGCCGCCGTGTGGGCGAACGGATACCTGCCGGCTACTTATCAAGGAACGTTGCTGCGATCAAAGGGCACGCCGATCCTGAATCTGGATCGGCCGGATGGGATCTCTGTCGAGCAACAGCGTCGCGAATTCAATGTCTTGGCCGCACTCAACCACCAGCACCTTGAGTCGCGGCCCGACGACACAGAACTCGCCGCACGCATCAATGCCTACGAGTTGGCTTTTCGGATGCAGACCGAAGCGCCGGAACTGGTTGACTTATCTGCAGAGACTGGCGCAACGCAGCAACTCTACGGGCTGGACGATCCAGCGACAGCGGGTTTCGGTCGCCAGTGTCTCCTCGCTCGAAGATTGGTCGAAAGCGGAGTTCGCTACACGTTGCTTGTGCATGGTGTTCAGATTGGCCCGCACAGCTGGGACGATCATGGCGATGTGCAGGGTGGAATGACGCGCCACTCGCGCGAAGTCGATCAGCCTGTTGCCGCCCTGCTAACGGATCTGCAGCAGCGAGGCCTGCTGGACGAGACGCTCGTTGTCTGGGCGTCCGAAATGGGACGCACTCCATTCCGCAACGGAGCGATCGGCGAGAAGCCCGGCCGTGAACATAATTCGTGGAATCTGGTGATGTGGATGGCAGGTGGTGATGTGCAAGGTGGTTCGTCCGCCGGCGAAACCGACGAATTCGGTTTGCGATCGGTTGGCGATGGGATTCACATTCGTGATGTACACGCCACGATTCTGAATCTGATGGGTCTTGACGATGAACAGCTTCGCTACTTGTACGCCGGCCGGCTGCGACAGCTGACTGATATCGGCGGTCAGGTAATTCACAAGATCATCGCGTGAGACAATTCGCACTGTGGCGCTTTCCAACTAGGAAGTCGATCTTCGGGGAGCCTGGTTTTCCAACGCTGTTTCTCGATCCGTATTCAGCACGTCCGGAAAAACCTAGGAGTAAATGAGATTCCACCTGCGACTTAGAAGAAAGACTCGCACGGGGCGTCGCTTCCGCCTACACTTTCGGGATGAGCAAAGCACTTTCGGGATGAGCAAAGTGATGGGACGTTGCTTCTGTTGAATCGCGAGACAAGAAGGGTGAGGGAGTCATGCACAAGTACGTGATCATGGGTGTGCAGGGGTGTGGCAAAGGAACGCAGGCCCGGATGCTCCAGGAAACTCTGGATTTGGTGCATATCAGCGTGGGCGACATATTTCGTTGGCACGTTCAAAATCACACCAAACTGGGTGCCCAGGTCAAGCGGATTGTTGCTTCCGGTAACCTGGTCGACGATGTCGTTGTGGAAGGCATCGTCAGTCGACGTCTTGAGGAGCATGATTGGAACTACGGTTTCATTCTGGATGGCTTCCCGCGCAGCGATTCGCAGGCTCAATTCTTCCTTGAGAGTTACGACATCGACGCGGTGATTCACATTCATATGCCCGACGAAGTGGTTCACAATCGTGTCTTGTCGCGCCGGCTTTGTAGCGAATGTGGCTTGGACTATAACCTGATCTCGCATCGCCCAAAGTTGGAGAACGTGTGCGATGTCTGCGGAGGACCGCTCATCACGCGCGCGGACGACGCAATCGAAGCCTTGGCCGACCGACTGCGAGACTACCACGCCAAGACCGAGCCGGTTTTGGACCTCTTCCGACAAAAGGAATTGGTGCTAGACATCGACGGAACGCGGCAGCCGGAAGAGATTCAAACGGAGATTCGTTCGCGACTGAGAATTTGAAGGAAGCTCCTCTCCCTAGCACGATCCGCAGCCCCACCTAAACGGACCTGTTCGCCAGTTTTCTGCGCTGGCTGGCTGCGTGTTTCTGCCAAACGAGTCCGTCAAGATGTGAGTCTGCGACGGATACTGCGACTTTGCGGCGCAGCTTGATTTCCGATTCCGTGTCACGTAAGCTGACGGGTTCCGGATATACCTACAAGTCTCTGTCGAGTACTTACACACCATCGCTGTGAGAATCCAATCCAGGAGTTGAATGCCAATGTTCGTTAAGGTCGAAAAAGATTATGAAGAGATGTCTCAACGCGGTGCCGAGATCGTGGCGGAAGTCGTACGACAGAAACCCAACGCTGTTTTGGGGTTGGCAACCGGCTCGACGCCCGAAGGCCTCTACAAGTGCTTGATCGACCTTGCTCGCAAGCAAAACCTCGACTTTAGTCAAGTGACAACGTTCAACTTGGATGAATACGAAGGCCTCCCTGCCGGACATCCGCAAAGCTATCATGCTTTCATGTGGGAGCACCTCTTTGAAGGCTTGGGCTTGCGAGAGGAACAGACTAATTTGTTGAGCGGCATCGCTGGCGATTTGGCGAGTGAATGTGTCGAGTATGAGGAGAAGATTCGACGGGCCGGTGGCATCGATATCCAGGTACTGGGAATCGGCGGTGACGGACATATTGCGTTTTGCGAGCCCGGATCTTCCTTGGCGGGACGTACCAGCGTCGTGGCGCTACACCCGCAGACCATCTCCGACAACGCCAGGTTCTTTGAAACTGAGAGAGAGGTGCCGCGTCGAGCACTCTCGATGGGAATTGGCACGATTTCAGAAGCCCGTACCTGCTTGATTTTGGCGAAAGGCGAGGGAAAGGCCGATCCTTGGTCGGGTATGATCGAAGGACCCGTCACCTCGCAGTGCCCAGCGTCTGCCTTGCAACTGCATCCGTGGACGATTGCAATTTCGGATACCGACGCTGCCTCGAAGTTGAAAAACCTTGAATACTATCAACACGTCGCTCGCGAACGTGCCGACCAACCGGTTCTCCCGCCTTGGATCGTGCGGCCCGAACTAGATCCGCGACGGCAAGCAGAGCGGGCGATTGACACAAACGCGTAGCAATTAGATGAAGCAGGATGGATTTCCAATCCGTCGGGCACGCGTGGACGGATTGGAAATCCATCCGACAAAGAAAAAGCGGCATGGCGGCCGGTAGGACTCACACATCCTGGAGTTGCCATATGCGGCTAGTCCTGTTCGACCGCCAAACCGAATCGCGGATCAATTTCTATCCCGTGGCCCTCTGCCGGCCAATCTGGGAGCTTCGATGTGGGATGACATCCCTCGGTGAAAAGCTGATCGCCAAGATCGGTGCTACGGATGTCGTGGGTTTCCTTCCCGAGTACATCGCGGACGTCTATCGCGAGAGATCCGATTGGACGATCAATGACGCTGCGAGTCTCGGCGCAGAAGACTTGCTCCTCGTGAATGCCCGTGTGAAAGCGGAGAGCTTTGAAGTCGCCCCGACGGGTCCGAGCCAAGTCGCATTCGATGATAACGGCGAGTGCCTTTTTGCACGCATCGCCAAAGAAGATCTTGGCAAGCTGGTCACGGATTCAATTGATGGCTTGATCGAATCGGCGCGCGAAGCCTTTCCACGATACGAAGGTGAAATCGCCACATGGAATTACACTTGGGATCTGATCCTCAGCAACCCGGAGCAGCTGACGAAGGACTTCGCGGCGGCAGGTCGCAGCGGAAACGTTGGACATGTCGAAGAGCCGTTGGCGATTCGCGGCAGCCGCGACGACGTCTACATCGGGAAAGATGCACGCGTCCATCCGATGGTGGTCATTGATGCCGAACATGGCCCGGTCTATATCGACGACGGTGCCGAGATTCATCCGTTCACGCGGATCGAAGGACCTTGCTATATCGGCAAGAAGTCGATCTTGCTGGGTGCGAAGTGCCGCGAAGGTAACTCGATTGGCCCGATGTGCCGCGTTGGTGGCGAAGTTGAAGAGTCGATCATTCAAGGTTACTCGAACAAGTATCACGATGGATTCCTCGGCCACGCTTACGTTGGCGAATGGGTCAATCTTGGTGCGCTCACCACCAACAGCGATCTGAAGAATGATTACTCGGACGTCTCGGTGATGCTCGACGGCAAGCACGCCATCGACACGGGCTCGCGAAAAGTCGGCTCGTTGATTGGCGATCACACCAAGACATCGATCGGGACGTTATTCAACACTGGTTCGTATGTCGGTGCGATGACCTTGATTGCTGGCACGGGCAAACCGTTGCCGAAGTTTATTCCTTCGTTCGCGTGGTTCTTGGAAGGCGTCGTGACGAAAGGCTTCGGCAAACGTAAGCTGTTCGAAACGGCCAAGATCGCGATGGGCCGGCGAGACCACGAGTGGACGCCTGCTCAAGAAGCGATGTGGGAAGAAATATTTAAAATCACTGCGGAGCCGCGGATGGACGCCATTAAGAAGGGTCGCCGCGCGATGCGTGCTCAACGTTCCTAGGAGAATGGAAGAATGGCTACTGTACAAGATCGTGTCATTGAAGTGACGGCTCGCGTTTTACAACTCGACGCAGCCGATATCACACCCGATAATAACTTCACGTCCGACCTGGGTGCCGAAAGCGTCCAATCCATCGAGTTGGTCGCCATGTTCGAGGAAGAGTTTGGGATCGAGATGGACGAAGACGGAGCGTTAGCCGTCACCACTGTCGGTTCGGCCGCCGAATTCATCGCGGGCGTCTGCAAAGAGCAAGGCGTCGAAGTGTAACAAGCTACTGGGTGGTTGGGGGCTCGAAGACTCGACCCCATCCACCCCGAAAAATACGCGAGTTTTAATCAAGCCGCCAAGGAGAGAAACCATGTCCGTCGTTGATGCACGCAAGACCCATGAACTGGTCGACACCACTGAACCGAATTTGCTGGAAGATGTCTTCGACTACGGTCTTCCTCCCAAGATCCGTTTCGACGGACCGCTGATCGAATACATCGACGGCCAACCTGTTGAATTTGATCCGAACTCGGCGAAGAAACGTGACATCTTCATCACCGACACGACGTTCCGCGACGGGCAGCAGGCCCGCCCGCCCTACACGATCGACCAGATGGTCCATCTCTACGATCTGCTGGCGCAACTTGGTGGCCCACAGGGAGTGATCCGCCAAACTGAGTTCTTCCTCTACACCAAGAATGATCGCGAGACGCTGGATCGTTGTCGTGAGCTTGGCCACGAGTTCCCTGAATGCACTGGCTGGATTCGCGCGGTCAAAGGAGACTTCCGTTTGGTCAAGGAAGCTGGTTTGAAAGAGACGGGGATGCTGACCAGTTCGTCGGACTACCACATCTTCAATAAACTGAAGTTCAAAAGCCGCAAGGAGTGCATGGACTCGTATTGCGAAGTGGTCGATGCGGCGTTTGAAGCTGGCGTGCGGCCTCGTTGTCACCTGGAAGATGTGACGCGTGCCGATTGGGACGGCTTTGTGATGCCGTTTGTAGATCGGCTGATGCGGATGAGCGAACAGGTTCCCGAAGATATGGGTGTCAAGATTCGGATCTGCGACACGATGGGCTTCGGACTGCATTATCCAGGTGCCGAGTTGCCGCGCAGCGTTCCGAAGATGATTTATAAGCTGAATCAAGAATGCGGCGTGCCGAGCGATCGGCTCGAGTGGCACGGTCACAACGACTTCCACCGCACGCATGCCAATGGAGCGACCGCGTGGTTGTACGGCTGTGACGCGTTGAACGGCACGTTGTTCGGATTCGGCGAGCGTTGCGGCAACCCGCCGGTGGAAGGCGCATTGATCGAATACATCTCGTTGAAAGAGGACCTGTGCGGCATTCGTACGGAGCTGATTACCGAGATCGCGAACTACATGCGTTCGATCGATTTTCCGATCGCCGACAACTACCCACTGGTGGGCAAGCACTTCAATACGACGCGAGCTGGCATCCACGCCGGTGGCTTGCGGCAAGACGAACGGATTTACAACATCTTCGATACGACGACGTTGTTGAATCGCCCACCGCGGGTGGCGTTGACGGATAAGAGCGGTGCTGACGGTGTTGCGCACTGGGTGAACGAATTCTTCGGACTGAAGGATGCGGATCGCATCAGCAAAATCAAGTGCCACAAGGTCGCCCGGTGGGTCATGGACCAATATGAAGTCGAGGGTCGTATGACGGCGATCAGCGACGAAGAATTGGAAGCCAAAGTCCAAGAGCTGATGCCCGAGTACTGGGAGACGCACAAAGGCAAACTCGCGGGTGTGTGAGCTGAAAGCAGTACTCTCCGAGTGATCAGCGGTACGTGCGAGTCAGATGCGCCTTATACGCTTCCGGCAAGTGTTCCGAAAGCGTCGTTTTGTGGCGAGTGTCACACCCCGCCCCGCTGTTCGTTGGTCCGGATAGGCGTCTTTAGCAAGGCACGAGTTTGTCTGAATCCTGCTGCGGACGGTCACTGGAAAACTGCCTCGCCGATTTAGCGATCCGTCGGTGCTCCAATGCTGTAAAGATGTTCCGACGAGCGGATGTAGAAGCGTCCTTGTGAGACTGCCATAGACGCCAGGCACGTTTCATCGATGTTGTTGCGAGCGATTTCGTCGTACCTAGGTCCGGGGCGCAGGACTAACGTGACACCTTCCTCGGACAGAATGTAGATTTTCCCATCTGCCAATACTGGCGACGCGGAATGCACGCCGCTTAGGCGCTGCAACCAAACGATCTTGCCAGTCGAAGCCTCCACGCAATGCAAAACGTTGTCTCTAGTAATCGTGTAGAGATGGGGCTGCACATAGAGTGGCGACGCGAGTACAGGTACTCCTTTCTTCTGTTCCCAGGCGATGTGCGTATCTGTAATGTCTCCCACCCCTCCCAGACGAATGGCTCGGATCGTCGGTTCTTCGAATCCAGATGATGTGAAGATCAATCCATCGCCGAGGACGGGTGAAGGAGTCACGCCCTCACCCTGGCTGTAGATCGACCAGATTCGTTCGCCCGTGCGCGAATCGAAACCCTGCACACGGTCGCCGCCAGCGCTAACAATCTGCTCGCCCTTGTTGATAAGAATCGGGGTCACATGCCCAACGCGCGATTCGCCTCGTTTCCCCTTCCACCTTACCGTGCCGGTGGCGGCGTCCAATGACAGAACAAGCGCGTTCTTCCATGGCACTTTCCAACCGAGACGATTGTCTTCCCGGCTGCTTCCGTCGAACGGCATAACGAGTTGGCCATGAGCAAGTAAAGGGGAAGCGCCCAGCCCATGAAGGCTGAAGAATTTAACCTCTGAATTCTTCCAAACCAACTTGCCGGAGAAGTCGACGGCAACCGCCGTGCCGTCGTAAAAGACCGCATAAACTCGCTCGCCATCGGTGACCGGCGTCGGAGTCGAATACGAGTTCTGTCTCCGTTTTGGGCCAGTGACTTGGCGGTGAACTTCGGTACTCCATGCGATGCTTCCGTCGTCTCGGTTGACGCAAATTACGCTGCACGAGGCACCCTCCTCCGTGGCTGTCGTGAGAAACACATGCTGGTTATGAACAATCGGGGACGACCAGCTATTGCCAGGAATACTCGTCTTCCAGGCGATATTGTCGGTTGCGGACCATTTGACTGGCAGATCGACCTCGCTAGAGATACCCTGACCGTTCGGCCCTCGAAACCTCGTCCAGTTCTCGGCACTGGCCAAACCACACGCGGTCACCGAGAACGCCAAGCAAAATACAAATTGAATGTTTGCACGCATCGAAGGATCCTCCAGCTATGAACGGTTACTATGCGGCGTTTATCATACATGAGATGCGAGACGATGTTCAGATACTCATTCGCACTCGGTGTAACTGCCCCTACCGCTGTCGAATAGATCCGAAATAGCCCAATACGCCGAAAGATTGACCCTTGAGACAATACATCACAACCATCCTTTGCCTGGCGATTTGGGAATTCAGTGCGCTGGCCTTGCAAGAACCAAACATCGTGCGATCCGCGGAACGGTCCCGCCCGAATGTCGTGTTCTTCCTAGTCGACGATTTGGGCTGGCGTGACGTCGGGTGTTACGGCAGCCGTTTTTACGAAACCCCCAACGTCGATCGACTCGCAGAAGATGGCGTTCGGTTCACTCAGGCTTATGCGGCCTGCCATGTCTGTTCTCCGACTCGGGCGAGCATCCTAACAGGGAAGTATCCCGCGCGCCTGCACCTGACGGACTGGATTACCGGGCGACGCGATTTTTCATTTCAGCAGCTGAGTAATGTGAAGGCGCTTCAGCATCTGCCTTATAAAGAACACACGCTGGCCGAAACGCTGCAGGCAGCAGGATACCAGACGGCGGCTATCGGAAAATGGCACTTGGGTAGCGAGCCGTCTGGTCCCCAGCGACACGGCTTCGAGCACCACCTTCCGCGGGATTGGCCCCGCGGCGCACCGAATCGGACCTATTATTCGCCGTTCAATCTGAAAGGCCTCGAAGGTCCACAGGGCGAGTATCTTACAGACCGCCTGACCGACGAGGCCGAGAGGTTTATCGAGGCCAGCAAAGACGGGCCGTTCTTCCTCTATCTCGCACATTTCGCAGTCCACGACCCGATCCAGGGACGCGCTGACCTCGTTAAGAAATACGAGAAGAAACTAGAGAAGACGCAGCGACCCAAAGATGCCGCCTTTGTTCTAGAGGGCAACCCGGATACGAAGCACCCGCTGTCAAAGAAAGAACTGAACACGCGCGCGACGGACGCTGACTACTCAGGCTATCGTGTCCTTCCCGCACGCACCGTCAAGATTAAACAACACCAGGATAACGTCCAATTCGCCGCCATGGTCGAAGCGATGGATGAAAGTCTGGGACGTGTGCTTGCCAAGCTCAAGGCGCTGGAGCTGGACGACAAGACGATCGTGATGTTCTTTTCCGACAATGGCGGCATGTCGGCAGCCAACTTTGGGAATCCGAAGCGAGTTGTTTCAGCAGACCAGTTGGACCGTGCCTATTCGACATCCAACCTCCCGCTACGTGGTGCCAAGGGCTGGCTTTACGAAGGCGGCATTCGCGAGCCGATGATCGTCAAGTGGCCTCGGCAGGGCCAGCGCGGAGCAGTATGCGACGTACCGGTCATCAGCACGGACTTCTATCCCACGATCTTGGATCTGGCAGGCCTACCACTTCAGCCCAAACAACACGCCGATGGAATCAGCTTGGCACCCTTGCTGAAGGGCGAGAAGGAACTCGCAAGACAGGCGATCTATTGGCACTTTCCGCACTATAGCAATCACGGAATGCAGAGCCCTGGTGGTGCCGTCCGCGCTGGCGACTACAAGTTGCTCGAGTATTTCGAGAACAACGTGGTGCAGTTATTCAACTTGAAAGATGACATCGGCGAGCAGAACGATCTCTCCAACAAGGAGCCGAACAAAGTCGCCGAATTGAGAACGATGCTCCACGCGTGGCGAAGAACTGTCTCCGCTCAGATGATGCCACCCAACCCGGCCTACGCCCCCGCGAAACAAGGAATGACAAAATGAAAACACTACTCTGCGTGACAACTCTGTTGAGTGTGTGTCTCGTCAGCCCGACTCATGCCGACGACAAAGCGAAGATCGTTTTTATCTCCGGCACGCCCAGTCATGGACGCCTGAGTCACGAGCATCGCGCCGGGAACATGATACTGGCTAAGGCTCTCAACGATTCAGGACTCGATGTGAATGCCGTTCTCGTGCCGCACTACGGCTACCCTGAGGACACTACGATCCTTGAGGGCGCGGCGACGATCGTGATCTTCTGCACAGGACATCGCGGTCACGTGCTGAACAAGCACTTGGATGAGTTCGACGGGCTGATGAAGGAAGGAACGGGCGTCGTGATGATTCACTGGGCAACCGAAGCCGAAAAGGGAAAGCCGGGCGAGAAGTTTATCGAGTGGATGGGTGGATTCTGCGATTTGGATTGGTCCGTGAATCCACATTGGACGCCGAACTTCAAGGACTTCCCGATGCATCCGATTTGCAACGGAGTGAAACCGTTCAGCGTCAACGACGAATGGTACTACCACATGCGTTTCGTCGATGATCTCAAGGGAGTAACACCGATCCTTTCCGATCTTCCTGGACCGGCGACCTTGCGTCGAGCGGATGGCGCTCGCAGCGGAAACCCGACCGTCCGCAAAGCCGTAGCGGCTGGCGAGAAGCAGCACGTCGCGTGGGCTTATGAGCGACCAGGTGGCGGACGTGGATTCGGTTTCACCGGCGCGCACAATCATGACAGCTGGCGCCACGACGATTTTCGCAAGGTGATGCTCAACGCCATTCTTTGGACCGCCAAGGTGGAGATTCCCGAGAACGGTTGCCCTTCTGCTGTTATCACAAACGCTGAGATAAACGCTAATCTGGACTAGAGCAGTTCCAGTTCGGAACTCTCACGAGTTCCGCTACAGCCAGCTTGGAACGGCTCTAGCTTCGCACCGCCCTTCGCTGCCGATCGCGTAGAGTCGCAAAACGCTGCCGACCTGCACGTGTCAATGGTCGCGATCATGACTCTCATTCTTCTCGATTTGAGCCGAACGGAGTGAGTTTACATCAAGCGATCGCCTCGAATACCGGTGCGCCACCATGTGCTATGTGGACCGGTCGGCCACTCAGGTCATTGACGGTCATGTGTGGATCGACGCCCAGTAGTTGATAGATAGTGGCCACCATGTCGCCCGCCGACACAAGACGATCGGTGGGATATGCGGCGTGTTTATCGGTCTTGCCCACAACCGTGCCACGGTGCGTGCCGCCCCCGAACAGCAGCGAGAAACCGCACTGTGGCCAGTGGTCGCGACCGGCCTTCTTGTTGATCGTGGGAGTGCGTCCCATTTCTCCCATGACGACAAACAAGGTTGAATCAAGCAAGCCGCGCTGCTCGAGATCACGAACGAAGGCGGCGATCAGCTGATCCAATTGTGGGCACTGGGCTCTCAGCATCCCAAAGTTGTTCTCGTGAAGATCCCAGTGGTTCTTGCCCTTCGATTCCCAATGAACCGTGATGAATGTCGACCCTGCTTCCACGAGACGACGAGCTATCAACAGACTCGATCCCCAAAGATTTCGACCGTATTCGTCACGCGTCGCGTCTGACTCGCGCGCGATGTCAAATGCGGCTCGAGTCTTGGAGGAACTGAGCAGGTTGAAAGCTTGCTGCTTGAACTCGTTCAGCCGCGAGATCGCGCCGCTGGCTTCCAGTTGCGATAAGTTTTGGTCGAGTTGGCCGAGCAGCGAGCCACGCGACGCGAACCGGTCTGCCGTGATATCCGGGAGTGCGTCAAGCGAGGGAAGCGTCGGATGTCCAATCGGCTCGACGGCGTCGTAGTCGCCTTTTGGTTCGCGCGCAACTTTGGGATCGCAAACCGTGAACAGAGGATCATACTGGCTTCCAAGATAGCCGCCGTAAGGGCCCGCTCGACGGAGCGACTGGGTGTAACCAGGAAAGGCTGGCATCATCACATATCGCGGCACATCTCTCGAGCCAATGTCAAGGTGTTGGCAGATCGATCCCATCCCGGGATGGTCGGTAACTTTGGCGAAGTAGTTCTCGCTGTCATTGCCGCCATCAAACCCGGTCAAGACGTTGTATGGGTTGTGGCTGTTGTACTTGTGTGAGTAACTACGAATCAACGTCGCCCTGTCCATCAGCTGGGCGGTTTTCGGCAGCAACTCCGATATCTGTAATCCTGGAACAGAAGTTGAGATCGGTTTGAACTCGCCGCGCACGTTATCTGGTGCCTCGGGTTTCAAATCAAACATGTCCAAGTGCGGCGGCCCACCGAACAGGTTTAAAAGTACGACCGATCGCGCTGGTCCATCGTGTTGCTCGTTCGATTGTTTCGCTCGCAGCAGATTTGGTAGCGACAGACCGCCAAACAAAGAGATGCCGCCAGCGGTGAGCAACTCGCGCCGAGTGAGTCCGTCACACGCCGCAGCACGCCGACCTAGAATGCGTAACATAGGTGCTTCAGTCCCACTTCTGAAAAACTTGCTGATCGATCCACAGTCAAACCTATCAGGATTCACTTCTCGGCTCAACGCAATTCAAGATTTGGTAGCTGGCCGATTTGAGTAGTTGGCGACGAATCGATAGGCTTTGTCTACCTACACGGCCAACGTCAGAAGTTTGTCACTAGCTTGAGGAAAGACACCATGAAATTGCGAGTCGCTCAAATATTGCTTCTGGCCACGGTTGCATTGTGCTCTGAGAGCCCTGCGGCGGAAGAGTTTGATGATCAATCATTTCGGCTGAGTGATATCTTCGAACTGGAATACGCCGCTGATCCACAGATCGCGTCTGACGGGCGGCGGATCGTCTATGTCCGAAACTTCATGGACATTATGACCGACAAACGCCGTTCGAACTTGTGGATCATCAATACCGATGGGTCCGGGCACCGACCGCTCACTACTGGTAATCGAAACAACTCGTCCCCACGCTGGTCACCGACGGGTGATCGATTGATCTATCTTTCCAACTCGGACGATTCGACACAGATCTATTGCCGTTGGATCGAGACGGGGGATACTGCGAAGCTGACGAACTTGAAAGCGTCGCCTCAGGAATTGGTGTGGTCACCCGACGGACGGTCCATCGCATTCTCGATGCTGTTAGAAGACGATCCGGAACCATTCGTGAAACTACCCAGGAAGCCGGAAGGGGCGGAATGGGCCGAGCCACCAAAGCTGATTGAAAAGACGCGATACCGTTACGATGGCGCGGGATACCTCAAAGATGGCTTTCATCAGTTGTTCGTGCTGTCCGCCGATGGCGGATCGCCGCGTCAGTTGACTCACGGCGACTTCGAACACAGCGGCACGCCCGCTTGGTCTCACGATAGCAAATCGTTGCTCTTTGCGGCCAATCGCCAAACGGACTGGGAGCTAAACCCATTGCGCGAAGACATCTACGAAGTCAATTTGAAGAGTCGCTCGCTGCAGCCGTTAACGAATCGCGAGGGTCCCGATTTCAATCCGGTTGTCTCGCCGGACGGCACAAAGATCGCCTACGTGGGTTTCGATGATCACTACAAAGGCTATCAGGTCGAACGACTGTATGTGATGGACCGGGATGGCAGTAACAAGACGCCGTTGACCGACGCATTCGATCGCGACATCCAATCACCCGTATGGCGGAAAGATGGCCAAGGTCTGTTTGTGAAGTACGATGACTCGGGCGACACAAAAGTCGGGTTCGTGGATTTGAGCGGCAATGTTCGCGAGCTGGCTCATCACTTGGGCGGCACGACTATCGGGCGTCCCTACTCAAGCGGTTCGTTTTCAGTAGCGTCAGATGGTCGTATCGCGTTTACGATCACGCGACCACATCATCCGGCTGACGTTGCGGTCGCCGGACGTGATGGCCGAATCCATCGATTGCTTGACTTGAATCAAGACTTGTTGGGGCATAAGCAGCTCGGCAAAGTGGAGGAATTCCACTACAAATCTGGATTTGATGATCGCGAGATTCAAGGTTGGATCGTCACGCCGCCGGATTTTGATGCGGCCAAGAAGTATCCTCTGATTCTGGAGATTCACGGTGGCCCGTTCGCTAACTACGGCGATCGGTTCACGGCCGAGATCCAGCTGTATGCCGCAGCGGGATATGTCGTCGTATACATCAATCCGCGGGGCAGCACCGGTTATGGTTATGAATTTGGAAACCTGATCCATCACGAGTATCCCGGGCACGACTTTGACGACTTAATGTCGGGCGTCGATGCTGTGATTGCGAAGGGTTATGTCGACGAGGACAACTTGTTTGTCACTGGCGGCAGCGGTGGCGGCATATTAACGAGTTGGGTCGTCACCAAGACAGATCGCTTTCGAGCCGCGGTCGCCGCGAAACCGGTCATTAACTGGTACAGCTTCGCCCTGACATCGGATGCCTATCCGTATTTCGCCAAGTACTGGTTCCCTGGCTTCCCCTGGGAACAACCGCAAGAGTACCTTCGCCGATCGCCGTTATCGCTGGTCGGCAACGTAAAGACTCCGACGATGTTGCTGACTGGCGAGGAGGACTATCGCACACCGATCTCCGAATCGGAGCAGTTTTACCAGGCGCTGAAACTTCGCCAAATCGATACCGCTTTGGTACGAGTCCCAGGTGCCTCGCACGGCATCGCCGCCCGTCCCAGCCATCTCATCGCCAAGGTCGCTTACATCTTGCAATGGTTCGAACGCTACAGGCACATCGAATAGCGATTTTTGGGGCAGAGAAACTTGCCAAGAGCCAATACTTTCGGAGTCTCGCTGTTTCCGCCGAAACTACTTCCTGCGGGGTCAAATAAGTCCGTTGACCTTCAATTGTCAATGGCTACCGTACTTCTGCGGTCGAGCATCGCACGGACTTCGGCCGACTTCGATCGGGCATCTCACCCTTGCATGGATGATACAGAACGCACTCCTGGCGTCATCCGGGCAGAATAGCTGCGCCGCGACCATCGAACTTGGTTGAATCGACGAAGCGGTCAAGCCAAGGTTCATGAGGCTTCCACACACGGTACCACCAGGGCGCGATCATGACTTTCGTACTTCGACCGTGGCAACTGTACTTGGTCGTCCTCGCTGGCTGGATTCACCGCCAGCAGCAAGAAACGATTGAGCACCTACGCACTGAGAACCAAGTACTTAAAGAGAGGCGCGGCAGCAAACGCACCCTGATCTCAACGCGTGGCTCGTCCGATCACGCTGGCAACCCAAGATCAAGCGATGATGTCGTGGATGACGTTTCCTTGGATGTTGGTGAGACGGAAGTCGCGACCGCCGTAACGGTAGACGAGCCTTGTGTGATCCAAGCCAAGTAGGTGGAGCATCGTGGCGTGGAGATCGTGCAGGTGGACGGTCCCTTCGACGGCTTTGTAGCCGAGTTCGTCCGTGGTGCCGTGCGTCAAACTGGCGTGAACTCCGCCGCCCGCCAACCAAGCCGTATAACCCTCGGCGTTGTGGTCGCGCCCGATCGTTTCCTTGCCGTCCAGAACCTGCGTATCGGGCGTGCGACCAAATTCGCCGGTCCAGAGTACAAGTGTGTCCTCCAGCAAGCCGCGTCGAGCTAAATCCGTCAACAGCGCGGCGATCGGCTTGTCGATCGTTTCGGCTTTCGTTTTGAACTTATCGAGACCGCTGTGATGATCCCAGCCGCTGTTGCTAACTTCGACAAAGCGAACGCCCGATTCGACTAACCGGCGTGCCAACAAGCATTGTCTGCCAAAGTCGTCCGTCGCACCGGCATCAACGCCGTACATATCCAACGTCTCTTTCGTCTCGCGGCCCAGGTCCAATACGTTTGGAACGGCTTGTTGCATCCGCTCGCTCAGCTCAAGCGAGTCGATCACTCCCCGCACATCTTCGGTTTGGCCGAGAAGTCGTTGGTTCATCGTTTGAGCCAAATCCAACGTCCCGCGCGCGGTGTCGGGCGTCAGACCGTGGTTAGGAGTCAAGTTGCGGATCGAGGCGCTCTTAACGGCTTGGCCGTCCCAGCCGAGCCGCGTTGCCTGGAACGTGCTGGGCAGGAACGCGCTCCCGTAGTTGGCAGGTCCGCCAAACGTTCGCGTTGGCTTAACCGTGAAGAAGCCCGGCAAGTCCTGGTTCTCAGTTCCCAAGCCGTAAAGCACCCACGACCCGAACGAGGGACGAACGAATTGGAACTCGCCGGTATGCAACATCGGAATCGCAATCGGGTGCGCGCGGCTAGTGGTCTGCATGGCGTTGAGCATGCAGAGACGATCCGTTTGCTTGGCCAGATGCGGAAACGCTTCGGACACCCACATCCCACTCTCGCCATGTTGAGCGAACTTCCAGAGCGGCCCCAGCAGCTTGCCTTTGCCGATTCCTTTCTTTCCGGAGCGGGCAGCTAGATCCGGTTTGTAATCGAATGATTCGAATTGCGACGGACCTCCATTGATAAACAAGAATATGACGCGTTTCGCTTTCGGTGTGAAATGTGGCTGCTTCGGGGCAAGCAACCCGGCGTCACTGCGATTCGGGAAGAAGCCGCTCACCATCAGTGAGCCAAGACCACACGAACCAGCTTTGAGCCATTCGCGACGCGAGACGATCGGTTGTGAAGAGTTTTTCGTCATGGCAGGAATGCTCCTGATGTTTTGCCGTTGGCACGCGGCGGGGATAGTCGTTGTTCGCTCCGCGAACCAAACGTCCTGTTCGCGGAGCGAACAACGACCATACAGCTACGCCGCGCTATAGGACATCGACCAAATATCGAAACTCCGCGGTTGTGAACAAAGTGTGGAACCAAGCGGCCCAGGCGTCGATGTTGCGATCGGAGCCTTCCGTCTTGGTTTGTTGTATTTGCTGAACAAGCTGTAATGCACCGGCGCGTTCAGCCTCGGTGATGCCTCGCGCCAGCGACCATCGCACCGCCAAGTCAGCTCGCCCGGCGTCGTCAGTCACTTCCTTCGACGCCAAGAGCCGCTTAGCTGCGTGCTTCGTCTGCTCGGCAACGAACGTCGAGTTGCGGAGATAGAGCGCTTGCGACGGAACGTTCGTCACGCTGCGTTGTCCGCTAACCAAGCTGGGTGAAGGAAAATCAAACAGATCGAACAACTCTGGCACGTAGTCACGAACCACCGGCAAGTACACACTCCGATGATTACTTGGCGGTTGGATCTTCTCGGTGGGGATGCCGCGAACGAGTTGGTCGCCGAGCGGCGTGACCGTCGAACCGACAGGCCGTTCCAAGTCGAGCTGACCGCTCACCGCGAGGATCGCGTCACGAATCGTTTCGGCTTCGAGCCGACGTGGAGTGGCTCGCCAGAACAAACGATTATCGGGATCAATCTCGATGTTGTTGGCGTCGCTCTCGCTGCCGAGTTGGTATGCCCGGCTGAGCATGATCTCGCGAATCATCCGTTTGACTGACCATCCTTCTTGGATGAACTGCAAGGCGAGCGTATCGAGCAACTGCGGATGGGTTGGCTGCTTGCCGATCATTCCGAAATTATCGACGCTCGCGACCAACCCTCGGCCAAAGAGGTGATGCCAGATGCGATTCACCATCACGCGCGCCGTGAGCGGATTGTCTGGGCTCGTGATCCACTCGGCCAACTCCAGGCGACCGCTACCGCTCGCGTCGATCTTGGGTGGATTCGCGACATGCACGGCACTCAAGAAGCCACGTGGCGCGACTTCACCCAGGTCGCGGAAGTTGCCGCGGACAGCGACCTTCGTGTCGACTGGTTTGGCCCGGTCGCGGACAGTCATCGCGTACTGCGGACGCGGTGGACGGTTCTTCTTGAGTTCAGCTACGTTCGCATCAAGAGAAGCAGCGTCGCTCTTTAAAGCTACGACTTGGTTGGCCGCTGCCTGCAAACTCGCAACCGCCTGATCTAATGTTTGCTGCGCCGCGGGATCGACAGTGGCTCCTTCTTCCACGGCCGCAGTTTTTGCTTGAACAATCTTTTCCGCTTCGGTCTTCTTGGCCGTCGCGAGCTTTTCAGCTTCAGTCGCCTTGTTCAATTCCTCGCGTTTGGCGGCGAGTTGCTTGTCGGCTTCTTGGATCTTCTTTTCGTGGTCTTCCGCGGTGGCGTGCATGGCCGCGGCATTCGGGCCAATCGAAAGTAGGTCGGTCGGTGTGTTGCTGTACTTTTGCTTGATCGTGCCGTACAGCGGCTCGGTACTCAGAAAGATGCCCGCCAACGCGTAGTAATCTTTGGTAGGAATCGGGTCGAATTTGTGATCGTGGCAGCGGGCACAGGCAACTGTCATTGCCAACGTGGCGCGAAAGATAGTGTTGATCTGGTCATCGACAATATCCATCTGGAACTCCGTCCCACTGGAGTTATGCCGTTTAGGGCCGAACGCCAGCATGCTCGGAGCGATACGCCTCGCTTCAATCGCCTGCGGTGTTTCATCCTTACCAACCGGCATCAGATCGCCGGCGATCTGCTCACGAAGGAACACGTCGTAAGGCTTGTCTTGATTTAAAGCATCGATCACATAGTTGCGATAAGGCCAGGCGTGAGGGTAGGTGAAGTTGAACTCCATGCCACTCGATTCGGCATAGCGAACCACGTCGAGCCAATGCCGTCCCCACCGTTCGCCGAACCGGGGTGCATCAAGCAACGGGTCGATCAAGTTGGCCAGCGCTTCGGACGACTCGTCGGCCACGAACTGCTCGACTTGCTGTGGCGACGGCGGAAGCCCGATGAGATCGAAGTAGACTCGGCGAACCAGCGTTCGGCGGTTCGCATCGGCAACCGGCTTCAAGCCTTTGGCTTCCATGCGAGCGAGGACCAAGTTGTCGATCACACCACGCGGCCAATCGGCTTGCTGGACGGTCGGCGACTCGAAGGGCTGAGGCTGTTGGAAGGACCAGTGGCGTTTCCCTTCTTCAACACGCTGGTCTTTCGCCGTCGGTCCAGTCTCTTCTCGCGAATCCGGCGCACCGAGACGAATCCACTCCTCAAACGCCGAAATCACTTCATCGCCAAGCTTGTGTTCGGGCGGCATCGCCGAAGCGTCTTCTTCATGGCGAAGCATTCGAATCAGCGGGCTACTCTCGACTTCGTGCGAAACCAGAATCGAGCCCGAGTCGCCGCCTCGCCTCATGCCCGCGGACGAATCCAACTCTAACCCACCTCCAATTTCCTCGCTGTCCTTGGAGTGGCATTCATAACAATGCTTGACCAACACGGGCTTGATCTGCGTGTCGAACAGAGTAATTCCCTTGGCGTCCGGCGTGTCAGCTTGGGGCTCTTCGCCCAACGTGAACGGTGTGGATAGGGAAATCGCAAACAGCGCGACCAGAGCAAATAACGAGCGGCCCATGATCCTCCTCCATTCAAAGTCTCGTACGTCGCTTCACAATACGCATTACGCCAACAGCTCTTTCCGCACTCTTCCATCCTTCACGATCTCAATCGGTCGCTCGCCAGGAGCAATGAGTTCCTTGTCGCCGACAATGCCAAGGCAATGGTAGATCGTCGTTGCCCAGTCTTCGACGTTCAGCATGTTCTCGTTGGGTTCGGCACCAATGGCGTCGGACGAACCGTAAACCGTGCCTTGCTTGATGCCGCCTCCGGCCAGCACGACGCTGAACACTTTCGGCCAGTGATCGCGACCGGCGTTGCCATTGATCTTCGGACTGCGCCCGAACTCGCTGCAGATCGAAATCAATGTCGAATCGAGCAGGCCGCGGCGGTCGAGGTCGCGGATCAACGCGGCAAAGCCTTGATCGAACGCTGGCACTTGGCTCTTGATGCTGCCTTCGATGTTGCCGTGCATGTCCCATCCGCCATAAGTCAGGGTGACAAACCTCGACCCCGCTTCCACCAACCGCCGGGCCAGCAACAGCCTGGCCCCGGCCGTGTTCCGGCCATATTCGTCGCGCAACTTCGGATCTTCCTTGTTCAAGTCGAATGCCCCTTGTGCCTCCGGCGAACTGATCATGCTGTATGCCCGCTCATAGAAGGAGTCCAAGGCGACGAGCGAGTCGTCCTTTTCCTTAGAGCGAAAGCGATCGTTGACGATGTCCAGCACTCGACGCCGCGTGGCAAAGCGATCACCGTCAATGCCCGGCGGAAGATTCAAGTCGCGTACCTTGAAACCGCCACTGGCCGGATCGGAACCGAGACTGAACGGAGCGTACGACGCACTCAAGTAGCCAGTCCCCGCGAACTGGTTCGGTTGGCCGGGAATGCAGATGTACTGCGGCACGTTGTTGCGCGGGCCGAACTCATGAGTCACGATGCTTCCCATGCTCGGGAACTGCAGAATCGGGCTGGGACGATAGCCGGTAAACATGTTATGCGTGCCGCGCTCATGAGCCGCTTCGCCGTGACTCATCGAACGGCAGATCGTGATCTTGTCCATGATCTGCGAGGTTTGCTTCCATGCTTCGTTCACACGCACGCCACTCACGTTCGTCTCGATACTATTCATCGGTCCGCGATACTCGATCGGCGCGACGGGCTTCGGGTCGAAGGTTTCTTGATGGCACATGCCACCCGGCATGAAGATAAAAATCACGCTTTTGGCTGTGCCTTCCTTGCTCTCGTAGAACTTGGGAGCGGCCTGGGCCTCGCGGAGTTTCAAGAAGTCGCCCAGCGTCAATCCAAGTCCACCCAGCATTCCAACGTACAAAGCATCACGGCGAGTCAGGTGGTGAGTCATGTCACTTCTCCTTGGTGAGAGTGCCCCGCTGGCGTTTAGCGAGACGATCGAAGGTGTGTTTTGCGAAGGAGGGAATTGTCGTTAAAGGGTTAAATGTTGTGGATCGCTCCGTGATCCAAACGTCCTGTTCGCGGAGCGAACAACGACTAAACTAGTTCTGCGATGGGGTTCTTCTCGACCAACCTTTGTGGTCGACCGGCCTGATCGGCGATTGGTTTCGAGTTGGGATCGATCCCAAGGTTGCGGTACAGCGTGGCGATGATCTCTTGAAAGTGGACCGGGCGGTGTTCGGCAAACTCGCCTAGTCGGTTCGTCGCACCGATCACTTGCCCGGTCTTCATCCCGCCACCGGCGAGAATCGCACTGCTCACTCTCGGCCAGTGATCGCGGCCCGCATTTTTGTTGATCTGCGGCGTGCGACCGAACTCACCCCAAGCAACGACCGTCACGTCGTCGAGCATGCCGCGAGATTCGAGATCTTCGATGAGAGCACTCAGGCACTGATCGAGCTTTCCGCCGTGATCGCGCACAAGGTCGAAGTTCTGGCCGTGGCTGTCCCATCGTCCGTAACTCAGCGACACGCAGCGGACACCGGCTTCGATGAGTCGCCTTGCCAGTAACAGTTGTTCGTTGACCGTCGGTGCTCCGTCGTATTGGTACTTGTACGGTTTGCCATCGCCGTAGCGTTCGCGGACCTGCGGGTCTTCCTTCGACAGATCAAGCGCATTTAGCAGTTTGCTACTCGTTAACACGTTGAACGCTTGCTCGGTGAAAGTGTCGACGCCACCCATCAATCCACTCGTGTCAACTTCGCTGCGGAACCGGTCGAAGCTGGATCGGAGTTCTTGGCGATCGTCGAGCCTATCAACCGCGATGCCGTTCAGCTTCATGTTTGCCAAACCCGGTCCATCCGGCTTGAAGCAACCGAACGCCGGGCCGAGAAAGCCCGGCGAGCCGGGATCGGACCACGGCGCGTGACTTGTCTTGTCGGCCAGGCCAACGAATCCGGGAACGGAAGGATCGACCAGCCCCTGGACTTTCACAGCGACCGCGCCGACGCTCGGTCGGCCACCGAGAAACTGCAGTTCGCGCGCGGGCCATCCCGTCATGCACTGCCACGCGTCGTGACCACCGACCGAGCCGACGACCGAACGAACAATCGCGAAGCGGTCCACCGCCGCCGCGATCCGCGGGAAGACTTCGCCGATTTGAATGCCTGGGACCTTGGTGTTGATCGGCTTGAACTCGCCTCGAATCTCGATCGGTGCTTCAGGCTTCAAGTCCCACATATCTTGATGAGACGGACCGCCACCGAGAAAAATATTGATGACCGCCTTGTGCGAGTTTGACGTCTGTGCCTGACTCTCAGCTCGCAACACATCCGCCAAGCTCAACGACGTCGCTCCCATACCGAGAGCACCGATGCGCAGGAAACCGCGGCGGGAGACCCGGTCACAAAAGCCTTTGGCGGGTTTTCCGAGGATGCTCAACATGACTGCATCTCCGATCGTTTGGCGAGAAGGAACTAAGGCGGGATGGTGTGGCGCGGAGGTCGTTCCATTAATTGGCAGTGGATATAGCGATATAATGACCTTGACATCCACATTATCGGTGCGACAATAGATTGTCAACCACAGAATCTAGTTGGAGAAGCGAAAAAAGGGTCGCTGTTCGTTCCGCGAGCGGTGCGTTTCGTTTACGGAGCGAACGACGACTAACGCCCGAAACGGAATACCCGCAGTAACGATTCGCGATTCTTTCCGCTACGCGATTGCTTCGTGAGTTGCGCGGACTCAGCGTCTAGGAGAGACGCCGTGATATGACTGCATCATTCTCACGCTGAGAACGCTCGACAAACAAACCGACCAGCACTTTCAAGCGGAAGAAGAACTAATCTCCCGCGTGGTGCAAGTTTGCAACCGATGCGACCAATTAGTCTTCAGCACCGATATCTTCGTTATAGACTTGCAGCAGCAGCGCGTTCTCCGCTTCTTCGTGAGCCAAAAAGCGGTGCATGAACTCATCGAACAGTTGGGTTAGCTGAGCCCACCAAGGCCCGATTTCGGAAGAGCTGTCCGCGTGTTGCTGCAATTCGTCGAGCTGGGCGGCCAACTCTAGATGCTGTTGCAAGAGTAACTTCGCACGGTCCGAAAATCGCGGAGCCAGCTCGATCGCTTCCTCGAAATAGCCACCCTGCTCTTCGTGGTCGAAATGTTGCTTTACGTGCGAGGACAGTTCGACCGTTAGCGCTGCGATAACTTGTGGCGTTGCTTGTCGGGCCAGCAACGTCTCGCGAACGGAGTCAAAAATATGTCGCAGTTGAGCATGCTCGTGGACGATCGATTCTTTGTCGGATTGGACGCGGTCGGACTTCATGTTTGGCTCCTTTATGAGGAGGTGGGTTACACGGCTCGTCGCGTCAGCGATTCAGTTTCCGCATGCAGCGGTTGAGGCGCCGGTGTCATTTCCGCGAGAGAGTTTAAGAACGCCGTCATGTCCTTGCCAACGACGTCGCCGACCAAGCAGTCGATCAACGCCGCACGCTGCTCAGGGAATCTTTGTGCGAACTTGTGGAAGCTGAACGAGGGATCGTAGAAAGCCCGGATGAGTCGATGGATCACCTCAATACCTTCCCACAACAGCGGCACGAACTTTCCCAACCGTTCCGCGGAAACGTCGTCGGCTTCCAATGCATCGTGAATACACTGAGCCGCTAGTTCGCCGGATGCTAACGCGAGGAAGAGGCCCGACGAATAGATCGGATCGAGGAACCCAGCCGCATCTCCGACCATGACCCAGCCATTGCCGACGACCTGACGATTCAAATAGGCGAGACGACGAAGGCCACGTAACGGGCCTAGCGGGCCGGCATCGGCTAACCATGACGAAAGCGCCTCACACTGCTCCACTTCGCGCGGAAACACGTCTTCGTACCGGTTGCTGTCCCTAAACAGATATTCCGGCGAAGCGACAACGCCAACACTTACCATGTCGTTGGCGAGCGGGATGTACCAGAACCAGCCACGATGCGGAATCATGAACACGGTCGTCTCACCCGCGTCGATCCCCGTACCACGATGACCGCCCTCGTAGTACGTCCAGATCGAGGCTTTGTCGAGCCCCGGCACGTCGGTCTTCAGATTCAGTTGCTGGCCGATGATGGTCGCTCGTCCCGAGGCATCGATGACGACGCGAGCCGCAATGTCTTCCGATTGTTGACCGTCTGATTGGGCTCGCACGCCTACGGCGCCTTCGTCGTCGAAGATCACGTTGTTCACTTTAGTCGCGGAGCGGATCTCGACGCCAGCATCTCTCGCGTTGTCTTGGCATAACTGGTCAAACTCGCCCCGCTCGACTTGCCATGTCGTTGCACGTTCGCCTTCGATCGTCTCTGAAAAATAGAACGGTGTCGCATCCTTTCCCGAGGGAGGTATGAAACGCACGCTGTGCTTGACGGGAAAGTGTGAGGCACGCAGCTTGGGCAGTAGACCCAGGTGATCAAACGTATCGTGCGTGTGCGGGATCAGAGACTCGCCGATGTGATAACGAGGAAAGGTCGAGCTTTCCAAGACAAGGCAACGGTGGCCTTGCCTTTGTAGCAAAGTCGCCGCGGTCGTTCCGGCAGGGCCGCCACCAATGACAACGACGTCGTAAGATGATTTCGATGGTGAGGCGATCATGGTCGTACTCCTTTTCCAGTGTTTGGATTACTTCACGTTCCGCCACGTAGAATCAGCCATTCTGTTTGCCTTGGCAGCACGGAACCCACGATGCGCGCGGAGTGCGATCCCGCCGCTTGGACATCGTGGACAACGGAGTCGGCCTTTTCAGCCGGAACGCTGATCAGCAAGCCGCCCGATGTTTGCGCGTCGAAAGCAAGTTCCATGCAAACGGCGTCCGGTTTGCCCTCGACCCTCATCAGTGTCTCAGCAAACTGACGGTTCGATGCGCTGGCTCGAGTCTTGAATCCTTGTTCGACCAACGTTTCAGCACCGGGTAGGATCGGGATATTGTCCAATTCCAACACGACGGTCACGCCACTTGCCTGAGCCATTTCGGCAGCGTGAATGGCTAATCCGAATCCGGTGATGTCAGTGGCCGCGCGAGCTTCTGCATGACGAGCCGCATCGCGACCGATGACATTCAATTGGATCATGCTTTCGATTGCGGCGGCCAGAGTCGCATCGGGACAGCGGCCCGCTTTGTAAGCTGTCGTCACGAATCCCGTGCCCAGTGGTTTGGTCAGGACCAAGAGGTCACTGGGCCGGGCGTTGCGATTGGTCATCAACTGCTCTGGCGTCACGACGCCGGTGACCGACAAGCCGTACTTGATTTCTGTATCGCGAACGGTGTGGCCGCCGACGATCACCGCTCCAGCTTGTAGCACTCTCTCCGCGCCACCGCGGAGGATTTCGCCAAGTACGTCGAGTCCGAGTTGATCGTCCGGAAAGCCGACGATGTTCAACGCGGTGATGGGATTGCCACCCATCGCATAGATGTCGCTGAGCGAGTTCGTCGCCGCGATCTGTCCGAATACAAAGGGATCGTCAACGAGCGGTGGAAAGAAGTCTACCGATTGCGCAATCAACAGATCGTCTCGCAGCCGATACACCCCCGCATCGCTGGCACCATCCGCACCGATTAGCAGATTCGGATCATCGAATTCCGGCAAGCCGCGCACGACCTGCGCGATCCCAGCGACGGGCAACTTGCCCGCTCACCCAGCACAGCTCGCGTAGTCGACCAGCCGTTTCTTGCGTCCAAAGAGACTCATGTTACGCTCAATTCAACTGTTGGAATTTGGCCGGGCTGATACACGCAATCCGGCTCGCCTGCTAATGGATCGCCGGTCACCGCGTAGGCGCGGCTACGGCTGCCGCCGCAAACATAACGATACTCACAGATGCCACAATCATCGGTGAACTGGTCGGGGTCGCGAAGGGCCAAGAAAGTTGGATGGTTCTGATAGATGTCGACTACCGAGTCGTTCGGAAAGCGTCCGCACACCAACGGTAAGAAGCCAGCTGGTAGTATCTCGCCGGTATGGCTGACGAACATGATGCCGTTGCCGTCGCGAACGCCCAACGGTGCTCGATGACTGGGCCCGCGCTCGCCGTGGGGCGGAGCGGAATCCTTCCTCACAGTCGGCCCGGCCCGTGGATTACCGTGGCGCTGCAAGACAAAACGCCGGTAGTGCGGAGCTTCGGTCGTCTTAATGCCGTAGGGCTGTCGACCGGCTTGAATCCATAATCGTTCGAATGCTTCTTCGTACTGCTCCGGCGAGATCCGCTCTTCGTCAATCCCACGTCCAACTGGAATCAAGAAGAAGACCGACCACATGGCGATGCCTTGCGTGGAAAGCAGTGTCGCCATGTCTTCGATCTGGTGGAAGTTGCGCTGCGTGATCGTGGTGTTGATCTGTACGCCAAGACCCAGCTTTCGTGCGTCGATCAACATCCGTATCGTGCGGTCGAAGCTACCTTCCCAACCACGAAAGGCATCGTGTGTCTTCGTGTCCGGGCCATCCAGACTGATCCCCAACATGCGGACTCCCGCATCCTTGGCCTTCTGCAAAGCTTCCTTCGTTGCCAGCGGAGTCGCCGATGGGGTCAATGCGACCTGCAAGCCAGCCGCGACCGCGTGACGAATTAATTCGAAGATGTCACTCCGCTTCAACGGGTCGCCCCCGGTTAGCACCAAGTTCGGTTTGCGAGGGAATGTTGCGACTTGGTCGATCAATGCCTTCGATTGCTGGGTGGTCAATTGGTCCGGATGAGCTGTCTCTCGCGCCGAGGCTCGGCAGTGCTTGCACACCAAATCGCACGCGGTCGTCAGTTCGTAGTAGAACATCAGCGGATTGATTGCAAAGTCGGCAGGCGTGCATGGCGAATGAAGCATGATTCTCATGGGCAAAAGTACAATCAATGATATCTGGACCTTGACATCTACAATTAAGGTACATAACCTAGTTTGTCAAGAGCGGATGGCGAGTACCCGAACTCGTGAGAGTTCGCCGTGCTATTTGCCACGGCATTCTGGAGGTTTCTGCGCGAGTTCTCGGCGCTGGACTGATCCCTTAGGGTCAAAAGAGTCCGACCGGGAATTTTGTTCATTGAAAATGTAGTTTTAGCGCGAGTTCACACCCGGAAACTCGGACGAGATCAGGGGTAATGTGGTTTCGAAGCAACCGAATCAGTCAGTCGTTGGCGATTGAGACGTCGTCGGCACAGACCGCCGAGCCGCTCGCGGCATTCCACCTTCCCGGCGATCTGTTCGATTTCCTCTCCGGAATCGATGATTTTGCTTTCCAGACCCTGGTGATTTCGTTCACGATGATAGTGCGCTAGATACTCGCGAACAACGTTTCGCCATGAGTTCTCGCCGAAGAAGATCCTATTCTCCAAGCATTCGGATTTGATGCTTCTCATGAAACGTTCCGGATGACCGCTTCGTCGATTCAACCAAGTTCGACCGTCACTGCGCAGCTATCCTGCCCGGATCGTGGCGCTTGTGCGTTCTGTATCATCCATACAAGGGTGAGATGCCCGATCGAAGTCGGTCGAAATCCACGCGATGCTCGACGGCGGAAGTCCAGCAACCATCGACATTTGAAGGTCGGCGGACTTTTTTGACCCTACGAGCTGTTGGACACATGATCGGCCTGCCGCGCTCGGGAACGTCGCAGTTTCCGTATCATCGGATACCTAAGGAGCGCGACTTGAAGCGACGTCACCGCTGGTAGATTGGCAGCAGTTGATACGCGGGCGTAAGCGCAAGGATGGCAAGGGAAGTTGTGTAAGTGGCACCGTAGTTTCTTTCGTGGCCAGTGCCGAGCGGCCAAGAGCCGTCGTCGGATTGCTCTTCGATCATGTTGCGGGCGATCTGGGGATAGATCTGCTTCCAGGTGTCGCCACCGACTTGCGCGATGGCTTGGCTGCTGTAGTACGAGGCGAGATAGAAGAATCCGTTCTGCCAGGGGCGTGGATAGTCGCGTGACTCGAACCATGCAGTACCGGCTCGGATCATGTCGGTGTCGTGCCGACCGCCGAGAATTAGTGTCAACATTGCTGATGCTGTGTTGGCCAACGTGACGTTCGGTCTCTCGCCTCCGGGTGAGTTGGTCGGGACGTAACTAAAGACACCTTTTTCGCGTCGGTCGGGGTCGGTTACAAAGCAGCGTTCGACGAAATCCAGCCCTTCATCGAAGTAGTCCTTCGACACTTGGAACTCGGCGTTGCGGGCCGATCGCAAGAACATCAGTGACCAGCCGGTGACCGACATATCTGAGCTTGCTGTGGGGCTATCGGGATAGCCGTATCGAAAGCCGCCATGAAGCGAAGGATGAACTTTTGTACGAGTTTGGACTTCGCGCGCATAGAGCAGTGCGGTGGCAAGTGCCTCTTCGATCTTCCGGGACCGAGCACCCGTCGTCATGCCATAGACTTCACCGAGCATCAACCCAGCAATGGCATGATTGTAGTGGACCGTTTGCCCCGTATTTGGATTACCGCCACCCGGCGTCAACGGAAGCAAACAGAAGTAGCCGCGCCGCTTCTGCGTCGCCAAGACGAAATCGATCGCCTTAGAGATCTGTTTGCCATACCGCCCATGGTCCGGGACGTGGCCCCGCGACAGGAACGCCATAACCGCGAACGACGTTATCGCGGGTTGAGCGACCGGTTCGCTTGGGAAGCGGCCATCCGGGCCCTGTTGGGAAGCCAGCCATCGCAGCCCGGCATCGACGGATGCTTCCACGCGCGACCACTCATTCGCCGGCAGCGCAGAGCTGAGATCAGACATCGGCGCGATGGTAGGTTGCGCTGTATCCTGCGCATCGCCGACGCTCGCACTCGCCAACATCGTCAGGCACAGCAATGGCATTGCGCTAATTCGCATTAATACTTTCCTCGTCCACGAATCGTCGCAGCAGATCCTGGTACTGTTCAATCTGCTTTCGATAATCCTCCGGCGGCGTTCGACCGCGGACCTGCCAGAGTCCCGCGTCGAGCGTCGAGAGTACGCGATTCCAGGTGCTGTCGGGAATTGGTTCGCCGGCGGCGAGCGCCTCCATCATCGCTCTCATTTCATCGGCGTTGGCCAACTCTTCCCACTTCTCTCTATTAAGGCCTCCGCTACGAGCCTCTTCCAACATCTGGGCCAACATTTCAGCCTTCTTTTGCATTTCCTCGCGCTGCTCATCGCCCGTGGCGGGATCCTTCATCTTCTCTTCGATCGCCCGCAACATCGTCTCCATGTCTTCTTCCATGTCCTCCGCGTTGGCGAACCGCTTCAGCTCCTCTTCGGTCAGCGGCTGATCACCGGGAGCCCTTTGATCGTCGTCGTTCTTCGTTCGCCGTTGTGCCATCATCTGTGCGCGCTGCATTGCGTTGGTAACAGCTTGTTGAGGCGAGCCGCCTCCGCCACCACTCCCCTGTGCTTGCCACAACATCCAATCGCGGATCACCCGCAGATTCTGAGGCCGATTCGGAATCCCCAGCAACTGATTGAGATTCGGCTCGCGCTCCAACTGCTCCAGGAACTCATCCAAGCTAGGATCTTCGAGGTCGGCGACGTTGGGGTCTCTAACTTCGCGTTCATCCAAAATGTCCGCGGTCGTACGCCGCATCTTGTCAAACAGCTCCTCGGCGCGTTCAAACGCTTCGTTGGACATCGTCTGTTGAGCTTCTGCCTCATTGAATCTGGCATGATTCAGCTCGAACGCCGCGGCGGCTTGATTGAAGGTGATCGTCTCCATTATCATCATCAGTTCGCGAACGATATTCGTCACTTCCGCGGGCGGATCGTCCGGTTGAAACAACCCTGTAAGATCGCCTTCGATTTCGGCCATGTCGATCCGCAGCCGATCTGTATCGACCGCAAGCTGCAGCTGGTCGACGGCCGCCAGACCGTGGAATCGCTCGTGTCGCACGTGTTCAGCCACCTCGGCCCAAGCGATGGCAAGTTCCGCAACGCCGCGACTTTCTGCGAGCCGGTTGGTCGTGAAGTCGATGACTTCTTCATCATCCTCATGCTCAAAGGCGAGCCGCTCCAGCACGGCGTCCATTTCCGTCAGCTCATGTTTGAGCTCGTCGGCCACCTTTGCGAGATCGATCTTCGCCTGATCGTCCTCCAAGGCATTACTCATCAGCTTCTTGGCTTTCAAGGAACTCTGCCGTGCCTTTAATGCCACTTCCTTGGCATGTTTGACAACCGTCGCACCGATCCCGGCGGTCGGCTCGAGATTCAACGGTAGTTGCGACAAGGTTCGCGCCTCTAGTTGGGAAGCTGCTTTGACGAGGTCTTTCACCGCCAACAGACGCATCTCGGCGACTTGAATCCAAACGTCCGGTCGCTGAGCTTCATCCACACGCAACCACCCGCTCACTTCGTACGATATCTCCTCCTGAAGCTCGCGCAGGTCCGTCAACCGATTGCGAAGATTGCCGTCACGCCGCTTGATGATATCCATGTACTTACCCATCAGTCGCGGGTCTTCGGCGAGAATCCGAGCGAACTCGGCCATGATCTCGCGTTCCATCTCAAGCACTTGCGTCAGGCGATCAAGATACGCCTCCTCTACTTCAACGACGGCCATCTTACGAGTTAGCGGGTTCTGATTCTTCTGCGCCTCACGTAGGACGCCTCGCATGTTCTCGACGTACACCTCGTACATTTTGGCCGCCTCTTCCAGCGCCTCGGCAAGTTCGCGTTCACGAGCAACTTCCTCAAATTGTTTCATCAGGGCAGCGAGCGCCTCGCGCGCGGCCGACGTGTGATGCAGAGCTTCGAGGACGTTGCGAGCCGGCGTTGAACCTGGATCTTGAATCAAGACGAACATTCGGTCGCGAGCTGGCGTCACATGCGTGCGGTCGATGTCCAGCATCTGCAAGCCGACGAACTCGTACTTGGTCTCGTTCGAACTCTTTCGCAAATCCGCGACGACCAATCCAGCGGTCTCAAGACTGGCATCCACCTGCTCTGGCTTCTCCGCCAGGGCTCCGAGATCAGTTTGACCGTTCAACTCGGTCAGTGTCGTTTCGGCCGCTTCGAGTTCCTTGTCAATCTTCTCCAATAGCTTTCGCGTATTCATCGTATCCGTCTGGCGACTCTTGCCTGCTTCCGCAACAACGGCAAGGCGTTCCGTAATCTTCAGCCGCCGTCGATTGCTCTCGGTATTCTGGCCACGCTGAGATTCGAACTGCATGTCCCGGTCCAGGTCCAGCGGCGGCGTGGGAGTCGGCGATCCACCTTGTGACGTCTCAGTCAATTGGACGGAGCCAGATGATTTGCGATCGCTATCGGGCTGTTCTGCGTCGGGATTTGCAGGATCGTTGGACTTTTGCGGAGCTTCACCTGGCTGTGAGTTCTGCGATGATGTGTTGTCACTGTTTGCAAGTTCCGGATCCTCATCGTTTGGAGTTTGGAGATTCGGCGATCCGCCACTCGGCGAAGTCTTTTCATTCGCCTCGCCTTCCGGCGTCTTTGCAGAACGTGCTGCAACAACCGGCGACTCCGAGCTGTCGTCACCTTCCGGATCGTCGGGGTTCGCTTCGGTTGAATGCTTGCTCTTGGAAGCTGCAACCTGGTCGCCCGTTGGATCAGCGTTCTCGTTCGACATGGGACCATCGCCCTTGTTAGCCGCAACCGCCGCTGGATCTTTTGGAACTGTCGGGTCACTTGTCTCGCTCTCGTTCTTTTCTCCCTCGGCACGGGATTTGGTGATCGCCGTTTCGCCGGGCTTCTCTTCATCCTCGCCGACTTTGAGACCTTCCTTGCCACTCTCGGCCACCGATTCTGTGGGACCTGCCTTCTCTTTCGGGTCCGTGCCAGTGGAAGCCGTTTCGTCACTCGCCGGCTCTTCTGAACCCGGCTTTCTCGAACCAGCGGTCGCGTCCGACTTAGCCATCTGTGCCTTGTCTGGCGACGCTTCAGCACTGCTCTCAGTTTCCGAACTACCGTCAGTCTGAGCCGTCGCGGTTGCATCGGGCGAGTCGCCTTCTTCCTTAGCCTCTTTCGATTCCGAAGATTTCGCGATTGCTGATGGGTCCTTCTCCTTGTCACCTTCAGCAGACTCGCCGGCCTTGTCCTTCCGAGCCGCAACATCTGCCGGATCGAGATCGAGCATCCGGTTGTCGGTCACGCGGATCGAGTAGCTTATGTTGGTTCCCTCGTCCAATTCGAATTTGCTCAAATCGAGCTGAACTTCGCCGAGGATGTGTTTTTCGAGTTGCTGCTCGTCGATCGGAATCTCTTGCACACTCAGCACACGCTGTTCGCCATTCTCGTCTTCCTCATACACCACCAGTTCCACTTTCGCGATTCCGTGGTCGTCATGAGCTTCGAACTTGATGTCGAGCACTTCGTCTGCGCTGACCGACATCTCATCCGTGGGACTGATGACGCGAGCGACCGGAGCCTTGTCGGGGATGACCCGAATCCGGCAGATACGCTGATCTTCGTTCGTCAGCCCATACGGGCTGTGAAGCGTTGGACTGAGCGCGAGGTCTTTTTCGAGTACCGTTTCGTAACGGTACCAACCGTCGGCCTCAGCCGTCAGGACAAGCATCTGCGCGACCGGCTCGCCAGATTCGTCGTCACTCGACAACAGCAATTCGAATCGTTCCAACTCGGCTTCGGATCTCATCTCCAGCGTCAGCCGACTGCCTTCGATCGCCTTGACGCGGCCAGGGAGCAGCGACTTTTCGTAAGGTGCCCGATCGACATAGTCAGGAGCGGTCACCGCGAGGTGAACTTCGGAAATCTCCGGCGGATCGATCGCGGTGATCGAATGCCACCGCGTGCGACCGTCGCCCGCGCTCACGCGATACCGAAACGATTCGTCGACGGCAACGAAATGAGAGAACTTCTCCGGTGCATCCCGATCAGCGTCAAGGACAATCGTGCTGGTCTCGTCAGCGCCGGTAACGAGCGTCAACGTTGCCGCGTCGCGAGTCATACCTGTCAATTTCGTGACGATGTCAATCGACTGGCCGCGAGGGATCGCGGCGTCGCCTGTTACGCTATCGAGTTGCGTTGCTGTGATCGCGACCGTCGGCGCCCAGAAGCCCTGCGATTCCGCGCGTCGACCCGTCGCGATCACCCGCGGTCGGAACAGCAATTCGTCGCACTCGATCTTGGGAGCACGGCGGAAGAGTCGTGTTAGATAACCATACTCCCAGCGAGGCAGTTCGTCAGCCAGCAGCACTTTGATCTCGCCGCGCGTGACGTTGACCTCGAACTGGTCGAAGTTATTTTCATCGCTCAGTTCGCTATCGAGCGGAGCGACCGACACCTGATATTGATGAACGCCAACTTCTGCCATGCGTTGTTCGAAACGTACCGTCCGCGTGGCCACGGCAGAATCGAACGCCACATCCTCGCTATCAATCACCTCGCCGTCTTGCAGTAGCTCGACGGTACAAATTTCGCCTTCACAATCGTAGGCCTGCAGGCTGGCTTCGATCACCATATCGTCATTTCGCATCGCGATGTTCGGAGCGAGCACGGACTGCAAGATGATGTCGCGGACGTGCCGTGTGTTCCCGATCGGAACGATGTATATCGGAGTCCCGTCTAACTCCGCCGCCAGCTCGCGCGGGTGAGGGCTGTTGGTGCTATTGTGAATCACGTCGGTGGGAATGATCACGGCGGCGATCGGTTGTTGCTGACGAGCGCGACTGATCTGTTCCAAGACAGCGGAAAGATCCGTCACGAGCCCCGTCTTGTCATCGGCTTGGGGCTCTTGTTTACGCTGCCGCTTGATCTCGATCTCGGGAGATTCCTGATTGGACAGCGACGTTAGTGTCTCGTCGAATACGCTGTACCGAACATCCGCTTGATCGCTAACTGGACCCAAGACGCTGTCCTTCAGCGACTCGACGAACAAACCAACTCGCGACAAGCGTGATGCCTGCGCAATGGACGCGAATGCTTCCGCGTTCTCGTTCTTCAACAACTGTTGCTCGCCTTCGGACACGGTTCGAGCCAACTCGGCGAGCCGCCGCTGAATGCCAGCAACGCGATGCTCCAAATCAGGCAGACTCTCTCGCCACCCTTTCTGCGACGGCGCGCGACCGCGTTCCAACGCTCTGGCAAGTTCCGTGAACGCTTGGAAATCCGGCCCATCGAGCATCTTTTGAATGCGTTTCGCCAGCGAGGACTCCGCGCCGTCGGCATTCCCGGCAGCCTCCCAGCGGTTGCGGCGGTCAAGCACCGTGCTGACGTTCGCGCGAATGTGCTCGATCGCATCTCGCGCGGCAGTTGTCGCATCGCGGACACGACTTTCAGCGCGATGTTCGCGCTGAGCTTGTGCAGCGCTATGCAGATGTCGCTCGGCGATGCCTGCTGCTGCGAGGGCTCGGTCGGCTGCTTCGGTTGAGGTATCGGGAGCGCTTGCACCGGCGAGCGCCCATCGCAGGTCGTCCGAGGTTCCTTGCGGATCGACCGTCGCCATGCTCCGGCTGACGTCAGTCACAACGGCAACGGCTCGTCGAGTCGTCGACCGCTGCACGCTGACGGTTGTCGGTGCCAGCAGCATCCAGATGACAACGCCGACTGCCACCGCGCGCAGCACCCAAAAGAACATCGCGTTACGTTTTCCGATCACCGACCGTTCACGACTCAACGCCCAAGCAAACAGCGCCAGCAACACCACGCCGATCACAACCGCAATCGGCAGGCCGAAGGGGCCGTCCAAGGCGAAATGCTCCAGGTTGTCGGTGATTGTGGGTAGCATGGCTTTGTCAGACGTTGACGGCTTCTTTCTCTTGCTCTTCTGTTCCGGCCCCGCGACGTCCATCACTCTTTGACGCGGCGGTTGGCGGTCTACCGAAAACCGCCACGCTGCTTGCTTGTTGCATCCAATCTTCGGTGGTCTCGGCGATTGAGTCTGAACCGAATCGTTGCTTCGAGATCAGGCCGGAGAGCAACAGTTCGCCCGCGATCAGCGCGATTAAGCCCATCAACAGTAGCGGCCAAACGGGGTCACGCTGATTCGTGCCGGTGATCTGCCGGCTCACCATGTTCTGGCTCAGCCCTGCAGTCTCGGTGAGCAGCTTGCGATCGACTGCCGCGAGCGCCGCGAGATTCGATTCGCGCGGATCGCGAGAGACGTAGAACGGGATCTGATCGCCGGAGAGACCCAGTTCGAGAGAGTACTCGCCGGGCAAGATCGTGCGACTCGATCGGAAGACGACGCCGTCGCCTGCTGGCTCCGAAGCCAGATCGATTTCGTCGCCGTGGGGAGTTGTCAGCGTTGCTTCGGTGAACTGCAAATCGGCGAGATGTACCGAGATCGGATCGCCGGGAGCTAGGTTGTGGCGCGTCGCACGCGGCTGTGTCAGATACGCAAGCCAGTTGTGTACCATCACGACGAACGACTGCTTGAGCGCAAAGTCGCTCCACTGATACCGCAAAGGAATACTCTGCACGATGACTCGGCCGCTGCCGACGTACTTCTCCACAGCCAGTGGCTCGCCGTTCGTAAGATCGAGTAGCACGGAGACATCATCGTACGAGATACCCGCGTTGAAACGGAATCGACCGGTGACTTTGACGTCGCCGGTATCGAGCCGTTCGACATCGGCAAGCTCAGCGACCGCGGGGTGGTCTTTGCCGAAGGGGTTGATCTTTGTCTTGGGCCGGTCGTCGTCAGTCGGGTCGTCTTCGACAACCGAGCCGATGCTTAGCGGCGACAGCCCATCACCATCATTGAAAAAGTAGTGATTGAAAGAGTCGATGTCCGTTCGCGGACCCAGGGCGAGCCATAACCCGCCGCCATCAGAAACAAACTCGCGAAGCCGGCCAATCGCCTCTTCGCTCAGCTCGGTCAGCGCCAACGCTTGACCTACTCCGACGACAGTCCGGCTCGATCGAAGGTTGTTTACGGCGAGATTGCCCGTGCCGCCAACCGAGTCCAATTCGACCACTTCAAGTTCCGTTGGAAGCGAAGCACCGATTAGCCGTCGTTGACGACGCCGACCGAAATCTGGTCCGAGCCGCTCATCGCGGCCGCTTGAACCGCCGAGAATTCGAGCAGCGTGCCGCCAACCGGAATCGTGATCCACGGGCCAACCGACTCGTGTGGCTTGCTCTCGCCAGCTAAATCAGACGAAATCTGCGTGATCCGTGTCGATGACTTTGCCGGGTCCTTCGTATTGAACGAAACGTTCACGGTCAGATCAGGAGCGAGTTCGTCCAGCTTGGAGATCTCGATCGCACTCAACTCGCCATCCGAGTCACCATCGAATCGCTTCAAGCCATCGGGCGAGCCATATCGTTTGGCCAACTACCGGAAGGCACTGGTGACGGCATTCGCGTCGAGAATTGGAACGATCGCGTGAACTGGAGCGGCATAGTTCTTGTGTCGTGGATCATCAGCGACCTCGGCGATCTCGGTGTATTCAACGACATCGTTTTGATTAACATCGCAAGACCGCAGCGTCTCGGGTGCGAGATTGAGTTCGCCCTCGGAGACTGTCCCGTCCATGTCTTTATCCAAGACACGGAACGCGGGAGCCTGTGCCGCGCGGAATCGCTGAAAGTTGTCGTCTAACAAAAGCAGCGTCGGGCCATCAACCCACTTCGTCAGCAACCAGCGAACTTCGTCGCGCGTAGGTGGTCGACCGGTCACTGTAGCGTAACGACGGAGGCGGGCTTCGAGGGCAGCGCTCGGCACCGAGATCAATTCGACTTCGGGCTCGGCTCCCTCCTCACTCGCTTCTTCGGGCGTTTCTTCTTCGCTCGCTTCTTCGACCGGCTCCTCTTCGGATTCCAGCGTCTCGTCGGGTTCTTCGTTTAACGGCAAGCCGGACGCGTCTGTGACACTCCCGTTCGCCACCGCCTGCGGCTCGCCGTTAAACGAGGCGATGATGCGATCGATCCGCCGCTCGCGAATCATCTCGAATGGCTTGCCATCGATCGTGACAGCCGCATCGAGTAACAGCATTCGATCTGGCAACGCCACGAAAAAACGCATCACAGACTTTGCCGGATCGGGTGCCTTTGTGACGTCGGAGCGGAACGCCGTCACGCTCTGATATTGAGGCAACAGCCCGCGCGTGATCGTCGGCGATTCGGCACGTTCCGCCGTCGCCCGCATGTTCGGTTGTTGCCGCTCGGGCGCAGGCCCAATGAAGCGGACCGGGACCGAAAGCTCAACCTCGGCTGCGAGAACGCAGATGGACAGAGCAAGTAGCAAGCATAGTGACAAGATTAGCGGTCTCATGCGAGAATATCTCTGATGGGAGTTCCTTCGGTAATCGGGAGCGGTCGTCCGATGTTCGATTGTTGCATGGTGTCCGACTCGACGCCAAGCGCTTCGCAGAGCGTTGCGAGTACATCGCCCACTCCAACTTTGCCATCGACAACTTCATTCCCGTCTTCGCTCGTTTTGCCATAAGCTTGGCCACCAGCGATGCCGCCACCGCCCAACACACAGGACCAAGCTGCCGGGAAGTGATCTCGGCCAGCGTTTCCGTTGATCGATGGCGTCCGGCCAAACTCGCCCATCCAAAGGATCGTCGTCGATTCGAGCAAGCCACGTTCATCGAGATCCTTCATTAAGGTGGCCCAGCCTGCGTCGAGATCTCGCGACAAGTTCGCGACCTGGCTGAAGTTGTCGGCGTGCGTGTCCCAACCAGCGCCTCCGCCGAGCGAGACTTCAATGAAGGGAACGTCGCGTTCAACCAGACGCCGCGCGAGCAGACATCCCTGACCGAACTCGGTACGTCCGTACGCCTCCCGGAGTTCTTCAGATTCCTCGGCGAGGTTGAAGGCGTTAGCATCCTCACTGTCCATCAGATTTACAGCACCCTCGTAGACCGTGTTGTGCGTCTTGGGCGCACCATCCGACCGCGTCGCGAGGAAATTGCTCTGCAGCTTCTTCCAGATCTCCAGCCGCTTGCTGAACCTCGCCTCGGTGATCCCCGTAGCGCGTTGCATCGAGTCAACCTGTAGCTCCGGAAAAGGCGGTGGTTGGCCGTTGTTGCCGCGTTGCTGTGGTCGAGCGCCAGGCATGTCGGAAGCTCCCACGATCAGCGGGCCGAATCGCGGACCGAGGAAACCAGAACCGAACGCGTCCTGATTGACGACGCGGAACGGGCCGACGCTCACATATCCGGGCAAGCCAACAGTGCCGTCATTTCCCAACTGCTTCGACAACGACGCACCGATGGCAGGATAGCGAACCGGCCCCTGTGGCGGGTGACCTGTTCGCATCAGGAACGTGCCGCGACCGTGATCACCTTCCCTCGTACTCAGGCCTCGAATCACCGCCAGCTTGTCGCCCATCTTGGCCAGTTTCGGCAGGTGCTCGCTGATACGAAGGCCCGGTGCACTCGTTTCGATTTCCTTAAACTCACCACCGTTTTCGTGACCAGGCTTCAAATCAAAGGTATCGGTCTGACTAGGTCCTCCACTCATCCAAAGCAAGATGCAATGGCGCCTCCGTTTCGGATCTTCGAGCAGCGGCGCAGCGAAGGCCGGAAACCAACCACTTGCACTGACGCCTGCAGTCGCAGCCATCATCGACCCTAACATTTGCCGCCGTGAGAATCTGACTGTCATTGTTTCGTCCCTTTATTCTTATGGCTTGGTGGTAGCCGGACTCGTGAGAGTTCGGATCAGAAGTCTGACGAGTCCGGCTACTCGTTGTCTTGTTAGTGGTTCATTGTGAATTCGGCACTGTTCAATAGCGCCCAGAGAACGTCGGCCAGTCCTTCGTAGAGTTCGGCACCGGACGCGTCTTCGGCGATGTACTCGCTAAGCAGTTCTTGCTCGGACACTGCGGGCTTCCGAGATAAGGTCGCCATATACAGAATTTCCACGCGATCTTTGTTGTCAATTAGTGGGACTTCCAAGGTTTTTAGGAGTCCGCTGCCAGCCAAGCCAGTCGCGTTGGAGATTAACCCGCCGTTCATCAAAGTCAGTGCTTGCGGAATACCGGCTTGATACTCGGTCGAGCGGCCAGGAGGCGCTCGAAACTGTTGCAGGAATTCATCACGTGTCGTGTTCCCGACGCGAGCCAGATTGAAGCCCGTCCCAGCTTCCGCGGAAACGAGCATCGAGGCGACGGTGATACAGTCGTACATCTGCTCCGCTGTTAGCAGTTTGACGTTCATCTGAGCGAAGAACTCGTGTCGCTGCGGATCGGGCGTCTCGGCACCGCTCGACAGGCGATAGGCGCGCGAAAGCACTAACGTCCTGAACAACTCACGCAAATCGTAATCGCTCGCGATGAAATGCCCGGCGACTTCGTCGAGCAACTCCTGCGAAACTGGTTCGTGTTGGATACCGAAGCCATCAACCGGATCGACGATGCCCTTGCCGAAGAGCTGACCCCAGATACGGTTGGCTGTGGCACGAGCGAAGTAAGGGTTTTCGGGTGCCGTGATCCAATCAGCAAGTTGTGTTCGCCGCGCGACGGAAGCCGCGTCGTTGTCGATTGGCGAGCCGTCGAGGAACCGAGGCAACACGATGTCCTCGGTTTCAGGGATGGTGACTTCACCGCGCTCGTTGTCGCGGACTCGCATCACCGTCGATACATCACGCAGGACGCCTTGTGGTCGCGAAATCTGAGCGAAGAACGCCGCGTATCCCCAAAAATCGTCCTGCAGCCAGGGCTCGAATTTATCGTCGTGACATTGTGCACAATCCAACCGCATGCCGAGGAAGACGCGGGCCGATCGCGTGGCGAGCTGATCCGGGTCCATCTTCACGGCTGCGTAGAACAGCAGAGGGCCAGATTGCACTAGTCGCCCTTCCGCCAGCAGCAACCGCCGCACGATCTCGTCGTATGGCACTTTGTCCATGAACTGGTCGCCGATCCACTTCTCAAACGACTGAGGTCCGCCGAAGCGAGCGAGGTCGATGCCTTCGGGGATCAGGTAAGTTCGCCAAACAGTTGCCAAATGAGTCGAGTGATCGCGGCTGGCGAGCAGTTGATCGACGAGCTTGGTGTACCGATCCGGCGACTCATCGTCGAGGTATGCCCTAACTTCGCTGACGCTCGGGGTTCGACCCACTAGATCGAGATAGACGCGCCGAAGTAACTCGTAGTCGCTCGCCGCGGCAGCCGGTTCGATGCTTTGCTGCCTCCAGAGCGCTTCAATGATTTCGTTGATCCGCGCGACCGCCTCGTCGTTCGTCCACTTCGTCGCCTTGACAGCTGGCCACTGTAGCGTGGCGGCACCAACGAGTACCGTCTCCTTAGGTTTCTCTTCGGCCAGCGGCTTGTCTTCAGCAACGGCAATGGCCTCCTGCGGGACTTCGGGTTTGGGTTGCGTGTCATACGACGCGACTGCGGTCGCCGGTGGAGCAGCATCGACAACTAGCAAGTCTGCGGGAAAATCCTCCACCTGGAACGCTGACTTCGAGTAGGACAGCGCCACCGCGTTGGACGCCGAATCCGCGCCCGCCATTTGGACGTTCTTGGGCAAATGCGTGTTGGCGTCAATCACGATACTTAGATTGGCCGACTCCGTGGCCGATCCGAGCTTAACTTCCAATAACACAGCATCGCTGTCGCTACGCGACCACTTCTCCCCGAGCAATGTCATCTCCGTCTGCCGAAACGCAGTGCCATCCGCGTTCAGGTTATCGAGGAAAAACGCGATCAGCACAGCGTCCTGTTGCGATATACCTTTTGCGCTAACGAAGGTGTACCGTTCAGCTTGCGATGCACCGGCTTCGCGTTCGAGCATGATGCCGCGGTCAAAATCGAACAAACGTGATTCGCTCTTCGAGCGTTCTCCGACAACTGCCTTGGAAAGCGACATCCAACGCACTGAACCGTCGTCGGCATCAGTGAGCTGAACGACTTCAGCACCTCGGAGTGCGTCGAGCATCTTGGCCCAACCATAAGCGCGCCCGTTACTTTGGAACATGACGACTGCTACTACGATCAGCGCGAGACTCGCAGCAATCGGCCACGCCTTCAGTACCCGCGATCCTCGCGCGGCAACGCGGCCCACTCGTGACCGTTCCCGCTTCGCCAACTGAGGCGAAACGCCCCACTCCTGCCCCACGGCTCGATCAAGCCGCTTCAGCAGCGTCCGTGGCACGACCGGGACCTCGTAGGCATCGGTGAGCATCAGCTCGAATTCCGAATCCTTGGCGTCTTGAACTGCGTCTTCCTGGTTGTTCGTGTCTTGTTTCATCGACTTTACCGTATCTTGCCTTGCTTCAATCGGTTGTCATCATCTAATACTCTTGCCATCAGATCTTCTTGCCCTATGTATTCTGCCTCGCTCCCGTAAGAGAATAGGCAAGAAGTATGTGGGACGATCACGTCGTTGGTTCGCGAATCTCCGTTGCCTCCTGAGACTGGTTCGATGGTGGTGCCGACGTTGTGTTCCCCGCTCGGACGTGATCCACCACACCGGTCTTCAGCAATTTCATTCGCAACTCGCCACGAGCACGAAATAGGATCGATTCAACAGCCTTTTCGGTCGTGTCCCAGCGTTCGGCGATCTCGCGAACACTAAGCTTGTCGAGATACTTCCACTCCAACGCAGTGCGGTATTGCTCGGAAAGTTCATCCATTGCCGTTCGGATTTCGGCACGCTTCTCCTGAGTCTCGGACTGCTTCGCCGGGTCTTCTTGCTCCTCAGACTCAACCGTTTGTTTCGCTTCGTCGATCAAATGCCGCACCCGAGCGACCGCCCGGTAGTGATCCTGCACCTTGTGGTTAGCCACCGATCGCAGCCAGCCGCCTGGATTCTCGATCTCGGCAGTCGCTTCGTCAGATACGGCTCGAATCAGCGCCAGCATGGTCTCACTCACAATATCCTCCGCGAGATGAGAATCGCCATCCACTCGCGTGTACACAAATCGCCAAACCGACGGCAGATAGCGTTCACTCAAACACTGATACGCCGCCGGATCTCGTTCTCCAAGTTGTCTCACGAGATCGGAATCGTTCAAAATGGCCTCGGTATCTCGCAGCATAAAACGGTGGAGCTTTCATTCTAGCTTCGCCGTCCGTTCTAATGGTCGCTGGATGCAACCGCTTCACGCACGGAAAAACTTCGGATTCGACGATGGTACGATGGAGAAGCCAACAAACTGTTTGAGCACCAAGGGTTAAGCTGCGAGGAACGGCCCGCACATTGTACTCGACTCTCCGCGCAAGCGGCTCTGGAAGCGTAATGTAGAAGCTGCCGGGAATCTGTGCGTGAATTGAGAGCGAACAGCGACTTCCATGAGGAGTTGGTGCGCGCCTGAGATCCACATGCGCGAAGCCGGAGAAGAAGCTGGGAGATGATTGGCAAGAATATGGGATGGCGAGAGTATAGAGCTGACAGCGTCGGAGATTCTTGCCCTCCCTTTTGGTTGCCCCATTCCTTACCGCGTAAGGTTTGCATGCCAACGGTCGCGATTGAACTCGCAGTGCTGATCCTGCTTTCGTCGAGCTGCTTCGCAAAGGATGCCTCTGAAACGAGTTGGCGAGGCAAGTACGAGCAGTCGCGTCAGTTGGCCAGGGTCGCTCACAAGCATCTTCGCGCAAGTGAACTCAGCGATGCGCTTGCGATACTCGGCGAAGCCGCTGACTTCGATGTACCGCTGCGCAAAGGATTAAACAACGGATTCTCTAGCGTGGCAGGAGGTCTGAATCGTCATTTGGCGATGCTGGACAGCGATGAGCGATATGATTTGCTACACGATTGGTCGATGCCAACGGGGTCCCGGAGAACGCTGCGAGTGTTGGCGGCGTTCACTCCGACCGTTGCGCCGCCGCAAGTATTTGCGCGAGCGTTCGGCGAGCGTCCGCGTGACTCGTCATTTACAATCGCTCACGTCGGTGAAGTCAGTGGGCTATTCAGCACGGCTTGGGAGTTGGTCGCGGCTGCTGAGGAAGCGGGACGGCTGCGACGTCTAAAAGGCGAGCTGGAAGAGTTACGCGATGAAGGCGTTCCCAACACGGACCATGTTCTCATGTTGGCGCAGATCGTTGAAGCAAAGCGAGCGGGTGAAGGGCTGACGGAGCGATTGGCCCGTCATCTTACCCGTCTTCGCGACAATCAGCCTAGGCCCGACTCGCCGCCACAGTCCTTCGACGCTGCGTGGCGATACGGGCACGGCAAATTCGATGACGAAACCCAGCGGACACTCGATTTCACACCGTTCTCGCACTGGACGGGAGCCGCCTGGCAGATTAGCGCGGAACGTCCGAACAGCGGCTTCGGTTTCCTTCGGATTGATCAGACCGGCGGGCATCCGTCGCCTGAGCGTGCTTGTATTCGGCGTTGGACGGCTCCTCAAGATGGAACGCTCACGATCACCGGCATGATGTACCACCCCGCAGCAGAAGGCGACGGAGTACGCGGACGAGTCGTTTCAAGCCGAACTGGTACGCTCAGCGAATTACATGCTCACGACGGGCCGACCGAGTTGAGGATTGATCCCGTCGAGGTGAAGGCCGGCGAGACGATTGACTTCCTCGCCGACATCGTCGACGACAACAATTTCGACACTTTTGTTTGGATGTTCCAGCTTCATCTGAAGACGGGCGACATGCAGCGGATCTACGACTCGGTCGCCGACTTTTGCGGCCCGCACAGCAAGAGCGTTGTCTCCGATGCAGTACTCGCGGCGGCTTGCCTCGAGCACGACTGGCTGCAGCCGATCGGTGAGGGCATTCTCCAGAAATGGGTCGAAAACACTTATTGCACCGACAAGTGGATTAATCGTCCGCACGAGTATAACAGTCGGCTAATCCGTCCCGCGCTGCGACGAGCCTGGGCGACGGCCGTGCGGAAGGGAGTAGGCGAAACAAGCTCGGCATTGCTCGAAGATACAGGCTTGACGTACTGGGTGCGAAGCGGCCACACATTTGGTAGCAGCGGGGCTGCTACTCGCAACACTTGGCTGGGACACGCGGATCACATCCTGCATTTAGCGGGATCACAACAAGATCAACTCTTCTTCCGATACCCATTAGCTGGCGACTTCGCATTCTCATTCGAAACGCAAACCAGCGGTCGCCCCGGAACGGACGGCGGAGTTGCATTCGGGGGCACAAGCTACGAAGTCAATGTCGCGGACGAACTGTTCAAGGCCGTCACGGGTCGCGGATTGATCGAAGAACCCTTCGCGCAACTGACGTCGCACGCCGGCAGTTTCCACGGACAACACGCAGGGCCACCCGAGTTCCATCAGTTCGAATTAGCTTCGGTTGCGGGCCAAGTGACGTTCTCGTCGAAAGGGCAGCCGATATGGAGCGGCGTTGGCGGCGGCACGACGTCACCTTGGATCGCGTTGCAAGCCCAAGGCGACCGTAATCCGATCTTCCGCAACCTCCGAATCACTGGCGACCCGGTCATCCCCCGCGAGGTCCGCCTGTCGGACGGTGATTCGTTAGCAGGATGGGTGCAAAGTACTGACGCGGATGGACTATGGCGAGCGAGTCCCGATGAGGTCGCGCTGAAGGAGAGGCAAGAAAATGAACGGGCAAGAATATCGAATCCGAACTTCCGCATTCCCTACTTCCTCGCTACCGATGACATTCTTGCCCCCCATATTCTTGCCCCGACTCTTCGTACTTCGAATGCCGATGCTGATCCAGCATGGTTTTCCAGGAATGGAGTCATTCATGGTTCGCGTATCGACAGCGAAGATGATCATGTAGGTCAACGGCAACTCGTCTACACCCGACCGTTGCAAGACACCGAATCGATCAGCTATGAGTTCCGTTACGAGTCCGGCAAGTTCGAAGTGCATCCGGCGATCGGTCGGTTGGTGTTCTTGATCGAGCCCGGCGGAGTTCGCTTGCATTGGATCACCGATGGCGACCAGGAATGGACGGGACTTGGCCAAGACAACGCAGTCGTCGAGCGTTTTGATCGCCGCGGGGCAAAGCCGCTGCCGCTCGTTGAAGGCGATTGGAACCGCGTGACCGTTGAACTTGCTGGCGACAACGTAACTGTAATGCTCAAGGACCAGGTTATCTATGAGCGAAAGCTGCAGCCGCAAGACGATCGGTCATTCGCTTTCTATCACGACGCGAACCGTTCAGCGGTGGAAGTCCGCAACGTCACAATGCGAGGCGCGTGGCCGGAGCGTCTTACCGACGAGCAGTTGAACAACCTCGCAGCGATTTCCGATTCCGATCGAAGCCAACCAGATCGCTTTGCTCTAAACGCGTTGTTCGGTGACAAATACATCGCTGGCGACATCATGGCAACTCGTCGGCGCGCGGCGAAGATGCCGCCGAAGGAACGGTACGATTTCCTTGCCGACTGGGTCTTACCAAGCCGCAATCACGCGACGCTTCGGCTCTACGGGGCGTTTGGCCCCACGAACCCAGCACGGCCCGTTGCCGATTACATCATCAGTGAGCAACGGCGTTTGGACGAAGCGAAGGAAAAAGGAGCGGGACGCATCCAAACGGGCGGCGTCGCTGTCGCTCCGGCCCTTGATTTGATCACCGTCGCCAAGCAGCTCGATCGGTTGGATGCGCTGCGCGATCGTGTTGAGATCGTCGCTGGCGGGCCTAAAGATAAGACGCACCGACGTTCGCAGCTCGCGCTGCTGATCTTGATCGACATGGCTCGCCAGGACTTCGCAGCGGCGGATCAGCATTTGGAAGAGTTCAGAGAACTGGCCGTCGAGCCGCCATTTCTCACTGAGGACCGTTGGCCGGAAATACTCGTTTTCTACGAGGCGCTGCGGCACCGCGAGATATATCAGTTAGTGGGTGAAAGCGTCATCAGCGTTACCGAGCGCCAGATTCGTCACGGCGAAGGCACGGGATCGGACTTGCACGATCGCCACCTGCTGGCATTGACCGGAGCCAAACGGCACCTGGATGACCACTCGTCCATCGAAACGTACTTGGATGACTCACGACTGAAGCAGTGGACTCCCGTTAACAAAGTGACTGCGAATACGCGAGGTCGGGGCATGCCGATCGCCCGCTGGAGTCCCGCCGACAGAAGCGTTGCCAAAGTTGCGGGACACGCAAATGACTTTCTCTATTTCCAGAGCCCACTGCAAGGGAATTACCAACTTGATTGCGAAGTAACCGCTTCCGCTGGTTGGCGAGACACGGCGATCAGCATCGGTGGCCAATGGGTGGTGGCAACTTGGGACATGAAGTTCTTCAACCGCGGCGATTTTCGGAAACAGCTTGGCACGCACCCGATCGATCCACCGATGTGGAAACGAGGCGACGTGCCTTTCCTGCACTACCGCGTGGACGTGAAGGACCAAGTCGTGGCGACGTACATCAACGGACGGAAGATTTGCGAGGAACAGCTCGGCGTCGATCACGATCCTTGGATCGCGATTCGTAGCGACCACGATCGCCATGGCAGCGTTCGTGATCTGCGACTCACTGGCACTCCGATCATTCCGGCGGAAGTGAAGCTGTTGCATAACGCGGAACTAACTGGGTGGGTTCCCTATTACGACGAGACGATCGCGAGCGAGGATTCTGACTGGCGGTACGACCACGAGGAATTGATTGGACGACGACACGTATCAATAGAGGGAAGTCACCGGGAGAGCCTTGTGTACTATCATCGTCCGATGTTGGAAGACGGATGGATCGCCTACGAGTTCTTCTACGAGCCCGATCAGTCGGTCGTACATCCTGTGTTGGATCGACTCGCCTTTCTGCTCGATCCAAGCGGAGTGAAGATCCACTGGTGTACCGATGGCATCGACGATCGGACGGGCCTGTCGCCATCGAACATCGGAGACGAGCAAGTCAACCGCCGCGCCAATCGACTGCCGTTGAGAGCCGGAACGTGGAACAGCATCAAGCTGACTCTGACTGGCGACACGATTGATCTGATGTTGAACGACCAACCGGTTTATCAACGCGATCTTGAACCATCGAACATGCGTCAGTTCGGCTTGTTGCATTACTCGGACCAAACAGAAGCTCGCGTCCGCAACGTTGTTTGGCATGGCGATTGGCCGAAGGAACTGCCTTCGCTCGCGGACCAAGAACTTGCGGACGTTTCGCTGATCCCGGAACTCGACGCCAAGCTGCCAACGATGGAAGTGTTCGAGCACGATTTCGCCAAAAACCAACTGCAATCAAACGTCTTTCAACTCCCGGCGAACAATCCCGCCACAACGATCGCCCATCCAGATGACGGACTTCACTTGACCGTGCCAGGAACAGAGCCCAATCGCTGGCACAACCACCGGATCGAGCACCGCTTTGCCTTGAT
>JACNKX010000060.1:55013-59477 GCA_014381825.1 Planctomycetota bacterium
AGAAGTGTCCCAGGACCCCGTCAAAGTGAATGGACTCTGGTTGTTCACGCAGGTAGGCGGCATCGGTCAGGCAAGCGTCGTTTGGAAGAACATCAGAGTCTACGCCGACAAGATCGCTTACGACTCGCGGCCGAACGCAGCACCTCAAGCTGCGATCCCTCCAACTGCGAAAGAGAAGACGTTGTTGGAAACTCTGCTGGATTTGTTCAGGTAGTTAGTAGGATTCGGTTGCGGGATGAGAGACAAGAATATGAAATGGCAAGAATATATGACGAACGGCCGCTGGACATACTCTTGCCATTTCATATTCTTGCCCAGTCTTCAACTCCTCATGCTGTTCTTCTTGCTCCTAGGTCCGGCGTTCATTGACACGAAGGCCCTGGCTCAAGACACTCAGCCGGTAATCGTCAAAGCCCTGCCCGCTAACCAGACAGATGTTGCGTTGCTGGCGCGGATTCGCGAACTCGCGTCTAAAACGCTCAGCCATCTTCGCGGTGACCGTCTTCCGCAGGCGTTGATTTCGTTGGGCGAAGCAACTGATCTAGCCGTTTCTCTTTCGACAGAAGGCGACACCGGTCTGGGCCCGGCTGCGGCAGGATTGCATCGCAAACTAGACCAGTTAGATGCCGAAGAACGGTTTGACTTGCTCTATGAATGGGCCATGCCGACGGAGTCTCGTCGAACGGTCCGCGTGCTGACTTCGCTGATCCCGCAGGATGCTCCTCCTTCGGTGTTTGCCAGAGCGTTGGGCGAGCGGCCTCGGCGCGACTCGTTTGCGGTTCCAGAGATCGGTGACATCAGCGGCCTGTTCTGCACAGCGTGGGAGTTAGTGAAGGCCGCCGACGATGCTCGCAGCTTGCGGCAGCTGACGTCCGAGTTGACCCAACTGGCCGAAAACGACGTTCCGAATGCCCGCTTCGTCTTGCAGCTAGCCAATATCGTCGCCGCGCGGCGGTCGGATCAGCAGTTGCTCGACCAGCTCACAGCATACGTGGCGGCGTTCGAGAATCGGTCGGACAACGTCGATCTGGTGATCGCGGTGGCGTGCTTGACGAAGGAGTGGCTGCAACCCATCGGCCAACGCATTGTAGAGGAAAAACTAGAGCAGACCTACGACCACGAATCGCGGGTGATGAGACCGTTTCTGCGGCAAGCCCTTGCGACGGCCATTGGCAAGCGATATCAAGACGCGAGCCTCGAGGATGGCGACGGTTCGGATCTTGAACTTTGGGTTCCTTCAAGCGTGCGGGAGACGGGCAATCAAGCGCGGGGCACGGTCCGATCTGCCTGGCTTACGCATGAAGATCACACCATGCATCTGGCGGGTCCGCACAGCGACTACTTGTTCTTCAAGTATCCGTTGGTCGGCGAGTTTGAGTTTTCGTGCGATACGCAGATTGGTGGCCGAGGTGGAACGAACGGCGGCGTCGGCTACGGTGGACTCGGCTATGAGCTGCTGGGAGCGAAGCAGACGCTGCGAGTCTGGGACACGTATCATGGCTTGATTGCGGGGCTCCCCTGCCCGTTCGTTGCCAACCGTCCGCAGGCCACGTTCAACAACTTCGTGCTAAAGTCGACAGCGGGCGCTGTCACGCTCTTCTGCAATCGCCACGCAACTTGGATCGACAGCGAGACCGACGGTGCCAACCCCTGGATCTTTCTTCGCAGTTACGGATCCTCCGCGTCGATCTTCCGCCACGTTAAACTCACCGGCGCTCCCATGATTCCTCGTGAAGTGAAGATGTCGGGGGGAAAATCGTTGCGGAGTTGGGTGGCGAGTTTCTATGACGAGCAAATGCTGACAGACGTACCTGGCGAAGAAAATGATGAGGGTCCCAGTTGGTTTCTCAAGGACGGCGTCATTTACGGCGCAGGGCAAAAAACCGAAGAAGCAGTTGCGCGGCAAAACCGCCTCTACTACCTTCGCCCGCTGTTCGATGGCGAGTCGATCAGTTACGAATTTCAATACGAGCCGGGTAAGCTGGAAGTGCATCCGGCGCTAGGACGCACCGCGTTTCTGATCGAACCCGGTGGCGTGCGGTTGCATTGGATGACCGATGGCGACCACGAGTGGACAGGCTTGGCGGCGGACAACGGGGTCGTCGAGCCCTTGAATCGACGCGGCCCGAAACCGCTGCCATTGAAGTCAGCCGAGTGGAATCGCGTCACGCTTTCGCTCGCCAGTGACACGCTGACGTTGCGGTTGAACGACGCCACCATCTACACACGCAAGATGGAGCTGGAGAACGACCGGACGTTTGGGTTCTATCACGACATGAATCGTTCCGAGGCTCGTGTCCGTCACGTCGTCATGCGTGGCGATTGGCCGGAGCGGCTGACCGAGCGAGAACTCGCCCATTTGACGACCGCCTCTAATCCAGATCGATCGGATGCCGACCGACGACTTCGGGGCGCTATCTTCGACGACCGGCACGTGCATGGTTCGGTGTTGGCGGTGCATCGTCATGCCGCGAAACTGCCGCCGCAAGAGCGATATGCTTTTCTGTTCAAGTGGGTGCTGCCGAGTCCAGATCACAACACACTGCGCCTGGCGTCGGACTTTACGCCTGCAAACCCCGCACCGCTGATGAGCGATGAAGATCTCGATGTACCGTCGCGCGTCGCAAGCGGTGGCAAATTGATTTCTCCCGCCTTGGATCTTGTCGCCGTAGCGAAGGAACTCGGCCAGCTTGATGAACTGCGAGGAAAGGTCGCTATAATTGCCACAGCAGACGAGCATCAACTCCGATCACAACTTGCCGTGCTCGCGATGGTCGAGATTGAACTTGGAGACCTAGCCAAGGCAAGAACGACGCTCGACAAATTCGCGTCGAGCGCCGCGGACAGAACAACGTTTGCCTTCACTGAGCGGTGGGCCGAGGCGCTGGTAATTTGGCAAGCGTCGCAATATTCCGAGGCGCGAGACGCCATCCGCGATCTGGCCTTCGGTATCCTTAACAAGCAGAGGAGACAGGACAGCTCCAGCGGTCACGAAGCATGGGATCAGCACCTGCCCGCATTAATGGGTCGCATCAGGTACTTCGATCTGTTAGAGAGTGAGCCAGCACTGCGAGAGACAGCTACAAACCGTACGCGCGGCCAGTCGCCGCTCGCGAACTGGGTGCCCGCAAGTCGGGAAACAAATCGCACTCGCGGACAAGGTTTTCCGCCGGCTCAGTGGGCAATCTCCGCGCCCGCAACCGTCGAGAACTTTGCCAGTCATCACGATGACTATCTGTTCTATCGCATTCCGCTGCGGGGGAACTTTGAGATCGAATGCGACATAACCGGCTTCGGCTATCGCGAATCGAGCCTGTGGGTTGCCGGCCGCTGGGCGAGACTCTTTTATACACTAAGCGATGTAAAGACCGGCGACTTTCGGGACGAGCAATTGCTGACTCTCGATCCGCCCATGCACAAGACGAATAGTTGGATTCGCTATCGAGCCGTGGTCCGCGATGGCGTCTGTACGACTTACGCCAATGGCCGAGAGATTCAGCGGCGCGTTTTGGATGCTGAGCACGACCCGTGGGTGGCGATACGAAGTTGGTACAAGACAAACGGAGCCGTTCGTAACTTACGGATCACAGGCAACCCGGAGATCCCCGCTGAGGTACGACTGACGGCAAACGCCGAGTTGCCGGGGTGGCTACCGATCAACGATGATCATCAGGTTGGGCCAGGCGGCAATTGGCAACAGCTCGGCGACTTGGCAAACGGTGGGGGGATTCACGGAACGCGCTCGGGCAAGGTGTCGGAGTCACACTGGGAGAAGCTGCTCCGCTACCACCGCCCGATGGTTGAGGACGGCACGATCGAGTACGAGTTCTTCTATCGCGCGGGCGAGACGCATGTGCATCCAGCACTTGATCGCCTGGCGTTCATGTTGCAACCCGACGGAGTCCGCATGCACTGGGTCACCGATGGCCCGTTCGATCGTAGCGAACTCGCTCCCGACAACCTGTTCGACGAACTAGATAATCGTCGCGGTCCCAAAGCGATACCGCTGAAACAGAATAACTGGAACCGCCTTCAACTCTCGCTGGCTGGCGACACAGTCAGCCTTCGACTGAACACTGAATTGATCTACGAGCGGAAGCTTGAACCAACCAATCAACGCACGTTCGGTCTGTTCCATTACGCAGACCGGACGGAAGCACAGGTTCGCAGGGTCGTCTGGAGAGGCGAATGGCCGCGCGAGCTACCAGCGATCGCCGGTGATCCCGCGTGAAGTACGGCTTGTCGCTGGCGAAGCGATGCGGGGGTGGCAGTCGAAGTTCTTCGGCCAGTCGCAGCCGTCGTTCGTCGCCGACGCCGCACCGGCTACCACCGACTGGTTCGTCAGCGATGGTACACTTCGCGCGAAGAAGCAAACAACCGTTGGGACACATCCACAAAGCTTGTTGCGTTAGCCGTGAAAACTGCAGACACAAAACGTCAGCAAACAGGTGCGCAGCTCGTCGC
>JACNKX010000065.1 GCA_014381825.1 Planctomycetota bacterium
GGAGTATGCGCTGCGAGTGAACGATGTCATCGAAGTGATCTATTGGTTCACGCTGGAAGCCAGCGACGAAGCGTATCGGTTCGAGGTGGGCGACGAGGTGATGGTCGAGTCGTTCACCGACCCAACACTGAACCGAGGGACGCTGGGTCAAGGTCAAGGCCTGATGATCCAGCCCGACGGAACGATCACGCTGCGGCTGCTCGGTCAAGTGCCCGCCGCTGGACGTACTGTCGATGAGCTGCGAAATACGCTCGAGGAACGATACCTCGAGTACTACAAAGTGCCATCAATGACAGTAACACCGTTGAAAACGAACTATCGGTTAGAAGCACTTCGTTCGACGATCGATGCTCGGTTCGGACAAGGCGGTCAAGTACGTCGGGCGACGGTGACACCAGAGGGAACCGTCCAATTGCCCGGGATCAGTTCGACTCAGGCGAACGGGTTGTCCATCGAAGAGTTAGAGCGGGAAATCGAGGAACGGTATATTAGCGAGGTTGGCCCCGGCGTCAACACAACCGTTTCGCTGGTTCAAAGAGCCCCAACTTTCGTCTACGTGATCGGTGAAGTCGCGACTCCCGGTCAGTATCAATTGCAGCAACCCACGACCGCGATTCAAGGGCTGACTCTCGCCGGCAGTTGGAACAACGGAGCGAATCTTCGCGAAGTCGTCGTGCTGCGACGAACCGACGACTGGCGTTTGATGGCAACCAAGTTGGATCTGCGCGGCGCACTGCTTGGAGAACGCCCTTGCCCCGCGGACGACATTTGGCTCCGAGACTCGGACATTATCATCGTACCGAAGACACCCATTCTGTTGTTGGACGACTTCATCAATCTGGTGTTCACACGGGGAATCTATGGTGTCGTCCCTTTCCAGGGAATGTCGGTCAACTTCACCAAGGCAAGCACTATTTAAGCGGTAATCTTTTCCCAAACCGCCTCATCGCAATCCTCGCTTGTCACATCCGCCGGCAGCGCCAACAATAGCTGTTACGGCGCTAATTCTTTTGCGACTTGCTGCGCCGCGCCCCGTTTTCTCTGGCACGGCAGTCACAGCACAGCATGACCAACTCGCGAATTGCAGACATCTTCGACGAAATCGCGGACCTGTTGGAGTTTCAAGGTTCGAATCCGTTCCGTGTTCGAGCGTATCGCAACGGCGCTCGGATCATTCGAGACCTTCCCGAACCAATTACGACCGTCCTCGCTGACGACTCGCGCAAGCTGACGGATCTCGATGGCATTGGCAAGGACCTCGCCGACAAGATTGCAACACTCGTCGAAACGGGCGAACTCTCGCAACACCAGGATCTGCTCGCGCAGGTTCCGTCCACTGTCCTCGATATCATGCGAGTGCCGGGGCTTGGACCAAAGAAGGCGGCGTTGCTTTACAAAGAGCTGAACATCGCGACGCTCGACCAACTGAAGGCTGCCTGCGAAGCGGAACAAGTGCGGCAGTTAAAAGGTTTCGCCGCCAAAACCGAGCAGACGATCTTGCACGGCATCAGCATCGCCGCGGCGGCGAACGAGCGAATCTATTGGTCCGAAGCAGATACCGTCGCGCATGACGTTAGAGAACATTTGGCGGTCTGCCAAAGTATCAAGCAGCTTGAACTGGCGGGCAGTTACCGTCGCGGCAAGGAGACCGTCGGGGATCTCGACATCCTCGTCGTTTCGCAAGACGCACCGGCAGTGATGGATCGACTTGCCGAGTATCCCGAAATAGCGGATGTAATCGGACGCGGCGATACGAAGATGTCGATCCGAACCCATAAAGGACTTCAAATCGATCTTCGCGTCGTGCCCGCCGAATCGTTCGGCGCAGCGCTGCAATACTTCAGCGGCTCGAAAGATCACAACGTCGTGGTGCGCGGGATGGCCAAGCAGCGTGGGCTGAAGATCAATGAGTATGGCGTGTTTCGTATGGACGGTGAGGACGAAGCGTACATCGCCGGAGCTACTGAACAAGACGTCTATGCGACGCTGGATTTGCCGTGGTTTCCTCCTGAGTTACGCGAGTCGCGGCGCGAGTTTGATTGGGCCGCGGCTGGCGAATTGCCAGAGCTAGTTTCGGTCGATGACATTCGTGGCGACTTGCACATGCATACAACTGCGACCGATGGGCGAGCCACATTGGAAGAGATGATTGCGGCGGCTCGCGAACGCGGGCTGAGCTACATCGCGATTACGGATCATTCAAAGCGAGTCTCGATGGCGCGAGGCCTGGACGCGGATCGCTTGCTTGCCCAGTGGGAAGAGATCGACGTATTGAACAAGAAGCTCGATGGCGAGTTCCTGGTTCTGAAGGGCATCGAATGCGACATACTCGAACAGGGCGGCATGGATCTGCCGAATGACGTTCTCGCCCAGGCAGATTGGGTACTCGCCAGCGTCCATTACGGTCAACAACAATCCCGCGAACAAATCACGAATCGCATTCTCGGTGCGATTGAGAATCCGTCAGTCACGGCAATCGCGCATCCAACGGGTCGTTTGATCAACCGGCGCGAGGCCTATGAAGTTGACGTCGACGCGATGATGACTGCGGCGGCGAAGCACGGAAAATTGCTGGAGTTAAATGCGAACCCCGCTCGACTTGACTTGCACGATATCCACTGTGCAGCCGCCAAAAGTCATGGTATTCCGATCGTGATCAACACCGACGCGCATAGCATCGACGGACTCGACTGCATGCGTTACGGCATTCTTCAGGCGCGACGTGCGGGCCTGACGAAGCAAGATGTGGCGAATACTCGTACATGGCCACAGCTCAATAAGTTGATCGCAAAGGGACGTGGCAAGCCGTGACCGTGCCCTCGTTTTACTATTGCAATCGTATCTGAGTGTTCGCGTGTTTTCTGCTGGCAACGCCATCCATTATCTATGGCGCGCGGCTTGCCGTGAACGACAATTCGAAGTGTCTTCCTACGGGTTCAGCGGTGTAACAACGCGGGCGGTCCGCAACGAGATCTCGCCTTGCAGTTTGGTCTCGGTGGCGACAGCCCTCGGTCTGGCCTCGTTACTGATTAGCTTTCTGACTCCGGTTCGCAAGTTTGGGACGTTTGCGGCGGTATCGGTTGTACCCACCGCCGTTGTTCTATGCACCTCGTGACCGGCGCAACTTGAGGCATTTCCGCCTCGCCGCGCGGCTCGGCGATGGCGGCCAGAGGAAGCGGCCGCGCAACCGTTCTGGCTCGGCGTGCTTGATAGCGTTTACAGGTTGCGTTATTTGATCATCGTTTTGACCGTTGCCTTGGGGGATCGCCGTGGATGTTCGCTGCACTTCATCACTTAGTTCCGGCTTGGATTGAGTGAAGGCCAGTCTCGTCGAGACGCGGTCGCTTTGGCCTTTCAACGCTGCGGCGCCGCGATGATTCAAGCTTCGCTGATATGCGGTCTCGGACTGCTGGTCTTCGGACTAAGTGATTTTGTTCCGATCGCGCGTTTCGCGTGGGTCATGTTCGCGATGCTCATGTCGGCGCTCGTGGCGGACCTTATCGTGCTGCCCGCGATTCTGCTGAGTCCACTGGGTCGCACATTCGAGCCGCTTCGAGCGCAGGACACAGCTCGCATCCAGCGTTCTCCGCAAGAAGCAATGTGATGCTCTCGGCGAGAATCAGCGTTTCGACCGCTCGCGCAATCCAACCAACTCCAATAATTTCAGCGCGTTCGTCGTTGGAGCGATACCTAGACGCAACTGGTAGTCAAACGTCATTGTCTCTGCTTCGCCTGTGCCGTGCAGCGTTTCTCGAAGATGAACTGTGGTACACGAATTCGAGATCTCGGGGCTGCTCGCAAGTTCCAAGTCGTGCGTCGAGACCGCGCCGAACGCTTCGCTTTCGAGCAAGTGTGATAAGACCTCGACAACCGCAATATGTCGCTCGGTCGAATTGGTCCCTTGGAGGATTTCGTCCAACAAGAAGAGCAATCGGCGTTCGCCGCCTTGAGCGTCGGTGGCGAGATCGACGATCTCCTTCAAGCGGCGGAGTTCAGCCATAAAGAACGAGACGTGGTCCTCCAGTGAGTCGCTTATTCTCATACTTGTCGCGACCGCCAGCGGCGGCATCTTCCAAGTCGCGGCACATACGGGCGAGCCAGCTTCCGCCAAGACGGCATTGATTCCGATCGATCGCAGCAGTGTGCTCTTGCCGGCCATATTCGAACCTGTCACCAGCAGGAAGTTTCCCACTGGGCCAATTTCGACGTCGTTCGCCACGCGTTCGTCGTCTTTCAGTAGCGGATGGCCAACGCTCGTTCCAGCAACTCGATCGGTTGTCGCGCTGACTTCAGGATAGCACCAGCCCGGATTGTCGTGCGCCAGCGATGCCAATGACGCGATCGCCTCGAACTCGCCCAGCGCATCAAACCACGCGCGCGTGTATTTTCCTTCCGTTGCTTGCCACGTCTCGAGCCGAGCCAGAACGTGAAAGTCCCACAAACCAAACAATTGGAGCAGAATGTATAGTGGCCAAAGAACAGGATCATGGCTGATTCGGGCGAACGCAATGATCCAGCTCAGCTCGTGCAGACGCTTCAACGCCGATCGATCTTCCATCGTGACTTCTTGCTTGATCTCGGCGAGTCGCGACGTTGAATCAGGGATCTGGTACATCAGTTCAAACATCGCGACGTAGCGGCTGATCTGGCCGTTGCGGGTCGACACCGAGTTGAAGATATCGTGCGCTTTGCCAGTGAAGAGAACACTGATCACAACGTTGAGAACGATGATTCCAAGCCCCGAGAAGCCGGCGACTTCGGGGGTCACCCAACGCATGATTGCCGCAACGATAACGGCTACACCGAACAGCGGGAGCAACCGAGCGGTCCAAAGCAACCAAGCCCTGCACTGCAACCAAGGTTCGCCTTCGGCCCATGCGATGAACTCCGCAGGGCCGGTCTTGCAATCTGCCAAGAGACTTCCCTGGATGTTGAACTCTTCTCGCAGCACTAACAGAGGTGCTAACTCTTGGACCGCTTGCTGCCGCAGGACGACTTGATCTGGCTCGGCGGGTGTCACTAGCCAGTCTCGCAGCAAGGCTTGGCCGGCACTTGTGTCTGCCCGATTCAATAGCTGAAACAAAGACGCCTTACCGAATAGATCCAAGTCGTTGGCCGTCGCATTCTGCTCGTTCGACAGCTTGACGGTGGTTACCGGCAAGTTGGACCAGTTGCGTGTCAGGCGAGCTAGTCCGCGCTGATTGATCGTTCGTTTGGTCTGAAGCCGATGCAACCTTCGCTCCAAGTGATCGTGATATCCAACGGCCGTAACAAACGCTATGATCCCCACGACGCCTGCAGCATAAAACGGCGTGCCCCCGCCCCCCGCCCAAGCGGCAAAAAAGATGCCGATCGTCGCGAGAAACAGGACGATACGTGCTCTTGAGACGAGTTGATCAAGTTGAGCGAAGGAACGTGCCTCGGCGACACATTGTTCGACTCTTTCGCGGTAAATCGACGCAATATCGTTCATACTAAGCTCGGTACGCGGAACTTGACGGACCAGTTATCAAGGTGTATTCGCCACCTACCAAACAACTTTGCGGATTCCTAAAAAGGTTGCTGATTTGGGCTGGCTCTGATATTAAGGTGAACAAGCGTTTCTTACGAGGAGTCTCACCGCATGCTTTCGTTCTTCGAATCCAATCGCCAGCACGGTCGTCGCGATTTTCTGCGAGTCGGTGGATTGGCGTTGGGAGGCCTAACGCTGCCGGATTTACTCGCGGCACGAGCTAGAGCTGCCACCGTTAATCCAGCAGTCAAGAACAAGTCGGTCATTTTCCTCTTCATGCACGGCGGCCCGAGTCAAACCGAGACCTTCGACCCCAAGATGTCCGCCCCTGCCGGTGTACGCAGCGCGACCGGCGAGATTGCGACGCGCATTCCTGGAGTCACGTTCGGCGGAACGTTCGAGAAACTAGCACCGTTAGCCGACAAGTTCTCGATCGTACGTTCGTTCAAGACAGGCAACGGCAATCACGATATCAAGCCAGTTGTTTGCAATGATACCGTCGGCGCGAACATTGGCTCACTTTATGCCCGTGTCGCGGGCACGAACGATCCGGAAACCGGAATGCCGCGAAACGCCGCGTTGTATCCGCGAGCCGTTGATCCAGAAACGATGCCCCAGATTTTGAATTTCGGCGACTTTGCATCGACTGGGACGTTAGGCAACGCCTATGCACCGTTCATTCCAGGTGGAGGTGGAAGTCTTCAGGAGAGCATGAAGCTGGCGATTCCTCGCGAGCGATTAGACGATCGTAAGTCGCTGCTCTCAACGCTCGACCGTATTCAACGAAGTGCTGATGCGTCCGGTGAACTGACGGGACTCGACCGATTTCAACAACAAGCGTTCGACACCATCATTGGCGGCGTCGCTGACGCGTTCGATCTTTCCAACGAAGACGCCACAACGATCGCAAAGTACGACACCGCTCCACTCGTTCGTCCGGAGCAAATCAGCAAGGCTTGGAAGAACTACGAACGCTATGTCGACAACGCGAAGTCGCTCGGCAAGCTGTTATTGCTCGCTCGACGCCTTTGTGAATCGGGCTGTGGATTCGTTACCATTTCGACGAATTTCGTTTGGGACATGCACTCGGATCAGAACAACGCGGGCGTTGAAGAAGGCATGCAGTACATGGGCGTTCCGTTCGACCATGCCGTGTCTGCCTTTCTCCAGGACGTCGAAGCACGCGGATTGAGCGACGACATTTTGCTTGTCTGTTGCGGCGAGATGGGACGCACTCCCAAGATTAACGCACGCGGCGGACGCGATCACTGGGGAGGTCTTTCACCGTTGCTGCTCTCGGGCGGCGGTTTACAGTCCGGTCAAGTGATTGGTCAATCAACGCGCGATGCGAGCGAACCAGCAACGGAACCTGTCACAATTAAGAACTTGGTCGCAACAATCATGCACACGCTGCTCGATGTGGGCCATGTTCGAACGATGACTAACGTTCCCGCTGATGTTGCCCGCGTGATCACCGGTCCGGAACCGATTCGCGAGCTGATGAGCTAGGTCCGTTATCAGTAGTGGTGGCTTCCAGCCGCCACCGTTTCTTTCTGTGGCGGCTGGAAGCCACCACTACTGTCAAAACGCAACCGAACCAAGCACGGGTACCGTTCATCGTCTCGCTATTCCCACAAGCCGTTTAGGTTCTCTTGCTCAGCAACGCCAAGCGGGAACTGCTCGCTAATCGCATGCGAGTCGATTCCGGCCAACTCGCGAAGCTTTGCGTGAACATGTTCTGGCCGCACGCGAAATCCGTTTTCCTCATCCAATTCCAACGATTGCGAATTGATCGGGACAAGGAACTGCTTTTCGTCGGTTGCTCCAAAGACGCGATTGCCCTTGATTCCAGCGCCCATGAACATGATGGAGCCGATCGACCAGTGATCCTTGCCATCACCTTTGTTGTAGCTCGGCGTGCGCCCCATTTCGCTTTGCATAACAATGACCAACTTGTCACGAATCTGAAGATCTTCTGCGCGACCAACAAGATAGTCGACACCGGCCAGTAGTTCCGGTATCAGCTTCATTTGGTCGCGATCATTGTTCGCGTGGCTATCGAATTGGCCGATCGTAAGGTTCGCCGAGACGCATACGCCTGCTTTGAATGAAGTGAGCGCAATCTCCGCCTGCTGGGAAAGGCGCTCCTTCGGGATCTCCTTTGGGATCAGCGGAGCGACGCGTTGAAGCGCCTTCGAATTCAGTTGAGCCGCGTACAACATGCTCTGCGCCCGCTCGCGACGCGGGAGCTGCGTCGTCTTGGAACGCGCTAGCCGATGTTCTTTCAGAGCTCGCTCTATTCGCACGTTCACGAAATCGTCATGGTAGGGCCAGCGATCACTTCCGTGGACGGCATCGGCATTGGCGAGCAGCTTGAGCGATGGGAGATAGGGGACGCGGGCCATCGGAACCACATTGCCGGTGGCTGAATAGTTTCCGAACGTCAGAAACGCCAGCGGGCAATCCGGACCTTTACACGCGGCAACGAGAGCGGCAAACGTCGGATAAGCATGACTGTCAAGCTTGCCCGTCGCCATGTAGCGTGAACAGGGCGAGTGGTTGTTGACCGAGTAGTCAAGTCCATTGATCGTTAGCAGTTCGCTTCCATACTTCGTGAAAAAGTCTTCATTGTTCATCCCCGCTTCGGTATGCTTCGCGATGGGTGCGAACCGGTGCTCGCCGCTGGTGAGGATTTCGCCTTGCTCGTACAGCCGGTTGATTCCGCCAGTCCCTTTCGGGTCCATCAAATAAGTCGTGTCCCACCCGCCCGACGCGTTGAAGACGACATAGAACGGGCCATCATAGTCTGGAAGCTCGCCGGCGTTGGCGGGGCTTGCGTCGAGATCGAATACTGGCGACGCCAGGCCAAGCCCGGCTAAACCACACAACTTCAGAAAATCACGTCTCATCGTTTCACCCGTTTGCTCGTGAGGATGCAGTCTTCATAATGCATCGTGTCAGTTGCATTGTATTGTTCGCACGCCATCCAACTCCACTCGACTTGTAACATTATGATCCGAAAAACGCTCGGTAGAACGGGACTTGAAGTAACACAACTTGGGTATGGCAGCATGGGGCTGCGGGGACCACGAACTTGGGGCGTGCGGGTTGTGAGCGATGAAGCGGCGGACGCGTTCTTAAATCGGATACTCGACGCCAAGATCAACTTCATCGATACATCACCCGACTACGGGGTCAGCGAGCAGCGCATCGGAAAGTATATCAGTTCCCGTAGAAGTGAATTCATTCTGGCAACAAAATGCGGTTGTTCGTACACGCAGCATGAAGAGCATCTGGAAATTGACCATATTTGGAAGAAAGACGTCGTCCGGCGAAACCTCGAGACCAGTCTCGAACGTCTGCGCACGGATCACATTGACATATTGCAGTTCCATGGTGGCGATGCCGAGACGCTTCAGCGAGAAGGATTGATCGACTTGCTGTCAGACTTTCGATCAGAAGGGATGATCCGATTTGTCGGCGTTTCGAGCAGTTTGCCAAACTTGCCGGCACTGATTGATCTGGAAGTATTCGACACTTTCCAAATCCCTTACTCGTGCCTTGCCCCGCAACATAACGATCTGATCACGCGCGCGGCGGAGTCAGGTGCCGGCATCATTATCCGAGGCGGAATCGCTCAAGGCGGCCCCGATGCGGAGATTCAAAGACCGGCGTTAAACGATGTATGGGAACGAGCCGCATTAGACGATCTCTTGCCCGCTGGGATGCTGCGGGCAGAGTTGCTGCTTCGCTACACGCTGGCCCACCCGCACTGCCACACCACGATCGTCGGCACTTGCGACGCCACGCACTTGGCTCAGAATCTAGCAGCTGCACAAGCTGGCCCATTGCCCGCCGACCTCTACGAGCAGGTTACCGAACGTGTCGCGGCGTCACTCGTATAAAAACTCTTCCCGGCGAAGCAGATAACTCAGAACGCCACGCCACGCTCGCAGCGTGTAGTGCGGATCGGGGTCTCGTGGCCCGTCGGCCTCGACCGAACGGCAGAAGTAGCTCTCGATCGGCTCAAAATGATCCTGCGCGTTGGCATCGTCGATAATTCCGGCAAACAGCTCAAAGGTTCGCATGACCTCTTCGGATTCAAACGTATCGATCCGACCGAGCACATGTTGGTGCAGATGCACGATGGTATCGCGAACCTTTCGATCGTCTGCTTCGTTTGCACGGGGAATAACATCTGGATCGATGTCAGGAAACAATCGCCGCTCGGTAGGATCGAGTGCAAAGTCAGCGGCTACGTTACGACAGGCGACTGCGTTGGCCATGATTCGTTGAACTGCTCCCATCGCACCATTCGGTTCGGCCATGCGCTCGGTCACTTCCTTATAGTCGATACCGCCGTACAGCATCTGCAACTGTTCGCTGAAGCGATCCCATGGGCGACCAAACACCGCCGAAATCTTTCGTTGCAGCTGTTCGGGGGTCAGCAGGTGAATGACACCGGCGTCGTGCAGCTCGGCTGCCCTCTGTGGATGAAGTGTGACGGTAGCAGGCCCGTCAACTCGGTAGACCGGTGACATTACCAACTCTTTGAAGACGGCCTTGAGGTTGAAGTTGGCGTTCGCAAAGCGGTCCGCAATGGCTTCGACTTCGTCTCGTTGCGCCTGATACGCTCGGCGGTGCGCCGTGAAATTCGGATCGTCGATGTCTTGCGGTGGAGTGAGAACTTTACGACCCGCCAAGATGTAGTAAGCATGCTCGACCATGGCAACCGCGAAGCGCGGATCTTTTGCAGTCCGCTCGCCTAACCACTGAAGTGCTCGCCAGCGGTGTTCGCTAGGCAATTGTTCCGGCTCCAAGCCGGGCGCGAACATGTCTTCAAACCAGCCATCTTTGCGAGGGCCATACAGCCCGACGTCGTTGCCGGTGTCATAGAAATCTTGGAACAAGCCGGCGATCGGGTCGATCGTCTTGTGGCACACGACACAGTCGGCTGCCTGCATCGTTGGGATTTCATATTTCGCATCGACAGCGGCAGCATCCGTCACACGGGGTGCCAGCTCCATAATGTCGATGCCGAGGAAATGCTGAAAATACATCCGAGCTCGCAAGCGGTTGCGGTTCGTCTCAGTCGTCGGGTATCGCTTCAGATACTGAAAAGTCGTTAGCAGCCCCGAATGCGGATAGAAGCCTGTCGCCGACTCCTGGTCGGGCTTGCCATCATTGCGAGTGAGTGCTGGGATCTTGGTCGGGATGAATTCAAGATGGTCATTCGAGTCTTGAAACTTGTCCTTCAATTCGTCGAACACTCCGTAGCCGCGAGCCGTGTACGGCGACACCATGATGTAGTCGGCCGTGACAAGCTCGGTAACGGGGCGTTCGTTGCGAACGATGTATTTAACTAGCTCGGTTGGCTCGCGCAGCATGGCTTCGCGATAATCATCCGCCAGCTTGTAGCGCGCCTTCTGACGTTTCTCTTCCGGGATGTGGCTGAGATCATGCTTCTGATTCCATCCTCGAGTGTTACTAAAGTTACGATATCCCAGCGCTCGCTCGGGAACACCGTCGTAACCGCGAGTCAGCAAGATATCGTTAAATCCTTCGGCCAACCGCTCGTAGAAGGCATCTTCGTTCATTAGCGCATTCAGCGCATTGCTGATCGCTTCTGCTCCATCGGCTGCAACTGCGGCGTGTTCTTGATCCGTTGGCAAACGTCCAGCGAGCGATAGCGTGACACGACGCAACAGTCTTCGATCATCGAGCATCTGAAGATCGGCAAAGAATCGACTGGCGTCGTAGCGTGTGGTTCCAGATAGTGTCTCGGAACGCGATGATTTACCTTCGATACGGCGAACAAAGCGTTCCAAAACATGATGGCCCGTCGAGTCTGGTTTGAGTACTTCTCCACCACCATGCTCCAACTCTCCCGCGATCTTCATCAGCAATCGCGAACGCTCACCTTCTCGCAACGCCGCCATCTTGGCCAACGCATTACGATTATGTGACATCACCTTAGATCGCTCCGCGCTCTTCACCTGAGAGATGTCGTGCAAAAGGAACGCGCTCTTCGACGCGTCACCTTTGGAGTTGTGGCACTTCAAACAGGTCCGTTCTCCAACCTTGGCCCAAACTTCGTCAACAAAATAACGGTCAACGGCCACGCACTCGCGTTCGGTATGACTCTCTTCCTCGTCGCTCGTGGAAGAGGTCGGTGATTGACCAAGAGCAGCACTGCTCGCCGAAACTAGCAGAGAGAATAGTGCGACAAACGAGCGTATTGCCACAAAAGATCTTCCTCGAATCGAGCCGATCGCACGCAGTCTCACGCTTCAACTCCATTAACTGTGACTAGATATCAATCCACTACACCCTATTAGACCCCAAATGACAAGCAAGTGACACGCGTTGTTCATGTTCTACTTGACCCCCAGCTTGTTAGTGTATATATTACACTAACAAGCAGCATCAGCGACAGGAGTAGGATCGTGGGGACGCTAGACAGCATTTACAGAACGTCTTTGGCACTTCTTACCGACCTTTACCAGCTGACGATGGCGTACGGCTATTGGAAATCGGCGCGTGCCGAGCGAGAGGCTGTGTTTCATCTATTCTTCCGAACGAATCCATTCGAGGGTGGCTACACGATTGCCGCTGGGTTGCAATATGTCACCGATTACCTCACCGGCTTCCGATTCTCGGAAGAAGACATCGAGTACCTTTCCCAGTTAGAAGGCAACGACGAACAAAAACTCTTCGACCCAGAATTCCTTGAGCACTTAGCGCAACTCAAGCTGCAAGTCGACGTCGATGCTGTTCCAGAAGGCACCGTCGTCTTTCCACATGAGCCGTTCGTACGAGTGAAAGGTCCGATCCTTCAGTGTCAGATCCTGGAGACTGCACTGCTGAACTTCGTCAACTTTCAATCGCTGATTGCGACGAAAGCGGCAAGAATCGTTTCTGCGACGGGCGGCGATCCCGTTTTGGAATTTGGGCTACGTCGTGCTCAAGGCATTGACGGGGCGTTGGCTGCAAGCCGTGCGGCATACATTGGTGGCTGTAGTGCGACGTCTAACGTTCTGGCAGGCAAGCTCTTTGGCATCCCGGTCAGAGGGACGCACGCGCACAGCTGGGTAATGTCGTTCGACGACGAGATGTCGGCGTTTGAAACCTATGCGGCGGCCATGCCGAACAATTGCGTCTTCCTCGTTGATACGTACGACACAATCGAAGGTGTCCGCAAGGCAATCAAAGTCGGTCTCAAGCTCAGAAATTTGGGCCACGAAATGGCGGGCATTCGCCTCGATTCCGGCGACCTCGCGTATTTAAGTATCGACGCTCGGCGGCTGTTGGACGAAGCAGGATTTCCCGATGCTGCGATCGTTGCCAGTAACGACCTCGACGAAGGCATCATCGCGAACCTGAAGGAACAAGACGCGAAGATTGCGGTTTGGGGAGTCGGTACCAAGCTAGTTACCGCCTATGACCAGCCCGCTCTCGGCGGAGTGTACAAGCTGGGGGCCATGAAGAACGATTCCGGCGAGTGGGAACCCAAAGTAAAACTCTCGGAACAAGTGATTAAGACATCGACGCCGGGAATGTTGCAAGTACGCCGTTTCTGTGATAGCGCGGGACCCATTGCAGACATGATCTACAACGAACTTGGCAGCGAGCCGGCTGATGCCGCGATGATTGATCCGCTCGACCCGACTCGCCGTCGCCAGTTTGATCGAAGTACTTCAAGCGACGACCTGTTGATTCCAGTCGTCCGCGCTGGCGAATTAGTGCAAACCGCTGAAAACCTCGACACGATCCGCTCGCGAGCGGATCGCCAGCTAAACATGTTTCACACTGGAATCCGACGACACCTCAACCCACACCAATTTCCCGTGGGGCTGGAGCAGAATCTTCACGACCTCAAGAAGAAGTTGATTCTCAAAGCGCGAGGCGTCGCAACCTAGTCGCCCGGCGCGAACCATTGGCAGCGAGACAGACATCACAATGCATCTTATTAACGTGGCAGCCGCTGCACTCAATCAGACACCGCTTGACTGGGTCGGCAACGCTAGGAACATTTGCGACGCGATCACCTCGGCCCGGACACAAGGGGCCAGCATCGCATGCCTTCCTGAACTGTGCATCACCGGCTACGGCTGCGAGGATGCCTTCCTCTCCGCAGATGCACAGCAACGAGCCCTTCAGATACTAAAGGACCTCGTTCAGCATACGAAAGACTTGATCGTTTCGATCGGCTTGCCTCTGTTCCATGGTGGAGCACTTTACAACTGCGTTTGTATTATTGCGGACCAGCGGATATTGGGCTTCGTGCCCAAAAGCAATCTGGCTGGCGATGGCATTCACTACGAACCTCGCTGGTTCAAAGCTTGGCCGCTCCGGCGCGTTAGCGAGATTGCGATTGACGGCAAAACATATCCGATCGGGAACTTGATATTTGAATTGGGCGGAGTGCGGATCGGACTCGAGATCTGCGAGGATGCCTGGGTAGCGAACCGACCTGGACGGGAATTGTCGATCGCAGCCACTGATATCATTCTGAATCCTAGCGCGAGCCACTTCGCGTTTGGAAAGCACGAGGTCCGTCGGCGGCTAGTAATGGAAAGCTCTCGCGCCTTAGGCGTAAGCTATGTCTACGCGAACCTGCTGGGAAACGAAGCAGGACGAGTCATCTACGACGGAGCGGCGCTGATCTCTAGCAATGGTCGAATGATCGCGGAGGGACCACGGCTGTCCTATTCGGACTTCGTTGTGACGACCGCGCAAGTTGACGTCGACACGACGCGCATGAACCGAACTCGTTTGGCCAGCTTTCAGCCCGACGATCATGAGTGCGACATTACGCGCGTGCGAGAAGCGTTCGCGTTCCCTGAAGTCCAGCCATGGAAGAGCGAGCCGCAGACTGCTTCCTGGGAGGCAGGTCCGCATCTCAAGGAAGAGGAATTCGCCAGGACGGTTGCCTTGGGGTTATTCGACTACCTTCGCAAGAGTCTCGCCAACGGATTCGTTGTTTCGCTAAGCGGTGGTGCGGATTCCTCGGCGGTGGCGTTGCTTGTCTGGCTCGCAGTTCGATTCGGTATCGACGAACTCGGTTTCGACGACTTCGTCGAAAAACTGTCGCATGCTGTGAGGTGTAAAGTACCAACCGGTCCAGATGCGATGGTCAGCAAACTACTGACTTGCGTTTACCAAGCGACCCGAAACAGCTCGCAAACCACCGAACACGCCGCCCGGACGTTGGCTGCGGCTTTGAAGGCGAACTATATGCGGCTCGATGTCGATCCGATGGTCGAGTCTTACATCGCCGAACTTTCGACGCATCTCGGTCGTAAATTGAATTGGCAAGACGACGACATAGCGATGCAGAACATTCAAGCTCGTGCACGAGCACCTAGCGTTTGGCTGCTAGCAAACGTTCGCAATGCGTTACTGCTGGCAACGAGCAATCGATCCGAAGCTGCTGTGGGCTACGCGACAATGGATGGCGACACGTGTGGTGGCTTGGCTCCAATTGCTGGCATCGACAAAGCGTTCTTGCGAGATTGGCTTGTGTGGATGTTCGACGAGGGCCCGGAGAGTGTGGGCCGCGTGCCAGAGCTCGACCAAGTTATCAGCCAGCAGCCTACCGCTGAGCTTCGTCCTCAGGAAGCTTCTCAAACTGACGAATCCGACCTAATGCCTTACCGATTGCTCGACTGGATCGAGCGAGCTGCGATTCGCGACAAGCACGGTCCCATCGACGTGTTTCGTAGGATGCGGATTGAGTTCCCGGCATATACGAAAGAGCAACTCGCCGCTTGGATCGATCGGTTCTTTCGACTCTGGGCCCGTAACCAGTGGAAACGCGAGCGTTACGCGCCGTCGTTTCATCTCGATGATGAAAACCTGGACCCGAAGACATGGTGCCGATTCCCAATCCTTTCAGGTGGCTTCGAGCAAGAACTCACTGAAATGAATCAGCTTCAGGAAACTGTAGAAATCTAACCGCCATGCACAAATCTTCAGAAGATTTTATTTCGCCCGTTGACATAGTGTATATATAACACTATTATTCGTGTGCATAGAACACTAAGGAAGTCGAGATGAGTTATAGCTACGAATACCCGCGAGCCGCACTGACCGTCGACTGTGTCGTCTTTGGCCTCGACGACGACGACTTAAAGGTACTGCTGATCCAACGCGATTTGCCGCCCTTCGAGGGTCGCTGGGCGTTGCCGGGCGGCTTCGTGCGGCTGGATGAAACCTTAGAAGAGTCTGCTCGCCGCGAACTTCAGGAAGAAACAGGCATTGAGAACGTGTACTTGGAACAGCTCTATACGATCGGAGACGTTCACCGAGATCCGCGTGAGCGAGTTGTGACGGTAGCATATTACGCCCTAGTAAAGCTTTCCGATCATCGTGTTCGGGCTGCGACCGACGCTCGTAGCGCCGCATGGTTCGCGATCGACGATATCCCGTCGCTGGCGTTTGATCACCCGAAGATCCTTGAGATGGCACACGAACGACTGCGAGGCAAGGTCCGGTACCAGCCGATTGGATTCGAGTTGTTACCGGCGAAGTTTACTCTGCGGCAAATCCAGGACTTGTACGAAGTCGTGCTGGATCGACCGCTCGACAAGCGGAACTTCCGCAAGAAAATTCTCAGCATGGGCATCTTGGTGGAACTTGATGAAGTCGAGACCGATGTGGCGCACCGCGCGGCCAGGCTCTACAAGTTTGATCGCCGTGGATACAAGCGACTGTCGAAACAAGGGTTCAATTTCGAGATTTGAGCATCACGATGAACGCACTCATCCTGGTTGATTTGCAAAACGATTTTATGCCCGGTGGCGCGTTGGCGGTAGCCGATGGCGACGCCGTCGTACCGATCGCCAACCGTCTCATGCCACATTTTGACATCGTTGTTGCGACACAAGATTGGCATCCGGCAATTCACAAGAGCTTCGCCAGTCAACACGAAGGGACGAGCATCGGAGATGTCGTAAAACTCAATGGACTCGAGCAGATGCTGTGGCCTGATCATTGCATTCAGGACTCATTGGGAGCGGCATTGCACGCGGACCTGGACGCTGGCCGGATCCAACGAGTGTTCCAGAAAGGCACCGACATCGACATCGATAGTTACAGCGGATTCTTCGATAACGGTTATCGACAAGGCACCGGGCTTAGCGAGTTCCTCAGGGAGCACAACGTCGCAGATGTCTCGGTGATGGGACTAGCAACGGACTACTGCGTGAAGTTCACGGCGTTCGATGCAGTAAAACTTGGTCTGACGACTCACTTAATCAAAGACGGATGCCGAGGCGTGAACGTGAATCCGGGGGATGTAGATCGAGCCCTAGAAGAAATGAGTAGGGTCGGAGTGCGAGTCGTTACGGCCGCAGAGATTCAGACCGGCGAGAAATCTAAAAAAACGTAAGGTGGCGGTTTCAGCTACGCAAAACACCAAGAGAAGTGAAATGAACGAAAAAGAGCTACGAACGAAAAGCAAATTCCTCAGCCTCGTTCTGAGGCACCAACCAGAGACGATCGGAGTCACTTTGGATGACGCGGGGTGGGTGAATGTCAACGAGTTGACCACCGCGTTGTCTCGCCACGGAAAGGGTATGTCGCGAGAGACCTTGGAAGAGGTCGTTCGCACGAATGACAAGCAGAGGTTCTCGTTCAGCGATGACGGTGTTGAGATTCGAGCGAACCAAGGTCACTCGGTCGGCATCGAACTGGGATATCAAACTGCAACCCCGCCAGACATTCTGTATCACGGAACACCGCAACAATTCGTTGAGGCGATCGCGAGAGACGGTCTCAAAAAGATGAATCGACATCACGTCCATCTTCATGTCGACCTGACGATTGCCACAGACGTCGGGCGTCGACGCGGGAAGCCGGTCCTACTCCAGGTAAGAGCTTCGGATATGCATCAGGCTGGACATGAATTCTTCGTCACACCGAACGATGTTTGGCTGACCGATCGCGTTCCAATTGAATACATCGATTTCTCGTGAAACGAGCTTGACGAGGCAGCTAAAGACACGATGACGAGAACATAAAGAAAGGTAGCAGAGAAGCCATGACGAATCGGATGAAACGACAATCCATCGCAAAGGAAACGGTTGAAATCCTTGAGCGAGGCTCGTACATGTGCACGGCGGGTCAGACCGTAACCATCGATGAACTCCTCCAGAACGCTGTTGCGAATACGACGCACTATGGTCCAAACGCGTTCGACGATGTATTTGCCGCACGTGACGCCGCACTCCAGCAATCGACTGGGGTGACGGAGACGCGATTCGAGGTCATCAACACAACGACACTGGCGGCAGCTCGTTCGCTCGTTGATAAAGATCCTTCACGGCGTGTTGTTTGCCTTAACTTCGCATCGGCGAAAAATCCAGGCGGAGGCTTCCTCAGCGGGAGCCAGGCCCAGGAAGAAAGCCTCGCTCGCGCCACCGGTCTGTACGCCTGCATTAACGGTGTTCGAGAATACTACGATACCAACCGGGAGTGCGGAACATGTCTCTACACCGACCACATGATCTATTCTCCCGATGTACCTGCGTTCCGTGACGACCGCGATGAGCTACTGTCGGCACCCTACAGCGTGTCGATTATCACTGCGCCGGCGGTCAACGCGGGGGCACTCGCGAAGAGCCAGCCTGATCAAATCGAGAAGATCGCCAATACGATGATTCATCGGATAGAAAAAGTACTAGCCCTCGCGGTGGCTCATGGGCATCGCTCGATCGTCCTCGGTGCCTGGGGATGTGGCGTATTTAAGAATGACCCTCGCAACGTCGCCGAATGGTTTCACGATCGTCTTTGTACGCAAGTGACACTTAGGTATGCATTTGATCGAGTTATCTTTGCAATTCTGGACACGACGACCGATTTAGATATCATCCGGCCCTTTCAAGATCGCTTCAGTGAGAATCTATAATGTCTAGTCCTGACAAAATAATTGCGGAGACGAAGCATCTCCGTTTCGTAGAGCGAGATGGCTGGTCTTATGTCGAGCGTCCGACAGCTAACGGCGTTGTGTGCATCGTTGCTTGCACAGACGACAACAAACTAGTTCTCGTCGAACAGTATCGCCCGCCAGTCGATCGTCGTGTGATCGAACTGCCTGCCGGACTGTCCGGTGACCTCAGCGAAATAGCCGGCGAACCGCTTGAGGCGGCAGCAAGGCGAGAGCTACTCGAAGAGACTGGATACGAGGCAGGAGAACTGCGCCGCTGCGTGGATGTCGCTTCGAGTGCTGGTTTGACCAATGAAGTCGTCACTTTCTTCGTCGCGGCGAAGTTACAGAAAGTGGCAAGCGGCGGCGGCGACGAAAGTGAGGACATCACGGTCCGCGAGATAGCTTTAAACGAGCTAGACGTCTGGCTTACCCAGGCACACGAATCTGGAAAAATGATAGATGCAAAAGTCTATGGAGGGCTGTACTTGCTGCCGCGATGCAATAAGGCAGGAAGCGTACAGTGACGTTCCAAAACGGCGGGCAAAGCATCAGATGTCCGATTGCAGTGGGACCCCGACCGCGCGTCCTCCCGGCGGAAAACTTGCGCGGCGCGCGATTTAGCTCGTTCTGCGGTATCCCAAAGCCAGCAGTCGGTGATAGTCCTCTATTCCTCGCAAGCACCGTACGCTTCCTGCTCTCTCGGAATTCGCCAAGGTCGGAAGTTGTCGATTCACATCGCTTCGAGTGATCGATCATCCATTTTCGGAGAGGCGAAGAATCGCCAGATGCATTCTGGGCTTCTAAATTTGCCGTTTAGTGGGTATTGTCCCCGCACGAAAATTTGCGCCCAGGTGTTCGGCAGCCCCTCGTTCGTTCGGGGGGGGAACTGCTGGGCCGCTAAGTGGCATGCGTTTAGAAAGGATAATCTCAATGTCCACCCTCGCGCAAGACGTTTTGAGCGAAAGGGTCGTGACTGTAGATGCGGCTGCACCGCTCCGCGAAGCGTCAGTCGACATCCACGAGCGGCGAGCGTCTCACGTGGCCATCTTTACGCAAGGGCGTTGTCAGGGTGTGTCGAGTTTGAACGGCGTCGATTTGTCATCGGACAATCGAACTTTCGGAGATTTGATTGAAGGTTTTCCGCTCGCTACTGTTTCAGGAGAAACATCGCTTGAAGAACTTGGTCGGCTATTCGCGGATGCCAAGGTCGAAGGCCAGGTTGTACACAATGAACTCGGCGAATTCGTTGGTGTGGTGACTCGGCAGAGCTTGCTAGAAACTCTGATTAACGAGGGCAATCAGCCTGTTGGGTCGCTACGCCGAAGCAATGTAACCGAACACAAACAGGTGGACTCGTTACTTGCCCTAGAAGGCGAAATCTTCGAGCGAATATTAACTTCGACGTCTCAAAGTGGTTGGTTGAAGAAGCTGGTCGAAGCGACCGAGTCACTTTCCGACGGGATGTTCTGCGCAATTCAGCTGTTGGATGAAGATGGATTACGGCTGCGAAACGGTGCCTCTCTCGGACTGCCTGACGAATTCATCCGAGCTGTCGACGGGCTGGAAATCGGGCTCAATTCAGGATGCTGCGCGTCCGCAGCATTTCTGAATCAGTCCGTGATCGTTTCCGATATCGCGAGCGAACCTGCGGGGACGACTTTTCGTGACCTAGCAATGAAACACGGACTCCGCGCCTGTTGGTCCGTTCCCATTCGCTCCACGCGCGGGAAAGTGCTGGGAACGTTCGCGATGTATTATGGCGAACCACGGAGCCCAGACAGCTACCAGGAGAATCTGATCGGTCGCGCAGCTCGTCTGGCAGCCATCGCCATCTCGCAGAGGGACTCGGAATACGCATTGATTCGCAGTGAGCAGCAGTTGCGTAAGGCACAGCAGATTGCTCATGTTGGCAGTTTTGAATTGGCGGCGGACGGATCTCCAACGTATTGGTCGGACGAGTGTTTCCGCATTGTCGGTCTCGAGCCTACCTGCGAGATTCCATCTCGCGCGCAGTTTCTCGAGCAGATCCTCCATCCTGATGATCTCGAGCTTTCTCGACAAACCGTGTGGCCATCTCTGAACAGGGGTGGAGCCTATAGCTACGAGTACCGCATTCGACGTCCCGACGGTTCCATTCGGTGGGTCCATGCTCGAGGCAAATCAAATTGCGACGCCTCTGGCCAGATCGTCTCGGTGATGGGAACTATTCAGGATATTACCGACAGCAAGCTGGCCACAGATTCGGTACGAGAACTGAACATTGCGCTCTCGAATGCGATGCCTGGAATATCACGGCTCGATACGGCCGGCCACTACGTTGAAGTAAATGATCATTACGCCGATGCACTTGGATACGAACCGAACGAACTCATTGGTGCCGATTGGAGTCCAACCGTCCATCCTGATGACGTCTCCATTGCAATACGCGCATACGAGGACATGTGCCAAGACGGCAAAGGCGAGTTTGAAGCACGCGCCGTACGGAAGGATGGATCGTTGTTCCAAAAACGCGTCCTGATGGTCCGGATCGACAACTCCGGTGGCGTGATGACAGGGCATCATTGTTTCATGCGCGACGTCACCGAGCGTAAGCAGGTGGATGACGCGCTTCGCGCGAGCGAGCTGCGGCTAAAAACTGTCATCAGCGACGCTCCAGTTGTCATTATGTCAATTGACCTGAGCGGTCAGATCGATTTATTCGACGGACGCGCCCTGGAGTCGGTCGGGTTTCAACCGGGCCAGTTCGTCGGAGAGAACTATTTCGAACTCTGGAAAGACCGTCCTTATATGACACGCTCGATGCGAGAGTGTCTGGCGGGCAACACACCGGCATCCACAACCATGGACATTGCCGACAGACTGCTTGAGACTCGTTACTCACCGCTGAGAGCCGCAGACGGCCAAGTGACCGGTGCAACCACGGTCTGCGTCGATATTACAGAGCGAGTACGTGCGGAAGAAGAATTGCGGGCGAACCACAATCTGCTTACCTCTGTGATGGAGGGCACGACCGACGCAGTATTTGTCAAGGATGAGAAGGGTCGGTATCTGATGGTCAACTCGGCAGGCGCTCGCATTATCGGGAAGCGAGTCGAAGAGATCATCGGGAAGGATGACACACAGCTGTTTCCCCTCGACGAAGCGCGAATCTTTCAGGCAACCGACCGCAGCGTAATGGCCTCGGATGAACTGCTGACTGTCGAGGAAGCGGCACCGTCCGCAGAGTACGACACATCCCGAACTTTCCTCACCACAAAGGCCCCGTACCGAAACCATGAGGGACGTATTGCTGGCGTCATCGGCATCGCCCACGACATCACCGATCGTAAGCAAGACGAGGAAGCGCTACGCAAATCGGAGACAAGAAGTCGCACGTTGCTTGAGGGTTCTCCAATCTGCACCAAGATTATTGACCTTGATTCCCGGTTGCAATACATGAGTTGCGCAGGTCAAAAGCAACTGAAGATTTCTGATATCAATCCGTTTTACGGGAGTACATTTCCTCCAGAGTTGTACCCCGAGTCTTGGCGAGCAGTCGTCAACGAACACTTGGAACGAGCCAAGGCCGGTGAGATTTCCAGCTTGGATTGTCCCGTTCTTGATACAGACGGGCGCGAGATCTGGTTCGACACGACATTCGTTCCGGCTCGCGATAAGGAGGGGCGGATCGAGTACATCATTGTGACATCAGTGAACATCACCGAGCGCACGCGTGCCGAGGACGAGGCGCGGAGATACCGGGACGAGTTGGCGCATGTGTCACGCATCAGCACCATCGGCGAAATGGCCACCGGTGTTGCCCACGAACTCAATCAACCGCTCGCTGCGATAGCTTCGTACAGTTATGTGGCGAAGTCGATTGTCGACCAATTCCATCCAGACTCGGACAAGCTCCAAGACACTCTCGGAAAACTGGAGGACCAGGCGATTCGGGCAGGTGATATCGTGCGACGCTTGCGGGATTTCGTGAAGAAGAACGAATCTGTGCATGTCTTGACTGATATCTGCACGCTCGTCCGAAATGTGGCCACGTTTGTCAAACCGGACATCTGCCAGGCCGAGGCCACGTTGGAGTTGAACTTCGAAAGGCCGAGTCTGCAAGTTCGAGTTGACGAGATTCAGATTCAACAAGTCGTGGTGAACTTGATCAGGAATGCCCTTGATGCCATGCATGAAACGCCGACGACCCAGCGCAAGGTTGCCGTTTCGGTTCGAGTTCTTCCGGACGGCCGAGTTGAGGTGGCCGTCCGCGATGCCGGGAAAGGCCTTTCCTCTAGTGAGTTGGAGCAGGTCTTCAATGCGTTCTTTTCGACGAAACAAGAGGGCATGGGGATGGGATTGGCGATCAGCCGATCCATTGTCGAAGCACACTCCGGGAAACTTTGGGCAAAACCGAACAGCGGTCTCGGTGCAACTTTCGGGTTTATGATTCCCTATGAGCCCGAAATTAGTACCGGCGAACTCTGCGGCGATCCTACCGTCTTTATCGTCGATGACGAAGCTGTGGTCCGGGACTCATTGTGCGTACTCCTGCAAGCCATGGGGTACCGAGCAGAGTGCTTTGCATCGGCGAGCGATTTCATCGAGCGTTTCGAACCGCACGACGTCTCCGGCGCGGCCATTCTCATCGCCGACGTACAAATGCCGGAGATCAGCGGAATCGAGCTTCTGGAACGCCTCGGCGCATCAGGCAGTACACTCCCCGTCATAATCACAACCGGACACGGCGGCGAAGCGCTCAAACGCAAAGCCGAAAACCTTGGTGCCGCCGCCTTTCTCGAAAAGCCTTTTCGACCGGCCCAACTCCAAGAGGTCATCACCACAATTCTGAAGAGAATCGCTGGTGAGAAACACGCAGCCTAGATGTCGGCAATCCGATTTCTTCTCCCGAAACACCACCGGGCGAGTTGAAAAAGTCGGCATCGTCCGACGGTGTAAGTGGTTGATGCCTCACAATCCTTCCGGCGGATTTCGGAGGCACGCAAGCGGACCCGTCGTTCGAGCATTATGAAGACGATTAAGTACATCGCACTTCGGAATCGAAGATCAGGCAAAAGATCTGGATGACCAGCCTGTGCTGCATCTCAGGCCGTGTCGTTCGTCAAAACGTGTCGCCGCATGACCGCGGCGGTCTGATTACGACCAATGTCAGTAAGACTGACGCGCGCTACGGAACCGAAGGAGTAAGTTCACTAACCGAAGTGTTAAATGACCTGAAAACAAGGGTTCTGGCAATGACTACTCAGCATCTCCGCCGAACCGGTCCAGCCACGATTCAGGGTATCCTTGATGAGCAACTTCATCCTCCAGCCGTGGCGACTCCTGCTGCTACCCAGGAGAGGGCTAGCTGTTGCACTCCGTCTGATATCAGACGAGAATCTGAACCAGATGAGCATTCTCGGACGAAATCAGCGAATGTCACGCCACCTGATCATTGCAGTTTTCTTCTCAGCAATCGCAGCCACATCACCACGTTCGGAGGAGCGTCTCGAGGTGGTCGAGTGGAAGCTGGTTGCGAGCCAAGTCAACGGCACGAGCCGCGCGGCGACCGACGACTTTGGCTTTGATACGTGGCATTTCTTGCGCACAACAAACCATACAGGTCCGGTCGCCAGCCGGACTTGGCATCGCGATGGTCAATACGCGCCCTTGGACAACCTATTGAAACGGATGTTTGGTCTGCCATTATCCGGCGCGATTTTCCAGACGACACCTACAGCGAAGGCACCGTTCGTCGCAGGTGTCGGCGAGGACTACACGATCGACTGCACCTTCAAACGGGGCGAGATCCTGGTTTGTCCCGGACCAGACCATGCTGCGATTCTGGCGTGGAAGAGTCCTTTTGATGGCGTGGTTTCAATCCAGGGAGCATTTAACAATCGGCAGACATGCTGCAGTGTCAATTCGCAAGTGAACTGGTACATCGAGCGAGGCGGAGCGCCGAATCTCGAAGCCGGTTTGAAGCCAACGCTGCTCGCCCAAGGCACATCAAATCGAGAAATCGAAGATGGCATATCGAGGTTCGACCTGAACGATCTCGAAGTTTCGGTCGGCGACTACTTTTACTTCATCGTCGACGCGAAGGCGGATGGCAGCGGATCGCCTCATCATGGCGATGGAACGGCGTTGGATCTCACCATCACAATGTCATGCGCGGCGCTTCCGCCGCCGCCAACATTCGAGGAGGACGTTCGACCATTGCTGGCAGCTCACTGTCATGAGTGTCATGGGGAAGACTCGCAAGAAGCGGGCTTGGATATTCGCACCGTCGCCGGAATGTTGTATGGCGGCGAAAGCGGATCTGCACTAACTCCCGGCAAGCTAGGCGAGAGCTACTGCTGGACTATGATCGAATCGGGTGAGATGCCGCCGGAAGGCTCCAAGCCTCTGTCGGACAAATCAAAGTCCCTCATTCGCCGATGGATCGCTGGAGGTGCCGTGTCGAAGGAGGATCTCTCGAAAGTTAAACCGCGTACGTTCGTGACGGCGAAGGACCGCGAATACTGGGCGTTCCGGCCTCCGCGGCGGCACAAGCTCCCGTCGATCGAGCACGCAGATCTGGCGTCGTCTCCGTTGGACTACTTGCTGTTGAAGCGACTGCAAGACAAAGCCCTTTCTTATTCGCCCGTCGCGCCGAAGGAAGTCTTGATACGGCGTCTTTACTTTGACCTGACCGGGCTTCCTCCGACACCGGCTCAGCTCGACGAGTTCAGTCAAGAAACGTCACCCGACGCTTATGAGAGACTGGTAGATCGACTGTTGGCATCACCACGCTACGGTGAACGTTGGGGTCGCCATTGGATGGACACTGTGGGATACGTTGACGTCCGCCTCTACGACGGCGATGGGACTACGGTCTACCCCAACGAAGGCATGTGGCGATACCGCGATTACATCATCCGTTCGTTCAACTCAGACAAACCCTATGACGACTTCATCCAGGAGCAGCTTGCTGGGGATGAAATGGTGAACTGGCGAACTGCCAGGGAGTGGACTCCCGAGATCTTGGAGAAGCTTGTTGCAACCGGCTACCTGAGGAACATTGAGGATCATACGTCGGAAGCCCAATACGGGATCGACCGTCGTTATGAAATGATGTTCGACATGATGTCGATGGTCTCGACGAGCCTGCTGGGTCTGACATTCGAGTGCAGTCGGTGTCACAACCACAAGTACGACCCGATCACGCAGCGCGATTACTACAGCTTGCTCGCCTTTTTCGAATCATCTTTCAATGCCTACAACTGGCTGAAGCCGCAACAGCGCTGGATTGCTGATGTGGGTCCGATCGATGCTTTAGACATCGACCGACACAATGCCGACATTGACGGCAAGGTTACGACGCTGCAATCCAAACTTGCCGAGTTGGAAAAAGCCAGCACAGGCAACGACACAAGACCCGCCGAAGCGAAGAAAGCAAATGCAGAAGAGGTCGATTCGCTGAAAGCACAGATCGCCGAACTCAGTGGCTCAAGACAGACGTATGGAAAGATCCAAGCCCTGTTCGATGTTCCGAATCCACCGACGTCACGGGTGTTTCGACGAGGCGATTGCTTTAAACCGGGAATTCCAGTCAAGGCTGGATTGCCCGAAGTCCTGACGTCCATTGGTCAACAAGAGCGCGACCGGAGCGATTTGTCGCTGCCGCCCCAGACCTCGGGACGTCGACTTGAATTGGCTCGATGGGTTACTTCGCGGCAAAACCCGATGACCGCCCGGGTGATCATGAACCGTTTATGGTTGCACCATTTCGGAGAAGCCATCGTTGCGACCCCGGGCAATCTGGGTCGCAATGGTGCTCCGCCATCGCACCCGGAGATCCTCGACTGGATGGCGGTTGAGTTTCAGGATAACGACTGGAGCCTGAAGCACATGCACCGCCTGGTCCTGACCTCGCGGGCTTACAAACAAGCGTCGCGTCGTCCGACCGAGACATCTCGCGCTGAACAAATCGACCCTGACAACCAACTGCTTTGGCGACAGAACTTGAAGCGACTTGAATCGGAGATCCTTCGTGATGCGGTCCTGGCCGCGAGCGGTCGATTGGATCTCCACGCGTTTGGAAAGCCTGTGCCTGTTACCAAACCGGTCAATGGGTTATCGATGGCGGAGTCGGGGCCTGGCGGCAATGGCCACAACAGGCGGAGTGTTTACATCTTCGCACGTCGCGTCTATCCGCTGAAGTTTATGGAACTCTTCGACGCGCCGATCATGGCGGTCAACTGTTCGCGACGAACGAACTCAACGACAGTGCTTCAATCGTTCGCGCAGCTTAACAGCGACTTCGTCGTTCACGCTTCACGTGATGCCGCGAAGCGAATCCAGAAGTCAGCCGGAGTGGAACCCACCAACGTCGTCAACGCCGGATATCGAATGATCATTGGGCGACGTCCTTCGGAAGACGAGCAACAAGCCTGCATCCAGTTTCTTGCAGACCAAACAGCCGCCTACCGGGAGGAGGGCCAGGCGGAGAAAGCTGATTCGCTGGCGACTGCCGATCTGTGCCACATGTTGCTATGTACGAACGAGTTTCTTTATGTCGAGTGAAACAGACCATCCGCGCCCGATCGATCGGCCACTCACGCGCCGCGCTGTGCTGACCGCTTGCAGCATGAGTTTGAGCGGCCTCGCGATGCGCGGCTTGTTGCACGCGGAAGCGGAAACCGAATCGAGAATCTCGTTCAACATGCAGCCCCGTTCGGCTCATTTCCAACCCATTGCGAAATCAGTAATCCAGCTATTCCAAAATGGTGGTCCATCACAGATGGATCTGTTCGACCCGAAACCCGAACTGACCAAACAGGCAGGCAAGCCCCACCCTGGCGACGTCGAAACGTTTCAACTGGGAAACAAGAACGTTATCTTTCCAACACAGTTCAAGATTAAACCGCATGGCGAATGCGGAATGAACTTTGGGTCGCCACTGCCGCACATGGCAAAGCTGGCCGACCAGTGGTGCATGATCCGGTCAATGCATACGGTCAACAACAATCATCCATTCGCCATCAGCATGTTTCAGTCGGGCAAGCCGTTCTTTGGCTACCCAGCGATGGGGTCGTGGATCACCTACGGCCTGGGCAGCGAAAACCAAGACCTGCCCGGTTACATCGTGTTGCGTGACCCAGCCGGCTACAACACTTCTGGCAAGGCGGTCTGGTCAAGTGGTTGGATGCCAGCGGTCTACCAGGGAACCGAGTTCAACAGTCGAGGGAATGCTGTGCATCACTTGAACCCAACCGCCAAGCGGTCTGCCACAACTCAGGCCCAATCGCTGGATCTGCTTTCACGGCTGAATCGAAAGCACCATGCACTGCACCCGCGCGAATTCGAGCTGGAAGCAAGGATTGAGAATTTTGAGATGGCGGCACGAATGCAACTAGCGTCGGCCGACGTTCTCGACCTCTCCAGCGAAACGGAAGAGACGAAGAGACTGTATGGCCTCGACAACCCTCTCACCGCCGGATACGGAACACGCTGTCTGATGGCGCGACGGCTGATTGAATCGGGAGTTCGATACGTTCAGGTCTTCCCACCACTGCAACCTAGCTTCCAACCGTGGGACTCGCATGGCAATCTGAAGAATGGCATTCAGACAATCTCCGATCGCGTCGACAAACCCTCTGCTGCCTTGATAACCGATCTGAAACGAAGGGGATTGCTCGACGAAGCCATCGTCATGTGGACTGGTGAATTTGGACGCATCCCCATCACCGAGGGAGCCGATGGCCGCGACCACAACCGAAATGCCTTTACGACGCTGATGGCAGGCGGCGGTTTCAAACCTGGATACACACACGGCGCGACTGACGAATTCGGATACAAATCGGTTGAAGATCGCGTCAGCGTTCCCGACCTTCATGCCACGATTTTCCAACAACTTGGCATCGACCACACTCGACTTTCCTTCCTGCACAAAGGGCGTAACGAGCGACTTACCGATCCGGAAGTGACTGGTGCGCAAGTCGTTAAAGAACTGCTCGTTTGATCGTTCTTGCTTCTAAAATCAGCCGCCGCTTCGCTTGTCTGCCGTGCAACCAGTCACAACATTCTGGACTTTTGGGCGAGTTCCCGCCGTGAAAGCGAAGGGTGAACGGGTAACTTCAATTAGCCGAAGTGTAAAATGCTCTGAAAACTAAGATTCTGGCCACGATCACTCGGCAATCTCCGCCGAACTGAAATAGCCGCGATTCGGGGCAGCCTTCGTGAAGCAACTTCACCCTCGCGTCTCACTGTCGGAAAAGACGGCAATCGGCAACTGCTTGCGAGCTCAGCGCGTGTCCTGAGTCTCCCACCGGATGCTCTTGCGCGCGTCGTTTGGCTTGATCGCGCGCCGCAACTTCGGTTGCGCCCACCGGCGCGCGCAGGCGAAATGCGATTGCGACCAAAGTCGGTCAGACCGACGTGTGCAACGGTGAGCAAGGGCGGGAATCGCGTCGTCGATCAGACGACAGAGACAGCTATCGCGTCACCCGCAGGGTAATCGCTCGGCGTGCCCATACGGTGGTGGAGTCAGTGGGTCTGCCTTTTGTTAAGGGCACGGCGGTGGCGACGTCGGTTGCGTTTGGCGGTGGCCTTGGTGCGGGACTTCTCGAGGCGATGGGTCAGGATGAACTCGGGGTGCTACGCGGCCCAACGATCGTTTTGTCGACCGCGTTTACCAACTGGCCGATACGTACGGTGTTCTCGATTTCGCGCCCGACATTTGACCAGATCGCAAATGAGGTAAGGGCTGGAGATGGCCCCAGGACGCCCTGTAGGGTCGGCGCTTTTCGGATTCGGAAAGTCGAGGTGTACGACGAAAACGTCGTTTGCCTCTGGGCTGGCCTGAATTCGAAAGGCAGATGTGGCTTTGTTCGATGTTCCCAATAGAAACCTCCGTTCAATCTCTGGTCTCACGTTTCGCTGGATGCCTCATGGCACTTCATCACCGAAGACTGAGGCCGTCTTTGCGCTATAGGTCGACAACACCGGGTGCATCTGGGCAGCAGATCTCCTCGCTGAATTCAAGAGTGAATTGCTCGAATTCTTCGTCAATCGGGGACCGGCCTTTCCCGACTCATCTTGTCGCGAACCCGCCCGGCTACGCCGATCTTCCAACGGGCAGAGCCCTGGTCCTGCTCGATACGGCCCGCCGCCCAGTTGTCCGCCTCGCTGCCTACTGCCGCCCTTAGTCGCTACCTTCAATATACGGGAACAGCGACGGCGAGATCACACGCAGCGCGAATTCGATTTCGAAATCGGGACGCAACACTTGGAGCCTATCGACTCCGCCTTGAGTGACGAGAGTCTGCTCAATAGTTAATCGTTCGAGCTGCTCGATCGCTGCGGGCTGATAAATTTCGTCGTCGCCGATTTTGAGCCCGTCAAGGGTCCGAGTACGAAGAGTCGACACGTCACGAAGGTGCGTTAGATTGAGCGGCGACCGCTTGATTCCGCGCTCGACTTTCAAGCTGTTGAGGTCTGATGCTCTAGCGAGACAACGAAGCGAGTCTTCGTCGGTAAGAATGCTCGCGTCGATGGGCAATTCTTCGACGCCGCGCAACTTGGCAATTTCAGCCAAGAGTTTTTCGTCCGTAAGGACCCAAATCACCCGAGCCTCTTGGAAATAGTGATCACCGATGGCTTCTCGAAGCCACTTCGGACCAAGTGGCTCAGCATAACGGGCAGGGAACAAAAGGCCTTGCCGACGCCGCCCCGCACGAGGCGAAAGAAGCCGAGCAACGAAGGACCATTCTCGCACACCGGCGGGTCGCGGGAAATCCGAAGGCGTCCGCCACACGACCATTGAGAGGGGATGCACCGCAGGGCGCAGTCGAAGACGAAGACGAAGACGAAGACCCACGCAATTACCAGACCGCACGAAAGGGCGTATCCTGCTTCAGTTAACAGGAAACGCTTCGCGCACGTGTCGACTACACCGACGTGAGAAACTCTGACGTCGGCGCGTATTCAGGACTAACCGAACTTGACAGCCAGCGCCTGGTCGAAAACTACCCAGGAATTCGCGACCAACGTACGTCACGCACGTAGTCGTGCCCCGAAACTTGCGTCTCAAACGGCAGGTCTGCGATCACAACAGCAAAGTTTGCTGGGATTCAATCCCAACCTCGACCAAACGATCAGGGAATTGCCCTCTTCGTACGTGCTCTATTGAGCGAAACTTTGCGAGTATCCGGCGAGAGAACCTGCTGACATTTGGCGCGAGTGCTGGGTGCACTTAACACGTTGGCGGGTTACACTGGGCAAAGTTTCAACCAAGTACCGACTTCCCGGAGCCGAACACGATGAAGTGCATTTCGCTCGTCCCGATTCTATTGTTATTGGCCACTTCCGTATCTGCGGCTGATTGGGCCCAGTTGCGAGGCCCGAACTTTAATGGCTCGACGCCGGAGAAAGACCTTCCAACAAGCTGGAGCCAGACTGAGAACATCGAGTGGTGCGTCGACTTGCCAGGCCCTAGCGGTGCGACACCGATAGTATCAGGGGACCATGCCTTTGTATCGAGTACGAATCCGGCGAACGACACACTGTTGGCGATGGCCTTCGATCGGAAGAGCGGTGAGCTACGCTGGCAGCACACGGTCGGCAAAGGTATCCGCAAAGATAGTCGCAGTACTTTCGCCGCGCCGACTCCCGCGACCGATGGCAAAGTCGTGATCTTTTTTTACGGCAACGGTGACATGTTTGCTTATGACTTTGATGGCAAGCAACTCTGGAAGAAGAATGTTGGGCCGTTCGCCTTCGGTTGGACGTTCAGCTCCAGCCCGCTGCTCTACGGCGGCAAGTTGTACTTGCAGATCTTGCAGAATCGCGGAGATTCCGGCCAGACTAAGTCCTATATCCTGGCGTTGGATCCACGGACAGGTTCGCAGCTTTGGAAACACGTTCGTCCAAGCGAAGCGGTTGGCGAGTCCCTTGAAGCATTCAACACACCTACGCCCTACGAATACAAGGGAAGACAGCAACTCTTGGTAAATGGCGGCGATGCCGTTACCGGTCATGATCTGGATAGCGGTAAAGAACTATGGCGATGGGAAACCTGGAATCCCGAAAAGATCGGGCATTGGCGACTCGTCCCATCGCCTGTTGCCGGCGAAGGTGTTGTACTTCTCTGCGCTCCAAAGCAGAGCCCTGTTTACGCCTTACCGACGACCAAGTCCGGGAGACTGAGTGACGACGATCTCTTTTGGGTGAGTCGTGATGAACGCAGCATCACCTCAGATGTACCTACTCCGGCGTACTACGACGGCGACTTTTTCATCTTGAGCAAGAGCCGTCGCACGCTGTCACGAGTCGAACCAAAGACTGGGAAGATCAACTGGAGTACAACGCTGAAGAGTCGCCGCGAGTTAGAAGCTTCAGTCCTGGCAGCCGATGGCAAAATCTACCTACTCAATTTCGATGGCGAAGCGACCGTCGTGAATGCCGCGGATGGGGAGATTCTGAGTGTCATTCCCATGGAAGAGAAAGAAGATCTAGGTTCCGACTTGATTCGTTCTTCGATAATCGCGGCGCACGGAAAGCTCTTCATTCGCACCACGACGAAATTGTATTGCATCGGGAAGTCCTGAACTCTTATCGGACGCGTATTCCTTTGTCACTGAGGCAAAGCGGTTCAGCCCCTGAGGCAAGAAGTGGTGTATTCATGATGCCTCCCGTTTCGCCTTGCGGCATCGGGTGATTACTGTTGATACACAACATGCGCTCTGTCGGTCTCGATGGAACATTGGCATTTGTACTGTGCTCCGATCGCTGCTCCCCACAAAGGACGGCGACGGCTGTCGGTCTGGTTCGTTGGAATGTTGGCCTTTAGTACTAAGTACGTTCATTAGGCTGATCAACAAGGGCACCGACCAGAACAACAGATGGACTCAATATGCCAGCGGCAGCAAGAGAATACCTGAGTCGTAAGGGAATTGGCGAATTGCACGCCTGTGAACAGTTGCTTGCGGCTGTTACTGCTGCGGTTCGTGGCACCTTTGACTCACAGAGCAGCAACCGACGCGCCAACTTTTTCGCTCGGATCATCGTGGACGAACAAGAAAGTGAGGACGAGAGGATCACCAAAGATGAAGTCGAGACGCACTCAAAAGGCGTCTATCCGTTTCTCTGGCTCAACTTCACTTATGACCCAACCCGAGTTCGACCACATGAGATCCTGGCACTGGAACTCAGATTTGGCCTCTCTTTGATCGGAACGGCCGCATCCGATACGGACTTCTATTAAGGCAAAGATAAGTAACAGTAGCCCTTGCCGAAATCGATTGTAATTCGCGGCAAAGTCGACATCGTTTGCGTTGGTACTCGTTGCCCTGGGAATCCGACCCATATGTATACAGAACGTTTTGACGAAGGTGACCGCCAACAGATCTGGAGTGAATTGTTGGTTCTGGGTGACAAGGTACGTGCAGACTACGTGTACGAGGATGCCCTGGAGCTCGCTCGTCAGACGATGGTCGCCGTGCGCAACAACATCGAGCGGATAATCGACGCGGTAAGCGGACTTGGGTACCGATTTGGCGAGCACTCCAACGGCGAGCCCAATCCACATTACTCGGCACCTCTGGTCGCGCCGCCTTCGAACATCGACGATCAAATCGCGGAGTTCGAGGAACCAGCTGGCGTGTTGCCCATTTCGATAGCTGCCCTTCGGAAGACAGTCGGAAGCGTGGACTTTACGGGCTATCATCCGGATTGGCCCGCGTATGCAGATCAATTGATCGTGTATCCGGTTGAAGCGGCCTTCGAGAGTCACGAGGAATGGGAGGAACAGTGCGACGACGACGGGATCGATGTCGCAGGTCCATTACTGATCCGGTTGGCAGTCGACGGCCTCTTGACGCTGGAGTCCCATAACACCACTTTGGTAAACTATCTATGGATCATCATGCTGCTCAGCGACTACCTTCGAAACGCAGTTGATCAACTGGGGCTGATCAAGGAGCCGTGGGATTCGCCAATCTACTCCTTGCCAAGCGCCCAATCGCTCCGCCTCGCACTCATTGCATTCTAGACACGCGACTTTCGGAAAACTCGAAATGTAAAGCAGCTATGTTGCCGCATCGACTCTCAAAGATAAGTGGCAAGCATCCTACGAGAAGAATTTCCCAGCTTGGGAGAAACATGGGAGATAAGGTAGCCCGAGAAGCTCATCAGAAAGCGCAAACAGGTTAAAAAGAGGAACAGCGGAAGCGTCTTGAACGGCAAAGAGCGGTCGCACAGCATTCACTGAAGGTGCTCGCGTCAACGTTGAAGAACTTCTTCGAGCGTAAGTCATGTGTGAAGGGGGATTACGGGACCTCCGAACACGGCTCACGACACTCAAGGAAGGCGATCACATCGTCCTCGTCAGCCCACAGGCAATCCACCACCGACGTTGGCCAGGAAGCTGCCAGGCATGTACCCAGTCACGATGGCACCACCGCGCGAGTGTCGATCAATCAAGTGACAGTCGCATGCCGACTCGCTGTACTCTCTTCTTGAAGTTGCTGAAGCAAGGCATCCTCACCGCAAGGTTCCGGCGCAGGCGCGAACTGTTCTTGCACCCCCGCAGGCTCCTGAAACTGACGCCCACGGCACCTGCAGCGTTTTGAATGAATCGCCCTCAACAACAACCAAATTCACGGCATCGCGATTCTTCTGTGAAACTACGTCGCCCACGTCCTCTAGATTCAGTCTTCTTCGCGTTCATTACGTCCTCCTGATGAAGATTACTGAGAATCTTCAGGAGTCCGCTGCTACCGGGCTATTGCAGTTTCCCGAGTAGACGCTCGACACTATAAACCTGCGAAGTAGTTGTAGATTGCAACGTCGACGTTGGTCTCGGTCAGCACGAACGTTTGCTCGTGAAATTCACAGAGATTCTTAACTTGCAGAAGCACGTCACGAGCGTGGCAGAACCTTAGACCTCGTCCCGTCGAGCGATAATGTTTTTCAAGGAGGTAGTCGACGATCTTGGGATCGAAACTAAATCCCATTTGTGCGGCTAGTCGACAGAACAACGCACGAAAATCAGCTTCGCTCGGGTCGAACACTTCGACCTTATAAGGGATTCGCCGGAGAAATGCCTCGTCAACGATTTGTGTCGGATCAAGATTGGTCGAGAATACCAGCAACTGGGCAAATGGGACTTCAATATGTCTCCCGGAAGGCAGCGCGAGATAGTCATGCCCTTTTTCGAGAGGCACGATCCAGCGATTCAGGAGTTCCGTCGTACTGATTCTCTGTCGGCCAAAGTCATCGATCACCAAGGCTCCGCCGTTACTCTTCATCTGAAGCGGAGCTTCATTGATTCCAGTCGCGGGATTCCGGTTGCATTCCAGCATCTCCAGCGTCAACTCACCCCCGGCGACAACCGTTGGACGCTTAATCAATACCCAACGATGGTCAACGCGATTCGCAACATCAAAGTCGTCATCTTCGCTCTCAAACTGGACGGCCTCATGCATACTCGGGTCATACAAGCGGATGATCTCTTCCGTCACCGTGATCGTTCGAGGAATCCAAACGTACTCACTGACCGCACGAATTACGCGTTCCGCGATGCTCGTCTTGCCGTTCCCGGGTTCGCCGTACAAGAACAAGGCCCGCCCCGCATTAACCGCTTGGCCGATTTGGCTAACGACCGCCGGAGGCAGCTGGAGTTCTGAGAATGCTCGCTTCAAATCTGATAATCGCGGTTTTGACTTCTCGATCGACTGAGCGCGAACACTGTCGACGTACTCACTCAGCCTAACCGGGGCGGCACCAAAGAACGTACAACGCTCGTTGCGTTGACGCGCTCGCATCAGGCCCGAGTCCGTCAGTTCGTAGAGATAATCGTTCATCGGTGCCGAATCGCGATACGACACCATCATCTGCGACTTGAGGTCCAACAAGACGGGGGTCATCAACCCGAACGGCAGTTTGATCTGATTTGCAATGTGCCGCCCAGCGGCCGTTCCACAATTCAGCAAGTACTTCAGGATCAACCCCTCGACTTCGGCGAACGACAGCCCCGACTCGCGCAGGCTCTGTGGCTCGGATGGAAAGAAGCCGTGGGTCTCTGATCTTGAGGGTCGGCGTTGCAGCAGTGCGATCGGCACGTCGACTGAACCAGCATTAGGTACGGTCGTCTGCATGGCAACCCTGTTCTGAGAAAACTCGCTAGCCGGATAGGTGTTGAACAGGCAAGTCTAGGTTGCGGCACGCCATCGCCGCTGCAACTGCGACGCATACACAGGAGAAACCACAACCGCGGCGCACGGCACGCGTGATGCAACTGTCGCGACCGATACGATCCGAACCAAGAATCGCCGTGGCCTTCGAGGATGCGGGAATAGACTGTTCTCACAGGTCATGCGTAAGATTACGCTGGTCCTTATCAAGGAAACTTGCTCCCTCGTCTCTACCGGTTTCGTGGCCTATCGATTGGCAGGCGTAATGATCCACGTCCGTGAACTCACCAAGTCCTACGCCGACCTCCGCCGAGGCAGCTTTGTGGCGGTCGATAGTATCTCGTTCGACGCATCGCCAGGCCAGATCTATGGACTGCTCGGTCCGAACGGTGCCGGCAAAACGACTGCATTGCGCATCCTTAGCACGATGCTCCAGCCGACGTCAGGAGAGGCGACCGTCAATGGCTACGACGTCCTCACGCAACCTGGATTGGTCCGGCGGCAGATCGGTTACGTTTCGATGAACACTGCCGTGTACGATCGCATGACTGCTTGGGAGATGGTCGAGTACTTTGGGCGACTCTATGGAATCGAGCAGGCAGATCTTCGCGATCGTATGGAGACGATCTTCGGGCAATTGCAGATGAACGAGATCCGCGATTTGCTCGGAGCCAAAATGTCGACCGGCATGAAACAGAAAGTCTCGATCGCACGCGCGATTGTTCACAATCCGCCGGTGTTGATCTTTGATGAGGCGACTTCGGGACTGGACGTACTTGTCGCTCGTGCGTTGCTGAAGACGGTTGACGAGTTGCGAGACCAGGGGAAATGTATTGTCTTTTCGACGCACATTATGCGTGAAGTTGAACGCCTTTGTGATCGCATCGCAATCTTACATCGCGGACACATTCTCGCCGAAGGGACGCTGGGCGAACTCGCGGACCGACACGAGGAACCTGATCTGGAAGAGCTGTTCTTCGAGTTGATCTCCCAACACGACAATCAATTGGCTTTGGCGAACGTTGTTTAGCGATTGAATTGCCAATAGGAACGAACTTTATGAAGTTGGCGAACGTCAAGTGGATATACCTTCGCGAAGTGCGCGATCAGTTGCGTGATCGGCGTACGCTCTTCACAATCGCCGTGCTGCCAGTGTTGCTTTATCCGTTGCTCGGCATGACCTTCTTGCAAGTTGCTCAATTCTCGCGCGAACACAAAACACCTATCCTCCTTCTCGGTGCCGACTCGCTCCCCGAAACACCGCGGTTACTTGATGACGATAAATTCGATACCGAAATTGCATCTGAGCAAGATGCGAAGTTGTTCGATTTGACTATCGAGCGAGCATTGCCTCCGGGCGTTTCGCTTTCTACGTTGCGATCGTGGGCCGAGCAGGAAATCCAAGACGGCACGTACGACGCGGTTGTCTACTTTCCCGATGACTTCGGCGTAAAGCTGAATGAGTTCCGTGCCGCAGTTGCGGATAGCCCGGATGATTCGGAGACAGAGCTGCCCGCATCCATCAAACAAGACAGAGCGATCCCCGAACCCGAGTTGTTCGTCGACACCGCGAGTGACAAATCGCGGATGGCTCGAGACCGCGTCGACAGCGTACTTGTTCGCTGGCGAGACTCGATCGTTGTTGACAATCTTCGCGATCGACGTATTCCGTCCGCCGCGACGAAGCCGTTCAAGGTGGTAAGCACTGATGTTTCTCGCGAACGCACTCGTCGGGCGGCAGTCTGGTCGAAGATCTTGCCGTTCGTCGTATTGATTTGGGCGTTGACCGGAGCTTTCTATCCAGCAATTGATTTATGTGCGGGCGAGAAAGAACGCGGGACTCTCGAAACTTTGCTCTGCAGCCCTGCCGAACGCAGCGAGATCGCCTGGGGCAAGTTGCTAACGATCATGACGTTCAGCATGGCGACTTCTGTCTTGAATCTATTGAGCATGGGCATGACGGGCGCGTTCATCGTGTCGCGAATCGCAATACTTGGCGGCGGAGCGACGAAACTGGCGATCGGCACTCCTCCGCCGGCTGCTTTCCTTTGGCTACTCCTGGCGCTGATTCCGCTGTCCGCGCTCTTTAGTGCTATCTCTTTGGCGATCGCGGCTTTTGCAAAGAGTTCAAAGGAAGGTCAGTACTATTTAATGCCCGTACTGATGATTACTTTGCCGTTGATGATGCTGCCGATGATGCCGACGACCGAGTTGGATCTCGGCATGAGTCTGATTCCGGTCGCTGGGGTCATGCTGTTACTGCAAGCTTTGATCGAAGGCCAGTATCTCGAAGCGGTTCGGTTCGTCGTTCCCGTGATGGGAGTCACCTTCCTTTGTTGTTTGCTGGCGATGCGTTGGGCGATTGACCAGTTCAACAAAGAGTCCGTCCTCTTTCGCGAGAGCGAACAGTGGGGGTTCGGTGTTTGGATTCGCTCTCTCATTCGCGACCGTCGCGACACCCCGTCACTTTCGGCAGCGGTAATGTGTGGCGTGCTGCTCCTGATGATTCGTTTCTTCGCCAGCTTCCTATTCGCCATGCCAGAGACATGGGACGGATTCGCGATGACGACCGTCATATCACTCGTCGCATTCATCGCGATTCCCGCAATCATCATGTCGGTGCTCTTAACGCGCAGCCCCACCAAGACGTTGTTGCTGCGGGCACCTCGATTCGAGGCCATTCCTATGGCGGCACTGCTCGCCTTAGCTCTGCATCCCGCCAACGTCGCGTTGGGGCTGTTGGTGCAAAAGGTCTACCCTTACTCACCGGATATCATCGAGCAGCTGAAGGTCTTTGAATCGGTGATCGACGGAGCCCCGGGATTGTGGGCGGTCATCTTGGTGTTGGCGGTGACACCAGCGATCTGCGAGGAAATCGCATTTCGTGGATTCATTCTGTCGGGCATGAGACACATGGGCCACAAGTGGGTTGCGATTCTTGTGACCAGCGTCCTCTTTGGTGCCGCGCACATGATTTTGCAGCAGTCGCTAACGGCGTGTATGATTGGAATGGTATTGGGCTATCTCGCAATTCAAACAGGAAGTCTGTTGCCTTGCATCGTCTATCATCTAACTCACAACTCGCTGTCGATGATCATGGCGATTTGTGTGCCGACGTTAATCGAAACGTATCCGGGACTCAGCTTATTGTTCTCGGATGGTGAATCGGGAACGCTCTATCAATGGCCAGCAGTCGCAGTCGGCTTGGTTGTGGGAGTCGGCCTTTTGAACTGGTTCCGTAACCTGCCATATGACCAGACCAAGGAAGAATCTCTGCAGAAAGCCCTCGATCATCAAACGGCGCAGATTCCCGCGAAGTCATGACGTGGCGACTGTCGTGCGCCTGCTGTCTTCTGAACGCCGACGAATTTATCTAAGTTCGTCTTGGTCACTGGCTGGATCTGGCGTCCTCACCGCGAAATACAATACGCCCGCGATGAGCAACTCGGCCGCCATCCAGCTGACCCGCAGCAGTACGGCCGAGCCGATCGCAACGACCGTGCCGAACTTCGGTTCAAGCAATGGGATCACGATCAACTCTCGCACACCGATTCCACCCGGCAACAACGAAAGAAAACCTGCGACTATTGCTAATGCCACGGAGGCGGTAAGCAGAGGCAGGTCGCCGAGCGTCGGAGTCAACGCAACCCCGGGAATCGCCTTCGCCGCGGACCATAAGCTCAGTCCGAAACAGATCCATCCGAGCGATATCAGCAACCAACCAAGCCCCATCAACTTTGCATTCAGCCCATCGATTGCCTTGTCGATGTCCGGGTTGGCGCGATGGACTTGTAAGAACCGCAAGGCCCAGCGAAACAAAGGTGGATAGGTGGGAACGCCGGCTCCAATCGCAAGTAGCAGAGCCAAAAAGATGAACCCTGGCTGTGTTCGCAGCAGTGCGCCGAGGATTCCGGCAGCGACCACGGCACCGACCGCCATCAAGGTTAACGTCTCGACAAAGACGCTGGCTGCCGCAACGGTCGTGTCGACTCGATCACTGCGAATCAGTCCCGTCCGAATCACGACGACAAGCGCCTTGCCCGGCACATACTTGCCAAGATGCCCAATGTAGAACGCCCGCAACGTTTCAGTGAACGTCGGACGCTGGCCCATTGCTCGCAGCGTCTGCCACCAAAAGACGCACGATGGGAACATACCAACCAGATAAAAGAGCATCGCCAACGCGAGCCAGCCAAAACGCAAGTCGCTCCACGCGATCCCTTCCTGAATGAACTCGCCCTTTGCATTCAGCGCCGTTCGCCAAACACCCCACGTAACGAGTGCCAAGATCAACGCTCGAACAGCGAACTTGATCCAGTACTTTGCTCGCGATTTCGGCGGGTTCACTTCCGAGGACACACAGGACTCCAGACGCGATGATGGATAGTCGCTGTTCGCTCCGTGGACAGGTGCCATGTTCTCGAAGCGAACAGCGACTATTGTGGTGGCAATGTACGAGCCTCACAATACGAACCCACCAAACAACATGATTTCCTGTGATACAATGCCGCGCGAGGCAGATGATATTCGGTGGCGATCGTTCAGGAGGTGAGGAGACTTATGTCACGTATGGTTTCGTTTGGCGTTCTCGTAGGCGCGATCGCTGTCATTGGCTTTCTGTTCTATCGAGTGATCTCTGGCTTTTTGTTGCCGATGTTCCTTGCCGCTCTGCTGGTCGTTATTTTCCAGCCGTGGTTTCGATACTTCATCTCCAAATGTGGCGGGCGGATTCGATTGGCGGCAGCGTTAACGACCATTTCGGCAATCGTTGTGGTCATTGCACCCGCGACGCTGGTCGGTGCCCTGGCCATTTGGGAGATTCGACCTGGCGGCGGAGCCAAGACGCATTCGTTTGATCAAACGCTGCGAGACGGCTTGGCGGGGCTGCGAACATCGCTCGAGGACATTTCCGGCAAGAGGCTTAAGTTGGAAGCGGAGTTTGCCGGCGAGTCTTGCATCGCTGAACTGCGTTACATCGAATCGTCGATCACGAGTCTTCGTGCCCACGCTTCTGTGGGTGCGACGTACCAAGGTGAAGAGGCCGCAACTGAGAGGTTAGTTGCCGCAATCATCGATCTGGAGTCAATGATTGCCACGGAACACGCCGCTGCGCAGGATGTCGCCGCACAGGGAGAGAGTACGGACGAAGAACTGATGCCTGATCGGGGGAAATTGCTGCGACAAGTTCGCGAGACCTTAATTCCTCCCGATGGTGAGCCCGGAGTCGTGCCCGGTTCACTCCAGTACCAATTGCTTTTGGACGACGCGGATCAAGAGTTCAGGGCGTTTAAACTTGCTCTCTTCGACAATTCGGCAAGCGTCTGGCTGGCCGACTTGATGAATCCGACCGACGACGAAATTCGTGCGTGGAGTGGCGAATTGTCTGCATTCGCTCCAGGTTTGCTGCGCTCGGTTGGCGGTAAAACAGGAACGATCCTTGCCAATACCGTGCTGACGCTGGTCGTGACAGTAATCGCGTTTTACTTTTTTCTGGCTGATGGCCCGGCGATGGTCAAAACCGTCATGCGCCTGTCTCCTCTCGATGATCAACACGAGCGGCAACTTGTTACTGAGTTCGATCGAATTAGCCGCGCCGTTGTTCTCGCGACGTTGCTCTCGGCGGTCGCGCAAGGCTTGCTGGCGGCTGTAGCGTTTTGGCTCGTTAGCTTGAATGTTGAGGAATTCAACTTTGTATTCTCGTTAACCTTGTTGTCGACGATTCTCGCGTTGATTCCGTTCGTCGGTGCCGCGTCCGTCTGGATCCCCGTCTCGCTATGGCTGTTCTTTCATGAACCCGCAGCAGGCGGTGATCCACATCGAGTTGCCGCCGTCTTGCTGGCCATCTATGGAGCTGGTGTAATCTCAATGGCCGACAACGTGATTAAACCGTTGGTATTACACGGTCAATCCAACCTCCATCCGTTGCTAGCACTGCTCAGCGTGCTCGGCGGTGTTCATGCGCTCGGTCCAATCGGCATTTTGGTGGGGCCGATGGTGGTGGTGTTCTTGCAGACACTATTGAACATCTTGCATAGCGAACTGATGACCATGGAACGGCTGACAACTCATCGAAAAGGGCGATCGACCCTTCCGTTCATTTTGTCTTTACGCCAACGGCGGTTATGACTACATTACCGCGAAGGTGAACGGAATCATCGGTATTTCTTGAAGGATCAGGCGCATGAACGGACTCAGCCTGTTGGTTGCTTTGGCAACGGTTGGCATTAACGTTGACTGGGAAACTACGGCGTCGGGCACACGCGCCTACACCATCCGCCTCGAGTCGGTCGTTATCGATACCCTGCGCGACGGTTCGGCGGTCGAGAGCGTCGTCCTACAACGTGATCGCGGCTTGCGCAAGTTTCGTGTTGCCGTTGGCCCCCAGAATCTGCAGACAGAACAGCGCGCGGCAACCACGGCGAATGAAGTTGATTACGGTTGGCGTCCCAATGAATCGAACAGCATCGACTACTATGTTCAGATCAGCTTAGAACGATTGGAAACGCTCGCTCGAGGAATCCCGCTCGAGTGCGAAGTGCATCCTGATGTCCCCGAAATCGATAAGATCTTTGTCTTTGTTGGCGACACAAAGTTGCCACGAGAACTGCCGCTCGAAGCTAGAACTTCGGCCGCGACGCCGCGTGATTTGAGCAGCATCGGAAACGCTCGCGGCGGGAATGTCGCACCGGTTTCCGGCACGGAAAACAACATTGAGACACCGCGATACGGCAGCGGAGCGTATGGGACCCAGAGCAACACGCAGGTGGCAGTTTCGGGCGCGAGTCGTTCAAACGGCTATGACACTCAAGGATCGTCACCCGCCGGTCGCTACGATCTCGCAGGCAACAGCACGTTGCCAGCGCCACAACTCAACAATAGCAGTTGGCCTGCAAATGACCGCAATCGCGCTCCGATCTACGATTACAACCGGGAGCAATATGCACCGCGACAGGAAACGGTCGCTCGCCCGTCGGCACCACAAACGCAGCCATCTTACCAACATCCGGCAACTCAAGTTGCGACGCGGCCCCAACAGCCTCCGTACACTCAAGTGCAAGCGCCCGCCGCACCTTATGCTGTGCAGCAGACGTATCCTGTTTCGGGACCAGCGAATCCCCTCGCCATGGACCCATACACTGCCGCCCTTTCTCTCCAAAAGGCAGACCTAGAGAAATCGCTCGAAAATGTCAAACGTGAAAAAGCGGACGCCGAAACGGAGAAAGCCGCGTTGGCCAAGCAGCTCGAAGAGAAAGAGCGATCTCCCAAGTCGCTGATTCTTACGACACTCGCATTGTTCGCATCGATCGGAGCCAATGCGTATCTCGGTTGGTTGGCCTGGAGCTTCTTCTGGCGATTCCGAGACGCAGCCAGCGATCTATCTCGCGCCCGCTCGAACGCATTCCCGTCTCCGAGCATCGTCGGGCACTAACGACTATCGGGTGTTTTCACGTTTGGTGCGTCGCAGTGATCGGCATGCAGTTGCCCGTTTGCGCCACTCGCACTGTGTTCAGATCACTCCGGTTATGCGCGACGAAACGGCTGTACCGCGTTGCGGATTAGCAACTTGATGTTGTTATTTGACGACACCAAATTCGCGTGCTAACGTCTAGTGTCTCTATTGATGTCACTAGCTATAGAAGCCGTTTTCCGGGGGGAAGTTGCACGATGGGAAGCACATTGATCGTCGCGGCAGTTATCGCGATAAGCACAGTTGGACAGGTCGTCAGCGTCGAGAACCGATCGAATCAAAACGAAGCCTTTCAACAGTGGTGGGGCGTGGACTTTGAATGGAAGTTCGACGAGCTACCGACCAAGGGCACCGTGCCAGAGCATCGCATGCCGTATTCTGGATACATCTATCCCGATACAGCGGGTGGTACAATTTCGGCACTTCGTAAGTACGATAGGGCCTTCAACGGTCGTCGATACCTAGCCACGGGCCATGAGCAATGGGACACGACCGCTTTCAAGGAACCAACGCGTGGACGTGCCCCGGGAAGCAGCGGAGGAGGAGGTCGAGGCTTCTTTGCGCGAGCATTCGGCGGTAGTCCACGGATGGCGACACCGGCATGGCACGGTCACTGCAATGGTTGGACTTCCGCAGCGATTCGACATGCTCAACCGCAAAATAGCGTGGTCCGCAACGGTGTGACCTTCTCCCCAGCTGACATCAAGGGTTTGCTAGCCGAACTATATATCTACAACGAAATGAACGTGCTTGCCGGTTCCGAGACACGCCTCGACGCAGGAACCTTTCACACGATCATTACGAACTGGGTCGGACGTGGCTCGCACTCGATCGGGATGGAAGCCGACCCTGGCAAGGAGAAGTGGAACTACCCGATTTTTGCGTTTGCCAGTTCAAATGGTCGCCTCTCGGATCGTCAAATTGAAGTAAAGATGAATCTCGCGTACGCCAAGGACAGCCGTGGCGAGTTTCAGGAAAGCCCTTTCAACAAGGCGCAGAAGTACTTTCACTATTACTTAAACCTGAATGAAGAAGGCAAGATCGTCGGTGGCAACTTCTATCGCGACAGCTCGCGTATCGACATGCTCTGGATTCCGCTCAGCCCGAAAGAATCGAAACAGCCGGGCCACGAACGCGGTAACCCCTACATCAAGGTCGATGAGATCCTGTCGATCTGGCGAGACTCCGTGCCGGCGGAAAGTCGTAAGCAATGGCTCGTTATTGACCAGCCCGCCGCCGATCGTGTATCTGAACTACCCGAAGGTTTGGCATCACTAATTCCGCTGCAACAGTTCCCAGTTGCGGTTATCGAAGCGCAGGCTCCAGCGCCTCCAGCGGAAGATACTGTCGCCGAACCGGCAATCACGGAGACGGTACCAGCCGATACGGCAGCGGAAACCGACACGGCTGTCACCCCCGCAGTCGTCGAGCCCTCTACCGAGGCCGCCAGTGAAACCGTACCGACGGAAGCGTAACGGATGTTAGGCGCGCACGACACTTAACAGCCGCAACTCGACAACGCGATCGGTCGTTGTATTGACTCAAGAATAATGGCCGTCAGATCATCCTTTGTGAAAGGTCTGACGGCTGTTTTCGTATAACGGTCGACCGTGGGCACACACCCGGCCAAACCCCGTCCGGCAAGGACGCTAATTCGTCGTGCTATCTCCGTCTGTTGAAATGAGTTCCACGTGGATGGCTCCAGAGTAATCGCCGCGAATTACTTCTTGTGCCTATTCCCCATGTCAACTATTATCAGCGGCTCGTCCAGACAGCACAATTCGATCAACTGATGCTCTCCCTTGATTCGCTCGCGTTGATTCAGCAGAGGTTCGCTTCGTGTCGGAATATTTGCTGCTAACCGGATCGACTGGCCTGCTCGGGCGCTACTTGATCCGTGATCTGCTGCTCGGCGGCCATCGATTAGCGGTCCTCGCGCGACCATCTCGCAGGGAATCGGCTGCTGATCGAATTGAAGCGATCATGCAGATGTGGGAGGCGGAGTTGGGGCGTTTGCTGCCTCGTCCAATCTGCTTGGAAGGCGATATCTGTGAAGAGGGGCTCGGTCTTCATGCCAGTTCGCGCAAGTGGGTAGCTGATCACTGCTCAAAGATGTTGCACAGCGCAGCATCGTTGGCGTTCCACGCTGACGACAGCGGCGAACCGTACCGCAGTAACGTCGGCGGGACGAAGAACATGTTGGCCCTGTGCCGCGAGACGGGCATACGCGACCTTCACTATGTATCAACCGCCTATGTCTGCGGCCTGCGCGGTGACGCCGCTCGAGAAGATGAATTGGATGTTGGTCAGGAGTTCCGCAACGATTACGAACGAACGAAGCTGGAGGCAGAAACGCTCGTTCGCCAAGCGGACTTTTTAGAGCAATTGACCGTCTATCGTCCGACCGTGATATCGGGCGATTCTAAGACTGGTTACACAAACACGTATCACGGTTTGTATCTTTATCTTCGCTTGATGGCGATATTGGTACCACAACAGGGACTAGACGCAGATGGACGGCGATACACTCCGATTCGTTTGCCGATGACGGGCGACGAGCGACGAAACGTCGTTCCGATCGACTGGGTTTCTGAGGTGATCACCCACCTGTTTCAGACTCCGGAAGCGCACGGTCATACCTTCAATTTGGCTCCGGAGAAGTGTCTCACGCCGCGTCAGATCATCGACGCTGGATACAAGTTCTTTGATTCGACTGGCGTGCAATACGTCGGCGATCAGGTTGTCGATCCAGGGACATTCAATCGGTTTGAGTCCGAGTTTCTCTCGAGCATCGGCATGTACGACAACTACAAGGCGACCGACCCAACGTTTGATTGCACGAACCTGAAGAAGTTCGCGGGCCACTTTCCCTGTCCCGTGATCGACGAATCGATGCTTCACCAATATATCCGCTTTGGTCAAGAAGACCGTTGGGGAAAGCGTAAGGCTCCAAAGACGCACGTCGACATTTCGATGGGAGAGTATTTGGAAGCAGTCAGCGGTGGCTTGTTCGAAGACGCGATGAACCGGACGACTAGAATCACAGCTGATGCAGCGCCAGATGAACTGCGAGTTGCCCTAGACGTTTCCGGTGCGGGAGGAGGTCAATGGAGCTTGGACTTCCAAGGGAAAATGCTTTTGCGGGTCGAGCCTGGTCTGCCAAATACGTTCGATGCACAGCTCTGCCTGACGATCGCGGACGTCCGCCGAATCCTCGATGAAAGCAAGGACGTTGCCGTCAATACGGTCGTCCAAAATCGGCAGACTTTTGGCGCATCGCGTGACGATCTACCCCGAGCCGTCGCTAGTATCTTTACGAACAGCAACGTCAAAAGTGTAGCCTAAGATGTCACTCCCGCGCCCGCATTAAAGCGGTTGTCCCGCCGACGTGTCCGTTGAAGGCCAACGCGTGTTGTTAGTTGATTGACCACCCTCCAGACTTTGCTCCAATGGGAGTGGGCGAATCGGGGTTAGGTATTTCGACGATGTTCCAGACGCCGAGGTGCATCCGTAGCCAGAGGAGCACGGTCTGTCGCATAGGCGGCGGGGGTTTGATAGTCCAATGCACTATGGATGCGGCGATGCGTCAAGTCGAACCAGTAAAAGCGAAGCATACAACTCTGGGCTGGAAGTCGTCGTTTGTCCCGACGCTTAAAAAGGTGAATCAGACGCAACGCTATCGAAGCCATCGGGACGGTCACTTACACTAAGCCCCATCGCTTGCGCATAAGCCACTCGATCGTGAGGAAACCAATCACCGCCAGAACGAACAGCCAAGCGTCGAACGCCGTATCGCCAAGTCGCCACTTGGTTTGAACCTCGACCTCCAACTCCTCGCGTCGTTCCTTGAGTTCACGCAACAAGCCGACAAGCTGTTCTGGCGCGAGTGGTTTGCCGCCGGCTTCCTTCGTGAGGTTGGCGAGGCGAGCCATTTGCTGATGACCAGCGGCAGAAGTGCTCAGTTCGACGTCTCGATCAAGCACCTGGAAATGCGACCGCGTTGTGCCAAGTTGTTTCCCTTGTCGAGTCACCGTTAGCTCGACAAGGTAGTCGCCCGGTTGTTTGATTTCCTCAATTGCACCGGACATAACATCTTCGTCTTGCGACAGTCGCAACGGCTGACGAGCGCCATCGTCCGAAACAAGTTCCGCCACGAAGTCAGCGTCGCGAATGACTTCGCCCGAGGAAGACGTTGCACCCCCAGTGAAGGTAGCGCGTGCGCCGGGGTTGAATCTGCGTTGAGCTAACTTGATCCAGACATCATTTTGTTCGAGATCATCACGACGAGCGAGCCAAAGAACGACTTGTCGCCAAAATCGCCGATGCTCTACTTGCCGCCCTCGTTGCCACCAGCGAATCGTGCTGTTGCCGGCGAACGCGAGCACTCGTCCGCGTCCATACTCACCCGATACGAGCAACGGTTGCTTGGCATCGGTTTCGAGTAGCACGCGTGAGCGAGGCTTCAGTCCCGTGAACTTGTTCGCGCCTTCGAGAGGCGGTAGCGACCTCCAGACACTCTCGTTGTCAACGCCTCGTCGGAGAGTCGTCACCGGATGCGCTTGCGTTGGAATCAACGCCAGCTTTCCCCAAAGATGCAAATCCTTTCTGAGCGGACTGTCGAACCCGACGTCCTGTCGCTCGAAGCGTCCCATCTGGATGGGCAGGACATCAGCCAACGGCGACTCGCGATAACCGCCAGGCCCAAAGCTGTTGAAGCCCCCCAGCATCATCAATCCCTTGCCACGTTCAGTCAGCTTCGCGATTCCTTGCAGATTTGCTTCACCGAGCGCTTCGGAATCGACGCTCTCCAGCAACAGCACGTCAAAGTTCGAGAAGCTTAGTTCGTCATCCAGATTAAGGGCTCCACGCTCGATATTCCTCGGGTCGACGTATATGTCATCGAGCTGAATGTCGGGGGAAAGATTAATCGAACGTCGAAGCAAACGCTGCTCGCCCAGCAAGTCGCCGTAGAGATACAGCACTCGCAGACCACCTTCCAGGACAGTTACGAACGCGCTCAATTCATTATTCCTCGTCACTCGCTCGCCAGGTTGTTCAGCCGTTCGTAATGTCAACTGATACTGTCCTGGTTCGGGTGGCGTGAAACTCACCTCGACAGGCAACAGTTGGTTGTCTTCGCGAGCGATTACTTCGACCGTTGCGACGCGAGTTTCCTCGCCGAGAGGATTCTCGGCGATTAATTCGACCGGTATCGCCTGATTCACATACCCGCGCACGCGGAGGGCGCCCTTCACGACGAGTTCGTTTTTAACAAACACCGTGTACTGCTCCGGCATATTCTCGATCGAAACGTCACGAGCTTGTGCAACGTCGCCGGTCGGACCGAAGACAACCGTGTACAGCGGGTATTCGAGGCGAGCCAGCTCGCGACCTGCCTCCGGCATTTCGACTTGCGGCGAAAATGCCGTTTGTGCGCCATCGCCGAGTAAAATGGCTCCCATCATTCGTTTGCCAAGTTCACGTTGCACGGCTTCGTGCAGCGTTGTTCCAATGTCCGTCAGGTCGCCGGACGGTGCGCTGGGAAGCTCGAACGAACCTGCTTCGAACGGCTGCGGATGGAGTTGGTCATCGTAACTGTATAATCGGATATCAAAGGATTCAGATAACTCGGCCAGTTGATCCTGAAGCTTTAACAACGTCTCGCTCTGCAGTTGCCATCTTGATTTACCTTCGACCGTGCTGGGCAGCGTCATGCTCCGACTTTGGTCGAACATTAGCATCAGCACGGCGGACTGTTGTTTCGTCGTTGTGTAGACACGGGTTGGGCGAAGCATTGCGATCAGCAATAAGAGCAACACCACTAGCCGCACGACAATCAAGCTCCCTCGACGCAGCTTTGCAACGCGACCGTAGGATGGCGTGACCAACAGCAAAAGCGCCATCCCCGATACTAACGCCGCAACGACGCCGTAGCTGTTGAAAATCGGGTTAAGACTCCACTCAATCATGTGGTCTTCTTATAGAAACGATTCGCCATCAGTTGCTCGATCCCGAGGATGCCGACCAATAATACGAGCAGGTGCGAATAGAACTCACGACCGACGCGTGCTTCGCCGACTTCTAATTCAATTTCGTCCTTATCACGCGCGAGTTGATATCGGTCTTGGCCCAGACGCAAATCGAGTTCTTCGCGGGTCAGTCGCGTTAAGTCCGTTGCGTCCGGCCGTAGATTCACACAAAAGCCACGCACCATGGGCCCATCTTTAACGCCCTTCAGTCGATAAGCGCCGGTGTGCTCCGTAAACCGAATTACCACACTGCCTTCTCTGGCACGCGCCTCTTGTGGTTGTTCCAGCGGTGTGAATAGCTGGTATCGTTCGGGATGCAAACGCGAGTCGTTCGGCAAAACAGAGGTCTCGCCAGCCAGATAGTTCAATCGCACTCCAGAACTATCGGTTAAGTGCAACATTAGCTCATTCACTAAGACGAGATAGGGCCAAGCCTCGTCGCTCGTTGGCAATTCGTTCCAAGCTGAATGATCTGACGATTGCAACGGGTCTGAAACTGGCGTGGTCATCGTGATCGCGAGGCCGCTGCCAACGTGCCGTGCGACGATGGCTGCCTTGCCATTGGCGTAGCTGACAATGGTACCGGCATTCTCGTTTATCGGGTCGAGTACCCAGTGTTTAAACACTGGCGACGCATCCCAAGGTACGCTCGTCGTACGATCTCGAAACTGAGCCATGATCGGATGATCGTATCGATCCGGAGCGAGAACGAGACTTCGATCTACCGAACGCCAAACGCGAGCCAATCGGCCGCCAAGCAACTGCTGCGCGGCGGGCTCGTTGAACGAACTGGTCGCTTGAGCGTTGTACCCGAGAAAGACGGCTAGTCCGCCACCTGACCGCACGTACTTGCCAAGTTGCTCCCACACGACAGACGGAATCGGCTCGGGATCTAGCAAACAAACCGCCGTGAAGTTGTCCAACTCACGATTTGCGAGACTTGACTGCGAAACCACCGTACAAGCAAAGCGTGCCTGACCGGTCTGCTCGAACTCGAAAGGCGCGATCGCTTCGGTAAAGAGTGAAGAGGACGAGTTGTCCGGCGCAACAACCAGGACTGGCCACGCATCCTTCACTTCGATTGTGAAGTGCCGAATGTTATCGGCGGCGAGCCCGTCGTTTCCATTCAGTCGAACGAAACCGTGATGGACGCCGACGTCCAATCCTCGCAAGCGAAATTCGACGCGTTGCGACTCGCCCGCCGTCAGCACAACTTCCTCTCGACCCCTCGGCTTAACTTCTGGCAGTTTCGTCTCGCCATCGATCACGACCGGCAGTCTTGGATTGGAAGTTTCCAACAGCAACTCTACAACTTGCTGGCCCGCGACACCAACGCTATGGACGTTTGTCGTGACTCGCAGTTCATTACTCTTGGCCAATGTTTCGGCGGATAGCTCTAAGGATCCTAATGCGACGTTGTTCGGTTCCAGGACGCCAACATCTACGACGTAAAGTAGGACGTCCGAATGTTCTTCGAGTGTCGTGCACAACGAGTCGGATGAATCCTGCCATGAACCGCTCACGAGGTCGGTGAAAAGATAGATCTCCTTTCGACTCTTCTCGCTAGATTCAACCAGTTCCAGAGCCCGCCGAATGATACTCGGCAACGCTTGGTTGACCTCCGTTGTTTGCAGCCGGTCGATGGACTTACGAGCTGAAGCTAGGTCGACCGCGAATACGGCAGGCGATTGCCGCGAGTCCAAGATCGCAACTTCGCTATCTGCAGGGAATTGGCTGATCAGCCAGTCGCCCATTCCCTGCGCGACTTCGCCTCGCGATTGATTCTGATAGCGATACTCCATGTGCGGCGACGTATCGAAGATCATCACCACCGCGACGGGGGCTTGCTCGTCCCCCAGCAACACGCCGGCGCTCCGGTTAACCAGTCCGACCGTCATCGCGATAAACGTAATGAGTACGCCAAGCGTTATGGCCGAAAGAATGCCCGTCAGTACCCGGCCCTTCTGCTGAACGATCGAGACTGCGGCTAGACCCCCAACAACAAGCGTGCCAACGCCGACAAGAGTGAGCAACATCCACTGTCCCGCGACGGCCGAGAGCACACTTGGTCTAGCGAAAGCGAGTGCAAGCAACACGATCGCTCCACACCGCAGCCCTAGTAACAACCAATGTTTCAATTGAAGCTTGCGCCGATTCGTTTCGCGACGCTGCCGCAGAAACTGCATCGCTGGAAACATCAACCGCTTCGGCTGCTGGCGCATGACGAGATGCAACACGACAGGGATTGCCGTGAGTAGGCCACCTAGTAGCAGTGAGAGGTTTACGAATGCCATGTATTTTCGAAGCGGTCAGAGATCAGGAGTCAGAGGTCAGTAGTCTTGCTTCCGACTCATAATCTCTGACTTCAATCTCGCTACATTCTCCCTCGGCGGCTGATGAGGTATTCCAGGAGCGCCTTATCAAATTGCATACTTGTGTCGAGCGCGACGTAGTCAATGCCGACCATTGAACACTCGCGGCGATAGCGGTCACGAAGCGCTTCGACCTCCGCGAGATAGTCATCGCGGTAGCTAGTCGCATCGACTTGCAGTCGATCGTCGGTTTCCGGGTCTTCGAACTCGACGAGCCCATCGAAAGGGAAGTGGACTTCTGCTTCGTCCAAGACATGAAAGAGAATGACATCGTGCCCGCCATGTCGAAGCTGGCGCAGCGACCGCATGACGGGATCAGGATCCTCAAGCAAGTCCGAAAAGACCATCACAAGACTTCGATGTCGGAGCATCGACGCAATCTGCCCCAGACTCTTCGAAATGTTCGTCGAGCCGGTTGGCTGTAACTTCGAGAGGTGTGATAACAGATTTCCGAGCTGAGTTCGCTTCGACTTGGGCGGCAAACAATCGCGAATCTGTTCATCAAAGGTGATCAAGCCAACCGGGTCTTGCTGATAGATCATCAAGTAGCACAGCGATGCGGCTAGGCAGATGGAGTAATCGAACTTCGACAGCTCCTGTCGATAGGTGTAACCCATCGATTTGCTGAGATCCATCGCGAGGTAACCCGTGATGTTCGTCTCGGCTTCAAACTTTTTCACGTAGTACTTATCTGTCTTCGCGTAGACCAACCAATCGATGTCCTTGGGATCATCACCGGCGGTATAGCGACGATGCTCACTGAACTCGACCGAGAAGCCGTGAAATGGACTCGCGTGCAAGCCCTGAAGAAATCCCTTCACGACAAACTGAGCACGCAAATCAAGCCGTTTGATCTGATTGATGACTTCGGGTTTAAGATACTTCTCGATGGTCGCCATTGACTAACCTCTCGGCGGAGGCGGTGGCGTTGGGGAGGCAAACTTCTGAATGTCTGGTTCGGGGATCTCTTTCAGCAGACGTTCAATGATACTTTCGTTCGTCATTCCTTCGGCTTGGGCTTGGAAGTTCGTACTGATGCGGTGGCGTAGCACGGGAATCGCTATCTTTCGTACGTCGTCGATCGAAACGGAGAATCGCCCGTCCATTGCAGCTAGAGCCTTACCGCCGTTGATCAAAAACTGTCCTGCGCGCGGCCCAGCTCCCCAATCGACAAGCTCTTGTACGAACTCGGGAGATTCGTCATTCGCAGGACGAGTGGCTCGCACAAGCCTCGCTACATACTTGACGATGTACTCGCTCACCGCGATCGAATTGACGAGCTTCTGCAGGTTGACGATCGCTCGACCGGAGAGAATCTTTGTGACCTCAACTTTCTCGTTGCGAGTCGTCACCGACAAGATTCGTTCTTCTTCTTCTGCGGATGGGTAGCCGACTTTGATATTGAACATGAAGCGATCGAGCTGCGCTTCCGGCAACGGATACGTACCCTCTTGCTCGATGGGATTCTGCGTTGCGATCGTAAAGAACGGCGCGGGCAGGTCATAAGTCGTGCGACCGACGGTGACTTCGCGCTCTTGCATCGCCTGCAAAAGCGCCGCCTGCGTCTTGGGCGGCGTCCGGTTGATCTCGTCGGCGAGCAGTATGTTTGTGAAGATCGGCCCTTCGACAAACCTGAACTCGCGCCGACCGACGTCGTCTTCCTCGAGCACGTTCGTGCCAGTAATGTCGGCAGGCATCAAGTCGGGTGTGAACTGAATCCGCTTGAAGCCGACGTCTAGGATCTTTGCGAGCGTGCTGACCATCAGTGTCTTCGCCAAACCCGGCACACCCTCCAGTAAACAATGCCCGCCGGTAAAGATCGCAGCAAAAAGCTGCTCGATGACCTCGTCTTGTCCGACAATGATCTTCTGGAGCTCTTGTTTCATCACCTTGCGGTGATGGCTGAACTCTTGGAGAACGTCGCCGATGCTACGTTGTTTGGCTGTCATATTGGATTGTACGCGGGGAGCGAAGGGTAGTTTTGGGTGTAATCGGCCTGTCGCTGGATTCGCCAGAAGTCAGACATCCTTGCAACAACTGAACTTTTGCAGGTTCAGTTACGATGCTTGCGTTCGACCTGGGCGTTTGCCGTCGCAACTATAGAATCCTAAGATATTTATGACGACCGTGGCAGCGCAAATGAGAGGCTGACGAAGCATGTCTGGAAAAAGAGGTTGTTGGTTCGCTGCCATTGCGATGGTTCTATCGGTCGTCCGGCCTGTAGCAGGCGAGTTGACGGATGCTCAGGTCAGCAACGCGATTGATCGAGGCGCGCGTTTCCTCAAGGGTGAACAGAAGTCTGACGGGCGTTGGACCGAACATTCGATTTACGTAGGCGGGGTCACCGCGTTATCGACATTAGCTTTGTTGAACTCCGGAGAAGATGTCAAATCGCCGACGGTTCAGAAGGCTCTCGATTACATCCGCTCTCTCGGCGAGCCATCCACCGTTTACGCAGCGTCGCTCCAGACGATGGTTCTTTGCGCCGCCGAACCGGCGAAAGATGCAAGGCTCATTGGGCGAAACGTGCAGTGGCTAGAGGCGGTTCAATTGCAGGGCGGCAAGCGTAAAGGAGCCTGGTCTTACGGCACAAAGGGCAACGGAGACAATTCAAATACGCAATTCGCGATTCTAGCGTTGCATGAAGCCGAACGGATCGGCGTCGCCGTCAAACGCGAAACATGGGTCTCGGCATTAGACTATTGGCGGCGGACGCAACGCGAGAACGGCTCTTGGGGTTATACCGAATCGGAACCAGCGACGGGCAGCATGACGTGTGCCGGAATTGGTTGCGTCGTCATTTGCACGAGCAAGCTCGGTGGCGGAGACGCTAGTTTGATCGGTGAGTCCGTCGAATGCTGCGGCGCACAGACAGATGACGATGCCGTCGAGCGAGCGATGCAGTGGCTGACCGACCACTTCTCGGCGAGCCGAAATCCTAGCTCGCTTAACTTGCGATATCGACATCTGTTTTACTATCTGTACGCTGTCGAACGTGTTGGGCGACTCACGGGCCGTCGATTTATAGGACGTCACGATTGGTATCGAGAGGGTGCAACGTCGTTACTCAACATGCATGACGACTTTCGTGGGTTGTGGAGTGGTGGGGGACCGGCTGAAGATGTTCCGACCATCGCGACGTCGCTGGCGTTGCTCTTCCTCTCGAAGGGCAGACGGCCTGTGGTAATGTCGAAGCTTCGATACGGGGATGAAAGGCAGTGGGACGTTCACCGTGGAGCCGTCCAACATCTGACGCATCGCGTCGAACAACGTTGGAAACGTGATTTGACATGGCAGACCATCGACGTACGCGTGGCCTCACTGGAAGATCTCCTGCAAACACCGATCTTGTTCATAAGCGGCCGCGAAGCATTCTCGTTAACGCCGGATCAGAAAGAGAATCTGCGCCAGTACGTCAACCAAGGCGGTTTCATCTTCGCGGAGGCTTGCTGCAACGGAGAAGGATTCGATCGTTCGTTCCGGGCTTTGATGAGCGAGTTGTTTCCGAGTAACTCGCTACGGCTGTTGCCCGAAGATCATCCCGTTTGGTACGCAGAAGAAAAGGTAAACGCGAAGTACCTTCGTCCGCTGCTTGGGATCGATGCGTGTTGCAGGACGAGCGTCGTCTACTGCCCGAAAGATCTGTCCTGTTACTGGGAAGTGGATCGTGGCACTCGCAATGCTGACTTGCCGAAGCAAGTTCAAGAGGAAGTTGAAGCGTGCCTGGCGATTGGCAAAAACGTGGTTACTTATGCGACCAGTCGTGAACTGAAGAACAAGCTGGATCGTCCGCAGGTTGCGATCAATCGCGCGACAGAGACCCAGGAACGGAGCGTACTCTATGTTCCCAAGCTTCGACACGATGGCGGAAGCGACGATGCACCGAACGCGCTGCCCAACATGCTAAACTTCGTCCAGTCGCACGCACAACTTCGAATCGATGTGGCGAATCGACTTGTGTCAGCAACCAATGAAGAACTGTTTGACTACCCGATTGTCTACATCCACGGACGGCGCGCGTTTCGCTTTTTGCCTGTAGAGCGCGAGGCACTCGCAAAATTCGTGCAGCGCGGTGGCGTGATCTTCGCCGATGCGATCTGCGCGAGTTCCGAGTTTGCTGACTCGTTACGTCGCGAGATGAAGAACATCTTTCCAGAGCAACCGCTCACGCGGATTCCACCCGAGCACTCAATGTTCACTAGCGCGTACCGAGGTTACGATCTCACTAAGGTCACGTTGCGAGATCCGCAGCTGCGGCGGGGTGACGACCCATTGAATGCTAATTTGACCGAAGTCTCACCGTTGCTGGAGGGCATCACGATCGACGATCGAATCGTCGTCATCATCTCGCCTTACGACATCAGCTGCGCAATGGAAAACAGCAACTCGCTTGAATGCAAAGGGTATGTTAAGGAAGACGCCGCCAAGATTGCAACGAATGTCGTGCTATTCGCATTGCAGCAGTGAACCGATCCTGCCCTGAATCGTCATGCTCCAGCGTTTGTATCGGTGGCAAACCTCCGACTATACTGCTGCCTAATCGTGTCCTCTACCTGATGGCCACATCCTCCAGGCCGCAATGCAACGGAGATAGCTCGTGCAATTTCGACGCCTATATGTCCTCTACCTCATGACGTTGCTGTACTTAGCGATCGCAAGCACTCAGGCCGAAGCTGACGACAAAGCCCGTGGCCCGCAGTGGCGAAAGCATACGATCAACGATCGGTCGCCGTTCGAAGCCGCGGGCGCGGCTGATTTTAACGGCGATGGATTGCTTGACGTATTCAGTGGTGACTCCTGGTATGAAGCACCGCGATGGGTGAGGCACAAAGTGCGGACCGTAGCAGCAGGCACGAATCCACATTACTACGAGGACTTCGCTGACTTGCCGCTCGACGTCAATGGCGATGGGCGCGTTGATATTGTGACATGTGCATACTTCAGTCGTCGCATCGGCTGGGTCGAGCATCCGGGTGACCCCGCGATGCCGTGGATCGAACACGACATCGACGTCCCAGGTTCCATGGAAACCGGGCAACTCGTCGATCTAAACAGTGATGGATCACCCGACTTTCTGCCAAATATCGGAGGCGTTGTGGCGTGGTACGAACTCACCGCAAAGAAACCGAAAGTGAGATGGAAAAAGCATGACCTCGGAAACGCTGGTGCCGGACATGGCGTTGGAGTCGGCGACATTAACCGCGACGGGAAAACAGACATCATCACGCCGAAAGGTTGGTACGCGCAACCTGCTGATGCGAACGACGCCTGGCAATACCACGCCGAATTTGAGCTAGGTGCCGCGAGTATTCTGATCGTTGGCCGAGACTTTGACGGCGATGGAGACACGGACATCCTGTGGGGCATGGGGCACGACTACGGACTGTTTTGGCTGCGTCAGTCGACCGACTCCGATGGCAAACGAGAGTGGACTCGCGATCGTGTCGATACCACTTTCTCACAAGTTCACACACTCCACCTCGCTGACCTCGACGGAGATTCGCGACCAGAAGTTATCACTGGAAAACGCATCTACGCGCACGAAACGGAACCAGGCGCGACGGAGGCTCCGTGCGTTTACAGCTTTCACTTCGATCGCGAGAAGTCGCGGTGGATCAAGCGAGTGATCTACGAAGGAAAACCGGCAGTTAATGCACCAGTCGCGGCGAAGGGTCGTTGGGCCCTCGACGATTTCGAGCGAGGCAGCGCAGGCACGGGGCTTCAAATGGACGCCCGTGACATGGACGGGGACGGTGACATCGACGTCGTTTGTCCCGGCAAGTCGGGGCTGTATTGGTTTGAGAACTTGCGTCTATCCAAAACGAAACCAGCAACGTCGCGGTAGCAGTTCGTGCAGCAAAGCGGATGAATTCCAGAGGCAAGAAAATGAAACCAATTCTCAGCCGCTCGGTTCTTAGTGTTTGGATGATGGTTGTGGTCGGTCTGCAAGCCAAGGGAGACGAAACAATCTCGTTCGATAGGCAGATCCGTCCAATATTCTCGGACCGATGCTTTGAGTGTCATGGCGCTTCCGAGGAAGCTCGCCAAGGCGAGTTGCGGCTGGATGCACCCGGTGGCCGCGACGGCCCGTTTCGCGGTCGCGACGGCTATCAGGTCATTCAGCCGAAGGATCTTGCCGCAAGCGCGCTTTGGAAACGACTGACCACCACGGATGAGTCTGAACGAATGCCTCCGGTGGATTCGCATAAGAAACCGTTGACTGACGAAGAACACTCGCTGATTAAACAATGGATTCTGCAGGGCGCTGAATACGAGGACTTCTGGGCATTCGTGCCACCTCAGAGACGACCCGATCCCGAAGTGAAAGATGATACCTGGCTATCGCAGCGAATCGACCGATTCGTCTTGGCCCGCTTGGAGAAGGAAAATCTGAAGCCTCAGCCTCCGGCAGACAAACGAACGTTGATCCGACGTGCGAGCCTCGATTTGACTGGGTTGCCCCCGACTCCAGAAGAGATCCACCGTTTTGTCGATGATGCTTCACCAGACGCTTATGCCAATCTGGTTGAGCGACTGATTGCGTCACCTCAATACGGCGAGCACATGGCGAAGTACTGGTTGGACTTGGTTCGCTTCGCCGATACCAACGGCATTCACCACGATCACTACCGAGAAATGACGCCTTACCGCGATTGGGTAATCCAATCGTTCAACGAAAATTTGCGTTTCGATGACTTCATTACCTATCAAGTCGCCGGCGACTTGTACGAACAACCAACGCTCGATCAGCAGATCGCATCGGGCTTCAATCGATTGCACCTCGTGATCGACCGAGGAACGGCGTTACCAGAGGAAAGTTACACTCGAAACGTGGTAGATCGCGTGTCGGCCGTTGGGACGGCCTTTATGGGACTGACACTGGGCTGCGCGGTTTGCCACGACCACAAATATGACCCACTGACGCAGAAGGACTTCTATCAGCTATTCGCGTTCTTCAACAACATCGACACGACACCGGAAACGCCGGGTAAGAGTCCCCATCCGCCCTTCATTCGCTTGCCGAGTGCCGAACAAAGCGATCAATTGAAGTCACTTGAGTCCCGCATCGCGGTCGCGACGGTCGAGATCAAACAACTGAAAGAGGCGAAGAGTGCAGAGTCGGAATTGAAACTCAAGGAGGAGGAGCTTCAATCGCTCACGAAGTCGAAGACCGACTTAGAATCGACGATACCCGTCACGCTTGTGTCGAAAGAACGAGCGGATATTCAACCGGCCTACATCTTAAAACGCGGCGTATACGATCAACCCGGAGAAGAAGTCTCGCGAAACACTCCGGCTTTCCTGCCCTCGATGGGTGACGCTGAAGGTCTAAGAACTCGAATGGACTTGGCACGGTGGCTAACGGACGATAAGCATCCGCTGACGTCGCGCGTCACCGTGAATCGTTTCTGGCAGCAGTTCTTCGGCGTGGGCTTAGTCAAAACATCGGAAGACTTCGGTGCACAGGGTGAGTACCCCAGCCACCCGGATCTGCTGGACGATTTGGCCAGCGGCTTTATGCATTCGCAGTGGGACGTGAAATCGTTGGTCCGATCGATCGTTCTCTCGCAAACCTATCAACAGTCCTCCCGTGGCTCGGTCGACGCATTTCGAACAGATCCAGACAACCGCTTATTAGCTCGTGGCTCGCGTTTCCGGTTGGATTCTGAAATGATCCGCGATCAGGCCCTGGCCATGAGCGGTTTGCTGAACGCGACGATGTTTGGCAAGAGTGTGAAGCCTCCGCAGCCGCCGAACCTGTGGAAAAGCGTTTCGATGGTCTCTTCCAGCACTTACTCGTTCGAAGCGGATACCGATGACAAAATCTACCGGCGCAGTATCTATTCGTTTTGGAAACGGGCGATGCCACCGCCTCAGATGACCATCTTCGACGCTCCCACACGAGAAAGCTGCATCGCCCGACGCGAGCGCACGAATACGCCCGTTCAGGCATTGGTGCTGATGAATGAAAGCCAATTCTTCCTGGCGGCTCAGCAGTTCGCTCACCAACTGGTAGCGAAGAAAGAACTGTCCGAAGAAGAGCGTTTGATTTTTGCCTACGAGTCGGTCACTTCTCATCTGCCCGACTCGACCGAACTGGCGAGTCTTCGCAGCGGACTCGAGGGACTAAAAGAGATTTATCAAGAGGATATCGCTGCGGCGAACACAATGACGACCGATATAGAGCTGACGAGCGACCAAGCGCGCATCGAGGTCGCGTCTTATACGATGTTGGTAAACTCTCTATTCAATCTAGACGTGACGAAGACACGAGAATAAGCCATGAATCCAATCGAACAATTTCAGACGGTTCAATCCCGTCGGCAATTTTTGAATCGAACTTCAGTGGGGCTGGGTGCCGCCGTTCTCGGGTCGTTGGCTGCGAAGCAAAGTGCAGCCGATGAAAGTAGCGGGCAACATTTTGCGCCGAAGGCAAAGCGGGTTATTTTTCTGTTCATGGCCGGCGCACCGAGCCAGTTGGATCTCTATGACTACAAGCCTCGCCTGGTCGAGAAGTTCAAAGAGCCCTTACCGCCGGAAGTTCGCGATGGTCAACGCGTGACGGCGATGACGAAGAATGCGACTCACTTGGTCCAACCTTCCATGTTCAAGTTCTCGCCACAGGGCAAGTGCGGCCTGCACATGTGCGAACTGCTGCCGCAACTTTCGACCGTCGTAGACGATTTGTGCTTGATCAAGTCGATGCACACGGACGCGATTAATCACGATCCTGGTAAGACGCTCATTTGCACGGGCTCGCAGATCCCCGGAAAACCGAGTCTCGGGGCATGGCTCAGTTACGGCTTGGGAACTCTTAACAAAGACTTGCCAGATTTTATCGTACTGAACTCCGCGTTCTGGTCCGGCGATCAAGTCAACGTTCAAGCGCTTTACAGTCGCTTGTGGGGAACTGGTTTCTTGCCATCGAAACACCAAGGTGTTTCCTTCCAGTCGTCAGGCGATCCTGTCCTGTTTCTTTCGAATCCAGCGGGCGTTAGCAGAGCGAGTCGGCACAAGATGCTCGATTTGGTCACACAACTCAACCAGAAGCACGCCGCCGAAATTGGTGACCCGGAGATCCAAACAACGATCGCCCAACAAGAGATGGCGTTTCGCATGCAGGCCTCGGTGCCGGAGCTGACCGACTTGACATCGGAGTCCGAACAGACGCTTGAGATGTATGGCCCGGAAGTTCGCAAGAGCGGCTCGTTCGCGCGAAACTGTCTCCTTGCCAGACGTATGGCCGAACGAGGCGTCCGGTTTATTCAGGTTTACCATCGAGGCTGGGATCATCACACAGGATTGCCTGACAAGCTCCGACGCCAATGCTACGACATCGATCAACCGTGTGCGGCGCTGATCAAAGACCTGAAGCAGCGTGGAATGCTTCAAGACACATTGATCGTGTGCAGCGGCGAGTTTGGTCGTACCGTGTATTGCCAGGGCCAACAGACTGAAACGGTCTACGGTCGCGACCACCATTCGAGGTGTTTCACCTCCTGGATGGCTGGGGGAGGGATCAAGGGCGGAATCGAGCATGGGCAGACTGACGAATACAGTTACAACATCGTCGACAAAGATGGGCAGAAAACAACGCGGTTTGAAGATGATGCGGTTCACATCCGCGATTTGAACGCGACGATCCTCCGTCAGTTGGGAATCGATCACCGGCGACTAACATTTCGGTTTCAGGGACTGGATCAAAAGCTCACGGGTGTCGAGGAGGAAGCACACGTCATCAAGAAGATACTGGGCTGACTGTTCTGGGCTGACTGAAATGCGTGGCACGACGAACACTGGTCGCGTTGCCGACGTATTGACTCCAGCCTCGGTTCACGCCCACCTTCACCCGCCACATCATACCTTGTAAGTTGTTAGCACCCTGCAACTTGCCAAGCAACGACGGACCGCCGCTTTGATGCTCCAGCTTGAGAACTTGAAGAAATCGTACATCGAGCCTAACGGGCATGTGCTGCCAGTTCTCGACATTCCCAGCTTTCAGGTTGAGGCGGGCGAGCAGATGGTATTGCTGGGGCAAAGCGGATGCGGCAAGTCGACATTGCTCCATGTGATCGCTGGGATCAGTGGCCCGGACTCTGGCAGCGTCCTACTCGATGGGCATGATATGGGGGCGCTCTCTGAAGCTGGGCGCGATCGCTATCGGGCGGCCAAGCTCGGATATGTGTTTCAAACATTTAATCTGCTCGCCGGTTTTTCGGCACTCGAAAATGTTTTGCTGGGAATGACATTCGCTCGTCGGCGCTACAACGTAAAACGCGCTGAACAACTGCTCGACCGCGTTGGATTGACTGAACGATCTCATCACAAACCTGCTGCCTTGTCGGTCGGCGAGCAACAGCGAGTCGCCGTTGCTCGAGCCTTGGCGAATCAGCCGAGCCTGCTTTTGGCAGACGAACCAACTGCCAATGTCGATCCAGCCAACCAACAAACAGTGATCGACTTGATCCGAGAATCATGTCGCGAAGAAAATATCGCAATGATCCTCGTCACCCACTCGATGGAAGTCGCCGACCAATTTGATCGAGTCGATCGATTGGAAGAAATAAACACACTCAGTACAAAGACTGCTAGTCGCTCATGAGCCTTTGGAAAATAGCGTGGCGAAGTATCCAACAACGCGGACTGGCGTCTGCGCTGACGGCGTTGTCGATGGCGCTCGGGGTGTTGCTCGTTGTCGCTGTGCTGTCGATCCACGGCGTTGTTGCACAGTCTTTTAACAGCACTAGCCTTGGCTACAACTTGATAATTGGCGCCAAAGGCGGCAAGCTTCAACTAACGCTGAATACTGTCTACTACTTGAGCCAGCCTGTTGAAAACATCCCCTACGAGTACTATTTAGAGTTTACCGAGGGCGGAGAGCGACGCCGAGCACTCGGGCATTCGATTCGCGCGCACGTGCATGATGCTCAATGGGATGCGATCGACACGGCTTCGTTATTGGGAACGGACGGACTAGGCGGAATTCTAGTGGGCGAGTCCCTGCGAGCGGCCCATGCAGATGAACTAGATTTGGAACGCCGAGGCAAGTTCGGGCAGTTTAGCGAAATCGCAGTTCCGCTGTGCCTAGGTGATTACTTCGGCCAATTCCGCGTTGTCGGAACGACGCCGGACATGTTGAACAAACTAAAGTATGGACCGTATGGTGATAAGGCCTACGCGTTTTCTCAAGGGCGCAACTTTGAACATTGGAATACGGAGCACGGATACTTCGAAGCGGTCGTCGGCGCGACGGTCGCTCGCGAGATGAACGTAATCCTTGGACAAAACATCTCGCCCGCGCATGGCGACCCCGAACGAGGCGGCGAAGTTCATGCAACTCAGTTCACCGTGGTGGGCATCCTGAAGCCAACCGGCACGCCGAACGACCGCGCTGTGTTTATCAATATGGAAGGCTTTTACTTGATGGAAGATCACGTGAAGCCATTGCCAGAGGGTGAGGGAGAAGGAACTGGGTTCGCCGACATTCCGGGCGGATTTGCTGAAGCAGGGGAAGAGCATGGTCACCACGGCCACGAGCATGGTCCACAAGAACCTCTGCCCGTGGAGCAACGCGAAGTAACCGCCATTCTCCTGCGGACGGTGGCTTCTAATCCCTTTATCGGAGTGACGTTGCCAACAACGATCAATGAAGGTTCGGTTGCACAATGTGTCTTGCCAATCCGCGAGATCACGAATTTGTTTTCCTTCATCGTCGCCCCCATACAAGCCGCATTACTTGGCATCACTGCGCTCGTCTGTCTCGTCTCTGGGATCAGCATTCTGGTCAGCATTTACAACTCGATGAGTGATCGAAAACACGAAATCGCCGTCATGCGAGCCCTGGGTGCGGGCCGTGGAACTGTCATGGCGGTGATTCTGTTCGAGTCGATCTTGTTATCCGTTGGTGGCGGAATGATCGGCTGGATTGGCGCACATTCGCTAATGTGCGTTCCCGCGATTAGCGATCGCGTCGAGCAGCAAACTGGCGTACCCATCGGCTTTACCAGCTTCGCCCCTCCCATTGAAAACCTTGAGCTGCTTGGATTAGGGCCCCTAATAGGGAGTGTACCGCCCGAGTTGCTGCTAATTCCCGCCTTGTTGTTGCTGGCCGTTTCAGTCGGCTTCCTGCCCGCCATGGCCGCGTACCGAACCGATGTGGCAAAGTCGCTCGGATCGTGAGATGATATAGTTACGGTGGCTTTCAGTCGCCGAACTATAGTTGTTGCACAGCGGCTGGAAGCCACCGCTACAAATATCCCACCCCTGAAAAGGAATAACGCCATGTTTCGCTTGGCAATGACCAGCGTGTTGTCGTTCGCTTTCGTCGGTTCCAACGGTCTATCGGAGTTGGCGGCCTGCCCCTTCTGTGCGGCGGTATCTCAGACGTTCACCGAAGAAATCGACTCGATGGACGCGGTCGTCATTGGCAAACTCGTCAAGTTGCCAAAGAAGAGTGAGGCGGGGGAAGAAGTCGCTAGCCGCGAGACTCCAAAAGCAACGTTTCAAGTCATCCAAATCGTAAAGGGTGCCAAGTTGTTGCTTGAGACGACGACGATCGAAACCATCTACTTCGGTGATGGACAACTTGGAAAGCCGTTCCTGATCATGGGAGTCGACCCTCCAAACATCATGTGGTCGACGCCGTTGCAATTGACCGAACGGGCTCGCAAATACATTCCCGAATTGCTCGCTCTGCCAAAGGAAGGCGAAGCGCGTCTTGTATTCTTTCAGAAGCATCTAGAAGATGAAGACGAGATGCTCGCACGCGATGCTTATGACGAGTTTGCCAAGGCGCCATATCCGTCGATCATTGCGATGAAGTCGAAGATGGACCACGATGGGCTACTCGCATGGATTCAAGACGGCGACATTCCAGCCAGTCGGCGACGTCTGTATTTGACGATGCTTGGCGTCTGTGGCACGGAGAAAGATTTGCCGATGTTGGAGGCAATGCTTCGCTCCGAAGATCGCAAAGCGAAAGCTGGTCTCGATGCCATGATCGGCTGTTACCTGACACTAAAAGGTGCCGAAGGCATGCCGTTGGTCGAAGAGCTGTTTCTCAAGAATGAAAAGGCGGAGTACGCAGATACCTACGCGGCGATCATGGCTCTGCGGTTTCACGGCAGCGAGACGGATGTCGTACCCAAGAAACGAATTCTCGAAGGTCTGCGGTATATGTTGGATCGCCCGCAGCTCGCCGATCTGGTGATTCCGGATTTGGCTCGCTGGGAAGATTGGAGTTCGATGCCTCGGCTCGTCCAACTGTTCAAAGAAGCCGATGAAAAATCCAGTTGGGTTCGCGTTCCCGTGATCAACTACCTGCGAGCTTGTCCTGATCCAACAGCCGCCGCCCGAATCAAAGAACTCGAAAGGATCGATCCGGCCGCAGTAAAGCGAGCTAACACTTTCTTCCCATTTGGAGGCTCGGCGGGTGCAAAGCCTGCAGAGAGTTGAACCGTCGCTGCGATCGCAACGTAGACTTTTTGGTCCAAGCATCGATCGTCTACCTTGAAAATTGGTGTATCGGGGGATTTTGTATGAGTAGCGAAACAGCAACTATCGACGCAGTGAAAGAAGAGGGCTTCGCGCCCTATCGCGCGGTCAGTAAGTCTGCGGTTGTTTCTTTTGTGCTGGCACTTCTGTCAATTTTTGGATTGTATTCAGCTGTCGTGCTCGTGTTGGCGCTTATGGCGGCGATCCTTGGTGTCATCGGCTATCGCAGCGTGGTTCGGTATCCAAACGAATTGACGGGAAAGATGCTCGCCATCACGGGATCGATAGTCGGCATTTGCATGTTCGTTGTCGGAGCTGCGAAGCACTCATACGTTTATGCGACGGAGGTTCCGGACGGCCACATCCGAATCTCGTTTGCTGATCTCCAACCAGACAAGAACAACCCCCGCATGCCAGTTTCATCGAAAGCGTTGGGATTTGACGGTGAGAAGATCTTTGTGAAAGGGTATCTTTATCCGGATGGACAGCAGTACAACATCACTCGATTTGTGCTGGTCCCTGATTTGGGAACTTGCTGTTTTGGTGGCCAACCCAAGTTGACGGACATGATCGAAGTCACTTTGGAAAAGCCCCTTCAAACAGCCTATTCAATGAAGAAACGTAAGCTGGCTGGCGAACTTAAAGTTGACGCGATGTTGAAACCGGTTTCAGGCGTTAACGGCGTCTACTATCAGCTGAAAGCGGATCATCTGCGATGAATCACGATCAGGCAAAGACGATTGCCTCTCTAGCCACACTTTTGCTTCTCTGTTGTGTAGGCGGTGTTTGCGCGGCCGATGATGAAGCAAAGACGAAGAATCTCACGTTCGACGATATCAAGTTCGACATCAAGAAGGACGCTCCTTTCAAGCGTTCGATGCTGACCGACAAGATCGAGAAGCTCGCCGAAAGTCGGGTGAAGATTCGCGGGTATATCTTGCCGAGTTTTCAGCAAAAGGGCATCAAGCAGTTCGTTCTAGTTCGCGACAACATGGAGTGTTGCTTCGGCCCTGGAGCTGCATTGTACGACTGCATTTTGGTGGAAATGGCGCCCGGCAAATCTGCCTCCTTCACCGTTCGACCGGTCTCGGTTGAAGGCAAGTTCGAGATCAGCGAATTCAAAGGCCCCGACGGCAAGCACTTGGCTATCTATCGAATGGTTGGCAAAGAGGTTAAGTAGCGCCCCTTCACTTGGCTACGTTGGTTCTTTCGTCTCGCCTCTGGCAGCGTTCGATAATTCTTGACGAAATGCTTGACAGCGAGGGGGCTGTTAAAAACTTGCGGTTGATGCGTGGTCTTTACCATTGAACTTCGTGACGTTTTTGTTCCGTACGGTTTGGTTTTCATCCCGTTAGGGATGGCAGCGATTAGCCGGTGGTTGAGCGAAGCGACACCACCGGGGGCAAGTTCGAGAGTACCGACCCTGAAAGGGTCGCAGATGCTACGCTACAACCCTTTCAGGGTCGGTGGGTTTATTGGATTCGACTCCGGGGGTGCGCTGCGGCGCAGAGACCCCCGGCTAATCGCTGCTATCCCTAACGGGATAAAAGTGGTGCAAATGCCAATGTGCTGCAATACTGACGTTTTAACAGCCCAGCTTCCACCTCATGCTTGGGGACCGCAAATTCGAATCACCACCGGAATTGAAGAATTCCCGGCAGACGAAGCACCCGACGACACCCAAGAGGAAGAGGGCTTAGGTACGGAGGATGAGTCCGCCCCCATTTGAGGATGAAGGAAGATTCGTTGTCGTAAGGCCGACACTCGGTTTGTCATTACGCGCGGCATTCGTGTTGTCCGAACTTGCACTTCAGCCTAACGACCGCCCCAATTCTGCGATCGACTCCGTGACGGTTCGTGTTGATGCCTTTTGTGTGTTTGGGGACGACCGCTAGCGCCGCTCCGATCCTTAAACTTCATACGCGGAGGTCATTTGATCATGGGACGCTTGAAAACCTTATGTTGCACAATTGTCATTCTGTTCATTCCCTTGACGACGTTGGCGGAACCTGAAACCACGTCGCCAAGCATCAATCGAATTCCGAGTGCCGGGAGCGGTTTGAGCGCGCTTTCGATGGTGGCAACGCCCGCCAGTACCGAATTGCGAGCCGAGTTGGATATCTCGGATCCGCAGTTTCGCAGTCTGCAAAATCTAAAACAGGCGTACCTTAAACGTTCCATGGGGATTACAAGAAAGGCCGTCTCGCAGCAAGACAACTCAAAGGCGGCGGTGGCAGCGGCGATCAAAAGCGGACAGCGAAGTGCCTCCCAGCAACTCTCCCAGAGCCTTGCGAACTTATTGCGTCCAGAGCAGCTACGCCGTCTTAGGCAAGTCCAGTTCCAGTATTTGACGCAATCCCGATTGTTGGAGCCGCTGGCATGGGATTCGGTGATGATGGAACTCGGTCTGGCTCTCGACGAGCAGCTTCAATTCGAGCAGCGAGTCCTGGCGCGCAGCGAGACGTTGAAGAAGACGATGGTCGAACTGCGGGAGAAGTTGCCGGCGACGCTTGCCGCGCTGGTCACACCCGAACAACGGCGGAAACTGGATGAGTTGCGCGGTGAGCATGTGCAGGCAACAGAATTTTCGAGTAGCGCAGGGGGGCGCGGCAACATTTCGACGAGAGGAAAGGGACTTAGTCGCCTTTTGCTCAGAATAGTTCGCGATCCGAGAATTCAAAAGGAACTCGAAGTTTTGGACGATCAGCACGCGCAGCTTTCCGCCTTGTATGCCGCCAATCGTCGTGCGGAACGTAACATCTTGTCAACGCGTTCCCGTGAACAAGTCGAAGCGACGCCCCGGGGGCTCGGCGAGATCGGTCCACCTGAAGAGGAACTCGAAGCACTTCGCAAACAATTCGACATGAAAGTGGGCGAGATACTGCTGCCGCATCAGGTGAAACGGCTACGGCAACTTGATTTTCAACTTCGCGTCGCGCGCGAAGCCGTCATTCCGCTCTTATCAGAGACCGCTGCCACCGCGATTGGGCTGACCGAGGAAAAGCAGCAACAGCTGCAGGATGCCTACGTACGCGAGTCGGAGATCTTCCTGCAGGAGCGGGACCGCGTCTTCTACGAAGCCCTGGACGAGTTGCTTGCGACGCTGAGCCCAGAACAGCAGAAGCGCTATCATTTGTTGGTTGGCAAACGCTTCGACAAGCGGTTTCAATAGTTTGGCACAGGCGGAACGACTCCTTCCGATGGCAAACGCTTGGGTATCTATCGAATGGTTGGCAAAGAGGTTAAGTAGCGCCCCTTCACTTGGCTATATTGGTTCTTTCGCCTCGCCTCTGGGACCGTTCGATAATTCTTGACGAAATGCTTGACAGCGAAGGGGGGGGGGGGATCTATACTGCTTGGCGTTGGTGGTAGATTCTTTTCTTTCGTGGCAGAAGCCAAGGAGCAGTCTCATGTCGTCTTCGATAGTGCGCTGTAAATCAGTTGTCCTCACCCTCTCATTGATCATTGTTTGTACTATTTCAGCTCGCGGCCAAGAAGAACCAAATTATCCAATCGTGCTGAGCGTGACCGGCGATCCTGAAGATTCAAATAATCCACAGGTAGCTGTCACACAAGTCGACTATCTTGTGAGGGAGAAACGAACATTCGCAGACTGGGGTGACAGTGCCGATAACCGCGACGTGAACGGCGTAGGTAACAGATGGTTGCAATCGGAATACATCGATCGGACGACCGTGCTGCAATCACTCGCTGAATTTACTCAGTATACGGCAACCGGAACGACTGGCGAGTATTATTGGTCAGATGGTGAAGAAGATCATGCAGCAAATGGAGTGATAACTCGAACAGCAAACAAAGATATTGAAGGTGAGTACGCCAATGCCGATGACAACTGGATCGTTGGTTCTGTTTCAGCGGCATGGAAGGCGTACGGCGTTATGTATGAAGATGAAACTCAGACCGATGAGACAACAGCTATAGAAACTTATGAAAAGTCTTTTGGAAAAGACGTAAATCATGTGGCATTGAAAGAAGGGTACGAGATAACTCGCATTCTACATCCCGAAGGGGTCGAGTGGATTCGGACAGACTACTTGGATTGGGCACGATTTCACGCTCCCGAACTGGCCCCTAATGCAAAAGTCGAGCGTTACATCGGGACTCGATTGGGAACCGAATGAGGACGTTGACGACGAAAGCGATGAAGAAGGTGACGACGAAGGTGAAGAAACAGTATGAGGTGAATCCACACTCACGATGATAACGACTGGCGCGAGTACTATCGGTGGCGAATCGCTTGACGTCATTTCGCTCGAACACGGATTTCGCTCGGACACGGCATGGCAAATTGTTCGACGATATCGAAGTAACTTCTGAGAGGTGAAATATGAACCCCAGCGTGGCTAGATGGTTTCAATGTGCGGTGTTGAATGCCTGCTTTCTCAGCTGCTCCGTTGCTCATGCGCGCGGCCCGGCGAGCATTCACAACATTCCGGATCGCGGCAACGGACACAGTTTGGTTGCGTTAGTATTAACGCCGCAGAATGAGGCTTTGCGTGAAGAGTTGCAGATTTCCGATCGGCAGCTACAGGAGTTGAAAGACTTGCGACGCGCGCATTCACAATGGGTCAGTGCGATTCTCCAACAATGGGGCAACCAACAAAAACCACAGCCCAACGCCGAATTCGAAACGGAAAAACACCTACGGCAAGCTCATAAAGACTTTCTCGTTGGGCTAAAGCGAATCGTAACGCCTGAGCAATTCACTCGCCTGCGACAAATCGGACTGCAACATAAAACGAAGTTCTATTCGCTTGCTCCGCTGGGATGGGCATCCATTCTGGACGAGTTGGGGCTAAACGATGAAGAAAAAGTTTCGTTTTCGGCCGACGTTAAGCGTCGAAGCGACGACCTCAAAGTAGAGACAATCAAGCTCCGCGCCGAGATTCCGGATACGCTGAATCGTTTCGTTACGGACAAGCAGAAGCAACTGCTCAACGACCTGCTCGGCGAACCGTTTCAAGGGATCGAGTATTGGCCTTCTGATACCGCGACCGCAGGGATTTACAGAGGACAAGGCATGAGCCCGCTTCTTAAAATTGTGCGCAAGTCCGACGTTAAGAAGGAACTTGAAGTCTTGGACGAGCAAGACCGTGAACTCGCCGCTTTGTCACGTGAAAACAGACGCCTTGAACGTGAACTTCTTTCGAAACACCGTCGAGATCGATCAAATGCCGCAAAGTTAGGTCTTCCCGCAGTCGCTCCACCTGACGACTTGCTCGAGAAGCTACGCAATGAAATCGACGAGCGGTTGTGGAAGATTCTCGTTCCACCACAAGTAAAACGCCTGCAACAGCTCTTGTTCCAGTCACGAGTGGGAGGCGAATCAACTGTGCCGTTGCTGTCAAAGTCTGTGGCATCCGCGATCGGGTTGACGTCAGAACAACATGAAACACTCCGCAATGAATACCGTGATGTAGTGCAACGGGTCAATGAGCAAATGGATCGCGATTACTACACCGCCTTCGACAAAGTCATGGGATCTCTGACCAGTGAGCAACAGAAGCGATATCGCGAGCTTGTTGGCAAGCGATTCGACAAATGGATGCAATGACTTGAATTTGCGATCAAATTGTCTATTCGGTCGAATTCCGCGGCTATCTATCGAATGGTTGGCAAAGAGGTAAAATAGCCTCTCCCACACGGACCATCATTCGTTCTGCCCTCGGAGGCGGCCGCACGCCGCAATGCTATGACTTTGCCTCACCTTGGATGCACCAAGGCGGATCTTGATACGCCGTCGCTCTGCGTTGACTTGGACGCGCTTGAATTCAACATTGCCGCGATGTCCGGCGCGTGCCGTGAACGCAGTATCGATTGGCGACCGCATTCGAAGTGCCACAAGTCACCACTGCTCGCGCAAAAGCTCATTGCGTCCGGCGCGATTGGCGTCACATGCGCTAAGCTTGGCGAAGCCGAAGTGATGGCCAAAGGTGGCGTGACGGATACCTTGATCGCAAATCTGATCGTTGGTCCAAAGAAGGTTGCGCGATTGGTCGAGTTGCGGCGAATCGCCGATCCGGTCGTGTGCGTCGACCACATCGATCAAGCGACAGCGTTTAGCAAAGCGATGTCCGACGCTGGCCTGTCACTTCGTGTGATCGCCGAAGTTGACATCGGCTTGGCACGTGTTGGCGTTGCGGCTGGCGATGCGGCAGTTGAGCTCGCGCGTCACGTGCATGAACTGCCTGGCCTGACGCTCGCTGGCATCATGGGATACGAGGGCCACTTGTTGACGCTCGATGACGGCGAAGAAAAGGCCATCGCGATTCACGCCGCATTAAAGGTGTTGACCGACACCGCATATCAGATCCGTTCGGCGGGCCTACCCTGCGAGATCGTTTCGTGCGGTGGTACTGGTTCCTTCAAGTACACCGTTCAAGCGCCCGGGATCACTGAAATGCAAGCCGGGGGCGGCATGTTTATGGATGCGTTCTATCGATATGGATGCCAAATCTCCGATTGGAAGTACGCGTTAACCGTCCTTGCGACGATTGTCAGCCGACCTGCGCCCGACCGCGCCATCATCGACGCTGGCCGCAAGACGATGGATGGGACGAGTCACAAGCCGCTGGTGTTTGGCCGTGATGACATTCGAGTTGAATCACTCTCCGCCGAACATGGCGCGCTAAAACTCGATCCTTCCACCCAAGACCTCAAGATTGGTGATCGTCTGGAGATCATTCCGGGATACAGCGACATGACATGCGTGTTGCACGATAATTTCTTGGGCTTCCGCGGTGACAAACTCGAAGTAATCTGGCCCTTGGAAGGACGGGGGCGACTTCAGTAGCCATCACGCTCCGCCGTGATGAGCCCAGTCGGATCATTCTAGAAGCGGGAGAAGTCGTACTCAATCAACGCAAAAGCGATCATCACGGCGGAATGTGACGGCTACTTTTAACGAAGCGTTGAAATGCCCACGGGAATGGCTAATACTGTTGAGGCATCGCACGTTTTCTTACTCATTTTCCATGCGAGATCTACCACGATGATACGCACGATCATACTGCTACTGTTATGGTTGCCGACCGTTTCCTACGCGGGATCAGAGGACGGTCGATTTGACATTTACTGGGTTGATGTAGAAGGTGGTGCGGCGACGCTGATGGTGACACCGGCGAACGAATCGATCCTGATTGATACCGGCAATCCGGGGCTTCGCGATTCCAATCGCATCGCACATGTCGCGACCAAGGTTGCGGGGCTGCGGAGGATCGATCATCTGATTACCACGCACTACCACCGCGATCATTACGGTGGAGCTTCGATGCTGTCGACACTACTGCCAATCGGTACGGTCTACGACAACGGCATCTTCGATGGCATGCCGGACAATCCGGGAAAGGACTACTTTGAGTTCAAATCGAAGCAGCGAATCGTCATCAATCCCAGCGACATCCTCCCTGTCCGCCAGATCGCCGGCGGCGTAATAATCAAGTTGACCTGTATCGCCGCGCGAAAGACTTTTGTGACCAAAGCACTTGTCGACACTCCCGAAAACAACGATGAGACGTGCGCGACCCACCGACCGAAGGATCGCGATGGTTCCGACAACGCGAACAGCGTCGCGACTTTGATCGAGTTCGGATCGTTTCGCTTCTATGACGCTGGCGATTTAACTTGGAATCAGGAGGTGCAACTCGTTTGTCCGAAGGATCTTGTCGGGGAAGTGGACGTCTACCAAGTCACGCATCATGGACTCGATACGAGCAATAATCCCGTGGTGCTTCAAACGATCAAGCCTCGCGTCGCGATCATGAACAACGGGCACACGAAAGGCTCCTTGCCCGAAGTGTTCGCGAACCTTCAAGCAACAAAGTCTTTGCAGGCGATTTACCAAGTTCATAAGAATCTGCGACCCGATGGAAGCGTCAACAACGTCGCTGACGAGTTCATTGCCAACCACAAAGCGGCGGATGAGTGTGACGGGAACTATATCAAGCTGTCGGTCGCACCCGACAGCAAATCATACACCGTCTCGATCCCCGCCAACGGCCACGAGAAGAGCTATCAAACCAAGCCGTAATCCTAGTGAGCAAGTCATGGACGCGCGCTACGCCATCGAAGACACCTCGGAGATTATCACACCCGGTATCGTTGTGTTTCGCGAGGTACTCGAAGCCAATATCGCGAAAATGATCGCGATCGCGGGCGACGTCGCACGACTGCGACCGCACTGCAAGACCCACAAGATGCGAGAAATCGTCGAGCTGCAACTGGCAAGCGGTGTTACCAAGCACAAGGCGGCCACGTTTGCCGAAGCCGAGATGCTCGTCAGCGCGGGAGTGCGCGACGTCTTGTTGGCGTACAACTTAGTCGGGCCGAACATCGCGCGGGCGGTTAAGTTTCGTCAAAAATATCCGGATGTGGTTTTATCCGTGACGGCGGACCACATTGGGCCCATCGAGGCGCTAAGCAAAGCGATGGCGCAAGCCGGAACGACCGTCGAAGTGCTGTTGGACCTGGACACGGGGCAGCATCGAACCGGTGTGGCAGTTGGCGTCGCAGCCGTTGATCTTTACAAGGCCATTGTCGAGGCGGATGGACTAGTCCCAGGCGGCTTGCATCTTTACGACGGCCAGAACCATCAGACCGATTTGAACGAGCGACGCCTGGCCGTTATGTCGTGTTGGGAACAGACTGCCGGTCTACGCGACCAGTTGGAAGCTAACGGCTGGTCAGTTCCTCGCATTGTCGCCGGGGGGACAGGACAGTTTCCAGTTTATGCAGAAGTTGATGACCCAGCAATCGAACTGAGTCCGGGCACCTGTGTATTTCATGATATCGGATACGGACAGATGTTTCCGGATCTCGACTTCGAGGCCGCCGCGTTGCTTTTGACACGCGTCATAAGTCGCCCGACCTCCGACCGTGTGACGTTCGACCTCGGGTATAAGGCCGTCGCCTCCGACCCACCGGCCGATCGAAGGGTGGTTTTTCCCGATATCCCAGACGCGAAGCTAGTCCTGCAGAATGAAGAGCATCTGGTCGTTCAGACGAACAGCGCCGACAGATTCCAACCCGGTGACGAACAATTCGCAATCCCGCGTCATACCTGCCCGACGTCCGCCTTGCACAAGCAAGTCTTCATCGTGTCAGAAGGGAAGCTCGCCGATCGTTGGGACGTTGCTGCGCGCGATCGATGGCTGACGATTTGAACGCGGGAGCTTGGACACGGCATGAATTCGTTCTAGCGATAGTAAGTTGCCTGAACGGCAACTTCTGAGTCGAAGAAGCGATCGTCTGCACCCATCGGAAAGACGCTGCCAACGCGAATGTTCCAGTCGTTCGCTAGTTCCGTGTCGAGAGCGACAGTAAAGTTGACTACATCGCTGTCCGTGACCTGTCTTCCAAATCTGAACGTTTCGGGTCCGTTTGAACTGACGTGGTTTCCGTTGAGAGCTTTGCCCTTGTGCAGAGTGGTCGTATAGTGAAACTCGAGCAACGCGGAAAGTGCTGTGATGTGCGAGGCGGAGGAATTCTGATACAGCCGGTATCCACCTGATACGTCGAGATACATCAAGGTTGGCTGGGTGAAGTCTCCCACGATTTGTGGTGATGGCGTGCCTGTTGCGTCCGCTGTATGAACGGTGTTGTCACCGAGAGGAATGTCCGTTTGTAAGAAAGCGTGTACAAAGTGACGGTCGTCCGGCGAATACATCATCCCGATATAAGGAAGAATTCCCATCACGTTGTTGTTGGCGGTGTAAATTGATGGCCCGATACTGGCTACCGTGTCCTCGCCGGTTGGCGTGTCGAGTACTAGCCCGACGGCCACTGCCGTGTCTTCCGATTGGTGGATGAGCCGTTTCAAGACGACCGCCAAATTACCAACGTTTCCGCCTCCGACCGCGATAATTCCCGGTGCCGGACTCGCGGACAAATATGTCTCATTAAACGGCATTCGCAGTTCAACTGACCAGAGCCCCTCGGCAAACGTGCGTTCCCAGCCGAAAGTGTATCGATTGATTGATTCGGTGCTTTGAACTGTAAACGCAGGAGTCGCGAAGGTCGTATCTATCGCGTTGTGAAAGTGGTTGAAGTTAAAGTACGCTCGATTCACAGGAATCGCTGCATTGTGATCGCCAACCTTTGCAGCTCGCGAACTACCAACTGGTATACCGATGGTGCTTGTAGCGGGGTTGCTGAAACCGATTGATTGCACCGTCAAGCCAGCAATGTGACCGATGGAATCCCCAAACATCTTCGGGACACTGGCCAGACGTGTTCTTGAGGGAGTGCGTCGATAACGGGCGAGCAATTGCGCAAGACTGGGCGCGACGGTTGGGGGTGCTGGCGGTTCAGGAACTGTTGGGTCGCTCGGAGACGCTGGCTCTGGTTCCTGAGCCGAGAGGACCGAAAAGCCGGTCGAACCCGTAATGGCGAACCAACTACCGGCCATGAGGACAATCACTGCTGCCCTGCTCCACTTATAGGTTCGATCCGTCGACATAATGTGCCTTCCTTGGCGGCTAAATCATCACAACGCCGATGATGTTTTGTACCCCGTTTATCGGCAAAACAGGATGCCGCGAACGACCAGCAAGCGGTAAGCGAAGAAACATCCGACGAGAGTCGTTGTTGTCGAACCGTCAAAACCAGATTAAGTGTTACTGTTTAAGATCGCTTCGACATCTCGCAGCAACGCTTCACTGATTTCTAGACTGGCGCGATAGTCTTCGTTATCCGGCCACTCATTGCTTAGCAACTCGAAGTTTAGGACGGACAACTTTAGATTGGATACGGCTAAATCGAATTGCTGCTGGCTAGCCATGGCAAGCGCTAATGCGCGATAGGAGGCCCCGAGGTCACGTCGAAAGTCCGGTGCTTTGTCCGCCAGCGGCTGTAGCGTTAGGATCGCGCTTTGCAGGGAGGAGGATGCCGCATCGAATTCCTGTCGACTAAGTTGCAGATCGCCAAGATTGACAAGAATGCCGGCGAGTCGCTGTTGATAGGTGAGCACTAAGGGATTCTGCTCGGCGAGCCGCTGCATTCCGTCGCGGGCCTTCGAATAAGAGTCCAGCGCCTCGTCGCCGTCCAGGATGTTGAATTTGTCGTCTCCCAGGATATGTCCCAGGACGCGCCGACACGTGACCAATCGACTCTGATCGTCGAGGCTACCCGGCTGCTTTCGCAAGATGACTTCGAGATCGTCGACAGCATTCTCTAACGCACGCACTCCCCCTGCCGATACGTCACGAGTTGGCTTCTCGATCGCTATTACGCCTGCTCCGAGATTGTAGTAGCCCATCGCGCGATCACGACGGACTCTGATGTTCTCGGCATCGCGGTCCAGCAATTGCGAGCGACGGCGTTGCGCTTCCCCGATGATGGTGTTCGCTTCTGTGTAGTTGCCTCGCTTCTGCTCGACGAGCCCGAGGTTCATTAATGTGTTTGCGAGGAGCCGAGTTCGTTCAGCATCGACTTCGTTCGCCGCTGCCAGTTGTTCCCGGAGGCTTCGTGCGTTGCGAAACGCAAGTTCGGCTTCATCGAGCCGCTGCAATTCATAAAACGCTCCCCCCATCGCGTTCCAGGTTTCAGCCGCATCAAGACGAAACGACTCGTTGTCGGGATTCTCGCGCATCAGTCGTTGTTGAATCTCTAGCGAAAGTCGATACAAAGCGATTGCTTCGGCGTGAGACCGAATGCGCTCCGTGATCTTCGCGAGCCGAAAGTTCGCTTGACCGAGTTCGTTCTCCAACGCAGGATCGTCACTTCGGCTCTCTACGAATTCACGATAGTGGGCCAGGGCTCGGCTGAGCAGATCTTCGCGCAATGCCTGCATTCCCGGTTGATCCAGCAGCCCGGTTTCGCTGACACGTGTGAAGAAGAAATCGACGGTTGATCGAGACTGACGATAGTGCGCCTCGGATTTGGCCAACGCGCGCGAAGTGGTATAGAGGCCCACCGTCGTCGAAACAAACGCAGCAAGTAAGCACGTCGCGGCCGTCCCGATCCATCCCGCCATCACCGGCTTGCGTCGGCACCAACGAACCGTCCTCCCAACCACGCTCAAAGGACGTGCTGCGATCGGTTCACCACGAACGTATCGCGACAAATCGTCTGCCAATTCTTGAGCCGTAAAATAGCGTCTGCCGGGCTCCTTTTCGAGACACTTCATACAGATTGTCTCGATGTCACGATCGATCGCTGGATTCAATTGTGTCGGCGCGACCGGTGGCTCGTCGATTACTTGCCGAATTGTCTCGACGACGGTTGCCGCCTGAAACGGTGGTTTGGCAGTCAGTAGATGATAGAGTGTGGCACCTAGTGAATAGACGTCCGACTGGGCGGTCACGCGACTCGCATCTTTCGCCTGTTCCGGCGGCATGTACGACGGAGTACCCATGACTTCGCCGGCAATGGTCAGCTGTTCTTCACCCTCCATGAGCTTGGCGAGTCCAAAGTCAGCGACCAGCACCTGATCCGTGTTTTCGTCGAGCATGACATTCTGGGGCTTCAAGTCGCGGTGCAAGATGCCGGCTTCATGTGCAGCGACGACAGCGGAGGCGACGGAAGCCATATAGCCAGCGGCTCGGTGCGATTCGAGCGGGCCCTCTCTCAAAAGGTCTGAAAGGCTCTGTCCGGGAACGTACTGCATCGAGAAGAACTGTTGCCCTTCGTGTTCGCCAACCTCGTACAGTCGAATAATGTTGTTGTGCTCGAGCTTTGCTGCGGCCATCGACTCTTGATGAAAGCGGTCGACGACACTGCGCTGCGACTCCGGATGAAGCGATTCGAGTTGATCGCGCCTAATCACTTTGAGGGCCACGATGCGGTCGATACTTCGTTGGCGCGCGAGATAGACGATTCCCATCCCACCGCGTCCGAGCTCGTCGAGAAGTTCGTAGTCGCCAATCAACCCGAGTCCAAGGTTCGCGTTCGTATCTACGCCTGTGACCAGCGTCGTCGGCAGTACTGTTTGAAACGGATCGATGTGTTTCGTGTCGCTGATAGGTGCCGGAAGTTGCGTCGCGTTCCCATCGCCAGCCCTTGAATCGGATCGTCCCGCGAGCGTTTCCGCTTCGCTGTTACTTTGGCGGCGCTCGCCGTCAGGATCGAGGTTGCCAAGTTTGGACGACATTTAGGATTCTCCCGGAACCTTTCAGCGCGCAGACCGCATCAATTCTGACATCGATTACCTAAGGTATTCGACTCCGTAATCCGTCGGCAGAGGTGTAACAAAGTTCTCCTTCGCCCACCCATCCCACTGAACCGAAAGTCGCTTCACGATGTCCAGATGTTCTGCCGCGAGGTCTCTTAACTCCGTGCGATCCGCGTCGATGTCGTATAGTTCCCACGGTTCGTTCTTAAGTGCGGCGAGTTTCCACTGGCCATCGATTACGGCGCGATTGCCCTCGTGCTCGAAATAGAGCGCGCGAGCTTCGACCGGTTCGCCTTGGAGTAGCGGCAGAAGGCTTGTGCCGGCCATTGGTGTAATCGTTCGCGCGTTGAGCTCAGCTGGGTAAGTTGCCCTCGACACTTCGACCAATGTTGGCATTAGATCGATGAGATGCGCGGGGCGGTGATCGATTTGGCCACGACGTCCGACTTTCGCTGGCCAGTGAACGATACATGGCGAACTGATGCCACCTTCGTGATTGTAATGCTTATAGAGTCGCCACGGCGCATTCGATGCGTTCGCCCATCCAGACCCGACGCTATGAAACGTACCGGACTCTCCCATATGCTCGATCGCATCATCTCGATGCAGGATGTTATTCGGGCTCGATTTGATGTCGAAGCCGTGTGGATCCCATTCGGCGCACGCACCATTGTCGGACAGGAAGATGATCAGCGTGTTATCGAACTCGTCTTTGGAGCAAAGATCGGCAAGCAACCGCCCAATGTTCTGATCCAGACGATCGACCATCGCGGCATAGATCGCCATGCGTCTGGCCAAATCGGTGCGACGCACTTCAGGCAAGGTACTCCAAGGTGGATTCAATCCCGTCGCGGTTTCGCCGTAGTTCCAAAACGGCGAACGGGGCGTCAGCGGAGTCGACTTGGGAACAAGGCCGAGCGACTTCATTTTCTTGAGGCGTTGCTCGCGAATTTCATCCCAACCGACGTGATAGCGATCTGCGTACTTTGCGATGTCTTCTTTCGGAGCTTGCAGCGGAAAATGCGGAGCGTTATAGGCCAAGTAGAGCATCCAAGGTTTGGTTGGCGTTTTCCTCGCCAAATCGAGGAAAGAGATCGCATGGTCCGTTACCGCATCCGTTCCATAGAACGTCTCCTTGTCATAGGCACGTCGCTCTCGGTTCGCAGGGCGTCGGAGAAAATGATCGGGCTCCCAAAATGTCTTGGCGCTTACTAATGTGCCGTAGAACTCCTCAAAGCCATGTTGTGTCGGATCGTCACCGCCCAGATGCCACTTGCCGGAAATGAACGATCGATAGCCAGCGGTATTGACGACTTGCGCTAACGTGACGGCACGATCAGAAACGCGTCCGCGATATCCTGGCTGGCCAAGATCTTTTACCATATGACCAAGACCCGCGCGATGTGGATATAGCCCGGTCAGGATGCTGGCTCGCGAAGGGCAGCACCGGCCTGTTGTGTAGAACCGAGCTAGGCGCACGCCGCCAGCCGCAAGTTTGTCGAGATGCGGCGTTTCGATCTCGCTCCCGTAGCATCCCAGATCACTGAAGCCGAGATCGTCCGCGACAATCACGAGGACGTTCGGAGTATCCGCAGCCAGCAGCTCCGGCGCGACGCCGGTAAGAATGATCGATAAGATCAGCAACCGTCGCATCATTACCTCGTGAGTTGGGGATTCCCTGGAAGGGTTGGACCGCGAAGCACCAAGTATCCTACCTCACGCGAGATCAGATGCGACTGGTGGCTCGCATTGCACGGACAATCTCACCAGCAGATAACGCGTCTAGTCATTTTCTCAACAAAACAATGATTCATGTTGACCCGCTAGCGGCGACCAGTACAATTTCGGCTGGTGTAAACGTCGCTGAACAGCGAACTTGCAACACCTAGCACCTATCATTCGTTCTGTTCTCGTGAGGTATGGATTATCTTCCAAGCGACGCCGCAATCGTTATCCAAACTCCGGCGAAGCTAAACCTGTTCCTGGAATTGCTTGCGAAGCGACCTGACGGCTTTCATGAGATCGAAACGCTCATGACCGCCATCAACATATACGATCGGCTCTACGTAACGAGTCTTTCCGAAGGACAAACACAACTGACTTGTAGGTGGGCTTCCGGGATGGAGGCACTCACGGCTTCGCGAAACGGGAACGATACCGCCGCAAATCTAGACACGTTGCCGGAAGGATCGGACAACATCGTCTGGAAGGCGGTTGAATTGCTACGACAGCGCGCGGGAACGGCTGCGGGAATTGCGATCCGTCTCGTCAAGAGGATACCTGCTGCTGCGGGCCTTGGGGGTGCGTCGAGCGACGCGGCCGCTGCACTGATCGCCGCGAATCGATTGTGGCGTCTTGGCTGGAGTCGAGAACAACTGTCTGAAGTTGCGGAAGAGTTGGGCAGCGATGTGCCATTTTTTTTCACGCCTCGAGCCGCAGGATCGGGCATGGCAATTTGCCGAGGTCGAGGGGAACTGATCGAACCGCTGGCGGATATGCCTCATTTGCATTTTGTAATCATTCGACCGCCAGTTGGGCTGTCGACGCCGAAGGTTTATCAGCGTTGTACCGTGCCATCGCAGCCTGATTCCGTCACACCGCTTGTCGCGAGTCTGCGTCGCGGCTGCGGTTCAGTTGGCGAGTTGTTGGTGAATCGTCTCCAACCCCCTGCGGAAGAGCTGACCCCTTGGGTCAGTCGGCTGAGTCGGACGTTCGCACAGATGGATTGCATCGGACACCAAATGAGTGGCAGCGGTTCCGCCTATTTCGGAATCTGTCGCAGCGCTCGGCAGGCACGATGTCTGGCGAGCCGGATTCGGGCAACAGGATTTGGTTTGACGTTTCAAGCCACGACCGTTCCGCATTCGAACCGCATCGAGACGGCACCTCTGTAAGGAGCACATCCATGGAGATCACTGAGGTTCGCATCAAGTTGACGGAAGATTCTGACGACCGGCTTCAAGCGTTTTGCTCGATCACTTTTGACGACGCCTTTGTCGTCCGAGACTTGAAGATCATCGAGGGAACGAACGGACCCTTTGTCGCGATGCCCAGCCGCAAGCTCACGGTGCACTGTAATAATTGCCGATCAAAGAATCATATTCGGGCAAACTACTGTAACCAATGCGGTTCAAAGATGAGTGCGGATCGCAGTGTGCGAGATCACGAAGGCCGCGCTAAACTTTATGCCGACATCGCTCATCCGATCAATTCGGTCTGTCGTGAGATGATTCAAAATCGAGTTGTAGAAGAGTACCGTCAAGAACGAGAACTCGCGCAGCGTCCCGATTACGTTTCGCGATACGAAGATGACTACGACGATGTCTTTGTCGGCAGTGATTTTGAAGAGATCATTCCCGTCAAGGATGAAAAACCAGCTCAACCGAAGATCGACATTCAGCCAAGCCAAGCCGGTCCCCGGGCTCCTCATGTGTCGAGCAGCACGGACAGCCCCCAGCAAACCAAGACGCCGCACAGCGGTTCGCAGGCTAAACGCAAAGGTTTTGGCGCGGGGATTCTAGACGAGTGAGTAAAGCCCGCGTCGTTGCCGATGGCCCGCTTGGTCAGACGGTACTAGAATTGTTTGCCGATCGGATTGAAGTATTGCCCTGGTCGGTTACTTCGGAAGGCAGTAGCGCGCCAATCGACGCAGTGTATACGTATGGCCATCCGCATCTGAACGGCGAGATGTTGGATCGCTTGCCCGGTGTCAAGGTAATCAGCAACTACGGCGTCGGTGTTGATCACATTGACGTCGGCGATGCAGCTGAGCGTGGCATCCCTGTGGGCAATACGCCAGGGATTCTCGATGGTGCTACGGCCGATATGGGATTCACGTTGTTGCTTGCTGCCGCGAGGCGTCTTGTCGAAGGTGATCGCTATGCTCGAAGCTCCGAGTTTACGACTTATGATCCGGGGTACATGCTTGGTCGTGAAGTGCATGGCGCGACCATCGGAATTGTCGGGATGGGACGCATTGGGGAACAGATCGCCAAGCGAGCACGTGGCTTCGATATGCGAGTGCTCTATCACAACCGTAATCGCAAAGAAGCGGCGGAAGCATCCCTCGCTGCGACCTATGTCAGCTTTGACCAACTGCTTCGCGAGTCGGACTATGTGATGCTGACCGTACCGTTAACGAATGAAACGCGCGGCATGATCGGCGTCGAAGAATTCGGCAGAATGAAGCCCACAGCGATATTGATCAACATCGCTCGTGGGCCCGTAGTCGACATGGACGCGTTGACGACCACTCTGCAAAGTCGTCAAATTTATGGAGCCGGCTTGGACGTTACCGATCCAGAACCATTGCCTCGGGATCACCCCTTACTCACGTTGGATAACGTCACGATTGCACCCCATCTAGGCAGTGCCACCGAGCAGACTCGCCAGAAAATGGCTGAGATTTCGGTTGAGAACCTCTTTCGTGGCCTCCGCAGCGAAGCTCTGCTACACCAAGTCGAGCTGTAAGGTAGGTTTGCTTCGGCAGCTACGCTGCCACGCCGTGATTCGAACCTTCCGTCCGGTTCGAGTATCCTTATTGGCACTCGTACCTAACCAGTTAATCCACCGAGGCCCACACCGATGATCCTTGCTCGCCGCCCGTGTTATGCACTTGCTCTTCTGACTTGCTTAACTTCCGCCGTCGCCGCTCAAGATCGTCGCGGCCCGTTTACGCACGCCACACGATCGGTTCGCAGTCGCGATATCGACCAGCAGCACATCCGAATAGACCTCCGTTTCGATTGGGAGAAGCAACGGGCTGACGCACAAGCGACGCTGACACTGACTCCCTTCAAGAGTACGAAGGAGATCACACTTGATGCTGCTGGCATGAAGGTCAATCGCGTCGCAAGAGAGAAGGTGGTGCTAAAGCACCAAACGAAGCCGCAGCAATTGATCGTTCAACTCGATCACGAGTTCAAAGCTGGCGAGTCACTGACATTGCTGATCGATTACGTGATCACGAAACCGAAGCACGGTTTGCACTTTGTCGTTCCAGATGACAGCGAAAAGAACCAGCCGAGAATGGTCTGGACGCAGAGCGAACCGGAGTACGCACATTACTGGTTCCCCTGTATCGATTCGCCCGCCGATCGCTTGACCAGCGAGATTGTCGCGACAGCTCCGAAGGACTATTTCGTTCTGTCGAACGGAGTACTCAAGTCGAAGAAGCTCAACGGCGATGGCACGCAAACGTGGCACTGGCACCAAGCCAAGTCTCACGTTCCTTATCTCTTCTCTGTCGTTTCCGGTGAATTCGACGCTTACGAGCAGCAATGGAATGACGTACCGGTCATCTCCTATGTGCCGAAGGGGCAATTGGCATTCGCCGCTAGGTCATTCGAGAAGACACCGGCCATGATGGACTTCTTCTCGCGAAAGATCGGAGTGAAATATCCGTGGCCAAAGTACACACAAATCTGTGTTGACGAATACGGTTGGGGCGGTATGGAGCACACCTCTGCGACGACGCTGAACATGCTGACGCTGCACGACGAACGGGCCCATCTGGATATTTCGAGCGATAACCTGGTGGCCCATGAGCTGATTCATCAGTGGTTCGGTGACTTGCTGACGTGCAAGGATTGGGGCGAAATCTGGTTGAATGAAAGCTTCGCAACATACTTTGCGACCCTTTGGAACGAAGAAGACTTCGGCTGGGAGGAGGCGACGTGGTCACGCCACCGTGAGGCAGAAAGATATAAGACCGAAGACAAGCGTTATCGTCGCTCAATCGTGAATTACCAATACAACGATCCGGGAAACGTGTTCGACGGGCATGCCTATCCGAAGGGCGGACGAGTTCTACACATGCTGCGTTTTGTCCTGGGCGATGACATGTTCTGGAAGTCGATTCATCACTACACGACTCGCAACATGCACCGAACGGTCGAGACGGCCGATCTGCGCATCGCGATCGAAGACGTGACGGGACAGGGGCTGAACTGGTTCTTTGATCAATGGCTTCACCACGGCGGACATCCCGACTTTCATGTCGAATGGCAATGGGATGAGGCGACCAATATGGCTCGCGTCACCGTTAAGCAGACGCAGAAGGTCGATTCCGTCACGCCACTGTTCCGCATGCCAGTCGAGATCGAAATCGCCACCGGTGACGCCATGAAGATCCACCGCGTTGATGTCTCAAAGGCGGAAGAGACTTTCCATTTTCACAGTGATAAGCGTCCGACGCGAATTTGCTTTGACCCGAAGGACTGGTTACTGAAAACGTTGAAGTTCCCAAAGAGCAAAGAAGAACTACTCGATCAGCTTTCGCGGGACAAAAACATCATGTGTCGCGTTCGCGCGGCCGAGGCACTAGCGGAGTTCAACGAAGACGAGGATGTACTCGCTGCGCTCGGCAAGACGCTTAGCAGCGACGCCTTTTGGGCGGTGCGGCAGGAAGCCGCCAAATCGATCGGTAAATTCAAGGGTGACAAGGCGCGAGCTGCGTTAATCGCGTCGTCCGAGGGTGATGCGAAATCATACGTGCGACGCGAAGCGATCAAATCGCTTGGCAAGTTCAAGCATGTCTCGACGAACGAAGCGTTAAGAGTAGTCGTTCGAAAAGATCCGTCTTATTACGCCATTGCCCAAGGACTTCGAGCCCTTGAAAAAGTCGACCACGACGCTTGCGAGGCAGAGCAGTTGGCGGCGCTCGAAGTTGTAAGTCATCGCCAAGAGACGTTAAAGGCTGCCATCGACTGCCTCGTCAAATTGAAGAGTTCTGATGCTAGTAACAGAATTGCGAATCTTCTCGAAGGAGATATTTCGCCTGAACGCCGAGTTGTTTTGATTGGCGGTCTCGCACGGTTGAAGCCCAACGATGAAGACGTACTGTCGCAACTGCACGAGCAACTTGACAATGATCGTACGAGTGTGCGCCGAAAGGCGATTGATGCTCTTGTCGAGGTCGGTGACCCGCTGGCGATCGACACGCTGCTCTCGAAACGAGCCGAGCAAGAAACGCCAGGGATGATTCGATCGATCGACGAAGCAGTCGAGAAACTGCGGGAGAAGGGCAAAGGAGTCGAACGGCTTCAGAAACAGCTTGAGTCGCTTCGACAACAGAACCGCAAGTTGGAAGAACGACTCAAGAAGTTGGAGGCAGCGAAGTAGGACAGTCTTTCAAAACCGCTTAGGAATGCGCAACCAGCACGCTATTCGCCAATGATCCCGAGTTCCGCAATCGATGCCCAAGGGCCATCGTTGACCTCGGACAACACGCGGAGCATCAGATAGCGACCTTTGAGTACATCAAAAGTTGCGTCTTGCGGGTCGCGCGTCTTCTTGAACGAGGCACGAGCGATCGGTTTCGTGAATCCGTCGGGAGAATTCCCGACGAAGATGTCGCAATCGGCAATTGCTCCGTTCCAGCCGCCGTCTTGACGCGCTAAGTAGCGGATGCCGCGCACCTCATGTTCATCACCGAGATCGATGACAAGTTCGTGAGGATGTTTTGCGGGCTGCCCAGCAAAACTCGAGTGCCACCACGAGTCGGGATCTCCGTCAATCACCTTGTTCGCCAATTTGCCATTGGCCGTCGATTCGCTGGTGACGCGGTGAATTCTTAGCTTCTCGCGAGGAATCAATCCGGTTTGGGACAAGGGTTTCGACTGCTTACGTTTGCGTCGCGGAGGCGGCGGGCGATTTCCCCATTTGGCTTGACGATCTCGCTCGTGAATCTCGCGGTCGTGGAAAGTGCCTTCGACCGCCGGTTCATGAGCTTGCTCAGCGTATTTAACAAGTTGTTGTAAGACTTCGGAGTTCGACGCGGCGACATCATGCGCCTCGCTAATGTCCTTCGATAGATCGTATAGCTCCCAAGGCACATCCGATTTGGGACGGACGGCTTTCCAGTTCTTCATTCGCACCGCCGTCTGCTGGCCGATCTCCCAATACAGATAATCATGCTGCGGCTGCGTTCGACCGACGACGTCCGCGCCTAGTAATTCGGGCAAGACGGACATGCCATCAATGTCTTTCGGAGTCGTTGCTCCGGCTAGTTCCGCAATGGTTGGCATGACGTCCGGGAAATACCAGAGCAAATCACTGACCTGTCCCGCCGCGATCATACTGGGCCAACGAGCGATCATCGGAATTCGTAAGCCGCCTTCGTACAACATACCCTTTCGCCCGCGGAACTCGTCCTTGGTCAGCGGGTTTACATTCGCTCCATGAATTCCGCGACGATGCTCGGGATCGGTGAAGTAATCATTTCCTCCGTTATCACCGCAAAAGAAGACCAACGTGTTCTCTTCGAGCTTCAACTCTCGCAATAGCGAGAGAATGTCTCCCACTTGTCGGTCAACCATCGAGACCATCGCGGCGTAGCGACGTGCTTGCTCGTTCCACGGCTTGTCCTTATACGTCGCCCACGCGGGATCATTGTCGGGAATGTTAAACAGACCATGTGGCGGAGTGATTGGCATGTAACAGAAGAATGGTTCGTCTTTGTGGTCGCGTATGAACTGCTTTGCGGCATCAACGATCACATAATGCGAATAAGTGTCACCTTCCTCGCCGCCTTTGTTGCCGGCCAGCGGGACTTCTTCGCTATTTCGTACGATGTAGGGTGGATAGTACGAGTGGGCATGAACTTGATCGTAGTACCCGAGGAAGACATCGAACCCGTGCTTCTCCGGAACGCCGGTCGAACCACGCCCGCCGCAACCCCATTTACCAAAACCACCGGTCGCGTAACCTTGCTGTTTCAAAATCGTGCCGATCGTAACTTCATCAGCTCGCAGGGGCGTGCCGCCTCCGTTCACACGAACCGATGTATGCCCACTGTGTTTGCCCGTCATCAATGTGCAGCGAGTGGGCGCGCAAACGGACGAACCCGCCAACGCTTGGGTAAATCGCATCCCCTCCGCAGCCATCCGATCCAAGTTCGGTGTCTTGATGTTGGGATTGCCGACACAAGAGAGTTCGTAGTAACCCAACTCGTCGGCCATGATATAGACGATATTGGGGCGGTCAGCTGCATCCGCCGTCGCACCGATATAAACTGACGAAAACATCAAGCAAAGCGAAGCAACGAGTCTCATCGAGATTCTCCAGGTTTGGAAATTGCGTTCCGTTGCTGCCAGCTGTCGATTTCGTTTGCTACAAGCAAAGCCATCGCGCCACCTCGGTCATCACGACCAAGGATGGCAGTGCGATCGAAGTAGTCTCGAAGCGATTTCTGTTTGCCGGTTCCTGTGCAAACGTCGACTAGTGTACCGCGGCTGCCAATCCGAGTTCGTATCGCATACCAGGCCTTGTTGATAATCGGCGAGTACGTTGCCGCGTCAAGCCAGCCTTCTGACACGCCGCGAATCATGGCATAGGTGATCATGCAAGTGGAGGTGAACTCCCGGTAGCTCTCGGGGTGATCGATGACCTGATGCCAACATCCGGTAGGATCCTGATGCTTTGCGAGCGCCGCCATATGACGCGTGAAGCTCTCGAGCAACTCGAGCCTTGCCGGATGATCATCTGGAAACGCGTCGAGACACATTGCGACGCCAATTGCTGGAAACCCGTTACCTCGCCCCCAAGCTGCTTCGTCCAGCGGCGAGTGGCGGTATAGTCCGTCCTCTCGCCAATCTAATTGACGCATGAATCGCAGGTGCTTTGCACAAGCGTCGAAGTACCTAGTCTCGCCGGTCAATTGTCCGACTTGCGCTAGTATCGGACCGCCCATGAACAGAGCATCGCTCATCTCGTTATGAAAGGGCATCGAAGAATTGCTCACTCCTTGATCATTAAAGGCGAGTTCTGCGGCAGCTCGAGCAAGTTCAATGTAACGGGCACGACGATCACCATCGAATCGTGCGGCCAATTCGCTGAAGATCAGATGACCTGAGAGATCGCTACCGCTCATTAGTGATGCCGTCTTGCTGCCACTGAAATACTCTTTGGCAATGTCTTCGATTTGTGCATAGTCGGGACCACGTCCAGAATCTGCAGCGAGTCGTTCAGCGTGGCGCATCCGACCAATCACGGCGAGCGATTGGATATAAACTACTTGTTTCAGTTGCCCTCCGTACTGCGATAGTAGCTCGTCCTTAATTTTTCGCGGAGAACGCGATAGCCGTCGCTGCAGTTCGTTTCTAGCTGGTGACGGGGTTGCGAATGCCGACTTGGTCGTAGCATTCAGAATCATGGCCAGCGAAGTGCCGCCGTGTTTGGGTGGTACCGACACCTGGATCGCCGGGATCGTTCCTGTATCGCACGGCGGCGTACTTGCAAGTTGCGCAACGAGCGAATCGTTTGGAGCGAAAAGCACAACATCGTCAATCGACTGGGCGAGCCGTAGTAAACTTGGCTCCGCTCCCTCGGCGACTTGCGCACGTATTGCCTCTCCGAGTGTTAGTTCGAGCACAAGGTCAGGGGCATGCATTCCGATCCAACGCCAAACATAAGCCGCTTCGGGATCGGTCTTGGAGTTGTAAGCGTTTTCTTTCGGTGGGTAGCCGCGTGTCGGATTTCCATTCGAGCCGTTGGCCGGACCTTTGCCGAGTGACAAACCATCTGGATTGACGCATGGGATCACGGAGATGGCAAAACGCTTTCGATACGAGGTCGCATCGGGATGCTGATAGAACCAACGGACAGAGGCCAATGCAGCGTCCGTAGACCCTCGGTCGCCGCCAATACCCGCCACGACAAGCACTCGAGTTTTATTCGTTCGGTAATCCAAATCCTCGGGCGCAATCGCGGCATCGATCGAAGTGCCTCGGCGGGTCACACCAATTGCGGTCGAGAGCAATTGCGAAGTGTCAAAACCACGCAGCTCATCGGCGATTGAGGCTGGCTCGGCATGAAGTCTTTCTGCGCATACGAGCCAGCTAGTAGCGACCGCCAAACAAACCAACTTCGGCAAACTAGAGATCATCACGCGACTCCGCTTCGTTGAGGTAGATGCCGGGTGTCGTGAAAGGCAACCGAGCTAAAACGTTTTCTTCTTGAGCGTGCTGATGAACTCGACAACGTCAACAAGATCCTTTTCCGACATCGTCTTTTGCAGATCCGCCGGCATTAGCGAAATGCTGCTCTTGATCAGCTCGTCGATTTCATTTTTGGCGATCACTTTGTCGATCGACTCGGCGGAGCGAATCGTAATGTTGTCGTCGGTTTCGCTGACCTTCAATCCAGAGATGATGTTGCCGCTGTCGAGAATCGCTGAATACGTTTCGTAGTTATGACTGATGCCCGCACTCGGGTCGAGGATCGAGACGAACATCGCTTCACGCGACAATTTGCTGCCGATTTCAGAGAGATCAGGTCCAACTTCCTTCCCCTCGCCGCGGACCTTGTGGCATTTAATGCAAGTCGCCTTGGTGTTGAATAACTCTTTGCCGTGTGCCGCGTCTCCTGATAGTTTGGCGAGCGCAGAGACTGGAGGGAGAGGTTTGCTGCCGGCGGTGGCAGGCAGCTTGAGATACTTGGCGACTTCCATACGGATTGAATCGTCAGTCGACGCGTAGAGTACATTGGCAACCGTGAAGTTCAAATCAGCTGGCAGCCGTCCGTCTTGAACGACTCGCAATAGAAATCTTTCGCCGAGCCGGCTACGCCCCAATGCATTGGCCGCCGCAGTTCTGACTGGCCGCGTTCGATGGTTGTCGAGTGCCAACGGCTTAAGGATCTCCGTCGCCTCTTCGTTGCCGATATATCCCAGCAAGGAGACTGCTTTCGTAGCGACCGCTTCGTCGTCACTGTCAATCTGCGCCAGAATCAGTTTCGCTTGTTCTCTTTTTAGCAACAGCTCTCCCGCGTGAACGCCTTCCGTACTCGCTGGATCCGCGAGTGCGAGTTGCAGAAGAGCTGTCTCGACACCTCGCACGTTCAACCGGTCGATGAGATTGACGTACTTGGGAGTCCCTCGATGCAATTCCAAATGTCGTAGAACTGCGTCTTTCAGCTTCTGGTTCGAGTTGACGTCGATCGTCTTCAGCCGCAAAAGGGTCTCGACAATTGTGGCGTCTTTTGCGGCTTGCGCGTCGTCGGCACGAGTCGTTTCGAGGCCGACGAGAAGAGCGAAAATGGCGGCGATCCAGCGCATCGTAAACCTCAACGAAGTTTGAAAACATCGGTATAGCGTGCCGTTAGCCTAATCGGTGGCTCGATAAGGGTCGAGATGCAAGCGACTGGCGGTTGCAAATACAGTCAGGGATAGCACTTGCGAACAAGATTGGCGGCGTGCGACCAGCTGTCGGATCATTGACGATTCGCTGGTTTGGCGAGTAAACTCAGCGGATTCAAAATGTAAAGAAACTATAGGATTTAGAGACCGGTTGCCGATTCGAGCGGCAGCGCGTCGGAAGCACAGTGAGTTGAAACGCCATGTCAGTATCCACCGTAAGTATTGAGCAGCTATCAGTTAACACGATCCGCACCCTCTCGATGGATGCGGTCCAGCAAGCGAATAGCGGTCACCCAGGGACGGCAATGGCCCTGGCTCCGGTTACCTATACGCTATGGAACAAATCGCTTCGGTTCGATCCAGAGCACGCCGAGTGGCCCGGTCGCGACCGATTTGTTCTGTCGTGCGGACACGTGTCGATGTTGTTGTATTCGATACTTCACTTGGCGGGGGTGAAAAAGCCTAACGGCGAAGTTGGCATCACGCTCGAAGACATTAAGAACTTTCGGCAAATGGGAAGCCCCTGCGCTGGGCATCCTGAATACGGTGACGCCCCGGGTATCGAAACGACAACGGGGCCGCTCGGGCAAGGCGTCGGTAACAGTGTCGGAATGGCGATGGCCGCAAAGTGGTTCGCCACTCGCTACAACCAACCGGGCTTTGAGCTGTTCGACTACGACGTCTACACCGTGTGTAGCGACGGCGATTTGATGGAAGGTATTGGATGCGAAGCGGCGTCGGTCGCTGGACACCTGAAGCTGGCGAACCTTTGTTGGCTGTATGACGACAATCACATCACGATCGAAGGCGACACGGAACTCGCGTTTACCGAAGACGTCGGCAAACGATTCGAGGGGCTCGGCTGGAACGTCGTAAAAGTTGACGATGCCAACGATGTTGCGGCATTGAATGGTGCCATTGATGATTTCAAATCCACCACCGACAAGCCAACACTGATCGTTGTGCGAAGCATTATCGCTTACGGTTCACCGAATAAGGCCAATACGTCCGGAGCTCACGGTTCGCCACTCGGTGAAGATGAGATTAAGCTGACGAAGGCAGTCTACGGTTGGCCAGATGAAAAGTTCGTCGTTCCCGATGATGTCCGTTCTCATTTTGCCGAGGGGATTGGACAGCGCGGCGCACGGGAGTACGACGCGTGGACAGCGGCGTTTGCGAAGTATGAAACGGCTCATCCCGAGTTGGCGGCGCAGTTAAAGAGCATTTGGAATGGAGAGCTACCGGCCGGTTGGGACAAAGATATTCCTACGTTTGAACCCGACGCAAAGGGCATGGCGAGTCGAGTTTCTTCGGGCCAGTTGATCAACGCCATCGGCCACCATCTCCCTTGGTTCGTAGGTGGTTCTGCCGACTTGGCGCCATCGAATAACACTATGATGAAGGGCGACCAGTTCGGCGAGTTCAGCCCGGCGACCTATTGCGGGCGCAACGTTCACTTTGGCGTTCGCGAACACTCGATGGCATCGATATGCAACGGTCTGTCCTTGTCGGGAATACGACCGTACGGTGGAACGTTTTTTGTCTTCACGGACTACATGAGACCACCGATGCGTTTGGCCAGTATCATGCATCAACCCGTGCTATACGTTCTGACGCATGACTCGATCGGGCTCGGCGAAGATGGCCCAACTCACCAACCGGTCGAGCATCTCGCCGCTTGTCGCGCGATTCCGGGATTGCAAGTGATTCGTCCGGGAGATGCGAACGAAGTCGCGGAGGCCTATCGCAAGCTGATGACCGTCACCGATCGGCCTGCCGCTATGGTGTTAACCCGACAGAATCTGCCGACTGTTTGCCGTGAGAAGTACGGAGCCGCCTGCGATACGGCAAAGGGTGGCTATGTGCTGGCAGATTGTGAAGGCGATCCTGATGTGATCGTGCTAGCGACGGGGAGCGAAGTTAGTATTTGTTTGGATGCCGCTGAGAGCCTTGCCGACGACGGGATCAAGGCGCGGGTCGTCAGTATGCCGTGCTGGGAGTGGTTCGATGAGCAAGATCAAACTTATCGCGACAGCGTTTTGCCGCCGAGCGTGACAGCCCGAGTTGCAGTAGAAGCTGGGATCCGCCAAGGCTGGGACCGTTACATCGGTTCGACAGGCCGATTCGTTGGAATGTCGAGCTTCGGCGCATCAGCTCCAGCCGAAGAGCTTTACGCTCACTTCGGCATCACCGCCGAGAATGTCGTCGCGGAGGCCAAGGCGGCAGTTGGCGGCTAAGCGGGGAGATCTTCCGCTCTATAGGCATACGATCACGCGGGTCGACCTGTCGGAGTTGTGCCGATTTGTTCAATTCTGCGGTTTCTGCCGCCGATGATGATTTTAGCGGCTTTGGTTGCGCGATCGCGAAACCATATATACGTTCCGGAACCCGCACCGGACGCCACTAACGTCGAGGAACAAATCATGCGCTCCGCATTGCTCGGACTCGTAGCAGCGTTCGTGCTGGCTGCGACAGGTTGCGACCATCACAACTTAGCCAAGAACAGCTGTAGCAGTTGCAACAGCTGTGGAAACGGAAACTGCGCGGCCCATGGGGGCCACGGCCACGACTCGGGGATTGGCGGCGCGGTTGCCGGTCATCTCGGAACACCTGGTCCGACGCCCGTCAGGCGTTTGCCACACGGGTACCAGCAGGACGCAGGTCCCAGCGGTCCACCGAGCGCAACCTACGGGTATCCGTATTACACGACACGCGCACCGCGAGATTTCCTGATGGACAACCCACCATCGATTGGATACTGATCTCCGCACGCCCTGAAGCAACTAGCGAAAAATGCCGGCTCGAAATGTGAGTCGGCATTTTTAATTCGAAGACGGAATTTCGAATGTGGCGATATGATTAGTCGCGGAATCGGCCAACAACGACCGTGATGTTCTGCCCGCCAAAGCCGAAGCTATTGTTCAACGCTATGTCACATTTGGCTTCGCGAGCTTCGTTGGGAATGTAGTCCAGATCGCATAGTGGATCAGGGTTCTCGTAATTGATAGTCGGAGGCAATACGTTGTCGCGAATCGCCATCAAACAGACGATCAATTCCGTGACGCCAGCCGCTGCGATCAGATGCCCCATCATGCTCTTGGTGCTGGAGATAGGCGTCTGCATAGCGTGTTCGCCGAACACCTCGCGACATGACTTTGTCTCGACTTTGTCGTTGACCGTCGTACTTGTCCCGTGGGCGTTAACGTAGTCGATATCGGATGGGTTCAATCCCGCATCTTCGATTGCCATTCGCATACAGCCAATGGCACCTCGTCCTTCGGGATGAATGTCCGTGATACGATAGGCATCGGCCGTCGATCCATAGCCCAGAATCTCCCCGAAAATTTGAGCGCCGCGCTGCTTTGCATGCTCGAGTTCTTCGAGGACGATCATCGCCGCGCCTTCACCCAAGACGAAACCGTTGCGTAGTCGGTCGAAGGGGCGTGAGGCCTTTGTTGGGTTGTCGTTGCTCGTGGAGAGGGCGGTCAATAAGTTAAATCCCGTGACGCCGAACGGGTGAACCATACTGTGGGTGCCGCCCGAGATCATTGCGTCCGCATCGCCGCGGCGAATAATCTCCGTCGCTTCACCGATCGCTTGGCTGCTTGCGGCACACGCGGTCAGGCAATTCAAATTGGGGCCCTGCGCATTAAACATGCCAGCCAAATGCGCGGCCGGCATATTCGGCTCTTGTTCCAACTCGACTTGTGGGTTGAGGACTTCAAGCCCCTTCTTGGTAAACTTTGCGATATCGAATTCGCCGTCTTCCAGGGCGGCTGCCATCATTGATGTGAACGAGTGGAAGTCCTGGCTGCCTTCACCACTACCAAGATAAACACCCAGCCGTACCGGATCGATTCCGGCATCGAGGATTCCGGACGAGTCGACGGCTTGGCGTGCGGCCCCTCCTGCGAATCGCGAATGTCTCCCTCGGTGTTTCCAGACTTCCGCATCCTCACCGATGTCCGTGATATCCCAGTTCTTAACCTCGGCCGAAATCTTCGTGGGAAAACGGCTGGCATCGAAGATGGTTGTGTAGCCAACTCCGGATTGGCTTTCCTTCAGCCCGGACCAGACCGTCTCGACATCATGTCCCATTGGATTGATCGAACCGATGCCGGTAATGACGACGCGTCGTCTCATCTTGTTGCGATCTCCGATTGAGTTTCTGTGAACGTGAACATTGCGACCTGACGAATGACACTTGGTATTCTATCCAATCGCTGCGGCTTCCTCCCGCTCCGCATGTAGAAGATGTTCAGGAATCTTGATCTTCTCGCCGGTTTCGGTCCGACCTACGTCAAACATTCGCAGCAGTCGCAGCATTCGCAGGAACTCGGCCGGCTCGAAAAGGTCAACTCCTTGAAAACGATCATCCAGGTGCGCGAAGACCATGTCTACTTCTGCGTGAAGTCGATCACCGATGTGGCTGGTCGCTTTGCAGATGGCACCGTCTGCTTGGATGTTCTCTGCGACCACCGTGTAGGTCAGCGTATCGCCTGCCACAGCGGGGCCGTGAAATACAGCTTTGCCTAGTTTGGCCAGGACGACTCGTTCCGTGAAGTCGTTGTGTTCGGCGACTAGCAGACCGCCAGTTTGGGCGAGCCCTTCGATGATCAGCGAAGCGGGCATGAGCGGGAGAAATGGGCCGTAGCCGTCCATTTGCTCCTCGGCCAGAGCGACGTTCTTGATCGCAACCGCCCGACGACCGCTCTCCAATTCAACAAACCGATCAATCCAAAACCAGCGCATGGTAAGCTTTCTCGTCGCGTTTGATCCAATCGAGAAATCGACTTATGCGCCGACTTTCGACTCGACGTAGCGGCACAGATCACTGACGGTCAACAGATTACCAAAGTCCTGGACGACCGGGTTCGACTCGAACTTTGTGAGGTCCGCGAACGGCATTCGTTTCTTCAATTCCTCGACGCCGTCGGGCGTCACCTTTCCATCTTGGACATACTCCGCATTGGTGAGGATGTCTTCAGGAAACAACTCGGAGCGCGGGATCTCGATTTCAAACGCCTTTTCGAGACGAAACACGATATCAAGGAAGTCAATGGACTCAGCGCCCAAGTCGCCGACCATCGTAGCCTCCGGCGTCACCTCGTCGTCGTCGACCCCAAGTGCATCCATCAGAGCTTCTTGAACTTTCGCAAACACTTCTTCTTTCGTAGGCATTCGAGGTCTCTCCGATCGATTAATAATTGGCTTTTTACTGGCGACGGACGCTAGCTGATAGCATCAGCGCTGTGATTATGTTGTGGTTTCCAGATCCGCGAGAATTCACCTCGATGGTAATTTCGCGCATATGGGTCAACCGCTCCGTGGTTTGGGTATCGGTCGCTCAGAGTGAACCGCTCCAATACAAGCCGTCCCGACACCGCAACAACGTCTTCCACCATTCCTTGAACCTTCAGTTTTGTGGTATTACTGCCGTGCTTCGCGATCTCCGCCGAGACAGTTAAGACTTGATTTGGAGCTAAAAAACTAGCGTATTTGATCGTTCGTGCTTCTTGTAACAAGACATAGGGCTTTTCAAAATCGTCAGTAACTCGCACCAACCAGGCGCTGGCCTGAAACATCGCTTCGAGCATCAGGACGCCGGGCATCACGGGAAATTTTGGGAAATGGTCTTTAAGGTACTCTTCATCGGGCAGCAGCCGTTTTTGTGCTGTAATGGATTGCCCAGGAACGAGTTCCGTGATCTCGTCCAGTAGGCGAAAACGCATTGTCAAGCCTGCGTCCGACATCCGGCGGGCACCCCTCTAGATTGGTCAAACTCGTCAGTATAGTTTCGGTTGAAAAGTACCACAACCGGCGGTAATTACACGCTTTCCGGCGATCACGACGATTCCAGGGCCACGGTTTGTCAGTTAGATCGCCGCTTGTTACATTTCTCGCATGCGTAAAGGAATTGCCGTATCACCAGGAGTCGCAGTCGGAACGGCGTATTGTATCCACGAAATTTTCGTGAACCCTGATACGAAACGTCTTGAGGATAGCGAAGTTACGGCCGAATTGGCGGCTTACGAGTCGGCTCGCGACCGAACTACTGCAGACCTGAACGCTTTACGCACGAAGGTCGAAGGCCAGGTCGGACGCGATGAAGCCGCGATATTTGCGGTTCAAGAGTCGATCCTGCGGGACGCCGATTTTACAGACAAAGTCCGAGGCTGGATCGTCGACGACCGGCTTACCGCAGCAGCAGCTCTGCATCAACTGTTAAATCACTACACGTCGCTCTTCGCACGAACACGAGACAATTATCTCAAAGAACGCGTCAACGACGTGCGAGATGTCATTGTGCGACTCAGCTCTCATCTGAGCGACGTGCTGAAGCCCGAAACGGACGCTTTGGACGGCCCGCTCATCATCGTTGCGGATGAACTGCTCCCGTCACAAGCGGTAGCACTCGGTGACACCGACGTCCGCGGCATCGTTACGCAAGCCGGAAGCCAGACCAGCCATGCGGCGATCATTGCTCGGAGCCGCGGGATTCCAGCCGTGTCTGGCATCAGCGGCATTCTCAGGCAGATAACCACGGGCGACGCCATTATCGTAGACGGTCGTGAGGGTGTCGTAATCGTCGATCCTGACCCAGAAGCGCGCAGCGCCTATCTCAAACTAGAACGTGAGTTTGTCCACCTGCGTGACGAGCTTGCCGTCAACCGTGATCTTCCCGCGATGACGTCGGACGGCGTCAAACTGGAGCTCCTTGCCAACATCAACGGCGTTTCGGACGCAACAACCGCAGCGGCAATGGGCTCGACCGGTGTCGGCCTGTTTCGTACCGAGTATATGTATCTGACCCACCCAACGGTCCCTGACGAGGACGAGCAACTCGCCACTTACCAGCAAATCATCGATGCAAGCCCCAACAGCACAATTACAATTCGTACGCTCGATATTGGGGGCGACAAAACCGTACCGTATCTCGGTCATAACCATCAGGAGGCCAACCCTTTTTTGGGTTGGCGTAGCATCCGTTTGTCGTTCGAGCATCCTGAGTTTTTTAGTACTCAGATCCGAGCAGTGCTCCGCGCTTCGCGCTATGCAAAGCAACAGGGAGGTGCCGTTCGCCTGATGTTTCCAATGATTACAACGATCGACGAGTTTCGTCGAGTCCGGCAAATTGTCCGTCGTGCGCAGCAACGTCTCGCGAAAGAAGAGAAAGAGTACGCTGATGTTCCGCTCGGCATGATGCTTGAGGTCCCAGCCGCCGCAATCGCGATCGACACAATTCTGCCCGTTGTCGACTTTGTCTCCGTAGGTTCGAACGATCTGGTGCAATATTTAATGGCGGCGGATCGGGACAATCCGAAGGTCAGCCACCTCTGTCAGCCAATGGCACCTGCCGTATTGCGGCTGCTGACAAACGTAATACGCACCTGCCGCGCACAATCCACGCCAATCACCGTTTGTGGCGAAATGGCAGGTCAGCCAAGGACGTTTGTTCTGCTGTTGGGCATGGGATTGCGGAGCTTCAGCATGAGTCCGGCATTTATCCCGTCGATCAAAGAACTCGCGAGCCACATGACGATCGCTCAAGCGCGCGGAGTCTTGCACCACGCGCTCGAGATGAAGACGACGACTCACGTGAAGCGATTTATGGCAGACCAACTTCGGAAGATCTCTCCCGATTCCGTACTCTTTGATACCGCATAGCGTGAAGCCGCTAAGCTTTGGCCGCGTCGAGCGATTCTTGCAATCGAGCTTTGGGCTGCACACCAAGAAACCGTTCTATGACGTCACCGCCCTTGAAGACCATTAAGGTTGGGATGCTGGTTACACCGTACTCCTGGGATGTCTTTGGGCTATCGTCAAGGTTAACTTTACCAATCTTGATTGACCCGAGATTCTCTCCGGCCAATTCATCGATCATCGGTGCTATCTGCCGGCAAGGGCCACACCAAGGGGCCCAAAAGTCGACGAGTACCGGCTCGGAAGATTGGAGGACTTCGGTGTCAAAATTGTCGTCGGTAAACTCGTGTACATTCCCGGCCATTACGATCTCCTTCGTCGTTAGCACGTTTCAATTGAGGTGAGGAGTCGAATTGTATCGGTCGACTTTCGAACCTGTCAATCGAGCTAACGAATCGTAGGAGTTCGGAGGAAATGCAGGGCTAAGCGCACCGCTGAATCGCAGTGGACACCTCGAAAACCGCGTTCGCAGCTTCGCAAGACTTCGATGCCAGCTTGCTTGCTTGGGCCTCATTAATCAAGAAAGTCGCCATGATCGCGATCTCGTGGGTCTTTGAGGCCGTCTCCGAGCTTGCTCAACGCTTCCGTTTCGATCTGGCGAACGCGCTCGCGAGTGAGACCTAATTCTTCGCCGATCTCCTTCAGCGTGTGCGGTTCTAAGTCATCAAGTCCGAAACGCATTCTCAGAACAGTTGCCTCACGCTGGTCCATCTCGTCGAGCATGCCCATGACGGTGCTCAGTACATCTGTCTCGACAAGTTCTTCGTCAGGACTCTTCATCCGTTCGTCCATGACCATCTCGCCCAGCGACCAGCCTGCTTCGGATTGATCCGTCTGTGGCGTCGAGTTATAGATCCGGATCGCCTTCTTAATGATGGGAAGCTTTTTCTTAGGCAAGCCAAGCACGCGGGCAATCTCTTCGGGTGTGGGCGATCGGCCAAGTTCTTCGGTAAGCCGTGCGTTCGCTCGGCGCCACTTCGATAGCAATTCGACCATGTAAGCCGGGATCCGAATCGTCTTCGCCGAATTGATCAACGCTCGCTTGATCGACTGCTTGATCCAGTAACTCGCGTAAGTGCTGAAGCGTGTCCCAACACCAGGATCGAATCCTTCCACGGCACGGAGCAGCCCGAGGTTGCCTTCCTCGATAAGATCGGGCAGGCCTAGGCCTTTGCCAGTGTAGCCGCGAGCGATGTTTACGACGAGCCGCAAATTGGCTCGAACCATCCGGTCACGAGCTCGGACGTCGCCATCGCCGATTTGTCGGGCAAGCTCTTGTTCTTCGGCGGCACTCAGTAGTGCAGTTTCGTTGATCTCGCGGAGGTATGTTTCCAGCGGTGTTTGCAGCGCGTCGCTTCGCTTACGCGGAGCGGCGGCTCGCTTGGAGGTTGGTCGGTCTTCGGTGATTACGTCGGAGCTCTTTGAAGGCATAGTGTCGTCGCCCGTGCAATGGAGGGAGGGGGCAGAAGCAGGATGTCAACGGGAATAAGACAACTATCGACGCGCAGCCCTATTGTTCTGCAAGCAGAGGCAAAGCCGAGGAGGTACGCGAGATATGCCTTGCATTCCGACCATAACGGTGACACCGGCATCGACAGTCACGCGGCTTCAAATCCTTCGGCTCGAGTCATGTACGGGTGCGAACACCGAATCGTCGTGAGTGAATCGCCGCGACAATCGCTATAACACTTGCGATGAACGCAGTCGTGCTACCTGTATCGCAAAACGGGTTCATTGCAAAGCAAATCCCCGTCATCGATTTCGATAACGGGGATTCGTGAGCATCTACTTAAACGGACAATAACGTCCGAACTGAGATATCTTATTCCGCCGGTTTTTCTTCTACCGCAGCTTCTTCTACCGCAGCTTCTTCTACTGGGGCATCGGTTGCGACTGGGGCAGGAGTTGGAGCCTGCTCGGCAGACTTAAACAGCGGGCCGGCTTCACCGAGACCACCCTTCAAGTCTTCACGAATAACTCGCTCTCGCGACCCTGTGGCGGCTCCGCCGGCTTCGGGTGCCGAACCATCCTCTTCCGCCCACTCAACGCGTTTACGTGACAAGCCAATCTTTCGTTCGTCGATATCGACACGGAGGATCTTCACTTCGATCTCTTCGCCAACTTTTACAACATCCTCGGGGTTCTCGACCTTGTGGTCTGCTAGTTCGGAGATGTGCAACAATCCTTCAAGACCGTCTTCTAAGCCGACAAAGACACCGAAATTCGTGATCTTCGTAACGGCGCCCTTGACGACTTGTCCAGGCTGGTACTTGCCGGGGATGTCCTGCGCCCACGGATCATCGTCCAATTGCTTTAGTCCTAACGCAATTCGGCGACGGTCCTGGTCGACTGAGAGAATCTTACAGCTAACTTCCTGGCCTTTCTCGAGCATTTCGTTCGGATGGCTAATCTTGCGAGTCCAAGACATATCAGAAACATGGAGCAGGCCGTCTATGCCTTCTTCGAGTTCAATAAACGCACCGTAGTTCGTGAGATTTCGAACCTTTCCGTTAACCGTCCCATCGATCGGGAAGCGATCCGTGATATTGTCCCACGGATTATCTTGCGTTTGCTTCATGCCGAGTGAAAGCTGTTGGCCAGCCTTGTCGATGCTAAGGATGACGACTTCGATCTCGTCGCCAATCTGAAGCAGTTCGTTCGGATGATTGATCCGCTTCGTCCAGGACATCTCGCTGATGTGAACCAAGCCTTCGATCCCGGGTTCGAGTTTGACGAAGGCACCGTAGCTCATGACGTTGACGACGGTACCGGTGTACTTTTCGTTGACGTTGTACCGGGTGTCGACGGTTTCCCAAGGGTTCGGTGTAAGCTGCTTGAGACCCAACGCAATTTTCTGCTTCTCGCGATCGATATGCAGAATTTGGACTTCGATTTCTTGATCGATTTGTACCATTTCGGACGGATGACCAATTCGTTCCCAGCTCATGTCGGTGATGTGAAGTAGTCCGTCAATCCCGCCGAGGTCAACGAATGCGCCGAATTCGGCAATGTTCTTCACGACACCCTTGCTGGACACGCCAACTTCCAAATCGCGTAGCAATGCATCGCGGTCTTCTTCTCGCTGCTTCTCAATCAGCGACCGGCGGCTTACGACGATGTTGCGCCGGGCTTCGTCGATCTTCAACACTTCGCATTGCACAACGCGACCGATGTAGTCACCGATATCTGAGGGACGACGGATGTCAACTTGACTGGCAGGTAGGAAGACATTCACGCCGATGTCGACAAGCAGTCCACCCTTGATTTTCCGCGTCACCGTTCCGGTGACGACCTGACCTTCATGAACGGTCTTCATCATCTCTTGCCAGGCGATGATTTTCTCGGCCTTGCGTTTACTTAGCGAGACCATGCCATGCGGGTCGTCGGCGCGACCAAACTCGTCCTCTAAGTCCTCGATCAGAACTTGGAATGTTTGGCCGACCGCCGGCTGTTCTTCGTCCTCATCCCATTCGTTGCGTGGAATGCTGCCTTCACTCTTAAAGCCCACATCAACGAGGACGATATCGTCGTCGATGCGTATGATACGTCCTTCCACGATTGAGTTGACGTCGAAGTTCGCTTCGCCCTCCATCGTTCCAAGGACCGTGCCGTCGTCACTGGCGTCGGCAAACTCCTCGTCGAACAGGGCGCTGATCGCTGCGTCGGTTTCTAAACTGCGAATGAGGTTTCGGTTGACCATAATTTCTTACGACAATTGGGGTTAGGGTATTCCCGCACGAGCCAGAACGACCGTCGCTCGGGGAGCGCGCAGGATTCGGAGTCAAAACGCGTAAATCTAACAAACGCGTGAATCTACAGCAACGGTGGACTCGTTTTTTGGGGCCGACTGCGGTCCGATGAAGCAGTGATCAGTCACCGCGGGACATACCAGATTGAAATGCAAGTTTGACGTTGGCATTTATCGGTTTATAATCGACGGGCTATGCAGTCCGTTGCCAGTTCCTCCCCCAATTGTGGATGGTGTGGGGCTGTATTGTTGCTAGTCCACCGCGCGGATATGGCAGGTTTTTAAGCCTCTTGAAGGCATTTTCCCAATTAAACCAGCGTGTTTCCGCAAAAAAGTGGACGTAACTTCAACCCGTAATTAGACTGGCGAGAGCAGCTCTACTCTGCCATTTCCACATCTTTTCGGCTTGACCCGATAGGGGTATTGTCGCGATGCCACACAGCTACAAACGTTTGTTGACAGGTGCCAAAACTCGAAAGGCCAGGAGAAAACTGCGCGATTCACGCAGAATTCACCTGGAGAAGCTCGAGGACCGCAATCTTCTTGCAGGAGATTTGGAGTTGTCGCCGCACCTGATGGCGGAAGGTGAAGGGCCAACTTGTCCGGCGGGCCTTAGCTATCCGCTTCTGGCCGCATACACTGGAAATCTGCCAGAGAGTATCCCACGGGAATGCTTCCTGCAGGGCACGACAAATGGCGGTGCCGCGGGTTCATCCCAGCCGCAAGGCGAAATTCCCCCTGATCAACAGCCCATTATCGCGGTTGGTGAATCTGAGCCAAACGATGGTTTGACAACGGCCGATCTCGTCCCTTTGGGCACAGGGATGGGAGAGAACGCTAACGTCGACGTGAGCGCAACGCTCAATACGGCTGCGGACGTTGATGTTTTTCGGTTGGAATTAGATGGAGGTGACGTCTTCCACGTCAATTTGTTCGGCGCTGCACAAACTATTACGGTATTTGATGCCAATGGCACAGAGATGCTGACGTCGAACATCGATGTTAACTCAGTGGTGCCCACCATCGACACGGGTGAAATTCGAATTCCCAAGGGTGGAAACGCTTCGCTCGGTGTCGTCATTCCCACCACTGGGACGTACTTTCTTCAAGTCGCGAACGCCGACATCGCCATAACCGGTGGTGCCTACACGGCAGAATTGCGCGTACAGCGCCCGGCGCTCGAGAGCAATCCTGTCGGGACGCATCAACGACTCTTCATCGATTTCAACGGTGCAGTGATTGATACTGCAATCTTTGGCGGCACTGGCGTTGCAAGCCTATCGCCGATGTCTTCGTTTATGAACAGTTGGGGGCTCGCTTCGACCGATGAAGATGCGTTGATTGATGCAATCATCGCCGACCTTGAAGAAAACCTCGGAACGGAAATCCGACAGAACGGCCAGAATGGCGACTTCCTGACTTCGGATATTCCCGGCGAGTTCGACATTGAGATCCTGAACAGTCGCGACCATCTGGATCCGTTTGGCGAACCGAATGTGAGCCGCGTCATCATTGGCGGTACGATTGGAGAGTTTGGAATCCCAACGCTTGGTATCGCTCAATCAATCGATCCCGGAAACCTAGATACTACCGAGTCAGCCGTTACCCTCTTGGACATCATGAGCGGGCAGCTCGGTGGCGGCGGGCTGGACGATATTAATGCGATTCCATTGGCAACCGGCGCTTCGAAGATCGACCTGGTTGCGGCCGTGGTTGGCGGAGTCACAGCGCATGAAGCAGGGCATTTCTTTGGCCTTTGGCATGTCGATAACACAAATAATGTCGACAATCTGATCGACGTTGGTGGCAATGGTGTATTGGATGAGGCAGGGGTAGGTCCGGACGGGATCTTTGGATCACCCGATGACATCGATATGGGATTCTTGAATGCTGACAACTACAACCCAGGCGAGGTTTATACCGGCGTCGAAGACACGCTCAACACGCTATCTTGGGGCCTGTCGACTGGAAAACTCCCGTCCAGCATCTCTGGCGTCAAGTTTCACGATCTGAATAGCAACGGAACTCAGGATATATCGGAACCGGGTTTGGCCGGTTGGACGATCTTTGCCGATTTGGATGGTAACGGCTTGGTCGACCTGCGCGAGCCAAAGGTCACAACTGGTGACAATGGAGAATACGTTCTTTCCGTGCCACCGGGCCAGCACAGCATCCGTGAAGTCTTGCAACCCGGTTGGGAGCAAACCTTCCCATCCAGCGGATCGCACACGGTCATTGTCCGCTCCAACGAATCGGTGACCAACATTAACTTTGGTAACGTCTCGTTGTTCGGCGGAATTTCCGGAACGAAGTTTAACGACCTCGACGCTGATGGCGTCTTTGATCAGGACGAACCGGGAATCCCAGGTATCGTCCTCTATATCGATCTCGATGGCGACAATCGCTTGGACTTGGGCGAGCCGATGGCACGCACTGGCGCTGATGGAACTTATTCGATCGCCGTTCCAGAACCTGGAACGTTCACGATTCGCGAAGCGCTTCAGCCCGGTTGGGAACAAACGTTCCCAGACCCAATCTCTCGAGAAGGCGAGCATATCGTGACTGCAATTCCGGGAGAATCGTTCCCTGGGCTCAATTTCGGAAACACATCGCAGCTTGATTACGGCGATGCCCCGACGGCGGAGCAATCTGGATTCGCAAGCAGCTATCCGACGACGATCGCCGACGGTGGCGCTGTGCATGCGATTCTCGCGGGCTTCCATCTTGGTGCCACGATCGATGGCGATCCAGACGGCACACCAAATGAGACGGCGACGGGCGACGATGCAAATACAACGGTTAACGACGAAGACGGTGTTGTCTTTAGCCCTGCAACGATATTTCCGGGTTCTGCAACGGGTGAGATGACTGTTACGGTGGCCACGAACGGCTATTCACCGGGACGTATTAACGCCTGGGCAGACTTCAATCGCGATGGTGATTGGGATGATGCTGGCGAGCACATCGTGATAGATCATCGAGCCGGCGACGGCGACCACGTTCTGACTTTCCCCGTGCCAGCCGATGCATCCTCTGGCGAGACGTACGTTCGCGTCCGCTACGGATACAATCGCGGTATGGGGCCAGGTGGCCCGGACATCGCGGGTGAAATAGAAGATCATCAGATCCGAATTCTGAGTGAAAATCCTGTCGCCGTCGATGACGAGGTCGAGGTCTTACAGGATTCGGGCACGACAACGATCGACGTGCTGCTAAATGACCTGCAGAGTCTTTCGCCTCCGCTGACCGTGATCGCCGCGGGCACGACGACCGTCGGAGTCACAGCGGCTGGCGGCCAGGTCGCGGTTTCTGCCAACGGTGCTGGCGTCGTGTACACTCCGCCTTCGAATTTCTCCGGCAAAGATTCGTTCAGCTATACGATTCGCGACGGTGTGGGCAACACGGATTCCGCCGATGTTAGTGTGACCGTGCTGCCGTCTCTCGTAATTCCAATCGCTGTTGACGACTCGTTCACCGTTCAAGCCGGTTCAACCGGTAACCAGATGCCTGTTCTAGCCAACGACTTGCCAAGTCAGAATCCACCCATCGGAATCGTTAGCGTCGATAATCCAGTAGGTGGTACCGTGGTCATCGACAATCGGGGCACAGCAACGACTGCCGACGACACTTTGGTCTACACACCAGCAGCAAGCTTTCAGGAAGGTACCGATCAATTCACTTACACGGTTCAAGACCAGAACGGGGAAATCGCGACCGCGACCGTCACCGTGCATGTCAACGATACAGCCGACGATCGTGTACGGATTCGGTTGCAAGCGACTGACTTAAACGGCAATCCGATTCAAGCCATTGGAGTCGGCGAAGAGTTTAATCTCCAAGTACGCGTCGCGGACGACCTGCGGTCAGACGACGAGGATGGCGATCCCTCGCTCGACCGCTTTGGCGTATTCGGTGCTTATCTCGACGTACTCTACAACCGTGGCCTCGTTTCTCTGTCGTCTCGCCAACCCTTCTTCAGTTCGGAGTTCCAAAATTCCACATCGATTTCAACAAGCACGCCTGGATTGATCGATGAAGCAGGCGCTTTTCAATCTGACCAGACCAATCCATTGGGCCGCACTTGTCAGATCGAAATCCCCAACGCGGCATGTGCGCCGGAAGATAATGAGTTCGTCGTACTCACGATTCCAATGCGAGCCACAGCTCAGGGTGTTGCTGACTTCATCGGAGATCCAGCAGATCGCCGCACAAACGGTCCGCTGACGCCTCCCGATCACGATGTCCTGTTGTTCAATCCGGCTCAACCTGTGTTACTCGAACAGATTCGTTACGAGAACGATTCGCTGACGATTCTCGGTACGGGCGGCCTGCCGATAGCGGTCGACAATACGTACCACTTGAATGCCAACAGCACCGGCAACGTGTTAGATGTATTAACGAACGATATCGAAGTTTCGAATCCGCCACTAACGATCACCGGAACAGGTTTAGTTCCTGGAGCACCGGCAATTCAAGGCAACATCTCGATCGCTGCCGATGGTTCGGCCATCTTGTACACACCTCGTACTGGTTTCGTCGGAACGGAGCAATTCACGTACACGGTGACGAACGATGTTGGCCTCTCGGAAGACGCAACTGTAACGGTCCAGGTCGGCAACTCGCCGAACGACATCAATCTCCGTTTGGAAACGACGGACTTAAACGGCAACCCAATCAGCACGATTACTGCCGGGTCGGAGTTTAAGGTTCGAGCCTACGTCCAAGACATTCGCAATCCCGCACCAGACCCAGCCCGGGCTGGCGTGTTCGCGATCTACTTCGACTTGCTATACGATTCGGGGTTGATTTCGACGAAGAACGATCCCGCCAATCGATTTGGATTCGACATTGACTTTAGTTCTCCTTACAACACCAACGGTTTGTCGGCGAACAACAGCTTCGTCAACATTGTCGATGAAGTTGGTGCGTTCCAAAATGGAAACGTAGCACTGGGCGATTCCGAGTACCTGTTGACTGAAATGACGTTCCGGGCGAACACACCAGGTGTAGCTGACTTTGTCGCCGACCCGCCGGACCTTACTCCGTTCCATGATATTTTGCTGTTCGAGCCACCATCTCCTATCTCGATAGATCGCATTAATCTCGGCGTGGCATCGATTACGGTGCTTGGCGTTGGTGGCGAAGGTGAGTTCACGAATCCCTCGAATCATCTAGACGTGAGTGGCGACGGTTTTGTCGCGCCGAACGATGTCTTGCTGGTCTTCAATGATCTTGACGAGAACGGATCGCGAAGTCTCAGCAGTCAAGTTGTCGCGTTGGGAGAAGGTGAAGGCGGTACTCGCATCAAGGTGCCTACCGGCTTTGTTGATACAAACGGCGATGGCAACGTCAGCCCGATCGACGCGTTGGCGATCATCAACTACTTGAATCTTGCCAACCTGAGCGAAGGCGAAGGAAGCTCCTTCGTGCTGTCTGCGAACGCCGCCAGCGACACGGCAACGATCTCCTCGACGCTTGCGATCGCCCCTGTTCTGGTGACCGACACTGGCCGCGGGCAATCAACTGATTCTGGTCAGACTGCTACGAGCGAGACGACGGATTCGACTTCCGATACAAGCGTTATCGATACGCTGTTCTATCACCATAGCCAAACGGATAGTTCAGCTTCGTCGCGAGGTGCCAACGTCGTCGATGCGGCATCCGATCTCGTCAGCGACGATCTGCTAGAGCTTTTGGCCGATCGTGATTCGGACGCGATCTAACAGCCACTCGTTTTTTAAGAGTTCAACTCGAAGCCCGATCTTTTCATCAACGTCGGGCTTCGACGCTTCTTGGCTGGCAACGCTACATCCCAAAGATGCTCAGCAACGTGAGCGAGATGCAGACAAGGACGATGATCACAATCGTCAAGAGCCGGCGAAGTTGTGCGCCCTGTGACTGCGGTCGAGTAATTGCAAATTCGCGTTCGAGATACTCGTCGTAATCAAATTCCTCGTCGGTCGAGAAGCCTTCTTCTCCCTCTTCGTCCCACCCTGAATCATCGCTGGCTCCACATTCCCGACAGAAGTTCGCCCCGGCAACCACTTCCGCGCCGCAGCAAGGACAGTCAAAGCTATTAGAAGGAAGTGGCATGGGGCGAGTGCGAGGGAAGAATTCACCGGTAGCTGGATTCGCTAGAATTCAGACGCCTGCTGATTCGGCTGAATTTAAGCGAATCCAGCTAAGGCTGTTTGATACACGATCGCGTTAACGTTGTCGAATCATACTAACTTCGTCTTCTCCCTGAACACTCGTGAGCGTTTTTTGGTTTTGCGCCGCTGAGGCCTTCACCCCTTGATGCGCCGCGCGGCCAACGGGATACTACGCTCCGTCGATCCAAGAAAGTCGCGAATCGCCTTATTCGGCGCTTCGTAGCCGGCCCGAGACGCCGGCGAAGCCTCGCAACACCCAGAAAGGGAAGTTCAATGTCACGCCCCGAAGCAGTAACGTTCAAAGGAAACCCACTAACCCTGGCTGGCGAAGCCGTTCAAGCCGGTCAGGCCGCTCCTGATTTTACCGTCCATTACTTCGAAGACGGCTTACACACCATCACGAAGGCAGACCTACAGGGTAAGCCATCCATCATCAGCGTTGTGCCTTCGCTCGACACGGGTGTGTGTCAGATTCAAACGAAGCGATTTAATGAAGAGCTAGGCGCGCTGGGCGACCAGATCAACGCTGTCACCGTCAGCCTCGATTTACCCTTCGCCATGAACCGCTTCTGCGGTGCCGAAGACATTAAGGCCATGCGGGTCGGCAGCGACTATCACGACCGCAACTTCGGCAATAGCTGGGGAATGTTGATCGAAGAGTTGCAGCTTCTCGCTCGCGGTGTTTTCGTTTTGGACGCCGGCGGAAACGTGGTCCATGCCGAGACGGTCCCTGAAGTTACGAACGAACCGAACTACGACGCCGCGGTCTCGGCAATCAAAGGATTGCTCTAACGCTAAGACCTTCACCGGAAAGTTATCGACCAACAGGTGGACGAATTCGCGTCCGCCTGTTTTTATTTCTTGTCCTATGGCGCTGAACGCGAATGCCGCCCAATCGCATATGACTTGCCACTTAACGACGAATGGCATAAAACTGCGCCTGTCGCGTGCCTGGGATCAGGTCACTCATCGAGGTACTCCAATGAACTTGCCGAGAAGATACCGTTGGCGCCTCATTGCATTGCTCGTGGTGCTTTGTGGCGGGTGGTTGCCGGTCGCTGCGACGGCAAATGCGGACGAGCCCGAGTCACTAAGCCTCGTACCAGCCAACGCAGCATTTTACTCAGCTGCCACTCATCTGCGCGAGCAATACGATGCCTTCATCAGCAGCAGAGCTGCCGCCAAACTGCGCGAGATGCCGATCGTCCAGATGGGGCTTGGTTTAGCGCAAGCCAAGTGGAACGACCGTGATGGTGATTTCGCGTCCTTGAAATCGCTGCTCGAACAACCAGAGAATAAGCGGCTAGTCGAATTAGCAGTCGATGCTGTCTCAAACGAAGTTTTCATCTATGGCGATGAAGGATTCGCGGATCTCTTGGGCTTAATGAAAGAGATCAGTCAAGCCAACCGAGCGGCAATGCGTGAGTTTGGCGAGGCAGCGGACGGTGCCCCAGCCGATCAGATCGCGGCGAAGATGTCGCAGATTTTCGCTGAGCACCTCGACAAAGCTAGAGTGCCGGACACCGTAATCGGCTTTCGGCTGTCGGACACGGAACTAGCGCTTTCGCAACTCAATCGGCTTGAGCAAGTGCTAGGAGAGCTTCTCGCCGATCAACCTGAATTGAAGCAACGACTCTCGCGAAAGCAAATCGCTGGAGGCGAGTTCTTAACGATGCAACTTGACGGTTCACTGATCCCTTGGGATGAGTTCACTCAGGGAGCCGAGATCGACCTATCTGAAATTCGCGCCAAGTTCAACAAAATGAAAGCGTCGGTTGCCGTTGGTGTGAAAGGCCAATACCTCCTCGTCTCGCTCGGCGACAACAACGATCATCTCGCCCTGCTCGGACAAGGTGAAGTCCTCGCGAATCGTAAGGAACTGGCACCACTAAAGCAGCGCGCCCAGCGACAGATCTGCGCGGTCAGCTACGCGAGCGGTGAGTTTATGAAGCATGCAAGTTCGTCGGAACAGCGGCTTGATCAACTCGTGACGATGGCCGAGAGCTTCTTACCGATATCAGGCATCGAAGCCTCGCTTCAAAATCAGATCCTTGGTGATGTTCGCGGACTGGTTGCCGATATCAAGACTATGATTCCAGAACCAGGAGCTGTTAGCTCATTCGTATTCAAGTCCGATCGCGGCTACGAAGGATTTGCGCACAATTGGGGCGAGAACAAAGTGCTCGACGCTTCGAAGCCTCTGACAGTTCTTGAACACGTAGGTGGCGACCCGATCTTGGCCGTCGCAGGACGTGGAAACTACTCGCCTGATCGGTATGATGCGATTGCCAAATGGATCGGACGAGCGATCTATTACGGCGAGACGTTCGGCATCGCGTATCTTGGGGCCAAGGAGCGAGAGTTCTACGGAGAAGTTCGAGACGACTTAGCAGTCTTGGTGAAGAAGCTCGATCAAGTCACTCGAGAAAAGGTCGTGCCCGCCTTCCGAGATGGCCAAGTGGCCGTCGTCCTCGACGCGAAGATCACGAGCAAGCAATGGCACGAGATACTCGCTCCAACGGACGAGCCGCTGCCGATGCTCGAGTTGGGGTTGGTCTGCGGTGTTAGCGATGCGCAGCTCGTGAAGGAAGCCGCAACCGATTACTTTCAGATCGCACAGGAAGTGATCAATACGCTTCACAAAGCGGAGCCCGCAACGATTCCTGACTTTCAGCTGCCACCACCGGGTGTGCGAGAATTTCCGGACGGCACGGTTTATTACTACCGACTACCTCGCGAAGCTGGACTCGACAAACAAATCGCGCCGAACGCCGGCTTGTCGCAAGATACGTTAGTTCTGTCACTCACGCCGAAGACGACCGTCCGCTTGCTAGCCAAGACGCCGCTCAGCAAGGCCGATTTGATTGGCAAACATCAAGGAGCGGCTGGAGCAGCATTCCGATTCAGCTTCGCGCGGCTGATCGGCGCGGTTGCACCATGGGTGGATTATGGCGTCGAGCTATCTGGCGAAGAAGTTGATGAAGAGATGTTGGTCCAAGTTCATACTGGACTTGAAGTTGCCAGTTGCCTGCGCGATATATCAGCCGTCACGTTTCAAGAGGACGGTGCTTGGGTTACGCACTTCGAATTGCATTTCGAAGACCTGGCCGATTAATTACTGTCCACTGAGTTTTGGAGAGCTATCGATGCGGAAAATGTGTCGCAATTTAGTCGCCGTTGGCACGGTCGCGCTAGTCACCGCTTGCAACTCGCAGCCACCACCAACGCTGCCGCCGGTAGTGATCCAAAACAGCGGCGACGACCATGCGCACAGCCATGACCATCCCGAGACCGGTCCAAACGGTGGCCATCTCGTTGAACTTGGTGAAGAAGAATATCACATCGAGTGGACCCACGACGACGAGCGTGGTCTGGTAACGCTTTACGTGATCGATGGAGCAGCAAAGGAACTCGTGGCAATCACATCAGAAACGATCACGATTACGGCCAAAGTAGCAGAGTCGACCGAGTACGAACTTGCGGCCGTCGCACCGAGCGGAGATCCACCGGCGTCGGCGAACTTCGAGCTGAAAAGCCCTGAGCTCATCCAATGTCTTAAGCTCGCTGGGCAGGGGGCCGATGTGTCGGTCGCCGTCACGATCAACGGCAAACCGTATCATGGCGAGTTCAAGCATGATGACCACGGGCACGGCCACAAGCACTAAGTTCGACGTTCATTGACCATCCGCAGCGGGGCCTGCCGGCTGAGCGGCTTGCAGGAGTACTTCCCGATGAAGCTGCTGATAGCTCGGATCGTTCGGTCGAAGTTCCAGCACACGTTCGATTTGCTTGAGCGCATTCGCCAAGTCACCCTGCTGCCGGTAAAGCAACGCCAACGCGAGTACGAAATCCGGTGTGTTCGGCTCTAGTCGAACCGAGTTGACCAATGCTGCGAGCGCTTCCTGATGCTGGCCGTGCAGGTAAAGAGACAACCCATAGCGATATTGAATCGCTGCGTTGGTCGGCGCCAATTTCGCGTCGCGTCCCAGAAGTGGCAACTCATCTTTTCGCAATACCGCGACGCGTTGGCGCAGCTTCTGAGATTCCATGATACTGTCGATGGCTGCCTCGCGATTCTGTTGTGCGATGCGACGCGCATTGTTCTCAGCTTCTTCCGCCTGACGTTCGAGCAACGCAGCGAGATTTGTTCGGGGGCCGGTCACATGTGGCTCGACTCGAATCGCAGCTTGATACGCGTTCTCAGCGGCTCGCACATCGTTCATGCTTTCGTAGACAACGCCGAGTGTCAGGTGCGCCGCAGCTCGATCGTTGTTAACCAGCACTCCCTCCTTGAACTCGTCCAGAGCTGACCGCAACTGACGCCGTTGCTCGCCATTCATCATCGGCTTTGGGACGCGAGCCAATACGCGGGCGGCTTCGGTTCGCACGGACCGAACGGGATCTTCGAGTATCGGAAGGAGCAACTTCATCAACGCCGAGTCGTCATTGACCAGTTGAAGGTTGGCGACGGCCGTTGTTCGTACTTGAGGATCGTCGTCGGTGAGCAACTTCTCCGCAGTATCGAGTACCTCGGCGGGGGCATACTGGCCTAACTCGTAAAGAGATGTTGCTCGAACAATTCCTGACAAACGCTTGTTTCTTGCAATGGATGCAAGATCATGAGCTGCTTCCGCTTTACCCTGTCGCGCCTCAATTAAAGTGTTTGCCAAAGTAGCCGAAAGATCTTCCTTCTCTCCGTACCACTGCCGGAAGTAATTCGCCGCCCATTGATCCACTTCATCTAATGCGGAACGGACCTCTTCGTCGCTCTGTGCGGCAATGAGCCAATCGGCATATTGCGTGAACGTGTCGCGTTTCTCTGCCGGCAACTTTGCTCGATCAAGGTGGCAGCACGTGCAAGCGTTGGGTGTTCCGACTTGGACGCTCACATCTGGCCGAGGGACACGCAGACTATGGTCTCGGCGCGAGTCGACAGCCATATACGTCGTTTCCGGCATGTGGCACGCAACACACGAAGCTCCGGTGCTGCCAACGTTATGACGATGATGTGTTGGTGTATCGTACTTGCCTGCCGAGTGCTGGTGGCACGATGTGCAAACCCGATTGTCGTCATGTTTCAATCTCGCAGTGTGCGGATCATGACAGTCGGTGCAACGAATTCCTTTGTGATACATCTTGCTCTGGATGAACGAGCCATGCACATAAACTTCATCGAGGATCTGCCCGTCCGCGTGGTACGTGTGAGCCAAGAGCAACTCATTGGCGAAGTAATCGTAGAAGTCTTCACCCGGTCGGTAGCCAGGTTTGACGATGCGACGCCGCGAGTGGCATTGGAAGCATGTATCGAGTTGTGGTTTGGTACTCTTGTCCTTTAACGCCGCCAACCCATAGCCGTGCCTTCTGTCCCAGAACAGAAACTTCGACTCAGCGAGCTTCACATGCATTTCGCCCGGACCGTGACAAGCCTCGCAACTGACATCGATTTCGGAGAATGTTGTGTGATACGTTTTGGTCTTGTCGTTGTACGCCTTTTGCAAGTTTGTTGAATGGCAATCGGCGCACATGTTGTTCCAACGCTGAGCGATTCCCGTCCAGTGGAGGTCATCGTCCGGTGCCAGCTTTTCGTCGACGTCCGGCGGTCGAAGATAGAACCACTCCTTCTTCGCCGTATCCCACGAAACTCGCAGCACCTGAAGTCTCGCGACTTCGTTCTCTGGCATATCGTCTGCTCGATCGAATTCGACCATATATTGTTGCAGTGGATCGACGCCGAAAACGTACTTCACCTCGAAGTCCGTCATCTCGCCGCTTGGCCCCTCGGTATGGACCATGTATTTCTCATCCCGACGAAACATACGGCTGGTAATGCCGTAATGATTCAATTCGGCACCATCAAAGTTGCCAAGGACGGTCTCTGTCGTCGCAAGATCCATGGCCAAGTCGTGATGCGACCCTTCCCAAAGCTTGCTCTCTTGTTGATGGCACTGGATACAAGTTTGGCGACCGACGTAGGCGGAGGGTTCGTCCGCTGGAAGGCACGTCCACCAGTCGGCGAACGCCACCCCACCGACTAGCAACACGGAGAAGATTACGACACCAAGCAATCGTCGCCTGGCAACGGGACTCGACGTAGCGGCGTCGTCAGAGGGATTGGATTCAACGGGCATGGGGATTCGGCGCGAGGGCGCGGAGGCGTTTTGTGACAGGAAGTTAAGCGTCTAGCATAACATGAGGTTGCCGACTTCCTCAGCCCGCCGACGCCAAGTTGCTAAAAGATGCCAACGGGAATTCACTTGGTGCCCGCAGAAGCTGCAACGGTTAACCAAGCTTTGGAGTATTCTGTGGTCGTGCCCGCAATCGTATACCTCGCAGTCCGCTCGATTGCTCCCTCGCCTGATGTTGATCCAACCACCTTGAACGGCGCAGACGCGGGATCTGCTTCAGCCTTCAGTACGACTTTCACCGACTTGGACGAATCACCTTTCGCTTCTGATTTGACGACTTCGCAGGTGACACCATCCGGGAGTTCGATGGCTTTCACCACGATCTCGCCACTGAAGCCGTTTTGTCGCCCGATCGTGACGGGAATCTCCAAGGGCGTGCCTGGAGTAAGCACGTAGGAGTCGTTAGTTAAAGTCAAGGCAAAGTCGGGCTTCGCCTCACCGATCGTCATTCGATAGACATAGCGAAATCCGCCATACCGGTGAACGTCGCGCACCACGATGCGGTAGTCGCCATCGGCCGGGATCGTTTGTACCAGGAGGCAATCGCGTTTCCGGCTCGTGTCGTCGACCTCCCCGATGGTCTTTCCTTCGGCGTCGAGTACTTGTACCAGCGGGTCGAGGAGAAAACCTAGCGAATCAGACTCAACTTGAATCGAGAGCTTCGTTCCTTTCTTCGCTGTCACCTGAAAAACGTCTTCGTCGCGTTCAGCATCAATTCGACCGGTGACAACGGTTGGCCATTTAATCACTTGAGGAGTTGCTTGGCTGGCATCCGCGTCCGCGACGAGAGCCGAGTAGGGCGATAGGGACTGTTCAACCTGCGAAGCGAACTCAGGATGCGTTGCGAATAACCGAATTCCGTCCGCGACCGAAGCTTGTGTGATTGCTATGTCTGGGGGCAGATTCCAACCGAACAACGAACTGTTCGCGGTCACGTCTGATTGAGCCGAAAGCGGTAGTACATGATCAACAAAGCCACCCGTCGTTAATGTCAGCCGATAGATGTAAGTGCTCGCGCCGGCGAACGCGATGGTGCTGTTCGGTGTCAACGGGAAGGCAAAAATTCGCACGACGTACCTTCCATTCCGTGGGGCGATGAACGCAATCTGTGGATCGAGGCCGCGTTGGTCGTCGTTTTGCTTTATGACAAACCCGTCAGCACCACAGATCTGAAGCACTGAGTCCATCGGCGATCCGAACGTTCGATTCGCATCGAGAGAAGCGACAAGCGTCTGTCCGGCTTTCATCTCGAACGCGAACCCGTCAATGTCGCCAGATTTTTCTAGTCGACCGTTAACAATCGCGGACTGCTCAATCTTATTGGCGGCGGTCAGTTCATTATTCGGTTCTGTCTCCGTCACTTCAGGCAGCGAGTCGACGGCGAAGGGACGAAGCTGTGTTGCGCCCTCCTTGTCGGACATGCGGATCAAGTACACTCCGCTGGCGGTATCGGCGATGTTGATCTTCAACTTGCCCTTGTCGGCGTCTGACTCGACTTGAATTCCTTCGCGATCGACCCAAGCGGAAACCGGCCAGTTACTGAAGCTCCCTGCCGCGGTGACGCTGACTTGCTGGCCACGCTGGCCACCTGCCGGAAACAAGGAATCGCACTTTGGAGGTGCCGCAAGGAGAGTGGACGTCCATCCAAGCGTTGCGACCGCAATCACGCAGCCAGCTCGGATCATTGTTGGCAGGTCAAGGTGTTGCATTAAACGTCAACTCATCAGTTCGTGGATTGGGGTCGGATCGCTCACGTACGGTGCGGGGCGGCCTTCCGGAGTGTGTACGATCTTGCCAGGGTTGATTCCCAGTTTGGCGTAGATCGTCGAAGCAAAGTTCTCGGGTGAAAGGACTCGTTCGATGGCGGAGTATCCTTGACGATCGGTTGCACCGATGATCTGACCCGCCGGAGTGCCGCCGCCAGCGAGCATTACCGACATGGCGTTGGACCAATGGTCACGACCACCGCGCGAGTTCACTTTTGGAGTTCGACCAAACTCACCCAACGCTACAACCAGCGTTCGCTCTAGCATGCCCCGCTCTTCCAGGTCTAGAATCAATGCCGCCATCGCAGCCTCGAACGGCGGCAGCTTTTTGTTCAGTTCCTTGAAGATGGTGCGATGATGATCCCAGCCGCCCTCGTACAACGTGACAAAAGGAACGCCAGCTTCAACAAGTCGCCGAGCAAGCAGGGCCCGCTGGCCAAAGCCGTTTCGACCGTACTTCTCGCGGGTTTCGTCCGGCTCGCTGTGAATGTCGAAGGCTTGTTGTGACTTGGTCGAGCGGATCAGTTGCTGGCCTTGCTGATAGAACTCGTCGACGGCCAGCAGCGGATCGCCGGCAGCCTCGTCTTGGATTCGCTTCATCCTATCGATCTGCTGCCGAATATCTTGCCGCCCCAAGTACCGATCACCCGTCAACCCACTCGGCAAGGCCACATCGCGTACTCGAAAGCTGCTGGAATTAGGGTCATCGGGCACGACGAACGGACCGTGCTTTGCTCCCAGGAAGTTCGGGCCGCCGCTTCGCGACATGCGCGGCATCGAGAAGTAAGCGGGCATACCAGAAGGTGCGTCAAGCTCACGAGCCGCAACGCTGCCGAGACTTGGATGAAAACTTACGAAGGCTCCACAGCCAACCGGAATACGGGGTGGCGAGCCCGTCATCATGTAATGATTGCCCGCGCCGTGATTGCCCTGGTTGTGGCGGATCGATCGAACGATTGACAGTCGATCCGCGATCTCTGCCAGTTGAGTCATGTGTTTCGAGAAGCGAACTCCAGGCAGCTTTGTCGCGATCGTCGAAAACTCGCCGCGAATCTTGACCGGCGCATCTGGCTTCGGATCAAATGTCTCGTAATGCGTCGGGCCACCGTCCATCCAGATCAAAATGCACGAATCGGCCTCTCGCTTTGTTGCGTTCGCGGCATCGCCACGGGCTTGCAACGCACCGACGAGCCCTCCACCTAGCAGGCCGCCCATCCCGAGCTGCAAGCAGTCTCGACGCGTGAATCCTTCGCAATTGCGTTGAGTCGCCATTGACTAATCCTTAAATAGGAACTCGGGCGTGTTCAGTAATGCCCAAAGCAGATCTTCCGTTGCCTGCTTTCGACCAGCTTGGTCGGTCGCTGTGTCGAACAGCTTCTTTCCAAACGCGCGTTCGTCGCTGTCAGGAAATCTTGCGTAGACGAGCAAGTACAGCTCTTCAACAATTTGCTCCGGCGTGTTATCGCTAGAAGCAAGTTGTGCTGCTCGTCCTTTGTCTGAAGCAACGCGTGCATGCAACTCGGTCGCGTTCATCATGTGAAGTGCTTGTGTGACCGTTGCGTCTTCCTGTCGTTCACAAGGAGGGTCTTGATTCGGATCGGGGCGGCCGAAAGTATCCAGGAAGAGCGAACTGACACGGTGAGTCCAAATCTCCTTGGCTCGCGAACCGGGCGGCATGGCCGCGAAAGTATTTGGAATATCCGTGATGTCAGCGATCGCGTCGAGCATCACTTCCGCTCGCAACCGCTGTCGGTAGTGACGCGAATAGTTTTGCGTGTCCGCGATGTTTCGGTCGGTCGGATCGGAGCTTAACGCGTAAACGTATGAAGTCGTGATCGTCCGAATAACTTCTTTTAAGTTGAACTGTTTATCGCGAAAGTCGTTTGCAAGTGCCTCAAGCAGCGGGCCGTTCGTCGGCGGATTCGTCGCTCGCAGATCGTCAACTGGCATCACCAGCCCACGCCCCATTAGATCCGCCCAAATTCGGTTCACCATCACCTGCGCAAAGTAGTCGTTCTCCTTGCTCGTCACCCAAGCGGCTAAAGCTTCGCGAGGATCCGAATCGGGATCGATCGTCGGTGCCTCGAGGAATAGCGGACGGGGCTCGAGGACTTTGCCGGTTAAGGGATGTGATACGCTCCCCTTCTTGGACGTTAACACGATCTCCTCGCCACCTGAAATCGGAGGCGACAAGCCGGTGCCTTTGTGTCCTACGCGTGCGAAGTAGGCGGCAAAGCTATAGAAGTCGTCCTGGCTCCACTTCTCGAAGACGTGATGGTGGCACTTTGCGCACTCCAGGCGAATTCCGAGAAATAACTGTGTGACGAGCGTTGTCATTTCATCCGGCGAGCGTCGATCGCGAAACAAGGTCGCAGCTCCGTTGTGCCAGGTACTTCCTTGCGCGGCGATCAATTCGCGCACGAACTGGTCATACGGTTTGTTCTGCCGAAAACTGTCTCGAATCCAATAGTCGTAGTTCAGTACGGCTTTAATGCCGACGCGATAAGGATTCGGACGCAACAAGTCCACCCATTTGTTTGCCCAATGTTCTGCATACTCGGGTCGATCGAGCAAACGAGCAACGAGTTGCTGTCGTTTGTCCTCATTCGTATCCGCTAGGAATTCACGCACCTCGTTTGGTTTTGGAAGCGTTCCGATGATGTCGATGTAGACGCGACGCGCGAACTTGGCGTCAGCAATCGGACCGGACGGTGTGATGCCGAGCGACTGCAGCTTCACCCAAACGTGTTCGTCGACCAAGTTGTTGCGAGGTAACTTGGCGTACAACTCGTCAGGCACATCACCGGCGAGAGGAATCGCGACATTGCAAGTTGCAATCACATTCATGTATCTCGCCATAATCGACGCTTCGCCGGGGATGGGGCCCGCCTCGATCACGCCGTCATCGTCGACAGCGACGATTGCACTTTCGTTGGATTGATACATCGCCATTCGTGTGACGTTACCCATCGATCCGTCGGAGTAATGCGCGGTGACTTCCAGCTGCAACGTCTGGCCCGGTTTCATGAATTGTTCGGTGGGCGAAGCGGTGACCGCAGTCAGCGTGGGTTCATCGGGAACACGCCTCGGCAAGCCCGCGACAATCCAATCCCGCAGAATTCGATACTCCTCACTATCGACGGCAAACCGCCGTCCTCCGCCGTGCGGCGCTTGGCCGGTCGCTTTTAACAGCAGAAGACTTTGGTCGGGGGCAGCCGGAAAGATACGACGCCCGCGAGCGTTCATTGTTAGTGCGGCATAATCGAACTCGGGGTCGAAGCCAAGCAATGACAGCTGGAACCCATTCTGTCCGCGTTGCTTTCCATGGCATGCACCAGTGCTGCAACCACGAGCCGCCATAATCGGTTGGACCTGAAGCTCAAAGCTGACAGGCTCGGCTCCCCATAACGTGGACTCGTGAGGTGGAGGAACGAGAGCGCACCAAACGAGCGAGAAGACAATGCCAACAATCGTGTGAAACCTGCACATAGGTGGGGCATTTCGCGGCAGGAGGGAGTGGGTTTGCGGGTGCCCTTCATTGTACCTAGGTTGGCGAGAATGAAGCAAGGCACAGCGATCACCGCAAGTGTCGTACTTTGGAAGATTGTCGACTACTTCGTGACATCCGCTAAGGCTCTTGGGAGAGGTGGCCAACATATGCGAGCGGTTATCGTGCCGTCGCTTGGTAGCCGTTTCCACGTGATCGTGGCAAGGGTACCGTGTCGGGTCGGACCCCGCGTCGAGAGACAGGAAGGGGGGATGCGACCGGAATGCGAGTTAGTTCCTCGCGTTTCTCTTGTGCAAGGAATTCTCGTTCAACCAATTCGGGGTCATACTGTGTCCAAGTTTCACGGACGGATTTGGACCTGATGCGTCGGAGTCCACCGCGTTGCTTGAAGTCTTCCCATTCAGATACGTATCCGCCACTTCGCCAATCACGCAGGGGAATTTGAGCTGGCGTTTTGAGCAGTCGCCAATCACGAACCTGATATCGACTGTGGCGTTCGCTCCAGTCGTAATAGATGACTTGGTCAAAGACCAATCGACCTTGGTCGTCGTAGAAGTGGTTGACCTCGACAAGGTCAACCTGATCGACCGTCAGCTCATCAGCTGGGCTAAGCGTTAAGGCGGTCATGCAGACCGCAATCTGGATCGACATGGCTCCCACCGCTCTCCTCCTTGAGTTCGGGTATTGGTGGTCCATGAACGCCCGAAGACGCCACGTATTGTTCACTATCGGTCATCTAGCAGTCGTCAAGTGAAAACTTTTGGGTATCTACAAAAAATAACCACCCAAGTCCAGGCCGAAATCGCCAACTCAGTCGAGTCCGAGTCATGTCAATATCGCTTGAACACCAAAGGAACGGCTGCCGCACGAGGCTGAGATCAACCGCGGAAAATCTGCATGGCGAATCATGCGCCGCCGAGCAAACTCAACCTTTAACGGTTGCTGAGAACGCCAGTCGATGAAGTCCCAGTGACTTTAGGTTCAGCTCGTCAGCTAGTTACCACGGTTCAACCAATAATTGATCACCCAGAGGGCATCTTTCGGTGAGAGGTGTCCGTCGTTGTCGACGTCCATCGAGAAGGGGCCAAGATTCAATGTGTCGAGAAGCTGACTTCCGCGTTCAATGAGGCGATTTATGACTATTAGCGCATCGAGCGGACTGATCGTCCCATCTCCGTTCACGTCTCGAACATTCCCAGGATTGTTGTGGGGCTTGCCAATCGTGATGCTTGGAGCTGTCAACTCGAAGCCGCTGGCAGTCGATACGGGCGTGATGTTCAACGTGGTTGGGCCATGGAAATCATCCGTCACGTCAAACTCAATCGTCCCCAGCCGCTCTTGACGTGAGTCCATGTGCGGCCACTGCCCATCAATGTCGAAGAAGCCTGTTAGAAGGAACTTGTCAGTCGCCGGATCTCCATCTAGGTCCTCGATGTCGGTCTGAACTTGCTCAACGATTAAGCCATCTGCTGCCGCTGCGAGTTGTACGAAGTCAAGCTGACTGGAGTCAAAGTGGAGACGTGTTCCCAATCCAGTGGTCGCAGTAGCCGCCGGATCGGTACCATAAGCGACATCAAAACTGACCGAGTTCGCGGACGCACCACTACGCCGCGCCGTTGTTGTGAGGATCTGGTGTCGTTCGCCTGCAATCAGCGGGAGCGGACCGATGAAACCTTCTCCTTCGGGGCCACCTATTGGCTGGTCCGTGACAGGATCAGGCAACTGGGCATCGAAGAAGTCTCCCAGTTCTTCAGCAAACTCACCGCTTACTTGATGCAGAGCCGCCACAACGCTGGCTTGACGTACCGCTTCGTCGGCTGCTTCGTATGGACGTTCCACACCATGCTGGTTGAGGATGATCCCGATTGCAGGCTCCAAGTCTTGCAACAGCGAATGTGTGACGTCGGTCTCGAACCTCCGCAAGCCTTCCGCGTTTAGTGGTCCTGCGATGTCGTCCGCTGTATTCTCGACACCGTCTGGGCCGGCATCGCCTTCAACAAGTAGTCGGAATACTGCGTCGGCCGCATCCGGTACCAAGCTGATCGCTTCAATCCGATTAAAGCGATCAAGTCCAAGCACCTTCTCTCGCCCAACAAAGAACTCGGTTGGGAAGCCGTCGGCTTTTAGGTTCTCGTGGTAGTCCTGCAAGTTCGCAACACGCGTCGACCCGACGGCCGGTGGCCTGTCGTTTTCCAGAACTTGAATAAATGTTGCCTGCCGCACATCGATCGCAGGTCCGCTGCCTGAAAAGCTGCTACTCATCACGCCAACGGTTGGGATACTCCAACCAATCGCGCGTCCCATCTCACCGAGTACCGACGACCACCCACCGCCGTTTGAAAACCCAACGGGGAAGACTGGAGTGTCTTCGTCGAGATTCGCGTAGTCATCGAGGAATTGCTCTCGAAGCGCACTCACCCGGAGAAAGTCAGCATTATAATCAGGGTCGATCGTGTGGTCCCACGTAACCGATTCTCCCGGCATGAGATTCCCATTTCGTCTGGTACTCTCTGTGGCCACCACTGCATAACCGCTGTCGATCAGGTTGTCGATGAGGACGATCGATTCAAGTCGGTTGACAATGCCGGCGCCGCCCGTGCTTCCATGCGAGAAGAACACGAGTCCTTTCGCGTTGTCTGGCACATACGAGTACACGTCGTAGTCGTTTGTCCCGCAAACTTCCCGCGTCCCGTCTCCGTCCGAATCGCAAAGGACGTCGTAGGAGCCGAACGTGGAATAATCCAAAGGAAAGTACGGCGAGACAATCGGCTCGAACGGGCCGTGATCGAGGAGCGGCCCGGGGATGAAGCGGTCGATGCAGTTCGCCACTTCGGCGGGGTTTGTTCGCTCTGCGTCGATTGCCAGAGCGCCGTCCGTAAGCAAGTCGTCCTCGTAACCAAACAGTCTCCTTTGAACGAGCACGCCGTCGGTTAAGGCGTGACTTGCACCATTGTCATCCACGTCGAGTACGGTCTCTTTGATATAGTCGATGTACGCGGCAATTTCATCGGGGTCGGTACGCTGCGCATCTGAGGCAACGGCGTTCGCAACCAAAGCTTGTCCATCAGCTCCAAACAGGCGGCGCACGATCAACAGACCGTCACTCAACGCGTCAGCAACACCGTTATCGTCGATGTCCAGACTCGCACTGATCGTCTCGATCTCGATCGGCACACCTTCGAAGCGATGCGTGACTGCAGTTGACGACCCGGTAAACCGAATCGCAGTCGTTGCGTCTCCCGCCGCCACAACGTGGAACTCCGCATCGAACAGCGTCGTCGGCAATGACTGTGACGGCCAGTTGCTGTTGTCTTCGAGCCACGAGGTAAGGACAAACTTGTCCGTTAGCGGATCGTTGTCAAAGTCTGCGGTATCATTGTGGAGCTGTGCAGTCTGGAATGCGTTGGGCGCATCGTCGATAAGTGATTTGAAATCCAAGACCGACGAATCGTAGTGCATTCGCAGGCCTAGGCCGCTTAATGTTTCGTCGAGATCGGAGGTCGTGTAAACAACGGGAACGGTCACCAATCGTTCGGTTGGAGTTGGAATGACCAACGAGTCGGTTGCTCCAGACACGATCTGACGTAACTCGATATTCGCGAGGTTAACATCAGTAACAACGTCACCAAACTGCCAGTCGACGATCGGTGTCAAGTTGGACATCACACTCAGTTGTCGCGATTCGCCATGCCAGGTAACCAGATCGACCTTGTCGTCTCCGTTCATGTCGTCAACGATAACTCCCGCGGGAAAATTGCCGGCCGCGAAGTGATCCGGTGCGTCGAACGTTCCGTCTCCTTGATTGAGTATCAACGAAATACCACCGGCAGCATCCAGTGGCCTAGAAACAGCCAGCAAATCAACGTTACCATCGTGATCAACGTCCGAGCTGGTTAGATGTTTGGGGAACCCGCCTCCGTCAATCTGTTCGGGGGGATCGAAAGTACCGTTACCTCGGTTTGCCAAGATCGCCACTTCTTCGGCGAGATGACTGTTCCAGGAAAGATCCGCATCACCATCATTGTCAAAGTCAGCCACAGTCACGGAGTGGCCGCCTTCTCCCCTTGCTAAAACGACGCCGGCGGCGAAGCCATTCCAACCGGCGTCAAGTCCGAGATTCTCGTGATACGACAGTGCAACTGCTCCGCTGGTCGGGCTGGCATGCGTCACGAGCAAGTCCAAATCGCCGTCTCCATCCACATCGCTTGGCACAGCTGAACTTGGTTCGTCTGCACTTGCGAAAGTTTCCGGCAGTATCCCAAACGTACCGCTCCCATTCTTCCGGAAGACGAAGATCCCATCCGCGCTGCCGTTCGCCGTAACGACCAGATCCAGATCCTGGTCGTTGTCGACATCGAAGGCCGCCAACGAAGAAGCCGTGGCGTTGGTGATGCTTAGTGCACCAAGGCTGGTTGTAAACGACGCGTCTCCGTTGTTGTCAAAGATGTCGATGTAAGCATTTCCCGATGCTGGATCGTTTCTCACCAGGGCCACGTCTACACCGCGCGCCGCATTAAAGCTTGCGACCGTGAAGTCAATCGGCCGACCGCCACCGCCGAGCGTCGTTGGTCCAACCACGAGCGAGCCGTCAGCAGCTTGCAGCAACAGGGACACGCTGGCGTTATTACGCCCCAGAAGTGCGATGTCGCGGTCACCGTCTCGATCGAAGTCACCCGTTTCTACGTCCTCCGTCAGGACGCTCGGCGGAAGGAGTACAGGTTCGGCAAACAAGCTCTGTCGCCAACCTGTTTGTTCAACTTCACGAATCGTGTACGCGTCGTTGCCCATCCCGGCAAACGAATAGACACCTTGTTCGGTCTCGGGATCAATGACGCCATCACCGTTGAGGTCTTCGCTGGACGTTACCGTTTCGTCGACCAGATCGCCCGCCGCGTCAATCAGCTGAATTGTCCAACCGTCTAAGCCGACCTCGCCGGAATCATGGATACCATCTCCGTTGATGTCGTTGAACTTCTGGCCCTCGATTCCCGATCGAAAGTTGCCAAAGTCAACACCGACGACCACTTCGCTATTGCCAACCGCGATTCGGTGGATGCCGACCGTGTTTTCCAGTACGGACACGGTATCATCCCAGTAGTTTGCAGAGATCAATTCAAGATCACCATCTCCGTCTAGATCCGCGGCTGCGACGTCTTTGGAGTAGCTGCCTCCACTCGCGTACCGTGTTGGCCTCGCAAACGATCCGTTTCTGTTGTTGAAGAGGACAGCGATGTCACCCGTATTGGAAGGGTAACTCGTATCGCCAGTAACCAATTCAGGAGCCCCGTCGCCATTCAAGTCTGCAACCGTCACGAAGTAGCCGTACACGCTCGTCGCATAGGTCGTAGCTTGCGTAAACGCACCGCCACCTGTGTTGGTCAATGCGAGTAAGTTCTCTTCATTCGGATTCGCCACAATGAGGTCGATGTTGCCGTCGCCATTCACATCCGCGGCATCGATGTCGGACGCGTTGGAAACATCGATAGGATACAGTTGTGGTACGCCGAAATTCCCCAAGCCATCATTGAGCAGTATTTGAAGATCGGTTCCATAAATGTGGGTTAACGCGATATCGAGCGCACCGTCATTGTTTAAATCTTCCGTGACGAGCGTGGGATAGAAACCATAGGCAATACTAGTCGTCGCAGTATCGACCGAGATACTGACGGGCGCGGCAAGCTGTTGATTCCCATTGTTCAGCATGAGCGTCAAGTCTTGAGAGAATTGGTTACCAGTGATCAAATCAGGCAGGCCATCATTGTTGACGTCACCCCATGCCATAGAGTACGGACTATCGCCAACGACATATTCAACAATCGTGGGAATGGACCCGACTCCGTTGTTCCAATGCACCGACACCGTGTCGGCGTATCGGTTGAGTACTGCAATGTCGAGATCGCTATCGCCGTCCAAGTCCTGAAGAACGGGTGACACGTAGTCGTCTTGTGTCGTGGGTACGAGGAAGGGCGTACCCAGTGATCCCTCGCCGTCATTAAGGAAAACCGAAAGATTGCCTCGGTCACCACTGTATCCACTGTCCAATCCGTGTCCTAAGACAACGTCCGAATCGCCATCGCCATCTAAATCTCCAGATAGAACACTCGTGGGATCGTTCTCTGCATCGTCGTAGATCACCGGTGATAGGAAAGAGCCTGTGGGAAGCGTCTGGGTCCAACCGGATCGCTGCACTTCATCGACCGTGTAGTCGCCCGGTTCGACATTTTGGAACCAATACAGTCCCTCTTCCGTGAAAGGCTCGATGCGGCCATCACCGTCCAAGTCCATGCGGTGCGTGATTTGTTCTGCGACGAGATTGCCGTCCCAATCTCGAAGTTGGATCGTCCAGCCGTTCATGCCTGGTTCATCGAAGTCCCGTTTTCCATCTCCGTTACGATCCCAGAACTTCTGTCCGTGAATCGAACCTGGTAGCGCGACATTCCCGAAATCGAAACCATCAGCAGGGCCGGATGGTACGGGCAAGCGATGCTCGCCGTTTCCTCCAGGCACCGTCTGTTCCCAACCGGGCTGAGCTACTTCAACGATTCGAGCGATAGGATTGACAGCGGGATCCAGATTTCCGAAGAAGTACTGCCCTCGCTCCGTCACTTCGTCGATCACCCCGTCGCCGTCTAAGTCGCGCCCACGCGTGACCTGCTCGTCCAGCACCACTCCGTCTCGATCGAGCAACTGAATTGTCCAGCCATCTAATCCAGGCTCGCCCGGATCTCGAATACCATCGCCATCGACATCGTGGAACTTCTGTCCTGCAATCGAGGGACCGGGGATCCAGTTACCAACATGGGCATCCTCGACGATTTGACCTGACGCACGAATCGGAGTCGGAACGACCGTTTGTTCCCAGCCCGCCTGCAACAACTCATCGATTGCATAGGTTCCATCGTCCAAGTCCGTGAATTCGTACCAGCCTTGTTCGGTCTCTGGGTCGATCGAACCATTTTCATCCCAGTCGATGCTTTGTGTGACGTCTTGGCTGAGCGGTTCGCCGCCACCGACAGCGAACAGCTGAATGGTCCATCCGTCCATGCCCGGCTCGCCTGGATCACGTACGCCATCACCATCAAGATCGTTGAACTTCTGGCCACGAATGATTGTCGGTGGCTTGTATTCTGCCGCGCCAAGATCGACGACCGTGTTTCCATCTCGATCGCCATCAACAGTACGAGGCTCGCCGCGTTGGTCAGTTGTGAGCCCAGCCGCAATCGCATGCACGTTTCCACCAAGATCAATGACGGGACTGTCGGTGAGGGGCACTCGCGTTAACGTGGGGCCACCGTTGTCTTGCAAGGGTCCGAGCATTGGGTTTCCATGAGTGGTCCCGAACCAGTTGTTTGAATCCTCATCCAGTTCGACAACTTCCACATCATCCGTATTGCCTTGATCGTCAACGTTCTCGGCGATGATGCTGTTACGGACGGTCTCTTCAGTCGTACTGCTATCGACTGCAAGTCCACCGCCTGCTGCTGCGGTGTTGTTTGTAACTGTCGAGTTGTACAGCCGGAGCGTTCCTTCATTGAAGATGGCACCGCCATCATTACCAGCCTCGTTGTCGACAATCGTCGAGTTGCTGACGGTCGTTTGATTCGTTTCGCCGACGGCACCGCCCACAGCTGCACCGTCCTGTGGTGAATTGGAGATCCCACCTCCGTTGGCCGAAGAGAATAGCCACCCTCAGATCCTAGCAAGTGTTCAAACCGGGCAGGCCCAACTCCTGATCGCAGCTGGCGAACACGAGCCTGCCTTGCAGAAGATGAACGACTTGCTTACGCAAGTCGGCTCGCAGCTTCATCATCGAATCCACGCTCGCGTACGAGGAGTCGCGGCGACGAGCCACACTCTCACTGGAGACTTCGATGCGGCTGAAGCAATCCTGCTGCAGCAGGAAGGCAGCGAGAAAACGACTCCACATCCGCTTGATCGCCGCCGAGTGGCTCGACAGCTAGTAACACTTTACGAGGCTTGGGGCAAACTTGAAGAAGCCGCTCGCAGACGGGAGCCGTCGAAGCAATCGCACAGTTCCGGCGACCGTCAGCTCCCGCCTTAGATCTAACGCGGTCTCGCGAGACGACTTGATCCAGGGGGCAGGAGACGGGGCGGAAAAGGTTATCTGACTAGTCATGAAGATGCCGTACATCTCTTTGCCACCGACTCGACTCTCTTCTGGATGATTGTCTCGCGACGCGACGGCTGGCAAAGCAAAAAAGCCGCTTGTATGTGCCAATTCGATTACACCGGCACTGAGGGCAGCTTCTTAACGGCATTCAGAATGCACTGGCCGATCCGAGGAAGCGCTCGAACATGCTCCGCTGCTCCGAGGGCGATGGCCTCACGCGGCATACCAAAGACAACCGATGTTTGTTCGTCTTGGGCAATCGTCGTCGCACTTGCCTTGCGCATTTCCAGCATCCCGCGAGCTCCATCGCACCCCATTCCTGTCAGGACTACGCCGACGGCATCTTGCGCGATCTCTCGCGCAACCGATCGAAACAGGACGTCCACCGAAGGACGAAAGCGATTGACCGGTGGAGCTTCAAATGTCCTTACGATACGCTTGCCGTGGCTCTCCAGGACTTCCATGTGTCGGTCACCCGGTGCGAGCAAGGCTTGTCCACTGACGATGGCGTCTCCGTCTGATGCTTCTCGCACTTCGAGTTCCGACTCTCGGTTGAGCCGCTCGGCAAACGAACGCGTATATCGTGCGGGCATGTGTTGCACGATGACGATGCCGGGGACATCCTTTGGGAGGCCGGAAAGTAGCTCCGCCAGAGCCTCCGTGCCGCCCGTCGACGCACCAATTGCGATCAGCTTGGTCGAGTCAACTTCCGCCGCGCCGTCGGAACTGCTAGTCCGATTCGACAAGGGCTTAGTACTCCGATCGCGATGCCAGAGATTCGCCGACGCAGCGATTTTGACTTTCTGGACCAACTCGCTCGCCATCGCGACCGCACCAGTCCGGGCATCGACTTTCGGCTTTTCAATAAAATCCACCGCCCCCAATTCCAGAGCCCGCAACGTCTCGGATGCACCGCCAGATGTGGACGCCGATACCATGACAACAGGCAGCGGCTTGGTCTTCATCAACTTTTCGAGAAACGTCAATCCATCCATACGCGGCAACTCGATGTCCAATGTGATGACATCTGGCTGGAACGTCTTCAGCAGCTGCCAGGCATCGTACGGATCGGGAGCTGATTCGACCTCGCGGATTCCCGCATCGTCTAGCAAAATGTCCGTCAAAAGCTTTCGCATCACCGGCGAGTCTTCGATGATCAATACGTTCGTCATGGGACTGGTCTCACCTTAGTCGTTCGTCGACAACGGGCCGCGTTTGCAATAGATGGTTTGGCCGAGTGGTTCAACATAGTTCGTAAGCCAACTTTGATTTTCCGAGTGACCCAAAAACAGGTTGCCACCCGACTCTAGTCGTTCTGACAACTTCGCGACAAGTTGCCGCTGCTGTGGCTCGTCGAAGTAGATCATTACGTTTCGGCAGAAGATCGCGTTGAACGCTCCTTGGAACGGCCAGTCAGATGCCGCAATGTTCAACCGACGAAACGCAACCATTCGCCGCAGCTCATCGCGTACTCGGACGGTCCGAACCCACCGTCCTGTACCTTTCATGAAGTGACGATCGCGCACCTCACGAGGGAGATCAGCAATTTCTTCGATCGGATAGATCCCGCGTTCGGCGATTTCTAAGACGTCCGTATTAATGTCTGTCCCGAGGATTTTGATGTCCCAGCCAACGCGAGGACCGAAATGATCCATGAGCGTGATGGCGACAGAGTAAGGCTCATGCCCTCGCGAACAGGCAGTACTCCAGATTCGCAACTTGAAGTTTGAAGTTGCCGCAGCGTTGGCGCGCCACTGCCGAATGGCGTGATTGCGGAGAAAATCGAAGTGATGACTCTCACGAAAAAAGTCGGTCTTGGTCGTCGTGACGCAATTGACCATCTGTTGCAACTCGGTTCCATCTCGATCCACGGTCAGTAGGTGATGGTAGTATTCGTCGTAACCGCGCAGTCCGAGGTGACGAATTCGACGAGCCAACCTCGAACAAAGCAAGTCGCGTTTTGCACTGCCCAATGAGATTCCCGACTCCGCCCGGATGAAATCACGGAGCTGCTCAAATGCCCTTGTCGAAATCGCATCGCCGGACAGTTCTCTATGCTTGGTGTTTCTCGCCGTATAAACCGACACTGCTAGAAGTCCTCAAATCCGCCTTGATGACCTGGTCCGCCAACGGGAATGGCGTCGAGTTCACGGTCGCTATCGGCGTTCCAATTCGACGCAGACTCACGCCCCGAAGTTGTTCTGGCCACCTGTCCAGAGTGTACAAACAGCTCGTCGGAAGAGTCGCGGCTGACGTGCATACTTGCTAGAACACCTTGCAACTGCTGCGACTGTTCGGCCAAACCGACGGCACTTCGCGACATCGAATTGGCCTGCGTCGCGCTGACCTGCGTCGCATGATCGATCTGCGAAACACCACGGCTCACTTGTTCGATAGCAATTGACTGTTCGCGGCATGCGCCAGCGATCTCGCCCACGAATTCCGTCACTTGCTGGACCGAAGCTGTAATCTCCTTAAGCCGTTCGCCAGACTGATTGACTAACGCTGAACCCGTCTCGACCTTCCCGACGGAATCATCGATCAGCCCCTTAATTTCCTTGGCCGCCGCGGCGCTGCGTTGAGCGAGGTTTCGCACTTCGCCTGCGACGACGGCAAATCCGCGTCCTTGCTCGCCGGCGCGCGCTGCTTCCACCGCGGCGTTAAGCGCTAGGAGGTTAGTTTGAAACGCCAACTCGTCGATCGCTGTGATGATGTCGGAAATCTTCTTCGACGAGCTTTCAATGTCGTGCATCGCTTCAACCGCACGCCCAACGACTTCTCTTCCGAGTTCAGCGGTTTGACGAGAGCAAAGTGCCACGCCATTGGCTTGGTCAGCATTTTCTGCGTTTTGATCAACGGTGGCTGTGATCTCTTCGAGGCTTGCGGCACTTTGTTCGAGACTCGCCGCTTGCTTGTGTGTGTTTGTCGCCAGTTGCAACGAGGTGTCGGAGAGCGATTGCGATACACCCGACAGGCTCGACGCGACTTTTTCTAGCTTTGCCAGCGCATAACGAACTGATCGGTTGATGTAGTAGGACAAAACGAGAACCAACGCGGTGATTCCAAAACCCGTTCCGACCAGCAACCAATTGCTCCGAGCGACCATTTCTTGAGCCCGATGTTCATCGTGAACGTTGCGGGACTGGGCAAGCGTCACAACTTGATCGATGGCCCGATGATGGTCGTCGAAAAGCTCCTTGAGCTTTCCGTGAGCGAGTTCGTTGGCGACGTCGTGATTACCTTGTCTTATCGCTGGAATGAATTGTTCGCCCACGATATTAAAGAATTCGCGCGCGGGTTCGTAGGATGCAACCATCAGCCATTGCTTCAGTTCGCCATCTTCCAATTCACGCGACCACCGAGCATGTCGATTCTGATAATCATTTTCGAGCAGCTCACATCTTCGATAAAGTTGCTCCTTGCGGGCCGACTCTTCTTCCGAGACGAGTTGCAACACGGCGAGGTATGACTCGACGATAAACCCACGTGAAGGGACGACATCGGACACCAACGCCTGGCCTTGCGCGATGTGTGTATACAACGGACCATTGACTTTCACGCGCTGCAGCGTCGAGAACGAGAATGTTCCGTAGACAACCAGCCCTAGCACGGCAATGGCGGTCAATAGATTGAGTTTGTTGGTAATGGTGAGCCGTTTTAGTTGGAACATGATGTGAGCCTTTCACGATCGGAAACTTCATTTGTTCGAGTTAGACGAGGGACGTCGAGCAGGAAGACGAGTCGCTCGCTCGGTTTGCCGACACCGCGAAACCAGGTCGCGTCCAATTCGTCGGTCAGAGGCGGGGAATCGTCGATATCTTCTACGTTGATTTCAAGTACGTCGGAAACCCCGTCAACGACAAGGCCGATCCGTTTGTTTTCAATGGCGACAACGATGATCACCGTGAAGCGATCATACTCGCGAGGAGGCATTGAAAACCGGAGTCGCAGATCGACAATCGGGATGATCGTTCCGCGGAGATTGAGAACTCCTTTGACATGTTCGGGTGCGTTCGGGATCGGCGCGACATGGGCCAGGCTCTTGATTTCCTGGACATGCATGATTTCGATGCCGTACTCTTCGTCTTCGAGTGAGAAGACAAGGAACTGCCGCGTGCTCTCGTCGAGTCGATCCGTTTCCGTCTTTGTAGATAGCTCGGTCATGTGGATGTCGCTTCCGAATGCGGTCGATTAATGTGAAAACGCAAGGCGATGCAGCGCGGCGGTGTCGACGATCAACGCGACGCTGCCATCTCCTAAGATCGTCGCCCCACTGATTCCCTCAACTCTTTCGTAGTTTGCTTCCAGGCTTTTCATCACAACTTGTTGTTGCGCGACCAGTTGATCGACAAATAACGCCATTCTCTTGCCCCGATTCTCGATGATCACCAGCAATCCATCGCACGGGTCGGTGAACTGTGGCGTGACGTTGAACAGATTGTGCAATCGGACCAGCGGCACTGACGCGCCTCGCAGCACTAACAGCTCGCCGCGCCCTGCGACTCGCCGAATATCGGCTTGCTCCGGACGCAATGACTCAATGACAGAAGTGATGGGCAACACATAGCTGTTGTCGCTGACTTGGACGAGCAGACCATCGACGATCGCCAAGGTCAGCGGCAGCCACATCGAGAATGTCGCCCCTTCACCGGGCAACGACGTGATCTGAGCAAAGCCCTGCATGGACTCGATATTCTTGCGAACGACGTCCATGCCGACGCCACGCCCAGAAATGTCGGTTACCGATTGGGCTGTCGAAAAACCAGGTTCGAAGATCAAGTTGTAGATCTCACGATCCGTCCGATCATCACCTTCGTCGATCGATCCTCGCTCGACGGCCTTCTGTCGGATCGCATCACGATCGAGTCCGCGACCGTCGTCTTCGATCTCGATACAGATGCTTCCATCTTTGTGATACGCTCGCAGCACGAGGTGGCCGTCCGGTGCCTTGCCGTTGGCCGTTCGCAGTTCGGGCGTTTCGAAACCATGATCGATGGCATTACGAACCATATGAACGAGCGGGTCGCCAATTTGGTCGACCATCGATTTGTCGAGTTCTGTTTCCTCGCCTTCAAACCGAACGTTGACACGTTTACCGACTTTGCGAGCAACATCTCTAGCAACTCGCGACATCTTTTGAAAGATTCCGCGGACAGGCACCATCCGCAGCGACAAGCTCAGGTCTTGCAGTTCACGAGCAATCTTGCGTAATTCCGGAAGCGATCGGGAACTTAGCTGGTGATCTGCGAATTCGATCTGAACCATCGATTCGGCGATCACTAGTTCTCCAATGACGTTTATCAATTGATCAAGCCGCTCTCGACCGACTTTGATGTTCTCGTGCGCGGCTTGACGAGCGACGGGCGACTCCGTTGTGGTTTCAACGAAACTCGCAAGCGTGTCCGTTCGCTCTTCTGCGGCCTGACGATTGTTAACGCCGTTCAATTCTTGCAGCACATTCGTTAAACAAACGTCACGTTTCAGCGAGCCTTGGTTCTCGAGCCATCGCTCGGCGAATGCGACTTGCCGTCGAAGAGCATCCACACAAACGAGCACAGTATCCACAACCGTTACGGTCACCCGAAGGTTGCCTGCCCGGGCACGATCGAACAGCGACTCGGCGGCATGAGTTACTGCATGAATGTCATCCAGCCCCAGGAATCCGGCGACGCCCTTAATGGAGTGAAACGCTCGATACAGGCAGCCAATATCGTCGGGGCTGGCCGCTCCGCCGCCTATGTCAAGTAAGACCTGCTCTGCAATGTCAATATGCTCGACAGCCTCTTCAAGGAAGTCACGCAGTAGATGTTCATCGGCCGAGAACGGGACTTCCGAAGGCGTTTCTTGCGCAGCTGAAGATGCGCGCGGCGCGGGGATCGCCTCGATTGAAGTCGCCTCTTGCAGCCGAGCAATCAGTCCGGCAGCCGTGGGCGGCATCGGTTGATCATTCTTCGCGTTTTCGATCACTTCGGGCAGGAAGTCCAAGCCACGAATGACCATCTCGACAATATCGGCAGTGGCGGCAATCTGGCCGTTGCGAATGCGTTCGAGGCAGTTCTCGAGGTGGTGTGTGAATTCAACAACGGGTTCAACCCCGAAGGAAGTGGCCGCCCCTTTGACGGAGTGAACCGATCGAAATATTCGGTTGACGAGTTCAAGATCCTGGGGCGCAGCAACGAAGGCACTCGCGATCTCCTCGATCACTTCGAGGTGATCCACGGTTTCCTCGAAGAAGAGCTCGCGGAATTCTGCCAAATCGACTTGCATCCAACCACCACTGGTTAAGTCGCAGTCGGCATCCGTTCCGGCCCTGTTGCGTCGTGAAACGCTGTTCGATCTCTTCATGAGATCGTAAAACTTGTTGCGGTCGCTCTGGCGCCTGGATCAATGGTTGTCGGTCCGGTTGCGCATAAGCGCCGCGGCACATCTAGACACCTGTCGTTATCGACCACGAAACCTGCACACTCACCGCAATCGTTCGACTTTCTCAATGTTCAACTTTGCGCGGCTGCGCCACTTGATTGGGAAAGAATAATCGCGACGGACGTAGCGGCGCCGTTGAACCCGCCGAGGCAGCAAAGTAGTCCGGCTTCCTAACACGCCCCTTACCGTAGGCTATGTTTGGCAGAGACGATCTGGGGCGAGTTAGCCGCTAAATTCAGGAGATGTTATGAGTAACAGAGTCTTGGTCGTCGATGATTCCGGACCGATGCGCGCGATTGTCAGACGCAATCTCAATTTCCTGGGTATTGAAGAAATTGTCGAAGCCGCGGATGGCCAAGAGGCGCTGAAGTTCTTTCGATCCAGTGTGTTCGACATCGTCATTACGGACTTCAACATGCCGAAGATGAACGGTTTGGAGCTGGTCAAGGAAATTCGAGCCGCTGGTTCCGAAGTGCCGATTCTGATGCTGACGACCGAAGCAGAGCGAAGCATGGTTGTTGCAGCGATTCAAGCAGGCGTCTCTGGATACCTCATCAAGCCCTTCGATTCGAGTCTTCTGAAAAAGAAGCTCGAGAAGCTTACGGAAGCACAACTCGCATAGATGTGCGGGGATGGAATCGACTTCATCGAAGTGGCGATTTCCAACTAGACAGTTGGTCGCGACAAGCAGTCGCGTCTTGAACTAGCATCGAGCAAACTATGAACATCGACGTCAATCCCTGCGGCAGCGATGTACGCGCTGTCCACGATCTCGTCTGCATTGGCATGGCCAGCGGTCAGTTGTTGTTCGTTGACTAGTGCATTCGCGACGTGAACGGCAGTCAGAACGACCGGCATCGCGTCCTCGACCTTTGATGGCTGGTGATGGAACGCGACGGCTTCGACAATCGGATTGGGAAGCCCCCACAACGAGAGCAGGAAGGCCCCGATGTCTGCATGCGACGCGCCGAAGTAACTCTCTTCGACTTGCCACATGGGGCGCGACGTGTCGGTTGCGAGTTGCTGAGCCTTGGAGTATTCGTCCGATCGCTCAGTTGTCAAAACTAACTTGCCAACATCGTGCATCATGCCAGCGAGCAGCGCTTCGTTAGCATCTTGTGCCGGTGCCTCCAACCGTTTCGCGAGGCGATGTGCTGTTTCGCCAACTGAAATGGCGTGTTGCGAGAATTGCTCAATGTTGAACCCGTTTTCTCCCTCATGAAATTGCGAGAAAACACCGACGGTCAGCACAAGCGACTTCACAAGCTCAATCCCGAGCAGGCAAACGGCTTGGGAAAGGCTTGAGATATGTACCGGAATGCCGAAAAACGAGGAGTTGACAAGGTGCAGGATCTTCGCCGTCATCGCTACATCTTGAGCGACAATTTGGCTCACTCGATCGATCGATCCGTGCGGGCTATGCAATTCGTCGATGAGTTCCGAGTAGATGCGAGGCACGCTCGGCAGCGTTTCGATCCGACCGATGAGCGCTTGTAATTCAGGATTCGCAAATCGATCGCGAATTCTCAATGCTCGAGTCAACAAGCCCCGAAGTTCGTCAGGCTGGCAGGGCTTTGCAAGGAACTGGTGCGCAGGGCCTAACGCGCGAAACTTGGATTCGTTCGGGGCTTGGCCAGAGAGAATCAGCCGCACCATGTGTGGGAAGTCAGCTTGGACACGAGTTAGCAACTGGGCGCCGTCCATGCCCGGCATACGCATATCCGAAACGATCGCATCGAAGGGCTCATGTGCGAGACGCTGCAAGGCTTCTTGTCCGCTGGCCGCGAATTCAGTTTGCAGCTCTCCCGCTAGGCGGCGAAATAATCTCTTGAGCCCCGCTAGTACCAGCGCATCATCGTCGACAAACAATACCCGAATCATCGTGCGTCATGCCCTCTTGTTCGGTCGCAATGACCCCTTGCGACTGCCCGCAGTCTGAATGAAACGAAAACCGTTTCGTACACACCCTCGTAACCATAGGTCATGATTCAGCGCAGTGCCCCCCGCGTATTAGCGGCATACTTGAGAGCAGTCGCGTTGTAGCGACTGTGCCGGAAATCACGGAGGCAGCCGATCGTTTTCAATGTTGTTGACGCGACACGCGAATCCGGATTGCGGTCCAAGTCGACCGAGCCACGAGAACAACGTTCTAAAGCGAATGGGCTTGAAGGGCACTAGAGTTCCGGAATCGGATCATCAGCACCGACGTCTTCGTTCTCCCAATTCACCTTGCCGTTTTCATAGATCAGAATGCGACTCCTGCTTCCGGGAGCAGGCTTCGCGCTCTTGTTCGGCATCTGCGCCCGATGGTCAGCAAGAATCGAAGCGAACCTTGGATTGGACGCAAGGTTCTTCCACTCGTTCGGATCTTTCCGCATATCGTAAAGCTCTTCGCTGCCGTCGGCGTAATGGATATACCGCCAATGTTCGCTGCGCACGCCGTGGTTGTCGTGATTGTGCGTCGTGATTGCAGGCCACTGCCGTGCCGCATCGGCGTCTTTCAACTGCGGCATCAGGCTGTGACCTTCCAGCCGATCGTTCTTCGACAAACCGCAAAGGTCAATCAACGTCGGATACATGTCGAGCAATTCAGCAGGCTTCGTACATCGTTGGCCCGCCGTGACACCTGGCCCAGCGAAAATCAATGGCACGCGCGTCCCATCGTCCCACAGCGTGTTCTTGCCGCTGATCGCCTTCTCGCCCAAATGCCAACCGTGGTCAGACCACAGGACGATGATCGTGTTGTCCGCTTTGCCGCTCTTCTGCAAGGCTGCGAGCACACGCCCGACTTGGCTGTCGACAAAGCTAGTGCAGGCAAGATAAGAACGAACCAAGTTCTTCCATTCGTTGGCTTCCTGAAGGTACTTCAGCCGGACTTCAGGTAACTTCCAATGGAGGTACCACGAGAATCGCGGCGTATCGTCTCGATCATTCGCCTGAATCAGCGGCAGTTGAAGAGACTCCTCTGGATGCAGGTCGAACCACTTTTGTGTTGCATAGCAGGGGACGTGTGGGAGAAAGAAACCAACCGACATGAAGAATGGCTCGTCTGGCATTTCTTCCAGCTGATCGACGGCCCAACTAGCGACTTTCCAGTCCCCTTTGTCTTCGTCCTGGTGTGGGAAGACGCCCCAATCAACAAGCGGATGCGGGTTTGGCGTCGTCTTGACCAGCATCTCTTTTGGACGAACGCCAACACTCGGCCCCGTGCCGACGACATCGAACTCGTCGTCGTTTTTCTTTCGCCCATATCCACCGTGATAGATCTTTCCCGTCGTATAAGTCCGGTAGCCGTTGTTGCGAAGATGCTGCGGCAGCGAAACGATATCTTTGTATTCGTCGAGTGTTCGGAACCAAGGAGCCAGACCGTAGATGCCCGTCGTACTCGGTCGCAGTCCCGTCATCAAACTGGTGCGTGACGGATTACAGAGCGGCGATTGGCAGTGTGCGTTCAGAAAGACAGTTCCCTGCCCGGCCAATCGATCGATGTGTGGCGTCTTTGCCTGAGGGTGGCCGCCGAGGCAACCGATCCAATCGTTCTGATCATCGATGGCAATAAATAAGATATTTGGCTTGTCCGCCGCGAAGAGGTGCGACCCGAACAGAGTTATCGAGAGCAAAGCAAAAAGTAAATGGCGCATTTGTTGATTTCCTTACCGTTGGTACTTTTTTGGATTTGTGTCTTATTTGCTGGCAGGAACGAGATCGACGACTCCGACGTCGATGTATTGCCCACCACCGGTCTGGCGACAGTGAACTGCGATCGTGTTCTCGCCTCGCCGAAGTGATTTCCGCGCCTCGTCGGAGATCGGAAGCTCTATGTACTGCACGACGTAACCGTAGTCTTTCGCAGCGAGAGTGCCGTTGATGAAGACTGCGGCGTCTTCATCATGGAACAGCCGGAGCGAAGGTTGCGATGCGTTCTCATTCATCGTGAACGATCGCCGTATCCAAATATCGTTTGATTTCCATTCGGTCCGAACCTTTGTGTTGGGAGTAATCTTCGTCCCAAATCCACTTTCGCCAGTCTTCCACTGGCTATCGTCATACGCTTCTAGCTGCCACCCGTCACTTGGCTTCGTCGTCGTATAACGCCAAGTCTGAGGTTCATTCTCCGAAGTTGGGGCAATCGCGACACGTCTCCCTGGCGGCTCGTACAACTTGGCGTGTAACTTGGCCAATCGGTCAGCATTGAACTTAACGATCGATCGGTCGTAAGTCATCAGGCCGTTCACTTCGATCTCGACGTCGGTTGTCTGGGTGTAAATCGCTGCTGCTAATCCGCCAGCGATCAGTGCTGGCATTTGTTCGATCAGCCGCTCGTAATTTGTTCCGAGTTCATCGCGAGTCGAGTAATTGCGATATCCCCAATTGTTCCTGCCGACCCAAGTATGCCCTTCGATTGGCAGTCCCAATCCGCCGAACTCACCTAACACACTGGCCCGAGCTTCCTCGGCAGGGAACATGCTGGGACCGGGGTAACGATGCATATCCTTCATTTCGCCCCAGCCGCGATCCTGCCATCCACTGGGGCCATCGATCAATCTTGTTTGATCGTATTGCTTCGTCCATTGAAGGATCTCATTCGTATCGTGTTGTCCCCAGCCTTCGTTGAACGGCACCCAAGCGACAATACTGGGCGAGTTGTACAACGCATCGATCATCGCTTTCAACTCGCGGCGAAAGACGACTTTCTCCTCGGGTGCAAAGTTTGCATCGTTGGCCTGATTCGGACGAATGGATTGCTCGCCGTTGCGCCGGAAGCCGCTCGGCAAATCTTGCCAGACGAGCAGACCAATTCGATCGCACCAGTGATACCAACGAGCGGGTTCAACCTTGACGTGCTTTCTCGCCATGTTGAAGCCGAGCTTCTTTGTCATTTCGATATCGAAACGCAAAGCCTCGTCCGTTGGTGCCGTGTACAACCCATCCGGCCACCAGCCTTGATCGAGCGGTCCATATTGGAAAACTGGTTCGTTGTTGAGCAGCAGACGATTGAACCCATTCGGACCTTTTCCCATCGATACGCTTCGCATTCCGAAGTAGCTCTTCACGCGATCACCGGAAGCCGTTTCGATGGTAACGTCATACAGGAACGGATCGTCGGGCGACCACAGCCGCGCGTCGCGGATCGGAACTGTGCAGCCCTCTTCACTAGCAACGTACTCCGCAACCGTCGCTCCTTCCGCTTGTACCCTCACCGTCATTTTCGACGTCCGCGGGCGCTCGGAAAGATACATATCTAATGACACGTCACCAGAATCGATGTCGGGAAAGAGCTTCAGCCTTCGGATGTAAATATCTGGAACAGGCTCGAGCCAAACGGTCTGCCAGATTCCCGTGACGGGCGTATACCAGATGCCACGCGGCTCTTTAACCTGTTTCCCGCGCGGCTGCGATCCCGCGTCGGTTGGGTCCCAGACGCTGACAACAAGTTCCTGTTCTTCTTCAGCACGCAACGCATCAGTGATGTCGAACGAGAACGGATCGTAACCGCCTTGGTGATCGCCGAGATGTTTACCATTCACCCAGACGCTGGCTTTCCAATCGACCGCACCGAAGTGCAATAACGTTCGCGGCCCCGTCCACTCCTCCGGGACCGTAAACGTACGGCGATACCACAGTCGACTCGCCTCGCCGACACGCTCTTGGACGCCGCTAAGAATCGATTCGATTGGGTAAGGAACTAATATGCGTCCGTCAAACTTCTTCGGTTGCGTCTGATCTTTTGGACGGATGGCGTATTGCCAGTGGCCGTTCAGGTTCAGCCATTCGTCGCGCACCATTTGCGGTCGCGGATACTCGGGCAAGACGTTGTTCGGATCAACATCGCCAGCCCAACGTGTGACGAGGTGTCCGCTCGATGGCGCTGGTGGGTTATTAGCCGTCACCTTCACCTCATGAATGGTCCCGCTCCACGCGAAGGGCGCTTCGTAGGGTCCGACAGGAGACTTCACGTCGCGTCCGACCTCTAATCCGTCGCCAGGTTGATTCGGAATCGTACTCGACGCCTTGCCGGTTCCAACTTGTTTGTCGCTGATTAACAAGGTGACCTTGCCATCATTCGCCAACGTCGCCGCTGCGACGATGCGGCCTGATGGGAGTACGAGGTCCGACGTAACGCGAGTCTCCTCGCCACGGACGCGAAACGAAACATTCAGCTTGCCGTTCTGGACGTACAGCGCAAAACCGTTCGCCGATCCGCCTTGAGCGACGATCGCGCCGTCGCTGCCGTTTGCCGTGATTTCGACCGCGATCTTCAACGTGGCAGCTGCCAATGGCGGCGATTTCTCTGTCGGAACGACTGCTCCGGCTCTGTACGTGTAGACAGTGCCGTCGGATGTCGCAACAGTTTCGTCCCTCTTCTTCTCTGGAAGCACAGGCAAGGACCTTCGCCAAGCGAGCAAATCGGTCGAAAGCTTCTTCGCGAGTTCGACATGCTCGCCCGCGACATTCGCGTACTCTTTGTTGGAGGTGGACAGATCGTAAAGCTCCAACCCACTGCCATCGTCGTTCACTAACAGCTTCCACTTGCCATCACGAATCGCCAGATTCGGACTCCGGTCAAGCGGTCGGGCTGGTTGCAGGTAGGTCTTATCGCGTCCGTACTCCCACATGATCGGCTTGGATCTCTGATGCGGCTTGCCGAGCAAGGCCTTTGCCATCGTCACTCCATCGAAGTCGACAGTTGGTGCTGCGACGTTTGCCAGCCCGCAGAATGTGGGAAACAGATCCACCGCCGTCATCACACTGGTCCCATCAACAACTCCCGCCGGTATCTTTCCCTTCCAGCGAGCAATCAACGGCATTCGAATCCCGCCCTCATACAGACTCCATTTACGACCGCGCATTCCCGCCGTACTGCCCGGCGCATCGCAGCCAGCATTCTCGTAACGCGGCCAAGCGGTCGGCCCATTGTCGCTGGTGACGACAATCAGCGTTTCTTCGCCGAGTCCGAGGCGATCGATTTCCTTGATCACTCGTCCTAGCTGACGGTCCATGTTGGCTAAGACGGCGTAGAACTTTTGTACAAACGGGTTATCGCTCGCGTTCTCAAACGGCTTCAGTTGCTCCTCACTCGGATTGTGGCCGTCGTGAACGTCGTTGAGCCACAGGTGAAGATAGAACGAGCGGTCTTTGTTGCGTTGGATGAACTCAATCGAACGATCAACATAAATGGAGGTCATCTCATGCTTCTGGACGTGCTGGATCTCACCACGGGCGAGGCGTTCGCTTTGCTTGGACAGGCCGCCCAGAGGCAGGACGCGATCTCCGAGCCCTTCGAATGAAACCAACGACTCGTCGAAGCCATAAGCTTGCGGCAACGGTGCGTCATCGACATCGCGTCCGCCGCCCATGTGCCACTTGCCGAAGTGTGCTGTCGCGTAACCTGCTTGCTGGAATGCTCTCGCGATACATGGCGCCTCTGGGTCGAGAAAGTTGGCCATGCCTCGTCGCTGGTTCTTCTCGCGGGAATTCAGATACGAGTTGATCAAGTGTCGAGCCGGATATTGACCGGTTGTGCAAGCAACTCGCGACGGCGAACAGATCGGCGAGTTCACATAAAACTGTGTCAGGCGAATACCTTCCGCTGCAAGCTTATCCAGATTCGTGGTTTGAACGTCTTGGTTTCCGGTACAGCTGAGGTCTCCATAACCCATGTCGTCGATGAAGATGAAGACAAGATTTGGCTTCTCCGATTCGAAGGCAATACCTTGTCGCGTGGCGACGTCGCTGATTACGAGAAGCAGGAATGCCATACTGATATGAGAAGATGCTCGTCTCTTCATGTCGTTAGTACCTCGGTGCGGATTATCAAATCAGTTTCCAAAGGGCGAGCTTGGAATGTTTCGATCGCACAACTGAAGGCCACTCTTGTAAAACAATCCGCACAGATCAGATGTGCGAGTGAGGGCCGACAGAAGGGCCTGCACTATCATACATGCCGCGATTCGAATGCATAATCTGCCGGCGACCGCAGAACTCAGCATAAAAGCCTTATCGTTCTTCCGCGCGCACGCTGGCGAGTAGTAGGCCGATAAGTTCGCTACCGTAGAAGGCTCATAACTAAAAGCCAGATGCCACTGGGCTAACTCCGTACGACACGTGCGACGGCAAGAGCGCCCTTCGCACGCCCGTCATTGCTCGAACGAGCTTAACGCTAGTGTGCGAATGTGCCACATATTTCATCGCGCTAAACCAGACGTCGAGATGACGTTTTAGTTCCCGTAGCGAACCGTGACGCCCGCGGCGAGCGAGTAAGTGGCGACCTGATTGCTGATCGTTCCGAATAATGGGCTTGGTCCATGTCGATCTGCCTCGAGAATCTGAATGTAGGACATGGAGAAGTCTACGTTGTCCGTGAAACGGTAGGACGCTCCGAGTCCAACGACATGTTGCTGAATTAGAGGTGACGCGAAGTTAAATTGGACTGTAGCGACATCGATTGGGCTGGTGTTATACGTGTATCCACCGCGGATCGTCAGTTGGTCATTCACTTTGCGCTGCGCGCCGAAGGCGACGGAGAACACGTTGTCCCAGTGCAGTTCCGTGCCGTTAATGTCCGGCTTTCCGAACCCGTCGGTGTTCTTGTAGTCGAAGTAACGAACGTCCAACGCAAACGTCCAGCAAGGAAGTCCCTTGTAGGCTATTCCCGCGGAAATGATCATGGGCAGGTCCAGCTTCAACCGAGACACTGTCGGTGCGCTTGCGGCAACGGTATGAGTCCGGAACTCTTCAAACCACTGGGGACTTTTGATGGAGAACCCATAGCTGGTCGTTTCACTTTGCTCGTAATAGAGGCCCACTTGAGCACCGATCCCCCAAGACCATCGCGTACCTGCGCCTGGAGCACCGAGTGCTGGTGTCAGAAATGGAATCGGATCGATTTCAACTCTCCCCAAGTTGATGGTCGGAGCAAAACCAATCGAGAGACGATCCGTAACGGCACGGGAAAACGTCGGCACGATCTGGAAGAACTGAGCTTCGGAATACAGTGGGCCCAGTGGCGTCCCGGCTAACGCGCCGATACCTACTGGGTCGAGGATAGGGTGTCCGACAACCGCCGGCATGTTCTGGCCGAAACCAGCGAACGAGTACATTCCTAAGCCAATTGTATCGGTGGTCCCTTCCAGATGATGGACCCAACCAATCGACGGAATCGGTGCAACACCCGACTCATCACGCGCCGTGATTCCACCCGCAGTCAGTTCCTGGTCAAGCAGCATGATTTCGGCAGAGAACGCAACTTCACTGCTTTCCAGGCCCCTGATCGCAGCTGGATTCCAGTGAAGAGTTCCCATTGAGTCGATTGGAGCTGCCATTGTCGCTCCGCCCATGGATCGGTTGATGCCACCGACGCCAGTGAGGAAGACACCTTGCGAAAACGCCGACGACGTAAAGCACGCCAGAAGCGCCGCGATTAGGAGGGTGTTTCGGCTGGCAAGCATAGCAGGGCTCCGATATGCGTTAAGTAGGTGGGCTGGTTCTTCACCGGTCGGGGAAGGAGCGAGCAGACCGGCAGAATGGTGGGCGGCACAATTTCGAATCGACGAGCCAATACCGGCAACTTAAGCAATATCGCACTAGTCGCGCTAAACGCAGCGAGAGAAGGTCGACGTGACCCTTAAACTTTACCACGGCAGGGCTTAAGAGGATTGAATCAGGAGTCGCTGCCCAGTTAAACTGTCGCTTGCGTTAAGGCTCTAGCCTGAGCCAAGGGGTGGTGCCTCGTTCTCGGGTCTTCGATCGCGCCGGCGCGGAAATAATCCGCACCCCCCCCACGGTGAGAGACTTTGATGACGTTAAAAGTGCGTTGCCATCACGGCCACAAATTCGACGCACCCGCCCATACCGAACGGGAGGTTATCTGTCCGCTCTGTGGTGCCGTGACGCGTTTTCAGCGAATGGTCGAAACGAAAGGATCGAGTGGGGTTGATCAGACGATAAACTTGCCAGACTCCGGGCAGGCGGAGACATTTCAGGACGAAATCATTCTCGAAACTCTCGAAAACCATTTACAAGAACTTGTCACTGATGACGGCCTGCATACAATCGCCTTTCAAGAATCGTCTGATTCGGAGACACAAACTTCGGGTACCGCATCCGACGCGCCTGGAGCTAAGACCGTCGCATCCGACCAAACCGTGGAATTCGATGCGCCCCTTCCGGAGGTAGAAGGAGAAGTGGTCTCGGGCGAGGAGGACGATGCCATCGCTCAAACGCTGTCGCTAGGTGAGACCGTGGAAGTGCATGGGCCGATCGGGGAAGAGGACGGCCATGATGCGTCGGAAGGGTGCACGCGAACGACGGTAAGCGACAAGACGGTGGAAATGGATGTCGCCTCATCTGACACCAAATCGTCACAGGTTGTCTCGGGGACAGTTGGCACGGCCAGCACTCCGACTGCTGGTGGCGGGCCTATCGCGCCTACCGCGTTGTTGGCGACCTTGGATGGCCAAAATCAAGCTGTGGTCGAAGGGAAGGGCACTCCGCCGCCGACACCCGCGAAGCCAGTTCTGGAAGACGATTCGGAACTCGAGCCACCGAAATTACCTGGCTACACCGTCGTGAGCGAGCTGGGACGCGGTGGAATGGGAGTGGTCTATCGTGCCAAGCACGAGAAACTCAACCGAGAAGTTGCGCTCAAGACGTTGCTTCACATTAGTCCGGTCGAATTGCAACGCTTCAAAGCGGAGTTCCGTTCACTTGCCGACATCGCTCACCCGAATTTGGCCGGGTTGTACGAACTGCTTTCTGATGGCCAGACGTGGTGCTTTTCGATGGAGATTCTTGAGGCCGTTGACTTTACGGAGTATGTGTGGTCCGGATTCGAAGCACTGCGCCGATCGAAGACGCAGCGTTTGATGGGCGCGGCGACGGAGGCTGCACCGAGATTGTCGCGGGAAATCAAAGAGCGACTGTTTGAAGGTCTCAAGCAGCTGGCGTACGGTTTGAACACATTGCACCAGGCTGGCATGTTGCATCGCGACATCAAGCCTTCGAATGTTCTGGTCACCACTGAAGGACGAGTTGTTTTGGTAGACTTTGGTCTTGCGTCTCAGTTCGAGGAAGGATCGAAAGACCGCCCGACGGGGATTCAAGGGACACCGCAATACATGGCACCCGAGCAAGCGGCATGTGACCCGATTTCGCCGGCCAGCGATTGGTATGCCGTGGGTGTAATGGTCTACGAAGTGCTTACTGGCTACTGGCCGATTCAAGGCAAGCCCATAAGCATCATTTTCAAGAAGCAGACGGACACACCAAAGGCACCCCGTGAGCTGAATCCGCTAGTCCCTCAGCATCTCAATGATCTCTGCGTTGCTTTGCTTGACAGGGACCCAAACCAACGCCCCACGGCGATCGATATCTTGCGCTGTATTGGTGCCGAAGATGTCATCGAATCGATGAAGACGAGCCCCCTCGTTGGCGGCGGACAGACGTTGGAACTCGTTGGCCGCGAAGGTCATCTGCAAGGATTGATGGCTTCCTTCCGACAAGTGATTGGTGGGATGACGAAAACGCTCTTTGTTCACGGCCATTCGGGCATGGGTAAGAGCGTCCTGATCCAGAAGTTTATTGCCGAAGTGCGAGAACAAGACACGGCGGTTGTGCTAACCGGTCGGTGTTACGAGCAAGAGTCTGTCCCGTTCAAAGCTCTCGACAGCTTAATCGATTCGCTTGCGGATCACCTCACCGGGCTGACGGAGCCAGAAGTGAGGGCAGCGACGCCAGACGATCTGTTGCCGCTTATTCGCCTCTTTCCTGTTCTGGGACAGATCCCTGGCGCATCCGACGCCGGGCGGCCGTCGATCGAAAACGTGGATCAACAGGAAATCAGACAGCGGGCGATGAACGCATTGCGCGAACTGCTTAAGCGACTTGGCGAGCAAAAGCCGCTGGTGCTGTATATCGATGACCTGCAGTGGGGCGATGAAGACAGTGCGGATTTATTGGCCGATCTTGTGCGGCCCCCCAACGCTCCTCGCACGTTAGTTCTTGGCTCGTACCGCACGGAGAACCGAGACACGAGCTTTTGCCTAAAGGCGCTCGACAACGCCTATTCTACCGGCCAACATCGCCCCCATCGCGAAGAGATCGCAGTCGACTCGCTGCAACAGGAAGACGCAAAGCGATTGGCGCTGATGCTATTGAATCGCGATGACGAGGGGGGGGATAAACTCGCAACCAAGATTGCTCGTGAGTCGAAGGGTTGGCCATTCTTCGTCTGGGAACTCGCTCAGCACGTCCAGGACAGTCCAGAGATCGCCGATCAATCACTGGAACTGGACGAAGTGATTTGGACCCGCGTCAATCGCTTGCCCGAGGAGACTCGCCATCTCTTGGAACTGATTGCCGTCACCGGCCGCCCGATCCCGGCCGTCGAGGCCTATCAAGCGATCGGTGCCGTGGAAAGAGGACAAAGTCTCCTGGCTCAGCTGCGGACTCGCAACTTGATCCGCACGACTGAATCGGAAGATGAAGACACGGCTATCGAGAGTTATCACGATCGGATTCGTGAGTCGGTCGTCGCCCATCTTGATGCAGGCGTCGTGAAAGGACATAACCTGCAACTTGCGCTCACGATGGAAACGGCGAGCGGGCTTCAGGTTGACGACTTGTGGTCCCACATCCGCAGCAGGGCGGAGTTCGACGAACCTACTGAGGCGTACAGTTTGGACAAGCGTCAATGGCAGCGGGTCTTCGACCTAGCCACTTTCTTCGCTGCGGCGGACAAGCATGAGAGAGCGTTGCCGTTCGCAATCTGTGCTGCCGAGCAGGCCAAAGTACAGAATGCGTTAGAAGTCGCTGAGCAACAGTATCGCATCGCATTGGTCGGAGCAGCCGCTGCCGCGATTCGCTTCCGCATTGCCGAGGGGCTCGCGGATGTGTTGATGTTGCGAGGAAAGTACGACGAAGCTGAACCACAACTGCAATCAGCACACTCGATGGCTGAGGGCTCGACCGCGATTGCCCGGGTCGAAGGAAAACTCGGCGCGCTAAAGTTCAAGAAGGGCGAGATGGCTGAGGCTGCGGACCATCTCGAGAGAGCACTCACGCAACTCGGCAATCGGCCCCCAGGAAACTCGATCATCCAGGTCGCGCTGTTACTTAAAGAGTCCGTCGTCCAAATGTTGCACACGTTTTTTCCGTCACGCTTCGTTGGCGTTCAGCCCGGTGACACAGATCGTGCCAAGATCGACTTGTTTTGCGCGAGGCTATACGATCGGGTCTCGTACGCGTACTGGTACACGAGAGGGACATTGCCCACGATGTGGGCTCACTTGCGTCAGTTGAATCTTGCTGAACGTTACCCGGCAAGCCCAGAACTCGCCCAAGCATGTTCGTTTCACTCGATTATCATGACGGCGATCCCGTACCCGGCGCGCGGCATCGAGTATGCCGAGAAGTCGTTCGAGATGCGTCGCCAGTTGGGAGACTTGTGGGGACAAGGGCAGTCTCGAAGCTTTCAAACGTTTTCATGTATTGTCGATGAGCAGTTTGAACGAGGTTGCGCGTGTGGCGAACAGGCCGTTGACCTGCTCGAAAAGGCAGGCGATGTTTGGGAAGCGAATATGGCACGGATGATGCATGCCTGGTCACTGTACTTCCTCGGCGACCTTCAAGGCGTTCTCCGAGCGGCCAAAAAGGGATATGAAATCGGCTTCGAGACCGGAGATTATTCAACGATGGCGGTCGCGCTTGGGTTTTGGGTACGAATAACCGATGCGCCAGAAGACGCGATCCGATGCGAAGTTGACCGCCAGCGGACGGATCCTCTGTGTGCCGCGATTGCGATCCAGGCACGAGGCTTGGAATTGTTACTCCGGAAAAACTCGCCGGTCGAAGCGGCAAAGGTGTTCCAAGATAGCCTCGATCTTGCCAAACGCCGAGGAATTCGTAATCCACTCGTATTCTCCAGCACGTCGTTCAAAGCAACCGCTTTGCGAGTCGCTGCCGAGCAGGCGGCTGAGGGACCCAAACGAACGCGTGCGATCAAGCTGGCCAAACGGGCTGTTCGCACCGCACTCAGTCTGACGAAGGGATATCGCAATTGCCGCTCGCAAGCTCTGCGCGAAGCCGGGTTGCTCGCGGCGCTGGAAGGTAAGCAGGAGCAGGCCCGACGCTTCCTTGACGAGAGTATTGCCGTTGCGGAGCGGCAAGGCGCTCGGTACCACCATGCCCAAAGCCTGGTGGCGCGGGGTGAAGTTGGCGTGAAGTTTGGATGGCCGGGCGCGGAAGATAAGTTGATCGAGGCACGAGCAGCGATCAATGAACTTGAAGAGTTCGATGAAACAGAAGAGTGATCTTCGGCGCGGGGCGAGTTGAAAGCTCGCGAAGTCCATGAGCGGCAGTTTAGAGAACATTGCGGATCGAGGTAGCGTTGGCGGTTCGCAACCTTCGGGAAAAGCGTTCGTGTGGTTCACGGATACCAGTGCCATTGCTGATCCAGATCAATTGACTCGGTGGGAGTCCGTGTTGAGCGAAGACGAGCGAGCGCGGCATCGGGCCTTTCGGTTCGCCAGCGATCGCCAGCTCTTTCTGATTGCTCACGCTTTGCTACGTACGACGCTGTCGCGTTATTCCCGTATCGAACCGCAAGACTGGCGATTCACTCTCGGTGAGTTTGGCCGTCCCGAGATTGCCGCCGATCAACGCGTGAATCATCCTTTGCGCTTCAACCTGTCGCACACGCCTGGCCTGGCGGCATGTGTCGTCGCACGCAACCTGAAAGTTGGGATCGACGTAGAGCGACCGAATCGATCTTGTTCCGTCAACGCGCTAGCGAAGCGGTATTTCACTCATCACGAGACACAGCAACTTGCCAAGCTCTCCGGTGAAGCGAGGCTCACTCGCTTTCTCGAATACTGGACACTCAAAGAGGCATATACCAAGGCTCGTGGTGGCGGGCTTTCCATACCCTTGGACTCCTTCGCCTTTCGTCTCGATAACGAACGGTGGCAGATCGATTTCAACGACACGAGCGACGATCCGGATGATTGGCAGTTCGTTTGTTTTCGTCCGACAGCTGATCACATCATTTCGCTGGCCATTCATCGGCCTAATCAACCGAACTGCGAAGTTGAACTCCAACAGGCGGTGCTGCGTTGATAGTCAATTCTGCCCCGCAATCAGACGGCATCGCCATCATTGGGATGGGCTGTCGTTTGCCTGGAGGCGCCAATTCTCCCGAAGCATTTTGGCAACTGCTTCGCGAGGGCACCGACGCAGTTCGCGAAATACCACGCGATCGCTGGAACATCAACGCCTACTACGACCGCGATCCGGAAGCGCCCGGAAAGATATACGCGCGCCACGGCGGCTTCTTAGAGAATATCGATGCGTTCGACCCTTCTTTTTTTCGAATCACGCCTCGCGAAACGGAAGATCTCGATCCACAACAGCGTTTACTGCTGGAGGTTGCTTGGGAGGCGCTGGAACACGCCGGCATCGTGCCAAGCAGCTTGCAGGGTACGGCGACTGGTGTCTTTCTCGGCATCAGCTCCGACGATTACGCGACAGCCATGTGGAATGGAAGTGGGCTCGATGAGATCGGCAGCTACAGAACACTTGGCACTGCTCGCAGTGTGGCTGCCGGTCGCGTGGCCTACTTTCTTGGTCTACACGGACCGGTCCTTCAGATCGACACCTCTTGCTCTTCGTCGCTGGTGTCCGTGTATCAAGCGTGTCAGTCATTGGCAGCAGGCGATTGCGATGTCGCGTTGGCGGGCGGTGTGAATGTCGTGCTGTCGCCGGCTACGATGATTGCGTTGTGCAAGATGAAAGTACTCGCGCCGGATGGGAGATGCAAGGCATTTGATGCGGCGGCGAATGGCTACGTCCGTGGCGAAGGGTGTGGCATGGTCGCGCTCAAGCGGTTGCACGATGCGGTTCGTGACCGTGATCGAGTTTTGGCTACGATTCGAGGCGCCGCAATCAACCATGACGGAGCTAGTGACAGCCTAACGACTCCCAATGGTCAGGCGCAGGAACAGGTCATGCGATCGGCTTTGGATCGAGCAGGACTCGCGGGCAGTGACATCGCTCATGTCGAAGCACATGGTACTGGGACGGTGGTTGGCGATCCCATCGAGTTAGTGGCGCTGAATGCAGTCTATGGGGACAGATCGTCCTCAGATCCGCTCTACGTCGGAGCGGTCAAGACGAACATCGGGCATCTCGAGTCGGCCGCCGGTATTGCGGGGCTGATGAAGGTGGTCTTGATGCTTCAACATAAAGAGATCCCGCCGAACTTGCACTTCAACAGTCCGAATCCGGCTGTGGCGTGGTCCGACATGGCGATCGAGTTGCCAACCGAACTGCAGCCTTGGCCCAGTTTCGACGCTCGCGGAATTGCGGCCGTCAGTTCGTTCGGCATCAGCGGCACGAACGCCCACGTAATCGTGGAAGTCGGCGTAAGCTCTTCGTTTAATAGTAAGGCGGAGGCTCCAACGTCCATCGTCCGCAGCAACGTGATCGCGCCTAGCATGTCGTTGAACGAAGAACAGCCGCTTTACCTTCTGCCTCTCTCCGCCAAGAGTGAAGCCGCATTGCTCTCTCTCGCCCGAACCTACGCTGACCATATTGCCACACACCCGGACCAGTCGATCAGAGACATCTGCTTCACCGCCGCGACGGCGCGGGAGCATTTCCAATATCGTGTGGCCGTGGTTGCAACATCGCACGGCGAACTAGCCGAACGCTTGCAAGCCTACGTAGGTGGAGACACAACTTGGGTCGTCGCCCGCAGGGCTGACAGCAGCAACGGCGCGCCGTCACATAGCCTGCTAGGTTTTCTCTTCACTGGCCAAGGCTCGCAGTACATTGGGATGGGGCGAGGTCTCTATGAATCACAGCCGGTATTCCGCGCAGCGATTGATCGTTGCGAAGAGTTGTTGCAGAGCCAAGTCGATGTTTCGCTGACTGAGCTTTTGTACGCTGATGCTTCTCCAATAGACCAGACCGCCTACACACAACCCGCGTTGTTCTCGCTCCAGTATGCGCTCGCTGAGTTGTGGAACTCGTGGGGAATTCAGCCGCATGCCGTGCTTGGGCATAGCATCGGCGAGTATGCTGCGGCCTGTGTTGCGGGCGTCGTTTCCCTGCCAACGGCCTTGGAGTTGGTCGCGGCTCGCGGTCGGCTTATCCAGGGACTTCAACAGACTGGAGAGATGGCCGTTGTACTTGCGAACGAAATGAAGGTGCGCGCCGTGCTCGAACAAGTTGGCGGCGAAGTCTCGATCGCCGCGATCAACGGGCCGGAGACAATCGTCATCTCCGGCGAAGCCATCGGAGTGCGAGAGGCCGTCGAGATATTTGCGGTCGACGACATCGAGACGAAGCTTCTCAATACCTCCAACGCTGGCCATTCATCACTTCTGAAGCCAATGCTCCGACCGTTTGGTGAAGTGACGAACCGACAAAGCTACTCGTCGCCCAGAACGACGATGATCTCGAATGTGTCGGGAAAGATTGCTGGCGATGAAGTGTCACAGGCGGATTACTGGGTGAAGCATGTTAGCGTCCCTGTTCGCTTCTTCGACGGCATGCAAGCCATGGCCGAGGCAGGGTGCCGTGTCTTTTTGGAAATCGGTCCAAAACCGGAATTGCTCGCGATGGGAACCGAGTGTGTCAAGCGGCTCCGGCCCCGTCCCTGCTGGCTCCCGTCGCTAAGAGATACCGCCGGCGACTGGGAAACGATGCTCTTCTCGCTAGGCGAGTTGTATGTCCGTGGAGTGGAGATCGATTGGAATGGCTTTCACGCGCCCTACACACGCTCGCACGTTGATGTGCCGACGTATGCCTTTCAACGCCAGTCGTTCCCGCTTCCTTCGTTCTGCAACTCACGGAATCTGCCGCTAGCCGAGCAGCATTCAGATTCCGACGCAGCCGGCTTGGCGTTAACCGAATCGAGCTTGCCCGCCCCGAAGACAATCGCGTCCAAACTCGATTACTTGTGTGCTGGTCTGGAAGACGAATCCATAGAGATAACGGCTCAACTCGATGCGGTCGCGATCCGTTTCATTGTCCAAGCGTTTCAGAAGCTTGGCGTTGCCTGGCAGACGGGCAACACGTTTTCGCTGAAAGAGCTGGGGATCCCCGAACGACATCAGCCCAAGGTTTCTCGCGTGCTCGTGCGACTCGTCGAGCGCGGTGTTGTTGCCCGGAGTGAAAACGGCTACTGCATCATGACTCCAGCGCCAGACGGGGATGCCACAGAGTTGCTCGCCGCTGCACCGCGAGCCGACAGTCCCGAAGCGTCATTGTTGCGACGTGCGGGCAGTCACCTCTCCGAGTTCTGGTTGGGGAAGCAGGACCCGCTCGCGGTGTTGTTTCCAGACGGTGATAGTGACGAAGCCTTTCGCTTCTACAGCGAAGGATATCTCTTCGCCGGGTACAACCGTTTGGCCGGCGAGACAATCGCGGAAGCGGTTCGCGCGAATCCGAGCGCTCAACCGATCCGCGTGCTCGAGGTCGGCGCTGGAACTGGAGGCTTGACGGCGCATCTGCTGCCAAGATTTCCATCGGATTGCACCGAGTATATCTTCACAGATTTGTCTCGATTCTTCCTCGACGCGGCCGAATCTCGGTTTGCCCAACACAACTTCCTGCGAACTCAAATTCTTGACATCAGCAATCCGGCTAACGAAGGCCAATTTGAACCCTGCTCGTTCGATCTGGTTGTTGCGGCGAATGTCTTGCATGCGACACCTCGTCTGGCCGATACGCTCGCCAATGTAGGGCAGTTTTTGAAGCCGGGCGGCTGGCTCATGATGCTCGAAGGCGCGAATCCGCCGTTCTGGGGCGATGTTGTTTTCACGCTGCTCGACGGATGGTGGAGCTTTGAGGACAAAGATCTGCGTCCCGATTACCCACTAATGCGACGAGATGGTTGGGAGCGGGCGTTGGGTGAAGCCGGTTTCAATGAGGTCGCATGCTTGCGCGATACGCGACTCGCGGACGACTCGACACATACCTTGTACTTAGCACAAAGCGGGGCGGCTGTTCAGACACTTCCCAGGGCGCGAATGCCACGCGTCTCGAATGGCAGCAAGTTTCAGGGCCCGCTGCGTTCGCCCCTGTCCGTCGATACCGGAGCAGGAAGCGTCACGCTCCGCGAAGGGCCGATTGATATGACAGACGTTGACAAGCTAATGGAATTGGTTCGTGATCATGCGGCGGAGAAGATGCGGTTGGACCCGAGTCTCATCGATGCAGACAGACCTCTGGCGGAGTTTGGATTGGACTCGTTGCAGGCCGCCGAGCTGAAAATGCGACTCGAGGAATCGCTTGGCCGTGACTTATCGCTCAAGCCCCTGCAAATGCGGCGATCGTTGCGCGAGATCGCGGATTACCTTGCCGACGACTTGCAGCGAACAGACGTAGGTAGCGTAAATTCGACGGACCCTTTGGCGAAGCTGGACGCACGTATCGCGCATGCCCAGGTCACTACGCTACAACCCAGCGGTGGCGAGACGCCTTTGTTCTTCGTTCCGGCGGGCTACGGAGATCTCTACGCGTTCGAGGAGATCGCCCAGGCGTTGGGCAGAGAGCATCCAGTCTATGGGCTGCAGCCGGCTAGTGCGGAGCTGATTAAAACGATCCGGCAAGTCTCCATCCACCGGCTTGTATCGGCGTACGTCAACGCCATGAAGCAAATTCAACCGGATGGACCATACATGTTGGCAGGCTATTCGGTTGGTGGTATTATCGTCGTCGAGTTGGCTCGGGAACTGCGCCGCCAGGGGAATGAGGTCAGCTTGCTAGTTGCGCTCGACCCGCCAACGCACATTCCACGCTGGCTCGACTGGTTCTACATGACCGTCTATCGAGCGGCTCGATTTACGAGGTTGTTGGAGTACGCCAACCGTGTGCGTTCCAGACGCGTCAAGCGGATGTTTCAAGCGTTCTTAGACGAAGGACTACGTACGCACACCACGATTGCTCGACAGCATCGTGTAACGCCTTATCCAGGAATGATCACGTACTTTCGTGCCCGCTGGTCGCAGAGCAGCTTTGTGAGCATGTGGCCTGTCAGTTGGTTTTGGAGACGCATCGCCCAAGATGGCTTGGAATTGCACTGGATTCCCGGTACGCACTATGGAATGCTTCGTGGAGCCGGACAAAGCGTGGTCGTCGATGAATTGTATGACTGCATTCAGCGTGCCGAGAGCGTTGTACCCAGTCGCCGCAACTAGCTCGTGATCCGTGCCCACGTCAAAGCCGATACACCTTTGACTCCGCCGACGTCCAAGGGTGGCGTACTCTCGATGACTTCGTCTTGGCTGGGAAATTCGTACAGACGTTCCTGCATGGTACCAATCCAGTTAGGAAACAGGCTGCCTTCGGCCGTGTGTGTGATCACTTTGCGCTGGTCATCGACTTCGTACGTTCCGAAGTACGCCACGTAACCGCTATACGCAGCCTTTATCTCATTTGCCGTTCCTTCAAAGATGTTTCCCGACGCGAATTCCGGTCGGCCCGCCTTCATTAGATGCCCTGCGAACCTGCCATGCTCGTCATAGATAAGGCTTCCAAGGCAATCTTCTCCTAGAGGGTAGATCGTTTTGCCGTTCTCTAATCGCATTTCAAACTTGACCAGCCGCCAAGTTCCAACAAATGGACTAACGGGCGTTGTTGCATCAGCGAGTGTGTGAGTCATAACGAAGTTCGCTATCGATTAAGGGGTGAAATGGCTAACAATGTCATTCAAGGTTTTGAGTTGGTTCGCCACTTCGTTCGGTAACTCAACATCGTAGCGTTCCTCGAGCTCTGTCAGTAACGACATGCGGTCAAAGGAGTCGAGACCCTGCTCATCGAGCGGCTTGTCGGGGGCTAATGAATCAGCTTTGCCGCGAGCGATTCCGCCATCTTTCATCAAGCGAATGATATCTTCGACAGTCGTCATGGTTCCGCTCTCGATCTTTCTAAAAGGTTGTTACCCCACGTGAAACCGACTCCGAATCCGCTCAATACGATGCGTTCGCATTTTCCCGCATCAATGTGCCTCTGCAGCATCAACGGAATTGACGACGAGACCGTGTTTCCATAGTTGCTGGCCTCGAACGGCGCTTTCTCAGGTGGGACTTGCATTTTTCGGCTGACGTATTCTACGAGATACTTCGAGCCTTGGTGAAGCAAGAATAAATCGATATCGTCGACGCCGACTTTGTTCCGCTCGAGTAGTTCCTTAATGCTCGGAGGAGCTTCTTGAACCGCGTGTTTGAAGACCGCCCCGCCATCCATTTCCAAATGATCGTGGAACATTAGGCAGCGGTAGCTATTTGGCAGTGTTCCGAAGTTTGAATCAATCAATCGATACCCGGGACCAGTGCGTGACAGGTATGTCGCAGTAGCTGCATCTCCGAAGAGCAAAGAAACATCCTTATCATCATCGGCAACTTTGTCGGAATACGGATCGCTTGTAATCAGCACACCATGATTCAGCTTGGCAGCGTCCATCACGCCGGTAACGATCGTGAGGGCATGTGTGTAACCAGCACAACCTTGTGAGACATCAAACGTCATGCAGTGCTTGGCAAGATCGAGTCGGTTGTGAACGACGGCCGCCGTATGTGGGACTTTGAAATCTGGATGTTGCGTGACGACAACGAGCAGCTGGATTTCTTCCTGCAAGAGCTCCGTACGCTCCATAAGAGCGTTGAAGGCACGAACCGCGAGGTCGCTTGTGGTTTCACCGGGCTCCATCACGGAGCGAGCGACAACACCTAGTTTGTTCTCAAGGAAGTCTCGTTCGAAACCAACCCGTTCTGCCTTTTCATAGTTCGACACTCGTGTGCTTGGCAGGTGCAGGCCGATCGAACGGATGCGAACGTGGTTGCGACCATCCTTCATTCGTGAACCTCTACGCTTGCTTAAGCATTGACAGAAAAGATCGGGAAGTACGATGCGATATTGCCCGCTGCATACTCCCGAAACATCGTTGGGATTTCGTTCCAACTCCAAATGTGTTCTGGGTGAGGCGGCAGCCACACATACTCTTCCCCAAACTGAACCGCATCGAGGCCTTCCTGATACCTCGCGTAGTGCGTATGCACGTGAATATGACGATTCAGACATTCGATCGCGCGAGCAATGTGAGTTCGCATCCCGAGTTTCCATCCGCAGGTCGTCACGACTCCCTGGCGGGCTAGCGCCTTCAACGTAACCCGATGTACGGGAGTTCCGATATTATCGATAAAGATCGAAACCCCCTTACCATCCGTCTTCTCAGCGATTGTCTTGAGAAACTTGTCTTCAAAGTCGTCGTCATGAAACTGCCGGCGATCGATCGCCTCGATTCCTTCTTGCTGCAACAACTCCAGCCGCTCCGGGTGTGAGCAAGCCATCATCACTCGGCAACCCAGACGCTTCGCTAAAGCGAGCTGCGCAAAGCTCACTCCACCGCCCCATGCACAGACAACGGTATCGGCTGGTGCCACTCCCTGCATTTGCGATCGCCAACAGGCATAAGCGACGCGCCAGTTCGCCCAGGCCGAGATATACCGCAATGAGAATGCCGCCCATTGTTCGAGCGAATACTCGGACTCCACGGGAACCCGAATCAACTGCCGTTCGTGCAGTTTCATCGATCTGGCCAGGACGCCCATGCTGCTTGGGGCATCATAGCCCAGGATCTTGACGGGGTAGCCTTGCTCGTCCCAGATCCCGTTGCCAAAGACGATGCACGTTTCGCCTTCGGTCACGTTCGTGACCGCCGATCCGATCCGTTCGACGACCACGACACCTGCGTTGCCGAGGACAACCGAATCCTCACTCCGTTCCTGACAAATGTCGACGGGGTCACGTTGCAACGCATGCAGCATGTTTCCTTCCATACATCCGTAAAGTGGTTTCGCCAACACTTCATTTGGCGTGATGTCCGGGAAGGTGAAAGCCTCTCGGATGAGTTCGGCGTTGCCAGGCCGACGCGTGTTAGAAGGGAGAACCCAAGCCTCCGTTGAAATCATCCCCATCGCATTGCTCGGAATGCCCCGCGACTGCCATTGAATGTTTAACGCGACAAGCCATTGGAGCAGAACTCAAAGAGACAGACAACGGTACCATCTATTTCCTTGGCATTCCTTTTGTTGTATCAATGACGCTCCTCACTGGTTGCGCCGAGTACCGGCCATTCTAAAAGCGGGCATAGCTTTTCAATTCTGACTTGAAACATGTCTTTACCAAACGATACGCCCTCGCCCCAAGAACTGGTCGACCTGATCGCGGGCGATCCGCTGCTAAGTTCGATCGATCGTCATCATTTAGATGCGATGCAAGGTGATCTGAGTTGGGTCGCACTTGCCGAAGACGAGACGCTGTTCGATGAAGGCGATTACGTCGACTCATTCTATTTTATGATCACGGGATTGCTGGAAGTCACGAAGCTGCAGGAAGACTTGGACGGAAATCCAGAGAACGACCTCCTGCTTCTCGCGAGAATTCAGCCGGGCTCGACGATCGGCGAGATGCCGATCTTGACGGGAGGAGCGTGTAGTGCAACCGTCCCCGCCGC
>JACNKX010000146.1 GCA_014381825.1 Planctomycetota bacterium
CCAATCCTCGCGGCGAAAAACGACCGAAATCACATTGACTCACTCATCAAAGACGTCTGACCCCTTAGATCGGTCCCATGCTAGCCGGTTAAGACAGCACCAAGTTTTCTACAGAGCCGTCCTGCCCCTTGGATTTGCCTGACCCGACGGGTTATTGGCAACGATCAACGATTATTCCGTGAGCCTTCTGAAAATACGTAGCGTAATCTACTCCTGCTGACTTCAGGACGCCTTCGGTATACCAAGAATCCCTTCCAGGTCGACGGACGCCAAGTTGTAATAGTGAGCGAAACCGTAAATCGATCTGTGCGACTGCATTCTTCAGCGCTGTTAGTTCGGAACACTGCTGAAGTTCTGTCGAACAAAACAGATCGTCGAGAAGCTGCCGACATCTTACCTCGTTGTCAAATTCACTGATGTCCCAACGGTAGCCCACTTCGCATTCATCGGTGAGAAGTTGCCATTTATCGACCAGGTCCCATGGCGATTCGTCTAGCGATCCTAACGACCTTAGAATCCCACGTGATGTCTTCATGAAGTCAGCAGAAACATCAGTCATGAGAGCGCCTAGAACAATTGTTTCAGGAAATACTCAAATTGCGCAATCGCATCACCGTCCGGTCTAAAGAACGTCTTGACTATTCCATCTGAAGTCCGAATCCCGAAGTACCCAGTGGCTGGATCGAATCTGACGAAATCACCATCCGCACGAACAGCTTCATGGACTCCTTGTCCAGGGGCACCGCTATGAAACTGTCGTGCCGCGTTGTGATACTCCTGCATAGAATTGAACTCAGGCATATCTGGGCCGCCTTTCTTTGGAACCAATCGACCTCTCGACCTAACCATCACACCCTTGACGTGTTTTGCATAATGTTCAGCAAGCAGACGTCCCGAACGAAAGTCTGGAAGAAGACTTAGCAAACCCTTGGGGCATTGGTTGTGCACCAACACGCCGCAGTTGGCGACGCGATAGAGGTGCTCTCCTTGGACGGTGAAGTTGTAGACTCGGTGTTTGCCAGGGATAGTTCTACTCGAAACAACAGTGACTTCGCCGTTGATTCCGTCGAGCCGTTCGCCGTTTTGCAGTTCCGACGCAGCAAGCCACTCGCCGCGACTGACACTGTAGAACTTGTGGTTGCCTGTCGGACGAAGTGTTTCTTCGGTGCCATTGGTGTCACGAAGTGTTAGCTCACGAACGTCGCGGTTAAGATGGTTGACCGTGGTGAGGACGACTCGGCCTGGGCCTCGTTCGAGCTCGGGAATTGGAAGAATGTCGAGGACTTTGCAGGTGTAGTTGCCCGTTAAGCCCATCTCTTCGGCGTCCAGCGGCAATGGAGCTTTGCCACCAACGTGAACTTCGTTTTCGTGAAGCCATTGCCAGGGTTGCAATGTTTCGACATTGATGTTGTCGATCGTGCCGTCGGGCCAGACTTCGGTGGCATGAAGCTTGATCAAGCGATAATCGGCTTGCGTGACCGCTTCCGGTGTTGCACTGGCAAGTTGCCGTAGCGGATCGTCGGCGTCGTCAACTTCGAGCGATCCATCACTGGCGTTCCAACTTGCATCGAATCCATTTAATCTCGCGAAGTCAGTCGCCAATGCTTCTTCCGGTGCGTTAACGAGGACACGCTCACCAACTTTGACTTGTTCGATTGGCCTTGTTGGTGATGTTTCAACGCGATAACCCTTGGCGAGTAGCATTGCCGCCAACAGCAAGCCACAGAAGAAACCGGCGGCGTTTAGCTTCCGCCACCAGGAAGAAGATTCAACGCTTTCCGTGGTCTCTGTGGCAACCACGGCATTGGTCGATGGTTGCGTCAGAAGTTGCGTGTCGCGTTCGGCAAGACTTGTTGCCGAATTGGATTCAGAATGGCGAGCAAGGTAGGTCAGGCTCCTGCCTGACGTTCTCATCGTGCCAGTTGATGTCAGGCGGGAGCCTGACCTACTACTGGTGGGCTCATCACTCGGAGCGTGATGGCTACGATCGTGGCGATCACTTTCCAAGTGATCAGCGCCCCAGAAATCAGCGTCGTCGTGAAACAATCGATCACACAGTTCGTCGAAGTTCATGTCTTCCCCTTCGTGCAGATCATTATGCCAATCTGACGTCTCGTTGTCTTCTGCAAACTCATCGGAGTCCAAGAAGCAATCGTCGTGCATCTGTTGTCGACGCTTGCGACGACGTTCACTGACCACAACGCCGCCGATCGTACCAACCAAAGCGATGCCAGCTCCGGCGTACCAAACTTCGCCACTTTGTGAATTCGCATGAACCGGAGTGCCTGCCACGAAGCAGACCTTCAACCACGAACGGCAACCGCAAGGCGGACCTTTCTTCAAACCAGCTCGACCAACTAAAGCGCCAATCCCGATCAACGCTGTGTGCGCGACCAAATCCTCACGCTCCTGCACAGACAAGTAATCCCAGCGGTAGAATTGAAGCCCAGTCTGCCAAACATCATGAACGGCCATCCCAGCACCGACGGTATATATCGCTGCCATGCCGTAAGTACCGACGGCACCTGCAACGACCGGAGCGGCTGCGACCATCACCAAGCCGGAACCAGCCAGCACAACCATTCCACGTCCGATCATGGTTCCAACATTCAAAGCGCTGTCGAGTCCGTCGATAGGAGTCTCGTTACGACCAAACAAGTAGTGCGTATACGTCAACCAGTCGGGCCATGCCACACCGACCGAGTTTTGTGAAGACGGAGACGGCAATGGTGGCGGCGGAGGAGTCAAGTCTGCACGAACGCCAAGGTGCCTGTTGTTCGCCATCGCTCGCGCAAAACTGGCGAAGCCTTCATTGCGATCCACTCGAATTTGCTGATCCGCTTGTAGCCCTACAGACACAACTTCCGCCATCTTCGCATCTGCTGCTGCGAAATAATCGATTTGCTTTAGCTTGTCGGCGGTTGTGGCAGCAAATACGGCATCTCGTTGTTGCGCGATGCCATCACGCACTTCCATCGTGTTGGCTTTGTCTCTCGCGGTCGTTTGACGAATGTTGTGCAGCATTTCTGTTGCCAATTCACGGAGCGTATTAAGCTCTGTGGCTGCGGCCGTTTGATCCGCCAGCAGGGCAGCTTGAGCTTTCGTGATCGCTTCT
>JACNKX010000166.1 GCA_014381825.1 Planctomycetota bacterium
TCGGCGCCTGCTCCAGTTTGTGGTTAGCGTTTCACCCGGATATGGCCGACCCCAACAGCGATGACCCGGTAGCACGCGAATCGACAAGGCTCCTCTGCGCTGCCGTCCGCGGAGCACAAACGACACTCGACCCGCAACAGATGAAAGAGTGGACTCCCAATAGTAGGTACGGCGGACACGCTTTCGGCTTCACCGGCGATACCGAAAAGAAGCTAACGCAATTCGCAGAGTTTCACGCCAAACGCGATACGATCTTGCCATGGATCGCCGAGTATTCGCCGTACGCTCTGGTTACGGAGGACGACCCACCGGTTCACTTGTTTTACACCGCACCTCCCGCGTTGGGCGAGCCTCAGAAGGATCCCACTCACACGTCAAACTTTGGCGTGAAGTTGCAGGAGCACTGCAAGAGCGTCGGCGTGGATTGTGAACTCGTTTACCCCGATGCTCCAAGTGTAAAACACGCGACGACGAGCGAGTATTTGATTCGCAAGCTCACCATAAAGTAGCGCGAACGACGAAAGAATAGGCAGGAAAATGGCGGCAGGAAATCTGCACCGTCATTTTCTTGCCCCATTTTCCTACCCATCTTAGGCCGAGAATGACTTCATGACTTACGCTGCTCGCAGAACGCCTTCCCGATTGACCCTACTCATACTCGCAGCCGTCGCGCTGGCGGGCCAGACCGTCCTGGCACAGCAGGACTCAGCGGGTGATGAGTCGGCTCGAGCGCAGGAAGAGTTCTACGATCCCGATACCGTTCAAACGGTCCATCTGGAAGTTGCCGATGAAGACATCCGGCGCATGTTGGCCGCGCTGCCAAAACGTATTTACGTGCCGGCGACTTTTCGTTGGGGTGACGTTGCGATTGACCGCGTGGCCATTCGTTTTAAGGGCAACAGTTCATCGTCTCCCGAGCAGCGGCACAAACGAAGTTACTTGATTAAATTCAGCGAATACGAAAAAGACCAACGCTTCTTAGGGTTGAGACGTATTTCGTTGGACAACGGTGTGCAGTTTGGCAGCCTGTTTAGCGAACCGATCGTCACCGAGATTCTTCGCGATCAAGGCATCCCGACACATCGTTGTAATTACGCCAAGCTATTCGTGAACGACGAGTATCGTGGCGTGTACGTCAATGTCGAGCGGATTGACGAGTCGTTCGTTGAGAGCCGATTTGATGGAGGCAAGGGAGCTCTATTCAAAATAGATTTGGGCGGGCCAGGAGCCAACCTTCAGTTTCTTGGTAACGACCCAGCGTTGTACGGGGTGGCCTTTGAGCCAAAGTCGAAGTCCGCCGAGAAAGATGCCTGGCCGCTCGTCGACTTTGTCAGGATGGTGAATAAATCGAGCAAGAGCGAGTTTGCCGCGAATCTCGAGTCGCAGTTTGAGGTCGACGACTTTCTCAAGATCGCTTCCGTAATGTTGTTTTCCGGCGCGTTCGACCAGCTCACCGGGTGGAATGCTCACAACTATTATCTGTACCACGATCCAGACGAGAAGCGGTGGCGGTATTTGCCGTGGGACCTCGACGTGGGATTCTGTGAAATCGCCTTTGGACAAATTCATGTGCTCGCCGATTGGAATGCCGCGTGGCCCGTTCCAGGCAATTCTCAGAATCCGCTCCTTGAGAGAATTATTGCAGATCCTGAATTGTTGGCGCGATATCGGCACAGTGCGAGTTTGATTCTCGACGAGTATTTTAAGCCAGAGCAACTTTGCGCGAAGATTGATGCTAAGTACGCGCTGATCAAAGCCGATTTGGAGAATGACCCGTTTCCGCATCAGCGAGCAACGAATCGGGACAAGAACTTTGACGAAGTGGTTGCCTCACAAAAAGACTTCGTTCGTAAACGTTACGCAGCTGCTCGCGAGCAACTCGATAACCCTGGTACTCGTCCTAAATTTGCTCGTCGTCAACCACAAAACCGGAACGAGCCCATGCCTGGGCCTGCGTCCAAGGATGATCCCACCGAGCTACGAGTCGTCGATAGCAACTCATCCGGAGTGAAGTTGGAGTGGAAGGACAACGCGACGGCAGAAGCCGGCCACATTCTGCAACGAGCGGAAGGTGACAAGAGCACGGAGTTCCGGAATTATATGGGCAAACCCGGTGACAAGATCTCCGAAGCGACGGACCCCGGCGTGCAGTCCGGAAAGACCTACCGCTACCGAGTCTTCGCCGTTCGCCGCACGCCTCGTGGCCCCCAAGGCTCTGGAGTTTCGAATGTGGTTACTGTTCGTGTTGAATAGATCGGAATTGTCTCGCGCCGAGTCGCAGCGACGCTGAGGAATGAAATAGCCCTCAAATTCTTTTCCCAGCGCCGCTGCGCCTCGGCGCGAGACCTACTTTCGAATCTCCAGCATCACTTTGGCAGACGTGACGACCTGTTGATCGGGCTTGCTATCCAATTGACCTGTGGCTCGAAAGACCAGCTCGTATTTGCCAGGCGCGGCATCCATGGGGATCGCGATGGGGACTGTTACGAGTTGTTCGTCGCGTCCGAGGCTGCGGGGCGGTATTAGTAACTGTTGAGGGGGACTCTGCTCCAACGCGAGTTGCATTGAGTTTCGCATATTGCTGGTGCGTTCCATTTTGAAACGAGCGATGACTGTTTGGCCTGGCGTGCCCGAAAGCAACGTCTCCTCGGCGTATAGTTTGACGACGGTTGGCATCGTGCGCAGCATATTACGTTTCTCGGCGACAGCGAGAAAATGCTGTTTGACGCCGTGGGCATCGGTGAAGGATGCGTAAGCCTGGGTGTACAATTGCGATTGACTCTGGATGTTGATGTGCATCGTCTCGGGGAGATAAATGGGCATCATGAACTCGGCCTGATCGGGCGGAATTCTCGTCTTGATAAACTGAATGCCGTCCAGATCGCGGTTTTGACGATCCCCTCTTTGCACGATCACATCCTCGGCGAATCCCGCTTGTCGTTCGACTGTCATTTGGTATGGGTAAACCGTGCCGCGGCGAGCGTACTGGTAGGCCTCTTCGCAAAACAAACGAAACACAGGTTTGTGTCGCACGGTGAGTGCGATGTTTTGGTGCAGTGATTGCTGCACGGAACGCAATCCACTGTCGTGTCCACGATGGCGGACGAGCACGGGC
>JACNKX010000186.1 GCA_014381825.1 Planctomycetota bacterium
CTTTGCGGCGTGCCAAGGCTATATTCTCAGCGCGTTCTCTCGTGACGGGCTGCAATTTGAACTCGAGCCGGGAATTCGAGTCTCACCGGACCCGACGGTACCTCACCGGGCGCTGCGCGTCCTCGCGCCGACGATCGTTAAATGTTCGGACACACACGTTAAATGTTCGGACACACAATGGCGAATGTACTTCGAATCACGTGGAGTAGCGGAGCGCCCCACGGTTATTTGCAGTGCTGTGTCCGCTGATATGCTGCATTGGACTCATGAAGAGGGAATCCGAATAGAAAGTGTTGACGGCATGAGCGTCGGCGGACCGCGTTTTCTTTTGCTGCCCGATGGTCGCGGCCGGATCTATTGCTTCGTGTCGGACGCTCTCAGGAACGAAAACTCGGGGCAGAGCATTATGAGCGCGGTATGTTCCGATGGGCTCAACTTCACATGGGAAAAAGGGTATCGGCTGCGCGATAAGCAAACCGAACAAGACTCGGCGGGCATTACGGCAGCAGAAGTTATCCCGCCACAAGTCAATGGCGACAATGATCGTTGGAGCATGTTGTATTCGGCATGGCAAGATGCTCCCGAGGGAACGGAAGTACCGCTCCACCCCAGTCGTGACCCAGATGCGGCGACCGATGCAGATTTCGCCGCGAAATCCATCGCCACGGACATTGCCGGATATCGTTCGCGGATCTATATGGCACGCTCCCCCGACGGACTCGTCTGGGAGCGGGCTGCTTGCGCTATTGAAGGGAATGGATACAGCAGCGATGAACTCGATGCGGTACAATCGGAAGACATGTCGCTCATCGAAATCGAAGCCGGTCAGTATCGAATGTGCTATGCCGCCTGCGATCGAAAAGGGAACTGGCGAATCGTGAGCGCGGTGTGTAGGACGGGCACTCTTGCCCGTCCATGAGGGACGCACGAAGACGGGCAGGAGTGCCCGTCCTACATAAACACAGGCGAGGAAATTCGAGATGTTCCAGCAACCCACTTCGCGGCGTGATTTCTTGAGGCAGTCGACGATCGCAACATCGGCGGCGACACTTTTCGGTAGTTCGCTTTTGTGCCCCTTGGATTCGGCACAGGCGGCGGGAGTCGATCGTTCGATCAACGTAGAAACGCCCTCGGATGTTCGGCAGCTCGAGGTTCTGTTCGATTCAGCCCAGTACACAGCCTTCCCACATGTCGTGCGGCTCGATGGTGACGAGTTGTTGATGGCGTTTCGCCAGGCGCCGAGACAAAAACAGGTCCGCCACACGCATCCTCGCAGTGTGATCACCGTGATTCGTTCCTACGATCTTGCCGAGACATGGGATATCGAGAACGCTGCGCAACTCGCTGCGGGCGGCGGCCAAGAGTTTGCCCCCATTTATCTTGGTGATGGAGTCGTGGGTGGTCTGTTGGCGATGCACGAAGTTGTTCCAGTTAAAGAAAGCAAGAGAACGGGAGTTCCTCATATACACAAACACGAATACCCATGCCGCAATATCGGTGGGTTTTGGTGCTGGAGCGAAAACTCAGGTCTCACATGGCCGCTTCAGAAGAGCGTTTTGTTCGCGCCGCGATTGCAGACTTGCTCGACCGCCATCAAACTCGACTCGGGGACATTGCTGGCGCCCTGCTATGGAAGTAACAACAAGGACATTACCGGAATCTCTTCCAATGTGTTGTACCGTTCCGACGACAACGGCCGTACCTGGTCGAGCCCCACGGTCATGGCCCAGGGTACCCAATCCACCCGAGACTATTACGAGCCGGTCGTGCTTGAGGTGGGCAATGGGCACCTGCTCGCGATGCATCGGATAGGACGATCCCAGGATGGACGGAACGGACTTTTCTGGCAAAACGAATCACTCGACGGCGGAAAAACTTGGACGAAACCCGTTGAAACGAATATCTCATCAGGAGCGTGTCCGCGGCTGTTGAAACTGTCGGACGGTCGAATCTTACTGACCTACGGTCGCCGCTACAAACCGTTCGGTCTCTACGCGAGGTTGAGCGAAGACGGCGGTCGAAGCTGGAGCGACGTATCGTGGCTTCTGCGGGCCGCACCTAGCAGTAACCAGGGCTACAGTTCTTCGGTCGAGATCCAGCCAGGGCAGGTCTTCACCGCCTGTTATGCGCAGAACAAGGATGGAGTGACCGGCATCACCGGTACGTTCTGGAGCGTCCCGCCGCGATGACATCTTGTACCGAACCGAGGGGATTTTCGCGCAGCGTCTTGGAGGTCATTTCAACAGAGTCTTGACTTCGAGAAACAACGGCACCAAGTGCTTGGGGAATTCCTCGTCTCGATTGCGTCCGATGGCAGTCTTGAGTAGCTCACGTGCCTGTGGCATCGCCTCTTCGCCAATGAAAACGAGTGCGTCCAAGAGGTCGCATTGTTGGAGGTAAGCGACATAGGTTTTGTGACGATACTCGCCAGCTTCTGGACCATAGTCGAGATTTCCGCCGCGTGAGGCCTTGGCGACTCGCGCGACTTTTCGCCGCAAGAGACGAAGCTCGCGTTTCGCTTTGTCGACATGGTCGCCGCTGAGATGAGCCATCGCGTACGTCGCGTGGTTTTCCCAACCCAACGGTTCCGTGGTCGCCCCGAGATTCGTCAACACGTCATTCGTCCGGACTCCTTTGCCGGGCGCGACGAGTGTTGCGAGGAACTCCGCCTTGGCGACCGACATGGACTCGGAAGCGGGCGACTCCAAGGTAGTTAGAAGTTTCCAGACCAACACCGTGCGGTGGAAGTTGTCATCGTCGGTTGCGTACATCGCGTGAAGTTTGTGGAGCTCGTCTCGCCAGGCATTCTGCTGCGGATGCTCATCCGGCGCCGCAACAACGGCCTCGAGCAGTGCTCGTGTGAAACGGCGCCCCGCATCCCGGCGCACTTTGAGAACAGCATGCCATTTTTCCAGAGCCTTGGCGAAGTCTGCGTCGCCAAACTCTGGAGCGGACGCCAGCTTCTGGGCCTCGACGCCCTGGTTGTGTCGAATTCTCAGCTCATCGATTTGGGCCGTCAGCGTCGCCAGCGGATCTTTCTTCGAAGCGGGCTTCGTAGATTCTTCCTCGGCAAAGACGGAGAACGCC